>NZ_LIXZ01000003.1 GCF_001305855.1 Rossellomorea vietnamensis | reverse complement strand
GGCGACATGTGGAGTTGACTGATACTAATCGATCGAGGACTTAACCACATTATAAAGCGGAGGCGGCTTGAACAGAGACGACAAGCATTTCTGGGCAATCAGAAGAGGGTGCCTTTTACCCTCAGCTGATTGAACTGAAATGACCTCGAGTCTCTAGCCGCCGGAGCTGGATTGCTGTCTACTTGTAATAGTAGATACAACATTGGTCGATATTCGGCTTTCTTGACATCAATTCTTTATCTAGTTTTGAAGGAACAATTCCTTCAATTGAATATTCGTCTGGTGATAATGGCGAAGAGGTCACACCCGTTCCCATGCCGAACACGGAAGTTAAGCTCTTCAGCGCCGATGGTAGTTGGGGGATCTCCCCCTGTGAGAGTAGGACGTCGCCAGGCAAATAGGGAAAGAGTAGCTCTTAGGAGTTACTCTTTTTTTRGTTTTGATTGTACAAATAGGTGCGCAGAGAATCTATTAAAGGGATTATTTGGTAAAATACGCAATAAACAAAAAAATGACGCAATTATCCCCGGAAATGACGCAATAAATAAAAAAACGACGCAATATGGCTTGAAAATGACGCAATTATTCCAACTGCCCTTTACTATTCTATAAATACAGCTAACTTTTCTTCTAATATCATAACCCCATAAAAGTATTTCAACCAAAGTGTCCCCTGTAGGAGCAGAAACTAACGAAAAGTAGACTCATTTTTTTAAAATAGAATAGTAATCTATCTTTTATTCATATAATTCCTAGTGAAAATTAATTTGATGAATGATTCACGGCAATAAAAGTCACGGAACGATCGAATATCAGTATACGAATGCCGATTACAAAGATTGTGCAGAGTGTTCTGATGTAATCGAGAAATTAAAAACGCTTTTATATATAAGAAGGCTTAATGGCTGCTTTTACATTCGGCCATTAAGCTTTTTTTGTTTTAACCCCTTCTAAATAGGAAAAACAAGGAGTAAGGTATTGGTTTTCTAGAAATTGTCATTTAATTTTACTCATAATTATTCATGAAGTGGTTCATATTCTCGATTTTTTCTAGTAAAATAGGAACTTAATTTGAGCATACTACAGTAGTAGTGGAGAGAGGAGCATCTTGGTGTTAGACAATAGCTTTGTGATGGTAGCGATCATCTTAATCATCAATGTTGTATATGTGTCCTTTTTTACGATCAGGATGATACTGACGTTAAAGGGTTATCGATATATAGCTGCGTTTGTGAGTACGTTTGAGGTTGTCATATATGTAGTGGGCCTTGGGCTTGTATTGGACAATTTGAATGAGATCCAGAATTTGATTGCATATGCGGTCGGGTATGGTCTTGGTGTGATTGTCGGGATGAAGATCGAGGAGAAGCTGGCTCTTGGGTATATTACGGTGAATGTGATCACGAAGGAGTATGATAAGGCACTTCCGAATGAGCTTCGTGCCCGTGGATACGGGGTGACGAACTGGGAGGCGAATGGTCTTGAGGGGAACCGGATGGCCCTGCAGATCCTGACTCCGAGAAAGTATGAGATGAAGCTGTATGATACAATTAAGGAGCTTGATCCGAAAGCATTCATCATAGCTTATGAACCGAAGGCAATTCACGGAGGATTCTGGGTGAAGACGGTACGAAATATACGTAAAGGAAAATTAAAAGAATGAGTAAAAAGAAATTATTATTCGAAGTGCAGGAGAACGAGAGTATTGCAGACTGTTTGGATCGTATGAAGGAAATGGGTTATATGCCCGTGAGACGGATGGAAAAGCCCGTGTTTGAAGAGCAGAAAGAAGGTAACAAAACAGAATATGTCCCTATTAGACAGACAATTGTCTTTGAAGGGAAGAAGATGGAGGAGTAAACGCTTCAAATCCGAACATTAATTTTCAGACTTTTATTATCGTTCGATTATTCGTTGACAGGTTCTCGATATCACGTTATGATTGAGACAAATAAACCGAATGCCCTCATATAATAATGGGAATATGGCCCATGAGTCTCTACCTGACTACCGTAAATGGTCGGACTATGAGGGAAAGTAGCTGTCTGGATACGAGTGCGTTTGTGGGCCCTATCGGATAAAACGGGACCATTCTCTTTAAAATACCCAGATCAATTGCTTTCTCTCCGAGTGTAGAGAACAATTGATCTGGGTATTTTTCTGTGAAAAGGGACTAAGGTAAACTACGGGAGGTGCCTGTCACCATTATGATTTCAGTGATCATGGGAAGTACATCGGACTGGGAAACAATGAAGCATGCGTGTGAGGTATTGGAGGAGCTGGAGATTCCATTTGAGAAACAGGTTGTATCGGCTCACAGGACACCTGATTTTATGTTTGAATTTGCAGAATGTGCAAGAAACCGTGGAGTGAAGGTCATTATTGCAGGTGCAGGCGGAGCAGCCCACCTGCCGGGAATGGTGGCTGCGAAGACCACATTGCCTGTGATCGGTGTACCGGTTCAGTCTAAGGCACTGAACGGAATGGATTCACTGTTGTCGATCGTGCAGATGCCGGGCGGCGTTCCGGTTGCGACGGTGGCGATCGGGAAGGCGGGGGCCACCAATGCCGGACTCCTTGCCGCACAGATCCTTTCGATTGAAAATGCAGAGTTGGCGGAAACGTTGGAAAATAGAAGAAGTGCACTACGGGAAAGAGTGATGGAAAGTAGTGATGACCTTGAATAAGAAGACGATTTTACCAGGACAGACGATTGGGATCATCGGCGGAGGACAGCTTGGCCGGATGATGGCACTTGATGCGAAAGCTAGAGGCTTCCGGGTGGCGGTATTAGATCCATCCCCTGACTCACCATGTGCACAGGTGGCGGATCGTGTGATCACGGCAGGCTTTGACCAGTATGATGCTCTGTACAGACTGGCTGAAGAGTGCGATGTGATTACATATGAATTTGAAAACATCGATTATGAAGCGCTGAAATGGTTGTCAGAGCGTGCCTATTTACCTCAAGGGGCGGAATTGATCCGTATTACTCAGGATCGCATCATGGAGAAGGAAGCCCTTACGTTTGCAGGGGTGGAAGTGGCTCCGTATGCTGTGATTAAACAACAGAAGGACATATATGATAATATAGAAAAGCTTGGCTATCCAGTGGTTTTAAAAACGACGAGGGGCGGTTACGACGGGAAAGGACAGTATGTGATCCGGGAAGCAGGCGAGATTGATGAAGCCGCTGCTTTATTGGAGAACGGTCCGTGTGTGCTAGAGAAGTGGATACCTTTTGAAAAAGAGTTGTCCGTGATTGTGACACGTAATCCTGATGGACAACAAACGAACTTTCCGGTAGTGGAAAATATTCATGTGGATAACATCTTGCATGAAACGATCGCGCCGGCAAGGGTGAGTGAAGAAACAGCAGATAAAGCAATCGGGATGGCGAAGAGAATCAGTGAGACACTTGATCTTGTAGGGACGCTGGCGATTGAGATGTTCCTGACCGCAGATGGGGACATCTATATCAATGAGCTGGCTCCAAGACCTCATAATTCGGGTCACTATTCGATTGAAGCATGTGATTTCTCTCAATTTGCCCAGCACGTCAAAGCTGTTTGCAACTGGCCGCTTGTTCAACCGACCTTATTAAAGAACGCTGTGATGGTTAATCTATTAGGAGAGCATATCGAGCCTATTATGAAGGCTGTTCCAAAGCACCCTGACTGGTTTATCCATCTTTACGGCAAGGATGTACCGAAGCCGAAGCGGAAGATGGGGCATGTCACTCTATTGACGAACGATATAGAAGGGACATTGTCGAAGATAAGCGAAGCAGGGATTTGGAAGGTGCAAGAAAAGATCGGAGGACGACTGGTATGATAGAACGTTATACACGCCCTGAAATGGGAGCAATCTGGACAGAGGAAAATCGTTTTCAAGCATGGCTTGAAGTGGAAATTTTGGCTTGTGAAGCATGGGCTGAAATCGGAGATATTCCGAAAGAGGATGTTAGGAAGATCCGTGAGAATGCGGGTTTCAATGTTGATCGCATTAAAGAGATCGAAGAAGAAACGCGTCACGATGTAGTAGCCTTCACAAGAGCCGTTTCTGAAACGCTTGGAGAAGAAAGAAAATGGGTTCATTACGGACTGACTTCAACGGACGTCGTGGATACGGCCCTTTCGTATCAACTTAAGCAGGCGAACGACATCATCCTGAAAGACTTGGAACGATTTGTTGAAATTTTAAAGAACAAGGCGATCGAGCATAAGCATACGGTCATGATGGGACGTACGCACGGTGTTCACGCTGAGCCGACTACGTTCGGTCTGAAGCTTGCCCTTTGGTATGAAGAGATGAAGCGTAATGTTGAACGATTCAAAGCGGCTGCAGATGGAGTGGAATTCGGTAAGATTTCCGGTGCCGTTGGAACGTATGCGAATATCGATCCTTTCGTTGAGTCTTATGTGTGTGAAAAGCTTGGCATTACGCCGGCACCGGTTTCCACACAAACATTACAACGTGACCGTCACGCTCATTATATGGGGACACTTGCATTGATTGCGACGTCCATCGAGAAGTTTTCCGTGGAGGTCCGCGGCCTGCAGAAGAGTGAGACGCGTGAAGTGGAAGAATTCTTCGCAAAAGGTCAAAAAGGGTCTTCAGCAATGCCTCATAAGCGTAATCCAATCGGTTCTGAGAACATGACGGGTATGGCCCGCGTAATCAGAGGATACATGCTGACAGCGTATGAGAACGTGCCACTATGGCATGAACGTGATATCTCTCACTCATCAGCAGAGCGTGTGATCCTGCCGGATGCGACGATCGCCCTCAATTACATGCTGAACCGTTTCGGAAATATCATCAAGAACTTGACGGTCTTCCCGGAGAATATGCAGCGCAATATGGATCGTACACTAGGCTTGATCTACTCTCAACGTGTCCTTTTAGCCCTTATCGATAAAGGGATGACTCGTGAAGAAGCCTATGATACGGTTCAGCCGAAAGCAATGGAGGCATGGGAGAAGCAAGTGGCCTTCCGTTCTCTTATCGAGGAAGATGCGACCATCACATCCAAGCTTTCACCTTCTGACATTGATGACTGCTTCGATTACAACTATCACTTAAAACATGTGGATACAATCTTTGAACGATGCGGCTTAGTCGAGTAAGTCCTTCTGACAAAAGAATAAGGCAGGGGTTTTTCGCGGAATCCCTCCCTTTTTTTATGGAAATATAGACTGAAGATTGGCAATTTTCAATGAACAGGGGGATTTCACTTGGAAAAAGGAATGCTTTTATACGAAGGAAAAGCGAAGCAGATTTTCGCCACACAAGATGAAGACGTCGTTTGGATTCAATATAAGAATTCTGCCACTGCTTTTAACGGGGAGAAGAAAGCGGATATCGACGGCAAAGGGGTTTTAAATAATAAGATTTCGAGCCTGCTATTTTCAAAGCTTGCTGAAAAAGGGATTCAGAGTCATTTTATTAAACAGATTTCAGAGGATGAGCAGCTGGTCAAACGTGTAAACATCATTCCACTTGAAGTCGTGGTCCGGAACGTCATTGCAGGAAGTTTGTCAAAACGGCTTGGAAAAGAAGAGGGGACACCTCTACAAAAGCCGATCATCGAATTTTACTATAAAGACGATGCTCTGGGAGATCCACTGATCACCGATGATCACATTGATTTCCTTGAGATTGCTGCCCGGGAAGAACGTGCCGAGATCAGAACGATGGCACTCCGTGTGAATGAAGTCCTTCAAGGGATTTTCAAAGAAGCGGGAGTCACTCTCGTCGATTTCAAATTGGAGTTTGGGAAAGACCGTGATGGAGCGATTCTATTAGGGGATGAAATCTCACCGGACACTTGCCGTCTGTGGGACGCCGAAACGAACCAAAAGCTTGATAAGGATGTTTTCAGAAGAGATATTGGCAGTTTAACAGAAGTATACTCAATCATTTTAGAACGCTTAGGAGGAAACGAACTATGTACAAAGTAAAGGTGTATATCACATTAAGAGAAAGTGTATTAGATCCTCAAGGAAGTGTTGTGAAACAGGCGCTGCATTCAATGGAATTCAAAAGTGTTGAAGATGTGCGCGTCGGGAAGTATATGGAGTTGACTCTTCCATCATCTGTTGAAAACGTGGAAGCGACGGTTGAAGAAATGTGTCATCGTTTGCTTGCAAACCCCGTGATCGAGGATTACCGATATGAAATCGAGGAGAGTGTCGCTCAATGAAATTTGCAGTGATTGTATTCCCAGGCTCTAACTGTGACATCGATATGTACCATGCGATCAAGGATGAGATCGGTGAAGAAGTGGATTACGTTTGGCACGATGCTGATAATCTAGAAGACTATGATGCGATTCTATTACCAGGGGGATTCTCGTACGGTGATTATCTTCGTTCAGGAGCGATTGCCCGCTTCTCGAATGTGATGAAAGAGGTCGTGAAAGCTGCGGAGCAAGGGAAGCCGGTTCTTGGTGTATGCAACGGATTTCAGGTTCTACTCGAAACAGGATTACTGCCAGGGGCCATGCGCCGGAATGACAGCTTAAAGTTCATCTGCAGAACAGTGCCGTTAACCGTTGAGAACAATGAAACGATGTTTACGAACGGGTACGAAAAGAATGACGTGATCCAAATTCCAATCGCTCACGGTGAAGGAAACTACTTCTGTGACGAAGATACGATGAACACTTTACGTGAAAACAATCAAATTGTATTCACCTATAGTGATGAAAATCCGAACGGCAGCGTTGAAAACATTGCAGGGATCACAAATAGAGCAGGAAATGTGCTTGGGATGATGCCTCATCCGGAGCGCGCCATGGATACTTTACTAGGTAGTGAAGACGGGAAGAAACTATTTCAATCGATTGTGAAACACTGGAGGGAAAAACATGTCGTTAATGCTTGAACCAACTTCAACAAAAGTGAAAGAAGAACAGCTTTATCGTGAGATGGGTTTAACAGACGAAGAATTTTCAATGGTGGAAAACATCCTCGGAAGAACACCTAACTACACAGAGACCGGTCTCTTCTCTGTTATGTGGTCAGAGCATTGCAGCTATAAAAATTCAAAGCCTGTATTGATGAAATTCCCAACGACAGGTGAACGGGTTCTTCAAGGACCTGGAGAAGGAGCTGGAATTGTTGATATTGGCGATGATCAAGCAGTGGTGTTCAAAATCGAGAGTCACAATCATCCATCGGCCATCGAGCCTTATCAAGGAGCGGCAACGGGTGTCGGGGGTATTATACGAGACGTATTCTCGATGGGGGCAAGACCTGTCGCACTCCTCAACTCTTTACGCTTTGGAGAGTTGGATTCTCCTCGTGTTCAGTATCTATTTAAAGAAGTCGTAGCGGGTATCGCCGGATACGGGAACTGTATCGGGATCCCGACGGTGGGAGGGGAAGTTCAATTCGACGCTTCGTACGAAGGGAATCCCCTTGTAAACGCAATGTGTGTCGGATTGATCGATCATAAAGATATTAAAAAAGGTCAGGCGCACGGTGTCGACAATACCGTCATGTATGTCGGGGCGAAAACAGGCCGCGACGGCATTCACGGAGCCACCTTCGCCTCCGAGGAATTAAATGAAGGATCAGAAGAGAAGCGCCCGGCGGTTCAAGTGGGAGATCCGTTTATGGAAAAATTACTTCTGGAAGCGTGTCTCGAACTTGTTCAAAACGATGCCCTTGTCGGCATTCAGGATATGGGAGCGGCCGGTCTTACAAGTTCATCCGCTGAAATGGCAAGTAAAGCGGGATCCGGTATCGAAATGGACCTTGATCTTGTCCCGCAGCGTGAAAGAGGCATGACCGCATATGAAATGATGCTGTCAGAATCACAGGAACGTATGCTGATCGTTGTGGAAAAAGGCCGTGAACAAGAAATCGTTGATCTTTTTTCAAAATATGACTTAGAAGCGGTTTCCATCGGTAAGGTAACAGATGATAAACGTCTTCGCCTTCTTCACAAAGGTGAGGTGGTGGCAGATGTACCCGTCGATGCACTTGCTGAGGAAGCACCTGTTTATAACAAACCTTCTCAAGAAGCTGCGTACTATAAGGAGTTTCAAGCAATGGAAACGTCTGCTCCAAAGGTTGAAGATTATAAAGAGACGCTTAAAGCATTGTTACAGCAGCCGACGATTGCAAGTAAGGAATGGGTATACGATCAATATGACCACCAGGTAAGGACGAGTACGGTGGTGAGCCCGGGTTCTGATGCAGCGGTCGTACGTGTGCGCGGCACGAGAAAAGCCCTTGCCATGACAACGGATTGTAATTCCCGTTACCTTTACCTGGATCCAGAGGTAGGAGGAAAGATTGCTGTTGCGGAAGCGGCACGTAATATTGTCTGTTCTGGAGCGATTCCACTTGCGATCACCGACTGCTTGAACTTCGGAAATCCGGAGAAGCCGGAAATTTTCTGGCAGATTGAAAAATCCGTTGACGGGATGAGCGAGGCGTGCCGTGAGCTGTCGACTCCGGTTATCGGTGGAAATGTTTCGTTATACAATGAATCTATGGGGACGGCCGTTTATCCAACACCTGTTGTCGGGATGGTCGGACTGATTGAGGATGTTGATCATATTACGACTCAAAGCTTCAAGGAAGCCGGGGATACTATTTACGTGATCGGTGAAACACGTGAAGAGTTCGGTGGAAGTGAGCTTCAAAAGCTGACGGAAGGAAAGATCTTCGGTCAGGCACCTACGATCGATTTGAAAACGGAGCTTCGCCGGCAAATGCAGCTGTTAGAAGCGATTCAGAAAGGTCTTGTGGCATCTGCCCATGACATCTCTGAAGGTGGTTTCGCCGTTGCTCTTGCAGAATCGACTTTTGGAACAAGTGGATTGGGAGCAAACGTCCAGCTTTCTGGCGAAAACAATGTGGCGGATCTGTTCAGTGAAACACAGTCCCGTTTCATCGTTTCAGTCAAACCTGAAAACAAAGAAGGGTTTGAAAAGCTTGTTCCAGATGCGAAGGCGGTTGGACAAGTAGGAGATAACGGAGCCATCAAGGTGTTATCAGAAAATGGAGACGTCATTTTACAAGCATCTGTAAAAGAATTGGAGTCAGCTTGGAAAGGAGCGATCCCATGCCTGCTGAAATCAAAGGTTTAAACGAAGAGTGTGGCGTATTCGGGATATGGGGACATCCCAATGCAGCGCAAATTACGTATTACGGACTTCATAGTCTGCAGCACAGAGGACAAGAGGGGACAGGGATCGTCGTTTCCGACGGTGACACGTTACGCTGCTTAAAAGGGGAAGGCCTCGTAACGGAAGTGTTCCAGGAAGGCACCATCGAGAAGCTTGAAGGGGATTCAGCCATCGGTCATGTGCGATACGCGACAGCCGGCGGCGGAGGTTATGAAAATGTTCAGCCTCTCCTTTTCAACTCGCAAAATGGCAGCCTTGCTCTTGCTCATAATGGCAACCTCGTCAATGCGAACGCCTTAAAGCATCAGCTTGAAGGGCAGGGGAGTATTTTTCAAACAAGCTCGGATACAGAAGTGCTGGCACATTTGATCAAAAGAAGCGGGTACCGCAACCTGAAAGACCGTGTGAAAAACGCACTGACGATGTTGAAGGGTGCTTATGCCTTTGCAGTCATGACAGAAACGGAGATGATGGTGGCCCTTGATCCACACGGCCTTCGTCCATTATCTCTCGGTAAGCTTGGGGATGCTTACTGCGTGGCATCGGAAACATGTGCCTTCGATATCGTAGGAGCTGAATTCGTACGTGATATCGAACCGGGGGAACTTGTGATCATCAATGATGAGGGATTGACCTCAGAACGGTTTAGTTTTTCAGGCGGAAATGCGATGTGTACGATGGAATATGTATACTTCTCACGACCGGACAGCAATATCCAGGGCATCAACGTCCATTCTGCAAGGAAACGGATGGGGATGGAACTGGCGAGTGAAGCACCGATTGAAGCGGATGTTGTAACAGGGGTGCCGGATTCCAGCATTTCAAGTGCCATCGGTTACGCAGAAGCATCAGGCATCCCATATGAAATGGGACTGATTAAGAATCGTTATGTAGGGCGTACGTTCATTCAGCCTTCTCAATCCCTTCGTGAGCAGGGTGTGAAGATGAAGCTTTCACCTGTAAGAGGAGTGGTTGAAGGCAAGCGTGTCGTCATGGTCGACGATTCCATCGTACGGGGAACGACATCGAAACGGATCGTGACCATGCTGAAGGAAGCGGGAGCGAAGGAAGTGCATGTGTGCATCAGTTCACCGCCGATCAAGAATCCTTGCTTCTACGGCATCGATACTTCTACTCATGAAGAACTGATCGCCTCTTCCAACTCAGTAGAGGAAATGCGCCAGATCATCGGAGCGGACTCACTTACATTCTTGAGCCCGGAAGGTGTGATCAAAGCCATTGGACGTGATGATTCATCAGAGAACCGCGGTCAATGCATGGCTTGCTTTACAGGGAAGTATCCAACGGAAATCTACCCGGATACACTTCATCCACATGAAAAAGAGTTAGTGAAATAGGGGGAATCATGATGGCAAATGCGTATCGTCAGGCCGGAGTGGATATCGAAGCGGGATACGAATCCGTCGACCGGATCAAAAAGCATGTGAAACGGACAGCACGTAAAGGAGTTCTCGGTCAATTGGGCAGCTTTGGAGGGATGTTCGATTTATCTTCCTTGAATTTGAAGGAACCCGTTCTCGTCTCGGGCACAGATGGAGTCGGAACGAAGCTGAAGCTTGCCTTCATGGCAGACAAACACGATACGATCGGGATCGATTGTGTGGCCATGTGTGTGAATGACATCGTCGTTCAAGGAGCGGAACCACTATATTTCTTAGATTATATAGCGACTGGGAAAGCACTCCCGGAGAAGATAGAAGGTATTGTAAAAGGAATCGCGGACGGATGTGAAACAGCTGGCTGCGCGCTGATCGGTGGAGAGACCGCCGAGATGCCCGGTATGTATTCAGAGGAAGAATATGATATCGCCGGCTTTGCTGTAGGAGCCTGTGAAAAAAAAGAGATCATCACAGGCGAAGAAATTTCTGAAGGAAATGTGTTAGTCGGACTGGGGTCCAGTGGTATACACAGTAATGGGTACTCTTTGGTGAGGAAAATATTCTTTGAAGATCAGTCGTTTTCTCTCGAAGAATCACTCCCTGAAATCGGGACCACACTAAAGGAAGCATTGCTTACACCGACTAAGATTTACGTGAAACCGGTACTTGCGGCACTTAAACAATTTTCCATCAAGGGGATGTCACATATCACCGGCGGAGGTTTTATTGAAAATATTCCACGGATGCTGCCGGATCACCTGCAAGCGGACATAACCGAAGGCAGCTGGGATATTCCAGCCATTTTCACCGCCCTTGAGCACTATGGAGACATTCCACGCAGTGAAATGTACAACATTTTCAACATGGGTATCGGATTTGTACTAGCAGTTGAAGAAAGTGAAGCAGAAGAAATTCTTCAATTTTTTAACGAACAGGGTGAAGACGCCTTTATCATCGGACGTGTCACGAAAGGAACAGGGGTGCGCTTCGTTCGTTGAATTGAAGGATGAGCATGTCAATAACGGGGGCGAGTCATGAGACAGATTGCCATTTTTGCATCAGGAAGCGGAAGTAATTTTCAAGCACTAGTAGACGCTGTACAAAGCGGAACTCTGAAAGCGAATATCAGACTTCTTGTATGTGACCAGCCGGGCGCGTTTGTCATTCACCGGGCCCAAACTGCAGGAATCCCGACCTTCGTCTTTCGGGCGAAGGACTATGAGAACAAGCAGGCATTCGAACAGGAAATCCTGAATGAGCTGGCTTATTTTGGTGTTGATTTTATCGTATTAGCAGGGTATATGAGATTGATCGGTCCAACGCTTCTCGAAAGCTTCGGAGGCCGGATCGTGAATATCCATCCGTCACTCCTTCCTTCTTTTCCAGGGAAAGACGCCATCGGACAAGCCATCGACGGCGGGGTGAAAATAACCGGGGTCACGGTTCATTTCGTGGACGCAGGCATGGATACAGGCGAAATCATCGCACAGGAAATCGTCCGTGTCACAACAGGAGAAACCAGGCAGTCACTCCAGGACAAAATCCAGCACGTCGAGCACCACCTATACCCGAACACCCTGAACCACCTCTTCCTCACCACCGGACACTAAAGACGGGGAAGAGATCGGTTGCTTTATTATGGTAGTGTGGTAAAGTGATGAGGGACGGACCTTAGGTTTGAAAATAATGAATGAATATCAGCATTACAGCAGGCAGAGGAGGATCAGACATTGAAAAAGAGAGCATTGATCAGTGTTTCAGATAAAAGCGGTGTCATCGAATTCGCAAAGGAATTGAAGACACTCGGATATGATATCATTTCAACTGGTGGAACGAAGAAGCTTCTTTTAGAAAATGACGTAGACGTCATGGGAGTGGAAGAAGTAACAGGTTTTCCTGAAATTTTAGAAGGACGTGTAAAAACCCTTCACCCCAATATCCATGGTGGACTTCTTGCGAAACGCGGGGAAGAAAGTCACCTCAAACAGATGCAGGAACAGGGAATCGAAGGAATCGACCTCGTATGTGTCAACCTTTATCCGTTCCAGCAAACCATCGCAAAGCCGAATGTCGGTGTAGAAGAAGCGATTGAGAACATCGATATCGGTGGGCCGACGATGCTGCGTGCGGCTGCAAAAAATCATCAATATGTGACGGTCGTAGTCGACGCGTTGGATTATGATGAAGTGATCGCTGAGTTAAAGCTTCATGGTGAACCTTCACTGGAAAAACGTCGTAAGTTGGCCGCCAAGGTATTCCGTCACACGGCAGCTTATGATGCCTTCATCGCTGAATACATGACAGACATTTCAGGTGAAGAGAACCCTGAGCGTTTTACAAGAACGTATGAACTAAAGCAGACGCTGCGTTATGGAGAAAACCCTCATCAACAAGCTTCTTTCTACCGCGCACCACTCGGCTCTGAATTCTCTGTAGCGATGGCAAGACAGCTGCACGGGAAAGAGCTTTCCTATAATAATATCAATGATGCGAATGCTGCCCTTCAAATTGTAAAAGAGTTCACGGAACCGGCGGCTGTTGCGGTGAAGCACATGAATCCGTGTGGAGTCGGGGTCGGTCAGACGATCCACGAAGCTTTTTCGAAAGCATATGAAGCGGATTCTACATCCATCTTCGGAGGGATTGTCGCGTTGAATCGTATCGTCGATGAAGAAACTGCCAAGCAACTTCATGAAATCTTCCTGGAGATCGTCATCGCTCCGGCTTTCAGTGACGAAGCGTTTGAAATCCTCTCAGGCAAGAAGAATATCCGTTTATTGACGGTTCCATTTGAGTCCACAAACCAAATTGAGCATAAGTTGACGACGGTCGAAGGTGGTTTACTGGTTCAAGCGGATGACACGTTCACCCTTGACGATGCAGACCTCCGAGTCGTTACAAAGCGTGAACCGACGGAAGCGGAATGGGAAGCTATGAAGCTCGGATGGAAAGTCGTGAAGCATGTGAAATCAAATGCAATTGTTGTGACAGATGCTCATATGACAGTTGGGGTCGGTGCGGGACAGATGAACCGAGTCGGAGCTGCAAACATTGCACTCGAGCAAGCCGGAGCGAAAGCCAAAGGAGCCGCCATGGCATCTGACGCATTCTTCCCTATGGACGATACCGTAGAAGCTGCCGCAAAAGCAGGCATCACAGCCATCATCCAGCCCGGAGGATCCATCCGTGACGAAGACTCCATCAAAAAAGCAGACCAATACGGCATCACCATGGTCATGACAGGAATCCGCCACTTCAAACATTAATGTGAGGGACGGACCTCACGTTTGACTGACACCCAATGTGATAGACAGTTCCAACTTTTTAGGTAAAGGGTCCTGCATGGAGGGCAGCTTGAGGGACGGACCTCTCGTCTCCCCTTCCAGAGCCCGGACTGAAAAAGAGATCATACAGCTATTCCACATACGAACCTCTCCTCATCTACACCATCGCAGGAGGGGTTTTCTTAAAAAAGGGGGCTTTTTCAAGATGAAAGTATTAGTGATCGGACGTGGCGGCCGCGAGCATGCCATATGCAAGAAGTTAGCGGAAAGTGAAAGTGTGACTGAAGTGTTCTGTGCACCAGGTAATGCAGGGATTGAAAGCGTCGCAACAAATCTCCCGTACAGTGAATCCGACGTGAATGCACTGATTGATTTTGCCAAGAAGGAGGGTATAGCGTATACGTTTGTTGGCCCTGAGAATCCGCTGCTTGATGGAATCGTCAACCGTTTTCAGGAAGAGGGTCTGAACATATTCGGACCGACGAAAGAAGCGGCGATTATCGAAGGAAGCAAATCGTTCTCGAAAGAGTTAATGAAAAAGTACAATATCCCAACGGCAGCGTATGAAGTGTACACAAGTGTGGAGAAAGCGATTGAGTATGTGAAGGAAGTCGGCGCGCCGATTGTGGTGAAGGCAGATGGATTGGCGGCAGGTAAGGGTGTTGTCGTTGCGGAAACAGAGGAAGAGGCTATTAGTGCATTGGAGGAAATGCTTCTGGATGAAAAGTTCGGGGAAGCCTCCTCGAAAGTGGTTGTGGAAGAATGCTTGTTTGGAGAAGAATTTTCACTCATGGCTTTTGTAAATGGTGAATCGGTATATCCCATGGTAATCGCACAGGATCATAAACGTGCGAATGATGGTGATCAAGGTCCGAATACAGGCGGTATGGGTGCATATTCCCCGGTGCCTCATATTTCGGAAGAAGTTGTGCAGGAAGCGATTGCAACTGTCCTTCACCCGACTGCTCAAGCGATGGTGAAAGAGGATCGTTCCTTTACTGGAATTTTATATGCAGGGCTGATGCTGACAAGTGAGGGCCCGAAAGTGATCGAATTCAACGCGCGATTTGGAGATCCGGAAACGCAGGTAGTACTGCCGCGTTTGGCTTCTGATTTCGGACTTGTAGTGAAAAACATCATCGAAGGCAAGCCTGTCGATTTGGAATGGTCGGATGAGGCGGTCCTTGGGGTGGTGCTGGCAGCAGAAGGTTATCCAGGTGCCTATGAGAAAGGGATCCCACTGCCTGATCTTGAAAAGTCGATGGACGATAAGACTCTGGTTTATCATGCAGGAACCGAATTCAATGACCAAAATACCCTTGTTTCAAATGGCGGAAGAGTGTTACTGATCGCTGCCTCTGCTCCCACTGTAGAAAAAGCGCAAACCGCTGTTTACGAAGAATTATCCAAAGCAGACTTCAAAGGCTTGTTCTACAGAAGAGATATCGGCCGGAAAGCTATCGAACACGTCTCTTCCTAGATTTACGAACATACACATAAGCAATGGCGACGATGCCGCCGATCAACGAAAACAAGACATACGACATATCCGTTAAATATTCCCAAAACAATACAAACAACTCCTTTATTTAAAGATGGATGCAGGATTGCCGAGGGACGGACCTCGGCAATCCTGCCATTTATGAGGGACCCGATCAACAGAATCCCCGTTGTTACGGGATTTCACAGCACGACATGTCCTTAAAGACCCTAAGAATGAAGGTCCGTCCCTTTAGAACCATTCAGCGCTTCCTGGACTTCCTGGTTGGTGAGTTCTTCTGGGTTGAAGTTGGATTCTTTTTTGGTGTGTCTCAGCGGGTCTTGGTTGTGTTCGTGAGTTTGTTGGTGCCCGCTATCTGTGTGATCCTTACTGTCGGATTTCAGCATGTCTTTAAAGTTCATCATATCCTTTGCTTTAAATCCTCCAAAACCGCCGTTTTTGCCTTCTCCATCTCCGCCTTTTTCAAACAGGGCAGTGACAGGGCAATAACGCAGGATCCCTTCTCCGACTTTCATGGCGCCGATTACTGCCATGACAAGATAAGAGTCTCTCCATGGACGTCTTGCAAGCTTTGATGTACTCCAGGCCAAAATGGTAAATCCAACTGTGATGCGGATCAGGGCATTGATGATCCCGATGTTTGATGATACTTTCATTTGTAAATTCCTCCTTAATCGAAAATTCACATAATTGTTGTAAACCTTTAATGCGTTAAATAGTAAAATATGTTAACATAAATTGAAACTTAAACTAATACCATTCCACTAGAGGAGTGTTCACATTGGAACAGCGCTACAGATGGAAAAACAAACAACTGCGAGAACATGTGCAAGTACTGAACGGAGAATTGTCTCCCAGTCTTCTTTTAAAGAATGCAACATACCTTCACTCGACGTTAAAGAAATGGGTGCAGGGACATATTTGGATTTACGGGGACAGGATTGTCTATACTGGTGATCAACTCCCGGAAAACCTTGAGCAATGCGAAGTAATGGACTGTCACTCACAGTACCTCGTTCCCGGATATATCGAACCGCATGTACACCCGTTTCAGCTTTATAATCCCCAATCTTTTTCCAAGTATGCATCCCAAACCGGAACAACGACATTCGTAAATGATAACCTGATGATGTTTTTACAATTGGAAAAAAAGAAAGCGTTTACTTTATTGAGGGAGTTCAGCAAAATGCCGGTCACGATGTACTGGTGGACGCGTTTTGACTCTCAAACCGAGATGGTGGATGAAGAGGTTACGTTTTCAAATGGGGAAGTGAAATCGTGGCTCGAACATGATTCGGTGCTGCAGGGCGGAGAACTGACCGCGTGGCCGCGGCTCCTTGAAGGAGATGACCTGATTCTTCACTGGATGCAGGAAACCAAACGGATGGGGAAAATCGTGGAAGGGCATCTTCCGGGCGCTTCCGACAAGACGATCGCCAAGCTTCGCTTATTAGGAATTGATGGTGATCATGAGGCCATGACGGGTGAGGATGTATACAAGCGCCTGATTCAAGGGTTGACGGTTACACTGCGTCATTCATCGATCCGACCGGATTTACCGGCTCTTTTAGACGGGCTGAGAGAAAAAGGCATTGATTCATACGATTCCCTTCTATTTACCACAGATGGATCGACACCGGGATTCTATGAACAAGGTGTGCTGGATTTCATGATCAAAAAGGCCATCGACAAAGGCATACCGCCGATCGAAGCCTATAACATGGCGAGTTACAATGTTGCCAATTATTACAATATCACTCACCTGCACGGGATGATCGCTACAGGCAGAGTCGCTAATATTAACTTTCTTTCTGCAAAGGATGATCCGACTCCCGTTTCTGTGCTTTCCAAAGGCACATGGGTCCGTAAAGACGGCGAACAGATGGAAGACCTCACCGAAATCAATTGGGGACAAAACGGCTTCACGCTGTTATCCCTTGATTGGGAAGTGGGATATGACGACCTCCAATTCTCCATGCCGTTCGGGATTGAAATGGTGAACGATGTCATCACCAAGCCTTACTCCATCTCCATCAATCCATCAGAGGAATTGCTTGACTCGGACCATGATCAATCATTCCTCATGTTATTGGACCGGAATGGAGAGTGGAGGATCAGCACCATGATTAAAGGATTTTCTAATGGTGTGATGGGATTTGCGTCGTCTTACTCCAATACAGGGGACATTATCCTGATTGGAAAAAGCAAGTCCGACATGATTGCAGCCTTCAACAGGATGAAAGAAATCGGAGGCGGGATCGTTCTTGCGGAGAACGGTGAAATCCTGCACGAGATTCCCCTGCCATTAAGCGGACTTCTGTCAGTGAAGGAAATGCCCGAACTGATAGAGGAAGAAAAAACACTTAAAGGCTTGTTGAAAGAGAGGGGTTACCGCTTCACAGATCCGATTTATACATTGCTGTTCCTTCAGTCCACTCATCTGCCCTATATAAGGATGACACAAAAGGGAATCTATGATGTAATGAAGAAAACGGTACTCTTTCCAACAATAATGCGTTAAAATAGTAAAGTAAATAGGGGTGTCAAAACATGCTGAAAAGAGCTTTGATTATTGCGTTAAGCTCGTTCGCACTTGTCGCATGTAGTTCAGATAAAGAGATAAAGAAAGAATCTGATAAAGAAGCCGCAACTCCAGCGGTGAAAGAAGAGACAGGCGTAGAAACTGAAGGAATGAATCAGTACCCTTTAACAGGGATGGCTGAAAAGGAAGAATCCATGAACCGGGCGATCGCCGTGATGGTGAATAACCATCCGAAGGCCCGCCCGCAATCAGGACTGTCAAAAGCGGATATTGTGTATGAAGTGTTGGCCGAGGGGGATATCACCCGTTTCTTAGCCATTTTTCAAAGCAGGATGCCGAAAGAAATCGGCCCTGTCCGAAGTGCCAGAGATTACTATATAGACCTCGCAAAAGGATATGATAGCTTGTATGTCGCTCACGGATACAGTCCTGAGGCGAAAGAAATGCTGACCAATGGTTATATCGATGACCTAAACGGAATCCAATATGACGGGACGCTATTTAAGCGTGCAAGCTTTCGGAAAGCCCCTCATAATTCCTACATCACATGTGAACATATCAAAGAGGGAGCGGAAAAGAACGGCTTTGATATGGAACGGCCGCCTGATGCACTGAAGTTCAGTGATAAGGGGGCAATTAACGGGGAAACCGCCAATTCCGTAATGATTTCATACAATCATAATCCCCTGTTTAATGCTGTGTATGATTTTAACGAAAAAGAAGGCCGATACGAGCGCTTTTCAAATGGAGAGCAGACCATCGAATATGAGTCGAAAGATCCCGTCCTGATCGAAAATCTTTTCATCGTGGAAGCTCCACATAAGATTGTAGATGACAAAGGAAGACGGGATATTGACCTCAAATCGGGTGGAAATGCTTACTTGATACAGGAAGGGAAGCTCCGGAAGCTTCAGTGGAAGAATGTGAATGGCCGGATCCTTCCGTATGAAAAGAATAAACCGGTGAGCCTGCGAAAGGGCTCGACGTGGATCAATGTCATTCCAAGCTCTCCCGGGTTGACGGGTTCAGTATCCTATCAAGAATAGAAGGAAAAAAGGAGTCTTTTTAATGCAAATAAATAAACTAAGAGGCAAGGAGCTGGATCAGTTATTCAACGCTGTTCTTTCCCTGCAAAACCTAGAAGAATGTTATCGTTTCTTTGATGATCTGTGTACGATCAACGAAATTCAATCTCTTGCCCAGCGCCTTGAAGTCGCACGTATGCTGCAGGACGGGAAGACGTATCACAAGATTGAAACCGAAACGGGTGCAAGTACGGCAACGATTTCACGTGTGAAGCGCTGCTTGAATTACGGTAATGATGCTTATCAATTGGTGTTGGATCGTGTACACGAGGAAGAAAAATAAAACAAAGGCCGCTGTCTATGACGAGCGGTCTTTGTTTTTGTGTGAATGTAATTCTTAACATCGGGCGAGTTAGTGCGACACCCATCCACTAATGATATAATACGTTAGATGGATGTATGAATGGAGGAACAGAGCATGTATGATGTCCAAGAGTGGCGCCATGTGTTTAAACTAGATCCGAATAAGACAATAAATGATGACGATTTAGAAGCAGTATGTGAATCGGGAACAGACGCGATTATCGTAGGGGGAACGGACGGTGTAACCCTTGAAAAGGTTCTTGATTTGATGGCACGTGTGAGACGATATACGGTTCCTTGTATTCAGGAGGTATCAAATTTGGAGTCGATTACTCCTGGCTTCGATTTGTATTTCATTCCGATGGTGATGAACAGTCAGAATATGAACTGGGTGACGGGTTTGCATCACCAGGCTGTGAAGGAATATGGAGAAATCATGAATTGGGACGAAATCCTTGTAGAAGGATATTGTATATTGAACCGTGACTGCAAAGCGGCAAAGGTGACGGAAGCGAACACAGACATTTCAAGTGAAGACGCTGCGGCTTATGCTATGATGGCAGAAAGAATGTTCAACCTGCCGATCTTTTATCTTGAGTACAGTGGTACATATGGAGATGTTGAAACGGTAAAAGAGGTAAGGGATTCACTGGAAAACACGACATTATTCTACGGCGGGGGAATTAAAACCCGGGAGCAGGCGAAGGAAATGGCTGCTGTATCGGATGTTGTCGTCGTTGGAAATGCTGTATATGACAATCTGAAAGAAGCTATAAAGACGGTAAAAGCAGTTAAAGGATAAGGGTCGAACTGGAGATCCTTCCCTGATTAATATATAATAGAAATACAAATATAGAACATACGTTCGTTATGGTGGTGTTTAGACTATGCAATTTTTGACTGATCGACTGTTGAATGGAATGAATCCCGAACAGGCAGAAGCTGTGAAAGCTACGGAAGGGCCGTTACTGATCATGGCAGGGGCAGGCTCGGGGAAGACAAGGGTATTGACGCATCGGATTGCGTATCTGATGGTAGAAAAAGGCGTCAATCCTTACAATATCTTAGCGATTACTTTTACCAATAAAGCGTCGAGAGAGATGAGGGATCGTATTGAAAACATCCTGGGCGGGGCCTCTGAGAATATTTGGATCTCGACCTTTCACAGTATGTGTGTGCGAATCCTGAGACGCGATATTGATCGAATCGGGATGAACCGTAATTTTACGATCCTTGACTCTACTGATCAGCAGTCGGTGATCAAATCGATTTTAAAAGAAAAAAATATCGATCCGAAGAAATTTGATCCCCGTTCGCTTTTGGGATCCATCAGCTCTGCAAAAAATGAGCTGACGACTCCGGAAGAATTGTCCAAGCAGATAGGCGGCTATTATGATCAAGTGGTCTCTGATGTGTATACAGAATATCAGAAGCGGTTACGCAAGAATCAGGCTCTCGATTTTGATGATTTGATCATGACGACGATCCAATTATTCCAGCGTGTACCGGAAGTATTGGAATATTATCAGCGGAAGTTCCAATACATCCACGTGGATGAGTATCAGGATACGAACAGGGCACAGTATATGCTCGTGAAGCTGCTTGCCTCCCGTTTTCAAAACCTGTGTGTCGTCGGGGATTCGGACCAATCGATTTATCGCTGGCGCGGCGCGGACATTGCCAATATCCTTTCTTTTGAAAAGGATTATCCGAGGGCGACCGTCATTTTCCTGGAACAGAACTATCGTTCAACGAAACGGATCCTTCAGGCTGCGAATGAAGTCATCCAGAAGAATTCAAATCGTAAACCGAAGAATCTCTGGACAGAAAATCATGACGGTGAAAAGATCTCCTACTTCAGGGCGGATACCGAGCAAACCGAAGCTCAATTCGTCACAGGTAAAATCAAAGAAATGATGGAAACCGGCAAGCGGAAGTATTCTGATTTTGCCATCCTGTACCGTACGAACGCACAGTCCCGTGTCATGGAGGAAGTACTTTTAAAATCAAATATCGAATACTCCATCGTCGGCGGCATCAAGTTCTACGATCGTAAGGAGATCAAGGATATCTTAGCGTACCTCAGGCTCATTTCGAATCCGGATGATGATATCAGCCTTCAGCGTGTCATTAACGTTCCGAAAAGGGGAGTAGGGGCAACGTCGATCGATAAGATTGCCCGTTATGCACAGGATCATGATATTTCCATGTTCAGGGCTCTCGCAGAAGCCGACTTCATCGGACTCAGCCCCAAGATAACCAAAGCCGTGATTGAATTCATGGAAATGGTGAAAGGCTACACAAGTATGCAGGAGTATCTGTCTGTAACCGAACTGGTAGAAGAGATTCTTGAAAAGTCAGGCTACACCGATATGCTGAAAGCGGAAAAGTCCATTGAGTCTCAATCAAGGCTCGAGAACTTGGACGAGTTCCTGTCTGTAACGAAAAGCTTTGAACAATCCAATGACGATAAGAGCCTCGTTGCATTTTTAACGGACCTTGCATTAGTCGCCGACATCGATAAGCTTGATGAGGATGATCAGCCGAAAGACTCCGTGATCCTGATGACCCTGCACGCAGCTAAGGGTCTTGAATTTCCTGTCGTATTCCTAATGGGAATGGAGGAAGGGGTCTTCCCTCACAGCCGTTCCCTTATGGAAGAGGACGAAATGGAAGAAGAACGCCGTTTGGCTTACGTGGGGATCACCCGTGCCGAAGAACAGCTCTTCCTGACCAATGCCCAGATGAGGACGCTCTTCGGACAGACGAAGATGAACCCGGTTTCCCGTTTCATCAATGAAATTCCTGCAGACTTACTGGATGATGTGATGGCAGAGAAGAAAAGTGCCTTCACTCCTTTCGGGAAATCAGCGGCTAAATCACCTTCCCGCCCTGCTCCTCGGAAGCCTGTTGCACGTCCGGTTCAAACCACTACGGGTGGAGAATCCGTTGCATGGCAGGTCGGGGATAAGGCACAGCATAAAAAATGGGGAACAGGAACGGTTGTCAGTGTGAAGGGATCAGGAGACAGTGTCGAGCTCGATATCGCTTTCCCGAGTCCGATGGGAATCAAGCGTCTCCTGGCCAAATTTGCTCCAATTGAAAAAGCATAACATGTCTGAAGGGATTCCCTTCCGGCTATAACCGAATATAAGCAAGAAAGGGTTGTGGAAATGGATCGACAATCAGCCGAAAAGCGTATCAATGAACTCCACGAACGATTGAATCAATATAATTACGAATATCATGTGCTGGACAAACCATCTGTCCCGGATTCAGAGTATGATCAACTCCTCAGGGAACTCATTGAACTCGAGGACCAATTTCCTGAATTGAAATCAGCCGATTCCCCGTCACAGCGTGTTGGTGGAACGATTCTAGACTCTTTCGAAAAAGTCGAACACAGAACGCCGATGCTGAGCCTTGGAAATGCCTTCAATGAAGAAGATCTTCGTGACTTTGACCGCCGGGTCCGCCAAGCGGTCGGGGAGGACTTCTCCTACGTTTGCGAGCTGAAGATCGATGGTTTGGCCGTTTCTCTCCGGTATGAAGACGGGGCGTTCGTCCAAGGGGCTACACGAGGGGATGGATCCATAGGTGAGGACATCACATCGAATCTGAAAACCATTCGTTCCATCCCGTTAAAAATCTCGGAGAATATGTCCTTCGAAGTCCGAGGGGAGGCATTCATGCCGAAAGGATCCTTCGAAGCACTGAATAAGATCAAAGATGAAAAAGGGGAAGAACCCTTTGCCAATCCACGTAATGCGGCGGCAGGTTCACTCCGCCAGCTCGATCCGAAAATCGCGGCATCCCGGAATCTCGACATTTTCCTATATGCCCTGGCCGATATCGGGGATACAGGAATCGACTCACATAGCGAGGGACTGGATACGCTTGATAAGCTGGGGTTTAAAACAAACCCAGAACGCAAACGGTGTGCGACCATTGAAGAAGTTCTTGAATTTGTCGGCAAGTGGACGGAAGAACGTCCGAATCTGTCCTATGACATTGACGGGATCGTCATCAAAGTCGACTCCCTTGATCAGCAGCAGGAACTTGGAACGACAGCGAAAAGCCCCAGATGGGCCATTGCGTTCAAGTTTCCTGCCGAAGAAGTCGTCACGGTGCTGAAGGAGATTGAATTAAGTGTAGGACGTACAGGCGTCGTCACGCCAACGGCAATCCTGGAGCCGGTCCGTGTAGCCGGAACGACCGTCCAGCGTGCATCGCTCCATAATGAAGATCTGATCCGAGAGAAAGATATCAAAATCGGTGACCACGTCGTCATTAAAAAGGCGGGGGACATCATTCCCGAAGTCGTCAATGTACTCGAAGACAAGAGAACCGGTGATGAACAGGAATTCCTGATGCCGACTCACTGTCCGGAATGTGAAAGTGAACTTGTGCGACTGGAAGGGGAGGTGGCCCTCCGCTGCATCAATCCGAAATGTCCTGCACAAATCCGTGAAGGGCTCATTCACTTTGTATCCCGAAATGCCATGAACATCGATGGACTGGGTGAAAAAGTGATCAGTCAGCTGTTCAGGGAAAAATTGATTGAAGACGTAGCCGATTTATACAGACTGGAGCGCGATCAACTTCTTCAGCTGGAACGGATGGGCGAGAAATCCGTTGATAATCTATTAGAAGCCATTCAAACGTCGAAAGGGAATTCCTTAGAGAAGCTGTTATTCGGCCTTGGGATCCGCCATGTCGGAGCCAAAGCGGCGAAGACGCTCGCTCAGGAATTCGGCACAATGGACAGACTGATGGACGCCCGTAAAGAAGAGCTGACGAATGTGAATGAAATCGGGGATAAAATGGCCGACGCCATCGTCGCTTACTTTGAAAACGATGAAGTGAAAGAACTCATTCAGGAGCTGAAAGATGCCGGCGTGAACCTTGAATACAAAGGGCCGAAGCCTGTAGCAGCAAGCGACGTCGACTCGTACTTTGCAGGCAAGACCGTAGTCCTTACAGGGAAAATCGAACGATTGAGCCGGAATGAAGCAAAAGAAAAAATTGAAATGCTCGGTGGGAAAGTAACCGCCAGTGTCAGTAAGAAAACCGATCTTGTCATCGCTGGGGAAGAAGCGGGATCGAAGCTTACGAAAGCAAATGATTTAAATATAGAAGTCTGGGATGAGGATAAGCTGATGGAAGAACTTAACCGATAAGAGGTGTGACGAGGAATGAAAAAAGGGATTTCGGTCGCTCTCTCCGCATTAGTGTTGCTGGGAGGTTGTGCTCCGACATTTGAGAAACAGGATCAGGTCGTTCAGGAAAATCATGATAGCGAAGCCAAGAAGGCGATTATACCAAGCTTCCAAATTTCGAAAGAATATTACAAGACGATGCTTCCGTATGAAACGAGTAATACCCGGGGCGTAGTCGTAAATGATCTGGGATCAAGATACGATATCAATGAAATCGAGACGGGCCTGTTGAGGGTTGCTCAAAATCGATTTTCGACAGATGAATACTTTTTCAAAGAAGGTCAATTTCTGGACAAGAAAACGGTGGATAGCTGGCTGCAAAGGAAGTACACAAGTGATCAGCTGAAGGAAAAGGGTCTGAAGGAGTCTGAAAACGTGGGGCTTAATCCCGTGCAGGCAAAAGGGGACAATGCCCCCATCTATTTGGCCCATGTCGTTGAACATAATTACTTAATGAAAAAAGAAGATAACAAGGTACGTCTTGGTGGAGTGGCCATTGCCCTGTCCCTTAATTCTGTTCAATATGAGACCAATATGTCAAATGGTACAAGAACAGTAAAAAATATTTCCAATGAGGTTTTGAAAGAGCAGGGAGCGAAAATCGCGGGTGAAGTACTCAACCGCCTTCGTCAGAAAAAAGAACTCAAAAATGTGCCGATTATGATCTCCCTTTATAAGCAGGCTCCGAAAGATCAAGTCGTACCTGGTCACTTCTTTGCCTACACAACGGTGGAATCGGGCCAAAACGGCATTCAGGACTGGAAAGGGATCAATGAAGATTATTATTTATTCCCTTCCCCGGAAGCCCAGGAGAACCACCCGAACGATTACAAAGTCTTTAACGAACTGAAAACGGACATTGAAAAGTATTTTCCCGTCTACACAGGACTGACAGGACAAGCGCTCTATCAAGATCAGAAGCTGTCCAAGATGGAATTCGAGGTGGCCCTATCCTTCCAAGGGAAAGCTGAAACCATCGGATTCGCCCAGCATCTGACCAACATGATCGGCAAACAGACCCCGGACAGCTGGGACGTAGAACTCCTCGTCTCCTCTTCCTACGGACCGGAAGCCCTCATCGTGAAGAAGCCGGGCAGTAAAGAAACCTATTTACACATTTACGAATAAGCAGAGAGAGAACTAATCCAGAAAAGGGTTAGTTCTTTTTTTTGAGGGAAGGACCTATTGTATTTCCAAAAAAATGAAACTATCAGGTCGATTCGTGCGTATAAAGATTAGTGAATAAATCGAGTGGAACCGAAGGAAAGACTTTTATATACAAAATTGAAGAATCAGGAGGTAGCGGAGATGATGAGTTTTATCGCTCTTATAGTGGCTGGAACGTCCCTGACATTTGCATCGCTTGTCTATGAACAGAATAAAAAAATGGAAAAAAGAATGAAGGACTTGGAGAACAAACTATAAATATTGAGATGGTTACTGAAGGTCCGTCCCTCACCGCTTTCGTGCGATGAGGGACGGACCTTTTTGTTATTTCAAAACTAATGCGAAAATTGTCGAATGAAAATTTTGAAAAAATGGTTCCAAATTCAATCCATCTGTTATACAATACAAACATGTTAATTAATCTGTATTATAACAATGAAGTTTGTTTAATACCCTTAAGGAGTGAATACGTTCTATGTCGACTCAAATGGTTGGTATCAAGGTAACCGGGGAACTAAAACCGGGCTTTGATGAAATGTTATCCCCGGACGCACTGCAGTTTCTAGAACAACTGGAGCGCCGGTTCGGAGAGAAGCGCAAGGAGCTGTTACACAACAGAGAGAAGAAGCAGGAACGGATCAATGATGGAGAGATCCCTCGCTTTTTACCTGAAACAGAATCGATTCGCCAGAGAAAGTGGAAGGTAGCTCCTATTCCGGAAGCACTGCAGGATCGAAGGGTGGAGATCACGGGACCGGTTGATCGCAAGATGGTCATCAATGCTCTGAACTCCGGAGCGAAATGTTTCATGGCTTGCTTTGAAGATGCCACCTCACCTACATGGACGAACCTCATAGAAGGACAAATCAACCTCCGAGACGCTGTACACCATACAATAGACTTCGAGACAAACGGGAAGCGTTATGAATTAAACAAAGAGCAAGCGGTTTTAATCGTTAGACCGAGAGGACTTCACTTGGAAGAGAAACACATCGAACTGGATGGGAAGTCACTTTCAGGATGCCTTGTCGACTTTGGGTTATTCTTTTTCCATAATGCGACTCATTTAACTTCACTGAATAAAGGCCCTTATTTTTACTTACCTAAATTAGAAAGCCACGAAGAAGCCCGTTTCTGGAATGAAGTATTTGTCTTTGCTCAGGATTATGTGGGGATTCCCCAAGGGACGGTTAAAGCGACGGTGCTGATTGAAACCATTACAGCGGCGTTTGAAATGGATGAAATCCTTTATGAGCTAAAGGAACATTCAGCAGGATTGAATTGTGGAAGATGGGATTATATCTTCAGTTATATCAAAAAGCTTCGGGAGCAGGAGAATGTGATTCTCCCCGATCGTTCATCGGTCACGATGACGGCGCCATTTATGAGAGCATATTCCCTGCTTACGATTAAGACCTGTCACAGAAGGGGAGCACCGGCAATAGGCGGGATGGCGGCACAGATCCCAGTCAAGAATGATCCGGTTAAGAATGAAGAAGCGTTCAATAAGGTGAAAACAGATAAAGAAAGGGAAGCGCGTGATGGTCATGATGGAACGTGGGTCGCGCATCCTGGTCTTGTACCGGTTGCCATGGAGGCATTCAATCAGGAAATGAAAAAAGCGAACCAGATCGAAGAGAAAACATTACTGGAACTGGAAGTATCGGAACAGGAGCTTCTCGAAGTTCCTCACGGAGCGATAACTGAAGAGGGGGTCCGCATGAATATTAATGTTGGCATTCAATACATTTCATCCTGGCTGAGCGGCCAAGGAGCGGCACCGATTCACAATCTGATGGAAGATGTGGCCACGGCTGAAATCTCACGGGCCCAGCTATGGCAATGGATCCGTCATCCGAAAGGGATACTCGATGATGGCCGGAACATCACAAAGGAACTCTACGAACAGCTGAAGCAGGAAGAACTGACCAAACTCAAAAGCCAACTGGGAGAAGATCGATACAAGGAACGCCGGTTCTCCGAAGCTGTCGACCTGTTCGACCAGCTCATCCGGAATGACCAGTTCACAGACTTCCTCACCATCCCAGGCTATCAAATTTTGTAAAGAAATTTGTAAAGGGACGGACCTAATCATATAAACGCTCGTAAACCAGGGATAATCACTTTATTAAGTTACCACTTCACCTGGATGAGGGACGGACCTCATCCAATGACGCAAGTCCATTCATCAAACTTACACCGGTATGTATAAAAACAAATAAGGGGAGATTTAATATGGTAAAAGCAAATAACGAACGTGTAACGGCACTGCAGGAAAATTGGGAAATGGATCAACGATGGAAAGGGATCACCCGTCCTTACTCAGCAGAAGATGTTATTCGACTAAGGGGATCGATTGATATCGAACACACTCTTGCACGCCATGGTTCTGAGAAATTGTGGAATCTTCTTCATGAAGAAGATTATATCAATGCTCTTGGCGCTTTGACAGGAAACCAGGCGGTCCAACAGGTGAGAGCCGGACTCAAAGCCATTTATCTAAGCGGGTGGCAAGTTGCAGCTGATGCTAACCTTTCAGGACATATGTATCCCGATCAAAGTCTGTACCCGGCAAACTCCGTCCCATCCGTTGTAAAGAGGATCAACCAGGCCCTTCAGCGCGCCGATCAGGTCCATTATGTAGAAGGGGATGAATCGATTGATTGGTTCGTGCCGATTGTTGCCGATGCAGAAGCGGGATTCGGTGGACAGTTGAATGTATTCGAATTAATGAAAGGGATGATTGAAGCAGGAGCGTCTGCGGTCCACTTTGAAGACCAGCTTTCCTCGGAGAAAAAGTGCGGTCATCTGGGAGGAAAGGTGCTTCTTCCTACTCAAACTTCTGTAAAGAATCTTATTTCTGCCCGTCTTGCTGCGGACGTAATGGGCGTACCGACTTTAATCGTTGCCCGTACAGACGCCAATGCCGCGGATTTGATCACAAGCGATGTCGATCCGTATGATGCACAGTTCATCACTGGTGAACGTACGCCGGAAGGCTTCTTCCGTACAAATGCCGGACTTGATCAGGCGATTGCGAGAGGTCTTGCGTATGCACCTTATGCAGATCTTGTGTGGTGTGAAACGTCAGAGCCGAGTCTTGAAGAGGCTCGCCGGTTTGCAGAAGCGATCCATGCTGAACATCCAGGAAAATTACTGGCTTATAACTGTTCCCCGTCCTTTAACTGGAAGAAGAAATTGGACGATGAAACAATCGCCAAATTCCAAGTGGAGCTCGGGAAGATGGGCTATAAATTCCAGTTCGTCACACTTGCAGGCTTCCACGCACTGAACCACAGTATGTTCGAACTTGCGAGGGGCTACAAAGATCGCGGTATGGCTGCCTATTCACAGCTTCAGGAAGCAGAATTTGCCAGCGAAAAGCATGGATATTCCGCTACAAGACATCAGCGTGAAGTCGGAACAGGCTATTTTGACGAAGTCTCCATGGTGATTTCAGGTGGAACATCCTCCACAACCGCCCTGAAAGGATCTACGGAAGCGGCACAATTCTAAATTATTATTAATATACTCATAAAGGTCCGTCCCTCAACAGTGAGGGACGGACCTTTATATGTTTCTAGTACTATGGGAGTGAATATGTGAATAAAGTAACTTTATATAAAAATTCATAAATATACTATTGATTTTATTAATATACAATCATATAATTAGACCTAATTTAAATTTATTGTTTGGGGTGAGAGGTATTGGATGTTGGTATTGTTGGTAGTACTGGGTATAGTGGTGTGGAGTTGTATCGTCTGTTGTCGAATCATCCGAATGTGAATGAGTGTATTTTGTATTCATCTTCTCTGGAAGGGAGCTCATATTCGGAACAGTATCCGCATTTATCGGGTCTTTCCCATGAAAGAGTGAAGCCGATCATGATCGAAGAGATGCAACAGCTTGATTTCGTCTTCCTGGCAGTGCCTTCCGGCGTTTCAAAGGAGCTTGCTCAGAAGCTCATAGGAAAAAAGGCGAAAGTGATCGATCTTTCAGGAGACCTGCGTTTAAAGGATCCGGGTGAATATGAAGAATGGTATAAAGAAGAATCTGCTCCGCAGGATGTTCTCGAGAAAGCCGTCTATGGACTGACTGAAATCAATCGATTCGCTATCCGGGAAGCAGAGCTGATTGCGAATCCCGGCTGCTTCCCGACGGCGACCCTGCTGGGGCTGGCTCCTCTCTATCAACAGGATCTAATAGGTCCCCGCTCCTTGATCATCGATGCCAAAACCGGGTTATCCGGGGCGGGAAGAAAAGCGACTCAATCCAGTCACTTCTCCGAGACCCAGGAAAATCTACGAATCTATAAGGTCCATCAGCATCAGCACACTCCAGAAATTGAACAGCAATTGAAGGAGTGGAACAGTGAAGCGGGCCCGATCACACTCACAACCCATCTCATTCCCATGACCAGAGGGATCATGGTGACGATGTACGCCGACTTAAAGGACACCTGCACCACTGAGCAGTTACATACCCGCTATCAAAGCTTTTATGAAAAGCATCCATTCGTCAGGCTTCGTCCGGTCGGAGAGTTCCCGAGCACCAAGGAAGTATTCGGCACGAACTTCTGTGACCTATCCATCAAAGCAGATCCACGGACGAACCGGGTGACGATTGTATCCGTGATCGATAATTTGGTAAAGGGAGCGGCGGGGCAGGCGGTTCAAAATATGAACGTGATGCTGGGGTTGGACGAAGTGACCGGTCTCCATCACTATCCAATTTATCCATAAGAGGGGGAGAATCAATGAAACTGGTAAAAGAAGAAACAGTGAAACCTATCAAGGGAGGAACGATCCTGTCACCTCTTGGATACAAGGCAGGGGGACTCCACACCGGCCTTCGATATGCAAAGAAAGATTTCGGAATCATTTACAGTGAGAAACCTGCACAATGCGGAGCGGTTTATACGCAAAGTCATTTTCAAGCGGCTCCTCTCAAAGTCACCCAGGAAAGCATCTCACAATCTCAGACACTACAAGCAATCGTCGTCAATAGTGCCATCGCTAATGCGTGTACAGGTGAACAGGGGTTGAGGGATGCGTATCAAACGAGGGAATGGACCGCCGAACGGTTCCAGATTCCCGAAGAGTACGTCGCCGTTGCATCCACAGGTGTCATCGGGGAATGGCTTCCAATGGATAAGATGAAAAAAGGCTGCAGTGAAATCCAGGTCGATGCGGGCCCGGAAAGTGCCCAGTCTTTCCAACAGGCCATCCTCACGACGGATACAATCGAGAAATCGTCGTGCTATCAGGTAATGATCGACGGGAAAACCGTCACCCTCGGAGGCTGTGCGAAAGGCTCGGGGATGATTCATCCCAATATGGCGACGATGCTCGGCTTTATTACAACCGACGCCACCATTTCATCGGACGTACTGCAGACTGCCCTTAAAACAGCCATCGATCAATCCTTTAATCAAATCACCGTGGACGGGGAAACATCCACCAACGATATGGTCATCAGTCTGGCAAATGGCATGGTGGAACATGTTGCCCTTCACGAGGATCATCCTGACTGGACTCACTTTCAAAAAGGATTGACGCTTTTATGTGAGGATCTGGCGAAACAAATTGCAAGAGATGGGGAAGGCGCAACGAAACTGGTGGAAGTGAATGTGACGGGAGCCCGCTCCAAGCAGGAGGCCAATGTTTTGGCAAAAAAAATCGTCGGTTCCAATCTGGTGAAGACGGCCCTCTTCGGTGGGGATCCGAACTGGGGAAGGATCGTCGGGGCGATGGGGCACAGTGGGGTCGACATTAGCCCCCATCAATGTGTGATCCACATCGGGGACACCCTCGTTTTTTCAAATGGGACTCCTCAACCGTTCAACGAACAGGAAGTCAGCGGGTACATGCAAGCTGAACTTGTGAGCATCTCAGTATCACTGCAGAGTGGAAAAGAATTCGGAAAAGCCTGGGGGTGCGATCTTACGTATGATTACGTCAAAATCAATGCAAGTTACCGAACATAAGCCTGTCATTGTAGTGAAGCTTGGTGGGAGTATTCTTCCTGAGTTATCAGCCCATTTCTATAAAAGTATGAAAGATCTTCAGCATCACTACCATGTGATCCTTGTTCACGGCGGAGGTCCTGACATTACGGCAACACTCAAGGATCTTGGAATACAGTGCACGTTCATTAACGGTCAGAGAAAGACTACGAAAGATGTTTTCGATATTGCTGAACAGATGTTAAAGGGCAAGGTGAACAGCACATTGGTTCATCAACTCAACCTTGAAGAAATAAGAGCCATTGGGTTAAGCGGGTACGATGCTCATTTACTCAAGGCGAGTTTCATAGATAAAGAGACTCTTGGGTTTGTCGGGAAAATTGAAGAGGTCAATCTCACGCTGCTTCATAATCTACTATCTCTAAATTACTTGCCGGTGATCGCCCCTCTTGCAACGACAGGCGAAGGAGAACGGGTAAATGTGAATGCAGACCTTGTTGCAGCATCCGTCGCCAAGGCAATGAAGGCAGAGAAACTTGTGTTTGTCACCGATGTACCTGGAATCTTGAAGGACGGTGAACTTGTTTCACGTGTAACAATCGAAGTCATTCAGCGTTATATAGAAGTCGGAGTAATCCACGGTGGAATGATTCCTAAGGTGCAGGCGGCCATTTCCGTTTTGAACAAACATATTAATGAAGTGATGATTGTCGGGTGCCGGGACTCCATCATCCAGGATGGGGAAATGATCGGTACACGAATTACAGAAGGAAAAGAGGTTCAGGCGATATGAGTCATGTATTCCCAACGTATAAACGGTTAGACATTGAATTGGTTTCGGGGAAAGGTACGGAGGTACAGGATCATAATGGTACATCCTATTTGGATTTCATTTCAGGAATCGCCGTCTGTAACTTAGGGCATTCCCCATCTGTAGTAAAAGAAGCAGTGGAGAGACAAATGGATACACTTTGGCATGTATCGAACCTGTTCACGATTACCAAACAGGAAGAGGCAGCCACATTCCTTGCTTCTGCAAGCGGCCTTGATGCCGTCTTCTTTTGCAATAGCGGAGCGGAAGCGAATGAAGCGGCGATAAAGCTTGCGAAGAAACACACAGGGAAAACGAAGATCCTGACCTTTGATCAATCCTTTCACGGCCGTACATTCGCAACGATGAGTGCGACAGGGCAGGAAAAGATCCACAGCGGATTCGGTCCCTTGCTTCCGACCTTTGAATACCTACCATATAACGATGAGGAGGCCCTTTCAGAAGTGGAGGATGAGGATGTAGCGGCCATCATGCTTGAAGTGATCCAGGGGGAAGGGGGAGTCAACCCGGGGACCCATTCCTTTTTGCAGGCAGTTGAAGAGAAGTGCCGTGAACTAGATGCACTGCTCATTATCGATGAAGTCCAGACAGGAGTGGGACGGACGGGACTGCCGTTTGCTTACCAGCACTATTCACTGGATCCGGATATCGTCACCGCTGCAAAAGGACTCGGGAGTGGATTCCCGGTGGGGGCCATGATGGGAAAGAAAGAACTCATCCCATCCTTTTCACCAGGCACACACGGATCGACGTTCGGAGGGAATCCGTTAGCGATGGCGGCAGCGAAGGCAACCATGGAAACCATTTTCGAAGAGGGGTTCCTGAAAGATGTTCAACATAAATCGGAGTATTTTATCCAAGAACTGGCCCTTCAGCTCCAGGAATATCACATGGTCCAAGAAGTAAAAGGGATCGGTTTTATGATCGGTATCTCCTTCAATAAGGAAGTGAGTGATATCATTGCCGAGCTCCGCCAGAATGGATTATTGACCCTTCCGGCAGGGCCCCATGTGATCAGGTTATTACCACCATTGACCGTCACCAAAGCGGAACTCGATCAGGCTCTTCGAATTATAATCCGTACAATCAAGGAACATCAATTAGCCGAAGTGTACTAAAATTTTTTAATGGTAAATGTATAAAAATACTTAAATATAATTATTTATTCAAAAATAGGAGGTCATCTCATGACAGGTTACTTATGTTTGGAAAACGGCAGCATCTTTAAAGGGGAAGTCATGATGGATGAAGAGGATCCCGTTCAGGGTGAGATCGTATTTTTCACCGGTATGACAGGGTATCAGGAAGTACTGACGGATCCTTCTTATAAAGATCAGATCGTCGTTTTCACCTACCCCCTCATCGGTCAATACGGTGTAAACGAAGACGATTTCGAAAGCGGGCAGCCCCAGGTGAAAGGGGTCATCATGCTCGGATCTGCGGATTTGTTTTCCCATTATCAAGCCGCTTCGTCCCTTAAGGACTATCTTCAGAAGTGGAAGATTCCTTTCATGACCGGGGTGGACACGAGACAGGTTGTGAAAGAGATCCGTCATGAAGGTAGTCAAAATGCATGCATTTCATATACAGACGTGTTGCCTGAGAAAGAAACACTTACCGGTCAAATCGAAAAAGTCGCTGCTTCGGGGCTTCGTCAGTTGGGAAGCGGCAGCAAACATATAGCAGTCATTGATTTCGGTGTGAAGAAATCGATTGTATCCTGTCTGTTGGAAATGGACTGCCTCGTGACCGTCATTCCATATCATCAACTGGCGCAGTTGAATCAGATGAATGTCGATGGACTGGTATTATCCAACGGCCCTGGGGACCCGAAGGAAATGATGAGGTTCTTGCCACAGCTGAAAGAGAAAATCCTGCAAATGCCGACGCTTGGAATCTGCCTGGGTCACCAATTGATCGCCCTGGCACTGGGAGGGGAAACGAATCGATTATTATTCGGGCACAGAGGGGCGAATCACCCGGTCATGGACAACGAGACGGGTGAGGTGTTCATCACCTCGCAAAACCATAATTATGTCGTGAATGGAGCCAGTTTAATCGGCACAGGACTTGAACCACGATTTATGAACGTCAATGATGGTTCCATTGAAGGCCTTCAGCATAATAGTAAGCCGATCCTTTCCGTTCAATTCCATCCTGAAGCACGTCCTGGACCGGAAGATGCATCGTGGATATTCCAGCAATTCTATCAATCGATTAAACAACCGGGGAGAGAGAAAATGTATGCCTAAAGATTCCACTATTCAAAAAATCCTGATCATTGGATCGGGACCGATCATCATCGGGCAGGCGGCTGAATTTGATTATTCCGGCACGCAAGGGTGTCTAGCCCTGAAAGAAGAGGGTTATGAAGTGGTCCTTGTGAATCACAATCCTGCCACGATCATGACGGATACCGCTTATGCCGACAGAGTGTATTGTGAACCGCTGACCGTGAAGACCCTGACCGCCATCATCGAAAAAGAACGCCCCGATGGACTCGTCGCCAGTCTAGGCGGACAGACCGCCTTGAATCTCGCCGTCGGACTGGATGAGAAAGGGGTCCTCGAGAAGTATGGTGTGAAACTGCTCGGTACGTCCGTCGATTCGATCCAAAAGGGTGAAGATCGAGAAAAGTTCCGTTCCTTAATGGAGACATTGGGTCACCCGACGGCCGAAAGCAGCATCGTCCATGACCTGGAAGCAGCATTGCTTTTTTCTGAAAAGATTGCCCTTCCGATCATTGTCCGCCCTGCTTATACGTTAGGCGGAAGAGGCGGCGGGATTGCTTCTACTAAGGAAGAATATAAGAAACTCGTTCTATCAGGATTGAAAGCAAGTCCGATCCATCAAGTCCTTGTGGAAAAAAGCATCGCCGGTTTCAAAGAAATCGAGTATGAAGTGATGAGAGATTCGAAAGGAAATTGTATATCGGTCTGCAATATGGAGAATTTCGATCCGGTAGGTGTCCATACGGGGGACTCCATCGTCGTTGCCCCGTCCCAGACGTTGACAGACCGGGAGTTTCATATGCTCCGTACGGCCGCCTTTGATATCGTCAGCGCATTAGAAGTGGTGGGAGGATGCAATATACAATTTGCTTTAGACCCTAACAGCAACCAGTACTATGTAATTGAAGTGAACCCGCGTGTGAGCAGATCATCTGCCCTGGCATCCAAGGCAACGGGTTATCCCATCGCCAAAGTCGCGGTGAAGATTGCGGTCGGCTACACATTGGATGAAATCATCAATCCGTTGACAAGGACCACCTACGCAAGCTTTGAACCTGCCCTTGATTACGTGGTGGTGAAATTCCCGAGATGGCCGTTCGATAAATTCCCTGAAGCGAACCGGGTGCTTGGCACGAAAATGAAAGCAACGGGAGAAGTGATGGCAATCGAGCGCTCATTAGAGGCTGCATTTCAAAAGGCGCTTCAATCCCTGGATCTTTCCATTGAGAGTATATACGGTGGAATGTCTGATCTATCCATGGAAGACTTGGAGAAAAAGATTGGGACGCCGACTGATTCCAGGTTTTTTGAACTCATGGAATTATTGAGACGGGGGGATTCGATCGACTCTCTTCATGACGTGACAGGGATCGATAAGCTGTTCCTGTCGGTAATGAATAACCTGATTTTCATGGAAAAAAAGCTCCAGAACAATGCATTCAATGCAAAGCTATTGAAAGAAGCGAAGGAGTTACGGTTTGAGGACAAAACCATTGCCGGACTAACGGGAATGACTGAAGCGTCGATCACCGATATAAGAATGAAAGAAGGAATCGTCCCGGTATTCAAAATGGTCGATACGTGCGCCGGGGAATTTGAAGCCATCACCAATTACGCCTATTCAACTTATTATGGTGTGAATGAAATCCTGCCTTTGCCAGGGAAGAAGAAAGTTCTGATCATCGGGGCGGGACCGATCCGGATCGGTCAGGGAGTCGAATTCGACTACAGCGCGGTCAAGGCGATCCAGCGCTTGAAAGAGCACGGGTACACCACGATCATGGTGAACAATAATCCTGAAACCGTAAGTACTGATTATGAAACCGCAGACAGACTATACTTTGAACCGATTACGAAAGAAGCGGTCCTCGCAATCATCAAGCATGAGAAGGTTGACGAGGTACTGATTCAATTCGGAGGACAAACGGCATTGAATCTTGCCGGTATGTTGGAAGGAGAGGGGGTCACACTGCTCGGGACGTCATCCGATATCATTGATAAGGTTGAAGATCGGGACCGTTTTTATCAACTGCTTGATGGATGTGGAATCCCCCGTGTGAAAGGGGATATCTGCCACAGTAAAGATGAAGCGATGCATGTCGCCGGAAATCTGCCCTTTCCTCTACTATGCCGCCCTTCCTATGTCATCGGCGGCAAAGGGATGGTGAAAGTGAAGAGCCTGGAGGAAATGCAACGCTTCATCCGAACTGCAGATGAAGAATATTTTCCTATTTTAGTAGATGAATTTAAAGAAGGACGGGAAGTGGAAGTTGATCTTGTAGGAGACGGGGAAGACGCCTATGTACCCGGTGTGATGGAGCATATTGAAAGGGCGGGTGTCCACTCAGGGGACAGTATGTCCATCTTCCCGTCCGAATCCCTGTCGGGGGAAATCAAGGAGACGATTGAAGAATATGCCCGTAAAATCGTATCCTCACTCAAATATAAAGGAATCATGAATATTCAATTCCTGTTGCAGGGTCGAAAAGTGTATGTATTAGAAGTCAATCCCCGGGCCAGCCGCACCGTACCGATAGTCAGTAAGGTCCTTGGTTTTCCGTTGATCGATATGGCCACGGATCTGATATGCGGGGACAGTTTGACCATCGATGCTTTTGATCTACCTACCGAGGTGAAGGGAGTCGGAGTGAAGTATCCTGTATTTTCATCCCACGCCCTGCCGGAGATCGATCAGATCCTCGGTGCGAATATGAAGTCGACGGGAGAAGGACTTTGTCTTGGTAGAACCGTTGAAGAAGCTCTATACAAAGTATTTGAAGAGTTGCATGGGGGAATTGAAGGAGGAGGAACCGTTTACGTCGATTGTGAGCGTACAGGGGTTAAGCAATATCAAACTGCAGAAGAAGCATCATTCAGTGATTGGATTGAAACCGATCATGCATGTGTCTACTTCAATGATGAGGAAACGGACTCCATGAAGAAGAGAAGAATCGCTGCATTGGAAGCGGGTGTCACCGTGATAACCGAAGCGGAAACGCTGCATGCCTTCATGCGAAGCAAGAACGCAGAACATGTCCGACCAAAGCCTTTAGTCCATTCAAAATCCATTCAGGGAGTGAGCCGAGTATGAACCATTCAACCGTTGCACCGTCTCCGGAGAAAATGTCGTTAAAAGGAAGAGACCTCGTCACGTGGCTCGATTATACGGCGGAAGAGGTCCATGAACTTTTGTCATTGGCGCAGTACTTGAAGAAAAATCCTTATTCAAAGAGCCTCGAAGGGAAGACTCTTGGAATGATTTTTGAAAAGTCATCCACGAGAACACGGGTGTCATTTGAAGCGGGAATGCTCCAATTGGGGGGGCACGCCATCTATTTGAATTCCCGCGATATCCAGCTTGGGAGAGGAGAATCGATTGCGGATACGGCACGCGTCCTGTCATCTTACGTAGACGGGATCATGATCCGCACGTTCGAGACGGAGAAGGTGACACAGTTGGCAGAGTACGCCAGTGTCCCTGTCATCAACGGTCTATGTGATACGTATCATCCATGCCAGGCGTTGGCCGATGTCCTCACGATCCTGGAAACCAAGGGAACGTTAATAGGGGCGAAGGTAGTGTATATCGGGGATGGCAACAATGTGGCGCACTCCTTCATGATCCTCTGTGCCATGCTTGGGATGGAGGTCGTCGTTTCTTGTCCTGAAGGGTACGAACCGAAGGAAGATATCATAGGGAAAACGGTGGATCTTGCCGTGAAAAGCGGAGGGAGTTTTACGCTGACGCATGACCCGAATAAAGCGGTGCAAGGTGCTGATGTCGTCTATACAGATGTATGGGCCAGTATGGGGCAGGAAGAAGAAGCGTTCAAGCGTCTTCAGGATTTCAAAGGATATCAAGTGAATGAAGAGCTGTTGAGTCATGCTTCACCAGATGTGACATTCCTCCATTGTCTGCCGGCACATCGGGAAGAAGAAGTCACTGCAGCCGTCATTGACGGTCCATGTTCCGCCGTATTTCAACAGGCGGAGAATCGATTGCATGTTCAAAAGGCGATTTTACAATCGTTGTTTATATAAATGGCAAAGGGTTCGCTCTCGTTTCAGAGCGGACCCTTTTAGTTGCCTGAAAGCATTCCCATAAGAGAAAATGGGACAGAACCAAATGAACACATGTAAACATATAGTGTAGGAGAAACTGTAATAAGACGTTTTGGAGGTGCAGTGTTTTTGAGTAAGCCAACCATAGATGATTACTTGGAAAATGGAATATATGGGCAAAAACAAACCAAGCCTGATGAAAGAAGGAAGTTTCTGGGGACCCTGAGAGAGCGGATCGTCATTGCCCTTACCCAAAGTCAGGTGAGGGAAAAGGGGATCTACAAGGAAGTCCAGGATCATTTGAAAAAGCATCCTGATGCAAAACTTTTACTGAATGGTAACATGAGCTACACGTTTTTATCTAAATACATCAAGCTTGCCGATACGTATCATGTGTCGTTTTCCATGGTTACCAATAAGGAGATCGAAACGGATATCGGACTCGTTCTCGCTTATGATCATGCCATTGATCAGGAAGAGATCTATGTGCAGAAAAAAAGTGAGAAAGTGATGGAAGCAAAATCGAAGCCAAAGCAAAAGAAAAGCCTATTCTCATCCATTAAGAATAAGCTTTTCTAATAGTGATTGCCTTTTTGGAAAATAGATAGTTTAAAAAGCCCTCTCAAAATCGCTGGGATGATGAACAGAATAAATAAGATCCGGAATAGATGGTATCCGGTAATGATGGAAAGATCCGCGTTGACGGCTTGTCCGACCAGTGCCATCTCTGCCATTCCACCGGGAGCCATGCTGATGAACGCAGTCAAAAAAGACACATCATGCCAGCGGCTTAATATAAAGCTAAGTCCCACACAACCTAAAAGCAGGCACAGGGAAGTAAACAGCGACCATAGGATAAATTTTCCCATCGATTTGGATGACGAGAAATTCATCATGAAACTAAAATAAATCCCGAGAGATAATTGAGCCAGAATAATGAACAGTCCGGGCATATGCGGGACCGGCAATTCAGCCACCATGAATCCGCCGATCACTAAGATCGGACCAAGTAAGGTCGGGGTTGGCAAATGGATTCTTCTAGCCAGGAAGCCTGCTCCAATGGCAATCAAGAAAAAAACGACAAACCCCAAGTGGAAAGAAGGAATCTCAATTTGACGCGCGGCAGGACCTGAACCCGTTCCTCCTCCAGCTAAAAGGGGACTGAACACCAGGAACGGTACCACAAAGATGACCGACAGCAGCCTTATTACCTGTAAAATCGTCACGACGGTCAAGTCGACATTCTTCATTTCCTCCCCGAGAGCCACCATTTGTGAAAGTCCCCCGGGTATACTGCCTGTAATGGTCGAAGACAGACCGATTCCTGTCATTTTAGACGTGATGTAAGCAAGAACCATACTGAAAGCAATAATCGCAACCGTCATCGTCAGCATGGAAGGAAGCTGAGTGAAGATTTCGATCATCGTTTTCTGACTGAAAGACTGCCCGATGGCATAGCCGACGATGATCAATCCGAGATCACGGAGATAGGATGGCCAGGCTAGCTCAATCTTTGTCCATTTGTTGATTAGGAAGACAGAAACCATGGAACCGAGCAGCCAGGACAGGGGAAGATGCAGGAGCGTGAACACCCCTCCGCCTATAACCCCGGCTATGAAGGCTAATAGAATTGGATGCATGTTGAAAACCCTCTCCATTTAAGTACTCTATTTAAAGGTAATCAAATGGAGGAGAGGAAGCAAATGGAAAGCTTTAATTGGTATGGAGATACTGGTCGGGGTCGAGTCTGCTTCCTTCGGCTACAATGGCAGTCATACCATCATCGGATCCGGATTCGTGCATTTCCCCTTCCTGCCAAAAGACCGCCATGCCCGGTTCCACTACGATCTTTTCTCCTCCCTCGACCCTCACCCATCCACGTCCAGACGTGATCATCAGAAGTTGATCGCACATGGCGGGATGCATGCCCAGCACGCTATTTTCTTCTAAATAAAAATACCCGATTTGGAATGGCTCATCAGGCTTCAGTAAAGGATGAATCGTCACGTTTTTACTAATAAATTGGTGAATGGATTTTCCGGTATTCTGCTTGAAACTGTATATTTTCATAAACTCACCTCCTTTAATAGTTTCGGTTTTGGGGTCGGGGAATCCTTTATTTTTGAAGAGTGAAAAGAGCGGTTTAATCCAATATGTGGTAATTGACGCAAATAAAAGAAAAATGACGCAAGATTAATTACGTAAATGACGCAATTAATAAAAAAACGACGCAATTATCTGGAAAATGACGCAATCAACGGCCAAAACGACGCAATCTACTCCCCCCTTACTTCTTCCCCAGCTAAAACAGACAATCTACCCTTTCAATCCCTGACATTTTTTACAGGGACGGACAACCACAATCAGTGTTCCTCACAAAATCACACCCACCCCTCATTTCGTGATAGAATAGACGGAGGTATGGACAAGAATCAGCCATGCCCATAACAATGGTTATCTCTTATCATAGTTGCTTTAATGAAGCGAATTTTGGTATTATCAATAGTATTGTGAGTGTTCGAACATATACGGAGGTGAAGAAGATGTCTAGAATTTCTGAAGAGCAGGTAAAGCATGTTGCACACCTTGCACGACTAGCCATCACAGAGGATGAAGCGAAGAAGTTTACGACTCAGCTGGATGCGATTATCGGGTTTGCAGAGCAGCTGAATGAATTGGATACTTCAAATGTGGAAGCAACGAGTCATGTACTGGATATGAAGAACGTGATGCGTGAAGATAAGCCTGTTGAAGGATTGCCGCGTGAAGAAGTATTGAAGAACGCACCAGACAAACAAGATGGACAAGTTCGCGTTCCATCGATCTTGGACTAAGGAGGGGACCTCATGTCATTATTTGACCATAAATTATCAGAGCTTCATGAACTTTTACATAAGAAAGAAGTATCTGTCACAGACCTGGTAGACGAGTCGTACAAACGAATCGATGCCGTGGAAGATAAAGTAAAGGCGTTTTTAACATTGGATGAAGAAAATGCCCGCAGTAAAGCGAAGGAAAGGGATTCCAAGCTTGGTACGGATGAAAGTAAAGGCCTTCTTTTCGGAATGCCGATCGGAATCAAGGACAATATCGTTACAAAGGGTCTTCGTACAACCTGTGCGAGTAAAATCCTTGAAAACTTCAATCCGATTTATGATGCGACGGTCATCAATAAATTACATAGTGCCGATACGATCACGATCGGTAAATTGAATATGGATGAGTTTGCGATGGGTTCATCTACTGAGAACTCCGGTTTCCAGAAAACGAGCAACCCATGGAATCTTGAAACGGTTCCAGGCGGATCTTCAGGTGGATCAGCAGCATCCGTTGCAGCTGGTGAAGTTCCTTTCTCACTTGGTTCAGATACAGGTGGATCCATTCGTCAGCCGGCGGCATTCACGGGTACAGTCGGATTAAAACCTACTTATGGACGTGTTTCCCGTTTCGGTCTGGTAGCATTCGCATCTTCACTTGATCAAATCGGACCAATCACTCGTAACGTAGAAGACAACGCGTACTTGCTGCAAGCAATCGCTGGTCTTGATCCGAATGACTCGACTTCCGCGAATGTAGAGGTTCCGAATTATGCAGAAGCCCTTACAGGTGATGTAAAAGGTTTGAAAATTGCTGTACCGAAAGAATATTTAGGAGAAGGTGTCGGGGAAGAAGCCCGTCAAGCCGTTCTTGCTTCACTGAAAGTGTTGGAAGGCATGGGTGCTACATGGGAAGAGGTTTCCCTTCCTCATTCTAAATTCGGTGTTTCAACGTATTACTTATTGGCATCTTCTGAAGCGTCTGCCAATCTTGCACGCTTCGATGGTGTTCGTTACGGATACCGTACACCGAACGCAGAGAACCTTCTTGATCTTTATAAGAAGACACGTGCAGAAGGCTTCGGGGATGAAGTGAAGCGTCGTATCATGCTTGGAACGTTTGCACTCAGCTCTGGTTACTATGAAGCTTATTACAAAAAAGCACAGCAGGCCCGTACGCTGATCAAGAAAGACTTCGAGGATGTATTTGCGAAATATGACGTCATCATCGGACCGACAACACCGACTCCGGCGTTTAAAATCGGGGAAAAAATCGATGATCCATTAACGATGTATGCGAACGATATTTTAACGATTCCAGTAAACCTTGCAGGCGTGCCGGGAATCTCAGTCCCTTGTGGATTCTCTTCAACAGGACTGCCGCTTGGACTGCAGATCATCGGGAAGCATTTTGACGAAAGTACGATTTATCGCGTAGCTCATGCATTCGAGCAGGCTACAGATTTCCATACAAAAAGACCACAACTGTAAGGGGTGAAATCAATGAACTTTGAACCAGTAATCGGACTAGAAGTCCACGTAGAATTAAAAACGGACAGTAAGATGTTTTCTCCTGCACCGAACCATTTCGGAGCAGAGCCGAATACGAATACGAACGTGATCGACCTTGGATACCCTGGTGTTCTTCCAGTCGTTAACAAACGTGCCATTGAGTTCGGTATGAAAGCGGCAATCGCATTGAACTGTGAGATCGCCACGGATACAAAGTTTGACCGTAAAAACTATTTCTATCCTGATAATCCGAAAGCGTACCAAATCTCTCAATTTGATAAGCCGATCGGTGAGAACGGCTGGATTGAAATTGAAGTGAACGGTGAGAAGAAACGCATCGGGATCACTCGTCTTCACCTTGAAGAAGATGCAGGGAAACTGACGCACTCAGGCGACGGGTATTCCCTTGTCGACTATAACCGTCAAGGAACACCTCTGATTGAGATTGTATCCGAGCCGGATATCCGTACTCCTGAAGAAGCGTATGCATATCTTGAGAAGTTGAAATCCATCATTCAATATACAGGGGTTTCCGATTGTAAGATGGAAGAAGGGTCGCTTCGTTGTGACGCCAACATTTCCCTGCGTCCAATCGGTCAGGAAAAGTTTGGAACGAAAGCTGAACTTAAAAACCTGAACTCCTTTAACTTTGTTAAAAAAGGATTGGAATACGAAATCGTCCGTCAGGAGAAAGTGCTTTTATCTGGAGGATTGATTCAGCAGGAAACGCTTCGGTTCGATGAATCAACAGGTAAAACGATCCTCATGCGTGTCAAAGAAGGGTCCGATGATTACCGTTACTTCCCTGAACCGGATTTACTACACCTGCATATCGACCAAGAGTGGATGGACCGCATCCGTGCAGAGATCCCTGAGCTTCCGGATGAGCGTAAAAAGCGCTACGTAGAGGAACTTGGCTTACCTGCATATGATGCCATGGTTCTGACTTTGACGAAGGAAATGTCTGATTTCTTCCAGGATACCGTTGAAGCAGGTGCGGATGCGAAGCTTGCCTCTAACTGGCTGATGGGTGAAGTTTCGGCATACCTGAATGCCCAACAGAAGGAACTGGAGGATGTTAAGCTGACTCCTAAAGGACTCGCAGGCATGATCGAGTTGATCGAAAAAGGAACGATTTCTTCCAAGATTGCGAAGAAAGTGTTCAAGGAATTAGTAGAAAACGGTGGAGATCCTGAGCAAATCGTGAAAGACAAAGGCCTTGTTCAAATTTCTGACGAAGGTGCCTTACTCAAGATCGTGACGGAAACACTGGATGCGAATCCACAATCCATCGAAGATTACAAGAACGGAAAAGACCGTGCCATCGGCTTCCTTGTCGGTCAAATCATGAAAGCGACAAAAGGTCAGGCAAATCCGCCGCTTGTAAACAAATTATTGCTTCAAGAAATTCAAAAACGTTAATCATTATTTTTAATCATATTGCCCCCTCGAAACCAATTGGTTTCGAGGGGGCTTTTCTTTGGAAAGAGGGACGGACCTTGAAATTTTTCAAGGTCCGTCCCTCTTTTTGTTCAAGTTTTCCTGATTGAAGTGGTTTTCGGCCGTTTTGTGTAGGTCATTTAACCCGGGGTTGGAAAATATGAATGTTAGGTCTTTTGGCTCGTTCGTAATGTTGGAGGCTTGTATTATAGTGTATTTAATGTTTTAAATAGTTTGAAAATTCTATCAAAGAGGTGTTGTAATTGAAGAAAAAAGTCGTTGCATTAGGATTGACAGCAGGGTTAATGATGAGTCCGGTCCTGGCCTCGGAGGCATTTGGAGCTTCGAATGTGAGTGAAAAGGTGAATTTTAATTCACAGATGGGAACTCCTCAATTCATTTCGGGTCAATTGACCAAGGCATCTTCAAAAGCTCCTGAAACAGTTGTATTTGATTATTTAACAGAGAAACAAAAGACGTTCAAGTTTAAAGGAGATTCAAAACTATCGTTCAAAGTAGTAGAAAAGCAGAAGGATGACCTGGGATTTACATATCTTCGCGTCCAGCAAGTATATAAGGGAACTCCGGTTTATGGGGCAGTTCTGACAGCACATGTAAACAAAGAAGGCGTTCTGACCGCATTATCAGGAGCGCCCGCAGCAAGCCTTGATGAGAAACAAAACTTGAAACAAACGAAGAAACTATCTAAAAAAGAAGCAGTTTCAACAGCTGAAAAGGATCTGGTTAAGGCGGTGGGCAGTCAGCCTGATTACGAATACGCCCCTAAATCCGAATCAGTGATTTATGTAAAAGATGGAGAAGCGCATTATGCATATCTCGTAAACTATAATTTCCTGGCACCGGAGCCTGGGAACTGGAACTATTTCGTGGATGCTGTCTCAGGTGATATCCTTGCCAAGGTGAACGAAATTCATGAAGCAGGTAAAGGTGCAGGTAAACCTGGCGGCGGTGGAGGAGCTGCTGGAGGGACGGACACTGTCGGATCCGGTAAGGGAGTATTGGGTGACACTAAATCTTTGAATACGTACCTTTCTTCTTCCACTTATTATTTACAAGATCGCACGAGAGGAAATGGTATTTTCACCTATGATGGATCGAACCGTACCCGTCTTCCAGGCTCACTGTGGGCTGATAGCGATAATCTATTTAACGCAAGCTATGACGCAGCAGCGGTAGATGCACACTATTATGCAGGAACGACGTATGATTATTATAAGAATACTCATAACAGAAATAGCTATGACGGAAATGGTGCTGCATTGAAGTCGACTGTCCACTATGGCAGGAACTATAATAACGCATTCTGGAACGGGCAGCAGATGGTATACGGTGATGGGGATGGATCGACGTTCGTCTCTTTATCTGGCGGTCTTGATGTCATTGCCCATGAGCTGACCCACGCCGTGACGGATACAACTGCCGATCTCATCTATCAGAATGAGTCAGGGGCCATCAATGAATCCATGTCCGATATTTTTGGGACATTGGTAGAATACGATGCCAATAATAATCCGGATTGGGAGATCGGGGAAGACATCTATACACCTAATAAGAGTGGGGACGCACTCCGTTCCATGTCTGATCCGGCGAAATACGGTGATCCCGATCACTATTCAGTAAGATACACAGGGACTCAGGATAACGGCGGGGTTCATATCAACAGCGGAATCGGAAATAAGGCGGCTTACTTGTTAAGTCAAGGCGGTACACATTATGGTGTGAAAGTGACGGGAATCGGAACGGATAAGACCGGGAAGATTTATTATCGTACTTTGACTCAATACTTGACGCCATCATCCAATTACAGCCAGCTGCGTTCGGCTGCGGTTCAGGCAGCTACGGATTTATATGGTGCAGGAAGTGCTGAGGTGGCAAGTGTGAAAGCTGCGTATAGTGCGGTAGGAGTCAACTAAACAGGCAGAGAGGAGAGAAGGGCTGTAATGGCTCTTCTTTTTTTGTGTTTTTACAAGGAGTCCAGTGAGGAATCATCACATTTGCTTCCTTTTCGCCTTCTCCAGGATCTGTTTGGCTAAGCGGTAATACGTATCTGCTTCTACTTTTGATTCAGCCCTTTTTAGCTGCATCATATAGTTTTGGAATCGAAGTTTGTCGATTGACGAGACTTTCATCACAATTTTTCTCATAATGGCGCTCCTTTAAAGGACAAAATTGCGTCCAATTATCTATTCTGAATTTTCTGTAAATAATATATAATAATAGTAAATGATTCCAGAGGGTGGATAGAATGTCCTTATTCGAAGTGATCTTGTTGCCAATGTTAATGGGTGGTATTGGGGGCTTAGGACATATTCTGGTTTTCAAAAATGGTCATTTCACTTTTCCAAGAAAATTCATCGATGACCAGGGTGAGAAACATTATCTTTTTGGCTCAACTAAGGATATTATCATAGGCGTTCTTGCAGGGTATCTGTCCGTGTTACCGGTTGTGGACACCGTCCCGATGTGGTATGTCATCTACATCAGTTTATTATCAGGAATCGGTGGAAGTTCCGTCATCACACGAAAAATCGAACAAAATTTAGCAGCGACCAAAGCATCCTATATTCAAGAGCTATCTCATTATCAGCTCGAACCGACCTCTAAGGGAGGATCTTCAAACCATAATGAGGTGAAACCTGTTGGCGAAGTGGAAGAAAAATAGAATCAAGGTTGAACTGCCACCAGAAGACTATGAAAAAGCGAGTCACTACCTAAAGCGGCTGAAGGAGGCAGATAGCCTAGTCGAGCTGAACTACTACTACAATAAAGTGGCAAAAATAATTGAAAAATCACAGGATGTCTAAGATGGTTCAATGGAAAGAGTCGTCCTATATCCATTTAATGTAACCAAAAAATGAGAGGATGAAACTGACAATTGAGTCAGCTTTTTTTCTGTCAAGGAAAGATGTATGAAAGATATATCTCTTTCCATACTTACCTGTTTCCATCCCCCTCTGGAAAAATAGTTGAGGAGTAGCGTTTTCGCTATTCCTTTTTTTGGGTGGAAGAGTTTCACCGGGGAGCAGTTCATTCGAACCTGTTCACGAAGGTGCTTTTCTTATATTATATTCCTACAGACATAATCGTACAATTAAAATTTTGGTTTGATTCTAAATGGATTTCACTTGTGGATTAGGAGAAACATGCATATGCTAGAGAGAGAATTTCAGAGAAAAGAGTGCAGTGATTCCCGATTGGGTGGAACGCTGGAGGAGGAAGAAGAATGAACTTGGAACAATGGTTTGATAAAGGAATGACATCTGAAGATTACATAGAAAATATGAGTGTTCATAAAGAAAATACGGAGACCATCTTGAAGAACTTTAGAGTTCCGGAAGAAGATATAGAGGTGCTGAAACAACTTGGAGAACGTTCTTTACGGGTGATTGCGATCACGGAGGATTGGTGCGGGGACGCCATGTTGAATATTCCGATCCTTCTTAAAGTGGCAGAGGCAGCCAACCTGGACGTACGGATGATTTTGCGGGACGAAAACCTTGAATTGATGGATCAATATTTGAGCAATGGAACGTCGAGAGCGATCCCGATCTTTATTTTTATCGATCAGGAGGGGAATGAAAAGCTTGTATGGGGTCCACGGGCACCCATGGTTAAGAAGATCGTGGATGATGAGAATGCGAAACTTCCTCCGAAAGACCACGAACTTTTCCATGAGAAGCAGAAGGAAATGATCCAGCGTTTGACTTCTCAGTATAGTAAGGACAAAGAGGTTTGGCAGGAAGTGTACGAAAGCTTGAAAACAAGCCTGGTCCAAAGCGTATTGATGTAAGACGATAGATAGGATGGGAGACTCCCGGAAATCTGATTTCGGGGTCTTCTTTTTTGTGATTCAAGATACCTCATCGATGCTCAAAATGAAATGGTCATAAGTACCCGATGTGATGGTATTTATTGCCGGTTCACGAATGCGTTTATTCAAGTTAATATGATATAGGATGAGGAGTTGAAGCATCATGATTCACCAAAAGACAAATACAATTGTAATAGAAGCGCTAAATAAATTTCCCCATAAAATTCACATTAAATTGGGAGAAATCCTGCGTGAACGAGGATTGACTCAAGGCGATCTTCACCGCTTAACGGGATTAAGAGTGGCTACGATCAATGAGCTAGTGAATTTCAAGAAGAAATCTTTAACTGTGGCTCACCTTGTATCCATTATGATCGCCCTCAGAATTACAGACATTCGTGATCTTATTGAAATAGAATTCGACCAGGAAGTCCAAGACTACTTCAACGAAGAGAACAAGCGAATGAAAAACGGTTTCACTCCAGACCTCACCAAAACCGCCGAACAAAACGTAAAGCGGATCGCAGCTGGAGCCAACAACTAAAAAACACCACACAGCAAACGGTCATCTCAGATGACCGTTTTTTTTAGGGACGGACCTCTATTTCTTATTGAAATCCTCCGTTGAAATGTTAGAAATATAATTTCCTATAAGGTTTACCACGAGGTGAAATAGGATAATTTCTTATAGTAACCGAGCAATTAAAAGATTAGAAATTATGACGATATAAAGGTAAGCGAGGTCCGTCCCTCGGCAGGAGTTTCCGCTTGGCATACAGAATGTAGTATGTAGGAAGGCTCTTTGTGCAGGCGGCTGTGATGGAGTTGACATGAAATCGTAACGTTCAGCAGAGTGAAAATCAATTATGATAGGGGAAGAGAGTAAATGGAAGTGAATTTTGGTAATGTGACCTCCCGTTACGCTGCGTCTTGTGATGATATTCCGCATCAATTTTTTGATACGTTGAAGGTAAGGGGAATTGTGTGGGAAGGAAGGAAAGTGGCTGAGATTGGTTCAGGTACCGGAGCCTTGACAAGAAAGCTTCATAAGCGTGGAGCCGAAGTAATCGGTGTCGAACCTTCCATTGACCTGAGGAAAACAGCCAAGGCATTGGAAAGCAGGCAATACCTTGAGATCCCTTATCTGACCGGCTCTGCAGAATCAACGAACCTGCCGGATCACTACTACGATATCACGATGAGTCATAGAAGCTGGCATTTATTCGATCGCCCGAAAGCGATACATGAAATGAAGCGGATACTGAAGGATAAAGGAACGTTCATTGTAAGCGATTCAAACTTCCTTCCGACTCAGGAAGTCGTCAAGGATACGATGACGTTTTTACATGAATATATCGGTGAAACCCCGGAAGCAAAAGCTGATCCCGGCAAACAAGTAAATGGCATTCCCGTGGAATGGTTGTTAGAATGGCAGCAAGCCGACTTTATAATCAAAGACTTTTATACATTTTACTATATGGTCGAATTCACCATACAGTCCTGGTGCGAGCGCGTGGGATCCCTTTCCTTGCTCTCTCATTTAGAGGATACGGAGAAAGAAGGATTACTGCAATCATTACATACTTTCTTGTCCAGACGTCACGATTCTCTCCATGAGTTTACTCTTCAGCACCAGTTTACAGTCTGCCTGATGAAAAAGTAGAAAGAGTGATTGGATTGGAAGCAGTGAAAAAATATGTGTACTATTTAAATATGGACATGGAGCCTCCCACGTTGAACTATTTACAGCGGCTGATACAGCAGCATCTGATACGGATTCCCTATGAGACGTTCAGTAAATTTTATTATTTCTCCCAGGGTGGATCCTTTGTCCCCTCATTAGAGACATTTGCAGAAAATCTCCATCTGAAGGGGTGGGGAGGAACCTGCTTTACATTGAACATCAATTTTGGAAGACTGTTGAAAGAATTAGGTTTCCACTGTCAATTTGTCAGAGTGAACCCGGGTCACCTTGGATTGATGATCTCGATTGATAACCGTAAGCTCTATGTTGATGTGGGATATGGTTCTCCCATCATGAAGCCTGTGGAGCTTGAGGCGAGGCATAAGCATCTTCTTCACGGGTTTGGGGAGGAGATCACCTTTACCCAGAAGGACATCCGGGAGTTCGAAGTCGATCGCCGTTCAAACGGGAAGACGTTTGTGAAAAAGACCATCGAGTGGGTGCCGCTTGAAGAAGAAGATTTGGAGACGGATATACAGGCATCCTACCTGGACTCTGATGACAACATCACCATGAGAAGGATCACGGCCGTCCGTTTCCAGGGCAACCAGTGCTATTTCCTACGTAACCGGACATTGAAGGTCATGACCTACCGGAATATCCGTGAATATCAAATGAAAGATCAAGATAAATGGAAAGACATCATTGGAGAAGTCTATCATTTTGATATGAAGTCCCTGGAAGAATCCATCCGATTTTTGCAAAAGCGGAACATCTATCTATTTCCATAACCGTTCAGAGTATCAGGTTGATATTCTGAACGGTTTTTTGTATTGAATCACTTCTAGTCAAAGTCCCCATTTATGTATTCTTTCTGACAATGCTCAAACAAGCTTACTTAGTGCATGGGAAATTTCATATTTCATTAGATTTTTCTAAAGAAAAGAGTTATGATATTGACCGGTGGACGATTTGAAAAATCCTGCCTTTTGAACATATTTTGCATGAATAATTTAAATTGGTATATGATGTTAAAAGATGGTTTATACATGGACGAGTTGTTTTTGAATTAATACAGATTAGGATGATGGGTATGAAACGAGCACGAATTATATACAATCCGACTTCGGGGCGGGAGCTTTTTAAAAAGCATCTGGCTGAAGTATTAATCAAATTGGAGCAGGCAGGATATGAAACATCTGTTCACGCAACCATTTGTGAAGGAGATGCGACCGAAGCGGCACGAATTGCTGTCGAACGCAAATATGATATCGTCGTGGCTGCAGGTGGGGACGGTACGTTAAATGAAGTCGTCAACGGATTAGCCGAACAGGACTACCGTCCGAAGCTGGGGATCGTTCCGATGGGGACAACGAATGACTTCGCCCGGGCCTTGCACATCCCTAAGGATATCAGCTCCGCCATTGATGTGATTACGAAGGGTGAGACCATTCCAGTCGATATCGGACGCATGAATGAGCGCTATTTCATCAATATCGCTGGTGGGGGAAGAATCACGGAATTGACCTATGAAGTACCGAGTAAGCTTAAAACCATGATGGGACAGCTTGCTTATTATTTGAAGGGCATTGAAATGCTTCCTTCCATTAAACCGACCGATGTATCGATCGAATATGATGGAAAGTTGTTTGAAGGACAAGCGATGCTCTTCCTCATCGGATTGACGAACTCGGTCGGAGGCTTCGAGAAACTGGCTCCCGATGCCTCGATCAATGACGGTTTGTTTTCATTACTGATTCTGAAGAAGACGAACCTGGCAGAATTTATCCGGATTGCATCCCTGGCAGTACGGGGAGAGCACGTGAACGATCCGAACGTCATTTACACGCAAGCCAATCGAATCAAGATCAAGGCGAAAGAAAAAGTGCAGCTGAATGTTGACGGCGAGCTTGGAGGGGTCCTTCCAGCAGAATTCGAGAACCTGTACCGTCATCTGCAAGTATTCGTCCCACTTGATAAGATCCGGCCGGAAGATAAAGCGGAATAATGAAAAAAAGGAATGCGCATTACGGCATTCCTTTTTTGTATGTTTGTTTCTCTAGTTAACGAACAAAAAAACTGAAAACGTCAATGGAAATCCGATCAAAAAGCCCCATCCGATCTGCTGTTTATGGCGAAAAGGAACCTTCCGGACGATCCAGGACAATAAATGGGCGACGATCACAAAGGCAAACACCCATATCAATTGCCCGACGACGAACACAAATAAATAGGCAAGGATCGATTCTTTATTCAGCAAAAGGGATATCCCGAATCCAAAGGTCAAGGTTAAAAAGGTGAGTCCGATCAGTATATAGGGTAGCCACCACCTTCTTGACTTGAGAGCGAATAACACTCCAAGAAAAACATTCCCTACGAGGATAAGGTTTACTAAGAAGTCTGGGTTCATGTATATCTACCTTCTCTTTCTAGAATTGTTGCACATACCATTGTACCCTTTGTAGATCGGATAAAACGCGGTAAGTTTTTACATCCTGACAAGAAAATGTACATTGTGCCCCTTTCCTTTAAACCTGTTAATTTTTGTATTCCCCCTTGCTCATTGACTATGTTACAGTGAATAAAAAGCATGTCTCGCAATGTGCCACTAAGAAGGGTGATTAAATGTATATCGTACATTCAACATTTGCAGTGCCTGACGAGAAGGCAGAGGAAGTCATATCAATCTATCATTCCCGTTCAGGTCTGGTAGACGAAGCAAAAGGATTTCAGAGGTTTCTCCTGCTGCAAAATGAGAAAAAACCGGGAGAGATCACGGTCCATATGGAGTGGGATACAAAAGAATACTTCATGAAATGGGTACAAAGTGAAGACTATAAGCGAATTCATGATTTGGAAAAGAAATACCCGGATCAGGAACTGGCATCCATCATTCCTTCCATTGACAGGTACAAAGTGGTGGCGTACTGATGGAAAATAAGTATAAAAGTGTAATAGATGAAGCCGTTGTGAAATTGTACGATCGTTACCCGGAATTGGATGAAAAGTACGGAGAAGCTGGACGGAAGAAATGCTATGAAGATAACATTCATCATTTCAACTATCTGGAGTCTGCCGCCGATGTAGGCGAATCGAAGGTGTTTTCCGATTATGCCCTCTGGCTGAACAGCGTGCTAGTGAGCAGGGGCATGAAATCTGATCATCTCATCGATAATTTCAACTGTATCATGGAATCCCTCGAAGAAACCGGTGTTGAAAAAGGGGAAGCCTTCAAGCTTTATCTAAAACAGGCCATCGAGGCAATCCAGTCCGCAGACAGGGAAGAACCCACCTCATCCTGAACGTAAAAAGCATCGGCTAAGTCGATGCTTTTTTTCATAGAGAAGGACGGACCTCCAACCATTTCATTCTCCTTATCCATTTATGGTACAATCAGTAGAGTCTTAAAAAGGAATTCGCAAAGGAAGATATACGTGAGTAAAAAAGCACCTGTTCAGAAAAATGATTATATAGATGAAGCCGTATTTGAAGATTTGACCCATGACGGAAATGGGGTCACCAAGGTCGACGGATATCCATTATTCGTCCCCAATGCCCTGCCCGGGGAAGAAGGCAGGGTCAAAGTCGTGAAAACAAGTAAAGGCTACGGGTTCGGCCGATTGTCGGAACGTACGAAAGAAAGCCCGTTTCGTCAGGAACCCCCATGCCCGATCTACAGGGAATGCGGAGGCTGCCAGATCCAGCATATGACGTATGAAGGCCAGCTGGCAGCTAAAGAGAAGAACGTAAGGGACGTGATGCAGCGGATCGGAAAGCTTCATGACGTAAGCGTGCACCCGGTCCTCGGAATGGAAGAACCGTGGCGCTACCGCAATAAAGCCCAGGTTCCCGTTGGGGAGAAGGATGGACGGTTTGTAGCAGGATTCTATCAAAAGCGCAGTCATGAAATCATCGATATGGACAAATGCATCATTCAATACGAAAAAAATGATGAAGTGATCCAGCATGTGAAGGATATATGTGAAAAGTTGGAGGTCCGTCCCTATGATGAGAAGAATCATAAAGGGACTCTCCGCCATATTATGACCCGGACGGCGTATACGACGGGTGAGGTGATGGTGGTATTGGTTACGCGTACGCCTGAGCTGCCACACAAGAAGGCGATAGTCGAAGCGCTTATTCAAAATATTGAAGGGTTGAAGTCAATCGTTCATAACGTGAACCCTAAAAAAACAAACGTGATCATGGGCGATACGACCCGCATTTTATGGGGAGAAGAAGTGATCCATGATTATATCGGCGACGTGAAGTTCGCGATATCAGCAAGATCCTTCTATCAGGTGAACCCAGAGCAGACGAAGGTACTCTATGACAAAGCGTTGGAGTATGCCGATTTGCAGGGAGAAGAAACGGTCATTGATGCGTACTGCGGGATCGGGACGATTTCTCTATTCCTTGCCCAGAAAGCCAAGAAGGTGTACGGAGTTGAAATTGTTCCTCAGGCGATTGAAGACGCAAAGCAGAATGCCCAGTTGAACGGTATGACGAATGTGGAATTCAAAGCGGGACCTGCGGAAGTCGTCATCCCCGATTGGTATAAAGAAGGAATCAAAGCAGATGTCCTTGTCGTGGATCCACCGAGAAAGGGCTGCGATGAAGCACTTCTGAATACAATCCTTTCCATGAAGCCGAAGCGGGTAGTCTATGTATCCTGCAACCCGGCAACCCTTGCCCGTGACCTTAGAATATTGGAAGACGGCGGGTATAAAACAACGGAAGTGCAGCCGGTCGATATGTTTCCACAGACGATGCACTGTGAAGCCGTTGCGAAGATCGAGTTAGTTGAATAAAAAGTGAGGGATGATGGCCAATGTATCTTACCATCAAAGAAACAGCCGAGTATCTGTCCCTGCCTGAATCGTATATTAAAAACCTCGTGCAGCAAAAGAAGATACGGGCAGTCCATGACGGAGAACAATATTTATTATTCAGGGATCAATTCAATCAGCATATCGAGCAAATGGAAAAAATGAAGCGACAGCTCGCAGAATATCTAAGTGAACCGATTCCTGAAGATATCGATGTGAAGGATGAAGACTAGTCCTGGACGAATCCAGAAATTTTCTTAAGAAATGGAGAATACAATGAACGGACAACAGCGTTCCAATATTAAACCGGGTCTTGAAGTGGACATCGTCCTGAAAAAAGACCAGCGAACAGATAAACTGACTCGGGGAATTGTAAAAGACATTTTAACGAATTCCCCGAATCACCCCCACGGCATCAAAGTCCGATTGGCAGATGGACAGGTCGGCCGGGTGAAGAATATTATCCAGAAATAAGAGGCCTGAGCGGTCTCTTTTTTCTATGTCTTGAAAAGTGATGTACCAGGTACAATTTAAAGGGAATGTACCAGGTACAAGATAATCAGCTGACACAAAAAGACCTCAGATCCATGCAAGGGACCTGAGGTCTTTCCATTTTTGCTTAACTAAACAACTGAGGAATGCCTTGGACCAATGAGTATATTCCCATATAAGACATGGCCACGACGATCAGCACACCGAATACGGTCATCCAGATCGGGTGCTTGTAGTCACCGACGATTTTTGCTTTATGTGCGGCAATCAGCATGACACCGAGGGCGATCGGCAGGATCAATCCATTGAGGGACCCGACCAGGATCAAGATGGCAACCGGTTTACCGACAATCACGAAAACAAGTGTTGAAATCGCAATGAAACCGACGATCAGCCACTTATGATATTTCTCGAGGAGCGGACTGAACGTACGGATGAAGGAGACCGACGTATAGGCTGCACCGACAACGGAGGAAACAGCGGCAGACCACATGACGATTCCGAACATTTTGTACCCGATATCACCTGCAGCCAGCTGGAATACGGACGCAGGGGGATTCTTGGGATCTAATGAAAACCCTTGTGCCACGATCCCCAACGCGGCAAGGAATAGAAAGATCCGCATGATGGATGCAATACCGATGGCTGATACGGAGCTTTTCGTGATCTCAGGAAGTGCTTTTTTTCCTGTTATCCCGGCTTCTAACAAGCGATGCCCCCCTGCAAAGGTGATGTATCCACCGACGGTCCCGCCAACCAGGGTGATAATGGCGAGAAAATCAATGGTGTCGGGAGCGAATGTTTTCGTTACGGCTTCGCCGACAGGCGGATTCGCAGTAAACATGACATATACTGTAAGGATGATCATTAATAATCCCAGGATTTGAGCGAATTTGTCCATTAATCTGCCCGCTTCCTTTACCAGGAAGATCCCGACAGCGACAATTCCGCTGAATAAGGCACCCATTTCAGGGGAAATGCCAAACAGGACATTCGTACCGAGTCCCGCACCGGCAATATTTCCGATGTTAAAGGCAAGGCCACCTGCCACGATGAGGATGGCAAGGAAATACCCTAATCCAGGAAGGACATCATTTGCGATGTCCTGAGCCCTTTTTTCAGAAATGGCGATAATGCGCCAAATATTAAGCTGGGCACCAATATCGATAAGGATGGAAATTAAAATGACGAATCCAAAGCTTGCGGCAAGCTTTTCAGTAAAGACTGTTGTTTGAGTCAGGAAGCCCGGTCCGATGGCGGAGGTCGCCATCAGGAACGCTGCTCCCAGTAATAAGCTGAAATTCGATTTTTTCTTCAAGGGGTTCTCTCCTTTGTCGTCGTTTGGATTAAGAGTTGAATTTCAAGGCGATTCCTTGCTTTAAATGGTTTAATTGACGCTCGCGATCTATGTATAGCTCCTGAGCCTTTTCATGGGAGATCCTGGTGAATGTAATGTCTTCTCCCGGTTTCGCTTGAGCAATAAGGGGAAGATCCACGGATGCAATGTACCCCATTCTCGGATAGCCTCCCGTCGTCTGCCGGTCAGCCAACAGAACGATCGGCTGACCATTCGACGGAACCTGAATCGTTCCAAACGCCACCGCTTCTGATATCATATCGAACTCCTCATCCAGCTGGAGGGACGGACCTTCAAGGCGGTATCCCATCCGGTCTGACTGGGAGGATACTTTAAATGGCCGGTTGAAAAATTGCTCACGACTCTCTTCGGAAAATAATTCATACTCCGTTCCAGGGATCACTCGAATGGCTTTCTTTTGATGATAGGACGAAATGAATTCAGATGAAATCGACCAATCAATTTCCGTGAAGTCACTCTTCTCCACATAGGGAAGTAAATAATCGATCATATTGGCAGATTCTTTGTTGAGCTTTCCTGCTTCAAGGGTGTCGCCCGCCTGAAGGGGGCGACCTTCGAATCCTCCGATTCCCGCCCTCACATATGTGGATCTGCTGTTCATGACTTTTTCGACGTTAAAGCCTCCGGCAATCGCCAGGTAACTGCGGCAGCCATTCGTGCATGCCCCGAACTTCAGGACGCTTCCTGCTTTGATCAAAAGGGATCTTCTTAAAGGAACGGGTTTCCCCTCAATGGTTGGAGAAAGGTCTCCCCCGCAAATCGAGATAAGGGTTGTTTCCTTGAATTCAAGGACAGGTCCCATCAGGGTGATTTCAAGGGCTGCCTCGTCCACATCGTTGCCGACGAGCAGGTTCGCGATTTTGTGGGCGAGGGGATCCATGCTCCCGCTCACGATGACGCCATATTTTTGGTAACCGTACCTTCCTAAGTCCTGAATGGTCGTCAGGAGGCCCGGTTTGATTATATTAATCATTGTTCCTCCTCCAATGCTTTATATTCTTCAAGTGAAATCGATGTGAAGCGGATTCGGTCCCCGGCTTTCAGTAAGCTTGGTGACTCGGCGTTATCAGGTTGGAACAGTTTTAAGGGTGTACGGCCGATCAGCTGCCATCCACCTGGTGTTTCGATGGGGTATACCCCTGTTTGTTCCCCGGCTATCCCAACTGAGCCTGCCGGTATTTTCAGGCGAGGGGACTCTCTTCTCGGCGTCGCGATTTCCGGAGACATGCCGCCAATATAAGGGAAGCCGGGTGCGAAGCCGATCATGTATACGAGATAGTCACCGTTCATGTGTTTCGTGATGACTTCTTCAGTGGATAGTTGATGGTGGTTTGCTACTTCTTCAAGGTCAGGTCCGAATTCTCCTCCGTAGCATACGGGGATGTCGATGATTCTTGCTTTTCCTTTTTCTTCAGTTTTCAGTTGGGAGAGCATGTGTTCAATTTCAGAACAGACGACCGTGTAGGGAAGTGTGTTTTGAAAGGGTTTGTGAGATTCGATGATTTTGATTGGATCGTAATAGAGTGTGACGGTTGTAAAGGCCGGGATGAATTCTATCAGCCAGTCGAATGATTGGTTTTCGATTATGTTTGTTACCGCTTTCACCAGGTCGTGCGTTTCTTGCTGGATTGAGCTGCCTAATTGGATGACGACGGCGTGGTCGCCTAATGGGCGTAACGTATAATTCAAGGAATGACCTCCATTCATGGTTGTATGTTTATAGAAAATAAAAAGTAAATATGTATGAGTGGCCGCGCAAATAAGATTATTCAGAAAGTTTGGCCATGTTGTTATTATAGTATAATTCTTTGTGTTTTCAATAAAAGCTTGGGAATTAGGTGTGTGAATAAGGAAGATTAAGACTTTGCGCCTAATGGTACTGGAGTAGTTTATTGGCTTATTCGAGTGAAACGTTCGTTTCACTCGCCTTTCAGCTTATGCTGAAAGGGCGGGTAGAGAAGGGCACCCGATAGGAGCAAATGAATTTGTTCTTTCGGTTGCCCTTCTCTACCCGGAATAAGCCAAAAAACAGTTAAGATTTATTTTCCCTATAATAATGAATGTGGTCCATTTGTTACTATTTGCATTCTGTTAAAAACTTACACATTTCCGTTGTTTTATTTCGTATCGCAATTGTGGTTTATGTGCTATTATTTAGTAATCCGAAATAATATCCTCATCTGCTGGTGGGGTTTGATAGATGGGAAGGGAGGTTTTTTTATGAAGGTGAAGGATCCTTTATGGACGAGGTCTTTTATTATGTTGATGGTGGGGAATTTGTTTGTGTTTATGTCGTTTCAGATGTTGATTCCGACGCTTCCTCCTTATATTAAGTCGATTGGGGCTTCAGGGCTTGAGATTGGACTGGTGACGACGCTGTTTTCAATCGGGGCCGTGTTAAGCCGGCCGTTCATTGGGTTTATGTTGGAATACAGGGACAGGAAGCCCCTTGTCTTGGTAGGGGTGATCTCGTTACTCGCCATAACGGTGATTTATCCATTGTCGAGTGTCGTATTCATCTTTCTTTTATTCCGTTTCGTACATGGACTCGCATGGGGATGGTCCACAACGGTTAATGGGACGGCAGCCGTCGATGTGGTGCCTAAATCCCGTTTAGGAGAAGGGATGGGGTATTACGGATTGTCGATTACGATCGGAATGATCATCGCTCCGAGTCTCGGAATCTATTTATTCCAGGTGACGACCTTCACGAATCTTATCATCACCTCAAGTGTACTGGGTGTCATCGCGATCTTCCTATTGGGAATCGTTCATTATCAGACGCCTAAAGTGGTGAAAGAAACGAAGAAAGAAGACTTGAAGTTTTCCTATCTTGGTTCATTAGTCGAGAAATCCAGCTGGTTCCCTGCTTTCATTACGATCATGGTGACCTTTGGGTATGGATCGATCGTTACATTCATCGTCATTTTTGGGGAAGAACGCGGAATACAGCATATCTTCCTGTTCTACTTATGTAATGCGATCATGGCGTCCCTTTCAAGACCGATTGCAGGAAAGTGGTTTGATGAACGGGGACCAAAGGGACTTGTGCTATTCTGTATCGTCGTGACGTTTATCGGCATGTGGGCACTGTCTTTCGCTCATTCTGATTTGCTGATCGTCGTATCCGGTCTTCTTTTCGGAGTTGGATTCGGCTCCCTGATTCCGACTCTTCAATCCTGGACATTATCCATGACGCCGGATCACAGGCGTGGAGTGGCGAACGGTATGTTCTTCTCTTCCATCGACCTTGGAATCGGGTTGAGCGGCTTAGTATTCGGGGTACTCGCTCAGTATGTCGAGACGGGTGTACTATTCCAAATTTCCAGCCTGTTCTTACTCATTGCCCTTGTAGTGGCGATTCTTGAAGGCAGAAAACAAAAAAAGCTTGTCCATCAGACTTCCGCATAGTTTGATGGGAGAATAATAGTGGTAAGTATAAAGGACTATCTGTTTTGAAAGTGCATCAAAGCCTTTCGTAATGGATAGTCCTTTCTTCTGTAATGGAAGTGATTCCATTGAATCACGGCAGAAAGTATCAATCGGAAATTGAAAAGGAAATGAAATTTTATCCCACTGAAATTCTGTTAGAATGATAGAAATAGACAAGTCTGTGAGGTTTCCGGCGAAGGAAGGCCCACATATAACGGAGGACATTATGACAGAAGAAAAATTACTAATGGAGAAGTCATTTTATCGAACTTTTTTAGTAGATCAGGACACGAACCGTCATCCAATAGAAGTACTTGGAGGAGCATTTGTCGAAGAACAGCAAAATGAACCATATGATTTAACCTACATCCGCTATGCCCAAGGAGAGGTTTATTTTCATAGCAGGGACTATGAAGCGGCCATCTTCAAATGGGAAAGTATCCTGAACGAACTGGAACCATGGGCTAAGAAGAACATTGCGGATTCTTACTACGAGCTTGGGATGCTGTCATCAGCCGAGGATGTATACACTGCCATCCAAACCGAAAGTACGATATTGACCATGGAGGTGTCCCTGCAGCTATTTTCCCTTTACATCGAGAGGAACAAGATCCAATCGGCCTATCAGACAATTGAGAAAGCTTTGTCGATCGAACCGGATTATCCAAATGTGACTGAACTTGCAAGGGCTTTTTATGAGGAGCAGGGGGACTGGAATAAAGCCGTGGAACTGGCGGTGAAGGAATCGATTCGAACGAGGGAACCTGCATGGTTCATGGTTTTGAGAGAGTATGCTGATGAAGGTTACACAAGGTCATTTGCTCCGGATTATTACTATGATCTGTTAATCACCGTGTACGAAAAAGACCGTAAACAATTCAAGAATCTCGTATCTGCACTCTGGACGAGTTACAGAAGCCACTCGGCTGCCCATATCGAATGGATGCTGACAGTGAATACGATCTTTGAATACGTGGAGATCCTTCCGAACGAATCATGGCAGGAAATCCTTTCCCACTTTAAAGAGGCATATATCGGGTTCCTTGAAGGTGACTACCTTGTGAAAGACCTTGAAGGCTTCATGCCGAGTATGCTGACAAATTGGTTGAAGGTGAGCAGGGATCAGCAGCCATTATTTCCGGCAGCAGCCGTTTTGGCATGGAACGATGTCTTTTCCTACAGCATCGAACCAATGGTGACGGAAGAAGCGGAAATGATTCTGTTAGAGGAGAATTCCTATCAGGCGAGATTTGATGACATCATCCTCTTCTTGAATAAAATCATCGAGTGGTCTGAACGGAATGAGGCCCCTGTAGGTTACAAAACTCAGTGGATCGCAGAGCAGTTGATGGACCTGAGTGAACATCATCTATTGATTGCAGGAAGTGCATCAAGCGGTAAGTCTTCCTTCGTTCAATCCGTCTTGGGTGAAAGCGTGGGAGAAGCTGAAGATTCAACGATCATCTACAGCTATCATGATCAGCAGGTGGAAGTGAAGGAGATTCACGATCAAGGCGTTCACGAGGTGGAAAGCATCGCAGACTTCGAAGAGTTGATGCAGCGGGAAGCCTTTGTTGAGTATAAGCTTCCATCAGAGTTCCTTAAGAAAAATGGAACGGCCCTCATCGATGTTCAAACAGGTAAGAGGAAGCTTGATGATCTGACTGCCTTTTATCCTGCAGCCGACGGGTTATTGTACGTCCTGAATGCCGATGCCCCGTTCAATGCAGAAGACCGTCAGACCTTACGGAAATTAGCGGAAATCGGACAGCCTGTGAACGTACATTTCTTATTAAATAAGATGGATAAAGTATCCCACACAGAGAGAACGGAAGAAATCATTGAATCTGCACGGAACAAAGCCCGTGAATGGTTTCCAGATGCAGAAGTGCTGCCTTACTCATCCCTCGAAGCCGTTCATCTTCAGCGTAAAGATGTGGAAACGTTCCTCGGGGATCATTATCAGATGAAGAGCGGTACCCTTAAGGGAGAGCGAGGAAGCAAACTATTTTATTTAGTGAGAAAAACGTTAAGGGACCTCTACTCCAAACGTAAGAATCATGAAAAAGAGTTGAAAGAAAGTATTGAGAAAAATGAAGACATTCTCACACGTCTGAATGGATTTGAGAACTACTTGGGAGACATGCAAAGCGATAAGGTTTCCGTCATCAAGGATTCCTTCCATCAAAAGAAGGAAGCCATGAAGAAGGAAATCTCTGAGAAAATCCCTTCGATACTCAGCGGCTGCTCGGAATTGATCAGCGAAGAAAGTGATTTCAAACAAATCCACACAGAATTAAATGATGCAATGAACACAAGGATCCAGGAGTACATCCAGGACGATCTTATGCCTCGTTACGTCACGTCCCTTGAGGAATGGCTGGCCTTTTCAAAACAGGAACTGCAGGACAGTCAGGACTACTTGAATGAAATGAGTGAAACGTTTAACGGATTATTCGGGAAAGATAAAGTCGTTCTACAATGCGATTTCCAAGTGGTTGATGATTGGCGCAGGGACGTCAGCAGAATGGGAACCCGGGCGCAGATCGACAAAGAGAATATCCTTTTGCGGTTTAAACCTGCTCAGTTCCTCCTGAAAAGCGCAGGAAAGCTACTTGGCGTACTGCCGCAGAATAAGTCTTTATTATATAACCAGTACAAGCGTTATCTGGAGAATGAAGACTATCAGGATATTACGGAATCCGTTGTCCAGAAGTTCTTCCTTCAGTTTGATCTGTTTGAGAAATCCCTGCAGCAGGATGTTCATTCCTTCTTTGCGGAGCCTTTCAGGCAACTGAAGGTAACAATCAAGGATACGGAAGCGGAGATCGCATCCGACCAGGAATCATTGAAGAAAATGAAAGCAAATCCGGAACTATATTTTGATCCGATCACCCTGTTTGAAGTGAAACTTCTTCAGCATGAGTACATGGTGAAGGCCAGTTACAAGGCTTCACATCATTTTTCATAAAAGAAAAAGACTGATGCATTCCATGGGCCTTACCCTGGATTGCATCAGTCTTTTCTTTTGTTCAAAAATTACATGTGCAAAAAGCTGCTGTTTTCCTGAATGACATCGGCAATGATCCGTTCCAGGGAGTTTTCTGTATGGATGGTAGAGAAATCGAGTCCGAGGTGGATCGCTGTCTGGGCGACTTCAGGTCGGATACCCGTGATGACGGATCTCACTCCCAATAGATTCAAGGCATCGATGAGGTGGAAGATTTGCTGGGCCACCATGGTGTCCATCAACACGACACCGGACAAGTCGATGATCAGCATGGACAGATGGGCATCGGCACTCTGCTGAAGGGTTGATTCCATGATCATCCGTGCACGACTTGTATCAATATCCCCAATGATCGGTAGCAGCCCTACTTCCGAGGTTAAAGAAATGACAGGTGTGCTTAGTTCCTGAATCAATGTGGACTGAGCCTGCAGCCTGTTCATTAAGATCGCAAGGAATGTTGACGTGAACGTTTCCAGGACATAATCCAAAGCGAAATTAATCTTACGTTCCCACTCAAATACTTCCTTTAGCTGGATGTTGTATTCTGTTTCTTCCACGAACTTCTCAACATACGTCCAATATACCCTTCTGAAAACACCCGAATTCCGCACGACTTCATCAAGGGTGGTGCTTGATTTGCTGCGATCTCTTGCCGTTTCCTTCGTCCAGTTAGAAATCAATTCTTTTGATTCCTCATTTGAAAGTAATAGGCATCTTGCAATGACCTTTACATAATTGGAGTTTTGTTCTTTGACTTTATTCAGAACTTCAGGTGGAGAATCCAGAGAATAGTGCGATCCGGTTCTAATATTCTGAAATCTCAGCCAGTCTTCTGTGAAATCTAAGGCGTGGTCGGTTAAGTATTCATATAAATAAGACGAATGAGTATCCATAAACTCTCCCTTTGAAATTGGCTTCTTCTTCTATTTTGGAACCTATTGGGAAGGCTGTCAATGATTAAGGGTAAATCCATAATAAAAACTAGTAAATAATATACATCTTTTAGTCTTTGGAATAATCTTAAGCACCAAAAAGGAGCCTTGATGAGAAGGCTCCTTTTCTTAAGCAGATATTTTCGTTTGAACCATCGAATATAAATGCTTCCTTGCACGGTGAGAGCGGGTTTTCACTGTGGAAGGGGACAGGTTCAGCTTTGTGGCGATTTCGCTGTCACTGAGGTCTTCGGTGACTTTCAGTGTCATGACTTCCTGCTGAGTGAGCGGAAGATGCGTAATATGCTCCTGGATGCTGCTTCTGAGGAAGCGGGCATTGATTTCATCTTCGAGTGAGTGGTGATCCTCTATGGGATGCCATTCTTCCTGTTCTTCTATGCAGATTTCATTGCGCTTAGACCGTTGGCGGATGAGGTCGATGGCTGTACATTTTGCAATCGCAGTTAGCCATGTTTTAATTTTTGTCGGATCTTTAAGAGTATCGATTTTGATATAAGCTTTCATGAACGTTTCCTGGACGGCATCTTCTGATAAATGAACGTCCTTCGTTACGTTATAAGCGATGTGATAGATCAACCGATGAAATCGTTCATACATCTCCTCAAAGTTTAGAGGAGATGAGGATGTATTTAGTGTGTCCATAAGGTCACCTCGACTTTCTATAATCAATCTTTCAGTTCTCTTTTGATAAAGGAAGGGGCATCTTCCTTTTGTAACCCCAGAGATTGGATGGATCCGTGTTTTTTGTACTTGATGGTGACGGTATACGCACTATTCATATGATCGTATACGAGCCCATCCATAATGGATTCGATCTGTTCTGCATCTTTCACTTCAATTCCCTTGTTTTCTTTCTTTAACTGGAGGACCGCCTCTTCCACGGGTTGAGAGAAAGGATCGATGTAATCGACCGGCTGCGTCACATACATCCATTCAATATCAGATGCCGTCATCTTAAGGTCTTTTAAGTATCCTTTATCCTGAAGCCATGCAATAAACTTCTTATCGTTCTTCTTAACGCCGGTGTTTGCCCAATGATCCTTGGATAATAGGAATTCCACATTATAAAGATTGATTTTGTCACGGTTCTCAAAGGAATCATCGTACGTTTCTTCTTTTAGGATATCGATGGCTTCCTTGATATCTTCGGGGTCTGCTATGGTGATGGCAGGTTTATTCCCCATCTCGTTATAAATGGTGAGTTTGTCGACTACATCTGAGTCAACACTATAAAGTTGATCGGTTTTCTCCTTATAATTCTTCATTTCATAAAGAGAAGCATATTGAGATCTTACATCTTCTATATTAATCTGGTAGTTCCTGACGACCTTGCTTCCGTCTTTCATCTTGTAATAGAGAAATATCTGCTCATTTTTCTCATCTGCTCTATTCTTAGAATCCTGATGATCCACAATCGCTTCATGAAGATTCCGGACGGCTTCAATCGCTTCCGGGTCTGTCATAAAAGGGTCTTTTATCAGGTTTTCAGGATTGTCCGTCAGGGAGTAATAGCTCTGACTGACATGAACCTTTTCTATATCTGCCAATTCGGGTACCTTCTCTTCATATTGAAACAGATCGAAGTGAATGATAAATCCCAGGATAACAATGAGGGTTGCAAATCCTGCATACCCCTTCCATTGACGGAATACTCGCCAATGCTTCTGTAAGACCATCTCACCGATGTAGTAACCAATCAGGGAACCAAAGAAATAGCCGAATATGGTCCAGCCTGGGGACTGGTAAATTCCATTGAAGTACATTCCACCGAGCAGCATGAAGCAGAATGAGACGCCGTATTTAAATAACGGCCTCAAGAACGGGTACACAATCGCCTGAGAGGCAGCCTCCACTTTTCTCATTTTGTATAACACGTATGAGAAACCATAGAATACGAGAGTGATCAGGATGAATAACAAGACATCTGTACCGGACAGGAGATCGTTCTCAAGGTACACCGTTTTGATAAGCGGGGAGTATTTCTCGATTTGAACATTGAAGAAATAGTCCTCAGGAAATCCGAATAAAAGATTTTTCAAACTGTAGCATACGAGCATAAACATTCCTGCGGGCAATAGGAGCAGGATATACGTCAGTGCACCTTGAACAGCGGTCAGCCCCGTTATCATGGCAACGAAGGTAGAGGCTGTGAACAGGAGAACGCTCATGAGGATCGTAATGCCGCACCAGACAAAAATATCCTGAACCCCTATATATTGCTGAAGATCCGTGAATGAATTAAGGGAAAGTAATATCACGGTATTCAGTACAACCGGAATGATGAGAATCCCAAACCCCGTTCCGGTAAAATGGAAAAATAACTTACGGCGGGTGATCGGGAGGCTGTGCATGAAGTCTCCAGCTTGTTTCACATGTAAATAACGAAATAGGAACAAGGAAAGAATGACCGGAATGATCAGCAACAATCCCATTTGGATCGGGTATTGCATTTTAAATAGATTTTCATAAATCGCAATCGGGTAGGTTTGATTATCCTTGGATAATTGCCCGATGATGTCGACGGGTAAAGAAAAGAGAAGGCCGATAAAGTAGACAATGCCGACCCATCCAACATTCCGCAGGCTTTGAACAATGATTTCTTTATTGATCCATGATGTTTTGGATGGCATATCCGACGTCCTCCATTTCATAAACGAAAATTTCTTCCAGTGTCAGGGGCAATAAGTCAAATATGACCGGATGGTAGGACTGAATCAAGCTCCTCACCCGTTCCTCATCACCGCGGACGATACAGAGGGACACACTTCCCCTCATTTCTTTGTGCAGAATTTCGAGATCACTGAAAAGCTGCCCGGGAACGTTCCCCTTGAATGCCAGCTGTACTTTGTGAATGCCGGACTTTAAATCATCAAGTTCCTTCTCAAGCAAAAATCTCCCTTGATGCAGAATCCCGATATGATCACAAATGTCCTCCACTTCCCGGAGATTGTGAGACGAGATGATGAAGGTCATGTCCCGATTGGCAACTTCTGAAATCAGTACGCTTTTGGCTTTTTTCCTGACAACGGGATCAAGGCCATCCATCGGTTCATCCAGGATCAGCACATCGGGTTGAGTGGCCAGTGCCAGGATGAAAGCCGCCTGCCGCTGAACACCTTTAGAAAATTTATGAAGATTCTTATGAGGGTCGATCCCGAATGATTTGCTCAATGATTGAAACCGATCCTCATCCCAACGGTTATAAGTGTTCTGATAAAAACGGGCCATTTGAGTCAATGAATAATGAGCAAAGAAAAATGGTTGATCAGGGATGAAAAACAACGTTTCTTTCGTTGGGATATTTTCATAGACGGGCTCGGCGTTTACTGACACCTCTCCGCTATCAGGCTTCAATACGCCTGCAATGATCTTTAACAAAGTGGTCTTTCCTGCACCATTCGATCCGAGCAGACCATAGATCGACCCCTTTTGAACAGAGAAAGAGATATCATGTATGATTTCTGTGCCTTCAAATGCTTTGTTAATGGATTTAATCTCTATCATCAGTTTGATTACCCCCAACCGTTGCCTCGATTTCTGCAATCATCTGCTTTAAGTCTTCCGTGGTAATCCCTAAATAAAGGGCCTCAGACAAAAGTTTAGACAACTCTTCTTTTACTTTCATGATTTTCTCCGCGTTTTGAATGTGACTTGAAGGATTAACAAAGCTACCCCGTCCTTTCACAGAATAAATGAACCTTTGAGATTCCAGTTCCCTGTAGGCTTTTTGGATTGTGTTTGGATTTATGGTGAGCTGCTGTGCCAGGGCACGAACGGAAGGCAATTGTTCGTCCGGCTTCAGCACTTCATTGATCATCAACTCTTTTAACTTTTCGACTAATTGTTCATAGATGGGCTTACGACTTCTTAAATCAAGCTCAAACATATCCACCCTCCCGACTGTGTGTAGTGTACTATGTGTCTTAATACAGTTAAAGTATATAACAAGTTCTGCCAGTTTGGGAAGAGGGGAAATGAAATATTTTTTAAAGGACCAAGTTTACTGATATTCCGTATGCATCTGACCATAAAATGGAATTTATGTTAGCATATAGGCATATCTAAAGAAAAAAGGGGATTGTTATGGACGGACGCGAACCAATTTTATCGATAAGGGGTTTGAAGAAGAGGTTTGGCAGTAAGGAAGTGTTGAAAGGTGTACAACTGGATGTATATGAAGGGCAGATCATCGGCTATATCGGTCCGAATGGTGCCGGGAAAAGTACGACGGTCAAGATCATCCTGGGCCTTGAAGAAGGGTATTCGGGGCAGGTGACACTCTTCGGTGAAGATATATCTGATAGTTCCGTAGAATATAAGAAACGGATCGGCTATGTACCTGAGGTGGCGGATCTTTATGATAACCTGACGGCGGAAGAGTACCTCACATTCATGGGGGAACTATACGGAATGGAACCAAAAAAGGCGGAGGAGAAAGCGGAGAGGCTCATCGGATTGTTTGGACTTTCCGACGTGTATGAATCAAGGATCGCATCTTATTCAAAAGGGATGAAGCAGAAGATCCTGATCATCTCGAGTTTATTACATAATCCCGATGTTTTATTTTTGGATGAGCCCATCAATGGCCTGGATGCCAATTCAGTGATGATTTTTAAAGAATTGCTCGCACAACTTGCTGCACAGGGAAAGACAATATTCTATTCGTCTCACATCATGGATGTGGTTGAAAAAATCAGTAACCGCATCGTCCTTTTACATAACGGACAAATCGTGGCGGATGGCAGTTTTGAAGAATTGAAGAATCAGAATATGGAAGGATCCCTGGAGGAAATCTTCAACCAATTAACCGGGTTCAATGAGCATAAAGAAACGGCAGCGGAAATTGTTTCTGTTGTGCAAGAGGTGTAAGAATGAAGGAATTTCGTACACTTTTGTTTCTGGATTGGTTTCAAGGGTTGTTTACAAGACTAGGATTTGACTACCGGTTGTTGAGAAGAATACTTCAAGTCAAGCTGACGATGGATCAAAGACGTGTGCCTACGATATTCCAACAGCAAGGAAGGAAGAAAGGGAAGGATGAAAATCGTTTTATTAAATCCCTCTGGGTGTATGCACTGTTTGGATTATTCGTCATTCCTTTCATTGTGATGGGAGATCAATATATCTTTCAGATGAGCATCACCTTTACTGTGCTCATTTTTATCGTCATGACGTCGATGATTTCTGATTTCTCCGTCGTCATTCTGGACATCCGGGATCATACCATTCTCTTTACCAAGCCTGTTGAAAGGAAGACCATCAGCTTGGCTAAGTCGCTTCACGTGTTTATTTATCTGTTCTTCCTGACGGGTTCACTGACCGCCATTCCATTGGTCGTAGGGTTGATCAACCAAGGTCTTGTCTTCTTCTTTATTTTCCTGGCAGGGATCACCCTGATGAACATCTTCATCGTCGTATTTACGGCTATGCTTTATTATTTTATCCTCCAATATTTTGATGGGGAGAAGTTGAAGGACATCATCAACTACGTGCAGATCGGATTATCCATCGGACTTGCAGTGGGATACCAGGTTGTGGCGCGTTCCTTTGAATTTGTGGATTTGACGGTTTCTTTTACACCGGATTGGTGGAATATCTTTCTGCCTCCCATCTGGTTCGGAGCTCCATTTGAATGGTTCCTGAACGGTAATCATCAGTCAATCATCCTGATTCTTTCATGTACCGCGGTACTGATTCCATTCCTTGCTCTTATTGTTTACGTGAAAGCATTGCCGACCTTTGAGAAGAATCTTCAGAAATTATCTTCCCATGGCGGTAAGAAGAAGAAAGCCCATTTCCACTTCGGGGATGGTCTCATGAAGGTATTGTCCAAGTCGAACGAAGAGCGGGCATTTTACCGGTTCGCCCATTACATGATGAAAAATGAAAGGGAATTTAAGTTGAAGGTGTATCCCGCTCTCGGGTTTGCCATCATCATGCCGTTCATTTTCATCTTCAATGGATTGATGGATGGGACAAGGGAAGATCTCCTGACTTCAAGCATGTACCTATCGATCTATTCGAGCTTCATCGTCATACCGACAGTCGTGATGATGCTCAGTTATTCAGGAAAATACAAGGGATCCTGGGTGTACAGAGTGGCACCCGTCTCGAGCCGGGCGTCCATCTACAAAGGGACATTGAAGGCATTTCTTATGAAATTGTTCCTTCCCCTATATGCCATCATAAGCATTGTCTTTATCTTCCTGTTTGGTTTCCGGGTGATTCCTGAGATCATCATCGTTTTTATCAGCGCCTGTATCTTTACCGTGATCTGTCTGGGATTAATGAGGGGAACGCTGCCTTTTTCCGAAAGCTTTGAAGGTGTTCAGCAAAGTGACAGCTGGAAGGTGTTGCCGTTCTACCTCATTGTAGGTGTGTTCTTTGGCCTGCATTTCCTGGCCCTTCAGATTCCGTTCGGTATACCGGGCTATCTTATCGTTTTATTCCTCCTCAACCTGATTTTATGGAAAACAGCCATTAGGGATGAATAGGAATGACGTCTCTGTCTTATAAGGCAGGGGCGTTTTTTGTATATCCTACAGGTAAGGATGGAAAGTATAAACAATACAAACACCATTTGAAGCGAATGACATATATATAGAAAAATGATGGGCTCTGGTAAATAGGTAGTATGACATTTCCTTTGACAAAGAAAGTTTCCTTGATGCAAGATGGTAGTATTCAAAATGTTTGATCGGAGGAGAGTGGTTCGTATGTTCATAGACTGGTTAAGTGGATTTAATCCAACGATGCAGGCACTGTTCGGCGGTCTGGTGACATGGGGGCTGACGGCCCTTGGAGCAGCCACCGTTTTTTTCTTTACGAAAATTGAAAAACATACGCTGAACATGATGCTCGGGTTTGCTGCAGGAGTCATGATTGCAGCATCGTTCTGGTCGCTGCTTGCCCCTTCAATAGAGTTCAGTGAGCAAAACGGTCAGATTCCCTGGCTTGCCCCTGCGATTGGATTTTTACTTGGCGGCATATTTATTAGACTTTTAGATTTTGTCGTACCGCATTTACACTTGGGGAATGAATCGGAGAAAGCGGAAGGACCCCCAACCAAATTCAAAAAATCGACCTTGTTGTTCCTGGCGATTACCCTCCATAATATTCCTGAAGGCCTCGCCATCGGTGTTGCCTTTGGTGCTGCGTCACTTGGTCTTGGGGATGCAACGTTAGTGGGAGCCATAGGCCTTGCCATCGGAATCGGGATTCAGAATATGCCTGAAGGGGCCGCTCTTTCCATTCCGTTAAGGGGAGATGGGATGTCCCGTTTGAAGTCTTTCCATTACGGTCAGCTATCGGCCATCGTAGAGCCGATAGCCGCTGTGATTGGTGCCGCTGCCGTACTGATGGTGCAGCCTCTTCTGCCATACGCCCTTGCTTTCGCAGCAGGAGCGATGATATTCGTCGTCGTCGAAGAACTGATCCCTGAATCACAATCTTCTGGCAGTACGGACTTGGCTACATTGGGACTGATGCTCGGTTTCGTCGTAATGATGATTCTGGACGTTTCCCTGGGATGATTGAAAAAAGGCATGCGTCCAAAGCGCATGCCTTTTCTCTTCCAAAAAACTAGTATAATGAAATGGGGAGGGGATGTGTATGAGAATCGGCCTCATAAGGCATTTTAAAGTAACAAGGGGTTACCCGGCTTCATATGTAACAAGTAACGAGCTGATGAAGTGGGTGGAAGAGTATGATGCCTCAGATGTAGAAGGAAATGAAGTTGACCTTAAAGATATTGACTGGAAAGGCTGCTATTCCAGTGACTTATCAAGGGCACGGATAACAGCCGAAACGGTTTATGAAGGAGAAATCACATTTTTAAAGGAACTGAGGGAAATCAGGTTATCTCCTATATTCCGTTCGGAGAGGAAGCTTCCGCTCATTCTTCATTTGACATTTATCAGGATGGCCTGGTGGCTCAACCATCGCTCCCAGCCTGAAAGTAAGCGTGAAATTGAAGAGAGGATCCGGGTGGTGGTCGATAGGGTCGTGCAGGAAGGGAAAGATGTCCTCATCGTAGGCCATGGGGGAATCATGATATTTATGAGAAAAGAACTGCGGAAGCGGGGATTTACCGGACCGTCGTTCAGGAGACCCTCCAACGGAAAGGTGTATGTATATCAAGATCGGACAGGGTGATCACTTACCCAAATAATCCGTTAATCCAGAAGGGAGACCGTAAAATGGAAGAAGTCCATTCATTACATGCCATCCATGAAATGCTGGAAGCTGAGAAGGTAGTACTGCTATACATATCAAGGCCCGGTTGTTCTGTTTGTCACGCACTCCTGCCACAGGTGGAAGGGGTGTTGACAGAATTCAAAACTGTAAAATCCATCCATGCTGATGCAGAAGAAATCCCGGAGATAGCCGGTGAATATTCCATCTTCACCGTGCCCGTCATCATCGTATTTGTAGATGGTAAAGAAATGTTCAGAAAAGCACGCTTCGTACCAATCGACGAACTCCATAGCCAAATCTCCCGCCTTACGGAGATGTTAGACAACTAAACAAACGTTTGATTAGTAAGTGGAAACGTTGGTGTGACTGGGCTGGATGGATTAAACAGTTGTTTAGGATGTTAAATATCAGAGCTCAAATAAATGTAAATGGCAGGCTGGATTTTAATTCCATATAACTCTTGAAACTTAGAAAGAGCTGCTAAAATGGGTATTTTGACTCACCTCATTGAAGTAGCTCTTTTGTCATGGTTCAGAGAATAGGTATATAATAGAGAGTATAAGAGTATAGTAGTTATGAGAAATTAAAGGGGGCTTGGTGAATGATCAGATTGTCCAGGACAAAGAAAGTCATGTTACTCTGTTTCGCAATCATCCTCATAATAGTAGCCAACCGGATTTCCTCTGTGCAACATTTAACGGCAAGAGTCGCCACCAACCTGTATGTGAGCCTGAAATATCAGGATCTTGACCTTGAATACCAAAACGTCGAATTCTCACCACAGTTCGGAGATTATTCTGTAGCATATAAGGACAAAGATGGAAAAGTATATGGATTCATGGTCACCCCTAAGTCAATGCCCGTCATCATCCTTCATGATCCTCTGAGTGAGACACCTTAAGAAAAAGTCCCTATGATGCTTTTCAAATATCATTCTTCATGTATAATAATCCTTAACAACTTTATAAACGGTACCACAAGGGGAGCGAAAGCTGAGAGTGAACAATCTGTTCTGACCCTCTGAACCTGTTAGTTAGGACTAGCGTAGGGATGTGGAAAATAGGCATCATCGTGCTTATTTCGATTATTTCATTCTCCCTCCCTATGGTTTCGTTTTATTACATAAGGAGGATTTTTTTATGAAAAACACCCGACTTGTCGTATTGCTCGAGGCTTCATTGATGGCGGCTTTTGCGGTCATCCTTGATATGCTGCCTTCTATTAAGCTATCACCTAGTATTTCAATTTCGATAGCAATGGTTCCAATCTTTCTCTTATCCTATCGAAGGGGCTGGAAAGCAGGGTCTTTAGGGGGCTTTTTGTGGGGAATCCTGCAGATTGCCCTCGGTGACGCCTGGATTGCGACGCCGGTCCAAATGGTGATTGAGTATTTCATCGCCTTTGCCTTTATTGGTTTTGCAGGGGTTTTTGCCGGGAAGATACAGGCTGCGTTGGGAAGCGGACTGCGATCCAAAGCAATCGTGTGGGTCGTAATAGCGACATTCGCAGGAAGCCTGGCCCGCTATTTCTGGCATTTCATCGCCGGTTTCGTGTTTTTTGCCGAGTATGCACCGGATGAAATGTCCCCGCTGCTATTCTCATTCATCATGAACGGGATCACCATGCTGGGTTCGGCACTTTTATGCTCCATAGTACTGGTGTTCATAGCAAATATGGCGCCAAGATTGATCAAAGTGAAGTCCCATCAACAGGAAATAAGCCGAAAGGCCTCTTAAAATCTATCAACCGGTCCTTTAATGGGGTCGGTTTTTTCTATCCAGTAGGGGAGCGAAAATGAAATCATCCTAAAATCACCCCGTTCTTCATTGCTTACACCACTGCTTTCCTATAAACTAGACCTATTCAAAAAATAGTACGTGTGGAGAGATCGTATGGAAGCAAAAATGATAAGAAGATATGACATTATGGAGGTCAGCCTGCTGGCGGGGAAGATCATGCTGCAAAGCGGGGCGGAGACGTATCGCGTCGAGGACACGATGATGCGCATCGCCGCTTCTTATGGGATATCGGAATCGCATAGCTATGTGACCCCCACTGGGATCATCTTCTCGATTGAAACTTCAGAACCGACCAAAACGAAGCTGATCCGAATTAATGAGAGGTCTACGGATCTTGAGAAAGTGACCCTCGTGAACAGTATCTCAAGGCAGATCAGTAAAGGGCATCTGACCCTGGAAGAAGCATACAATGCCCTTGAGAAGCTGGATCAATCCGACTTATCTTATTCCTTCCTGATTCAAGTGGCAGGGGCTTCGATTGCCAGTGGTTGTTTTCTCATCATGTTCCAGGGGATGTGGAGGGACTTCCTTCCTGCCCTGATCACGGGAGGCGTCGGGTTCACGAGTTTGATTTATTTACACCGTCTCGTTCCGATAAAGTTCTTCGCAGAGTTTCTTGCTTCCTTCATCATCGGGATGGTGTCCTACGGATTTGTGCAGTTCGGTATCGGTCAGGAATTGGATAAGATCATCATTGGATCCGTGATGCCCCTTGTTCCCGGGCTCCTGATCACCAATGCGGTCCGGGACTTGATGGCGGGTCATCTGGTGTCCGGTCTGTCAAAGGGAGCGGAAGCCTTTTTAACGGCATTTGCCATTGGGACGGGCATTGCCGTCGTGTTTACATTAACGTAAAGTGAGAGTGGGGGTGAAAAGGGAATGCACATCATCGAACAATTAGTGACCAGTTTCATTTCCGCCGCTGCATTCGGGATAATCTTCAATGCTCCAAAGCAGTCCCTTTTCAAATGCGGCATTGTCGGAATGCTGGGCTGGATCATTTACATACTTATGAGCTTAAATGAAGCCGACACCGTCCTTGCCACGTTACTTGCTTCCTTTGTGGTGGCAGTGGTCAGTCAGGTGTTTGCAAAAATGTATAAAACCCCGGTCATCATCTTCTCTGTTGCCGGGATCATCCCCCTCGTACCCGGGGGACTGGCGTACGATGCCATGAGAAATTTCGTTCAAAACGATTACAATGCCGCCATCAACCTGGCAGCCAAAGCCTTTATGATCTCCGGTTCCATTGCCATCGGCCTCATATTTTCGGAAGTCATCAACCAGGTCATCCGAAATGCGCGCCTGAACGCAAGTGCCCGGCGGATGAGATAGAGGGACGGACCTTACTTCAAAGGTCTTTTGACGATATGAAAATAATGAGATTCATTGAGGTGAGACCGCGAACTTTCGTGGTCTCTTTTTGGTTTCATGAAAAGAAGCGCCCCCATTAGAAACCACCGGTACTTCCAACTACCACCCAGCATGAAAAAACGATATGATGATACATATAATAATGGCAGATATTTGTTAGAGGGGTGTTCGTTTGAAGGTCATACGTTTCTTAAAGCCTTACCGGTCTGCCATGGCTATTGCCTGGAGTTTAATGCTGGTAGAGCTTGCTGTAGAACTATTGAATCCGCTGTTTATGGCGCGGATCATCGATGAAGGAATTCTGAATAAAGACTTGGACATCGTGTTGAAATGGGGATTCATCATGGTCGGGATGTCTCTCGTTGCCTTCATATCAGGGGTGACGAATTCATTTTTTGCTGCCCATACGAGTCAGGGATTTGGGTATGATGTGCGGGAAAGCCTTTATAGGAAAGTTCAGTCGTTTTCGTTTGCCAGTTTTAATAAGCTTCCGGCCTCTTCTCTCATCACGAGAATGACGAATGATGTCAGGCAGCTCCAGAACACAATTTTCATGAGCCTCCGGATCATGCTCAGGGCTCCATTACTTGTAGTGGGTTCCACGATCATGGCCCTGATCGTCAATGCCCGGCTTGCGCTTATTCTAATCGTTGTGATTCCTGTGTTATGGCTGTTCCTGTTCTGGGTGCTGAAACGCGGGTGGAGTCTGTTTGAAAGAGTTCAATCCAGGCTGGATAAAGTAAATGAGGTCATGAAGGAAAACCTTTCCGGGATGAGGTTGATCAAAGCATATACGAGGAGTAAGCATGAAGAAAGCCGATTTCATGAAGCGAATGAAGATTTGAAAGATCGAACGGTACGTGCCCTCAGGTTCATGGAAATCATTATGCCTCTCTTGATGCTTGTCATGAACCTTGCCCTTCTTTCCGTTCTATGGTTCGGAAGTATAGATGTTGCCTCAGGCGGTACCAAGGTGGGGGAAGTAGTGGCGATTGTCACGTATGTCACGAGAATCTCTTCTGTTTTTTCCATATTCTCTTTTATCATTACCAGTTTTTCAAGAGCCAGGGCTTCTGCTGAGAGGGTTGATGAAGTACTTGAAACGGAGATCGACTTGAAGGATGGAGCGGAAGTGGACTTTCACAACAAAGTGGTACGAGGAGAAATATCGTTTAAAGATGTATCATTTCAATATCCATCCACCAGGGGAAAGGTGCTGCGGGATGTTTCCTTTAAGGTGGGAGCGGGACAAACCGTTTCCATATTAGGGGCTACGGGATCAGGTAAAAGCTCCCTGTTTCAGCTCATCCCCCGTCTGTATGATGCAACGGAGGGAACCGTTCAATTGGACGGGCGGGAGATTCGGACCATTCCTTTGGACGAAATAAGAAAAAATATCGGATATGTCCCTCAGGAAGTTATCCTCTTTTCGGGATCGGTTTCAGAAAATCTCCTATGGGGGAAGGAAGATGCCTCAAGGGAAGAAATGATCCAGGCGGCAAAAGATGCCCAAATCCATGAAACCATCCTGAATCTTTCCGACGGATATGATACGGTCCTCGGGCAAAAAGGGGTCAACCTTTCAGGGGGTCAGAAACAAAGGCTTTCCATTGCCAGGGCCCTTATCCGAAAACCGAAGATCCTTTTACTGGATGACAGCACGAGTGCGTTGGATTTAAAAACGGAGTCGAGACTCCTTCAAGCATTGAAGAAATATGAGTGTACCACGATGATCATCACTCAAAAGGTTAGTACGGCGATGGAATCCGACCGTATTCTGCTGTTGGAAGATGGTGTATTGATTGGGAGTGGTATCCACGAGTCACTGGTAGAAGATTCCATACTCTATCAACGCATTTACGAGTCTCAATTCGGAGAGGGGGAAATCCATCATGTCTAGGCATATACGAAAGAAACTGGGGGAGAACGACAAGGCGAAAGATGCAAAAGGGACACTCCGGCGCCTGTGGAACTACCTTTCCAAAATGAAGGTCATTTTGTATCTGGTCATTATAATGGTGTTCATCAGTTCGGCAGCGGCACTTCTCGGACCATTTCTTGTAGGGAAGGCGATTGATGACTATATCGTCACGAAGGAGACATCGGGGCTGGTGGGACTGATCACAGGTTTGATTGCAGTGTACATCCTCCATTCTCTGTCCGTTTGGTTCCAAAATTATTGGATGATCGGTGTTGCTCAGGATACGGTATACAGGTTGCGGAAGGACCTCTTCCATCAATTGCATCAGCTCTCCATCCCTTTCTTTGATAAACGGAAGCATGGCGAGCTGATGAGCAGGGTGACCAACGATATTGATAATGTGAGCGCCACCTTGAATAGTTCGTTCATTCAGATCATCTCCAGTGTCCTTACATTGGTGGGGACCGTCTCGATCATGCTTTGGCTCAGCCCGCTCCTCACTCTCATCACCCTGACCATTGTTCCCCTCATGGTCTTTGGCATGAAGTGGATCACAAAACGGACAGGCCGCTTATTTAAACAATATCAACACAATATCGGTGAGTTGAACGGCTATATCGAAGAAACGATCTCTGGTCACAGCATCATCAAAACGTTTTCCAGGGAAGAAACAGCCATCAAGGAATTCGGTGAAAAGAATCAGCGTTTAAAGACAGCTGCCTACTGGGCAGATACGTATTCCGGTTTCATTCCGAAACTTATGAACGTACTGAACAACCTTAGCTTTGCCGTGATTGCCGGAGTAGGAGGGATCTTTGCCCTGAACGGCATGATCACGATCGGTGTCATTGTCATATTTGCAGAGTATGCAAGGCAGTTCACACGGCCATTGAATGAGCTTGCGAATCAGTATAATACGCTCCTTTCAGCGATTGCAGGTGCTGAGCGTGTATTTCAAATTTTAGATGAAGAGGAAGAAGCGAAGGACGAAGGAGATGCCGTAGAAATCGAATCCGTTGAAGGAAAGGTCGAGTTTCAACATGTTTCATTTTCTTATGAAAAAGGGGAACCGACATTAAAGGATGTATCCTTTAGCATACGCCCTGGTGAAACCGTTGCCCTGGTCGGACCGACAGGGGCAGGTAAGACAACGATCACCAATCTCCTGTCCCGCTTTTATGAGCTGAATGAAGGAAGAATAGAGATAGACGGCCTCGACATTCAGACGGTTAAACGAAAAAGCTTACGTCAGCAGATGGGCTTCGTTCTCCAGGACAGCTTCCTGTTCCAGGGGACGATTGCCGACAATATCCGTTACGGCCGGCTCAATGCGAGGGATGAAGAGGTAAAGGATGCCGCTAAGCTCGCCAATGCCCATACCTTCATCGAAAAGATGCCAGAGGGCTACGATACGATGTTGAGGGCGGATGGAAGTGGAATCAGTCAGGGTCAGAAGCAGCTATTGTCGATTGCGAGGGCCATCCTTTCCAATCCGTCCATCCTGATTCTAGATGAGGCCACGAGCAGTATCGACACGATTACGGAGCTGAAGATCCAGGATGCGCTGAAACGGTTGATGAAGGGCAGGACGAGCGTAGTGGTCGCTCACCGTCTCAATACCATCCGTCAGGCTGATCAAATCCTGGTCCTTGATGGAGGAAAGATCATTGAACAGGGCACTCATGATGAGCTTCTCGAGGTGAAGGGATTTTATCATGGGCTGTATCATAGCCAGTTGAAGGAGAGCGGTTGAGGGGGCAGAGTGGTTTTCAGTTTTGATAATAAATCCTGGGAATTGAAAATAAAACGAGTGAAATTGAAAATAAAATACGAGATTTGAAAATAAAAGTAGTGTTTTTAAAAATAATATGGAGGATGGTCGTGAGAAATACTGAATGGAACGTGGCAAATCCTCCAGAGCATAAAAAAACACCTCAAAAGTGCTGACTTTTGAGGTGTTTTCCTGTTAAAAGGGGCTAATCATCCCGTTAGCGATCCCTTTGATACTGCCTTTAATCGGATAAAGGCAATTCTGTAACTTGCAACATCACAAGTAATATATTTATATCTTGAACGTTGTTTGCAGATAATAAACAGCCGCGGGCAATTCCTTGAGTCGTTTGATATACCTAAACGACGTAAGCCCTACCTCTCTTACATCCTAACGGCTCCGAAGCCGATCCAGTGTGAATAAGTTGTTAAATCAAAACAGAATAGAATTACGAATTATCTTCTCTATCGTTTCAATGTATGTTACAAGATTACAATAACTAAATATATCATCTTTCTTATAACATGTCAAGGAATCATTTTAATTACAATTCAAGCGACTGCGGCGAATCTTCTTCATCATTCATGAGTCGGATGGCAGTAGGTTGGATTTTCAAGACGATGTAATTTGGATCGTCCGGCCCTTCAAACCATCTCTTCATATGGTCATTCCATAGTTTTTCTTTATAGTGGGCAGAATCTTCAACGGAAGCACGTCCTTCGATTTCAACGAAGGTGTCACCGTATCCTTCCCCTTCATAGCCAAGGAGGATGTGGACATTGGGGTTATCTTCGATTTCATCGGTTTTATGCGTTTCTCTGCTCGTTGGCGTATATAAAGTCAGTTCATCATGTGAAAACGTCATATAGCGGGAATGAGGCTTATTCTTCTTCACCGTTGCGAGCGTCCCAACGTTGCTTTCGTCAAGAACCTTTAAGATTTGTTGTTTCAGTTCAGCTTGTGACAATCAATCCATCTCCTTTAATCTTTCTTTTAACCATACTATTCCTTTTCTGAGGGGGAAATAAACATATGAATGTGTAGAGCATATCCACAACGGGAATAACGAAAAATAATAAGAAGTTAAGGATGATGCGCGTGATACCGGAAACGCTGGTGAATTTGTGTAAAGAGCGGATGGAAGGTTATAACTGTGAAGGCTTTGTATATGGAAGGGGGCCGATGAACCCTACCATCATGATTGTAGGGGAGGCACCCGGGGAAACCGAAATCCATAATGGGATGCCCTTCAGCGGAAGAGCGGGAAAGGTGCTCGATGAGTTCTTTCAATACCTGGGTGTAGAAAGGGAGGATATTTACTTCACCTCCACGGTCAGGAGCAGGCCTTACAAAATCGTACATAAGAAAAACCGGGAGAATGAAATGATTGAAAGGAAGTATAACAGGGCACCGACACTTAAAGAACAGTTTGCACATGCCCTGATCTTGGATTATGAGCTCCAACATGTAAAGCCGAAACAGCTTGTGACATTGGGCAATATAGGACTGCAAAGATTGTTGGGGAGAAAATATACGATTTCGGACGTACATGGTCAACTTATCCGGTCCAAGGTCAGGCGGTTGAAAGAACTTGATTCAAATGAATGGACATGGAGCGAGGATACGTATTCCATTTTCCCCACCTTTCATCCAGCTTCGATTTTCTATAATCGATCGTTGGAAAAAGACATCTATCAGGATCTTGACCATTTGAAAGAAATACTGCATAAGAAGAAAAGCTGACATTCATCTGATGTCAGCTTTTTGAATGATCATTTTTTCGACAAATTCTCCTGAGCCATTCTTACAAGTTCCTTCACCATATTACCGCCGATCGATCCTCCGACCTTCCCGGCTTGTTCGGACGTTAATTTCCCATTATATCCTCTTTGAAGAGGGATCCCCTGTTCCTTGGCTATTTCATATTTAGCTTCTTTTGGATCCCGGGTGCCGGTCACTTTTGCTTTCAGCTGATCCATTGCGGCACGTGACTCAGGTACCAGAAGTTTTCTTTTCGACATTTTATCACCTCTTTTATAGAGTGCCCAAAATTTTTTTTGCGAGTATGAGGTATTGTCATATAAGGGTTTTTCTACGTTTGTGGAAAATCCATCACAAAAAAAGATTGTCTATATTGTGTCAAATAAAATATAATTCTTAATAGTTAGAAAATTTTTATAAAAATAAAAGGGGGAAATGCCGTGGAAGAATTCGTTGGCAAGCTCGTAGGGATCCTTTGGTCCCCGGTCATGATTTATTTTTGTTTGGGCGTAGGCTTACTTTTTTCTATTTTAACGAAGTTTTTGCAGGTCCGGTTGATTAAAGATATGGTGGTTCAAATGTTTAAGGGTGGAAGCTCAAGTGCAGGGGTGTCATCATTCCAGGCTTTGGCTCTTTCATTATCCGGACGTGTAGGAACGGGGAACATCGCTGGTACGGCAACTGCCATCGCTTTTGGTGGTCCGGGAGCCGTTTTCTGGATGTGGACGATTGCATTCATCGGTGCAAGCAGTGCCTTCATTGAATCGACATTAGCCCAGATTTACAAAGTGAAACAGGACGGGGAGTACCGCGGGGGACCGGCCTACTATATCGAGAAGGGTATTGGTTGGAAGTGGTATGCCGTACTATTCTCATTTGCAACATTACTTGCTATGAGTATCCTAATGCCGGGTATCCAGTCAAACTCCATTGCATTAGGATTGGAAAACGCATTTGGTCTTAACACGACGGTCACGGGAATCGGTCTAGTCGTGTTAATCGGGGTCATCATCTTTGGTGGAGTCAAACGGATTGCAGGAGTGGCTTCGTACGTTGTGCCATTCATGGCCGTTGCGTATATTCTACTTTCCCTTATAATCGTCGGGATGAATATTGCTGAGATCCCTGCTGTTTTTGCCCTTATTTTCAAAAGTGCATTCGGTGCCGATTCAGTATTCGGCGGAATCATCGGTATGGCTGTATCATGGGGAGTGAAACGCGGAATCTATTCAAACGAAGCAGGTCAAGGTACAGGACCCCATGCGGCTGCGGCGGCAGAGGTTTCACATCCGGCCAAACAAGGATTGGTTCAAGCATTCTCGGTGTATATCGATACCCTTCTTGTTTGTACGGCAACGGCATTCATGATCCTGTTTACAGGCTCCTTCAATACGGAAGGTCCTAACGGGACGATGCTTGCGAACAATCTGGATGGTATTGAAGCAGGACCTGGTTATACACAGGCAGCCATTGAATCAGTGCTTCCGGGATTCGGTGCATCATTCGTCGCGATAGCCTTATTCTTCTTTGCCTTTACGACGATCATGGCATACTATTATATGGCTGAAACGAATGTGGCTTACCTTTTGAGAGGCAAGAACTCAAAGGCCGCCATGGTGATCCTGAAGGTAATCCTTCTTGGTGCCACTTTCTATGGTGCGGTAAGAGAAGCGGCTCTTGCGTGGGCGTTGGGTGATATCGGACTTGGACTTATGGTCTGGCTGAACTTGATTGCGATCCTTATCCTTGCCAAACCGGCCCTCAGAGCACTTAAAGATTACGAGGAGCAGAAGAAGCAGGGACTTGATCCGGTCTTTAACTCGAAAAAACTCGGTATCAAAAATGCAGAGTTCTGGGAGCAGGAATATAAAGTCGAAGATAAAGAAAATGCATCCTAATCTATAAAAAGAAACCTGTTGCCATTGTGGCAGCAGGTTTCTTTTTACTGAAGTGGAGCTTTCATTTTAGAATAAAGCCTTTCCCCGATATATTTTTGAGGGATAATGTATCCCGATAAGATTAGTAAGCTTTATCTTTGAGTCAGGAAGCGAAATTGATTATGATAAACGAAGAAGAGAAACATCATTTTATTATTCGGAGGTGCTGTTTCATTGGATTTATATGAACCGTTTATACAGAATGAACGCCATAGGAAATTGGTTGATTTAGCCGGGGAGCTTGCTGTTGCGTTTTCTAAACGAGGGGAGACATACGATCGGGAGGATGTGTTCCCTTATGAAAATTTTAACGACCTCAAAAAAAGTGGATATGGGATACTGTCTCTTCCTAAAGAATATGGAGGAGAAGAGATCGATTTGTATGAGCTTGTGATGATCCAGGAGAGGCTCGCTACAGGGGACGGGGCAACGGCATTGTCCATTGGCTGGCATTTGGGGGGATTGATGGAGCTTACAGAAACCCGTGCCTGGGAGGAAGAGATGTTCAAGGAGCTGTGTGAGGAGATAGTGGCAAACAAAGCTCTCGTGAACCGTGCGGCCACAGAACCGGCAACTGGCAGTCCGACACGTGGGGGACTGCCTCAGACCAAGGCGATCAAAACCGAAAAAGGCTGGAGTGTAACGGGCAGAAAATCCTTCACGTCAATGGCGAGAGTCCTGGACTATTCCTTAGTATCGGCTGTAATCGGTGATACTGAAGAGAAAGGATTCTTCCTTGTGAATCATGACTTGGAAGGTGTGAGCATCGAGGAGACGTGGGATACGATTTCCATGAAGGGGACAGGGAGTGATGACCTCGTTCTTAAAGACGTCCAGTTACCCGATTCTTCCCTCGTGGAGCGGGACAGCGTCCAAGGGAAGAATGATCTTCCTAAAGCGTGGCTGCTTCATATACCTGCATGCTATATAGGTGTAGCGGTTGCAGCACGTAATTATGCCATTCGGTTTGCGAAAGAATATTCCCCGAACAGCCTACCCGGGCCGATCAAGGATGTTCCTGAAGTCCAGCGGAAAATTGGTGAGATTGAATTAGAGTTGTTTAAAGCCAGGCAGATTCTTTATTCCGTGGCGGATAAGTGGGTAAGAGAGCCTGGGAAGCGGGCAGACATGGCTGCAGAACTCTCTTCTGTCAAGCACATTGTTACAAACAGTGCTTTTCATATCGTTGACACAGCCATGAGGATCGTGGGAGCGAGGAGCCTTTTCCGTAACAATCCCATGCAGCGGTATTACCGTGATGTGAGAGCAGGACTTCATAACCCACCAATGGATGATATGGTCGTTGCGATGTTAGCGAATAATGCATTGAAATAAGTATAAAATCGTAAAAGGGTATAGACAGTGACGTCTATACCCTTTTTGGTCCCGGTGCACCCTCATTCCGGGTACAGTGCTTTTTCCAATACGTTGCGATGCTGCTCTTCCAGGATGTGAATTTCACTCAGCTCTTCAATAAGATCATGAATGGATAACAGTTCATAAAGCATGATGGTTTCGCAGGAGAAGTGATGCTTCATGGATTGGAATGGTTTCATATGAAGCCCCTCCTGATCCTCCCAGAATTCCTCCAATAAATTCTTCATAAGGATGAAATGATGGTCTGGAATTTCAAATGAAGGTTGGTGCATGATTCCTTTTAAACTTAATGTTGCATCCATAATCCGCTCTTTTTCTTCTTCACTGAAAGAATAGTGAACTGGCAGATAGATGATGTTTCCAATATGAAAAAGAATTTGTCTCAAGATGTTCAGCTTCTTATACTCATAATGGAAACAGCGCATTTCCTGACGGTTGGAACGGTGTAGCTTCCATTCTTCTTTCTGGTATTCGCAAAGAGTATCCGTCGATTCAATTTCCCTTAAAATATCATTGAATATCAATTTCGTCTCTCTGTGCAGAGAATGATTCTGAAGGACTTCAGAGCCCCTTCTTTCCAGTAGATTCCCTGTTTTGAAATAAAGATTATGAATGTTGGTTGAAATCGTATTGCTATACTTAGGTGGAAGGATCCACAGATTGACCAAAGTCGATACAATCAGTCCGATGGTAGTAGTTCCAAGACGGATGAAAAACGTCGCCACGTAGTGATCATGGATCGTGGGTATCATGGCGATTCCGGTTAATGTAGCGACCAGAATACCAGCACCCAGGTGAAGCTTATGGCAGGTGATGATCGTCAGGAGCGCGACAAGGGCATAGGTAATGGCATGGTCCCCTAACGTATGAGTGATGATCACGGCAAATAATGCACCGATAGCCGATGCCGGAAAGCGGACGTACGCTTTTTTGATTGAATTGGCAGCCGTCGGTTCAATGGTGACGATGGCGGTTATGACGGCAAAGGTCGCCGGCCAGTTCAACAGTTCACATACGAGAGCAGTAAGGAAAACGGCCAGTCCCGTTTTAGCAATCCTTCCCCCGACAAATTGGAATTTTTTCAGAAAACCCATAATGTATCCCTCTTTAATAAAATTCTCTATTTCTTATTATAAAGTAAGAAAAAACCAAATTAAATAAATTGACAAAAAAAGAACTGTTCAGGGAACAGTTCTTTATATATGATAACTCATCTTAGAGGCAAAGGCCGTAATTGGATTTGGATGGACTGAGGCATCTTCCGGTCGTTCTGTGCCTCTTTTAAATACTTGAACATTCTTTTGCCCGCACCAGAGTTTGCGGAATGAATCGTGATGCGTTCTGCAAATAACTGTTTTTCCACCATGTAGTGGACGAGCATTAAACCATTACGTGTCTTACTCTCTAAGTCGTGATCCAGTGAAAGATGAGCGATAGAATAATTAAGAAGCAGGTCAATACATTCATCGATGTCTTGCGCGAGAATGTACCCTTGGGGACAGTGTCGATAATCGTCTAAAAACACATTTACTGTCATATTTATTCTTCTTTCGTCATTTGACTTAATTTAAGCGTAACAGAGATTGACAAACACTTATATAGGTCAATAGTATGAAAATTACCATTATATTTGTAATTTTCTTGAGGGTCTTTGGTGAGGAAACTTATTGAATCATTATTCCTATTTCCTCCCCAGTATGTTCAATAATAAATCAGGTCGATCGGTAATGATGCCGTCTGCACCGAGTTTGATGAGTCTTTCCATGGTTTCCTGATCGTTGACGGTCCAGTAATGTACCTGGAGGCCGATGCGGTGGGCGCCTGAAGTCAGGATCGGTTGTGTCAGGTCCAGATTTCCTTCTTGAAGGGGAAGTTGAAAGGCATCGACATCCGATTTATAAAGATTTCTCATGAACAGTTTGTGCAGGATGACGAATTTTTTTACTTCTTGTTTACCTCCTTGGGTGGCAACCCTCCCTTCGGAAGATGACTCGACTAGATTAATGATGTTTTGATCGAATGAAGCGATGAGGACTTTATCTTCCATATCGTATTCTTCAATCAGTTTCATTAACTTCTGTACAATTTCTTCTATCCGCTCTTCAGGGTTGTCGTCTTTCACTTCAATATTGATCCTCATATCGGGAAACCGCTGAAATACTTCCTCGAGGGTCGGGACATATATATGTTTTCCCCGAAAGGAGTACTGTCCCTTCAGGTCTTGGAAATAGTATGCCGCATCAAGCCGTTGAAGCTCTTTCAACGTATAATCTTTGACAGATCCGCGTCCGTCCGTTGTGGCATCAACTGTGGGATCATGAATGGTTACCAAATGGCCGTCTTTGGTAATATGTATATCCGTTTCGATGACATCGGCTCCAAGATCCACCGCATTTTGGAACGCTTCAATGGTATTCCCTGGTGCAAGATGTTTTCCTCCTTGATGTGCAATGACAAGAGGGCGCTCATTTTCTTTTTGCAAGAAAGGGGGTGGTGTGGCCTTTTCAACAGGCAGCCAGTAAACGATGATGGAAAACAGGACAAAGAAAGCGATCATCATCTCGATGACAATGAAGTGTTGTTTATTGGACGTTTCAGGTAGCTTCGTATTTTTCATCTGCGTTCATCCTTTTAAATAAAAGATCTTATTTTTCATTATAAGTACGACCTTGTTTATTTAGGACAATAATATAAGAGAAAATAAGATTAATATAAAAGAGGAATAAGCATAATTCATTGATTTTTACTCTTTGGAGTAAAAAATTTACCTTTTAAAATAAAAATAGGTTGCTTTTGAAAGTAAAATATATTACTTTATAAAGTAAGGGGGGTATTTACCATGGAAGATCATTTAAGGTTAAATGTGTCATTACTGCGTAGGCGAGTGCCGAATCTCACGTCAGCGGCTAAAACGGTGGGATTAAGGCCAGCGACTGTGTCGAATTTATGTACAGGGAAAATATCGGTGGGCCGTGCCGAAGTAAAAACGATCGTGACCCTTGCAAACCTGGCGAATTGTACGCTAGATGAATTAATTATTCAAGGAGGGAAATTAAGTATGATTGAAACGGGAATTAAACCACTCGATTTATTTGCACCCATTGTTCAGGGGGGGACCAACGGATTCGTTGCGAGATCTCAGATTGGCCAATTTGTCGTTTTGGCTGAAATGACACAAGTATTGAAAGAGAAGGGGTACCATGCCATTTTATTGACACCGGATCAAACTTATCCTGGTTTGAGTGATCTTGAAGGATTCGTTGATGTGAAATGCCACACCCTTGAGGATGCCTTTGCGGAGGTTACATTGGTGGATGATAAGGAAAGCATTCTCCTGTATGTTGATCGTTCGTTTATCGTATCGGGGGAGCTGTATGAATTGAGGGAGAGGTTCGAAGCAGAGGGCTATCCTGACATTACGACCATTTTATTTGATCCAAGCGGAGAAGCAGTCGATGAAGACGACCCGTTTGGTCCACTTGATTCCCTGTGTTATTTCGATATAGATCTGGCTACCCGTGGTCTGTACCCTGCCATTCATCCCGTTCAGTCCACGTCCGTCCTGCTGGAAGATGAAGCGTTTGAAGCAAGCCATGCGACGACCCACAAAAAGGCAAAGAAACTGTTAAGGCGATATAAAGAAATCCGCGTCCTGATGAATACGATCGGTAAGGATAAAATCCCAGAAGCAGACCTTGAACTATTCACAATTGGAGAGAGACTCGAAGCATACTTGAGCCAGCCTTTCTATGTAGCAGAGGAATTCACTGAAATCAAAGGCCAAAGCGTACCGATCCAACAAACGATCGGGGACATACAGAAAATACTCCAAGGGAACTACAACCACCTCGACCCCAAAGAACTTACCTATAAAGGACAATTGAATTAACCATAGATGGGGGACGGACCTCGGGAAGGAATCCCGAGGTCCGTCCCTTATCTATGACTTTTTTCGTAAATTCATGGTAGAAGAAAGAGGAATTGCGAGAATTTTGTCGTATGTGTAAAGTAATACTTTTTATACTGGGAGACATATCGATGCTGATCGAGAAACTATTATTACATGTTCTGATTATATTGGCTCCTGTTCTCATTCAAACCTCGCTCCTGGAAAATCACAGGCTGGGGAAATCCCCTGTATTCATTGGTGTATTACATGGGGTTGCAGCGTTCATGTGTTTGATTTTCGCGTATGAAAGTTTTGGGTTGTATTGGGATTTCAGGTATATACCATTGGTGCTTTCCATGTTGTACGGGGGGAGGAAGGCCGGGGTCATTGTCTTTCTATTTATTCTGGCAGCACGTATCATCCATGGAGGTGATGCGATTGTCTTCGGATTCATCAGTGCTTTTCTAGCGGGAATCCTGCCATTTTTGATTTCCACTCGTTTCTGGTCATTCTCTTCACGAAAACGCGTGACGTTTGCTGTGTTACTTGGTTTCTGGCCGGCCCTGGTCATGCTCGGCATTCTGCTTTCCTTTGCCTTCGTATCCGGTGTCCCTGTATCGGGTAACCGGGAAATGGGGATCTATGTTCTCATATTCGGTGGGATCCAGGTGTTGGGGGTCGGACTTGCCGCTCAACTGAATGAATGGATGATTGAAAAGAAGTTATTGCGGGAAGAAGTCATGAAGTCGGAGAAGCTAAACACGCTCGGTGAGCTCGCAGCTTCCATCGCTCATGAAGTGCGTAATCCCCTTACCGTTGTGAAAGGGTTCCTTCAATTGATGAAAAAGCAGGTAACCGGTGATCATGATGAATATTTGAAGATTGTACTCAGTGAATTGGGGAGGGCAGAGGAAATCATCAACGATTATTTGAACTTTGCCAAACCTGAGCTCGAGAAGGTCGAGAAGATCAATGTCAAAGAAGTCCTTTCAGATGTCACCGTTCTCCTCAATGCCTACGCATTGAAGGAAGGGGTTTATCTTGAAGCAGACTTGAGGGAAGATGGGTATTTATTGACAGATCGGAATAAATTGAAACAAGCACTCGTCAATATTATCAAGAACGCCATTGAGGCAACTCCTCCCCAAGGCAGTGTCACCATTCATCTGGAAGTCACCCATACACAGGTGATCATCACTGTCACGGATACAGGCAAAGGAATGACGAAAGAACAAATCGCTCGCATCGGTACACTCTTTTTCACGACAAAGGATCAGGGTACCGGTCTTGGGACATCCGTGTCCATGCGGATCATCGGAGCAATGGGCGGGAATGTCCATTATTCAAGCATTCTGAATAAAGGAACAGTGGCAACGATAAACCTGCCGTTAAATAATGAAAAGCTTGCAAAATTTGATTCGAATCCTGCAAATGCTTATATGAATAATCAAAACGCTTAGGGGAATGGCTAAGTGTTTTTTTATTGATTTTAAAAAATTCATCAACTCCATTTTCCGTACATACGTTCCATGATAGGATAGAAGATATGAATGATAAATCCTAACGTGCAGGCGACGATGACCGTTCCGATGCCGACAGCCCCGTGGAAGACCATGGCAAGGGTGATGGCAATCGCTTCATTTAACAAGCGGGAATTGCGCAAGTTTAACCCAAAACGTTGATGGATCGCCACCATAAAAGTATCCATGGGGCTTGAAGGGAGCTTGGCTTGAAGATAGATGGAGATACCAATCCCGAGGAGCAGGATGCCGATCATGACAAAAGATACTTGTTGAACGAATCCAATGGGTTCAATTGTTTTAAGGCCCGTCGTGATCCAGTAATCAACCATCATCCCGATCACAAAGATGGAGAGGGCGGCTAACCATTGAATACCTTCTTTTAATAAAAGTGCGTTTATGAGGATGAGAATGCATCCATTCATGAATATGCATGTGCCGATCGATAGATGAAGCAGGGTGGATTCCCCGACGGCGAGTGCATCCCAGGGAGCCGCTCCCAAATTCCCTTTGATAATCAGTGACACCCCCAATGATAGAGATAGTAATCCAATGCAATAAAAGACCAATCTTGCCTTCATTCTCCCGAATCCTCCGTTCCAAACAGCTTGTCTAATGTATATGTACATCTGAAAACAGTTAGAATCATCATTTTCTTTTGAAAACTGGAGGTGAAACATCCGTGAAGAAAACCATGAAGGTATCCGTCAGGGAGTTAGTAGAATTTGTTTATAAGGAAGGAAGCATTGATCTGAGATTCCAGTCCCGGTCCTCTATGGTCACAGGCACAAGACTTCATCAGAAACTGCAGAAACAATATAAAGAAGGCGATGAGAAGGAGGTCTTCCTGAAAGGGGAGCACGTAGCCGGTGATCTGGTCTATCAACTTGAGGGTCGTTGTGATGGCATTCACTATGATGACTGGGAAGTGACCGTGGAGGAAATCAAATCTACGGTAAAAAACCTCGACTTGATTGAAGAAGGAAGCCGGGTTCACTGGGCTCAGGGTGAATGCTATGCATACCTGCTTGCAAAGGAAAAGCAGCTCACACAAGTAGGGGTTCAATTAACCTATATTGAAATTGAATCGGAAAGAACGAAGTCATTCAGGCAAACCTATTCCATTGAAGAGCTTGAGCGTATCGTGAATGAGACCCTGGTTGCCTATACACCTTTTGCCAACGTGATTCTGACAAATGAAGAAAAGAAAATGAAAAGTGTTCAGGACCTGATATTTCCGTATCCATCCTATCGTAAAGGACAGAAAAAACTCGCAGGTGCGGTATATAAAACAGTATCCGAATCGAAAGCCCTTTATGCCAATGCTCCAACAGGAACAGGGAAAACCATTTCCACCCTTTTCCCTACCATAAAAGCAATGGCAGAAGGAAATAGCAAATGGTTTTATGTGACGGCAAAAACGATCACCCGTACAGTGGCAGAAGAGGCACTTCAACTTTTGGAAAAAGAGGGTCTGTCACACAGGACGGTTACGATTACGGCAAAAGATAAAATCTGCTTTAAAGAAGAAACGATTTGTCAGAAGGAGTATTGTGAATTTGCAAACGGTTATTATGATCGCATTAACGAAGCGCTGATTGATATTTTGACCAGAGAAACCATCATCACGCGTCCGATTCTCGAATCATACGCAAGAAAGCATAAAGTGTGTCCTTTTGAATATTCCATCGACCTTTCCTACCTGGTGGACGGAGTCATCTGCGATTATAACTACATCTTCGACCCAAGGGTTTCCTTGAAAAGGATGAGCGATGAAAGCAAGAAAAAGACGACTCTCCTCATAGACGAGGCCCATAATCTCGTAGGCAGGGGAAGGGAAATGTATTCTGCCTCCCTGAAAAAGTCAGCTTTCTTACAAATTAAAAAGCTATACCCTGACCATGACGGATTGAGGCAGGGAATCACTGCGGTTAATAAACAATTTCTTCGATTGAAAAAAGAAGACGGTGCTGACACCCGGATTGATTTGGACGATCAACTCGTTGAGTCAGTTGTCAGCTTTATTGAAATTGCGGAAAAGTGCCTGGGGGAAACGGGCAGGGAGTGGTCGGAGGAATTTATGCAGTTGTATTTTGACAGCATCAGTTTTGTGAGGATTTCAAACCTCTACTCTCTTGAACATCGTTTTGTAATTGGTCGAAGCTCCCATGAATTAGAAGTGAAACTTTACTGCATCGATCCATCAAAGCTTATTAAGCAGGTTGCACGTCCGTATCAATCATCGGTATTTTTCTCTGCTACACTACACCCGTTTTCGTACTATTTTCAGCAGCTGGGCGGGAGTGAAGAAGATTATCGATTCCTGATTCCTTCCCCATTCCAGCACAACCAGTGGCAAGTAGGAATCCACCCGATCTCCACCCGATTCAGGGAAAGGGAACGGACCCTTCCCATCATTACGCGTTCCATAGAAGAAACGTTCAATGGGTACAAAGGGAATTATCTCGTCTTCTTTTCGTCTTATTCTTATATGCAGGAAGCGTATGACAGGATGAATAAAGAATCATTGGACGCAAGTGTCATCATTCAGGAGCCGAATATGAGCGAGAGAGAAAGAGAGGAATTCCTTCAGGAGTTCCGGAGTGATAGAGAACATCCTGTTATTGGTCTCGCGGTCCTCGGAGGGATATTCTCAGAAGGGATCGATTTGAAAGGAGATCGGTTAAAGGGTGTGATCGTGGTAGGGGTGGGGCTGCCCCAGCCTTCTGTGGAACAGGAGATCATCAAGGATTACTTTAATGGCATGGGAATGAACGGGTATGATTATGCATATGTATATCCCGGGTTGAATAAAGTATTTCAATCAGGAGGAAGACTCATCCGTTCGGAAGATGACCGCGGTGTCCTTAAGCTGATCGACGATCGGTATTTGACCCCTAAATACCGGGCTTTATTGCTGGAAGAATGGAAAGAGTATCGCATTATAACGTAAAAAAAGACCGCTGAAAACAGCGGTCTTTTATCATTAGTTAAAAGAAGGATCCTTTAACAGGCGATCAAATTCTTCAAGGTGATGCGTTTCATCGGCGATCATATCATCAAGCTTGATGCTGAGCTCAACAAGACCCAATTCTTCTGCTTGTTCTTTACGCTTCTTATAGCGCTCAATCGTATCTGCTTCGGCTTTACGGCCTTCTTCAAGCATTTCCTTCACATCATCCGTTTGTTTAACGGCTGCCGGCGTCGTTGTCGGCTGACCACCTAACGTTTTAATCTTTTCGGCAAGGTATAAAGCGTGACCCTGCTCATCAGGAATTTCTTCTTCAAAGAAAGGTTTTAAGATTTGACGATATAAGCCGCTCACTACAGCAGCGTAGTTAGTGTAAAGTATGACTGCCGCATATTCATTGGCTAAATCCTCATTTAATCCATCAATCAATTCATGTAATTTTGCTTCATCCATGTAAAATACCACCCTTTAAATTGTTGTTATAGAGACTATTTACCCGGGCTGATGTAAAAATAAACATTCCGGAGGGAATCGAGTGCCCTTCAAATATTTTGCCTGAAAATGGGGATTCTAATTCTATAAAAGTCAGAGGAGGGATGAGCATGTCTAAACAGGGTAGGAAGAGTATGGACCAAACTTCTGAACAGCTGGCGAAACAAAAGGCCAAAAACGATGTGGAATTTGCATCTGATACCCAAACGGGAAATGCAAAAGGACAAAGTCAGAAGAAAAGCGGCAGACAAGTAAATAAAAAATAATGGACGAATATCTTTTTCGTCCAAAGAAAATCCTATATGTAGAACCAGGAGGTGTAAAGGCATGAGAATTGGTGTTGAACAATCCTTAACAAACGTTGTAGAAGCCTTACGGGCACAGGGGCATGAAGTAGTGGAGCTTAAGCAGGAGTCAGATGCAAACGGGTGTGACTGCTGTGTCGTGACAGGAATGGATACAGATGTAATGGGTATTCAAAATGTAGCGACTCAAGGCCCTGTCATCGAAGCAAGCGGACTGAGTGCCGATCAAATCTGTCAGGAAGTCGAAAGCAGACTGCAATAACCCCGAGACAAAAAAGAACAGCCACTGATGGCTGTTCTTTTTGTGTGTATTAGATCCAAATCCATCACCCAATCTGGGCAAGGGGCTGGTTTCTCAAGTGCTCACGCAGGAGATCGGGAGCGGTTAAAAAGACCAGGCCGTTACCTTCCAGTGTTTTCGGGAAGCCAAGTGGTACTGTCCGCTTAATGAGCTGCGCATATACTTCACATTCAGAAAGTTTCCGGTCAAAGGCTGCCTGTTCAAATTCTTTAATCAGAGCTAATGCTCCAGAGGTGTGGGGAGCTGACATGGAGGTTCCGCTGAGCTTGGCGTATTTTTCTCCGGGAATGGTCGATAGGATTTGTTCGCCCGGGGCCACTAAGTCAACTTCATTGTTGGAATTGGTAAAGTAGGAAGACTTTCTTTGTAGATCGATGGCGCCGACCGAAATGACTTCATTGTAGCAGGCCGGGTAGGAAAATTCATCGGTTCCGCTATTGGAGTCGCCTTCATTCCCAGCAGCGCACACCACCAGAATATTGGCATCCACGGCTTTTTGAATGGCTTCGTGCAGAGGGTCATAATCTGTAGGTCCCCCTAAAGACATGGAAATGATATCGACCTTTTGTTCGATGGCGTAGAGAATTCCGTTCACGATCCAGTCATACTGACCGCTTCCACGGCTGCCGGCAAGAACTTTAATCACCAGTAAGTCAGCCATTGGAGCCACTCCGATGACACCTTCACCATTTTCGTTTGCCGCAATTGTGCCGGCTACATGGGTACCGTGGCCACTGTAATCCGTTACATTATCTTCTGCACCGTCATCATCGTCGGTGAAATTTCGGAATCCTTTCACCCTTCCTGAAAGATCTGGATGGTTGATATCGCATCCCGTATCAAGGATGGCGATGGTTATCCCTTTCCCTTTATACCCATTCTTCCACATGCTGGGGGCTTGAATTAAGTCAACGCCTTTAGGAATTTCATTTGCATCCACAATCATTTCATCCATGAAATAGGGAATTAACCTCATTTCACATTGCATAGCAATCCCTCCTAAAATAGTTTGGAGTATAGAATAAAAATCAGAAGTTTCTGAAAATATAACATTTTTTGGACAAAATGAAAAGGGATAATAGTAATAGGAAAATAAAACCAATCATATTTCCGCCGGCTGTTGCATAGAGGGAAGGAAATGGGACCCTTTTAGGAGTGAAAATTTAAACAAACGTTTGACTAACGGTTCGAGCCCTTGATAGGAAAGGGGGTTTCAGGGTTAAACAAACGTTTGGTTAAAATCAATATTCCGGTTTTTTCATCATGTCACCCAAGTTTCCAACATAAAATAGGGTGAAGAAAGGGGGCACACGGATGAATTATTATCAATATGGCTATCCTGCCTATTCCTATTACCGAAATGCTCCGAATATGGCCTATGCTCACATTCAGGGAGGTCCACTCGCTTCTGGCCTTAGAGGATATGTATTCTTTCGGGAGGTTCAAAATGGAGTGGAAGTATTTGCCGAGATAACAGGTTTACCATCCTATCAAGAAGGAAAGGGTGATCAAAAGCCGATCGGTCCCCACGGATTTCATCTCCATGAAAAAGGGGTTTGTGAGATAGGGAATCCCAATGAACCATTCACGTCTGCAGGAGGGCATTGGAATCCGACCAATCAGCCACATGGGAATCATGCAGGGGATTTTCCTGTTTTGTTTTCAAATGACGGTTACGCAAAGATGTCCTTTTTTACGAATAAATTTAAAGTGAATGAGGTGATAGGGAAGGGTGTCATCATCCATCAGAACCCGGACGACTTCAGGTCGCAGCCTTCAGGAGATGCAGGGAAACGATTGGCGTGCGGAGTGATCATGGGGTATGGAACAACATAAAGAAAAGGGTTGACCCGCGCTAGGGTCAACCCTTTTGTATGAAACAGATGGGATTAAAACACTCCCAGAACATCAAGCATGACGAATAGTATTAACACCGGCGCCACAAAGCGGATCAAGAAGAACCACGTTTCAAATAATCCCCGCTTCAATCCGCTTCCCTGCTTTAATTCTTCATATAAAGCGGTTTTCTTCATTTTGAGCGGTACAAACAGAGCGATAAGCAATGATCCGATCGGAAGCAATACATTACTTACAGTGAAGTCGGCTAAGTCAAATATCGTTTTGCCAAACAATGTGATATCACCAAGTACCCCGAAAGATAAAGCCGATGGGATACCGCACACGAAGATGGCGAGACCGATGATCCAAGACCATTTCGTACGCTTACCGGGGTCTCCCTTCGAAATGACCGAAACGATTATTTCGAGCATTGAAAACGCAGAAGTCAATGCTGCGAATAAGAATAGCACCAGGAATGCAATGAAGAAGAGCATCCCGAATGGAAGCTGGCTGAACACGGTAGGCAGCACATTAAATAGCAGCACCGGACCCGCTCCAGGCTCTAAATCAAACGCAAAGACTGCCGGGAAAATCGCAAGCCCTGCCAGTAATACGATGAAAATATTCATCGCCACAATCGAGATCGCCGAACGGGGCAGACTCTGAGTTTTCGGAAGGTACGAGCTGTATGTCACCATCACCGATACCCCGACACTTAACGTAAAGAATGATTGTCCCATCGCTTCTAAAATCGTCTGTGACGTCACTTTGGAAAAGTCGGGCTGGAGCAGAAATGAAACTCCTTCACCTGCCCCATCAAGGGTAACGGCGCGGATCACTAACAAAATGAAAAGAATGAATAATGCCGGCATCATAATTTTACTTGCGAATTCAATCCCTTTTTCAATCCCCTTGGCCACCACGAGGATGGTCATCAAGATGAAGAGAAGCTGAACGAATACACTTATCCCGGGGTTTGATATCGTTGCCCCGAACACTTCTGCGTATTGATCCGAAGAAAGGCCGTTTAACTGCCCTGTAACAGCTTTGAATAAATAAACGACGATCCAACCCCCGATGACACTGTAGAAGGAAAGCAGGATGAAGGATGTGATCATCCCAAGGATACCGACCCAGTGCCATTTGGTCCCGGGAGCGATCTTTCGGTACGAATCCACTGCATTGCTTCCGGCCGTACGTCCGATTGAGAATTCTGCCAGTAATAATGGAAGCCCGAGTAATAAAGTAAATAAAATAAAGATCAGGAAGAATGCTCCGCCGCCATTTTCACCGGCGATATAAGGGAATTTCCAGATGGCCCCCAATCCGATGGCAGACCCGGCTGCCGCTAAAATAAAGCCGATTTTCGATGACCATTGTTCACGCTGACTCATTCTCATTCTCCTTTCGGTATTTATTGACGTGTGCGGGCATTTTTGACCAAATAAAAAAATCGCCCCTACATATCGTAGGGACGATTTGGATATCGCGGTACCACCCTAGTTATGAGAAAATCTTTCTCATCACTCTTCACACATAACGGTCTTACCCGTCTTTTGATCTCGTCAAAAGAAGCTCCGGAATCGAAATTCGCTTCATCTTTGTACCGGTTCACACCAACCACCGGCTCTCTTAAACAGGGAAATGTTCGCTACTGGTTTCCTTCAAAGCTTATTCAATATTAGGTTATACAATTTTTATCATGAATCAAAACGACTTGTCAATCTATTTCGGGAAAAGTAGTGAGAATTGTCTGGAATTGATGGTGGTTTTTGGTTCGATACGAATGAGTGGGAAGGTGGCAGGTACGGAAAGTAGGGATAGTGCCTGGCACGGAATGCTGATTTGGTGCCAGGCACCAACCCCCACAAGTGTACCAGGCACCAACCCCCACAAGTGTACCAGGCGCCAAACCCCCACAAGTGTACCAGGCGCCAAACCCCGAAAATGTACCAGGCACCAAAAGTCCAATTTGTACCTGGTACCCATGTCCGCCGCCGTTGAGTTCGCCCTCTCACTGAAGTAAAATGAAAGAAAAATAGGATGAAAAGGTGTTTTACATGAAATCATTTATTATCGTAGGTGGCGGGATTCTTGGGGCTTCAACGGCGTATCATCTGGCGAAAGCAGGAGCAGGTGTCACGATTATCGACCGGAAAGATCCCGGACAGGCAACGGATGCAGCGGCAGGTATAGTCTGCCCGTGGCTGTCACAGCGGAGGAATAAAGTGTGGTATCGGCTGGCTAAAGGTGGGGCGAAGTACTATCCGAGCATCATAGAACAACTCGAAGCAGACGGTGAGACTGAAACAGGTTATAAACGTGTGGGGGCCATCAGTCTCCACACGGAGGTGCATAAGCTCCATAAAATGATGGAGAGGGCGGAGAAACGCAGGGAGGATGCTCCGGAAATCGGTGAGCTGACGCTTCTCACTTCAGAAGAAACACGTCAGCGCTTTCCACTCTTGTCAGAAGAGTTCCAGGCTGTGCACGTAAGCGGCGCAGCCCGGGTAGATGGCAGGGCACTTCGTAATGCGCTTTTGAACGGGGCTAAAAAGTACGGGGCATCATTTCGACATGGGGATGCCGGATTGTTACACGAACATGATCGGGTCACCGGTGTCAAAATAGGAGACAAGGTCCTTAAGGCCGATGGGGTGATCGTAACAGCCGGCTCATGGGCGAAGGAACTCTTTCAGCCTCTCGGAATAGACTTTCTTGTAACCTCCCAGAAAGCACAGATCCTCCACCTGGAAATAAGAGGGGGAGAGACGGGTGAATGGCCCGTCGTCATGCCCCCGAATGATCAATATCTGCTTGCCTTCCCCGAGGGAAAAGTCGTGGCAGGAGCCACCCATGAAAATGATGTCGGCTTTGATCACCGGGTAACAGCGGGCGGACTCTACGAAATCCTTCAGAAGGCAACGGCTGTCGCGCCTGGAATTGGTGATGGTGAGGTAGTCGAAACAAGAGTCGGATTCCGACCGTTCACTCCTGGATTCCTTCCGGTTTTCGGGGCAGTGCCGGGGCTTGATGATGTATGGGTGGCTAATGGTCTTGGGGCTTCAGGTTTGACGGTTGGTCCATATCTTGGATCGGAGCTTGCCAAACTGGTGATGGGTGAAGCGACCGATCTCGATCCAGCTGACTATGACGTAGCGGGGGCCATCGGGTAAGGGTAGAAAAAAGCACCAGCTCATTTCCCCCTATCTTCTAAGCAAAAGGACCCTTATAATAGAGAGAGCGAATTTTAGTATAGAAAGAAAAGGTGTTTACGACATGAGTTTATTAACAGTCAAAAATTTAACACACGGTTTCGGTGATCGTGCGATTTTTAATGACGTTTCCTTCCGTTTGTTGAAGGGTGAGCATATCGGCTTGATCGGTGCCAACGGAGAAGGAAAGTCTACATTTATGAATATCATTACAGGTAAGCTTGAGCCCGATGAAGGAAAAGTGGAATGGGCGAAGCGGATCCGTATCGGTTACCTGGATCAGCATGCGAAGCTTAAGCAGGGGATGACGATCCGGGACGTGTTGAAGACGGCGTTTCAATACCTGTTTGATATGGAAACGGAAATGAATGAGCTGTTTGCCAGGATGGGGGATGCCACCCCTGAAGAATTGGAAGAATTGCTTGAGGAAACAGGGACCCTTCAGGATGCCCTGACGAATAATGATTTCTATATCATTGATGCCAAGGTGGAAGAAATCGGCCGTGGTCTTGGTTTGGACGATATCGGTTTGGATAAGGATGTGCACGATTTAAGCGGTGGACAGCGGACGAAGGTATTGTTGGCTAAACTATTACTTGAAAAGCCTGACATCCTGTTACTGGATGAGCCAACCAACTATCTTGATGAACAGCATATCAACTGGTTGAGACGCTATCTTCAGGAATATGAAAATGCCTTTATCCTGATCTCTCATGATATACCATTCTTAAATAGTGTCATCAATCTGATCTATCATATGGAAAATCAGGAATTGAATCGCTATGCAGGGGACTATCACGAATTTAAACGGGTCCACGAAATGAAGAAGCAGCAGCTTGAGTCAGCTTTCAAGAGACAACAGCAGGAAATCTCGGAGTTGAAGGATTTCGTTGCCCGCAATAAGGCCCGGGTATCCACCCGCAACATGGCCATGTCCCGTCAGAAAAAGCTTGATAAGATGGATATGATCGAACTGGCTGCTGAAAAGCCGAAGCCTGAGTTTCATTTTAAACAAGCGAGAACCGCAGGCAGGGTCATCTTTGAAACGAAAGATCTTGTGATCGGGTACGGTGAACCGTTATCAAAACCGCTCAACCTGAAGATGGAGCGTGGTCAGAAGATTGCCCTGTCAGGAGCCAACGGAATCGGGAAGACGACTCTATTACGAAGTATCCTAGGCGAAATCAAACCGATATCAGGTACGGTGGAACTTGGGGACTATCTCCATATCGGTTATTTTGAACAGGAAATAAAGACAAAAAATAGTAACACATGCATTGAAGAAGTGTGGAACGAGTTCCCATCCCTTAATCAGGCGGAAGTCCGCTCGGCCCTGGCTAAATGCGGATTGACGACAAAGCATATTGAAAGCAAGGTAGAAGTGCTGAGCGGTGGGGAAAAGGCAAAGGTGCGACTATGTAAACTGATGAACAAAGAATCGAATGTCCTGGTCTTTGATGAACCGACCAACCATCTGGACGTCGAGGCAAAAGAAGAGTTAAAACGGGCCCTTAAAGAATACAAGGGGACCGTTCTCCTGATCAGTCACGAACCTGACTTCTATCTGGATGTAGCGACGGAAGTATGGAACTGTGAAGACTGGACGACGAAATTATTCTAACTCAAAAAAGGCCGATCTCTGTGCAATGAAAGGGATCGGCTTTTCTTGTTTCTGACTACTCTGCCAAAATAGATTCGAGGGACGAATATCCGTGATCCTCCATCCGCAAATCGTCAAAACTGTGTTTCATATGAAGGTCGATCAGTTCAAGGAGAGTCTGCTGGTCTTTACTTTCAATGGCCTTCACCATTTCCTCATGTTCCCTGAAACGGACGTTTTCCCCCGGCTCTACATGATAGAACACATCGAATAAAAACAGATATACATTGGATTGAGTCAGCATTTCTTCCATGTAGCGAATCAGGAATTTATTTCCGCTTATTTCTGCAAGGAACAAATGAAATTGCTTATTAAGCTCGACGTATTTTAACAGGTCCTTTTGTCTATAGGTTTCCTGTTCCTCTTCAAGAAACGAATAAAGCTTAGACATATCGGATTTTCTAACTTTAGGGAGGCCGTACTTTACAGTGAGAAATTCGATTTCTTTCCTCATTTCAAAAAAAGAAATGATCTCTTCCCTGGTGGGATGGACGACGAATGCGCCGCGGTTCGGTATGATCTGAACCAGCCCCTCTGCTTCCAGGCGCTTCAACGCATGGCGGATAGGAGTCCTGCTTACAGCCATCTTCTGAGAGATGACTTGCTCGACCAGCTGGGTACCGGGTGCGATCTTCCGAGCAAGTAAGGCGTCCTTTAGATGGCTATATACTTTTAGTTCTGTGGTCTGTCTTTTCTTCACGGTCATCATCCATTCAATCGAATATTTCCTTTTCCTATCATATATGAAAAAGAGGCCGAACCAAAATCAGGTGTCTTCTATCCGAAGCCACCTGATGACGATTCAGCCTTTTAAGCGAATGATTTAAAATTATTGCCCCAAATTTCGTTCATGCTGTGTACGGTAATGAATGCTTTCTCATCGGTCGATTGAATGTATGTTTTCAATTTAGAGAAGTCCTTGCGGCCGACAATGGTGGTGATGACTTCTTTTTGATCATCGGAAAATGCGCCTTTGGCTGAATGCACTGTAGCTCCTCTTTCAAGATCTCCAACGATAAACTCCTTGATATCATCGCTATGTTCGCTGATGATGACCACTTCTTTGTTTTCGTTGAAGAATTGAAGGGTGCGGTCAATCATCATCCCTTTCAACAGTAAGCCGAAGAATGCATATAATCCGACTTGAAGGCCAAAGAACCACGCAGATGCAAGGACAATGAGAACATCCGAAGCAAGAACGGCACGTCCCAGTTCAAGTCCGGTAAATTTGTGGATGACTTTCGCCAAGACCCCTGTCCCTCCGGCGGAAGCACCCTGATTAAATATCATGGCGACGCCTATGGCTCCGATCAGCGTCCCGATGACTATTTGAATCAGGACATCATGTCCGATTGGGTTCTGAAGAGGATGGAACACTTCTAATCCCCAAACCATTCCGCTGAGGGAAAGACTGGCGAAAACGGATTTTAGGCCGAAACTTGGACCGATCAATAGCAGGCCAAGAATGAATAATAACATGTCCAGTGTAAACATAATGACGCCTACAGGTAAGTCCATAAATTGAGAAAGCACGATACCGGCTCCGCTCGTCCCGCCTGTGCCCACCTTATTGGGTGAAAGGAAAAAATGTATATTCAATGCGATTAAAAATGCACCAAGAGATATGTTTAATAAGGATTGAACTTGTTTCAACATGGAGCACGCTCCTTTTGAGTAACGGTAGTTTGAAAAACAATCAACCCGATTATAAAGAGTGTATAACCCTATGTAAATGATAAATCCTTATGAAAGCATTTACGTATAAAAGTTTTTATAATGCATGTTTTCTGACATTTTTGCTGCCGAAAAAAGGGGAGAAAAATCTGTTGACATTTTTACATTAGGTGATTAATATTTAAACAGGTTAAATATTAAATGAATGAATAGAAATGGAGGAGGAAATTGGATATAGAACAAATCCAACACTCTTATATAGATCGTTTGTTTACAGCCTTTCACGTAACAAATCGCCATATTCAGCAGGAAATGGCGGTCGCATTGAAAGATATGAATTTAACGGGTCCTCAGTTTTTCATCCTGTATCTCTTGTCGACTTCGGAAGATATGAAATCGACGGAACTGGCTGAGAAGCTGGATGTTAAGCCCAGCGCGATTACAGTTATGATCGATCGACTGCTTAAGAACGATTTGGTCGCGAGGCAGAGAGATGAGAGGGATCGCCGGATTGTAAAGCTGGAACTTACTTCATTCGGTCGGGAGGTTTTCGGAAAGGCGAAAATGAAGAGGAGAGAAATCTTCTCACGTTACCTTGCCTATCTGGATGAGACCGATATTGATCAGCTTGTAACGATTTACGAAAAGCTCGCTGCAGCCGTTGAGAACAATACAGAAGAATAAGGAGAGAAACATATGTCAGTACAACCAGGAATAAATAAACGTTTAGTTCTGACCGGTCTGATCATCGGGATGTTCTTTAGTGCCCTTGAACAAACGGTAGTTGGGACCGCGATGCCGACAATCATCGCAGAATTGAACGGTTTTTCCATTTTTGCGTGGGTAACCACGGCTTATTTGATTACTTCTACAACCGTTACACCGATCGTCGGGAAACTATCGGATTTATATGGCAGACGATTATTATATTTAATCGGTGTCATCATCTTTATTATCGGTTCAGGTCTGTGTGCCACGGCCTCTTCCATGGAGCAGCTCGTTCTTTACCGCGGCCTTCAGGGGATCGGCGGAGGTATGATCATGCCTTTATCCCAAACCATCATCGGCGATATCTTCACCGCTGAGCAGCGTGCAAAGTGGCAGGGTGTGTTCGGGGCTTTATTCGGATTGAGCTCTGTTATCGGACCGTTCATTGGCGGGTTCATCGTCGATACGATCAGCTGGCACTGGATTTTCTTAATTAACGTACCATTCGGCTTATTATCAGCTCTTCTATTATTCATCGGATTGAAATATGAGAATGTCGGGCGTCCGACGGATAAGGTAAGCATAGATTATCTTGGAATCATCACCCTGATCCCGGCACTGGTCCTCCTTTTGCTGGGACTGAATTTCGGTGGGGATAAGTTCGAATGGCTCTCGGGAACGAGCTTCATGCTCTTTGGCGGGTCAATCGTTTTACTTCTTGTGTTTGGATTTATTGAAAACAAAGCGAAGGAACCGATCCTTGATTTGACCCTGTTTAAAAACCGGGTATTCGCCACCACAAATGCCCTTGGATTTCTCCTCGGATTAGGAATGTTCGGAGCGATCATGTTCGTTCCGATGTTCATGCAGGGTATCCTTGGGGTGACACCGACACAAGCAGGATCAACCATGACACCGATGATGATCGCCCTGATCACGGCAAGTATCATCGGAGGAAGGTTATTATTAAGGTTACGATACCGTACAGTGTTGACGGCTGGTATGCTGATCACCGTGGTAGGATTCTTCCTGATGAGTACGATGGGTCCCGCTTCAAAGGAGTATACGGCGTATATGTATATGATCGTCATGGGATTCGGAATGGGTCTGGTCATGCCGACTCTGATGATCGCAGTTCAGAATGAATTCCCTAAATCGAGACTGGGGGCTGTCACATCTTCCGCAACGTTCTTCCGTTCCATCGGTGGGACGATCGGGATCACCGTATTAAACGCTGTGATGAATCAATCTCTTCAAGATAATATGAAAGATGTAGCGGCACAGCAGGATAATCCTGCTGCCGGTCAGATCCTAAGCGGGTTAAGTGAAAAGACAGATGCACTATTCGGACTTCTGGTAACCCCGGGATTACTGGAAGTTCCGAAAGAAATCGGCAGCATCGTGATCGCTTCGATCGAAACCGCATGGTCAGATGCGTTTACAACCGTCTTCCTGACCGGCCTGATTTTCATTGCCATCGGCGTGGGAGTGGCCCTGTCGGTTGGAAACGGGAAGATTAAGCGAGATAAAGAATTACAGGAAGAAGCTGAAAAGGAAGAGACAATCCTTAAACCGGCTACTGAATAATACGTGAAGAGCCTGCTTTGGAGGAATTCGAGGCAGGCTTTTTTTATTTTCACCTGAGCATCCTGAAGTTTCGAGGTGGATAAAAACCAAATTTTTATTTTATCGGCGATATTCCAAATATATCGGCGATCGCCCCCAAATATTTACCACACCAACCCCGCCCTCGAGTAATTATTAAATTTTCTGAAAATATATTGACAACTCCCAGCAAACACGTTATCTTTTGAGTAGTTACATATAACACATATTTTTATAAACGAATTAATAACGTTATATAAATATATTTTTATATCATGACAGGGAGGCCGATACATTGATTTTGCATGAGATTGAAACTGCCGGTCGATCGCAAATGGAGCGCCTTCAACTAGAGAGACTGCAACATGTTGCTTCAGTCGTTTATGAGAAAGTTCCCTTTTACCGGGAGCAGTTTGAGAGAAGGGGCATCAAGCCGGAAGATATAAATTCTTTGTCAGACTTAAAAATGTTACCGCTTACAATTAAGAAAGACCTTCGTGATCATTATCCATTCGGACTGTTTGCCGTAGAGCGTGAGGAAATGGTAAGGGTTCATGCTTCAAGCGGTACGAGTGGAAAGCCCACAGTCGTAGGCTATACCCAGAATGATATTGAGATGTGGGGCGGAATCGTTGCGCGGGCGATCGCCATGGCAGGCGGGAAACCGGGGGATGTCCTGCATAACGCATATGGATATGGTTTATTTACCGGTGGACTTGGCCTTCATTATGGAAGTGAGAAGCTCGGGATGATCACGGTTCCGGTGTCAGGAGGGAACATGTCCAGGCAGATCACATTATTGGAAGACTTCAAGCCGTCCATCATATGCGGTACGCCTTCTTACGTTCTCAATTTAGCCGAATCAATGGAGGCGCAGGGAAAGGATCCGGCTTCCCTTTCTGTGAAGTACGGAATCTTCGGAGCCGAGCCATGGTCGGATTCAATGAGAAAGACACTGGAGCGGAAGATGGATATTAAAGCATGCGACATCTACGGTTTAAGTGAAGTCATCGGACCCGGGGTTGCCATGGAATGTCATGAAGCACGGGACGGCCTCCATATTGCAGAGGATCATTTCCTCGTTGAAGTCATTAACCCTGATACGTTTGAGACCCTTCCGGAAGGGGAAGTCGGGGAGCTTGTGTTTACGAGCTTAACGAAGGAAGCCTTTCCGATCATCCGGTACAGGACCGGCGATATTGCTTCGATTCAGTACGGAACATGCTCATGTGGACGAACAACGGTGAAGATGTCCAGGGTGAAAGGAAGAGTCGATGACATGCTCATCATCAGGGGGGTGAACGTGTTCCCATCCGAAATGGAGCATTTTCTGCTTCAGATAAATGAGCTTGCACCACATTATCAAGTCCACTTAAAGAAAAAAGGGGCATTGGATTTGGTGGAGCTGCAGGTGGAGGTTACGGAAGAATGTTTTAATGGGGTGTCAAACGACTTACATCATGACCGCCTGAATGAACTGGAAAGAAAAGTGAAGAGCCTGATGAAAGATCGTTGCTATGTTTCCATGGATATCAAAGTGAGAGCACCTAGGGAAATACCCCGCTCAGAAGGAAAAGCCATCCGGATAGTCGATCTTAGAGGGGAAGCCATGCTTCAATAAATTTTTTTGAGAAAAGTACCTATCACACAATTTCACCATAACGTTGAATTGGTGTGATAAAGGAGGGGCTGTAATGAGTGACGTTTTGACAAATCAACCATTGACGGAAGATGAGCGTATGGCTCGTTTTATGAAAAAGATCGAGAATGACGAAAAAATAGAAGCCGATGATTGGATGCCGGATGAATACCGGAATGCGCTGATCAAGCTGATATCCATGCACGGCATCAGTGAAATCATGGGGGCACTCCCTGAGAAGGAGTGGGTCCCGAAAGCACCTACCCTCAGAAGAAAACTGGGGATCATGGCAAAGGTTCAGGATGAGATGGGACACGGACAGCTATTGCTTCGTGTAGCGGAAGATTTGATGAAACCTTATGGGAAAACGAGAGAGCATATCATGAGAGATTTGTTTTCCGGAGATTTGAAGTTTCATAACGTCTTTCATATGGAGGCACCGACCTGGGGAGATGCAGGATTGATCGGCTGGCTCGTGGACGGGGCGGCGATCATCACGCAAACGAATATGCTTCATGCTTCCTACGGACCGTACGCCAGGGCGCTGAAGAGAATTTGTGCCGAGGAGGTATTCCATGCCCAGCATGGTGAGGCAATCATCATGGCTCTCGCAGAAGGTACACCGGATCAGAAGGCATTGGTACAGGATGCGGTGGACCGTTGGTGGGAATCGCTTCTGATGTTCTTCGGGCCGGGGGACGCGAAGACCACGGGCTCTTCCAAGCAGGATATTACCATCAAGTACAACATCCGCACCAAAACCAATGAACAGCTTCGTCAGGACTTTTTCACGAAATATGTTCCAAGAATGCTGTCATTGGGACTGACGCTTCCGGATGAAACGATGTACTTTGATGAAGAGCAGGATTTATGGATCTATAAGCAGCCCGACTGGAGCCGCTTTAAGGAAATCATTCGCAACAACGGGCCGAAATCGAAGGACCGCCTCCGTTTAAGGGAATTATCCTACGATAACAATGCATGGGTCCGGGAAGCGTTAAGCCCTGGTGACCGAGTAAGTTAGAAGGGAATGAGAAGATATGTCAGACAAGGGTCAGAACTTTTATCAGGAATTTGAAGTGTTCAGTAAACGGTCGGACGGGGCGCAGATGCAGCATCAGTTCAGTCTGCTGGCTCCCAACCATGAGCTTGCCATGGTGATGGCTCAAGAGAATTTCATGAGAAGGGAACCTGTTGCGGATATATGGGTCGTGAAACGGTCGGATGTACGGATGATGACGCCTGAAGAAAGAGAGAGTGTCTCCCGTCTTGATAATAAAGATTACCGCAATGCCAAGGGCTACGGCTATTTGAAAAAGAAGTGGAGACAGTACGAACAGGAAATGCTGGATGAGAAAGAAATCATGTCATGGGGAGAGTTGGTGAAGAAGAAATGAACGTGAAACGTCCACAGGACATTCCGAATGCAGATTACAAGGATGCCCTCTTGAGCCTCTTATATCAGCTGGCCGATGACGATTTCATCCTTGCTTACCGGGGATCTGAATGGCTGGGGCTCGCTCCCCATATTGAAGAAGATGTCGCGTTTTCTTCCATCAATCAGGATACGATGGGGCATGCGACCATGTATTATCAGCTTCTTGAAGAGTTGGGGGAAGGCGATCAGGATCATCTCGCCCACGGCCGGAAAGCGGCAGAAAGAAGAAATGCCATTCTCCTTGAAGAAGTGAATGGTCCCGGTAACTATATGGAAGAACCACGCTATGATTGGGCTTTTGCTGTGGTGCGCCATTATTTTTATAGTGTGGCAAAAAAAGTGCGGATCGATGCGCTAAAGAATTCTTCCTATGAACCACTTGCCGAGATGGCCGTCAAGATCAACACAGAATTGTACTATCACCTGCTTCACTGGAAAACCTGGTTCATACAGTTAATGAACGCAGGCGGGGAAGCAAGGGAGCGTATGAATAAGGCAATGGAAAGAGTACTGGAAGAATTCGGGGGAGTCCTGACCTTGGGGCCAAGGGGGAAAGAAATGTCCCTTATGGCTTTGATCGAAGGGGAAGAAAGTTTAACAAAACGTTGGGAGCTCGCGCTTGAACCCGTCTTCCAAACATGTCAACTATCCTTCCCGCCGATTGTAAACATGAAAAAGGGGAATGGGCGCTTAGGTGAACACACCCCTGAACTGGATACGGCACTTGCGACCTTAAGCGAAGTCTATCAAACAAATCCGGCAGCAAGCTGGTAAAGGATGAAGGAAAATGACTGCAACCGTTTTAGATGTTCTTCAAACTGTGAAAGATCCTGAAATCGATTCCATCAGCATTGTGGATCTCGGAATGGTCAATCGCGTCGATCATCAGGAAGGAACTCTTGTAATCGAGCTTCTTCCCACTTTTGTAGGCTGTCCTGCACTGGATATCATTAAAGGCAATGTGGAGAAAGCATGCAGGGAACAGCTTGGAATTCAATCTGTACAGGTGAAATTTGTTTACTCCCCGCCTTGGACCTCGGAGCGGTTGACCGGGAATGGCCGGGAGAGGCTGAAGGAATTCGGCATTGCGCCTCCTCCGGAACATTTCACAGGGGAAGAAGATTGGGAGATTCACTGCCCGTACTGTGATTCCCCCTATACCTCCATGGAGAACCTGTTCGGGCCGACCGCCTGTAGAAGCATCCTCTACTGTAAACAGTGCCGAAACCCGTTCGAATCCATGAAACCTATATCCACAATGATGTAAAAAATCTAGTAAACTATTGAAAATCAAAGGAGAGATTCCATTATGGTAAAACTGATCGCGTTATATAAGCACCCTGAAAACAAAGAGAAATTCGATGAGCACTACTTCAATACCCACGGTCCGATCACAGCGAAGATCCCTGGCTTGAAGAAGATGGACGTTACAAGGATCGTCGGATCTCCGATGGGCGGAGAAGGCAAATATTATTTAATGTGCGAAATGTACTATGACAGTCATGAAGCACTGAAGGCAGCCATGAAATCAGATGAAGGAAAAGCTTCAGGGAAGGACCTTATGGGCTTTGCAGCAGATCTCGTCACTCTTATGATCGGCGAAGAAGTGAATGAATAAAGAGTACGAATATATCGTAGTGAGCGAGAGGGACGGACTTGGTTTCATCGAATTGAACAGACCGAAAGTCCTGAACGCCATCAATCGTCACATGGTATCGGAATTGGTCCATGCTTTCGAAGCATTTGACCGGAACGACAATGTGAAAGTGATGGTGTTATCCGGCAGGGGGAGAGCGTTCGCTGCAGGAGCCGATATCGATGAAATGGCAGAGGACGGTGCGATTGATCTGGAGCTCTTGAATCAATTTACCGAATGGGACCGCCTGGCCTGGATCAAGAAGCCGATCATCGGAGCGGTCCAGGGGTTTGCGTTAGGAGGGGGATTTGAGCTTGCCCTTTGCTGTGACCTTTTATTCGCAGCGGAGGAAGCAAGCTTCGGTTTTCCCGAAGTGAATCTCGGGGTCATGCCGGGAGCAGGCGGGACGCAAAGGCTCACGAAGCTGATCGGGAAATCCCGCGCCATGGAATGGCTATTGTCGGGGGACATGTTTACAGCCTCCCAAGCACTCGAATGGGGAGTCATCATCCGGACGATCCCGAGAGAATTATTAATAGAAGAAACAGAGAAATTTGCGAGGAAACTGGCTGCCAAGCCTCCCCTTTCCCTTCGCTTGATCAAGGAGTCTGTACATAAAGCCGTCGATTCCTCGATTTATGAAGGAATGCAGTATGAGCGTAAGAACTTCTATCTGCTTTTTGCCTCTGAAGATCAGAAAGAAGGCATGAAAGCTTTTGTGGAAAAACGCAAACCTGATTTCAAAGGAAAATAAGGAGGCTGCAGTATGTTTGAAACGATTAACTTTGAAGTGAAAAATAACGTAGCCTGGATCACCCTGAACCGACCGGATAAACTGAATGCCTTTATCCGCCAACTAAATATGGAAATCCAGAAGGCTGTGAAGGACTCTTCGCGAAATGTAGACGTGAGGGCCATCGTCATCACGGGGAAAGGCAGGGCGTTTTGTTCCGGTCAGGATCTGAGTGAAGTCGATGAAAGCATGGATCACGGAGAAGTGCTGCGGCATAACTATGGACCGATGGTGAAGGAAATCGAGCAGTGTGAAAAACCTGTCATCGCCGCTGTCAATGGTGTGGCTGCAGGGGCGGGGTTCAGTTTGGCACTTGCATGTGATTTCAGGCTCGTGTCAGAGAAAGCGAGCTTTGTTCAAGCATTTGTCCACGTTGGATTGGTCCCTGATTCAGGGAATCTGTATTACTTATCGAAGATTGTTGGATATGCGAAAGCACTGGAACTTGCCGTGTTTGGAGAAAAGATAAAAGCGGATGAGGCAGAAAGACTCGGCCTCGTCACGAAAATCGTCCCGGTTGATGAGTGGCAGGAAGAGACGGCTGCGTTCGCAGAAAGAATCGCCTCCATGCCGACAAAGGCAATCGGCTTGATGAAGCGCTTATTAAAGGGAAGCGGAGATCTCTCCTTCAACGAATACTTAGAAAAAGAAGCCTGTGCCCAGCGGATCGCAGGACAGACAGAAGATCATCGCGAAGGTGTGACAGCCTTCATGGAAAAAAGAAGACCAGCCTTTCACGGAAAATAAACCAACCTAAAAGGAGATGGAACGATGTCTACAGTAAAAGAGCAGAGCTTTGAAGTCCTTGAAATGAAAAGAGAACATTATTCATTGGTGATTAACGGTCAGCGTATGGAAAGCACATCGGGAGAAACCTTTACGACGTACAACCCGGCAACTGGTGAAGCGATCGCTACCGTTTCATTGGCATCAACAGAAGATGCGGAAAAAGCGGTGGAGGCAGCAAGGAATGCATTTGATTTCGGTAAGTGGAAGAAGTTCCCGATCAATAAACGTTCCCGTGTCCTCAATAAAATTGCAGGCATTATGAGATCCCGTTTCAATGAACTTGTATCCCTTGAAATCATGGACAGCGGGAAATCGTTATCCGCGGCACAAGGTCAAGTGATGCAGGCAATCGAAGACTTTGAATTTTATGCAGGTGCGATCGTGGGTCACCGCGGAACGGTCAATAACGTACCAGGTCAATTCACAAACGTCGCCGAGAAAGAACCGGTCGGTGTCTGTGCCCAGATCATCCCGTGGAATTATCCATTAATGATGGCTGCATGGAAAATTGCCCCGGCCATCGCCGCAGGCTGTTCGGTCGTCGTGAAACCGGCGACGCTCACACCACTCACGGCCATCGTCCTTGGGGAAATCTGCATTGAAGCAGGAGTTCCGGAAGGGGTCGTCAACATCATCCCGGGAGCGGGTTCTTCTGTCGGGAACTACTTAGTGGAGCATGAAAAAGTAGATAAAGTGGCCTTCACCGGTTCCACTCCGATCGGTAAAAATATCATGGGAAAAGCATCCCAAACATTGAAAAGGGTCACTCTTGAATTAGGCGGGAAATCCCCTAATATCGTATTTGATGATGCCGATGTGGATGCAGCCGTCGACGGATCCCTGTTCGGAATCTTCTATAATACAGGGCAGTCCTGTGAAGCGCGTTCCAGATTATATGTCCATGAAGACATCTATGATGAGTTCATGGAGAAATTCGTTGAGAAGACGAAGAAGCTGAAACTTGCAGATCCTCATGATAAAGGAACGCATATCGGGGCAATCATCAACCAGGATCAGCTGGATACGATCGATGGTTATGTTCAGTCTGCCAAAGAAGAAGGAGCAACGATTTTAGCTGGAGGAAGTACAGCCAAGGTGGAAGGCTTCGAAAATGGCTACTGGTATGAGCCGACCATCATCACGGATGTAAACCACGAGATGAAGGTTGTAAAAGAAGAGATCTTCGGACCTGTCGTGGTTGTGATGAAGTTCAAGGATGAAAAAGAAGCGATCAAACTGGCGAATGACAGCGAATATGGGCTAGGTTCAGCGGTTTGGACCCAGAATCATGGGCGTGCGACAAGAGTATCGAAAGCGATCCAGGCAGGAATCGTCATGGTGAACTGTCCGTTCTCTGCATTCCCGGGGACTCCGTTCGGAGGCTACAAGCAGTCCGGATTCGGCCGTGAGCTCTGCGTTGAAACACTGGATCTGTATACTGAAACGAAGAGTATCATTTCTTACTTCGGAAACCGTCCGTTAAATCCATTTGGCGTATAAAAAACCAACATCAAGCAGGGGGTTGTCCTATCAGGGTCAACCCCTTATTGCAAGAAAGGGGAAATAAAGTATGTCACAGCATATCGTGGTAGTGGGTTCCGGTGTGATGGGTAGAGGGATTGCCTATGTAAGTGCAACAGGTGGATTCAGGACTACACTGGTTGATATTAAACAAGAGCAGTTGGATCATGCGAGAGAAGAGATCCAGCTCATATTCCAGAGGGGGATCGAAAGAAACAAGCTCACTCAGCAGGAGTATATAGAAGCAAAAGAACTGATGAGCTATTCAACGAATCTGTCCATTGCTGTCAGGGATGCCGATGTGGTCATCGAAGCCGTTCCGGAAAAAGCAGACATCAAGCGTGGCGTATTCGAGGTACTGGATGCCCATGCACCGGAATATTGCTATCTGGCGACCAATACGTCCACCATGAGTCCTACTGAAATCGGCTCCTTTACAAAACGGCCGGATAAAGTGATTGCCATGCACTTTTTCAATCCTGTACATAAAATGCCACTCGTCGAAATCGTGAGGGGATTGGAAACAAGTGATGAAACAGCGGAGGTCATCGGGCAGGTTGCCCGCCTGATGGGGAAAGAAACGGTGGTCATCAATGAGTTCCCCGGTTTTGTCACAAGCAGGATCTCGGCACTGGTCGGGAATGAAGCCTTCTACATGCTCCAGGAAGGACTTGGGTCCCCTGAGGAAATTGATAAAGCGATCAAGCTCGGTCTCAACTACCCTATGGGTCCCTTTGAGCTGGGGGATTTAGTCGGCTTGGATACACGCTTGAATAATCTAAAGTACCTTCATGAAAAGCTTGGCGAGAAGTATCGTCCTGCGCCATTGTTGGAGAAGTACGTAAAGGCAGGCCGCCTTGGCAGAAAATCAGGCAAAGGGGTTTATGATTATTCAGAAACAAAAGAAAAGGAGCATCAGTCATGAGGGAAGTTGTCATTGTCGATGCCGTCCGCACCCCGATAGGAAGATATAAAGGAGCATTAAAAGAAGTGCGTCCTGATGACCTGGGAGCTCACGTAATAAAAGCCCTTGTGGAACGGAATCCTCTCGTGCCCGTCGATACGATTGAAGAAGTGATACTAGGAAACGCCAACGGTGCCGGAGAGGATAACAGGAATGTCGCACGGATGTCGACTCTCCTTGCCGGTCTTCCTGTCGAAGTCGGTGCAACGACCATCAACCGTCTGTGCGGTTCTGGACTGGATGCTGTCAACTATGCGGCAAGGGCCATTTTAGCAGGAGAAGGGGAGGTCTTCATTGCAGGTGGCACAGAAAGCATGACACGTGCCCCATATGTCATGGCAAAGCCTTCAAAAGAATTCCCGAGAGGAAATATGGAAATGTTCGATACGACGATTGGCTGGCGCTTCGTCAACTCCCGTCTGAAAGAGAAAATCGGGACCGACTCAATGCCGGAAACGGCTGAAAACGTGGCGAAACAATTCGGGATTTCACGTGAAGAACAGGATCACTTTGCCTATTGGAGTCAGGTGAAGGCGAAGCGTGCCATGGATGAAGAACGTTTTAAAGAAGAAATTGTACCGGTGGAGCTTCGTGATCGCAAAGGAAATGTCTCTACCTTTATGATGGATGAACACCCAAGACCCGACACCAATAGTGAGAAGCTGCAGAAACTTAAGCCCCTGTTCCAGGGAGGGACCGTTACAGCCGGGAATGCTTCCGGTGTGAATGATGGTGCTTCTGCCCTTCTTCTCATGAGCAGAGAAAAGGCGGAAGAATTAGGCGTTATGCCACTTGCCCGCTACGTGACGTCAGCCACGGCGGGCCTGGAGCCTTCAGTCATGGGACTGGGGCCGATCTATGCCACACAGAAGGTCCTGAAACGTTCAGGTCTCGCCCTGGATCAGATTGGACTAGTGGAGCTGAATGAAGCCTTCGCGGCCCAGTCCCTCGCCTGCATCCGTGAACTTGGACTGAACGAAGAAATCGTCAACGTCAACGGGGGAGCCATCGCCTTCGGTCATCCACTTGGAGCAAGTGGAGCCCGTATCCTCACCACCCTTTTATATGAAATGAAGAAAAGGAAGGTACGCTATGGCCTGTCCACCATGTGCATAGGAGTAGGACAGGGAATCGCGACCCTCGTTGAAAATATAGAATCGTAAGTGCCCTGTTTTTGCAGGGCTTTTTGTGATTAAGAGGTTTCTTTTTTAGAAAGGATAGAAGTGAGGTGATAAAGATGGAATTTGAAATCATGACAGTCGAGAGCGAGATTCCTTGTCTCGTAGTCGCAGATGAAGATAACGGCAGATTTATGATCAGGAAGGCGGATACGAGCGGGGAAGTCTTCAACAGCCAGGAGGAACTGGTAAAGTGGATCGAGGCAAACTGGTCCAAGGAGAAAGTCGTAAACACGTATGACTTTGTGAAGATGTTGGAGATGTTGAAGGTGTATCATTGAAGGACAGGCTCCCCCAAGAGCCTGGTTTTTTATTTTAAAGAATATTCATTTATTTTCACGGAATGTTTGTGATATTATATTAACTAAACGTAAAATTAACGTCATAAATGAATGTGATAGGATAAAAGGAGAGGCAGCGATGAATACAAGATCAATGATCTTTACACTATATGGGGACTATATACGCCATTACGGAAATAAAATTTGGATTGGCAGTTTGATTCGCCTGCTGAATGAATTTGGTCATAATGATCAGGCCGTCCGTGCCGCGATTTCCCGGATGAACAAGCAGGGATGGGTCCAGGCGGAGAAACAAGGGAACAAAAGCTATTACTCACTGACTGAACGAGGCGAGGTCCGTATGGAAGAAGCGGCAAACAGGATCTTTAAGCTGAAGCCTGAGCAGTGGGACGGTAAATGGAGGATCCTTATGTACTCCATTCCTGAAGAGATCAGGAGTATCCGTGATGAACTGAGAAAAGAGCTGGTTTGGAGCGGGTTTGGAACCCTGTCGACGAGTACGTGGATTTCTCCCAACAACCTGGAGAAACAAGTGCAATCCCTTATCGATAAGTACGAGATTAAAGAGTACGTCGATTTTTTCATCGCAGAACATAAAGGTCCGAATGACAATCAACGGTTAATAGAAAAGAGCTGGGATCTGAACGAAATCAATGACCGCTACCAGGAATTCATTTCCCGGTACAGCCAACAATATATGATTGATAAGAGTAAAATCAGTAAAGGGCAAATGAGCGATGCCGAATGTTTCGTGGAAAGAACGAAGCTCGTCCATGAATACCGGAAATTCCTCTTCGTCGATCCAGGCCTCCCGGAAGAACTGCTACCTGAAAAATGGCTCGGGGCCCACGCAGCCACTCTGTTCGGAGAATACTACAAAGAACTCGCAGAACCGGCATCCCGTTTCTTTGAAAGTGTATTCGAAGACGGAAACGAACTGAAAAACAAAGACCTTAGCTATAATGTGATGACACATCCTTTATTGCTCGATTGAAGTAACCACCTGCCGCTTTGAAACGGCAGGTGGTTTTTTAGAGGGACGGACCTCGAGAATCCTGCGGAGGGACTTGTCGAACAATTCCAAAAAGTATAACATGAATTTAACGAAGGGGGATTATTATGAATAACCTAACGAACGTCTTACATATAAAGTATCCAATCATTCAAGGAGGCATGGGGAACATCAGCAATGCCCCGTTGACGGCGGCTATCTCTGAAGCAGGAGCCCTCGGTACAATCGGAGTCGGGACCATGGGGGTGGAGGAAGTGGAAGAGATCATCATCGAAACAAAAAAGAAGACCAGTAAGCCTTTCGCTTTGAACATTCCGATTTCCATCACACCATATCTGAAAGAAATGGTTCGCTTAGTGGTGACGCATGGAATACCGGTCGTTTCCTTATCAGCGGGAAATCCATCCCCGCTCATTCCCTATTTTCATGAACACAACGTAAAGGTGATCTGCGTCGTCGCTTCGAAAAAGCAGGGGAAGAAGGCAGAAGATGCTGGCGCAGATGTGATCGTGGCGGAAGGATATGAAGCTGCCGGGATCAACTCCAACCTGGAAACGACCACTCTGGCTCTAATCCCACAGCTTGTTGATACTGTAAAGATTCCCGTAGTGGCTGCAGGAGGGATTGGTGATGGACGGGGACTTGCGTCCATGCTTGCCCTTGGTGCGAGCGGGGTGCAGATGGGAACACGTTTCATCGCGACCAAGGAAGCTCCTTTTCATGAAAACTATAAATCTACTTTGGTAGATGCAAAAGACGATAGCACGGTCATCGTGGGCCGTTCTGTCGGCAGGGTGAGACGGGTGATGAAGACACATTATGCGGATGGGTTGCTTCAAAAAGAGCGGGAGGGGGTCGCTCCTGATGAGTTCAACCATATGACGTCCGAGGATTATCACCGGATTGGGGCACTTGAAGGAAAGCTGGATCAGGGCTTTATAAACGGTGGTCAGGTGTCGGGACTTGTAGCGGATATTCCTCGGGTAGAAGAGCTTCTGGAGAAAATGATGAGCGATGCACACAGGATTTTTAGAGAGCTTTCCAGTTATGGAATGCGATCTTAATAGATTGAGGTTTTCCTAAGCGCTTTCCCTTGCAGGGTGAGCGCTTTTTTGGTGGGGTTCACCATTCGACACAAATTTTCCGTCATTTCCTATAGATATTCATTCCAAGACCGACTATACTAGTATTAATTTTTAAATTTTCCGAATATTATTGACTATTTTGTGACAGGAGTGATACTATAACGTTGTATTTACGTTCGCTCATATTTTTATCATACATGGATTTGCTAGTCTAGTAGACTACTGATCATATATCAGGAAGAGAAAAAGGGGGATTTCTGTGAAGAAGAAGAGTTTATTACTTGTTGTGATCTCTATGTTATTTGGAATGCTGATCCTATCAGGATGTGGTAGTGATAAGAGTTCCGGCGATGGAGATGGTGAGAAACAATATGTCATCGGGGTAACCCAGATTGTGGAACATCCATCCTTGGATGCGGCGTTTGAAGGTTTCAAGAAGGCTCTGGATGAAAACGGTTTCAAAGAAGGCGAAAACGTTAAGTATGATGTTCAAATCGCTCAAGGAGATCAAAGTAACTCTCAAAGCATTGCGAAGAACTTTGTCGGGGACGGTGTAGACCTCATCTTTGCAAACTCAACCCCAAGTGCACAAACTGCCCTGAATGCAACGAAAGATATTCCAATCGTATTCACCTCTGTCACTGATCCTGTAGGTGCTGAACTGGTCAAGTCATTTGACGAGCCAGGTGAGAATATAACAGGGACGACAGACACTCACCCAGAAGCGATTTCAAAGACACTCCACTTTATTACAGATGAAATGAAAGCGAAGAAAATCGGGGTTGTGTATAATTCCGGAGAGCAAAATGCTGTTGTTCAAGTAGCTGAAGTGAATAAGCTTGCTAAAGAAGCCGGTGTTGAAGTGGTTGAGGCTACGGTTTCAACGTCCGCAGATGTGAAGCAGGCGACTGAATCCATGGTAGGAAGGGTCGATGCCCTTTACATCCCTAAAGATAACACAGTCGTTTCAGCCCTTGAGTCCGTCATCACGGTAGCGAATGAAAAGGATATTCCTCTTTTTGTAGGAGAACTTGATTCATTGAAAAAAGGAGCCATTGCAGCGAGTGGATTCAACTATGAAGATCTTGGTTACCAAACCGGGTTGATGGCGGTGAAGATTTTAAAAGGAGAGAAAAAGCCTTCTGAACTCCCTGTACAGGCTCCGGAAAACTTTGAGTTGATGTTCAATAAAGCGGCAGCTGAAGAACAAGGTGTGGAAGTACAGGAAGCCTGGTCAGACCTTGGGAAGTTTATCGAAGAAAAATAGGAAGGGATGATGATTCGTGCCAACAGCAATATTCGCATCCTTTGAATCTGGAATCATTTACGCTATTATGGCCCTCGGAGTCTATCTGTCCTTTCGGATATTGGATTTTCCTGATTTAACAGTCGATGGCAGCTTCGTAACAGGGGCCGCTGTCGCTGCAACCATGATCGTCAGTGGCGTAAACCCCGTCATCGCAACGATTACGGCGATAGTGATCGGATTTATAGCAGGATGTATAACAGGTTTACTTCATACGTTTGGTAAAATTAATGCCTTATTATCAGGGATTTTAATGATGATCGCCCTTTATTCCATCAATCTCAGGATCATGGGGAGATCGAATGTACCCCTGCTCAGTCAGGATACTGCCTTTACAGGGATTGAAGGATTCTGGTCCCCTCTTGGAATCGATGCCGCCCTTAATAAAGTATGGACGGCCATCGGGCTGGGGGAACCTGTTCCGGGAACGTGGAGCATTCTATTCATCATGACGATCATTACGCTTGTGATCAAATTTCTGACAGATGCATTTCTGAAGACGGAAATCGGGTTGGCATTGAGAGCGACAGGGGATAATCAACGGATGATCCGCAGCTTCTCTGCCAATACGAATCTGATGATCATTCTCGGTTTAGGCATCTCAAATGGGATGGTGGCCCTATCCGGTGCCCTGATCGCCCAGTACAGCCGTTTTGCAGACGTAGGAATGGGGATCGGGATGATCATCATCGGGCTCGCTTCTGTCATCATCGGTGAAGCATTATTCGGAACGAAGACAATTGCCCGTACGACCCTAGCCGTAATCGGTGGGGCGATTATCTACCGATTGGTCGTTTCCATGGCTCTTCGAGTCGATTTCCTTGAAACAGGAGATATGAAACTGATCACGGCGACCATCGTTATTCTGGCACTTGTCATGCCTAAGGTGATGGATCGTTACAAGGATAAGAAACGGAAGGCACAACGAATGGCGGAACGAATAAACCAGACGCCGATTTCAGAGAGAAAGGGTGATGGCGGTGTTACAATTAAATCGAATTCATAAAGTATTCAATGAAGGGACGCCGGATGAGAAAATCGCCCTAGATGATATTCAGCTCTCTCTGAAACCAGGTGATTTCGTCACGGTCATCGGGAGTAACGGTGCCGGGAAATCGACACTGATGAATATCGTATCAGGGGTCCTGCTTCCCGATGTCGGAAATGTGTTGATTGATGATCACGAAGTATCGAAGGTATCTGAGTATAAACGTTCAAAGCTGATCGGCCGAGTATTCCAGGACCCCATGGCAGGGACGGCGCCATCAATGACCATAGAAGAGAACCTGGCCATGGCGTATTCACGGAACCGGACGAGGACCTTTAAAATGGGGGTCACGAAAAAACGGAAAGTGTTCTTTAAAGAAGTACTTGAAACCCTTCATCTCGGACTTGAAAACCGCCTGAATGCCAAGGTAGGATTATTGTCGGGTGGAGAACGGCAGGCCCTTTCCCTCCTGATGGCGACCTTCACAGAGCCATCGATCCTACTGCTGGATGAACATACGGCTGCCCTTGATCCGGCACGTGCGGATCTGATTACGAACCTGACAAAAGAGATTGTGGAGAAGTACAAGCTCACTACCTTGATGGTCACCCATAATATGCAGCAGGCGCTGGATCTCGGGAATCGTCTGATCATGATGGATAAGGGACAGATCATCCTTGAAGTGAATGAAGAACAGAAGAAGCATCTCACCGTCGAAGGACTGCTCCATGAATTCCAGAGGATCCGAGGCAGTCAACTGGCAAGTGACCGTGCCCTTCTTTCATAGGCTGATAAAAAATGAACAACCTTCTGTAAAAAGCAACGGGACTTTGGTTCCGTTGCTTTTTTGCGTTAATAGAGTGAGGGACGGACCTTCCGCGATGCGGAAGTCCGTCCCTATGCATAACCTATATTAATATAATATTTTAAATATTTTAACAATTTATTGACTATTTATAAAACAAAATGTTATTATATCGTTGAATTAACGTTATATAAAAATGTATTATTCGTTGGTTTAAAGGGGGGAAAGCAATGAAGTCTGGATTAGCAGTAGGACATACAGCCGTCATTACGACTGAAGTCACCCCCGGCATGTATGCCCAGTTCGAAGGAAGTGTGGTTCATCCCGCGTATTCAACGGTGTCGATGGTGTATCACATGGAGTGGGCATCCAGGAAAGTCATTCTACCCTATTTGGAAGATCACGAAGAAGGAATGGGGGCAAAGGTGAACGCCCAACATGTGGCGCCGGCGAAAACAGGTTCCCATCTTGAAATCAGAGCGAACGTTATTGAATATGAACGAAATGTCATCGTAACCGAAGTGACTGTCAGAGATCGAGAGAATGACAGACTCATTGGAATAGGTGAAGTGAAGCAAGTGGTATTACCCAAAGAGAAAATTAAAGAGAGAATACAAGAGAGCTAGATCCATTTAGTAAGCTAGTAGTAAAAGGAGGAAGCACAGTGTCTAAAGTATCGACTGAATTGAAAGCGGTTACAAACAGAGAGCTTGTAGGGGGAAATGAAATGGATATGTTCCAGAGAATACAAAACCATGAACAAGTCGTATTTTGCAACGATGAAGAAACAGGGCTTAAAGCCATCATCGCCATACATAATACCACTCTTGGACCAGCTCTTGGCGGATGCCGCATGAGACCGTATGCATCAGTGGACGAAGCGCTTGAGGACGTCCTGCGCCTATCCAAAGGCATGACGTATAAATGTGCCGCAGCCGACGTGGACTTCGGTGGCGGGAAGGCGGTCATAATCGGAGATCCGGAAACAGATAAACATCCGGAACTGTTCCGTGCCTTCGGTCAATTCGTTGAATCCCTAAACGGAAGATTCTATACAGGGACGGACATGGGGACCACGCCTGAAGATTTCGTGTATGCCCTGAAAGAGACCAATTGTATCGTCGGCGTCAATGAAGAGTACGGAGGGAGCGGTGATTCATCCATCCCGACTGCCATGGGCGTGATTAATGGCTTGCAGGCGACAAACCAAAACGTATGGGGCTCGAAAGACCTTCACGGGAAAAGCTACGCCATTCAGGGACTCGGGAAGGTCGGGTTCAAAGTAGCCGAACGACTGCTGGAAGAGGGAGCAGACCTGTATGTAACTGATATCAGCCAAAGGTCAATCGATCAGCTGGTTGCGAAAGCGAAAAGCATGGGAGCGGCCATAAAGGTCGTATCGGGAGAAGAAATTTATTCTGTCGATGCGGATGTCTTCGTTCCGTGTGCCATCGGGGGAGTCATTAACGATCACACGGTGGATCAGCTGAAAGTAAAAGCGGTCGTGGGTTCTGCCAACAACCAATTATTAGATCTATCACATGGTTTGAAGCTGCACGAAAAAGGGATCCTGTACGCACCTGACTACATCGTCAATGCCGGCGGACTGATCCAGGTGGCGGACGAATTATATGAACCGAACAAAGAACGGGTCCTTCAAAAAACGAGTGCCATCTACAACAGCCTTCAAAACATCTATCTGCAGTCAGAAAATCAGCATATGACCACGGTGGAAGCGGCCAACCGTTTCTGCGAGGACCGGATTCACGCACGCACGAGAAGAAACAGCTTCTTCTCTCATGCGAAGCGTCCGAAATGGGCGGTGAGAACGTAAATACAGGTATTCTTCCATAAAAACATGAATATCTCAAATCTTTACCAATAATGTACCACAAGAGGTGATGAAATGATCGAGGAATTTCAACTGGTCCGAGTCATGGACCAACAAGGACAACTGGTTCAAAATCAATATGAAAAGCTGATTACAGAGGACTTAGCCCGCACCTTTTACCGGCATCTCATCAGGATCCGCACCTTCGACCGTAAAGCCGTTAGCCTGCAGCGTCAGGGGCGGATCGGGACGTATGCACCATATGAAGGACAGGAAGCATCCCAGGTCGGGAGTGCCCTGGCCCTGGAAGATAAAGACTGGTTATTCCCGTCCTATCGGGACCATGGTGCGACCATGACGTTCGGCCATTCGCTCCTCCACATCCTGCTTTTCTGGAAAGGGAGGAATGAAGGCTGTGTGCCTCCTGAAGGTAAGAACATCTTCACCCCGGGCATCCCGATTGCGACTCAGCTTCCCCACGCGGTAGGGGCAGCTTTTGCCGAAAAGAGAAAAGGGACACGTAATGCATCCATTGTCTACTTTGGCGACGGTGCCACTTCTGAAGGGGACTTTCATGAAGGCTTGAATCTGGCAAGCGTGTGGGGGGCTCCGGTCGTCTTCTTCAATCAAAATAATCAGTATGCCATATCTGTTCCCATGCACAAACAAATGAAAACGAAAACCATTGCCCAGAAAGCACTCGCCTACGATATCCCAAGCGTCCGAATCGACGGCAATGATATTTTTGCGGTTTATTTTGAAACACTGAACGCATTGGAGAGGGCACGAAACGGGGACGGACCTACCTTGATCGAGTCCGTGACGTGGAGATACGGTGCCCATACGACAGCCGATGACCCGACGAAGTACCGTGATCAGCAGGAAAGCGATTCGCGGCGTAAGGAGAATGACCCTGTCGATCGCTTAACAAAATACATGGAGCTAAGGGGCTGGCTTGACGCGGAATGGAAGGCTTCTGTTCAAAAGGAATGTACAAAGGAAGTGGACCTTGCCGTCGACGAACTGGAAGCTTACCCAGCCGCAGATCCGAGCTTGATCTTCGATTATGTGTTTGCCACTCCGACGTGGACCATCCAGGAACAAAAAGAAAAGCTCCTTGAGCAATTGAGAGGTGAGTAGAATGAACACCTTAACGAAAATGAAGACGTTGACGATGGTTCAGGCCATCACGGATGCGATGAGAGTGATGCTTGCGGAAAATGACGATGTCCTGTTAATGGGTGAGGATATCGGTACCAATGGCGGTGTGTTCAGGGCGACGGATGGCCTGCAACAGGAATTTGGGGAAGACCGGGTTCTTGACACACCTTTAAGTGAAGCAGGATTTATCGGTGCCGCAATCGGGATGGGGTTGAACGGGTTTCGTCCTGTGACCGAGGTCCAGTTTTTAGGATTCATATATCCTGCCTACGAGCAGATCATGACTCATGCATCAAGGATACGTGCACGGACACTCGGACATTTCAGCTGTCCAATGGTCATCAGGGCTCCCTATGGGGCGGGGGTACGCGCACCTGAAATCCACTCCGATAGTACAGAGGCACTCTTCACTCATATGCCGGGAATCAAAGTGGTTTGTCCGGCAACGCCGTACGATGCCAAAGGTCTTCTGATTGCGGCGATCGAAGACCCCGATCCCGTCCTGTTCCTTGAGCCTATGCGATGTTACCGGTCCTCCAAAGAGGAAGTGCCGGAAGAGAAATACACCGTGGAAATCGGGAAGGGCAAGGTAGTGACAGAGGGTGAGGATGTCACGATCATTGCGTGGGGAGCGATGGTGAAGGTTGCCGAGGATGCAGCGAAAGAAGCGAGTGAAAAAGGGATCTCCTGCGAGGTACTCGATCTTAGAACTCTCTATCCTCTTGATAAAGATCTGATCTCAAACTCTGTCCAGAAGACAGGGAGAACGGTCATCGTCCATGAAGCCCATGCAACGGGTGGGGTTGGAAATGATGTACTGGCGATCATCAATGACAAATCCTTTTTATATCAAAAAGCGCCTACAGAACGCGTGACAGGATTTGATACGCCTGTTCCGTATTTCGGATTTGAAGATTTCTATTTGCCTGACAGTAAACGAGTGCTTGCTGCAGTGGAGAGAGTGGCACGCTATTAGACAAGGAGGGAGTCCATGGAAGTTAAGCTTCATGATATAGGGGAAGGGATGACAGAAGCCAACATCAATCACTTTCTTGTGAAAGTGGGGGATGTCGTGAGAGCGGATCAACCACTTGTAGAGGTACAAACAGATAAAATGACGGCGGAGATCCCGGCACCTTTTTCAGGTGTGATCAAGGAATTCACCGTAAATGAAGGTGAGACGATTCCCGTTGGATCGACGGTCCTGTTGATGGAAAAGGAACATAGTGAGGCAACCCGCCGTACTGTTCCCCAAACGACCCAGGTCTCGAAGAAGAAAAGGATCCTTGCTTCCCCGTATACGAGAAAAATCGCAAGGGAAAATGGGATCAACATAGAAGAAGTGGTCGGTTCCGGAGCAGGGGGGAGAATTGTCGATGAAGATGTTCTCCTCTATATGAAAGGGGAAGTCGGGCCGCCTCCTAAACCCGAGGAAGAACGTGTGGCCACTGTTCAAGTGACTACTGAAGAGCACACCGGTCACACCATCCCTTTCCGGGGCAGAAGAAAACAGATCGCTTCCAAAATGTCACAGTCGCTCAGAACGATTCCGCATTGTACTCATTTTGAAGAAATCGACGTAACGAATCTATTAGTCTGGAAAGATACGATGAAACGGTGCGGCCAGTCCATTTCCATGGGGGCGTATTTTGTCAAAGCCCTTTCTGTTTGTTTAAAAGAGTTCCCGATCTTCAATGCACGCCTCAATGAAGAAGAAGAGTGCGTCAAGCTTCAATCCCAGCATAATATCGGTATCGCAGTCGATACAGATGAAGGTCTGATCGTCCCTGTCATCAAAGGGGTGGAAGGGAAAACGATGAAAGAAATCCAGGCTGAAATGAAGGCGCTCACCGTTAAGGCGCAGGAAGGCAAGCTTGCGATGAAAGAGATCAAAGGAGGTACCTTCACGGTCAGCAATGTCGGCCCGTTGAACGGTTCGATCGGAGCCACTCCGATCATTAACGAACCGGAAGTGGCCCTCGTCGCCTTTCATAAAACGAAGAAGCGTCCGATGGTGAATGATAAGGACGAAATTGTCGTCCGCTCCATGATGAATGTATCCATGTCATTTGATCACAGAGTGGCGGATGGCGGTACGGCCGTGACGTTCACGAATCGTTTAAGAGATTTGATTGAAGAGCCTCAATCCATGCTTTTGGAGTTGATGTAAATGGTAGTGGGAGAAATTACAGAAGAAAAAGACGTTGTTGTCATCGGAGGAGGTCCAGGCGGCTATCACGCAGCGATCAGAGCAGCCGGCCTCGGTAGACACGTCACGCTGATCGAACGGGAGGCTCTTGGGGGGACCTGTTTAAATAAGGGATGCATCCCGTCAAAGGTATTCACCCATTTTGCCCAGGAATTCAAAAAGACGAAACACCTGAAGGAAATGGGAATGGAGTTTGGGGAAGTAGAAGCAAACCTTGCGACTCTTCAACACTATAAACATAAAAAAATCACCCAGCTCAGAAGCGGTGTGGAATCCCTCTGTAAAGCGAATATGGTGGAAATCGTAAAAGGGACGGCATCCTTTCTGTCAGAATCCCGTATAGGGGTCGAAAATGGTCATGAGTTCAGTCTTCTTAATTTTAAAGAGGCGATCGTGGCGACAGGTGGAGAATTTCACTACCCGGATGAAATCATCTTCGATGGGGGTACTGTCCTGAAGGAAAGACAGGTTTTTGAGCTGGAGGAGATTCCCCGGGAACTGATCGTATATGGTGCAGATTATATTTCATTGGAGATTGCGTCCGTTTTCACAACATTGGGAAGTCGTGTCACGTTAATCTTGAGTGAAGAATTAGCACTCGATACCTCCCTGGCTAAAGAATTGTCCAGGCAGTTCAAAAAACAAAAAATCAGTGTCATCAAAAATTGCGTGCTGAAAAAAGCCTGCAAAAGGGACGGACATGTCATCGCTGAGATCGAAAAAGAAAACGGAGAAACGGTCTCCGTCGAAGGCTCTCACTTTGTCGTGACCGGACAAGTGAAACCGAACCTATCAGAACTTGGTCTCGACCGTCTCCGGATGGAAATAACCGACGAGGGCTATATCCAGACAGATCGGGAGGGACGGACCTCCATTCCCCATATTTGGGCGATCGGGGATGTGACGGAAGGTCCGTCCCTCGCAGTGAAGGCGATCAAGCAGGGGAAGGCGGTTGCAGAGGCCATGGCGGGACTTCCGGTAGAGGTGGATCTGCGGTTTGTGCCTACGGTGGTACAGATGAGTCCTCCGATGGCGTACGTGGGCCTTACAGAAGAGGAAGCAGAGAGGCAGGGCTATTCGGTCACAGTGAGTGAGAACCCCGTCAGAGGAAATGGGTACGCCCAGCTTACAGAGGAGAAGGACGGATTCGTCAAAGTCGTGTCAGACAGTGAAACGGATATCATCCTAGGTGTCCATATGATGGGAATGGGCGCGGGCGAGCTGATCACTGCAGGTGTAATGGGACTAGAAATGGCAGCGAGGGATGAGGACTTTCGCTTTCCCCTCTATCCCCACCCAAGCATGAATGAGACCATGCTCGAAGCAGTAGAAGGATTAAAGGGGGATGCTGTACATATGCCTCCCCGAAAAAAGGAACCAGCGAGATAAAAAGAGGGACGGACTTCATCACAGAGAAGCGTCTAAGCTTTACTAGCCGCTCTTGAGAAGTCCTGTGAAACTATTTAATATAATATTCAGAATATACTAACGTTTAATGGAGGGGTTAATATGCAAGAGAACGTGGCAAAAAAGCAGGCTAAGGTAGAAGAGGTCTTCCCGGTAAGGGATGTAGACTATTTAGAGTACTATACAGGGAATGCAAAGCAGGCAGCCCACTTCTTCTGTACAGCATTCGGCTTTAAGACCGTTGCCTATTCAGGACTAGAAACGGGCAATCGCGACACGGTATCCTATGTACTGCAACAAAACAAAGTAAGATTGCTCATTACAGGAAGTCTGCACGAAGGAAGCCGGGTATCCCAATTCGTGAAGAAACACGGAGACGGCATCAAAGACATCGCCCTTGTCGTGGATGATGTTGAAAAGGCTTACAATGGAGCCGTGGAACAGGGTGCGATTGAAATCATGCCTCCTTCAACACTCGAAGATGATCAGGGAAAAGTGAAGAAAGCCGTGATCGGTACATATGGGGATACGATCCATACACTAGTGGAACGTAAGGATTACAGAGGGATTTTCATGCCTGGCTTTGAAAAATATGATACTGCTCTCAAAAATGAAGATGCGGGCATCATCGCTGTCGACCACGTCGTCGGAAACGTGGAGCGCATGGAAGAGTGGGTGGAATACTACGAAAAAGTGATGGGCTTCAAGGAAATGCGTCACTTCACGAATGAAGACATTACAACCGAATATTCTGCCCTGATGTCCAAGGTCATGCATAACGGCGGCCGCATCAAGTTCCCGATCAATGAACCTGCTGAAGGAAAACGCAAATCACAAATCCAGGAGTATCTTGAGTTCTATGGTGGTCCAGGAGTGCAACATATTGCCATCCTGACAGAGGATATTGTGAAGACAGTCGGGATCCTTAAGGAAAATGGAGTGGAGTTCTTAAACACTCCGGATTCCTACTACGAAATGCTCTCAGAGCGTGTAGGTGAAATCGATGAAGAGATTTCGCAAATTAAAGAGTTGAATATTTTAGTAGACCGGGATGACGAAGGGTATCTGCTTCAAATTTTCACGAAGCCAATCGTTGATCGTCCTACACTATTCATCGAAGTGATCCAGCGTAAAGGGGCAAGAGGATTCGGCGAAGGAAACTTTAAAGCACTATTCGAATCCATCGAGCGTGAACAGGAACGCAGAGGAAACCTATAAATAAAAAAATAGACAGATAGAACATATATAACGGGGGTCAAAGGACCGGTCAGGGGGTTAACTCATGAAGAGATTAGCTGCTTCTACGCTTAATATCGTACAGATTGCAGGTACATATTTGAACGGGGAGATAAGCTAACACATGGGTCGACCCCCTTCATCCATGAGGAAGGCGAGGGTATATGTATGACATTGAAGTTCAAAACAAGAGAAGCGGTCACACATATCGCTCCATATGTGCTGGGGAAGACACTTCTGGACTTAAAGAAGGAGCACGGGCTCAGTTCCATCAGAAAGTTATCGGAAAATGAAAATATATATGGCTGCTCTCCGAAAGTAAAAGAGTGGTTTAAAGAGAACGGAAGCGACCTGTTTTTGTATCCGGACGGGGCTGCGGTTGATCTGAGTCAAAAAGTTTCAGCATTCTTAGGGGTTCCGATAGAACAACTCGTATTCGGGAACGGATCGGATGAAGTGATCCGACTGTTGACGAGGGCCTACTTGAATAGCGGCGACGAAGCGATCATGGCCGACGTGACGTTTCCCAGGTACCAGACCAATGTGTTGATAGAAGGAGGCACTCCGGTCATTGTCCCTCTGGTAGAAGGTACACATGACTTACAAGGGATGCTTGACCATATCACGCAAAAAACAAAGATCATCTTTGTGTGCAATCCGAATAATCCGACGGGTACCATCGTCGGGAAAAAAGAGCTTCTGCATTTTATCGAGAACGTACCGCCAGACATCCTGGTGGTGGTCGATGAAGCCTATATGGAGTACGTGACAACCGATGATTATTTAGAAACCCTGCCGCTTCTGCCTGCTTTCGAAAATCTGATCGTCCTCAGGACATTTTCGAAAATATATGGCCTTGCCGGACTAAGGGTCGGATTCGGGGTCATGAATGAAGAAATAGCTGGACAGCTCCGTAAAGTGAAGGATGTCTTCAATGTGAATACCGTTGCTCAGAAATCGGCGATCATTGCCCTGGAAGATCAGGCGTTTATAAGGGAGTGCACCCATAAGAACGAACAGGGTCGTCATGATTTGGAGAGGGAATTCGACCGATTGGGCTTATCCTATTTCCCTTCTCAATCGAACTTTATCATGGTGGATACAGGGTTGAATGGGGACATGGTTTCTTATGAACTTGTCAAAAGGGGTCTCGTCGTCCGTTCAGGAACGCTTCTCGGATATCCGACCACGGTCAGGGTCACGATTGGAACCGAAGAGGATAATAAACGATTTGTTGGAGCTCTGGAAGCCATTTTAAATAATGAAGGGGTGAACTAAATGGATATCAAACCCCAGTCGCTTGAGTGGCAGGCAGCTTATAAATTGATGATCGGCTCGATCCTGCCAAGGCCGATTGCCTTCGTATCATCCCTTGATGAAAAAGGGATTGCAAATCTGGCACCTTACAGCTTCTTTACGGCGATTTCTGCAGAGCCTATGCTTGTCTGTTTCTCCCCGATGAGAAGAGGGAAAGATGGCAGCAAAAAGGATACCCTCCAGAACATTGAGAAAACGAAGGAATTTGTCATCAATATCGTAAGTGAAGAGTTCGTGGAGGAGATGAACAACTGTGCCATTGAATTTGAATCCGTCGTTGATGAATTTGAACAGGTCGGGCTTACGAAGAAAGACTCGATCACGGTAAAACCGCCGGGAGTAACGGAAAGCAAGGTTCAGTTGGAATGCGTTCTTCATGACGTTCTTCACTTCGGCGATCATCCAGGTGCAGGGAGCCTGGTCATCGGGAAGGTAGAATGTGTGAGAATCAATGATGAACTCTATTATGACGGGAAAATAGATTCAGGGAAACTCAAACCGGTGGGAAGGCTTGCCGGTCAGATGTACACCAAACCATTATCCGATTCATTTGAATTGATTCGAAAAAGGTGATATGACGTGAAGCTTGTTAGTTTTATAAAAGAAGGAGAAGTGAGGGCCGGAATCGTTCAGGATGATCTTGTCGTAGACATCCATGCTGTAAGCGGCGGGTCACTCCCTGAAGATATGGTATCCATCATCGATCTTGGTGATGAAGGGCTGAAACGGATGAAGGAGCTGGGTGCTTTTTCAGAGGGAGACGAGGGAGTGTATCCATTACGGGACGTCACACTGAAGGCACCGATTCCAAGACCTGTCAGCATCAGGGATTTCTATGCGTTTGAAGAGCATGTGAAAACGGCCCGTAAACGGAGGGGGCTCGACGTGGTGCCGGAATGGTATGACTTCCCCGTCTTCTATTTTACCAATCATTTGGCCGTCAAGGGTCCCCTCGATCATATTGAAAGGCCGGCTGGCTGTGAGTGGCTGGATTATGAACTGGAAATTGCCTGCGTCATCGGTAAAGAAGGCCGGAATATTTCCAGCGACCATGCGGAAGACTTCATTTACGGATATATGATCATGAACGACTGGAGTGCAAGGGACATTCAGAAGCATGAAATGAAAGTCGGACTCGGTCCTGCGAAAGGAAAAGATTTTGCCACATCTTTCGGTCCCTGTTTAGTGACGAAGGATGAGATGGATACTTATCGCAGTGGTGACCGTCTTGACCTGCCCATGACGGCTAAAGTGAATGGGAAGCTTTTATCACAGGGGAATTATCAGGATATTCATTATACATTTGGAGACATGATTGAACGCGCATCGAAAGACGTCACCCTGTATCCCGGTGAGGTGATCGGATCCGGTACGGTTGGAACCGGCTGTATTTTAGAGCTTGGTCCCGAGAAGCATCCGTGGTTGAAGCCCGGGGATGTGGTGGAATTAGAGATTAAGGGATTAGGAGTTTTAAAGAATACGATTGCAGAGAGAAGAGAGGAGGAAGACCATGTACTATCGACAAATGGGGAGCATACCTCACAAACGTCACACCATGTTTAAAAAGGACGACGGCACCCTCTACAGGGAGCAGGTGATGGGGACGAAGGGGTTCTCGGGAACACAGTCGATTCTGTATCATCATCATTTGCCGACGGCAGTGGCGAAAACAGAGTATTTAGGCAGTTATATGCCGGAATTTGAGGAAGAAGGTGCTCTTCGCCATCGACATTTCATTACAGATAAGGTAGAAAAGAAAGGCTGTGCCTTAAAGAGCCGTGAGTATTTACTTGGTAATTCCGATCTTTTGATTGGGACTGCCTATGTCACAGAAGAGATGACAAGCTTTTACCGGAATGGTGATGGAGATGAGATGCTTTATATCCATTTTGGTAAAGGAAAGGTAGAGACGATGTTCGGAACGATCACGTATGGAAAAGGTGATTATGTGGTGATTCCGATCGGCACCATCTACCGTGTACTTCCTGAAGAAGAGACGAAGATGCTGATCGTCGAGTCATTCAGTCAGATCACGACTCCTCGTCGCTACCGCAACGAGTACGGGCAACTACTGGAACACAGTCCGTTCTGTGAACGGGATCTGCGCGGCCCGGAAAAGCTTGAAACCAAGGATGAAAAGGGCGAGTTTGAGGTGATCACCAAGTCAAGGGGTGCGCTCCATTCCCACGTATTGAATCACCATCCACTTGACGTCGTGGGATGGGATGGATATTTGTATCCGTGGGTATTCAACATAGAAGATTTCGAGCCAATCACCGGTCGTGTCCATCAGCCGCCTCCTGTTCATCAAACGTTTGAAGGGCATAACTTTGTGGTCTGCTCATTCGTGCCGCGGTTATATGATTACCATCCAGAATCGATTCCGGCTCCGTATAATCACAGCAACGTGAATAGTGATGAGCTGCTGTATTATGTTGAAGGAAACTTCATGAGCAGAAAAGGAATCAAGAAAGGATCAATCACCCTTCATCCGAGCGGAATCCCACACGGTCCTCATCCAGGAACGACGGAAGCCAGTATCGGAAAAAAAGAAACGTTGGAGCTCGCTGTCATGATCGATACCTTCAAGCCGTTGAAAATTGTCAAAAAAGCAAACGATGTCGAAGATGAGAATTATATGTATACATGGGTATAGAAGAATCAATCCAGAGGCCTTGCTGTCTGGATTGATTCTTTTTTTTTGAATGGAAAGGCATGTTGCTTAAAAAGTAAAATGGTGAAAAGGATGCACCTGTCCCGATCCATCCTGGGTACAAACTCCCCGAACCCCCATTCCTGTAGCATTTTGTCGAAAAATTTTGGATCGGGATATTCGCCACTTCTGAATGACCATTCACCCCCCTGATGAAAAAAATCTCAAAAAAATTTTTCTAACCATAAACTCTATTAGGACAAAGATGTAAGCGTTTACTTATAATCAGATTAATCTAAATAGTCAAATAATTCACAAAAACCCTGTTGACCTTCCTGTGAAACGGGAGTAATATTGTCCTCAATATAAAAACCTGAGCCGGCGGGAAGCGGCAGTCATAAACCGATTCAGCCCCCTCTCCACAGGCTTACAGTCAACGTACTTTCGTTGCAAAAATAAATTTCAGAATAATCAAATAAATTTCAACCGGGAAAGGAATGATTAACATGAACGAACAGTGGATCTACTTAGACGGGCAGTACGTAAAAAAGGAAGACGCAGTTGTATCTGTGTACGACCATGGTTTTCTATATGGAGATGGAGTGTTCGAAGGGATTCGAATGTACGATGGGAACGTGTTCCGTCTGGAAGAACATGTTGATCGCCTTTATGACTCTGCAAAATCAATCATGTTGCACATTGAGCTCTCTAAAGAAGAGATGAGCGACATTATCGTTGATACATTGAAAAAAAATCAGTTGGAGAATGCCTACATACGGGTGGTCATTTCCAGGGGTGTTGGAAACTTGGGATTGGATCCATTCACTTGTAAAAAGCCACAAATCATCGTCATCGCAGAACAGCTGGCCCTTTTCCCTAAAAGCTTATATGAAACGGGCATCGATATCGTTACCGTCGCTAGCCGGAGAAATCGTGCGGATGTTCTGTCACCCAAAGTTAAATCATTAAACTACTTAAATAACATTCTCGTTAAAATCGAAGCAAATCTTGCAGGCGTAAGCGAAGCATTGATGTTGAATGATCAGGGATATGTAGCAGAAGGATCTGCGGATAACATCTTCATCGTGAAAAAAGGAAAAATCCTCACGCCGCCAGGATATGTAGGGGCGCTGGAAGGGATTACCCGGAATGCCATCATCGAAATCGCCGAAAAATCAGGTTTCGTAATGAAAGAAGAAGTTTTCACCCGGCATGATGTATACACGGCAGATGAAGTGTTCTTAACAGGGACAGCCGCTGAAGTCATTGCCGTTGTAAAAGTTGACGGACGCGTCATCGGAGACGGAAAACCTGGAAAGTATACGAAACAATTATTGCAGGAATTCAGAAACACTGTCACGCAAGATGGAAGAAAAGTTTACAAACAAAATGCTCAAGTCGGCTAAGTTGGAGGTGATGACGTGCGAAGTGACATGATCAAGAAAGGGATCGACCGGGCTCCCCACCGCAGTTTACTATATGCGACGGGAGTCAAGCTCGAAGACATGGAAAAACCATTTATCGGGGTGTGTAACTCTTACATCGACATCATACCCGGTCATATGCATTTAAACGGATTCGCCCAGGTGGTGAAAGAAGCGATCCGGGAAGCAGGGGGAATCCCCTTCGAATTCAATACGATCGGTGTCGACGACGGGATCGCCATGGGTCATATCGGAATGAGGTACTCACTCCCGAGTCGGGAACTGATTGCCGACTCAGCAGAAACCGTCATCAACGCTCACTGGTTCGACGGGGTGTTCTACATTCCGAACTGTGACAAGATCACACCGGGAATGCTAATGGCATCAGTCAGAACCAATGTCCCTTCCGTTTTTGTATCGGGTGGCCCGATGGAAGCGGGTGTTTCGAGCGATGGAAAACCGTTGTCCCTCGTATCTGTTTTCGAGGGAGTCGGAGCTCATCAGTCAGGAAGGATGACGGCGGAACAGCTTCTCGACATTGAAGCCAATGCGTGTCCGACTTGCGGATCATGTTCCGGGATGTTCACGGCGAACTCCATGAATTCCTTGATGGAAATGCTGGGAATGGCTCCACCGGGGAACGGGACGATCGTAGCCACCTCAGAAGAACGGCACAAATTGATCAAGGACGCAGCGAAACATCTTGTAGAAATGGTGAAAAAAGATATCAAGCCACGAGATATCATAACGGAGGACACGATCGATGACGCGTTCGCTTTGGATATGGCAATGGGAGGTTCAACGAATACTGTCCTTCACACCCTGGCGATTGCCAATGAGGCAGAAATCGATTACGACATCAACCGGATCAATAAAGTCGCTGAACGGGTTCCCTATTTATCCAAAATAAGCCCGGCATCCGATTACTCCATGCAGGATGTTCACAATGCTGGAGGCGTCAGCGCCATCATTAAAGAGCTGTGTGAAATGGAAGCTGTACACAAAGACCGCATCACCGTTACGGGAAAATCCCTTTATGAAAATGTGAAGGATGCTCATATTCAAAATGATGATGTCATCCGCCGCAGGGAAAATGCCCACAGTCCAGTCGGGGGATTATCCGTCCTCTTCGGGAATATCGCTCCAAATGGCGGTGTCATCAAGGTAGGGGCAGTCGACCCATCCATTAAAACATTCATGGGTGAAGCGATCGTATATGAATCCCAGGATGAAGCCCTTGCCGGAATTGAAAGCGGAGAAGTAAAAGAAGGTCATGTGGTCGTCATCAGATATGAAGGTCCTAAAGGCGGACCGGGGATGCCGGAGATGCTGGCACCGACGGCAGCCATTGCAGGACGTGGGCTTGAGAAGCAAGTCGCACTCATGACAGACGGCAGATTTTCAGGAGCATCCCGGGGCATTTCAATCGGGCATGTTTCCCCTGAAGCAGCTGAAGGAGGGCCGATCGGGGTGGTGGAAAATGGAGATCCCATCTTCATTGACCTCACGAACCGGACGATTTCCCTTATGGTTTCTGAAGAAGAGTTGAAGTTCAGACAACAGGAGTGGGTACAGCCTCCTCCGAAAATCAAAAAAGGGTATCTTGCAAGATATGCCAAACTTGTTACATCAGCTAGTACAGGTGGAATCTTGAAAACGGAATAAGTGAAAGCGTTGAAGAGGTAAAAGGATTGGGAACCGTATTTTCAGAGAGCTGGTGGTGCTGCAAACCAGTAATACAACCAATACCGACATCCCCTCTGAGTATCGTTCTGAACCGTGTAAGTAGGAACGATCGAGTAGATGATACTCGTTACAAAAACAAAGGCCGGTGAAACCGATCGGCCTGCAAAGGGAGATGCTTCGGTGTCTCTGAACTAGGGTGGTACCGTGGAAAGGAAGTAAGGCCTTTTCGCCCCTGCGAAAGATGAACTCTGTCGTAGTGGGTGGAAAGGTCTTTTTTGTTTGAAAGAAAAAGTAATAAAGGAGGAGATAGGCAATGAGAGCGAAGGTAGAGGCAGAACTGGCTTCACAGAAACTGGCGGAATATGTCAACGGTGCTGATATGCTCATGAAGTCGTTGAAGGAGGAAAAGGTTGAGATTCTGTTTGGGTATCCTGGAGGAGCGGTCTTGCCGATTTACGATGCTCTTTACAAAGCCCCGATCAAGCACGTACTCGCCCGTCATGAGCAGGGGGCCATCCACGCGGCGGAAGGATACGCCAGGGTATCGGGAAAACCGGGTGTGGTCATCGCCACTTCAGGACCCGGTGCAACGAATCTCGTGACAGGGATCGCTGATGCCATGATGGACTCACTGCCTCTGGTCGTCTTCACCGGGCAGGTGGCTTCAGGGGTGATCGGAACCGACGCATTCCAGGAAGCGGACGTTGTAGGCATTACGATGCCGATCACAAAGCATAATTACCAGGTACGGGATCTCAAAGATTTACCGAGGATTGTGAAGGAAGCTTTTCACATTGCGTCAACGGGCAGGCCGGGACCGGTACTCGTAGATATTCCGAAAGACTTGACTCTGCAGCAAGCGTATCCCGTTCATGAAGTGGAGATGGATCTCCCTGGGTATCAGCCTAATTTCCAACCTAATCCCCTCCAAATCAAAAAACTGGTGGATGCGATCAAGGTTTCGAAACAGCCCGTCATCTTAGCGGGTGCGGGAGTCCTCCATGGAAAGGCGACCGAGGAATTGAGGACGTTCGCTGAACAATATGACATCCCGGTGGTTCACACCTTATTGGGATTAGGGGGATTCCCTGCAGACCATTCCCTTTTTCTTGGCATGGCAGGGATGCACGGGTGTTATGCAAGTAATATGGCCCTCCATGAATGCGACTTGCTCATTAATATCGGTGCCCGTTTTGATGACAGGTTAACAGGGAATCTTGCTACCTTTGCACCAAGGGCCAAAGTGGTGCATATCGACATCGACCCTGCTGAGATCGGGAAGAACGTTGAAACACAGATCCCGATCGTAGCCGATGCGAAACAGGCGCTTGCCAGACTCCTTCAGCATGAGACCGAGAAGCCTGATTTTGATGCCTGGCATCAGCACCTTCAGTCATATAAAAAGGAATATCCTTTCTGGTATAACCAGGCTCATGATGTGTTATCCCCTCAGCGGTTGATCGAGCAGGTGTACGAAATGACGAATGGCGAAGCCGTCGTCACAACGGATGTGGGACAGCATCAAATGTGGGCGGCACAATACTATTCTTTTAAAAAGCCGAATAACTGGGTCACATCCGGAGGACTCGGCACGATGGGATTCGGATTCCCCGCAGCCATCGGAGCACAGCTCGCCAATCCCGACAATACGGTGGTTGCGTTTGTAGGAGATGGGGGATTCCAGATGACTCTCCAGGAGCTTGTTCTCCTGAAAGAGCTGAACCTTCCTGTTAAAGTGGTCCTTCTCAATAACGGGACACTTGGAATGGTGAGACAGTGGCAGGAAACCTTCTTCGAAAAGAGGTATTCGCAATCGGTGTTCTCCACCCAGCCTGATTTTGTGAAGCTGGCCGAATCATATGGGATCAAGGGGTACAAAGTGAAGACCCAGGAGGAAGTGGATACTGTGTTAAAAGAAGCCTTAACAAGTGATGAACCCGTGCTCATCGATTGCTGGGTGAATCCGAAGGAAAATGTCTACCCGATGGTGGCTCCAGGAAAAGGATTACACGAAATGTTAGGGGTGAAACCATGAGGAAACGGATTGTAACCGCCCTTGTTCATAACCGGAGCGGTGTCTTGAACCGGGTGACCGGATTGTTTACAAAGCGTCAGTTCAACATCGAAAGTATTTCGGTCGGATATACAGAAACGGAAGGAATTTCAAGGATGACCTTCGTCGTCAATGTAGAGGACGATCGCAAAATCGAACAGCTGTTAAAGCAGCTCCATAAACAGATCGATGTCCTCAAGGTTTCCGACATCACAGATCAAGGAGTCGTCGCCAGGGAGCTCGCACTCATCAAGGTGCTGAGCACAGGACAGACCAGGTCGGAAATCAATGGAATCGTGGAACCCTTTAGAGCTGCCATCATTGATGTGGCCAGGGACAGCGTGACGGTGCAGGTAACGGGGGAGACATCCAAGATAGAAGCCATCATCGATCTATTAAGACCTTATGGCATCAAGGAAATCGCCCGTACAGGCATCACGGCTTTTGCCAGGGGAAATGGAAAATCGGTCACGGATCTGAAGCAGTATTCAATCGTGAATTAGAAGCTCCACATTTATAAAAACTAATTATTCAAAAAATGGAGAGGATGAGGGAAATGGTAAAGGTATATTATAACGGAGATGTGAATGAAGAGGTTTTAAAAGGGAAGAAAGTAGCGGTCGTCGGTTATGGCTCACAAGGTCACGCACATGCTCAAAATCTGAAGGAAAGCGGATTTGATGTTGTAGTGGGATTGAGAAAAGGAAAGTCGTGGGACCAGGCGGAAAAAGACGGATTTGAAGTCTACTCCGTGCGGGAAGCATGTGAACAGGCGGACGTCATCATGGTTCTCCTTCCGGATGAGTATCAGCCGAAAGTGTATGAGGCAGAAATCAAGCCGGCCCTGTCATCAGGCAAAGCACTCGCATTTGCACACGGATTCAATATCCATTTCCATCAAGTCGTCCCTCCGGAAGATGTGGATGTATTCCTGGTAGCACCTAAAGGACCGGGACACCTGGTAAGAAGGACATTTGAAGAAGGAGCCGGAGTGCCTGCACTCTTTGGGGTTTATCAAGACGCTTCAGGGCAAGCCGCAGAACTGGCGCTGGCGTATGCAAAAGGGGTAGGCGCAGGACGTGCAGGAATTCTTGAGACATCCTTCCAGGAAGAAACGGAAACCGATCTATTCGGGGAACAGGCAGTCCTGTGTGGAGGGGTGACATCCCTGGTGAAAGCAGGATTTGAAACGCTGGTCGAAGCCGGTTATCAGAAAGAAGTCGCCTATTTCGAGTGCTTACACGAATTGAAACTGATTGTCGACCTGATGTATGAACAAGGGTTGGAAGGCATGCGCTATTCAATCTCAGACACAGCTCAATGGGGAGATTTCGTGTCAGGTCCACGGGTCGTGAACGAAGAAACGAAAGCCCGCATGAAGGAAGTATTGACGGATATCCAAACAGGAAAATTTGCGAAGGGATGGATCCTCGAGAATCAGGCGAACCGTCCGGAATTCAACGCCATCAATCATCGTGAAAGTCAGCACCCGATTGAAGTCGTTGGAAGAGAACTTCGTAAAATGATGCCATTTGTACAAAAACCTTCAACTAAAGAAAAGGAAGTGGTAGCGAGTGCGAACCATTGAGATCTTTGACACAACTCTACGGGACGGAGAACAGTCAGCGGGCGTAAATCTTAATACAATTGAAAAGATCGAGGTGGCGAAACAACTTGAGAGACTGGGAGTGGACGTCATTGAAGCTGGATTTCCTGCAGCTTCAAAAGGGGATTTCGATGCCGTGCAACGGATCGGTTCCACCATCAAGAACAGCTCGGTAACGGGGCTTGCACGGGCGCAGCAGCGGGACATCGATGCCGTTTGGGAATCCCTTAAAGGAACGGCCGAACCAAGGCTGCATGTCTTCCTTGCAACGTCGCCCATCCACATGACCCATAAGCTGAAGATGTCACCGGATCAGGTCATCGATACAGCCGTCCAGGCCGTTCAGTACGCGAAGAAATTTTTCCCGGTGGTTCAGTGGTCGGCGGAAGACGCGTGCAGATCGGATCTCAACTTTTTAGTAAAGATCATGGAAAGGGTCATTGATGCAGGAGCTTCCGTCATCAATCTTCCTGACACGGTGGGGTATATCACCCCTCATAAATACGGTGAATTGTTTCGATACGTAAGAGAGAATGTCCCGAATATCGACGGGGTGAAGCTATCGGCACACTGCCATGATGACCTTGGCATGGCGACGGCCAATTCCCTTGCAGCCATTGAAAACGGAGCCGATCAAATTGAGGGAACCATCAATGGAATCGGTGAACGTGCCGGGAATGCTGCATTGGAAGAAGTGGCGGTGGCCCTTCGGATCCGTGAAGATTTTTACGGAGCGACGACCAGACTGAAGCTTGATGAAATCAAGAAAACAAGCTCTCTTGTCAGCAAGCTGACCGGGATGAGGGTACCTGCCAACAAAGCGGTCGTAGGGGATAATGCCTTCGCACATGAATCGGGGATCCATCAGGATGGCGTATTGAAAGAGAAAACAACTTACGAAATTATCACACCGGAACTGATTGGAGTAAACTCCAACCGTCTCGTCCTTGGAAAACATTCAGGACGTCACGCTTTCAAGAATAAAGCCGTCGAGCTGGGCTTTGACTTAACGGATGAGAAGTTGAATGAAGCATTTCACACATTTAAAGATCTTGCGGATAAGAAGAAGGAAATCGTAGATGAAGATCTCTTCAGCATCCTGACGAATAAGCAGACGGAAATGACTGAAGGTGTCGGGTTTACACTGGAAAGAATGCAGGTTCAATACGGCATGGACAATATCCCGACGGCCACGATCGAATTGAAGTTTGAAGACGGAAACGTAACCCGCCTTGCTTCAACGGGTTCCGGTAGCGTGGAAGCGATCTACAATACCATTGAAAAAATCCTACCGGGCAAGTCCAGGCTGTTGGATTACAAAATCAACTCAGTGGGCGGCGGTCGTGACGCCCTCGCCGAAGTGTATGTCCGACTGGAGTATGACGGTGAAAATACAAGCGGACGCGGAACCGCTCAAGATGTATTGGAAGCATCAGCCCGGGCGTATTTAAATGCTGTGAACCGCTCGGCACAGCGATCACACATGAAAGAGAAAGAAGCAGTGGAAGCGAGCTTATAACCAACGGGGGGCCTTGAACTTCAAGACTCCTCCTAAACCCATAAAACAGGAGGTAATTCTAATGAAGAAAAAAATCGTTGTACTACCAGGAGACGGTATCGGTCAAGAGATTATGGACGGGGCATTAGAAGTACTGAAGGCAGTGGGTGATTGGTTCGGTCATGAATTCGAAGTGGAGAAAGGTTTCATCGGCGGAGCGGCCGTTGATCGCTTCGGTACACCGTTACCTCCTGAAACAATCAAGCTTTGTAAAGCGAGCGATGCCGTTCTATTAGGGGCAGTCGGAGGACCGAAGTGGGAGCACCTTCCGAAAGAAATCCGTCCTGAAAAAGGACTCCTGGCCATCAGAAAAGAGTTCGACCTTTTCGCAAATCTGCGCCCGGTGAAGGCTTTTGAAAGTTTACTGGGGGCATCCCCCCTCAAACGGGAGATTGTTGAAGAAGTAGATTTGGTGATTGTCAGAGAACTGACGGGAGGATTGTACTTCGGTCAGCCGTCCGGTCGCCAGGGAAAACGGGATGAAGTAGCCGTCGACACCCTTGTATATGAAAAAAGTGAAATCGAACGGATCGTTCACAAGGCATTCAAGCTGGCTCAAAAGCGCAAGAAAAAACTAACGTCCGTCGACAAGGCAAACGTTCTGGAAACGAGTCGAATGTGGAGGGAAGTCGTAAATGAAGTGGCGGCTGAATACCCGGATGTAGAAGTCGAACACATGCTTGTGGATGTCGCAGCCATGAAGCTGATGTATCAGCCGAAACAATTCGATGTGCTCGTGACCGAGAACATGTTCGGGGATATCCTGAGCGACGAAGCCTCCATGATCACAGGCTCACTTGGAATGCTTCCTTCCGCCAGTTTAAGAGGGGACTCATTCGGACTTTACGAACCCGTTCACGGATCAGCCCCTGATATCGCCGGAAAAGGAAAAGCCAATCCACTCGCTATGATCCTATCGGTTGCCATGATGCTGCGTCATTCCTTCGGCTTGAAAGAAGAAGCGGAAATGATCGAAATGGGGGTCCAGGAAGTGCTGAATGCAGGCTACCGGACAGGAGACCTGTGGACGATGGGACGCGGAACCGTCGTCGGAACGGGTGCCATGAGTCAACTGGTCGTAGAGCGTCTGGAAGCGGATCATGCCCTGTCTTCCATCCTGGCAGCGTACTTGTAATAGAGAATTTCACCGTATTAAAACGAAGGTGACCGGAGCAGGAATCAACGACGACTCGCTCTTCATCGAAATAAAATCTTACCAAATCAGGAGGGAGTTCATGGCAGGGAAAAATATCATCGAAAAGATATGGGAAAAACACATCGTACACAGGGAAAAGGGCAAGCCGGATTTATTATATATCGATCTTCACCTTGTACATGAAGTAACGTCCCCCCAGGCATTCGAGGGGCTGCGCTTGAAAGAACGCAAGCTGCGGAGACCGGACCTGACTTACGCGACCATGGACCACAACGTTCCGACAAGAGAGCGTCACATTGTCAGAGATGAGATCGCCAGACTGCAAATGGAGACGTTGAAGAAAAACTGTGAAGAATTCGGCGTCGCCCTTGCCGACATCCATCATCCCGATCAAGGTATCGTCCACGTCATCGGTCCTGAACTGGGTCTGACCCAACCGGGGAAAACGATTGTGTGCGGAGACAGCCATACTTCAACCCATGGTGCGTTCGGGGCACTCGCCTTTGGAATCGGGACGAGTGAAGTGGAGCATGTACTGGCGACCCAGACCCTCTGGCAATCAAAGCCCCGGACACTTCAAGTGGAGGTGTCCGGGGAACTCGGATTCGGTGTCACGGCAAAAGACGTCATCCTGAACATCATTTCCACCTATGGAGTGGGATTCGGGACCGGATATGTCATCGAATTCACGGGAGACGTGATTCGCAATCTGTCCATGGAAGAAAGAATGACCGTCTGTAATATGAGCATTGAAGCAGGTGCGAAAGCCGGATTGATCAGTCCCGACGAAACGACCTTTGACTATTTAGAGGGAAGGGAATACCTTCCTAAGAACAAATCGTTCCAACAGTGCAAGGAAGAGTGGAAATCCCTGACAAGCGATCGTGACGCCACCTATGATCATAGAATCGAGGTGAGGGGTGAAGAAATCGAACCTCATGTGACATGGGGGACGAATCCGGGGATGGGAGCAGGAATTTCAAGGTCCGTCCCTCACCCGGATGAGTACGTGGACCCTTCTGAAAGGGAAGGGGTGGAGCGGGCGCTTCACTATATGGGGCTTGAATCCGGAATGAGAATCGAGGACATCGAGGTTGATTATGTATTTATCGGTTCTTGTACGAATTCACGCTTGAGTGACTTGAGGGCGGCCGCTGAAGTGGTGAAAGGATACAGTGTAAAGCAGGGCGTCACCGCTTTGGTTGTTCCCGGCTCGTTTAAAGTGAAGAAAAAGGCAGAAGAGGAAGGCTTGGATACGATCTTTAAAGAAGCTGGTTTTGAGTGGAGGGAAGCGGGCTGCAGCATGTGCCTGGCCATGAATGACGACATCGTTCCACCCGGCAAACGCTGTGCATCGACTTCCAACCGGAACTTTGAAGGCAGGCAGGGAAATGGATCAAGAACCCATTTACTGAGTCCTTCCATGGCAGCAGCGGCTGCCGTGACCGGAAAATTGACTGACGTACGTAAGCTTGAAAAAATGCCAATTTCATAGGAGGTGAAAAGGGTGGCAATCAATCATGTGGAAGCCAGTGTATTTCCTCTCAGGAGAGACAATGTAGACACGGATCAAATCATACCGAAACAATTCTTGAAAAGGATCGAGCGTAAAGGATTCGGTCAGTACCTATTTTACCATTGGCGGTTTGAAGACGACGGGAAGTCCCTCAGACATGACTTCTTATTGGATACCCAAAAATACCGGGATTCTGAGATTCTCCTCGGCGGAAAGAATTTCGGGTGCGGGTCTTCCCGGGAACATGCACCCTGGGCCCTTCAGGACTATGGATTTCAGGTAATCATCGCGAAGAGCTTCGCGGACATTTTTTATAACAATTGTTTAAAGAATGGAATCCTGCCGATTCAACTGGATGAAAAAACAGTCGATGCTCTTATGAAGAATGAGAGTCAAGTAGATTTATATAAAATCGAAGTATCCCTTGAGCACCAGACTATCTGCGATTCCGAGGGACTGCGTGTCTCCTTTGACATTGATCCTTATTGGAAAACGATGCTTCTGAAGGGTCTGGATGAAATCGATTTAACTTTGCATTACGGTACACATATCGAAGACTACGAAAAAAAATATGAGGTGAGTGACTTGGGAATTTAATGGATAACACTGAAGTGGTAGAAGCAATGGAAAGAATCAGTCATCAGGTGCATCGAACACCGTTAAAGCAATCGTCAACGCTGAATGCGTTTACTGGTGGAGAGATCTATTTGAAAATGGAGAACCTGCAGCGGACAGGTTCCTTCAAAGTAAGGGGCGCCATGAATAAAATCATGTCATTGTCTGAAGAAGAAGCAGGGAGGGGCATCATTGCTGCGTCTGCAGGAAATCATGCCCAAGGAGTAGCGCTGGCTGCTTCTAAGCGCGGGGTCCCTTCAAAAATCTTCATGCCGAAACGGACGCCTTCTACTAAAGTTGCGGCAACGAAACATTACGGAGCTGAAATCGTTTTGACTGGAGACACCTATCAGGAAGCCTACGGGGCAGCACTTGAGGAGAAAATCAAAAAAGGCTCGACGTATGTTCATGCATTTGATGATCATAAAGTGATGGCTGGACAAGGGACAGTCGCACTGGAAATGCTTCAACAGCTCAGTGATTTAGACATGATTCTCGTCCCCGTCGGTGGAGGCGGTCTGCTGGCAGGGATGGCACTGGCCGTGAAAGCCTTTAATCCCCGCGTGCAAATTGTCGGCGTGCAGGCACTGGGAGCGCCGGCTACGTATAACTTTTTTACAGGAAGCAATAAAGGTTCACTTGAGCATGTTCATACCATTGCAGACGGGATACTCGTCAAGAAGCCGGGAGAGCTTACGTTTCCGATCATCCGGAAGTATGTGGACGACATGGTCACCGTGACCGATGAAGAAATCTCCTATAGCATCATGTTCATGCTTCAACGGGAGAAAACCCTCGTCGAAGGAGCGGGAGCCGCATCCTTAGCGGCAGCCATGTGTCAAAAAGTCAAGGTACAGGGTAAGAGGGTGGGCTGCGTCATCAGTGGCGGGAACGCCGATCCGAGTAAAATCCCTGTTTACCGCGATTTGTCCAAGATGGCCAGACAGCTGCATCATATTGTGTAAAGATGGGACGGCTCTTAACTGCGTGAGTAGTTGGGAGCGGTCCTCTGTTTATAAGCGGTGGATTTAATTAAAAGCAATTCTCCTCATCTATGAAGATTGTAAGCTCTTACATTCTGAAAATACGCAAAAACCTATTGTAATAGGTAATTTTTTCAACTATAATGTCCACTATACAAATACAAATGTACATCAGAAATAAACAAATGGAGGTTTTCGGCTTATGGAATCAATTTCAATCGGACTTTTAGGACTCGGAACGGTGGGAGCCGGAGTGGTGAAGATAGTAGAGAATCATCAGGATAAATTGTCTCACCAGATCGGCTGCCCGGTGACGGTGAAAAAAGCCCTCGTTCAGGATTTAGAGAAAGACAGGGGACTGGATATCGGAAACAGCATATTGACCTTAAATCCTGAGGAAGTCCTGTTTGACCCTGAAATTGATATTGTGGTCGAGGTCATGGGTGGGATCGAAGCAACGAAGGAGCATCTCCTGCATGCTTTAAACGAAGGTAAGCATGTCGTAACGGCAAACAAGGATCTCATGGCCCTCCATGGCCCTGAATTACTGAGGGCTGCCTCAGAAAATGGCTGTGACTTATTCTACGAAGCAAGCGTTGCAGGAGGCATCCCGATTTTAAGAAGTTTAGTAGACGGCCTTGCGTCAGATCGCATCACGAAAATGATGGGGATCGTCAACGGGACAACGAACTTCATTTTGACAAAGATGACGAAAGAGGGACGGACCTTCGATGATGTCCTGAAGGAAGCCCAGGACCTCGGCTATGCAGAAGCGGATCCGACGGCAGATGTCGGTGGATTGGATGCGGCGAGGAAGATGGCGATCCTGTCCACATTGGGATTCTCCATGAATGTGGACCTTGCTGATGTGAAGGTGAAAGGCATCACGGAAGTAACGGGTGATGACATTGAATATGCCGGGCAGTTCGGCTACACGATGAAACTCATCGGGTACGCCCACCGGGAAGGGGAGAAGGTCGAGGTAAGCGTCGAGCCTACACTTCTACAAAATGAACACCCTCTCGCCTCTGTACATGATGAATATAACGCAGTGTACGTTTACGGCGAAGCAGTGGGAGAAACGATGTTTTACGGTCCGGGGGCAGGGAGTCTTCCTACAGCGACTGCTGTTGTATCGGATATGGTGGGAATCATGAAGAATATGAGACTGGGTGTAAACGGGAAGAGTGCCGTGAACCCCCAGTTCCCGAAGAAACTGAAAGAACCTGATGAAATTCATTCGAAATATTTCCTCCGCCTGCATGTTCAGGACGAAGTGGGCGTTCTAGCCAAACTGACGTCCATCTTCTCGGATCACGGAGTCGGTTTCGAGAAAATACTTCAGAATCCACTGGACAGTGATGAGTTTGCTGAAATCGTCCTGGTGACTCATAAGGCATCCCTGGAACATTACGAAGATATCCTGATGGAACTGAAGGATTATGAAGCGGTTCATTCGATTGAAAGCTCATACCGCGTAGAAGGAGGAGAAAAAGGATGAGGTGGAAAGGACTACTGGAGCAGTACGGAGAACATCTTCCATTAAATGCAGATACTCCTCTATTAAGCTTAAACGAAGGAAACACTCCATTGATCGAGCTGAAGTCGTTGTCCGAGGAATGGGGCATCGAGCTTTATGCAAAGGTGGAGGGGGCGAATCCGACAGGTTCCTTTAAGGACCGGGGGATGGTCCTTGCCGTTGCGAAAGCGGTGGAGTCCGGCAGCTCTACGGTCATTTGCGCTTCGACAGGCAATACTTCTGCATCAGCTGCAGCTTATGCAGCAAGGGCGGGAATCCATTGCATCGTCGTCATTCCGGAAGGGAAAATCGCTCAAGGGAAATTGGCTCAAGCCGTCATGTACGGTGCCGAGATCATTTCGATCGAAGGGAATTTCGATGAAGCCCTCGAGATTGTTCGGGAATTGAGTAAAACGGAATCCGTCACCCTTGTGAATTCCGTGAATCCATATCGATTGGAAGGACAGAAAACGGCGGCATTCGAGGTTATAGAAGGTTTAGGGGAAGCCCCGGATGTGCTTGCGATACCTGTTGGGAATGCAGGGAATATTTCAGCATACTGGAAAGGATTCAAGGAATATTCAGACCGCAGATTTTCATCGCTTCCCCGGATGTTCGGCTTTGAAGCATCAGGGGCAGCCGCTCTCGTCCATGACCGCGTATTTCCCCAGCCCGAGACGATCGCCACTGCCATCCGCATCGGAAACCCGGCAAGCTGGACATTGGCCGTCGACGCGCTGAAGGAATCAAACGGACATATAGATGAAGTGACGGATGAAGAAATCCTTGAAGCCTATCAGCTTATGGCAAGGAAAGAAGGGATCTTCGCGGAGCCGGCTTCATGCGCTTCCATCGCAGGGATTAAGAAGTCATTGGAAAAAGGGCTGCTTGAACAAGGGTCGAAGGTAGTCGCCGTATTGACGGGGAATGGCTTGAAAGATCCGGTTACAGCCATGGAGTGCAGCCCGGTCACACCTGTTAAGCTGCCAAACGATCGTGAAATGGTGAAGGATTATATTAAGGGAACGATCGGGGTATGAAGGGCCGACAACCGCGCTCGTGGAAAATCATCGTCCCAGGAAGCACAGCTAATTTAGGAGCCGGATTTGACTCACTCGGTTTGGCTTTGAATGTGTTCTTAACCGTTGAGGCACAAGAAGCAGACGACTGGCAGGTGATTCCACTGTCATCTGCCCTTGAAGTATTTCCGGATGATGAGTCCCATTTCATAGTAGAAGTGGTAAAGGAAGTGGCGGCTGAATATGGAAAGAAGCCTGCTCCGTGTCATTTGTACGTATCAAGTGATATCCCTTTGACGAGGGGACTCGGTTCCAGTGCAGCGGCCGTCGTGGCAGGGGTCGAGCTCGCCAATGCATTATGCAGTCTCAACTTGACCCAGGAAACGAAACTGGTGCTGGCCAATCGTTTTGAAGGTCATCCCGATAACGTAGGTGCGTCGCTCTACGGAGGGTTTGTCGTCAGCTGTCAGCATGAAAAGGGTGTTAACCTGATAACGGTACCTGATCTTCCGATTGATGTGGTATGTGTCATCCCGAAAGCAGAGCTGAAAACATCGGATTCAAGAAATGTCCTTCCGTCCACTCTATCGTTTTCAGAATCTGTGGGGGCCGGAGCTATATCGAATGTATTAGTGGCAGCGTTCCTGACCGGTGATTGGGAAATGGTCGGGAAAATGATGAAGCGGGATCGTTATCATCAGCCTCACCGGAGAAAGCTTCTTCCCCATTACGATGCTGTTGAAAAAGTGGCGGATCGATTCGGTGCCTTCGGCGTCGCTTTAAGCGGGGCGGGCCCGACGATTGCCTGCTTTGTGGAACGGGAAGCAAGTGAATGGCTCCACCGCCAGCTCGAACAATCCTTCCCATCCATGGATGTCCGTAAACTATCCATTGCCCAATCTGGCAGCAGCATCACCCTCCAACAACCAAAGGTCCGTCCCTCATCGCTTTAACGTAGTGAGGGACGGACCTTGTTTTTTATTGCTATCGAGTTTACATCATCTTGAAACAAAGGCACTTCGGGAAGGCTCGAGCTCATGACATACTTTGTATCGTTATTTCTCTCTTGTGATCATAAAACAGTTGTCTTTTTCGTTGATGTGCAGGCAGTAGGAGGATGGATACGTCATGCCCATTTCTTCCCGGAGTTCTTTCGGGATGTGAACCGTTCCTTTTTCTGAGATGTAGCGTTTGTTATGGGTGGAGTCCCGCGTGGCCTGCTTAATATAGAGGCAATTGTTTTGATAGACGAGCTCTGCAAGTTTTCCCGGCAGCAGTCCAAACTTCTCCCTCCATTTATGGGGGAGAGTGATTGTACCGCTTTTACTGAAAGGTTTGCTCCCATACATCATACTTAACATTCGCATCACCTGCCTTCACTATCATATTGTTCTCTTTTTACCTTCTCTTAGAAAAATAAACACTAATTTGAAAAATTAGGAAAAAGGTTGGATGTGAAGTTTAGTAAAATATAATGAGTGGAAATAATCTTGTAACTGGAGGTGTGAATCATCGAACCTATACATATTTTAATCTTGCTTATGATTGGTTATAGCGTCTTTACATTTGATAAAAAGAAGAAGAACATTCCTGTTCCCGTTGTTTTGCTCCTCATTGGAATAGGTCTCTCGTTTATTCCAGCGTTTTCTGATGTCACCCTGACAAAGGATATTATATTCCAGTGGTTTCTGCCTGCACTTTTATTTATATCCGCTTATCAATTTCCTGCAAAGGCTTTAAAGAAACATGCTGGAATCATCACTCTCCTAAGTACGGTCGGTATCGTCATCACTACGTTATTGATGAGTCTCCTTACGTACTACGGTTTACATCCCTGGATCCCTATGACCTATGGAGAAGCTTTACTGATTTCTGCAATCTTAACACCGACGGATCCGATTTCAGTCGTATCGGTTTTGAAGGAATCTTCAAACAGAGACGACATAGCCGATGTAGTGGAGGGGGAATCGATGATCAATGACGGCACAAGTATCGTTCTCTTTACAGTTGTGGCCGGAATCTACTTTGGAGGGGAGACGTTTTCCATTTCTTCTTTCATGGGAGAATTCCTGTTGGTTTCTCTGGGAGGGATCGTGTTGGGTGTGACGCTTGGATGGATGGCGAGTAAAGCGATCCACTTCACGACAGATTCGCGATATCAGATCATGCTGAGTATCATCCTTGCATACGGAACCTTTTACGTGGGGGAGGAGTTGGGTGTCTCAGGCGTCCTTGCAACAGTATCCTCAGGAATCATGCTTTCCTATGAATATGGAAAAACAATAAAGGAAAATCACTTCAGGAAGGACCTGGATGGTTTCTGGACCGTTATTGAACCGACCATTCTGACTTTTTTATTCTTATTGATCGGAATCCAGACAACACGATATTTATCTTTTTCTTTAACCGGATGGATCTTCTTCCTTTTTGTTCTCTCATTATTTGTTCGCTATGTTATTATTATTGGTGTTGTAAAAATGAAAGAAACATGGAGGATGCAGTATGGATGGAAGGAAGTATCCATCTTAACCTGGGCTGGAATTAAAGGAACGATGTCTGTTGCTTTATTATTGGGTCTAGATGATCAAGGCCCATTTCTTCTGCACTCCTTAACATTCGGAGTCATCATGCTCTCACTCCTGATACAAAGCGTGGGAATCTATCCTTTATCTACATTGTTCCTTAAAGGGGAGAAAAAGGGGAAAGATTATTGATAAATTGGTAAGAATTGTGAAACCATAGGGGAAAGACTATTGGAATTTAGGTGAACTTCACATCATGAAACAAGCTAAAGATATTGCCTTGAAAATATCCGTCACCTATGTATTGTTAGGCGCATTATGGATTGTGTTGTCAGATTATGTTTTTATGATTATCGCACATGAAAAGCTTAGTATGTATATATATTTTCAGCGCTATAAGGGCTGGTTATTTACGTTTGTAACAGGTATCATCATTTTTTTTCTCATATACCGCAGGACAAATGAGCTGATTCTTTCCAACGAGAAACTGTCGAAAAAAGAGAAGCAGCTCCAAATAAGGAATCAGCATTATCATTCCCTGTTCGAACAAAATCCCGATGCTGTCTTAGAGCTTAGCCTGGATGGGCATGTCGTATCTGTGAACGCAGAAGCTGAGGGGTTGCTTGAATTCACCCATGATGAGTTAAAGGAAGTGAAATTTAGTGAATTCTTGGATGAAGAAGAAATGAAGCGGGTGACAGACTACTTTTTCGCTACGTTCAAAGGTCTCGCATCTACCTTTGAAACGAAAATTCATATCGGCGATAATAAAGGAAAGATCCTGCGGTGCTCCCTCGTTCCGATTATCATTAATCGAGAGGTGACGGGAATGTTTGCAATCGCAAGGGATATCACATTGAATCGGGAAAACGAAGAAATGGTGGTCGCATCTGAGAAACTTTCCGTCATTGGCCAGTTAGCAGCGGCCGTTGCCCATGAAATTCGCAACCCGCTCACATCTCTCAAGGGATTTATCCAACTTATGCAAACGACCAATACCATCAACCACAATCATTTGGACATTATGCTCTCTGAAGTGGATCGAATCGATTTGATTTCAGGTGAGATGCTGATTCTTGGAAAACAACAAGAAACCCATTTTCGTCATGAAAGAATTGACGATATCCTCCAGCAGGTCCTCGTCCTTATGGAAGCACAGGCCAATCTTGATAACGTGTCCATTATATATGAGAACCTGTCTGAAAAACCTTTGTGTGTATTATGCGAGTCAAATCAGCTGAAACAGGTTTTCATCAATATCATTAAAAATGCCGTGGAAGCGATCCCCCCATCCAGGGATGGAAGGGTCTCAATCACATTGGTCCAGCATGGAACGGACGCTCATGTCATCGTAAAGGACAATGGGGTGGGAATGGACCCGGAACGAATCGAGCATCTCGGAGAGCCGTTTTACTCGACCAAAGAAAAAGGGACGGGTCTTGGCCTCGCTGTTTGTCAAAAAATCATCGAACGACACAAAGGACATATACACTTTCAAAGTGAAAAACAAAAAGGAACGGCAGTGGAGATCAGCTTACCCGTAAAGGAAAGTGAGACTACCTCCGACTTTGCCGATTAGAAAGGACGAATTCAATGAATTCAATTTCAGAAATTATACATTCCCCGTCTCTCCAGAAAAACTGGGAAGAATCAGGATTTACCGCCTTCACCCCTGTACAGGAAAAAGTCGTGCCCCTCATCTTGGAGGGGAAGGATGTCGTATGTGAATCACCGACGGGGACCGGGAAAACCCTCGCATATTTACTGCCGATCATCCAGGCCATCGATCCATCAAGAAAACAGGCACAGGCTGTAATCCTCGCACCATCAAGAGAGCTGGTCATGCAGATCCATCAGGAAATCCAGAAATGGGCGAAGGGAACAGACATCACGAGCGCTGCCTTCATCGGAGGGGCGAACATTAAAAAACAGGTCGAGAAGCTGAAGAAAAAGCCGCATATCGTAGTCGGAACAACAGGTCGCCTGATCGAACTGATGAAAATGAAAAAGCTGAAGATGCATGAAGTGAAAACCATCGTCGTCGATGAATTTGATTTAATGATTTCATCAGAACATATCCGCGAAGTGAAGGATATCATCAAATCGACTTTGAAAGAGCGTCAGGTGCTTTTCTTCTCTGCAACTTTATCAGATGAAACGGAACAAGTAGCCGACTCTCTCTTACAGAACCATGAAATTGTCAAAATGGAAGCCAACCTCGATAATCCGAAAGTGGATCATGTCTTTGTGTATAGTGAACTGCGGGATAAGATGGAAGCCCTCAGGAGCATCTCTTACTTCAAAGGAATCAAGGCACTGGTATTTTTCAATCAATTGGAGAAACTCTCTGAAATGGAAGAAAAGCTTAAATTTAAGGGAGTCGAGCTTGAAGTACTCGCAGGAGACTCAAACAAGATGGAACGTAAGCAATCCCTTGACCGTTTCCGCTCAGGTAAGGTATCCATGCTTCTGACAACCGATGTCGCGGCACGCGGCCTCGATATCACGGATGTCACACACGTCATCCATTTCGATTTTCCGAGCGACACGAAGCAGTACATCCACCGTTCAGGAAGAACCGGCCGCATGGGTGCAGAAGGAACCGTCATCTGCCTCGTCTCAAAGCGCGAGCTGAGCTTCCTTGAAAAACTAAGCAAAGAACTCAACCTCCCATTCCAGGAAAAAACCATCCGCGGCGGCGGACTCCAAGAACCGGAAACAAAATAAAAATAGAGGTCCGTCCCCGGATATGAGGGACGGACCTCTATTTATTTTTAAGCTGCCGCTACTTTTCATACACAATCCGGCCGTCCATCAGCGTCATCCATACACTTGTCTCAAGCAGTTCCTCTGCCTCAATTTCGAATGGGTTCCGGTCCAAAACGGCTATATCAGCTTTCTTCCCGACCTCGATCGTTCCTAGATCATGCTCCCTGAAGTTTCCGTAAGCAGGGGATTTCGTGTAGTGGATCAGGGAATGGGCCAAGGAAATTTTCTCCTGGGGATTCCATCCGCCTTGAGGAGAACCGTCTTCATGCTTCCGGGTGACGGCCCTGTATAGACCGAGCATCGGATTCAAGTCCACAATCGGAAAGTCCGTTCCGAATGCAATGGGTGCGTCATGCTTCTGCAATGAACCGATCGGCCACGTATAGCGTGCCCGCTTCATCCCGAGTCGGTCCAGATAAGCATGAGTGTCCATTGAACCGGACGTCAGATGCTCAGGTTGGATGGATGCGATGACTCCGAGCTTCTGAAAGCGCTCAAAGTCATCTGGACTGCAGACCTCAATATGCTCGATTGTATGCCGTGAATCCCGTGTGCCATTCACATCCCGCGCATGCTCATATAGATCCAGTCCGAGTCTCACAGCCGCATCGCCGCAAGCGTGAAGGCGAATCCGGAACCCTTCCCGGTCCGCATCCTCGATCCATTTTTGGTATACATGAGGTTCATATATCGTCCCGCCTTTTTCAGTTGGACGGTCATAGTATGGCTGAAGCAAATAACCGGTATACGTCAGGGGGACCCCATCCAGGAACTGCTTCAAACCTGAAAACTGAAGCTTATCCGACTGATACGTCTCCCTATAATACCTGCCACGCTCGAGATCACCATCCAGCACGTCCAGAAAGTGAATGCGTGTCGTCAGCTCCCCTTTTTCTTCAAATTCCCGATAAAACCCGGGATCTCCCAATGTATAACCGGGAAGAGGCAGCATGTCAGCAACGGAAGTGATTCCGTAGGATGCCGTTTTCTTCAGCATTCCGTTCATCAGTCTGTCCTTTGCTTTCTTTTCAAATGTAAAAGCTTCCGCCACATACTGTACTGCCGTCTCATATAAAAATCCCGTCGGTTCACCGTTCTCATCTTTTTCAATCTTTCCGAAGGGAGGTTCGGGAGTATCCCGGTGGATTCCCAATTTCTCGAGGGCAGCCGTATTCAGCCATGCGCTATGAGCTTCTTCATTGAGCAGCACAACGGGGCGGTGGGGCAGGTATCGATCCAATGAATGGCGAGTGGGAAGAGTCTGGCCAGGCCAGCGAACATGATGCCATCCGAATCCGAGCACCCATTCTTCATCGGGATGTTCCCGGGCGTATTCAGCCACCATTCTCACCGTCATTTCCTCGGTATATCCGAAAGTCAGTTGACAGAACCCTTCAAACATCGCTCCTAAGAACCAATGAAGATGAAAATCATGGAACCCTGCCGTCACCAGGCGGTTTCCGGCATCCCTGATTTCCGTAGAGGGTCCTATGAAACTCTCCATCTCCGAACGGGGGCCAACCCCAATGATCACATCATCTTTTACTGCAACAAAGCCGTCGATTGGAGAAGTCGCATTCCCGGTGAATAGGGCAGTACTTACCAGTAGTTTATCCGCTTTCAACGCAATCCCCATCCTTTTTCTTCTAATACATCGATTGTAACCAGATGAAGGAAAGAACACAATCGGCGATTTTATAAAAACTTTCTCTTTCAAGAAGGCATTGGAAAATCCAGTGTTGAATACTTAAGGAGAACAAGAAGCAAAGGAGAATGAGAATGTTGACACGAACTTTTCCGGCACTTGAAACAGAAAGATTTCGCTTACGGCAGATGAAAGAAGGGGATGCTCCCCGTGTTTTTGATTATTTCTCAAAAGATGAAGTCACCCGATATTATGATTTGGAAACATTTCAAGAGGAAAAACAGGCAGTAGAGATCATCGAGAAGTGGAACGAAAGGTTTCACATAAATGAAGGGATACGTTGGGGGATTGCCCTGAAAGGAACCGACGAAATCATTGGAAGCTGCGGGTTTCATCAATGGGAGAAAGAACATTTTAAAGCCGAGATAGGATTTGAGGTTCATCCAGTTTACTGGAGACAAGGGGTTATCACAGAAGTATTGCAGCCGATCCTCGCATACGGCTTTGAAGAAATGAATCTTAATCGGATTGAAGCGTATTACGACCCTGAAAATGTGGCGTCGAAGAGTAGTCTTGAAAAAGCCGGCTTTACGTTTGAAGGCATATTGAGAAAAGCGGCATTTGAAAAAGGCGTTTTCTGCGATGCGGCTGTCTGTTCTTTATTAAAAGAAGAATATTGACCACAAATTTAAGACGCTGCTTATGCCTATACCACATAAACAGCGCCTTAACTTAAGTAAATCTTATTCAATTAACTTTACTATCCTTTCTTACTAATACACATACGTAACATTCATTTAACAATTAAATTAATGGTCTTGCATGGTTTATTAGTTTATTTTCACTTTCCGCTGATTTTCCCACACGCCCACATGTTACGAAGATAGTTTTCACGGGCTATCTTCTTGCGTATCATGATGTTAGCATGCTTCGCTTACACTCTTCATTGGAATCATCTCCTGAAATAAGATTGCGCATTCCCGCATGTCCACACATCTTGAAATCAGTTTTCACGGGCCGATCTCAAAAGCGAGATGTGATGCTGACACGCTTTGCTAGCTCACTTCATTGGAATCACGCCTTCCTTTAAAGGTTGTTTTGTAAATCATTTATTAATTATATATTAACAAATTATAAAATTAATGCAAATGTTCAGAATAATCAATATAGTGCGATTTTGGGTGGTTTTTGAATTGAAATGGGCGGTTATCTTGCTTTATCTTAATTTTTCTTGTTTTTTTAAAATTCCTTGTTAAAACCTTGGGGGATGGTCGTTGAATGAGTGATTCATATTTATGTAGACCGTTCCTTTTCGCTGCAGGTGCTCGCTTTCCGCGGGGCTGGCGGTGAGCCTCCTCGGCTTCGCCTGCGGGGTCTCACCTGTCCAGCTTTCCCCGCCGGAGTCGAGCACCTTCCGCTTCAATCCACTCTGTGCTTCTTCATTAAGTAACACTTATAAAGAATTGAAAGGTGTAACACTAAATTCTTTTTAAAAAATTTTGAGCATAACTTCCAAAAATCCCTTAATCCAATCTCCTATTAAGATAATTCTCCTCCAAATCCATTTCCTTATTCACCAAGAGTTCCATTTCTTCGAGATGTTGCGTTTCTACTACGGGGTCGAGGTGGGACCAGTGGATTTTGTTTATGAAGTAGTAGTTTCTGATTTTTCTTAGGATGACAAGGGAGTGGGGGAAGTGGTCGAATTCTGCTTTTATGCTGTTGAAGCGGGTAAAGCCCCATTTTGTTAGTTTCATTGTTTATCACCTAGTGTTCTATTACCTTTTCTTTCAATCTATTAATCCTTGTGGAGCATATTGGATTTAAACAAACGTTTGATTAGTGTTTCAAAACATTTATTCTACTAGGGTTCGGGGGATTAAACAATCGTTTAACAGTATTTTCATATCGGGTGGTCTTTACCTTTCGACCTGAGATTGTCATTGCTATTCACGAAGGGCTCTTGTTATGATGAGAAGGTTATGAATCGTAAAGAAAAGCTAGGAGAATGAGCTTTGAATAAAGTATTATCCAACTATTCCATTTACCCATATGAAGCAGATAAGAAAGAGATCCCCGTGGCCCCGCTCCATAAGGGAGAGACCACGAAGCAGCTGATATCCTCCCGTGATGAGGATGCTTTTTTCTTTCGGACGATGGAGGAAGCGGGCATTCATCTGAATGCGGCTCAGATTGAAGCAGTCCGTCATGTAAAAGGGCCCTGCTTGACCCTTGCAGGAGCGGGAACGGGAAAGACGACGGTACTTGTCTGTCGTGCAGGCTACTTGATGGCCGTGAAAAATATTCAGCCGAGAAATATTTTGCTTGTCACATTCACCAAGAAAGCCTCTGAAGAAATGAAGCAGCGGATTGCAAGGCTTCCGGGAGCAGAGCATGGTGGACAGGTTCATGCCAGCACGTTTCATGCCCTGTTCCTCTATTTACTCAGATCCCGTCATTACACACAGGAAGTGATCGGGAACGAGCGCTATAAACAAATCATTTTAAAACAGATCCAGAGAGAAATGAATATATACGATCCGTATGACTCCGAGACGCTCCTTGCCAAGCTTTCTCATTATAAGCTGAATCAGAAAGATATACGGGAGCTCCCTGAGAAGTCGAAGTCAGAAAAAGAAGTGAGAAGCATCCTCTTAAAATATGAAGAGTGGAAGCGCATGAATCATAAGATGGATTTTGATGATATTTTGACAGAGGCGTATCAACTATTACTGGGGAACCCGAATCTGCTGACTTCCCTTCAGCACCGTTTCCAGTATGTGATGGTCGACGAATTCCAGGATACGAATCTGGTACAATATGAGCTGATCAAATTGATTGCGGCTCATCGGAATTTGTTCGTGGTCGGGGATGATGATCAAACCATTTACACCTTTAACGGCGCCCGGAACGAATTCATTCTGGATTTTGATGAGGAGTTTCCCGATGCCAAAGTCGTGACCCTGAAAGAAAACTACCGGTCAGACGCTTATATCATCGGACTCGGGAATGAAGTCATCGGGCGGAATGACCACCGGCGGAAAAAAGAGCTGATTGCCACAAAAGTGGAGGGACAGAAGCCTCTCTATTCAAGACCCGCGACAGCCGATGAAGAAGCCGTCTGGATCACTGAAGAGATTCAAAGATTACTGGATGAAGGGTATGGTTATGGGGATATGACGATTCTCCACCGTACGATGAGCAGTGGGCGTGCCGTCTTCGAGCAGCTCCTGTTAAAGGAGATTCCCTTCACACCATACAATCAAAAGGATTCCCTATTCTATGATAACTGGACCGTGAAACCCGTGGTGGACTACTTGCGATTATCGATCGTCCCGAGAAATTTCTCGGCCATGGAATCACTGCTGCCCACCCTTTTTATCCGAAGGGACCGGGGAATGGCTCACATCCTGGAAGAAGAACAGAAAGAGCGGAAGAAATATCCCCTCATTCACTTAACGACTTTATCCGGTTTGAAGCCTTTCCAGGTGAAGAATGTGAAAGAACGGATGAAGTTCCTGAAGGAGATCGGTGACCAGTCACCGGAAAGTGCCATCAAACGCATCCGGAAGGAATTCTATCACCAGTACATCGACGCCCAGGAATCTCATGTGGTGACCGAACAGAAGGAGCTCATTAAAGAAATGCTGGACGAGCTTGAAGGCTCGGCAAAGCGCTTTGATACGATTTCAAGCTTCATTACCTTTATTGATGAGATGAAAGCGAAGTATGAGGAAATCTATTCGAATCAAAGAAGGAACAAAGACACAAACAGTGTTTCCCTCATGACGATTCACCGCTCAAAGGGTCTTGAGTTCCCCGTCGTGTTTTTAATCGGAGCCATCGAAGGGAACCTTCCCCACAGTTCAGCCCTTAATGCCAATAAGCTCGAGGATAAGGTGTATAAGGACCCGAACCAGAAGGAGAAGATGACAGGTGCAGTCGAGGAAGAAAGGCGCCTAGCCTATGTAGCCATCACGAGGGCAAAAGAGAAATTATTCATTTCTTCCCCAGCTTATTATCAAGGCGAACAGCGGAAGAGCTCGCGTTTTATTTCGGACTTATTCAAACAGACGCCACACGCTGAACCGAGACCATCTAAAAAGGCGAGAGTTGGAAAGGTGAGTAAGATTCTTGCCTGGGTGTGCACAAGCTCTGAGTGCATTGCCTGGCAGAGGCCGGAAACCCATGAAGATACCGAATCCAAAGTTTGTCCCCTTTGTTCAAGCCCGATGAAACTGGGAGAAAAGGACATTATCGAATAAAAAAAGCCCCGGCGTCCTGAAATTGTCAGGATGCCGGGGCTTTTTTGCGGTTTGTCTCGTCAATAAACCGACCCGTCACTGCGAAAAATGATCATCACGCGAATCAACCTTCTTCGAATCATTCGAATCCAAAGCCTGTCTTAAAAAATAAATAAGTATACCCATGATCATTCCAAGTATCACGATAAAACCGATGGTGATGGTGATTCCCATAAGCCCCACTCCTTTTTTCCGACTCTTTCATGTACATGATGCTATACGTCTACTATCAGTCTATGAAAAAGGAGTGGAGATATATTCGACCAGAAGGACAAAAGGTTCGCGATTTTACGTGCGGTCAATCAAAACGGCACGAACCGGGGAACCATCCCCTTCTTTAAGTGGGAGGGGGAGGGCTATCAGTTCGTATATTCCGGGTGTTACATGGGTAAGGTCGATCCCTTCGAGAATCCCGATGTCATGTTTTCGCAGAGAGTGATGGGCTTCCAATTCCTTGCTGTCCAAAGGATCAACAGAGGGAAGATCCACCCCGATCAGATCAATGCCCTTTTCCTTTAAAAAAGGGGCAAGTTCCTTCGGGATAGGGGGGATCTGCCCGGGGAATCGATTTGGATCACTCCAGGCATTGGTTTTAAACAGAACTTTTTTGACATCCGTAAAGTCGATCTTCCTTAATCGTTCAGGACTGATTTCCGGAGTACCCTCCAACGAAACCACGATGGCCGGTCCCATAAAACGTTCCAGGGGCATATCGAGGATCCGGTTCCCGTCACTGTCAAAATGGAAGGGAGCATCCACATGGGTGCCGGTATGGGAACTCATGGTCAGCTGGCCGACATTGACGGATCCCGTTTCTTCCTTCGTCCAATTCAAGGAGAAGGAAAAAGGCGTGTCTCCCGGCCAAACAGGCGTTTCATTATGCAGGGGTCTTGAAATATCGATCATTTTCATGATTGCCTCTTCCTTTCCGTGTTAAGCGACAACATTCCGCGTATTTTCAAACTGCTTGTATTCTTCTTTTTCCATGATGTTCTTCAAGATGTGGATCGTCTTCCATACATCTTCGTACGACGAGTAAAGAGCCACCGGTGCCAGCCGGATCACATTCGGTGCCCGGAAGTCAGGTGTCACCCTGTTTGCTTTCAAGGCTTTGCAGATTCTTGCCGCTTCTTCATGCTGCAGACTGATATGTCCGCCCCGGCGATCATCTTCAAGGGGATTGCAGATGGTAAACCCATATCCTTTAAGCTCCTGTTGGAATACATCCATCATGAATCTTGTAAGTGACAGGGATTTCTTTCTCAGATTCTCCATCCCGGCTTCTTCAAACATCTGGAGGGAGCCTAGGAGGGGGGCGCTGCTCAAAATATGGGGGGTCCCGATTTGGAATGCTCCGGCAGAATCGGCATGAGAGAGCGTATGATCCATATCAAACTGCGCATCTTTCCGGGAACTGAACCAGCCGGAAAGACCGGGCTTTTTCCCTTTGTGCCGGTTGTGGACGAACAATCCCCCGACCCCACCAGGTCCGCTGTTTAAGTATTTGTAATTGCACCACACCGCAAAGTCCACCCCATCTTCGTGCAGCTGATGAGGGAGGGCCCCGATCGAATGAGCGAGGTCGAATCCGATGACAATATCACGTTTATGGGCTTCCTTCGTCAAGCGTTTGATATCCAGCAGCTGCCCGCTTCGGTAAAGGACGGAAGGTAATAGGATAAGGGCGATCTCATCGGTCATCTGAAGAATGATGTCTTCCTCACTCAGGGTGTACCCATCCCTGCTTTTCACCTGGACCAAATGTTCGTCAGGGGAATACCCCTTTAATTCCAGCTGACTTTGAACCGCGTAAATATCCGACGGGAAAGTCAGTTCATCTGCCAGAATCTTCGTTCGTTTTCCGTGAGGTTGATAGAATGTGGCCAGTAACTGATGAAGATTCGTCGTGATGGAACCAGTCACAATGACTTCTTCCTTCTCAGCACCCACTAAAGGAGCCGTCATTTCTCCAAGCTTCTCAGAATAATAGAACCACGGCTCCTGTCCGTCCATCCAGCCGTCGATGCCGTGCTCCTTCCAATCATTCAATGAAGTCAAAAGCGACTCCTCGGCTCGCTTCGACAACAGGCCCAAGGAGTTCCCGTCCATATAATAATGATCTTCCTTTATGTAGAATTCCTTTCGGAAATGAGAAAGCATATCCAGTTTATCCATCTCTTTGGCATGTTCCAACGTCAATGTATGTGTCATCCCTATCCCACCTTTCACAGTCTTACCAAAATCATAATCGAAATGATTTGAATAGTAAAATAATTGTTCCGTAAGAGGGGGAGTTCTTTTATACATTTTTAAATAAATTATTCAAAAATGTATAAAAAGTCAAAATAGTCTGGTATAAATGGATTAATATAAAAAAATTCAGCGGAATTATTCATAATTGAATAAACCAAGGAAGTGGGAAGGACTGACCGGGATGACTGAGACGAAAAAAAGTTGGAATGAAAACGAAGCCATTCTTCACTCATTGCAGGACGATATTTTAGTAACGAATACAGACGGGATCATTTTGAAAGTCAGTGAGGCGACTGGTGGCATTTATAACGTAAAATCAGAGGATATGGTAGGGAAATCCGTCTATGATCTTGAGAGAGAGGGAATCTTCACCCCCATTTTGACTCCACTCGTTTTAAAGGAAAAAAAGAAAATTACGTTGGTGCAGACAAGTAAAGACGGGAAAAAGCTTCTGGTGACAGGGATCCCTGTTTTCCATGAAAATGGAGAGCTTGTACGGATCGTCAGCTATTCACATGACGTAACGGAATTATTGAATATGAAGAAATACTTAGAGGACATGGAAGATGAGATGGAACGGGTGAAAAGCGAACTTGAAATCCTCAGGAGCCGTCATTATTATTCTGAAGGGATCATTGCCACAAGTGATGAGATGAAGAGGGTTCTCCAGATGGCCCTGCAAGTGGCGGAAGTGGATGTGAATGTCCTGTTGCTGGGGGAATCCGGTGTCGGCAAGTCCCATATTGCGAAATTCATCCATAATAAAAGCCAAAGAAAAGGGGGACCTTTCATTGAGGTCAATTGCGGTGCGATACCGGAATCCTTATTTGAAGCTGAGTTCTTCGGGTATGAACCCGGCTCGTTCACGGGGGCGGATCGCAAGGGGAAGGTAGGATTGGCTGAACTTGCAGAAGGAGGGACTCTGTTTCTCGATGAAATCGGGGAGCTGTCACAACCCAATCAAGTGAAAATCTTAAAATTCATCCAAGAGAAACAATTTTACCGGGTAGGCGGTACGAAGCAAAGGAAGGTGGACTTTCGGGTCCTGGCAGCGACAAACAGGGATTTGGAGATGGCCGTGGAGAACAGGGAATTCAGGCAGGATCTATTCTTTCGTCTGAATGTCGTTCCCATCACCATCCCGCCTTTAAGGGAGCGGACCTCGGATATTATTTCAATGATCGATTATTTTGTAGGGTATTTTTGTGAGAAATATCAGCGCCGAAGGACCTTGGATGAAGGGATCATTCACCAGCTTCTCATTCAGGAGTGGAAAGGGAATGTCAGGGAGTTGATGAATCTGATCGAGAGGCTGATTGTCACATCCTCAAGGCAGATCATTGAGATGGAGAACCTTCCGGGTCGATACATAAAACATAGTGGTGATCTTTCAGCGTTTGACCGTGAAGGACAATCACTAAAAGATATTCTTGAAGCGGTTGAAGAGCAGGTGCTGAAGAAAGCGAGGCATCAGTATAAAACGACGACTCTCATGGCACAAAATCTTGGGATCAGTCAGCCTTCAGTAGTCAGAAAAATGAAAAAATACAGCATTGGATAAAAAATTGGCATGATACTTGCAGGTTCTTAAGTGAATAGAAGGATAAATGAATCATTTCAAAGGGGTGTTTGACAATGGAGGTTGGGAAACAAAATGTCAGTCAGTTACAAACCCGGTCCGGGAGATCAACCAGGGAAGCAATGAAGTTTATCATTCCTTCCTTAATAGGAGTATTGCTGTTTTTGGTCCCTGTGACATACGAAGGGAACATGACGATCGGGGTCGGGATCTTTGCTTCTTATTTTCAGGGGATGTTAGAAGGAGTATTGCCATTATTCATGACGATCATTTTTGGACTATCCGCTCTCATGGCCATTTATACAAAACTTCTTCAACCGAAGTGGATCGTCTCACAACCATTTCTAAAAGGGCTTTTTGATGTAGGTGCGTTCTGGATCACCATCCGTGTCATCGGATCAGTCTTTGCCATCATGACCGTAAACGGAATCGGTCCTGAATGGATCATATCCGACTATACAGGCGGCACGGTTCTGTATTCGTTAGTCCCTGTTTTGACCACATGGTTTTTGTTTGCAGGTTTATTGATGCCCCTTTTATTGGATTTTGGACTGATGGACTTCTTCGGGACACTGCTGCAAAAGATCATGAAGCCTTTGTTCCAGCTGCCGGGACGGTCTTCCATTGATGCTCTGGCTTCCTGGATGGGGAGTGGGACGGTCGGGGTCCTCATTACAACGAAACAATTTGAAGAGGGCTACTACACAAAACGGGAAGCTGCGGTCATTGCCACCAACTTCTCTGTTGCTTCCATCGCTTTCAGTCTCGTGATCGTCAGTTTCATAGGTTTGGAGTCCATGTTTGTGCAATTATACGGAACGGTCGTCATCGCAGGGATCGCAGCAGCGGTGATTTGCCCGCGCATCCCGCCTCTTTCCCGTAAAAAAGACACATACTATGAGCCCGTCGGTATGCAAATCTCTGAAACGGTACCTGAAAATGTTTCCCGTTTTCAATGGGGCTTCGAAAAAGCCGTGGAAAAAGCATCTGAAGTGAAAAGTGTCGGGGAAGTGACCAAAAAAGGATTGCAAAACGTCTTTGATATCTGGTTCGGACTCATTCCACTCGTCATGGCCCTTGGGACGCTTGCTTTAGTCGTGGCAGAATACACACCGGTTTTTGATATACTTGCTTACCCGGTTGTTCCACTCCTTGAGCTATTGCAAATCCCGCAGGCTGCTGATGCTGCCCCTGCGATGATCGTCGGGTTTGCCGATATGTTCCTGCCTGCAGTGGTGGGTAGCGGGATCGAAAGCGAGTTAACGAGATTTGTAATCGCGGCCATGTCTTTGACTCAATTAATCTACATGTCTGAAATCGGGATTCTATTAATCAAATCTAAAATTCCGATTAGCTTCCTGGATCTCTTTATCATCTTCATCCAACGAACCATCATCACATTACCAATCGTCGCGTTACTGGCGCACTTTTTCTTTATGTAAAACCTCAAAGATTTAGACAAAATGAATATGGGGGTACTGAAATGGAACGAACGTTTGAAGAGCTTATCGAGAGGATGCCGGACCGCCTGGCACCGAGTATGGCAAAGGATCATCCGAATTTGCCGGTAGTGAAGGAAGAGGGATGTTACTATTACGGACTGGACGGGAAACAATATCTTGATTTCACGTCTGGCATTGCCGTGACGAATGTGGGTCATCGCCACCCGAAAATCGTACAGGCGATCAAGGATGCAGCGGACGGTCTGATGCACGGTCCTTCAGGCGTCATCATGTATGAATCGATCCTTCGCCTGGCGGATGAACTGGCAGAAATCCTTCCAGGTGACCTGGATAGTTTCTTCTTTGCCAACAGTGGTACGGAAGCCATCGAAGGTGCGATCAAGCTTGCTAAATATGTAACGAAGCGTCCTTATGTCATATCTTTTACGGGGTGCTTTCATGGCCGCTCATTAGGGGCACTCAGTGTAACCACTTCGAAAAGTAAGTATCGAAAGTTCATGCAGCCTTCAGGGTTGACGTATCAGATTCCGTATGCGAATGAACGTGAGTGTCCAGAGGGAGAAGATTCAGCCCGGTATGTTGTCAGCAAGCTTGAAAAGGATTTTGAAACGCTTTTTGATCACCAGGTCACCCCGGAAGAAGTGGCGTGTGTCATTTTAGAACCGGTGTTGGGGGAAGGGGGGTATATCGTCCCTCCGAAAGCCTGGCTCAAGAAGGTGAGGGAGATTTGTGACCGACATGATATACTACTGATTTTCGATGAAGTTCAAACGGGCTTCGGACGTACGGGTAATTGGTTTGCGGCACAAACCTTCGATGTGACACCGGATATTATGGCGATCGCGAAAGGTATTGCTTCGGGTCTTCCCCTGAGCGCGACAGTGGCGTCCAATAAGCTGATGAAACAGTGGCCGCTTGGAAGTCATGGGACGACATTCGGGGGGAACCCGATCGCATGCTCTGTCGGTCTTGCCACCCTTGAGGTCATGAAGGAGGAAAGGCTCCTTGATAATACGAAGACGATGGGGGCATACGCCGTTTCGAGGCTCGAGAAGTTGAAAGAGAAACATCCGGTGATCGGAAGCATCCGGGCGGTGGGCTTGATGATCGGGATTGAAATCGTCCATCCAAAGACGGGTAAACCGAATCAGGAAGGCTTGATGGACATCCTTGACCGGGCGCTTGAAAAAGGGGTTTTATTTTATCTATGCGGAAAACACTCAGAAGTGATCCGCATGATTCCACCCCTTACGGTTACAAAAGAGCAGATTGACGCCGGTCTTCACATGCTGGATGAAGCGGTGACGGAGTATGAGGCGTCACTGATGAGTCACCTGGATTAAAATAAAAAAAGGTTGATCAGTGCTGAACTGATCAACCTTTTTTTATAGCCTTTTAACCGAAATGGCCTTCCTCATCTTCCTGAGGGCATCCTGTCCTTCCATTTCCCTCATCATCATTAAGTTTACATAAAGTGCATCAATCAGTGTTAACTGGGCAATGCGGGACGACAGAGCTTCTGAACGGTAGTCGGTTTCCTCTGAAACGGTGAAGAGGGGTGTGTCGACCCTCTGGCTTAGTGGGGACTTGGCGAAATTGGTGATGCAGATGGTCTTGGCCCCGGTTTCTTTCACAATGTCGAGAAGCTGAAGGATATCCTTTGTCGATCCTGAGTGGGATATGAACACGGCACAATCGTCACTCGTCATCTGGGAAGCGGTCATAAGCTGAATATGACTGTCACTTGCCGCATGCACGCGCAAACCGGTCCTTATGAATTTATGGTAGGCATCAAGGGCGATGACACCGGACCCGCCGCTTCCAAAGAACTCGATGGAACGGGCGGTGCTCATTATGTCCACTGCTTTCATCAGCTTCTTCTCATCCACCACCATCAATGTGTCTTCAATGGTTTTAATGTTGGATCGGAAGACTTTTGTGGCGATCGTCTGTGCCGTGTCCCCTTCGTCGATGCGTTCGTGAATGTCCTTAAGACCAGTCACGATTTCTGAGGCAAGAGCGATTTTCATCGCCTGATAGCCTTTGAAGCCGATTCGTTTACAAAAACGGAAAACGGTAGAGTCGGCCACTCCCAAGTCTTCTGCCAGACCATTGATTGTAGAATGGATGATTTCGTTCGGATTTTCTAATATATAGTCGGCAATTTTTTTCTCGGTCACACTGAATTGGGGATAGTGTGAACGGATACTCGCTAAACAATGTTGATGTTGATTCATTGACACCACTCCTGTAAGGGTTTTCATAGTTTCATTATACAAGATTACAAGAAAAATAAAAATAATTTCTGTAAACGGTTGCAAATAGAAAAATATTTTTTATAATAGAGATAGACAGAAAATAATTTTCCTAATCATTTGTTCGTTCGAAAAGGCTGTTCTCTTATTGAATTAAGAGAGTAATAGTTACATAAAGTGTTTTGCAAACGCTTTACCTGTCCGTGCGGAACAAGGAAGAAGGATCAACTTAATAAAAAATTTGGCAGCAGGGCTGCCGTGAGGGAAGAAAGGTAGGGATACACAATGTCAGATCAAATGCTCATTTTAGTGGCACTGGCCGGAATTTTTCTATTATTATTTTTAGTTATTAAAACAAAGCTTCACGCTTTTGTTGCCCTATTATTAGTAAGTTTAATCGTAGGGATAGCGGCCGGCATGCCGCTTCAGGAAGTCGTGGCTTCGATACAGAGCGGTATGGGCGGGACCCTCGGGTTTGTCGCCGTCGTCGTTGGTTTAGGTGCGATGTTCGGACGCATGCTTGAAGTATCAGGGGGAGCGGAACGACTTGCTCAGACACTGATTAACAAATTTGGGGAAGATAAAGCACAATGGTCTCTTGGGATCACTGGTTTCCTGGTAGCCATTCCCGTTTTCTTTGACGTAGGATTCATCATTCTTGTACCGATTGTATACGGTTTAGCTAGAAAAACAGGCAAGTCACTTCTATATTATGGGATTCCATTACTTGCAGGTCTTGCCGTAACACACAGCTTCATCCCTCCGACTCCGGGACCGATTGCGGTTGCTGACTTGATCGGGGCGGACCTTGGATGGGTCATCCTGTTTGGTGCGATTGCCGGTGTTCCTTCCATGATCATTGCCGGTCCACTTTTTGCAAAATGGATTTCAAAACGAATTCATGCAGTTGTACCTGACTATATGCAGGCAGAAGAAATAGAGTATGATAAAGAGCTTCCGAGTTTCGCTTTGATAGCTTCTCTTATTTCGATCCCATTAGTATTGATTCTATTGAATACGCTTTCGGGTGTTATCCTGGATGAAGGAAACATGATTCGTTCCATCCTGACTTTCTTAGGACATCCATTCGTAGCCTTAACGATTGCGACACTGTTGACGTTCGTTCTATTAGGAACGAAGCGCGGATACTCCCGCCAGGAAGTTCAGGACATTGCAACGAAAGCACTTGAGCCTGCAGGGATCATCATTCTTGTAACGGGTGCCGGTGGAGTATTCAAGCAAGTATTGATCGACTCCGGCGTTGGGGAAGTATTAGGAAATATGATGGCTGGTTCAAGCCTGCCACCGATCGCCCTTGCCTTCTTGATCGCCATGGTCGTCCGTGTTGCTCAAGGATCTGCGACTGTTTCCATGGTAACAGCGGCAGGATTGATGAGCCCGCTTATCGAAACCCTTGGTATGCAAGGTCCCGTTCTTGGTTTGATGGTTATTGCCATCGCTTCAGGAGCGACAGTATTCTCCCATGTGAATGACAGTGGTTTCTGGTTAGTGAACCGTTACTTTGGATTAGATGTAAAAGATACGTTAAAATCTTGGACAGTGATGGAAACCCTCATCGGTTTTGTAGGATTTGCCGTTGTGTTCATTTTAGGGATATTCATTAGTTAAAATAGGTTAGAATAATAGCAGAAGAGGGAAGAGCCATGTCGCTTCTTCCTTTTCTCTATTTATTTAGGAGGAACGAAGATGTCAGAATTCATGATTGGTGTCGATATCGGGACCACCAGTACAAAAGCCGTACTATTCAATAAAGAAGGAAAAGCGATCGAGCGTCACGGGATCGAATATCCATTACATACACCATCGCCCGGGACGGCTGAACAGGATCCTGAAGAAATTTTCCAGGCTGTCATTAAGAGCATCAAGGAAGTGACTTCAAGTACGGAAGAAACGATCTCATTTGTGTCTTTCAGTTCTGCCATGCACAGTTTGATCCTTGTGGATGAAAATGACCAGCCCCTGACCCCTTCCATTACATGGGCGGATAACCGGAGTGCTGCGTGGGCAGAGAAGATCAAGAAAGAAATGAACGGGATGGAGATTTATAGAAGGACCGGTACACCGATCCATCCGATGTCACCCCTTGTGAAGCTTGCCTGGCTGAAGGATGAAAAGCCGGAATTGTTCGGAAAAGCAGCAAAGTTCATCTCGATTAAAGAATTTGTTTTCCATCGTTTATTTGGGAAATATGTCGTGGACTATTCCATTGCATCTGCTACAGGGATGTTCCATCTGGAAAACCTGGCTTGGGATGAGGAAGCCATGAAAGTGGCCGGCGTCTCGAAGGATCAGTTGTCGACTCCGGTATCCACAACGGATAGCCTCGTCGGGTTGAAGTCTGAATATACCGAAATGCTGGGCTTACCTGCCGATACGCCATTTGTCGTAGGCGCAAGCGACGGAGTTCTATCGAATCTTGGCGTCAATGCCATCGAGCCCGGAGTGGTCGCTGTGACGATCGGCACGAGTGGCGCGATCCGTGCTGTGACGGACCGGCCGGTGACCGATCCGAAAGGCCGGATTTTCTGCTACGCCCTAACGGAAAAGCACTGGGTGATCGGCGGACCCGTGAACAATGGTGGAATGATCTTCAGATGGGTCCGGGACGAACTTGCTTCCGGAGAGGTGGAAGTGGCGAAACGATTAGGGAAGGATCCCTATGAAATACTCACGGATATTGCAGCCAAAGTGGAGCCGGGATCTGACGGACTTCTATTCCATCCTTATATGGCGGGAGAACGTGCTCCCCTTTGGAATGCAAAAGCCCGCGGATCTTTCTTCGGTCTCGGGATGCATCACAAAAAAGAGCATATGATCCGTGCCGTCCTGGAAGGAGTCGTCATGAACTTGTACAGTGTATTACTGGCCCTCGAGGAATTGATCGGTACGCCGAAACGGGTGCAGGCAACCGGTGGATTTGCCCGCTCTGAACTGTGGCGCCAGATGCTTGCCGACGTGTTCGATCAAGAAGTGGAAGTGCCTGAAAGCTTTGAAAGCTCATGCCTTGGTGCAGTGGTGCTTGGAATGTACGGAAGCGGAATGATCGACTCACTTGAAGAAGTGAAGGAAATGGTCGGCTCCGTCCATTCCCATCAGCCCGACCCGAAAGCAACGGAAGCTTATACGAGACTGATGCCGATCTTCATCCGTGTACCCCGATTGCTGGAAGAAGAATACGAAGCCATCAGTGCTTACCAGGAAGGAAGCTGACTCACCTGAGTCGGCTTTTTTTTCGAGAAGGGATGGAAGGGAATCACTTAGCCAAAAGTTGTCCTTTTCATGTATAATAGAAACGAATATACCTTTTATTATCAGAAACTATCCATAGATAAATGAAAGAGAGTGAAACGATATGGGACGTAAGTGGAATAATATCAAAGAAAAGAAAGCGTCTAAAGATGCCAATACGAGTCGTATATATGCGAAATTCGGCCGTGAAATTTATGTGGCGGCGAAGCAGGGTGAGCCGGATCCTGAGCTTAACCAAACGTTGAAATTCGTTCTGGAACGTGCGAAAACGTATAGCGTACCGAAACACATCGTGGACCGTGCCATCGAAAAGGCAAAGGGCGGTTCAGAAGAAAATTATGACGAACTGCGCTATGAAGGCTTCGGACCGAATGGATCAATGGTGATCGTGGATGCCTTGACGAACAATGTGAACCGTACAGCATCAGAAGTGCGTGCCGCTTTCGGTAAGAATGGCGGGAATATGGGTGTGAGTGGATCAGTAGCGTACATGTTCGATGCGACAGCAGTCATCGGCATCGAAGGGAAATCTGAAGAAGATGTAATGGAAATCCTGATGGAAGCGGACGTGGACGCACGTGATATCATCGAAGAAGACGATGCTGTGATCGTCTATGCCGAGCCGGATCAATTCCATGCTGTTCAAGAAGCATTCAAGGGTGCCGGTATCACCGATTTTACAGTGGCAGAGCTTACGATGCTTGCTCAGAACGATGTGGAACTTTCAGAAGACGATCAAGCTCAATTTGAAAAAATGATTGATGCGATTGAAGACCTGGAAGATGTACAGCAGGTATATCATAATGTCGATTTAGGTGAATAATAGAGTGTAGATGAACCCCCGGTGCTTGCTGCATCGGGGTTTTATTTTTCGTTAATTTTGTCAGTTTATCACTTTATTTGTCGAATAGATTGAAAATTCAGCATAATACTTCATTATCTCAAAGTGCTTTGTTATGCTAAAGATGAATCTGAATAAATACGTGAAAAAGGGAGAGGAAACTATGGGATTAGATCAACTTGAATTGCAACAGGCAGAACAGAGCGTGAAGGATAAAACCAAACCCTATTTAACGGCACTCATCGGCTGGAGCCTGCCGGCAATCGAGGCGTGCACCAAACTGAACAGGCCATTCGTAGTCGTAGGGCCTCCGGATTTCGAAGCATACGCAGAAAAGCATGATATCGCTTTTATCGGCTGGGACTTCGATCGCTTGAACGAAGGTTCTGATCATCTATATAAACAGCTGAAGTCCCTCGGTGCTGAAGTGGCCATCCCCTTATATGAAGAATGTGTGGAGTGGGCCGGGGCTTTGAATTCCCGTTTCCGCAGTGAACCACGCGTCTTCAATCGCTCTCTCCTATTAAGGGATAAAGGGATGATGAAGCGAAAAGCCCAAATCGCGGGAATCAAAGTGGGTGTATTTGAAGAGGCGCGGGATAAAGAGGATGTAAGACGCTTCTTGAAGAGGGTGAATGAAGCCCTTTTGAAAGTGGAAGGAGATAAGAACGATCCCATTCATGTCAAACCTCTTGATAAAGCAGGCTCCGTGGGCCACCGCGCCATCGAGAACCCTGAAGATATCGATGCGCTCACCGATTCTGAATTCCCGTTGTTGATGGAGAGTCATTTAGACGGTCAGGAATTCTCGTGCGAAGCGTTCATTCATAAAGGGAAAATCCAATTTTTAAATATAACGGAATATGTGCGATTGGGATATTCCAATTTCGTACCGGCTTCTCCCACTCTTGAAGAAAAACGCCCGATCATCCGTGAGGCGATTCAAAAGCTCATTGATGCGTTTGAAATTGAATATGGCGTGATCCATCCTGAATATTTCATAACATCCGATGGGACCCTTCATTTCGGTGAAGTCGCAGCAAGGGTGCCAGGTGGGCATATCTTTGATCTGATTGAACGGGCGTATGGATTTAACGCTTATCAGGCTCAGATTTTATGCGGTGACCCAAATACAACCGAAGAGGAGTTAAGAGAATTCTTCCCTTCTACAGGTGAGAAAGCGAAAGCTCATGCGGGTTGTCTAATGGTGCATCCCCATGTGAATTATGTCGAGAAGCTTGAGGTACCTGACGAACTGGAAAACCATCCTTATTTCGAGAAGCATGATATGTTCAGTCCTGCCCAGGGAAAAGTGGCTCAGCGAATCGGATTCGGGAACCATTACGGGACGATCTTCTTTTATGGGGAAGACAGCGAAGTCATGAGGGACCTTTTAAAGGAATACGAACAATTTAATTTTTATATTTAGATCGTTCATCTTTGTGTAAACAACCTATCCGATATTCTGATCGATAAAGGAGTTTTGAAATGGCTTTTGAATTAACTTCTAAGCTGGAAGAACGATTTTTGCTGGCACTGAATGAATTGGAGAGTGCAGCTTCATTTGCGAAATCTATGTATCAAACGGACGTCTATCAGGAAGCACAGAGGTTACTGGATACGGACGAAGGGCTCGGGATTTTATACCAAAGTGCAAGCCGATTTGAAAAAGCGGGGGTATTCCAGGACGGTCCATGGGAAAAAGCATCCAAGCTTCAACCGCCTCTTGTGGCGGGATCCCTGCAGGCGAAGGGACTGCCTTCGATTATCGAAATACTGAGCGAACTCAGGATGCTTTCGATTGCGGAAGCCCAATATGTACATCCCGATGTCACGGCAGAGATGGCACAGGATTTCCTGAACGAAGTAATGGTGCTTAACCTGAACCTGCTTTTCCCGGAAGCGACGGAAGCGGCGCGGATTGAAGGAGGGGAGCAGAGTGAAAGGGCTACAGAGTTGTTTCACTTTCTTTCGGATAAATTGTCTTACCAAGCCCTTACGACTACGCTGATCAAAGAAATCGAACGGTTGACTGCACAGAGACCCATCATGGTGAAGCGAACCGTTTCCATGATTGAGACCGCTAAGAAAATGCTTCATTCCGACCTTAGTGCAGCGGAACGACTGGTATTGGAGAAATACGTATCCGCCATTGAAGGTCCGTCCCCTTTGAGTAAAAATATTGTCCAGCCGGGTGAATATCGTAAGAAGTTAATGGAGGTTTCCCATGAAGAACTGGAGAAGGAGGCCGTTACGTTCGCCGGATCCATGCGCGAAACAGGGTTGGTCGCTCCTCAGCACGCCATTCTTCTGAGATATTTATGCAGAAAATTGCCTGAGCTTGTACCCGCCGCACTTCAGTTGAATGATAAAGGAAAAGCAAACCTGGATGAAAATAGCGAGCTTGTTTTTCAACTAGTGAAAGTGGCGATCTTCCCGGCCACAAAGCAGTCTGTATACGGGCTTGCTCTCATGCTTGAACGTGGGGTTCTTTCTTATTCCCCCGTTTCACCGGGACTCAAAAGACTAATCGAACTTGATATCAGGGCAGAAGTGAGAAAGACGCTTATGAATTCGTGTAAAACGGGAGACGGCATCACCGCAAATTCCGTTCTCCTTGCAGGGGTGATCAATGTCCTCGGACAGCCTATCGGTATTGGACAGGGATTGAACCCTACCTGTCAAACAGCACGGGGAATCAGCCTTTGGGCGCAGCATGCTCCCGGGTATCTGCTTGAACTGATCCCTAGGGCGGCAAGAGACGGCGACATCGATATTATGTTTGAAGGGACACCTGTTCATTCTAAGGACTTGAGCGGAGGATTGGCACCTGAACTTCATCAGGAACTTGATCCCGTTTCACTGGTTCTCGTCCCTCACCTTGACCGGATTTATAGTGAAATGATGAGAAGGGTTTCCCTTAGAGGCGAAGATGGACATCGCTGGGTGAATCCGGAGTTTTATGGTGACTGGGTCCAAAAGGGGTTCAGCACGGTGATCGATCCATTGACAGGGCTCATATCTGATTATCCTGGTTTTGTCAGACTTTTTTATGCCACCCATCATCCGGAATACAATGATGACTATGGTTTGATCTATCCGAATCCAGTTGGAATTTTCATAACGAATGTCCACGGTAAGCTCCTTGGATTCCACGCCGTATCCATTCTCCGTATCACTCAAGATCCAAAGGGTGAGTATCGGATCTATTTCTATAATCCGAACAATGACGGTTCGCAGAATTGGGGCCAGGGGATCGAACCTTCCGTCATGGATAACGGGGAATTGGAAGGAGAATGCTCCCTTCCTTTCCATGAGTTTGTTTCCCGGCTCTATGCCTTCCACTACAATCCGTATGAGCAGGGTGATGCATTTGCGGTGGAGAATGAGGTAGTCGACGAAATCAAGGTCCTTGCCAGGGAAAGCTGGGGAAAGGATTATACATGGGTTTAACATGATGAATGGCGCCTGAGCGACGGTGGTTGCTCAGGCGCCTTTTATATTGGAATGATTCTCCTGTTACTAGCCATACTAAATAGTGGAGGTGGTACGAATGGACAGAGATAAGAAATCTGAAAAAATGCGTATGGACACCCCTTTGAATCCTGAATTCACCATGAATGACCGGCTGCGCAACCCGAGCCAGGTGTATGTTCCGGGAGAGTCCCTGGAGGAACATCATGCGGTGGAAGAAGGGAACGGTGTCATCGCAGAGAAAGTGATCGGACAAGCGAACGAGAATGGATAGGAGGGGTCAGCGTTGAATATGAAAGAATTTCCCGTAGCGGATTTGTCTGAAGATGCCTTGAATAAAGTGAAAAGTATGGAAAGTGAACTTTGTCAGCAATCTGCCGAGGACATCGTTTTGATTGCTTATAAAAATACGGAAAAAAGCCGGGAAGGAGCCAGATAAGATGGATAAAGGAAACAAGGAAATGCCGGACTTCAAAGAGTTGAATGACCGTGTCATAGCGGAGGAACCAAAAGGTCCATTTTTCGCAATCAAAACAAATATGGATACGCAAGGAGTAAAAGATAACCCTTATTCGACAGAAAGAGCGAGTCCTGAACAAGAGGAAAAGTTACAGCAGTTTTTTGAAGATGAAGAGCTATAGGGGTAACCGAAAGGCGTTAATCACCAAACGTTGATTAACGCCTTTGCAGGTGGAAGGCTATAGGGGAAAGGCTAATAGTGGTTACATAAGGATTTTATATGAATATGCATTATACTAAAGAAAAATCATTCATAGAGAGAGGGGGGGATTCTGTGTCCAGAGTAGCCTTAATCGCAGGAGCGACGGGCCTTGTCGGTTCCCATCTGATTGATATACTCCTGAAGAGTCCTGAATACATAAGAGTGATTTCCTTTGTTAGAAGGGACAGCGGGGTGAAACATGAGAAACTGGATGAACGGATCATTTCCTTTGATGGAATGAAGCTTCTGCCCCATGAGGAAATTGATGATGTGTTTTGCTGCCTCGGAACCACGATCAAGAAAGCCAAGACGAAACATGCCTTTAAGAAAGTGGACTACGAGTATCCCATTCAACTTGGGAAGCTCGGGAAATCACATGGAGCAAAGCAGTATCTCGTGATCTCATCGATTGGTGCAAATCCGGAATCACTGTTCTTTTATAGTAAGGTCAAAGGGAATTTGGAGAAGGAATTGAAGGAGCTTCATTTTCCATCACTCCATATATTCAGGCCATCCCTTTTAATCGGGGAAAGGCAAGAATTCCGGTTTGGTGAGAAAGCGGGGGAAATCTTCTCAAGAGCCGTCCGCCCTGTCATGGTGGGCAGATTGAAACGATACAGAAGCATTCCGGGCCAACAGGTTGCCTATGGCATGTACCGGGCGGCAATAGGGACATTCAACCAAGAAGTGACCATACATGAATCCGAGCAGATCCAGGAGCTTTAGGACATATGGGGAAAAGTGGATGGGATAAAAGAAAATCCGAACGACTATTCGAAATTCTTATGGAAATCGAATTCGTTCGGATTTATTTATGGCTTTACACAAGCATATTTAGTGTTGTCCAAACCTCATCATTGAATTTGATAAAAATGTCTCAAAGCATTCATTAGATGCTTCATTGAAGCATCTTCCGCTAGATTCACAAGCATTCCTTTAATGACGACGGGCCGGGTTTTGTCTTTCTGGATTTCTTCTTTAATGACCTCCAGGGAAATCCGGATATTCTCTTCCTCTGTCATCTCGAGTGCATCCTGAATCATATGAACAAGGGTCGACTCAGTGATTCTGGTAGAAGAGGTAAAGTCCTTTACCAGATCATCCAATTTTTCAAAGGAAAGCACCGGCGCATCTCCACTCCTTAGCAAACCTTCGACTAAATCATCCGTCCGTTTTAATATGAAATGGGACAAGTAAGAAAAGTCCAGATCGATCTTATCCAGCATGACGAGTTCTAAATAAGAATGGAAAAAACCTTGAATCATCATGGTAATGTCCCAGAAATAGGGCTCTATCTTTTTTCCGTATATCCCGAATAATCTTCTTCTGTAATACCGGTGGGTGTTCATCTTCATCTCGCTTAGGAGATCATGAATTTCATCATTGAACGGCATGGCGTTCTCTCTGATCTGCATGATGATGAACTCTTTATGCTTGCAAATTTCAATGAGCTGACACTCTAATTGCTTTTGGAATTTCTCATAAGGAGGAAGATCCTCGTTTTCAATTTCGTTTACTTTGTCAGTGATCATTTTAAAATAGTAGGTCATGATGGCAAACAGAAGAGCTTCCTTTGATTTGAAATACAAATAAAAGGCACCTTTTGATATATCACATTCGTTCACGATTTCTTGAACGGAGGTAGCGTTAAATCCTTTCGTGGCAAACAGCTTAATCGATGTTTCTATGATTAATTTTTCTTTTTCTTTCATACTTTCCTCTCCTTGATAAACTCCTTACACATATTATGACCGATTGGTCACAAAAAATAAACCTTTTCTTTGATAAGTATATTGACTTATGACTAATTGGTCAGTTATATTAGATGTTGTTATGACTAGTCGGTCAGAAATAGAGAGAAGGGATGAATACGACGTGAACAGGATTATCAATTTCGTACTTAAGAATAAGTTTGCTGTGTGGCTGATGACGATCATCGTCATTATTGCAGGCTTATATTCAGGATTTAATATGAAGCTCGAAACCCTGCCTAACATCAATACCCCGATTGTCAGTGTGACAACGGTGTATCCCGGGGCTACTCCTGAAGATGTAGCAGACAAGGTGTCCGAACCAATTGAGAAACGGTTGCAGAATCTAAATGGGGTGAATGTTGTCAGCTCAACATCATACCAGAATGCTTCAGCCGTTCAAATAGAATACAAGTTTTCGAAAGATATGGATGAAGCAAAGACCGAAGTGGAAGAGGCTCTTTCGGATCTTTCTTTTCCTGACGGAGTGAACGAGCCGGAAGTATCACGATTGAGCTTTAACGCTTTCCCGGTCATCGCTCTCAGTGTGGCGAATGAAGACCAATCTTTAGCTCAATTAACATCAACAGTAGAAGATACCATTATTCCTCAGCTCGAGGGAGTGGACGGGGTTGCTTCGGTCCAGGCATCCGGCCAGCAAGTGCAAGAGGCACAGGTCGTTTTTGACCAGGATAAGCTTGCACAATATGGACTGACGGAAGAAACCGTTCAAAATATCATCAAAGGCTCTGATGTGACTGCCCCATTGGGATTATACACGTTTAAAGACAGTCAGAAATCCGTGATGGTCGATGGGAATATTACAACGATTGAAGATTTGAAAGAAATGAAGATCCCTGTGACGCCGGGTGGGGCAACAGCACAAGGGCAGCAGGGACAAGGGCAGACTCCTCAGGCTCCTGCTACTGGACAAGCACCTGCCGGCATGAAGGTCCCGACGGTTCAACTATCAGATCTTGCTGATATCAAACTGACCGGGAAAGCAGAATCTATTTCCAGAACGAACGGAAAAGAATCCATCGGACTTCAAGTGGTAAAAACAGCAGACGCCAATACGGTCGATGTTGTCAATGCTGTCAAAGAAGAAGTCAAAACGTTTGAGAAAGATATCGATGGAGTAGAAATCATTTCTACATTTGACCAGGGTGAACCGATCGAGGAATCTGTCAGCACGATGCTGAATAAGGCATTATTCGGTGCTGTGTTCGCGGTCATCATCATTCTCCTGTTCTTACGGGATATCAAATCGACGCTTATTTCCGTCGTATCGATTCCGTTATCGCTATTAATCGCGATTTTACTTCTAAAACAGATGGATATCACGTTGAATATCATGACCCTTGGAGCGATGACCGTTGCCATTGGACGTGTTATCGATGATTCCATTGTCGTAGTAGAGAATATCTACCGAAGGATGTCACTGAAAGGTGAATTGCTGAAAGGGAAAGACCTGATCCGGGAAGCGACGAAAGAAATGTTCGTTCCGATCGCGTCATCAACCATCGTCACGATTGCCGTGTTCCTTCCATTAGGCTTGGTTCAAGGCATGATCGGTGAGCTATTCCTACCGTTCGCCTTAACGATCGTATTCGCTTTATTGGCGTCACTTCTTGTTGCGGTTACAATCGTACCGATGCTTGCTCACTCCATGTTTAAAAAGGGTGTAGGAAAGAAACACGTAGAAAAGAAAAGCCGTTTAGCGATTTGGTATAAAGGTGTATTGAATTGGACGTTGAACCATAAGATCATTACGTCGATCCTTGCCATCGCCATGTTGGTGGGAAGCTTGTTCCTTGTTCCGCTTATTGGGGTAAGTTTCCTTCCATCCGATGAAGAGAAGATGGTCATGGCGACCTATAAACCAGATCCCGGTCAAACCGAAGAAGATGTGGAGAAAATCGCACAGGATGCAGAGGAATACTTCCAGGGACGTAAAGACGCTGATACGATTCAATACTCTGTCGGCGGGGAAAATCCGATGAGTCCGGGAAGTTCAAACAATGCGATCTTCTACGTTCAGTATAATGACGATACAGAAAATTTCTCTGAAGAAAAAGAAAAGGTCATCAAAGACCTGCAGAAATCAACTGACAAAGGCGAATGGGCATCACAGGACTTCTCCGCAAGTGCCGGCAGCAATGAAATCGTCGTGTACGTATACGGGGAAACCCTTAAAGACATCGAACCTGTTGTCAACGATATTCAAGACATGATGAAAGACAAGAAAGATTTCAAAAAGGTCGGATCAAGCATTTCCGAATCCTATGACGAATACTCCTTCGTCGCGGATCAGGATAAATTGAGCGAGCTTGGCCTGACGGCAGGTCAAATCGCCATGGAACTTGGTCAGACACGCCAGCGTCCGGTCCTCACGACCATTGAAAAAGATGGAGAAGAAGTGAATGTCTATCTGGATGTTGAAAAAGAAAAGTATGAAAGCATCAGCGACTTAACGGATAAAACCATCCAGTCACCATTGGGCATGGAAGTTCCGATTAAAGACGTCGTTGAGGTTCAGGAAGGTAAAACGTCCGATACCGTATCACGACGGGACGGAAAAGTGTTTGCTCAAGTGAGTGGAGAACTGAAGACCGATGATGTGTCGAAAGCATCTCAGGATATCCAGAAAGAAATCGATAAACTTGATGTACCATCAAGTGTGGACGTGAATATGGGTGGAGTGACAGAAGATATCAAGGAGTCCTTCACTCAACTTGGATTAGCGATGCTTGCAGCGATTGCGATTGTCTACCTGATCCTTGTCATTACATTCGGTGGCGGCCTTGCACCATTTGCCATCCTGTTTTCACTGCCATTCACGATTATCGGAGCATTGGTAGGGTTATTGATCGCAGGGGAAACAATCAGTATCTCTTCTATGATCGGGGCACTGATGCTGATCGGTATCGTTGTAACGAATGCCATCGTCCTTGTCGATCGTGTGATTCATAAGGAAAAAGAAGGTCTATCCACACGGGAAGCATTACTCGAAGCCGGTTCTACCCGACTCCGCCCGATCCTCATGACAGCCATTGCCACAATCGGGGCTCTGTTCCCATTGGCACTCGGCCTTGAAGGAAGTGGACTGATTTCGAAAGGTCTCGGTGTCACGGTTATTGGAGGATTGACCAGTTCGACACTCTTAACGCTTGTCATCGTACCGATCGTGTATGAAATCCTGATGAAAATCAAAGGGAAGATCGGTGGACGTAAGCGCAAGGTAGTGAAAGAATAGAAAGAGGGAAAGCAGTCCTGTAGCGGGGCTGCTTTTTTTATGGGAGGACCTGCAATCAACTATATACCAAAATAAACCAACCAATTTTTTAAAGTTTTCTAAAAATTAGTATTGATTCCCTTAATAGTCTGGACTATAATAACAATTAACGAAAGCGCTTTCGATGAAGAGGAGACAGTAATGGTTACAATCTATGACTTAGCAAAACGCACTGGGTTTTCCAGTACGACCGTTTCAAAGGCTCTTAACAATTACACAGATGTGAGTCAAAAAACGAAGCAAAAAATCCTCGATGCAGCGGCTGAAATGGGTTATTTACCCAATGCCCATGCCCAGTCCTTATCAACGAAGAAATCCTGGACGATCGGGGTCATGTTTGCAGAGGACAATGAGGTCGGATTGAAGCATCCTTTCTTCAGTGCCCTTATTGAAAGTTTCCGCAAGTATGTGGAACGGGAAGGTTATGATTTGATCTTTGCTTCACGGAACCTCCGGAATCGGGACACGAGTTATCTTGAGCATTTTTTGTATCGTGCCGTGGATGGAATCGTTGTGATCTGCTCAGACCCAAATGATCCACAGGTTCAGGATATGATCAATAATCACGTCCCGATTGTCGTGATCGACATGAGCAATCAGAACTGCAGTGTTGTTTATTCCGATAATATTGAAGGTGGAAGATTGGCTGTGAATTATCTGCATTCTTTGGGCCACACCCGAATCGCCCATATTTCAGGGGATCCGTCGATCGATGCCGGAGCACAGCGGATCAAGGGATTCACTAAGGGAATGGACGAGCAGAATCTCCCAATTCTTGATGGGTATCTTGTTAACGGCGGGATGTTCTCGATTGCAGAAGGAAGAGTTGCAATGGAAACACTCCTGGAACTTGAAACAGTCCCAACAGCAGTCTTCGTTGCAGGTGATCACATGGCCATCGGTGCCATGGAAGCCATCAAAGCGAAGGGACTAAGAATTCCTGAGGATATTTCCATCATCGGGTATGATGATATTGAAATGTCTTCCTACCTCACACCGAAGCTGACCACGGTCAGACAGGATACGGACCTGATCGGTGCACGTGCGGGACAGTTACTGATGAAGCAGATCATCCAGAAGAAGAAGCTGATAACGACAGAAGTCGTTCCGGTGGACCTCATCATCAGGGAATCTTGTACGCTGGTAAAAAAAGAAAAAAAGAAATAATCTATATTTTTTTATGAATTTCGAAACCGGTTTCGATATTTTTAATTGAAAGTAAACGAAACCGCTTTCGTTTCAATACTTACAAATGAAAAAGGGGGATTAAGATGAAGAAGATTTTGGCAATATTCATGACGGTGGTACTGGTTGCAGGGGTACTTTCGGCCTGTTCGGGAGATTCCAAGTCATCGGGTAGCTCAAAAGATAAAGACGTAGATTTAAAGGTATGGTCCTTCACGGATGAACTGAAGAAGCCAATCACGAAGTTTGAAGAGAAAAATGGTGTGAAGGTAGAATTGACGATCGTTCCGATTGCCGATTATCCGACGAAATTAAAGCCTGTTCTTGAAAGTGGCGTTGGTGCACCTGATGTATTCACAGGAGAAATCGCGTTCCTTAAACAATGGGTGGACGCGGGTTACTGGGAAAACCTATCAGAAAAACCATACAATGTTGATGAAATTAAAGATAAATATGTACCTTATGTATTCGACTTAGGTAAAGATAAAGACGGAAATGTAAGAGCTTTATCATGGCAAACGACCCCTGGTGGAATTTTCTACCGAAGAAGCATCGCGAAAGAAGTGCTTGGTACAGATGATCCAACAGAAGTAGGAAACATGATGAATTCAATGGAAAATGTATTCAAAGTGGCTGAAAAGATGAAGGAAAAAGGCTACAGCATGTTCCCGGATGAGGGCTCAATCCGCTGGTTCTCACAAGGAGATAATCCTCAACCTTGGGTGAATGATAAAAATGAGCTGCAGCTGACAGATGAAAAGATCGAATATATGGAATCTGCAAAGAAACTACGTGAAAACAACTATACAGCTCTTGCTGCTGAATGGTCTCCGTCTTGGTTCGAAGCGATGGATAAGCCGATCAAAATGAAAGAAAACGGTAAAGAGAAAGAAACACAAGTATTCTCATATGTTCTTCCGACTTGGGGACTTCACAGTGTTCTGAAAACGAATGTAAAGGAAACTACCGGTGACTGGGCTGTGACAAGTGGACCAAGCCCGTACTTCTGGGGTGGAACATGGTTAGGGGTTTACAACAAATCAGAAAACAAAGAACTTGCTTATGACTTTGTGAAAATGATGACTCAGGATGACGAATTCCTGACAGATTGGGCGAAAGAAACGGGCGATGTCCTTGCCTACAATCCGGTAACAAATGCGATCAAGGATGATTTCAGCAGTGAATTCCTTGGCGGACAGAACAACTATCAATTCTTCCTTGAGCAGGCGAAAGAAATCGAGCCTGGTATTGTAACTAAGTATGATCAACAGCTTGACACGTTCTATGGAAACGCTGTCCAACAGTATGTGGACGGAAAGAAATCCAAAGACGATGCCATTAAAGAATTCTATAAAAAAGCTCAAAACGCTTATCCGGATATAAAAGTACCGAAAAACTAAGAAGTAAAAGTCAATGGCAGGTGATGTGATTCCATGTCACCTGCCGATAATCTATTAACAACTAGGGGGGCTGGGGAATGAAGAAAGTAGATCGATATGGTTATCTATTTATTGCCCCGTTTTGGATCATCTTTTTAATATTTAGCATTTATCCTGTTGCTCTTACATTCTACTATAGCTTTACGAACTATTCAGGAAGCGGGACAGCGGAAGTAATCGGTCTTGCCAACTATACCCGTTTACTCACGGACAGCTATTTTGTGGAAGCATTTTTTAACACGTGGAAAATATGGGGAATCAACTTTGCCCTGCAAATTGGTCTTGCCCTTGTACTCGCATTAATCTTCTCTGATATGAGAATGAAGTTGAGAGGTTTGGCATTTTTCAGATCGATCTTTTATTTACCTAATTTAATCACGATCAGTTCTGTCGCTTTGTTGTTTGGTATCCTGCTGGACTGGCAGCACGGATCATTAAATATGATTCTATTAAATATAGGTCTTATATCAGAACCGATTAATTGGCTGAACGAGCCTGCGACTGCACAGCTTTCCGTTTCCCTGATCCTTACCTGGATGTGGTTCGGCCATTCGTTCATTGTCGTCATGGCGGGTGTTTCGGGAATCTCGAAGGACTACTACGAGGCTGCCTTGATCGATGGTGCAAACAGATGGCAGACTTTTACGAAGATCACCATTCCTTTATTGAAACCGATCTTACTTTATATCATGATCACATCCCTGATCGGCGGCCTTCAGCTGTTTGATCTGCCGATGCTTCTGACAGACGGAATCGGTTCTCCGGATGGGTCACTGAATACCATGGTGCTGTATCTGTACAATCAGGCATTCAAGTTTAATAACTATGGATATGCATCAGCTGTCGCATATGGATTGTTCGTCATTACCTTGATCTTCTCGGCGATTGTCTTCAAAGGGATGTATGGAAATGAACGCAAACAAGCAAGGAAGGTGTAAGCATGTTGGGAAAAACAGCTGTAGAAAAAAATGTACCGACTCAAAAGGTTGAAAAGCCAAAGGCTGAACTTCTGCCACATGAGTCCAAACTGAAGACCAGAAATACGATTGTGAAGAGCATCATCTACATCGTACTTGTGTTGATGGCGATTGTCTGCTTCATCCCATTCCTTATGATGCTTGTAAATGCGACAAGATCAAATGAAGCGATCCTGTCAGGATTCACCTTGATACCGGGGAGCTCTTTAGTTGAAAACTACACCACGATGATGGAGTACGTAAACATCTGGTCGGGGTTCAAGAATAGTCTGATCATCTCTGTCCTTACGACTTTATTATCAGGATATTTCTCAGCTTTGACTGCCTATGGATTCGCCTTTTACACATTCAGGGGGAAGAATTTCCTGTTCGTCTTCATGCTTGTGATGATGATGGTTCCAGGACAATTGGGGCTGATCGGCTTTTACGAACTGAGTAAGAATCTGGGAATCCTGGATTCCTTCATTCCACTGATCGTTCCGGCAATAGCAAGTCCGTTTGTCGTATTTTTCTTAAGACAATACATCCAGACGACGCTTCATCCAAGTTTAATCGAAGCAGCCCGAATCGATGGGGCAAGTGAGTTCAAGATTTTCCATACGGTGGCCATTCCGATCATGATGCCGGCCGTTGCGACGATGTCGATCTTCACGTTCATCGGATCATGGAATAACTACATCATGCCACTCGTGATCCTATTCTCACCTGAGAAGTATACGCTGCCAGTATTGATGGGATTCTTGAAGGGATCTCAAGTAGCGCAAAATTTAGGATCGATGTACTTAGGGATTGCGATTTCAGTCGTACCAATCATGATTGCCTTCCTATTCCTGTCTAAATATATCGTCAACAGCATTTCAGCAGGATCAATCAAAGAATAGAGGAGAGAATGACCTATGAAATTTGATAAAACATTTACCTTTGGAACCGCCACATCATCGTATCAAATCGAAGGTGCACATAATGAAGGGGGGAGAACTCCTTCCATCTGGGATATGTTCTGTGACATTCCAGGGAAAGTATACAAGCAGCATAATGGTGATCTCGCATGTGACCATTATCACCGATTCGAAGAAGACATCCAGCATATCAAGCGTCTTGGTGTAGACACATATCGTTTTTCCATTGCCTGGCCACGCATCTTTCCTGAAAAGGGTAAGTACAACCAGGAAGGGATGGACTTTTATAAAAAATTAGCGGCAAGACTTCAAGAAGAAGGAATCAAGCCTGCCGTGACATTGTATCACTGGGACTTACCGATGTGGGCCCATGAAGAAGGCGGATGGGTCAACCGTGAATCTGTAGAATGGTTCAAGGACTATGCAAGAGCGTGCTTCACGGAACTTGATGCTGTGGTCGATTCGTGGATCACTCATAATGAACCTTGGTGTGCAGGGTTTCTCGGTTACCATCAAGGGGTCCATGCTCCAGGTCATACCAATCTGGATGAAGCAGTAAAAGCGGTCCATCACATGTTGCTATCACACGGAAAAGCGGTTGAGATGCTGAAGAAGGAATTCAAGTCCGTGACAGATATCGGAATCACGCTCAACCTATCACCAGTCTATCCAAATACCGATTCAGTGAACGATCTTCTTGCTGCCAACAATGCGGACGGATATTCCAACCGCTGGTTCCTGGATCCTGTATTCAAAGGTGAATACCCGAAAGACATGATGAACCTGTTTTCGAAATACGTTCATACTTATGATTTCATCAAGGAAGGGGATATGGACCTGATTTCAACGGAATGTGATTTCTTCGGGATCAATTATTACAGCCGGGGGATTGTTGAGTTCAGTGCCGCCAATGATTTTATGCATAAAGGAGCTTATTCCGATTATGAAAAAACAGGCATGGGCTGGGACATCGCGCCGAATGAATTCAAAGATCTTATTCGCCGCCTGAGAGAGGAATACACGGATCTGCCAATCTATATCACAGAAAACGGAGCGGCGTATGACGATGTTTTGGAGAATGGAAGAGTCCATGATCACGAACGCGTCAACTACTTGAATCTGCATCTTCAAGCGGTTTCTGACCTTAATGAAGAAGGCATGAACATCCAAGGGTATTATCTATGGTCACTGATGGACAACTTTGAGTGGAGCTTCGGTTATGATAAGCGGTTTGGCATCCTTTATATCGACTTCGATACGCAGGAGCGAATCTGGAAAGACAGTGCCTTCCGTTATGCTGAAGTCATCCGGAACCATAAAGAGAAGCATGGTCTTCATACAAATGCCGAGGAAGTAACGCAATGAATATGAAGGTAATTTTGACAGCAAAAGAAACAGGAGATCGGTTCTCTGAAAAAGAACCGGTTTCTTTTTCAGGAAGACGTGCTTCCACGCACATCCAACTCGATCCGGAGAAGAAATTTCAGGAAATGTTGGGGTTTGGCGGTGCTTTCACCGAAGCGGCGGCTCACAGTCTCTCCCTCATCAGCCCCGAAAAAAGGGAAGAAATCATTCACCGGTATTTCGATCCGGCAGAAGGTATTGGTTACCGCTTCGGAAGGACGCATATCAACAGCTGTGATTTTTCATTAGGGAATTATACGTATGTGGAAGATGTTGATACCTCACTGAAGAGCTTTTCCATCGATCGGGAGAAAAAGCTTGTGATCCCGCTTATCCAGGAAGCGATGGAAGTGGCAGGGAAAGAGCTTTCCATACTTGCTTCACCGTGGAGCCCACCTGCTTGGATGAAGACTAACGGTGAAATGAACAACGGCGGGAAACTGTTGCCCGAGTTTCAATCTGTATGGGCAGACTACTACTCGAAGTACATAGAGGCGATGGAGAAAGAGGGGATCGGAATCTGGGGGTTGACGATCCAGAATGAACCGGAAGCGAAACAGGTGTGGGATTCATGCCTGTACACAGGGGAAGAAGAGCGGGACTTTATTAAAAATCATCTAGGTCCGTCCCTCGAGAAACATGGCCATGGGGATGTGAAGGTCATCATCTGGGATCATAATCGTGATGTGATCCATGAACGTGCCAAGGCCGTCCTTTCAGATCCCGAAGCGGCGAAGTATGTCTGGGGGACAGGGGTCCACTGGTACGTTTCAGAGGAGTTTGAAAATCTTTCTAAAGTGCACCATGACTTCCCTGATAAGCATTTGATCTTTACAGAAGGATGCATCGAAGGCGGGGTCAGACCCGGCGCCTGGGATACTGGTGAACGCTATGGCCGTAATATCATCGGTGATTTGAACAATTATCTTGAAGCGTGGATCGACTGGAATATGGTACTGAACGAAGAAGGCGGACCGAATCATGTCGGGAATTACTGCGATGCACCGGTGATCGTCGACACGGTGAATGACGATGTCCGGTACAACAGCTCGTACTATTACATCGGGCATTTCAGCAAATATATCAAAGTCGGAGCAAGACGTATCGGATGTCAGATTTCCAATGACAGTGTATCGGCTACTTCCTTTGAAAATCCAGACGGGGAGATCGTCGTCATTGTGATGAATGCGAATGACCATGAGGAAGAGATTTCGCTTGCATGCGGTGAGGGGAATTTCAATACGACGCTGCCATTGCATTCGATCGCCACTTTTATGATCCGTTAGTTGGAAAGCAGTCCTTTTGGGGGCTGCTTTTTGTTATGTGGAATGAAAATAAAGACGAGAACTATGATCCATCCACACCCCGCCTCATATTCCCCGGACAACCATCATAGAATAGACCATCTTACATAAAGGCAGGGTACAAGCGTATGAGTCTGTTTTTAAGGGGTACATTGGTGTTGGTGGTGACGGCATTCTTAGGGGAATGCCTGGAGTTTGTAATTAATATGATTCTGGCCCGTGAGCTTGGGGAAGCGGGGCTTGGCACATACATGTCGATTCTGCCGTCGGTGTTTTTGATCGTCATTTTATCGAGCATGGAATTGCCGATCAGCCTTTCCAAATTCTTTGCAGAAAAGGAGGAACGATATCACAGGGGGATGCTGCACTATGCCTTTCGGTTTGCGGTGATCACGACATGCATTTTGTTATTGATCATGGTGATGGTGTATGCCTGGACTCCTTTATTTCAAGGATATCACCCGGGGATTCGCTGGCTGGTCCTGATCGTGATCCCGATTGTGGCCATCACTTCGATCACAAGAGGATATTTCATGGGGATTCAGCAGATGGGGAAAATTGCAGCAGCGAATTTTCTTCGTAAGGGAATTCAATTATTTTTATTAGTGTCAATCTATCAATTTTTATCCTTTGGCATCGATACATCCATCTTCATTGCCCTTGGAACGTTAATTGCCAGTGAAGTGGTGGTATTTGTATATTTGATTCATGCTTACGTTCTTGAAATTAAGGGTAAAAGAAAGAACAGCCATTCTACACTTTCAACAGGTGAGATGAGAAAGTCAGTGCTATCTGTTTCGATCCCGACGACGGTCCTTCGCATCTTTCATGCACTGACCCATGCCATCCAGCCTTTTCTGATTAAATGGGCCCTCGTCCTTTCGGGGATGGGGGCAGTGGATGCGAATGAACATTTCGGGATGCTGGCGGGAATTGCCCTCACCATCGGGTTCTTTCCTTCATTCATTGCTTTTTCAATGCTGATCGTTTTGATCCCGACCGTTTCGGAAAAAGTTTCATCGAAGGATTTTGATGGGATCCTGACCCATCTTAAGCAAGTGATGTGGCTTACATTGGGCTACGGTGTACCAGCAGTGTTTATTTACTATACTCTCGGAGACTACATAACAGGGACGTTTTTTCACTCTGTTTCCTCCGCCTATTATTTAAAGCTGCTCTGGCCATACTTCCTGTTTCATTTTTTGGTATTTCCCCTCCAAGCCTTTTTGATCGGGCTGGGACTGGTGAAGGATGCCCTTCTTCATACCGTATGGTCCAGTGTCTTTTCGTTTTCACTCATTTACCTGCTCGGTTCCCGTTTTGGAATGGAAGGCGTCATCCTGGGTATGAATGCAGGAGCCGTCTTGATTACCATGCTCCACTACGTGACCATCTGCAGGGAACTGGAAACGACTCTTTGGTTAAAATCAGCCATAAAAATGTAAACTATATAAAACAAATGTGCTCACTCGAGGCATTTGTTTTGCAATAGGAGGGACGGACCTTTTATTCTATTTGTAATCTGTAACACCTACATACTATTTTTTTGTTATGATGGCTGATTTCATAACCTCCAAAGGAGAAATCTATGATCGATTCTATTTTATTCAACATCATGTTAGTCGGAGTACTGGGAATCGCTTCCCAATGGGTGGCCTGGAGATTCAGGCTGCCGGCCATCGTCATCATGTCGATAGTCGGGCTGCTCGTAGGTCCGATCTTCGGCCTCATCAATCCTAAAGACGATTTTGGGGAAGTGTTTAAACCCATCATATCGATGGCAGTTGCCATCATCCTATTTGAGGGAAGTTTGAATCTTGATTTCCGCGAAGTGAGGGGACTCGGGAAACCGGTCTTCAGGATCGTGACGTTTGGAGCTCTCCTTGCCTGGATCCTTGGTTCCCTTGGAGCACACTATGTTGCAGGTTTATCATGGGCTGTTGCCTTCGTGATCGGTGGCTTATTCATCGTTACGGGTCCTACGGTCATCCTGCCTCTGCTCAGACAGGCGAAGCTTAAGCCGAGACCCGCAGCAATCCTTAAGTGGGAAGGAATTGTCGTCGATCCATTCGGCGCATTGATTGCTGTGTTTGCCTTTGAGATCATCAACTTCTTGATAAGTGATGATGTAACAGGACTTTCTTTATTGCTATTCTTTGCCGCTTCCCTGTTTGCCGTCGTATTCGGATGGGCCCTCGGGAAGTTCACGGGCTTTATTTTTGAAAATGGACATGTTCCGGAATTCCTTAAGTCACCTGTCGTATTTGCACTTGTCCTTGCCTGTTTCACGATTTCAGATCATATTACACATGAAACCGGCCTCCTTGCTGTAACGGCCATGGGGATGACGCTTGCAAATATGCATATCTCATCCATCGACGATATGCGTCACTTCAAGGAAAATATTTCGGTACTGCTCATTTCGACCATATTCGTGATGTTGACGGCTTCCTTAACCGTCGATACCCTATTCCAAATCTTTAATTGGAACATCATAGCATTCGTCCTGCTCATGCTATTCATCGTACGTCCACTTTCGATTTGGCTTTCTACGATAGGGACGGACCTCTCCGTCAGGGAGAAAATCCTTGTCGGATGGATTGCACCGCGGGGAATCGTCGCTTTGACCGTTTCAAGTTACTTTGCGTCAGTATTGTTGGACAAGGGCTTTAAGGATGCATCCATCCTGACGTCCCTAACCTTTGCCCTTGTCTTCTCAACCGTATGTGCACACGGATTTTCGATTAAATGGCTGGCTAAGAAACTTGACCTGGCCATCAGTGAACAGCCTGGTGTCATGATTGTCGGAGGAAGTAAATTCAGTACCGAATTCGCCAAGACCCTCCAGAATATGAAGATTCCGGTACTGATTGCGGATTCCTCATGGCAGAGATTGTTTTCGGTCAGAAAAGCCGGGATCCCATTTTACCGGGGAGAGATATTATCTGAGCAAACCGAGTACTATCTGGATATGACCCCTTATGAATACATGATCGCGGCAACGGAACTCGATTCCTATAACGCCCTCGTATGTACGACGTTCGTGCCTGAGGTCGGAAGGAATAACCTGTTCCAGCTGAGCCTCAGAAGCAAGCGTGATGATGACCTGGAAGATATGGTCCATACGATTGGAGGACGCATACTCTTTCAAAATCATGTCACGTGGGAAGAACTGAATAAACGTGTCGAGCGTGGAGACGTATTCAGGAAAACCAATATTACGGAAAAATACACCTTTGAAGAGTATTTACAAGAGCGTGATGAGAATACCCTATTGATGTTCGCGCACAAACCGACGGGAAGAATCGAATTCTTCACAGAAGGTTCTTCACCGAAGATAGAGCAGGGAGATGTCATCGTCAGCCTGACTCAGCCATGTAAAGAGCTGAACAAAATTCAGGAAAAGCTGACCGTTCAGCGGGAAACTAAAGCAAAAGAAGACAAAGAGAAAGAAGATAAAGAGAAAGAAAGCGCCGATTGAGTCGGCGCTTTCTTTTACTTTTTACCGGTATACTGCTCTCCAAGCATCTGTTTCACCTGATTGTAGGTAAGACCAGAGTTTGCATTCCGGCGTTTGACCTCATCAATATCCGTTCCTGTCTTCGTTACCTTCCTGTTTGGCTGATTCATGCTAACACCCCCTACCATTAATGTCAGTCAGGTAGTGTCATTCTATGCAAAGATAAAGGTCCGTCCCTCACCTTGAGGGACGGACCTTCTAATCATTTACGTGTACGCTTATATACAAGATCAAAGATCAGGATGATGACAGCAAGGGCATAGGCAGTATATGAATAGGTGGAGTGGTCTGCCATATTCTTCACTCCAATCCCGATGAAGGCCCAAACAAAGACCAATGGATAGAGGAGGTCATGCTGTGTGATCCGGAACCAAAAAGCCAGTGCAGTAGCAAGGATCAATCCTAGATAAGCCCATACAAGCTCAGAAATCCCCAATCCGTTCCAGCCGATGTCCGTTAAATAATAGGTGATATTCACAATCGTCGCAATCGAAATCCACCCTAAATAAATTGAAAAAGGAGCGGAATCCAGGAGGGACGGACCTGTGCTTTTGATCCTCTTATAAAGGGCGATCAAAGTGATGAGTAGTCCGAGCATAATAAAGACGGAAATAAGGAAGTAGTTATAATGCCAAGACAGGATCCATGATGAGTTCAATAGACAGCTCAGGATGAATAATCCGCTTGTTTCCTGATAAAGTGGGAGCTCCCGTCTCGCTTTAGGGAATTGTCGGATGATCCAGATGGCGATCAGCAGATAAATAAGGCTCCAAATGGAAAAAACATAGCCTGCAGGAGTAATCATGATGTCGAGCCTGTTACTGATTTCCTCCGTGGATTGATTGTTCAAAGGCAGTGTGACAGCCAGCGTATTCATGACGATCACCAGTGCGAAGGCTAAAATATTTAAAATCAACTTCATAATATATCCCCCTTGAAAAGTAATGGTGCTGCAAGAAAGGAGCCCTTTCGAGACCTGTTGTTTGCTATATACTATTCCACTTTTATCCGTTTAAAAACCAAATGAAGAGAGTTCAGGTAAAAGGAATTGTAAAAAATCATGAAGGATTTAGAGGTTTTATCGAGAATTAGAAATAAGATAGGGACAATTGACACATTTATATTAGGGGGACATTATGGACCATACAACTCATACATATTCAAATGTTTGGAATTTAGATGTTTTTTTCAAAGGAGGAAGTGAATCACCGGAGTTCAGGGATCATCTCGATACATTGGAAAAGAAGAAAGATGACTTCGCAGAGAATGCCCTTGCCTTTCATCCGCCTCAGTCTGCGAACGATGCGGAGCTTGTGTGGAAGCTTATTGATGAAGCGAAGGACGTGATGTTGTATTTGCGCCAGGCAGGAGCTTTTGTCAGCTGTCTGGAAGCTCAGAACATGCATGATCGGAAGGCAGATTCTCTTCGAAGCGAAGTCACAAGCCTGAGTGCCGATTTTTCTTCTACCTTCACCAAATTCCAGCAGCAACTTTCAGATTGCAAAGAAGAAGTGTGGGAAGACCTGCTGAAGCATGATCGCCTGAGCGAGATCACGTTTGTGCTGAATGAGTGGAGACAAAAAGCGAAGGACAAGCTTTCAAGCAGTGAGGAATCCTTGATCGGGGCGCTCTCCGTCGACGGCTATCACGGCTGGGGGCAGATGTACGACACAATCGTCGGAGCAATGGACATCACACACGACGGAAAAAGCCTCTCGGTGGGACAGGCCAATAATCTACTATCGAGTCCGGATCCGAAGACGCGTAAAGAGGTTTTCGACAAATTGGAGAATGCGTGGAAACAGAATGAGGAGCTATTTGCCCGGACCCTCAATCATCTCGGCGGCTTCCGTTTGAATGTGTATAAAAAGCGGGGCTGGGACGAATTGATGAAAGAGCCTCTTGAGTACAACAGAATGAAGCAGGAAACCCTCGACGCCATGTGGGGGGCCATCAGCAAAAACAAAAAGCCGTTCGTCCAGTATCTGGACCGGAAAGCGAAATTGATCGGCAAGGACAAATTGGACTGGTATGACCTGGATGCACCCGTGGCAGAGTCGACGGGCACGATGTCATACGATGATGGAGCGAAATTTATTCTGCAGCAGTTCTCCCGCTTCGGAAGTGAGATGGCACAGTTTGCAGAAAAAGCCTTTGAGGATGAGTGGATCGAAGCAGAGGACCGTTCAGGAAAACGTCCCGGGGGCTTCTGTACTTCATTCCCGTTAAGTGATCAATCACGGATCTTCATGACGTACTCAGGCTCGATGTCGAATGTTTCGACACTTGCCCATGAATTGGGGCATGCATTCCATTCCCATGCGTTAAAACCGATGCATACCTTGAACCGCAACTACGCCATGAATGTCGCAGAAACGGCCTCCACTTTTGCCGAAATGATTGTGGCAGATGCAGCCGTGAAGGAAGCAGGAACTAAGGAAGAAAAGATTGCCCTCGTCGAAGATAAACTTCAGCGGAGCGTGGCATTCTTCATGAACATCCATGCCCGCTTCTTATTTGAAACCCGTTTCTATGAAGCGCGCAAAAAAGGGATCGTGTCTGTCGATAAGTTGAATGACCTGATGGTGGAAGCTCAGGAGGAAGCATTCGCCGATTCACTGGGAGAGGTCCACCCGCGATTCTGGGCATCGAAGCTCCATTTCTATATTACAGGAGTGCCGTTCTATAACTTCCCGTATACATTCGGCTACTTGTTCTCACTTAGCATTTACGCGAAAGCACTGGAGTCCGGCGAAAGCTACGAAGATAAATACATGGCATTACTCCGTGACACAGCCGTTATGAACGTCGAAGATCTCGCCATGAAGCACCTCGGTGAAGACATCACTAAAGAAGCCTTCTGGCAAAAAGGAATCAACCTTTGCATCGCCGATGTAGAAGAATTCCTCGAACTGACGAACTAAATAAACACGTTAAGGTCCGTCCCTTGTATTGAGGGACGGACCTTTTTAATGTTCAGTCCTACCCTTCCTAAGCCTCAGGTCTGATACGAAAATAAAGCTCCGGCTCGTTATGGGAAGTCGGGAAACCAGGTAGGATAGAGACATGAAGAAGAAAGGAGGCAACAACATATGAAGAAAGTTGGATTGCTTTTAGCAGGAGGAATCGCAGCGATCGTACTGCTGGCAAATTTAGGACCGATTGTGGGGCTTGCGATCTCTTTATTGATCATGTACTACAGCTTTAAAGGTTTCATCAAGACAGACTCCACAGGGAAGAAAATCCTTTGGGCCCTGATCGGCCTTGCCGCATTCAGTGCAACCGTATCGAACTTCCCGGCAATTATCGGGCTGGTTGCTTTGTATGTCCTATATGTGATCTATAAGAATTGGAAGAAAGAAGAAGTCATCATCGAAGACAAAACGTCTGATCCCTTCACGAACTTTGAAAGGGAATGGTCACAATTAAAAAACTAAAGGAGAGAGTTAATTATGGCAAATTTATTTCAACGATTGAAAAATACCGTCATGTCAGACCTTCACGAAGCAATTGATAAAAAGGAAAAGAAAAATCCGATTGCGGTCCTGAATCATTACTTAAGACAATGTGAGCAGGAAGTGGAGAAGGTTAGAAAGCTTGTCGAAAGGCAGTATGTATTAAAAGAAGAGTTCCAAAAAGAGTATCAACAGGCTTCCGTTTTAGCCGACAAACGAAAGTATCAGGCAGAGGTAGCATCCAAAGCGAGTGAAGAAGGCTTGTATGAATTTGCTTTGCAGGAACAAAAATACTATGAAGAACGTGCCGTACGGATCCAGGAATCCAAGCTGCAAGTAACAAAAGAGCTTGAAGAGCTTGAGCGTAAATATGAAGAAATGAAGCACAAACTGAAGGATATGTACATCAAGCGAATGGAATTGATGGGCAGGGAAAATATTGCCCGCGCCCATAACAAAATGAATTCTGTCCTTGAATCATCAACAGGTTACGACAATGGGGCATTCTCTAAGTTTGAGGAGATTGAAACATACTTAGATCAACTGGAGCATGGAGTGAGTTCTTCCTATTACAGGAACACAATCGACGCGAAGATCGCCAAATTGGAAAAAGAAATGAAAAATGAGGAAACAGAAGCCATTCCGTCCTGAAACATGGTATTCTAGGGTAAGAAAAACAAGATAACAATAAAAAAGGGGGAGCCCATTATGGGTTCACCCCGTTTTATCATAGGATATGAGCCGGTTGTCGGAAAATCTTTAAAAGCACTGATCAATGCTGAAATACATAACCGGAAAGGAGGGACCCCCATGTTGAATCGCTTACGTTCTGACGGAATCAGTTGGATCATTTTAATCGGGACATTACTTATACTGCTGGAAGTCTCCTTTTATGATGGGGGGGTTCTCGTCTTTCTATCAATAGCGGCTTTCTGCATTTATATCGGACGAAAGAAACTGCCGAGGACGTCGGGAAAGATTCTGCTGTGGTTCGGGATCATCAGTTTAGCCATCAATATTTTCAACACAGTCGCGTTTAAGTTTTTGTTATTCGGAATTCTTCTATTTATCATTGTACGTTTTGCCGATTCGAAGAAACATCCGAAATACATCACGCCGTCCATTAAGGAAACATTCACCCAGACACAGGAACCGCTCATCATGAAAAGGTCCGCTCTTCAGAATGAATGGTTCGGTCCAAAGCGGACGCCGGATGATGTGTATGAATGGCATGATATCAATATCCAGGGCGTCATCGGGGACTCGGTCATCGATATAGGGAATACCGTTCTCCCAAAGGGTACTTCCGTTGTATCCATCCGGAATATACTGGGGAATATCGAGATTCTGATCCCGTACGACGTGGAAGTGAGTGTGCATCACTCGGTCCTCGCAGGATCGATTGAGATTTTTGATCAAGTGGAGCCGAAAGCGATCAACCAGTCCCTCTATTATCAGACACCGGGATACGATGAAGCGGTCCAGCGTGTGAAGATCTTCACCTCCATGTGGATCGGGGATCTTGAGGTGAAGAGAATATGAGTACGGTCAGTAAGCAGGTCGTTGCAGGTATCCTCTTTTCCCTTGTCATGGTGCTGTTTTTATCCTTTTCCTTCTTTTATTTATACCCGTTACAGGATTGGTCCCTTTTATGGGAAGTAGAAATCATGGATATACCTGGGGCAGGATTCATTCTCGTTTTCAGCATTGTGATCGGGATTGTTTTCGGCATCCGGGGCGGCTTGAAGGATAAGCGGCAGCTGCGGGAAATGGAAGATGCCCTCCATCACGTGGAACAAGGGCGGACAATCACAATCCCTGAAACGGCCACCTCCGAAGTGCAGCAGGTGTGGAAAAAGGTCGATGCCCTAGGGAAGCATCTCACCGATCAAGCCCGGTACTCCCAGAAACTTGCCAGTGAAAAAGCCGAGGAGCAGGAAAAAAGGATACAGGAAATCGTATCTCAGGAGCGGAATCGTTTGGCGAGGGAATTGCATGACTCGGTCAGTCAGCAGCTGTTCGCAGCATCGATGCTCATGTCTGCCATCACGGAGACCCCATCGGCTGGCCGCACTCCCCATGAAGAGAAGCAGCTTGGAATGGTCGAGCAGATGATCCATCAGTCGCAGCTTGAAATGAGGGCGCTCCTTCTCCACCTTCGCCCTGTGGCGTTAAAAGGAAAGAATCTTCAAGAAGGAATGAAGGAGCTGTTGGTCGAATTAGCTCAAAAGGTTCCTCTTGATATCGAATGGAAAATCGAAGACATGAGTCTTGATAAAGGAATTGAGGATCATTTGTTCCGGATTTTGCAGGAGTCGGTTTCAAACACACTCCGGCATGCCAAGGCCACTTCCCTCGACATCCGCCTCATTAAAAGGGAATCCATCATCATCTTACGAGTGGTGGACGATGGCCTTGGATTTGATGTGAATGAATCGAAGGTCACGAGCTCGTATGGCCTTCAAAATATGAGGGAACGGGCCATTGAAATCGGTGGGACGTTTAAAGTCATCAGTGTGCCAAATAAGGGGACGCGCTTGGAAGTGAAAGTTCCCGTTGTGGAGAATGAAGGTGAAAAGAATGATTAAAGTAGTATTTGTCGATGATCATGAAATGGTGAGGATCGGGGTGTCTTCTTATCTGTCGGCCCAGGCGGATATCGATGTCGTAGGGGAAGCGTCAGACGGGAAAGAAGGCGTACAACTGGCCTTTGAACTGAGGCCGGATATCATCCTGATGGACCTTGTGATGAAGGAAATGGATGGCATACAGGCGACGAAAGAAATCATCCAGGAGTGGCCGGATGCGAAAATCATCATTGTGACAAGCTTCCTGGACGATGATAAGGTGTATCCAGCCCTTGAAGCAGGGGCCGTCAGTTATATGCTGAAAACATCCAAAGCAAGTGAAATCGCTGAAGCGGTTCGTAAAACCCATAACGGGCAGTCGATACTCGAACCCGAAGTGACGGGGAAGATGATGACACGGATGAGGCAGAAGACTGTTTCCCACCCCCATGAGGAATTGACGAACCGGGAGCTTGAAATTCTCCTTCTCATGACGCAGGGAAAAACGAATCAGGAAATCGCCGATGAATTATTCATCGCCCTGAAAACAGTGAAAACCCACGTGAGCAACATCCTCTCCAAGCTCGGTGTGCAGGACCGCACCCAGGCTGTCATCTATGCTTTTAAACATGATCTCGTGAAATAATATAAGAAAGTGACTCAAAAAGAAAACTTTTTGGGTCACTTTTTCGTATAGAAAGAAGAAAGCAAAGAGCATTAAATGAAAATGGAACCATATGAATGGAAATACGATGCTGTCAGGAAATATGTGCAGAAAAATGACAAATATTTCATCAACTGAAGGAGGAATAATGTTAAAATAAGCGATATATTGTAAAATTTTGAAAAATAAGCAGTAGGGGGATTAGAACGTGAACGCACAATTTAGTAAGCCGAAAAGATTCGGTGAAATACTGGATCATACATTTAGATTGAGTAAAAACCATTTTAAAGATTTTTTCCTGATTGTTCTTATATTATTGGGACCTGTCTATTTATTGCAGGCTCTCATTGAACTGGCTTCGGGAGTCAGTTTTTTTAGAACGACAGGGTCAGGGGAAACCTGGTTCGATGGAATTGTCAACAGTTTTTCAGGAGAGTTTTCAGCAGAGGAAGGACCGGCAGTGAATGTGGGAGCGGAACTCGGCACGGCACTGATCGGTCTTATCACAATGATTCTGTCACCGATTGCACAAGCGGCGATATTATTCACTTTGAATCATATGAGGAAAAATGAAGACTACTCGGTCAAGTTAGTCATCAAAGAGGGATTCTCCCGTTTTTGGCCGATCATCGGAAGCAGTATCCTGTTTGGATTGATCGTGTTTGGGTTCATCTTTGTCCCTGTTTTCACCATCGGAATCGCAGGGGTATTCAGTGCTGCTTTGTTCGATACGGGGGTTGGGGTGATCATTACCATCATCGTCTTGTTCCTCCTCGTTGCGGCTGTAGTGGCTTACCTCTTAACCCGTTGGAGCTTTTACCTTGGAGCCGCGGCCATTGAGCATGATGCACCGGGACTTGGGAGAAGCTGGAGACTGACGAAAAAGCGTGCATTCACCATCATTGGATTGTATATTGTATTCGGCCTGATCATTGGGATCGTCAGTACAGCATTTGAATTGACGTTCGGACTCGTATTGGGAAATAGTGTTTTATACGGGATGATCCTCAATGTGGTGACATTATTTACGACCATGTTGTTCGCTGTTGGTTTCGGAGTGATGTTCTTTGACTTGAAAACAAGACATGACGCGGATGATTTAAATGAAATGATCGATGACTACCATACGATATAACCAAGGAAGTATCCAGTCTGGCCCGGGATTCCGGGCCCTTGATCTGAAAGCTAGGTGAAGAAAGTGTTGAATGAAAACAGAGCAAGGGATCAACTCGAAGAAATCCTGGAAGGGGAAGAATACAAAGCCTACCTTGGGGATAATCAGGGGTGGCTCTCGGGTATGTGGGAAAAGGCAAAGGAATGGATCCGGGACCTGCTCGGGAATATTAACCCTTCTCTTGAACCGACAGGCGGGGCCGCATCGGGTATCCTGATTACCCTCATTGTCCTCGTTGTGGGCATTCTTCTCGTCATAGCATTTAATGCGGTGCGTAACGGGGTGAGAAGACGCAGGTTCCGCTCGAACAAGCCCCTTCAATCCATGAACGAGATGGAGTGGTCCTATACAAGACATCTCGAGGAAGCCCGTAAGCAGGAAACCCTTGAGGATTATACGAGAGCCACCCGTCACATGTTCCTTGCACTGCTTCTGTACTTTCATGAAAGGGAGTATCTCGAGGCACGAGTGTGGAAGACGAACTGGGAGTATTACGATGAACTGCGTAAAGTGAATCAAAGGTGGGCGGATCGATTCTACCGGCTTGCCCTGCTATTCGACGAGGTTGCGTATGGTGAACGTGAAGTGGAGAAAGAGGAGTATCTCCACTATAAGGAGGAAGCCCGCGGCTGGTTGGAAAACGGAGATTCATAGAAGGACAGAGTAAGTGAAAGGAGGTAGGATCGGGCATTGAAGTTAACGATAAAAAGGTGGATCCCCCTGGTGGGGATTCTAGGTGCATTCATCGTGATCGGAGTCTTTCTTTCTCCGGAAAAGCTGAAGGAGTATCCGGCCTATGTATCAGAATCTCCCTCGCCAACCGGGATAAAGGCCCTTTACACCTATTTGGAAAACGAAGGGGATGCCATTTCTAGCTGGTCCCTTTCACCTGACCGGTTGTCCAAAAAAGAATCCGGCCAGCTTCTGATCATGGCGGAGCCGTTTACAGTCCCGGATCAGGAAGAAATGGAAGAGTATGAGGATTTCATGAGGCGGGGCAATACCATCCTCCTTCTGAAGGATAATCCAAAAGGGATGTTCGATATCAAGACGGAAGTGATCGGGGACGATCCACTGCTACCCCTTGTGCGTGACGGAGAAGGAAATACATATAAAACCGATATTTTATCCGGCGTCCGCCTTGAAGAAGACGCGGGAGATACGATCCTCCTGGATGATGTGGATGGAACAATCGCCTACAGTACTGACGTGGGTCAGGGTCAACTCATTGTTTCCACCACACCTGCCTGGATGACGAATGGGATGATCCTTGAGAAGGATCATCTTTCTCTGATTCTTCTTTTGTTAAGAGAAGGTGGGGCGGACGATGGGACCATCCTGTTTGATGAATACCTCCACGGAGGAGAAAGCGGGGCATCCCTTGCGACACTGTACCCGCAATGGCTATTGCTCCTGCTCCTTCAATTAGCAATCTTCACCTTACTCGGGCTTTGGATGCTGGGGAAACGGTTCGGGGGCATCCTTGTCCCCCGGGAGGAGATGGTCCGGTTCAGCAATGAACGAATCAAGGCCCTTTCAGCGTGGTACTTAAAAGGGAAACAGTACAAAGCTTCCCTTCTGATCCAGTCTGATTATGTCAGACTCCTGTTCCAGGAACGATGGGGGATCCCGACAAGTAAAGAGTGGGAAGACTTGAAAGAACCGTTGGAACGGAGACTCCGCACCGTTTCCGAAAAGGAAATCGCATCCTTTTTAATGGGGATAAAAGGTGTGCTGAATAAAGAGAGAATCAGTAAACAGGAATATGTCATGTGGTCAAAAAGAATAGAATTACTCAGGAAAGAGGTGGAGGATCGTTGAAACCAGAAATCACATCCTTAATGGAGATATTTGAAGAGCGCATCGTAGGACAGGGGACGAATCTTAAACTCTTACTGTCTTCGATTCTTGCAGGAGGACATGTATTGATCGAAGGAGTCCCGGGCACCGGGAAGACTCAAATGGTGAAGACATTGTCCCGTTTGCTTGGAGGAAGCTTTAACCGGATTCAATTCACCCCGGACCTGCTGCCGAGTGACATAACCGGAAGTACGATTTATAACATGAAGGACAGCACTTTCCAGACGATTAAGGGACCGATTTTCACCAACGTCCTATTAGCCGATGAAATTAACAGGACACCGGCGAAGACTCAGGCAGCGCTCCTTGAAGCCATGGAAGAAAAGCAGGTAACGATCCAAGGATCGACATACCCGCTAGAAGAGGTATTCTTTGTGGTGGCAACCCAGAATCCGATTGAATTCGAAGGAACCTACCCACTTCCCGAAGCTCAGCAGGACCGCTTCCTGTTCAAGCTCGATATTGATTTCCCTTCATTTGAAGAAGAGAAGTCCGTTTTAAAACAGGTGATCGAGAATCATGTTGACCGCAGTGAAGTGGGGACAGTCCTCGATATTGAAACCTTTTTATCCATCAGGAAGGAAATCGAGGATGTCACGCTGAGCGACGCGGTTTTGGATTATATCATGCAAATCGTCAGGAAAACCCGGGAAACGGAGACGATCCGCTTCGGAGCAAGTACACGGGCGGCCATTTCGATCGGGAAGGCGGGCAGGTCATGGGCCTATCTTTCAGGGAGGGACTATGTCACCCCTGATGATATCAAGATGGTGGCAAGACCAGCTCTCAGACATCGCATCCAGCTATCCCCGCACGTAGAATTGGAGGGACTGACCATTGACCAAGTCATCCAGGAGCTTATTGGGTCGATTACTGTTCCAAGATAAGGGGATCCTGCCGACTGGGCGGCTGTTGGTCATCTATCTGTGTTTTTCAGCTGTCCTTTTAGCAGGCACGCTCGTTGGGTTGTCATGGACATGGATCTTTATATTGAATGCATTGTTTCTTGGTTTGAGTCTCATTGACTTGACGTTCTCACCTTCTAAAAAGAGGGTTGAAGTGAAGCGGAGCATCCCTGACCAAATGGAAAGAGGTCTTGATTATACGGTTGAATTAACGATCCATAACACATCGGATCGGAATATGTCGTATCGTCTTTTGGACGGGACACCGCAAAATTTCCAAGTGACGTTTCCACTTGAAGGGGAGCTTGCCGGTCATTCAACCGTAAAGCCCTCTTATGATGTGGTAACCCCTGTACGGGGGGATTATCAATTAACCAGGCTCTATTTCCGCTACCGGAGCTCTCTTGGTTTATGGGAGAAACAAAAAACGGTGGAAACGATGGATAAGGTGAAAGTCATCCCCGATCTGACTGAAACGAGAAAGGTACTGGAAGATGCCCAGCGGTTTTTACTGTATGAAGGGGTGAAAATCCGGAAGCTGCAGAGTGGGGCCGGGGAGTTTTCGAAGATCAGGAATTACGTAGTAGGTGATGATCCCAGAAAGATCAACTGGCGTCAGACAGCAAAGCTAAGAGAAGTGATGACGAATGAATATGAGCCCGAGCATGGAAAGTATATTACGATTCTCATTGACTGCGGCCGGATGATGGGGGCGGAGCTGAAGAAAGGGAATCGGCTGGAGAAGTCCCTTGAAGCAGCCCTGACCGTTACGGCGGCTGCCCTTCAGAATGGCGACTATGTATCGGTCCTCGCATTCAGTAAGAATGTGAAGGTGTACATCCCGCCTGCCAAAGGGATGGCCCATCTCCAGACCATCCTCCACCGCATTTATAATCTCGAGGTGGACGCGGCGGAATCCAATTATGCTGCCGTCCTCCATTACGTCCAGACGGTCCAGAAGAAACGGAGTCTGCTGCTATTATTCAGCGATATCCACACATTTCTCCATGAAGATAATGCTCTCTATTATTTGCAGCGCCTGCGCAGGCAGCATCTCTTCTTAATGATCGGGATCGAAGATGAACTGTTGGTGAAGAGGATAAAGTCTGAGCCGGTTGACGAGATACAGGCGATGATGAAGAGTATGGCCCAGAAACAGATGCTCGTCAAAAAGAGGGAGAAGTCAAAGTGGGAAAAACAGGGCCTCCTTATGGTAGAGGCCCGTGAAGAGAAACTGGCAACGACGGCTGTTTCGTACTATATTGATCTGATGAATCGAGGGTTAGTTTAGCCTGCTGAGTCGGAGCTTCCCGATGGCCATATAGAGAATCAGTCCGGCAATCGTCAACAGAGCGACCATGTACTTGGCAGGAAGTGAGATCGCGGCCGGTGTGATGAAGCCTTCGATGAGCCCCGCGATGACAAATAGCGGGATCGTACCAAGGAGGAGCTGGACGGATCGTTTCGCCTGCTCCTTCAATTGATATCCCCGTGTGAAGCGTCCGGGTACGAAAAGCTTATAACCCATCAACAATCCTGCACCACCGGCAATGAAAATGGCCGTAAGCTCAATCATGCCGTGGGGGACGATATATGCCCAGAATTCGTAGCTCATTCCCTGATGCCAGAAGACGGCGGCAAGGGCACCGACAATGATGCCGTTATATACAAGCATATACATTGTCATTAAGCCGAATGTGACTCCGCCTGCAAAAGCAAGGAAGGCAACTTTGATATTATTGGTCATGATGGCGGCCGACATGATGGAAGAATTTACCTCACCGTCACTTTTCCCCAGATTCCCGGGATCCACTCCCTGAGACATTTCAGGGGGGAGGATGGAATAAAGGTGCAGGGGATCATTCAGAACGGAGAGAAAGGCACCCAGAGCACCGACCGTAAACAATGCCATTGCCAGGACAACGAATTTCCATTGATCTAGAAGGAGACCGATAAACGTCGTGGAGAAAAAATGCCGGATTTGCTTTCCACTCGTGATCTGATCTTTATAAAAGAGATTATGAGATTTCGACACGAGTCCGTTTAAATAATCTGTCACTTCTTCTTCGGGGAAATAGGTCTGGCTGTACGATAAATTCTGGGCAGCCTTTTGATAGAGGCGATTGAACTGATCGATGGACGTTCCCGTCATATTCTTTCTTTTTCGCAACGTTCCGATGAGATCCTCAAGAGCCTTCCAATCATCCCGGTGCTGTTTGACAAACTGCTTCACTTTCATCGTGACACCTACTCGTTCATTTGATTTCTTATCTCTTATTATAGTAAGTTTAGAAAAAAATAGAAACCATTAAAGGTAAATTCAACCAAAAGGAGGGAATTGATATGCATGAAGAACAGGTCGATATCAGGACGCCCGAATATGTTTCCCTGAAATTTCAGCCTGCGGGCCTGGGCAGCCGTGCCGCAGCCCTTATGATTGATCAAATCATCTTGACCATCATTAACATTTCGATTGTGGTGTTCCTGTTTTTCGTCCTCGCAGACGATAATCTGAAATTGAATATGTTCGATTTCAACTCAGTTCTCCTTGGGTTCGTCTTGATCACCATCTTCGTCATTAACTGGGGATATTTCTTCGCACTGGAGTACTTCTGGGGAGGGAAAACAGTGGGCAAACGGATGCTGGGGATACGCGTTATGCAGGAGAATGGTCATAGTGTGACACTTTTATCCTGCTTTATCCGTAATCTAATGAGGATCATCGACATGCTCCCCGTCTCCTATTTTCTCGGGATGATCATGATCTTCCTTCACTCCAAGCATAAACGACTGGGTGACATCGTCGCAGGAACCATCGTCGTACACGAACGGCGGGTGAAAGGAAAGAAGAAAGAGAAAGCCATCGAAAAAGAAATCCGGGAACGTGGCCTTAGACAAGAAGATCTGTCAGTTGAAGAGTGGACGTTGAAGCAGCTCGATACAAAAGAATGGAACCTGGTCAGGACGTACGCGAATCGCTTCCGGCAGCTGCCCCTTTCAGAACGAAATCATTTAAGCAAAAAATTGGCCGATATCCTGTTCCCGAAACTTGGAATCGATATGGATGGGAAGACCTATGAAGAGCTTGAAAACACACTTTTCCTTCTTTATTTGGCAATGAGGGAGGATTGGGAAATTGAATTGTAAACAGCAGAGTATGAAGACTCTGCTGTTTTTTTTGTAAGCTTTTATACCTATATAAGATTCCTCCCTATTAACTAAAGGTTTTCCTTCCTATAAACCAAATATAATAGTAAATAAAGTAAAACTAGTAGGAATATAGAAATGGCGGTTTACACTGAATCTACAAAATTTACAAAATGATTAGAAAAATAATGTCCATCCTCCCCTTACATTACAAAATGCGACAAAATATACTTGTACTGTAATCATTTTAATCTATATGCATTCTGAAAGGGGAAAGGGTATGAAGACAAAAAAGGTTTCTTTATCGATTATCAGTATCCTGTTTTTACTGACGGGAGGATGGATTCAGCCACAGGGTGGAAATAAGAAGGTGGAAGCTGCCACACAGACAGCCGTCATTAATGAAGTTGCGTGGATGGGAACGACGGGTTCTTATAATAATGAATGGATGGAATTGCACAATCCCACTTCAACGGATCTTGCCCTTGATGGTTGGAAACTTGAAGCCGAGGACGGTTCACCGAGCATTGCCTTAAGCGGAACAGTTGCAGCACAGGATTATTTTTTGCTGGAAAGAACGAGCGACAGCACGATTTCAGGCGTTACAGCTGATCAAGTATATACAGGAAGCCTTGGGAATTCAGATGAAATTCTGTATTTGAAGGATGCTTCGGGTACCATCATTGATGAAGTAAACGGGTGGTATGCAGGCGACAATTCGACGAAAGCGACGATGTCGAGGATCGATCCATCTGTCAGTGGAACCGTATCAACGAATTGGAGTACGGCAACCACTTCATACGAAGGTGGATTCGGGACACCTAAAGCGGCTAATGCCGCAGCACCGACGGGTAACGGGAGTGAATCCCTTACGAATGTGAGCGAGGAGCTTGGCGCGATCAACGTATATTTCAACAAGAGTGCATCGACTCAATACGCTATGCCGGGGAATGAAGCAAACTACAATGTCAATCTCGAGGATCGATTATTGAAACGGCTGAATGCAGCGGCTGCATCCATTGATTTTGCCACGTATGAAATTAATCTGCCACGGGTGGTAGAGGCGTTAATGGAAAAAGCCTCTCAAGGGGTGGATGTACGAATCCTGGCAGACGCGAAGGACGGGACTGATCCCCACTACGCAGAACGCTATGAAACGATGCGTTTAAACTTGGAGAAGCTTGTCCGCGGTAAGGATGGAGTAGTCGGGACAGGAGACGATGCCCATATTTTATCGGATTCGCCTATGTTTGTCGTAGAAGATGAAACGAAGCGTGCGACGTTTAATTTACCGGCAAGCTATAATGATTTCCCTCAGCGGAACGTGACAGTGGGAAATACGGCGACAACAGGCTATATGTTTGTTGAAGGAGAATACAAAGACACAGACAGCTATTATTCTCCCGGAAATCAGATGCACAATAAATTTGCTGTGATTGACGGTGAGTGGGTCTTCACAGGCAGCTGGAACTATACAGTAACAGGACTTTATGGCTCAGAAGAAAACATGGAACAAGGAATTCTTGACGGAAATCAGCAGCATGTCGTAGAGGTCCATTCACCTGAGCTTGCCTCTATTTATAAAACAGAATTTGAAGAAATGTGGGGAAGCGGGACAACAACCCCTGATAATACCGTTTCAAATTTCAGCACCCGTAAAATCGATAACACGCCTCATTCTCTTACAGTCGGTGGTGATACGGTAGAAATCTATTTCTCATCAGGTGATGACGCTGTCGGGCGCATGACGGAACTGGTGAAAACAGAAGCGGACGAGAATGCGTACTTCACCATATTCGCCTGGAGCGATCAGGCATTGGTGGACGAATTGAAGAACAAATGGGAAGGAAGCTATGTGGATAATCAGGGAATGCCGACAGGTTTTGACGTAAAAGGTGTATTCGATCCAAGCTTCTGGAATCAATGGTGGTCAGCGAGCATTGAAATGACGGGAAGAACGGCCACTCAGACGAGCACGAATAATCCAAACACACGCTGGGCGAATCCTGCACCGGTGTACGCAGCCAATGAGAGTCGCAAGCTTCATGCCAAAACGATGCTTATCGACGCGGACACAGACAGTGATCCAACGGTCATTGTGGGGTCGACCAACTGGAGTGAAAACGGAAATAATGTGAATGATGAAAATATGCTCATCATCCATGACGATCGCATCACGAATCAATTCCTGCAGGAGTTCAATGCGAGATACGAGAACGCCGGCGGAATGCTTCAGTAAAACATAAAAAAAGGATGGTTCTCATTTCGAGAATCATCCTTTTTACGTGGTCATTCCATCCCGGGGGCCTTCTGAATTTCAAAGATAAGGACAATTGCAGTGATTGCATGGGCAATCAATCGGATAATCGGGAAGAAGTTCAGGAAGGAAGCAAGTATTCCAAGGATACTGCCGAGAATCGGCTGATCTTCCGACCTTGAAATATACAATACGCTCGCATGCCACAGAGCTATTAAACAGAGGAGAAAAGGAATGGATTCTCCGGCGATATTCCCAAAGATGGGGACAGCAAGAAATAATTCAATTGAAAACGATAACCATTTTATACGTGAAAGCACGGACACACACCTCCTTATCTCAGTGTATGAAGGAAAGGGGGGTATGTGCCTGTTTTGTGGTAGATTATTGATTTGCCTGGATGTTGGGGGAGGTGCCAGATTCTATAGAACGGCAGAGATTCTCTTCATACAAAATCCACCGTCCAGCTGAAAGGACGGTGGACACTATGGTTATGCCAGGATTTTCTCCACAACTTTATGCTCATTCTCATTCAAGAGGTTTTTTCCGATGGTTTCATGAACTTCTTTATTCATATTTTCTTCCAATACAGCGGCTTCTTCCTTATCGCCAACGAGAACGATTCGTTCCCATTTTTCATCGGCTGCTTTTTTGTCGAGGATGCTGCCGAGACTTTTCCACCAACGCTGCTGATTGGCTTTCAATCGGCTTTCGAATTCCTCCTGCTGGTTGGCTTTTCCGCCGCCGCTTCCCATGCTTACATCTGCATGATGCGGTCCTTCATGCTTACGCCAGTCATCGGTTTCCAAATCGAATTCCATGAACTCGCTGGACTGAATTTCTCTGAATGCAGAAGTAAGAATTTTGATTTGATTTTGTTGAAGAAGCACGAGACCCGTATAAGGATATTCTTTATGCAGAGCCTTCAGTTGGTCAAGATGAGGATTTTCCTCCCAGTAGAAATTCGTTTCCACAGGTACCTGAAGTTCGAACGTTTCCCAGATCCCACTGTCAGCAGATGCGAAAATGATGAAACTCCGAGGCAATTCACGTTCCAGGCTATGCACGTAGTTCTCCACTTTCGGACGGATCGTTTGGAGTCTTTCCTTTTCCTCCGGAGCGCTTTCAAGATATTCTTCGAGTCGGTTGAATCCATTCTTAAGGGCGATTTTCCACTCCCCACCCTGCTGATCAGGGTCGCTGCGGTCGGTATTTAAGTAGATCGTCAATAATTTGTCCGGCTTCTGTAAGTATAAATTTTCCAACACACTTATGGTTTTCTTTAAAGACATGGAACTCCTCCTTATAGAATCATTACTTTTCATATAAACGGTTGAGGAGGTGTTTAAACACTATTTTGTAAAAAAAGGGAATTTGATTTTGCCCTCTGGGTAAAAAGCTACAATGTTCCTCAACATGTATTTTCTGCAAGAAATCAGATAAATCATGTTTTATGTTCTTTACACCGGGTAAATATGTACTAAATAACATTCGACGGGAGAGAAAATGATGAGCTATATTAACCAGGGTAGAGAGCGTATTCAATTTGATCGGAAGGGAAAGACAAAGGATTTACATATACTGAAGTGTACGCGTTGTTCGAATGAGTTCCGTTCGACGATGAATGTAAACCAGATAGAGTGCTCGAATTGCTCTACATCGACCAATCCTAAAATGGACCTGTCCCTGTTTAAAGTCATCGGCTTTATTGAAAATTTTCAAGGGAGTGAAGTACGTTGCTAAATAAAGATAAAATAGCTGATTTAAAAATGGATTTTAACGATATTCTTTGGATGAGTTCAGGTGTTGCTATTATTCTATTATTAATTGCTTTAGCGAATTTCTTTATCATCTCTTAAGCCTATCAAATACTTCATATTAAAAAGTCCTGAAAAGCGCAGGGCTTTTTTTGTTGGGGAAATGTATCAAGATAAAAAGCCTGACCGCTATCACATTGATAGCGGTCAGGCTTTTCGTTCTATTAACCTTTGTAGTTTTCATCATATTCGAGATAAACAACATGTGTTTCAAGGTATTCATTCAGTCCGTGTTTTCCGTCTGCTCCACCGATTCCCGATTGACCGCGGCCGGCATGGAATCCATTGATGGCCTCGAAGTTTTCACGATTGACGAAGGTTTCCCCGTAACGAAGCTCGTTTGCGGCCCTCATGATTTCATGGAGGTTCTCACTGAAAATAGAAGACGAAAGACCATATTCTGTATCGTTCGCAAGCTCAATCACTTCGTCAAAATCCTTGTAGGTCATAATCGGCAGTACCGGTCCGAAGATTTCTTCCTGGATGATGTCCATCTCCTGCTTCACATCGACAAGAATGGTAGGCTCATAGTAGAAGCCTTTCTCAATGTTAACCGGCTTTCCGCCCGTAAGGACCCTTGCCCCGCTTTCGACGGCAGTGTCGACCATTTCCGTAACGGTCTCAAGGCGGTCTTTATTCACAAGGGGACCGATCTCGTTATCGCGGTTTGTTGGATCTCCGACAGTAGTGTTTCTCATTGCTTCGGTCATTTTACTGATGAATTCTTCTGCCACATCCTCATGTACATATACCCGTTCGGCATTCGTACATGCCTGCCCGGAGTTTGTGATCCTGGATGTCTTGATCTTTTCAACGGCCAGGTCAATATTGGCATGCTTTGTGACGATGGCCGGAGCCTTACCGCCGAGTTCCAGGTTTACTTTCGTGATCGATTTAGATGCGGCTTCCATCACTTTTGAACCTGCAGGGTAACTTCCCGTCATGGACACCATGCGCACTTTAGGGTGGCTCGACATCGGAGTCCCGATATCCGATCCTTTCCCTGTCACAAGATTGAAGACTCCTTTAGGCAGTCCCACTTCATCTGCGATCTTAGCAAATTCACAAGCAGTGTTCGGTGTGTACTGACTGGGTTTCAGGACAATGGTACAGCCTGTCACAATCGCCGGTGCCACTTTTCTCGCCAGGATGAACATCGGGAAGTTCCAGGGAACGATTCCTGAGACAACGCCGATCGGTTTTTTGTAAACCAGTATGTTCTCGTTAGACCGTTCACTCTCAAGGATTTCTCCTTCATAACGAAGCGCCCAACCCGCCATGTAGCGGAAATACTCGATGGCAACATCCAGCTCGCCTTCAGAGGCATCCAATGTCTTGCCGTTTTCTTCCGTCAGCATCTGAACAAATTGCTCTTTCCGCTCTTCCAATTTGTCAGCTATTTTATACAAATAAGAAGCCCGTTCCTTCGATGGAACCTTACTCCACGACAGAAATGCCGTATGGGCTGATTCGATTGCCTGATTGACATCCTCTTCAGTGCCTAACGGGATGGAAGAAATCGTCTCCTCATTCGCAGGATTAATGACATCCATCGTCTCATTTGACGTACTATCAACAAACTCACCATTCACATATAACCGATACTTCTTCACCATTACTCCTCCTCCAGATCTATTAATCACATATCTTCCTCTTTTCCCGTCCAATGGGGAGGAGTAAACATAAGGATGTGCAACAAAAGAGGGACGGACTTCCTTCACACATACCTGAATGTTGATATATCAGGGTTTTGGGTGAGAATATGGAGGTCCGTCCCTCAAAAAGGTTATTTACTTGGGTCGGCGATTTTGACGAGTTGTTTGCCGATGTTTTTTCCTTGGAAGAGTCCGAGGAAGGCGTCTGTTACGTTGTCGAGGCCTTCTGTGATCGTTTCTTCGTATTGCAGTTTTCCTTGTGATAGCCACTGACCAAGCTCGGTTGCGCCTTCTTTGAAGCGGTCACTATAGTCGTTGACGACAAAGCCTTTCATGAGTGCGCTGGATTTGATCAGTTTCGATTGAACACGCGGTCCAAGGTCACGGTCTGTCTTATTATACGAAGAAATCGCGCCGCATACTGGTATACGTGCATGTTTGTTTAGTAAACTAAGGGCAGCGTCACCGATTTCACCTCCGACATTTTCAAAGTACACATCAATGCCGTTTGGACATGCTTCTTTTAACGTTTTGTAAATATTGTCCGTCGTTTTATAATTGATTCCTTCGTCAAACCCGAGGGTATCCGTCAGATAGCTGACTTTTTCTTCTGATCCTGCAATCCCGACAACACGGGCGCCTTTGATCTTGGCGATTTGTCCAACCACTGATCCTACTGCACCTGCAGCTCCGGATACGACCACGGTTTCGCCTTCTTTCGGCTGGCCGATGTCCGTCAGTCCGAAATATGCCGTCAATCCAGTCATCCCGAGGATACTTAAGTGTGTAGAAATCGGGGCGACATCGGGATCGATGGAGCGGACCTCTTTTTCATTGGCAAGGGAATACTCCTGCCACGGAAGCATGCCGACTACGAAATCCCCTTTCTGGAAGTGCTCAGACTGTGATTCCACAATTTCTCCAACGACTCCGCCGGAGAGCGCTTCGTTTAATTGGAAAGGAGCAACGTAGGACTTGGCATCAGACATTCTGCCGCGCATGTAAGGATCCACGGAAAGATAAAGAGTCTTTACCAATACTTCCCCTTTGGATGGCTTTGGTACTTCGACATCCTTGTAAAGGAAGTCCTCTTTCACAGGCATTCCTTCAGGGCGGGATACTAATTGAATTTGTTTCTGTGTTTCAGGCAGCATAATGATTCCTCCTTGAAATTTGACTATATTCATTTTTTCCGATTACTTGAAACTTATCACATTAAGTTTAGATTCTACAAAGAATAACCCTTGAGAAAGGAGTGATAAATGTGCCAAATCTATGGGATGCAGAAATAGCTGTCACCTCCAATCAGGCTAAGAAATTGATTGAGTCCCAGTTCCCGGAGTTGATCCCTGCTGACACCAAAATTTTGGATTATGGTTTTGACAATACGGTCATGGCAGTAAATAACAAATGGGTTTTTCGGTTTCCGAGGAGAGAAATCGCTGTAAGACTTTTGCAAACGGAAGGAGTGCTCCTGCCACTCCTTGAAAAAAGCGCCCCGGATCTTCATATTCCGGTTCCTGTTTATTACGGTAAACCTTCGTCTCTCTACAAATGGCCGTTTCTCGGCTACCGTTTTGTAGACGGAAAGATTCCGTCACGTGCAGCGTCTGTCGAGAGAGAGGGGGAGTCTGCCATTGCCATGGCACGGTTTCTTAAAAAGCTTCACGGAACGAGTGTGGCGGAAGCAAAAAAACGTGGAGTACCTTATGACGAGCTTTCCCGATTGGATGTTGCAAAGCGGTACTCCATTTTGGAAAAAAACAAGGAAGAAATCAAAGATCTCAACCTTTTTCATCCAATGGAAAAACTAGAGAGGTTTCTTCAGAACTTACCGGGTAAGGCTTTGCCCGAGGAAATCGCATTGGTACATGGCGACCTTCACTTTAAGAACATCGTGGTAGACAAAGAGGGTCTCCTTTCAGGGGTCCTTGATTGGGGGGATGTCCATCTTGGTCACCGGGCCATTGATTTAAATCTGATCTACAGCTTTCTCACTCCAAAAGGAAGGACTCAATTTTTAAAAGAATATGGAGAGGTTGGGGAGGAAGAATTGGACTACGCCAGATTCAAAGCGGTTTATACGAACATGGTTTTACTTCTTTACGGCTACCATGAAAAGCAGCCTCATACAGTAGTGGAAGCTCAGAAAAGCCTGAAGCTTGCCCTGACATGAAAAAAAGCCTGGTTGACTACTCTGTCAACCAGGCTTTCTATTTCTCTTACTTCACATTTTTTTGGATGTATTTTACGATCTTACGAAGTTCATTGGCATGGGGACGGCCGAATGGACTCGTTTGTCTTTGCTGGTACATGGCTTGTCCTTTTTCATTCACAAGGAAGTAAGCCGGTTCACCATGCTGTCCGTGATCTTCATACGGAGCATCTTCACCATGGTAGAAGACGTCATATGCTTTGATCGCTTCTAAATTTTCGTCGGCCAGTACAGGGAAAGTCAGATCTTCTTTGTTGGCAAACTCCTGTAGATCGGCCATTTTGTCACTTGAAATCGTGAGCAAATGCACATTCTGTTTTTCGAAGTATTCTTTGTTCGCTTGAAGCTCCCTTAATTCTTCCTGACATACAGGGCACCATGACCCTCTGAAGAAGACGATGAGATGCCAGCTTTGATGTTCTTTCTGATGGTCCTCAAATGAGAAAGTTTCACCTGAAACTGCAGGGAGCGTGAAATTTGGTACCTTATCTTTTAATTGAAAAGCCATTATTCATTCCTCCTATGTTTTTTCTTACTTGTCAAATAGGCGTTAGGACAAACCTGACCTCTTGCGATTACATACAGTGTAGTAGTGTAAATTTCTTTCATAAGATGTATTTCCCTTTTGGTGAGAAATAAAACGTACAAATGTGCTTAGCATGAATGGAGAGGATGAATTCAATGAGAAATAACGGCAAACCGAAACTATGTATTTTCCCGGAATATAAGTGGTGCGGTCCGGGATGCAGCGGACCGGGTGCACCCGTCAATTCGGTGGACGTTGCATGTAAAGCCCATGACCTATGTTATGAGCGATACGGCCCGACATGTGAGTGTGACCGGATGTTCATGAAGAAACTGGAGGGGGAAATCAATCCCCATACTCAGAAGGGACGGCATGCTTTTCTCTTCCATCAATACATGCAGCTGCAGACGAGGGTTAAGTGCCAGGGGAATCGATGTGGAAGGGACCGGTGCAGGGGGTTTTGGATTTAGATAAGGACTGCTTGAATTGTTCAAGCGGTCCTTTTTTTAGGGTGAATAATACTTTGTATCCATTTATCTCCTCTTATTCAATTAAGTTGATGTTGAAATTGGTCGCTATTTGTTGAAAAATGGCTAATATACCGTGTAAGTCATTGTTCTTATTTTTTTGTATGTAAAAATATAGCATTCTTTAGGTGGATAGATTTTCTCCTACTTCTGAGGATTTTTTAAGCAGATGGTGGTATGAAAGTATTCAAAATGAATTTAGAACTAAAGTTCCTTTTTAAGTTCGCTCAGGGATTTTCAAGCTTGATTCTATTACAATTACCTATGATATCGATAGTAAGAGAGGAGAGGGCCTATGTCATCTAGTTCAACACAAAAGAAAAAATATCTTTTTGAAATCCATTTTTTAAGAGCATTTGCTTGTTTAGCTGTATTGGGAGTTCACGTGTCAGCTACTTATTACTCAATGAACGATAATACGTTTAATTGGTTTTCATATTTTCTAAACCAAGTAGGGCGATTTGGAACGCCTATTTTTGTAGTAATTGCCGGGTTTCTCTTATTCTACCAAGTAAAAAGAAACACGTATTCCTTAAGTAAGTTTGTTACTTCCCGAATATCAAAGATTATTATGCCATTAATATTATGGAGCTTGGTTTATCGATTCTTGCTCTATTATTTTGATAACCAACAGATTGGATCGATAAAAACAGAAATTGTAAAGATCTTTACAGGCGATCACTTCTATCATCTCTATTTTATTGCCATTATTGTTCAATTTTATTTTATCTTTCCGATTCTGCAAAAAGTTTTTAGAACAAAAATGGGATTGGTTGTTTTAACTGTTATCTCATTCTTTATCAGTTATCAAATGATAGGTTTTAATCCCGGAATTGAAGGGTTTATCGGCAATTTCATGGCAAGTAAATCGTTCATGCCGTTATGGATTTTCTATTTTTCATTCGGTGGATTGTTGGCATTCTTCTGGGAGGATATCAGAGATTTTGCAACTGACTTCCCCTGGAAGATGCTAACCTTATCATTACTCTTAACGGCAGGAGCAATTATAGAGTATTCAATCAATGGAGACCTTACGAACAGGAGACCAAGTAATTTACTGAATATACCTCTACTGAGCATTGGGACTATTGGGATGTATCCTTTACTTTCCAAGTGGAACTTTCTGAAAAAGCCTCTGACGTTATTAGGAAAGTATTCAATGGGGATTTATTTAATCCATCCCTTTGTTCTTCACTTGATGAAATTTTATTTACCATCTTCAACATGGGACATGATATATCTGCCAATAACATTTGTCGCAGTATTATTAATTTGTGTAGGATTGATCCGACTTATTCAGTACATTCCATTAAGCAGTTATTTCATTCCTGTACCACGAATTAAAACATCAAACAAAGAAAGTGTAGGAAATATTTCATCTAAAGAAGCAACGGCATAGAAAGAACCGGGGTGGCTTTATTATCCCCGGTTCTTTTTTTATTGATTTTTCAGCTCAGTGGAAGAGTATAGTGATAAACCGTTTCCTCTTTTATATAACCATTCTTCTCATACAATGCCTGCGCATGGACATTGTCCCAGTCCGTTTCCAAAATGACCGACTTTGCATTGGTTTGCATCGCATGTTCCTTCGCAGCGTCTAGTAACATCTGTCCGGCACCCAGTCTGCGAGCCTTTTTGGAAACATAAAGGTCATTCAGCTTCCAGATCCGTTCCATATAAACGGAGGAGAAAGAAGGATACAGCTGGGTGAATCCTACATATTCATCATCGTGAATGGCGACAAAGATCACAGATTCATCATGTGACAGACGGTCTTCGAGATACTTTCTCGCTCCAAGCGTATCCGATTTCTGATGGTAAAACATGCGATAATCATTAAAAAGTTCCACAAGGCCTTCCAGGTCTGAAAGGCGAGCACGAAATACCTTCATCCAATCCCCCCTTTTATACACTATTTTATGATAGATGGGGAATAACATGACGGTGAGATTCAATATGAATGGGGAAGGAGTAGTGAAAAGGGGGAGTTTTGGAAAAAGGGATAGCCTAAACGGGAGGCTCAAGTGGAAACTGGGCTTTTGGTCAGGGGAAATAAGAGAGAAATCATCGATTTAGAATTTATTGCGTCATTTTTATGGGTGATTGCGTCATTCTGCACGGAATTGCGTCGTTTATAAGAGTATATGCGTCAAAATACATATAATGGAAAAAATAACGGCGACTTTACATAAAAAAACCAGCCTGCACTAAAAGCAGGCTGGAAACTCAGATCAAAACGGTTTGATAGACATTAAGATAATAAGAATAATAGCGGCACTATGTATAATGATGTTGTATGGCTTTAATTCTGAGTTGATTTTTCCGTAAGATTCAGGAACATCTTCACCTTCGTGGTTGTGGATGATTTCGGCCATCTGCTTTACTTTTTTTGGCATGATACCGGCAACGATGAACTGGACACCGATGTAAATCACGATGGAAGCAATATACCAGCCGGCTTTGAATAGATATGGGTTGATGATACCCATAATCAGGCCGGTAATAAGTAGTACAATACTGCCCACTTTTGCAAAGGTTTCGATTTTTTCACTGAGATCTAATGAGAATTTCGCCTGATGTGACGTTTCAGGTGTTCTCATCACGACAGGCATCGAAAAGCTTGCGCCAAGGCCGGCGACCGCTGCAATAATGTGGACAAGAACCAATAAACCGTAAATTGACATGTTATTCACCTCCATATTAGGTAATTTTGAACAGGTTTCATTGTATAGTAAAATAGTACCATTTTCCAGGCTTTTTTGAAAATGGAAAGAAACCGAGGGACGGACCTCTGCTTTTTATCCATAAAGATTGATATGACAGGGTTTATCCCGTAAATAGGTGTGATTTTTGAGGTCCGTCCCTCCAAGAGATACAAAAAAACCATGAAGGCAAATTCGCCTTCATGGTTTTTTTAACAGTTATGCTTGTCGGGACTACCCAAGCCCCTTCCGCTTTTCTTAGTATCCTTCGACTACTAAATCAAGTTTCCCAGTTTCGGGGCTGATGACAAGTCCGTGAACGGGGATGTTTTTATCCATTAACGGGTGGTTCTTGATCATGTCGACACTGTGGGCGACGCTTTCCTGTACAGAGCTGAAGCCTTTCAGCCAGTCGTGGAGGTCGATCCCTGAGTAGTTGACGGTGTCGATTGTTTCTTCCGGAATCCCGCGTTCTTTCATTTTATCGAGGATACTGTTACTGTTGATGGCACTCATGCCGCAGTCGTGGTGACCGATGACAATAACTTCATCTGCCTGCAGTTCGTAGACTGCCACAAGCAGGCTGCGCATGATGCTTCCGAATGGGTGGCTTACGATGGCGCCTGCATTTTTGACGACTTTTACATCTCCGTTTTTCATGTTCATGGATTTAGGGAGCAGCTCTACTAAACGAGTGTCCATACAGGTAAGAATCACTAAGCGTTTGTCCGGGAACTTGGTGGTCCGGTACTCTTCATACGATTGCTCTTCTACAAATTGCTGGTTGTAATCAAGTATGTTCGTTAATAAAGTCATTTCTTCTCTCCTATAAAATAAAGTTATTTCACATTTTGTTGAATGTGATGTTCAATCTCTTTTATTTTATCCATAATTTCTTGCCGATTCCAATCAGATGTATTGGAAAGTTTTAAATATAATGAAGATATCTTTGCAAGGACTTCTGTCAGGTTCGGTTCTTTTCGTGGATAAGTGGACTTACCCATAAGGTTGAACAAGCCGTTCATCTGCTCGGATACTTTTTTGTATTGATGATCCTTGGCAATAAGGGCAACATGGAAATACTGTTGAACATCTGAAAACTGGAAGAAGATGTCGAATAGCTCGAAGGAATCGTTTTTCTTTACATTCAGTTCCATTTCGCCTTTTGGATCTTTGTGAATAATCCGGGCAAACTTAGGTGAACTTTCTTCTTCTACAATGGACATGAAGTTTTGACCGGGCATTAAGAAGTCATATCCTGAATTTGAAGCATCTATTAAGTTAAACTGCCTATCCAGTAATAGATACGGGATGGGGCATAGGTGTAAATTTTCCACATGATCACTCCCTAGAGAAAGGTTCCGGACGTCACTCTTGCGTCTCGTGAAAGACGTATGATACGACCAGAACCTTTTATTGTTGCATGCATGTGATTAAGGAGTTAGCCCTTCAAGGAAACAAGCCCATTGGACATATCGGTGAGATACTCATTGAGTTCCAACAAGTCATGAAAGCTTGTCACCTTTGAATTTTCCAAGAAATCAAGAGAGTAGTGGGAGACGAGTCTACCACCGACAAGAATGTCGATCTCTTGATGATGCGCTCTGATTTCTTCGATGCACTCTTTTAATCGGGTCAGTTCCGTCGTCATACCAATGGATATTCCAATGGCATGAGGTTTCCAAGCGCTAATGAAGGTTAACGCATCTTTGACAGGGACGTTTGCTCCCAAATAACGGGTATTCCATTGCTTTTCTTTGAATACTTCGTTCGCAAGTTCCAGTCCAAGACTGTGCTGTTCACCCTCAATGCAAAATAAAAGAGCTTTAGGTTGGTTTTCTAAAGCTTCTTGATGGGTAAAAACAGTAGCAAGCAGATATTTAAGAGTTGCAGTGGCTAAATGCTCATCTGCAACGGTAATTTGATTTTTCTCCCAAAGATCACCAATTCTATACATAGATGGCTTAATAATTTTCTCGTAAAAAGTAAAATTATCTATTTTTGAATGGATGGAAGACGAATGCAGTTCAAGTAATGAATGCACGTCTCCTGCGAGAATAGACTTGGTGAAGGCCTTGACCAGCTGATTCATTAATAATCACTCCCAGCAAAAATACCAATTACTATTCTCAATAGATAGAATCGAAATTCTTGCTGCAAATTTCAATCTATAATTGGATTGACTTTCCCAAAATTCTTATTTAATATAACCTCTGTAACACTAATAGTTGCTCAAGTACCTGAGAGAGGTTCATAGCATTAACCCTCTATAAAAAACTATGGTTCTATGAATCTAACATGAAGCTTTCTAAAACATGTTATCCTTTAAGCATAACAGGATATAACAATTTTTTCAATTTACCTGCCTGTTATGTGGATTCTTAGGCTAATGCTATGTCCTCCTTCATTCGAGGCACTCTGAAGGGGAGGATTTTTTACATGTCAGGAAGAAAAGACGAAGATTTAACAGACTTATCATTATTAGGTAATCAAGGGACAAATTACTTATTTGAGTATGCTCCACACATCTTGGAAGCATTCGACAATAAGCATCCGAACCGGGATTATTTTGTGAAATTCAACTGTCCTGAATTCACAAGTCTCTGTCCGAAAACAGGTCAGCCGGATTTTGCTACCATCTATATCAGCTACATCCCTGGTGAAAAGATGGTGGAAAGTAAATCTCTCAAGCTCTATTTGTTCAGCTTCCGAAATCACGGTGATTTCCATGAAGACTGCATGAACATCATCATGAACGATCTCATCGAATTGATGGATCCCCGTTATATCGAAGTATGGGGGAAATTCACCCCGCGGGGAGGAATCAGCATCGATCCTTACTGCAACTACGGAAAGCCAGGCACGAAATTCGAGACGATGGCAGACCACCGCTTGATGAATCATGATTTGTATCCGGAGAAAATCGATAACAGATAAAGTGTAAAAACGATTCCTGAGTGGAATCGTTTTTTTTTGTTACAGTATCGGTGAACCTAAAATTCCCTCTTTACCCTGAGAGTCAGTCATTAAACCTAACCCTTGTCCTCATCACATCTGCAAACCCTTCCAATTTTCACAATTATTAAACCTTATTTTTTTGACCGGATTCCCTTTACAAAGGGTCTTGATGGGCTTTATAATCCCGTTGTTCAACTATTTACGGAAAACCAAAATAAATTTTAAAGAAAAAGGAGGTTGCGGTGATGCGACAAAGAATATTTTCCTTCTTAATGATGAATCTTGGGGCATTTCTTGTGTCTGTGAATGTCCATTTTTTCTTATCGCCTAATAATTTAGCGACAGGAGGAGTCAGTGGGTTGTCGATCATCATGAACGATCTATTTCCAGGCTTGTCTCTTGGACTGTTCATGATTATCATCAATATCATTCTGTTTATCGTCGGTGTGATTTTTCTCGGCTTTAATTTCGGTGCGAAAACGATTTACGCGAGTTTCGCCCTTTCATTCTATGTTTGGTTATTAGAAAGACTTGCTCCGATGAGCGCGCCACTCAGTGATGATATCTTAATTCAATTGATCATCGGTCAATGCATTGCCGCAATCGGTATGGCGATTGTGTTCAACCAGCAGGCATCAACGGGTGGAACGGATATCGTGGCTTTGATCTTTAATAAATATTTCAATATAGATGTAGGCAGAGGCGTGCTGCTGGCGGATTTATCAATCGCTATGTCCTCAGCCGTATTATTTGGACCTCAAGTCGGAATGTATGCATTCTTCGGGGTCATCCTGAACGGACTGGTCATCGATTATGCACTGCAGCAGTTCAATTCCAATAAAGAGATTGTGATCATCAGCCGTTACAGTGATGAAATCAAGTCGTACATTGTGCACGAGCTTGGAAAAGGGGCGACGATCCATACGGCGACGGGAGCGTTCACGTCCGATGAAAAAGAAGTCATCACGACCATCCTTGGACGCAAGGACTTCTCCAAGCTGAAAGGCTTCATCACCCAGGTCGATAATCGTGCATTCATCACGGTTCACACGATGAACGAAATCCTTGGGCAAAACTTTAAACGATTAGCATAGAAACGAAACTCCACCTGCTTATAAGGTGGAGTTTTTTTATCGTGACTGCAAAAAAATATAGGAAAATATTCCATCCTTACTGTATAAATAGAAGTAGGGGGGTGGAAGTATGGAAAAGGAAGAACTGGAAAGGTTGGAACAAAAAATCAACTTTCTTGAAAAAGAGCTTTATCTCGTGAAACGGCAGTTGATTCACGCAAAAAGTGAAAACGTGTCACCTGTCATCCAAAAAGCAGAGGTTTACGCTGAACCTGAAAAATCAGTTCCTGCTGAATCTGCACAGCCCATCATCGAAAAAGAACCTTTTGACTTCTCCGTCGAACGCTGGCTTCCGAAAGTTTTCTTATTCGTTCTATTAATAGGAAGCATTTGGGGATTCATGGCGGCTTCTCAAAACGGATGGGTCTCACCGGGGCTCCGGGTGTTGACGGGTGGCGTTATCAGTGTCGTGATGTATGCCCTTGGTGAAAGGTTCAGCCGGGATCAGCGTAAATTATCCATCACGCTTCTTTCGGGAAGCATCGTCCTCGCGATCATTACGTTATTTTCAGCTAATATCCTATACGGTTATATCGGGGGACTCATCACGAATCTTTTATTAATCCTAATCATTTCTGTTGGCCTGTGGGCATCTCATAAGCACAGTTCTCAACTGATTCTTTGCTTGATCGGGGCTGGTGCATACCTGTTTCCGTTCATTTTCGCAGGGGATGAGCGGAATGAGTGGCTGTTTTACGGCTATGAACTGGTACTGTTCTTCGTATTGATGACGTTCAGTACGTTGAAAAGGTACCGGATAGCCTGGAATATTCATTATTATTTACTGTATTTTTCACTGTTTTTCTTTGCGGCGTTTGGCGTCGGGGAAATCACGCTGACCGTCCTCATCCCATTTGCGATTCAGCACGCGTATATCCTGCTCCTGATCGTCCTTAACCGGGATGGACGGGTGAGCGCCGAGATGATACCGGCCCTTGTGACAGGCAGCTTCATCCTTCTTGGATTGTTGAATGACATCTATGCAGAGATTCCTCTATTCTACTATGTGGCGTTCGCTGCTGTGTATATCGGGGTATCTTTCATTGAGCCAAAGGAGAAGAAGCGGACGAAGGATGTGCTGCTTGTCCTAGGATTTCTACATGTGCTGCTCTTCCTCTTTGAATGGTTTGAATATGATTGGCGATTCGTGCTGGTGGCCATTGAAGCGAATGCCCTGTTGTGGCTTGCAGGGAGAAGGGAAAGCTATGTCAGCCTTACCGGTTCGTTTCTCTTAATGATGTTTTCTTTCCTGGGCATGATGACCAGCGCATCGGAAGATTTCTTCAGTGTGGAATTGCCGATTTTCATCTTTGCTTTTACTTATGTATACTTGTTCTCCCGTTTTAACAAAGAGGACTCTTCTTTCTTGAATGTTTCACCAACCACGATGAAAGTCTTTCTAACAGGGCTCGTGATGTTCTTCATCCTGAGGTTGACCGAGTTCATCGTGATCGGCTGGGATTACACCCCGCGGACGACAGCCTTCACCGTCGCGATTGCCGCGCTGTCCATCGGGTATCTCATTTATGGGGAAAGCAGGAAGGACATGTTCTACCGGTGGGTGGGAATCATTTTCCTTGCCCTGGCTCTGTTGAAATTCTTCCTTGCCGATCTCGTGTTCCTCGATTTTACGATCCGTGCCATGATCCTGATTCCCATCGGCGTAATCGGACTCGTACTATCCAGGATTTTGTATAAAAAAGAATAAACACATTGCAAAGGCTTTCAGAATAATTATATAATGATGGTATCAACATTCGTGTAATGAAGAAGGGGGTGGAATTGAGATGAATCGTTCTGCAGGATTGCGTGGGAAGTATTTAGACTATATATACATTTGCCGTGCAATTTTTCATGCATTTGCGTTCAAGGGGACACGTATGCCCTTTTAGCAAATAGATATGAATACTGAACGGTAAGAGGTCTCAATTCCAATCACTTTTCTATAAAGAATCGGAAAAAGGGGGGCGTTTTCGCTCTCTTTTTTTGTCCCTTCTTTTATTAAAGGGGAAGTGCGGTGTAGTAAAGTCCCGCATTTCTGGAAAGCCATGGGCGAGCCTTCTGCTCCCCTATGGTTTTTTTTATGAACCTCTTACCTCTAAATAGATACTTGAAAGGAAGAGGAAAATGATTATTTCCAGTGCACAGGAACTCAGTAAAATGTTTGGTGGTCACTTAATATTTGAGGATTTAAGCTTTGAAATACCCGAGAGAGCCCGGATTGGCCTCGTTGGGCGGAACGGGTCTGGGAAGACGACCATCTTTAAATTATTGTCAGGGGTGGAAGCTCCGGATAAGGGGCTCATTCATCTGAAAAAAGGAGCAAAGGTAGGGTATTTGGCTCAAATTCCACAGTATGAGGAAGGTACGAAAGGAATCGATGTTTTGCGTTCCGCGTTTTCCGAACTGCTTCAGGTCGGTCACCGGTTAAACCAGCTGGAAACCAAAATGGGGAATGAAGAGGACCCGGATACTCTCACCCGGTTACTAGAAGAATACGGAAAGCTTCAGGATCAATTCACCCTTTCCGGAGGATATGAGATCGAGTCCGATATTGCGAAGATCGTGAACGGCCTCGCCATTGGGGAACTAATCGAGAAGGATTTCAATGCGTGCAGCGGCGGGGAACAGACAAAGCTATGTCTAGGTCTGATTCTCTTGGAGAAGCCGGACCTGCTGCTTCTTGACGAACCGACGAACCATCTGGATATCGGGGCGGTTGAGTGGCTTGAGGATTTTTTGAAAGAATATGAAGGGACCGTCGTCTGCATTTCCCATGACCGCTATTTCCTCGATCACGTCATTACAAAGGTATATGACCTGGAGGACGGAGAGCTGACGATTTACCATACGAACTACTCCGGATTTGTAAAAGAAAAAGAAGAGCGTCTTATGATCGAGTTCCAGGCGTATCAGGAGCAGCAGAAGAAAATCAAGAAGATGAAGGAGGCCATCAAAAGGCTGAGGGAATGGGCGAATCAAGCGAATCCCCCAAATGAGGCCCTGCACAAGCGGGCGCGGAATATGGAAAGAGCACTAGAACGGATGGAGAAGATCAAGCGACCGATCCTGGACCGCAAGAAGATGGGACTGGAATTTGAAGAAACGGACCGGAGCGGGAAAATCGTATTTTCCATGGAGGAGGTTTCAAAAGCCTACGGGGAAAAGATTTTATTTGAAAGTGCAAGTCTCCAAGTCCACTTCAAGGACCGCACAGCCATCGTCGGTCAGAATGGCACAGGGAAATCCACGATCATCAAGATGCTTCTAAGGGAAGAATCAGCAGATAGTGGCGTGGTGAAAATCGGAAGCAATGTGAAGCTCGGCTATCTTTCCCAGCACTTTACGGTTGCAGACCCGAATGTCCGGTTGATTGATGCCTTCAGGGAAGAGGTACCTGTAACAGAAGGGGATGCCCGGCATATACTTGCCAAATTCTTATTTTATGGACCGAATGTGTTCCGGAAGGTGGGGCAGCTGAGCGGTGGTGAAAAGATGAGGCTGCGTCTTGCCCAGCTTATGCACCAGGACATCAACTTCCTTGTCCTCGATGAACCGACGAATCATTTGGACATAGATTCAAGAGAAGTATTGGAAGATGCATTGGAAGATTTCAAAGGCACGATCCTCGCAGTATCCCATGATCGGTACTTTTTGAATAAATTGTTTAAGAAAACTTATTGGATCCATCGGGGTGAGCTTTATTTCTTTGACGGGCCATACAGCTGGGCAAAGGAAAAGCTGCCTGAACTAGCCCCGGAAGAGGCCGTCGCGCAAGTGGTGAAGGAAACGAGGCCAAAAGCAGTCGCAGAGAAACCTTCCAGAACGATGGAAGAAATCGAAGCCGGGCTTGAAAAGGTGGAAGAAGAGATCTTTGCGATTGAAGAGAAGCTTCTCGCGCAGCCAGACCTGGATGTCATTCAGGAGTTGTATAAGGAAAAAGAACAGAAGGAACAGGAACGGAACAAAATGTATCAGGACTTAGAAGAATTATTGGCTTAAGAACAGGGAGATGACGGAGGGAGTCATCTCCCTTCCAATTTTTCAGGGGAAATTCGTATAATAAAACAAAAGGAGGATGAGAAAACATGGAAACCAAAGAAGTGATCATCATTGGAGGAGGACTGTCAGGTATCATGACAGCCAGGACACTAATGAAAAAAGGGGTAGAGGATATCCTCATAGTGGAAAAGAGTAGAAGTGTCGGTGGCAGACTGGCCACAAGGCGGATCGGGGATGGGAAAGCCGATCATGGAGCCCAATTCTTCACGGTCCGTTCGCGGGAACTGCAAGAGGAGGTAGAGAAGTGGCTCGAAGGAGGGTGGGTAAAACGCTGGTTTGGCTCTCCCTATCCCAGATACACATCCACGGACGGCATGAACTCCCTCGCAAAACAACTGGCCGGAACCATCCCTGTCAAACTGAACACCAGGGTATCTTCCATTCGCGACGGGAGGGACGGACCTCTGGAAGTGGAACTTGAAACTGGAGAAAAGATCCTGACCCGCCATTGCGTAGTGACGGCTCCCGTACCCCAGGCCCTACAGTTGCTTACGGGCACTTCACGTTTACGCGCCCCCTCTATTTCTTTTGCCCCGTGCTTTGTCGGCATGTTTACTTTTGACGGGGCAAGCCGTATCCCGTCACCAGGTCACTTAGATGAAGAGCTTCCTGACGGTGTGGAGCGGGTGGTGGATCACTATAAGAAAGGTATCTCCTCCACTGTTACCGTGAGTGTGTATATGACAGGGGACTGGTCGAAGCGAAACGAAAGGCTTGAGGATGACGATATCTTAGGGGAAATCCAAAAGGTGGCGGAGAACTATCTTGAAAGAGGAAGTGCGGTGACAGGAGCTCAGCTGAAACGGTGGAAGTATGCAGAAGCAGAAACTGTGGTACGCACTCCTTTCGTGGAAATGGGTGAAGAAGGACGGATCATCCTATGTGGGGATGCTTTTCTCCGTGAGAATGATGGAGCTGGACGTACGCGTTTTGAGAGTGCCTATTTATCGGGGATTTCAGCTGGTAAGAGGCTCGCTGAGAAGCGGAAGGGAATATGATCCGTCCGTATAACGACCATATTCTGAACAAACACTACAAAAAGGTACATAAACTAAACGATAAGCAGGGGAATACATGGACATACAATTAAGACAGGCAACGAAAGAGCAGATTGACACTATCATGAACGTATATATCAGATGTAAACATGATCTTGATGAAAAAGGTTTGCTGCAATGGAATGACCAGTACCCAAGCAGGGACTATTTTAAAGAAGAAATGGACAACGGGAACCTTTATGTATTGATGGTGGACGGGGAGGTCGCGGGGTCCGCTACTCTCAACGAGTGGCAGTCACCTGAGTGGTCGGAGGTCCCGTGGGAACTCAGGAATGAATGGGTGATCCACGCCCTGTTTCTTGACCCTCTTCAGCAAGGAAACGGATTGGGGACGATATTCATGAAAAAGTGTGAGGAACTGGCTGGGGAAAAAGGGTATGAAAGTATCCGGCTTGATGCCTGTTCCCGAAACACGGGGGCAAACTCCCTTTATGAGAAACTCGGATATGAATACCGCGGCTCTGTCTATTTCACTTCGAAACCAGAGGGCCACCAGGAATATCGATGCTATGAAAAAGCGGTGACTCTCTAAAATTCAACGGTTGTTCAAATGTACCAAGGTTAGAGGCAAGAAGAAAATGATATACTTCAAGGTACAGTATGCGCTGAATAAGTTAGCAGGGAAGCGATTATATTGACACCGATTATGGATGAGGCAAGAGCCTTTATTACACAGTGTTATCAGGAACTGAATAAAAGCGAATCGGACATCATGTTTCGCCTTCAACAAATAGAAGAAGAGCTTTCTGAAGCAGGGACCTACACACATTCTAACGAAGAACTGGTCCACGGAGCGAAAATGGCTTGGAGAAACAGCAATCGCTGCATCGGGCGTCTGTTCTGGAATTCATTGTCTGTGTTTGACGAACGGGAAGCCTCGACGGAAGAGGAAGTGTTCCAGGCCCTCTCGCGTCATTTGGATTACGCATCGAACGGAGGCAGGATCCGGCCGACCATCACGGTGTTCAGACCCTCTCATCCGAACAAGCCCGATATACGGTTATGGAACCACCAACTGATCAGATATGCGGGTTATGTGGAAAATGGTCAATACAGAGGAGACCCCCATTCCATCGAATTCACTCAAAAATGCCGGGAGCTCGGCTGGCAGGGGGGAGGGACGGACTTTGATGTTCTTCCCTTGGTCGTGCAAATCGGAGATCAACCTCCAGAGATGAGAGAGGTCGAGCCGCATCTTGCCTTGCAGGTGCCTCTTCGTCACCCTGAATTCGATTGGTTCGGGGACCTTGGGCTGAAGTGGTACGGTGTCCCGATCATTTCGGATATGGAATTGAAGATCGGCGGGATCTCATACAAGGCGGCACCGTTCAACGGCTGGTATATGGAGACAGAAATCGGTGCCCGGAATCTCGCTGATGAGAACCGCTACAATTTGATCCCGAAAGTGGCGAGCTGCATGGGATTGGATACTACAAGAGCGGCCACCTTGTGGAAGGATAAGGCGCTGATCGAATTGAACATTGCCGTGCTTCATTCTTTTAAAGAAGACGGGGTAAGCATCGTGGACCATCATACGGCTGCCCAGCAGTTCCGGCTTTTTGAAGAAAATGAGAAGAGTGCGGATCGCGAGGTAACCGGAGACTGGACGTGGTTGATCCCGCCCGTTTCTCCGGCAGCGACTCATATTTTCCATAAAGAGTTCAATAACACGTGGAATTCGACCAATTACTTTTATCAACCTAAACCATACTAAAAGAAGCTGTTTTCTGTCCTGTACAGAAAACAGCTTTTTTCAAGTTAAAAAGTAAACGGCGGCCGCTTGGATACTTCATAGTATTGGAACCAGAACCTGAACTCGTCGAATAAAACAGGACCATCGAATGTGAAGTTCTCAAAGAAATCCTCGATCAGTCCGGCGTCGGCATCATCCATGATCCCTGTGACATAAAGGGGAGTCTTAAACCGCTTGTACAAATCTTCATATCCATAAAAATGAAACAAATCCTCTAATTGCTCCTCATTCATGTTATCACCTTCCTTACTAGTAGGGTTTCTTTTTCTTCTAAAAATATCCATAAAAAAACAGCATCGGAGGGGGCCGAGCTGCTTTAAGGTGTCAAGATGAAAGTGATGATTATGGACAAGAACTGAAAGAAATGGGCAATCGTACAAGCACAAGTAGTACAACCCTCATAGTATACATTATGTGAAGCCACTCCTTTCATTCTTCACACTGAGGGACGGACCTATAATAGGTCCGTCCCTCTCATCTTAAAGATTATTGTTTGTGGGAAGCGTATTTTTTCATTCCAAGGGTTGTACCACCCGCGATGATCAATAGTGCTGCAAGGAGGTATTCAAATGGGAATTCGTTGGTGTCAGCGGTTCCGCCCATACCCGTGTTCGGCATTTCTGAAGGCATGTCGGCTTTGAATTTGTCCGGGAATTGGTCAGCAAATGCACCTGATAAACCTTTCGCAGGGTTCAGCATATGTTCATATGCCATACGGATTCCATCCCATGCTTTTTCATAGTCGCCGGCTGCGTAGCTGTCGAAAGCACCAATCAGTTGCTCAACATGCATTTGAAGACCTTCTGCAAGAGCGTCAGACTCTAAACGACCGTCTGTAGCAGTTTCAAGGAATTTAGAGAATTCAGCGCGGTAGCCATCGAGATTCTTGATTGCTTCTTCTTTTGCGGCTTCATCTTCAGCACCCGTAGCCTTTACATAGTCCACGAAGAATCCGATATGTTTTGACCACATGTCTTTGAATTGGTTTCCTGCCTCTTCACCATATACAGATGCTATCGCTGCAGAAAGATCTTCCGTATTGGCATTCAGGGCATTGACGGAAGCATCGAAGTCTTTAGAACCGTCGATCCCATTTTGCATCGCCATCGTCGCTAGGGCAGCATGCTCTGTTAAAAGATGGTTAAGCGTGGATCGTAAGTCCGTTGCAGGAGTCACGGCCATCGTGTTTTCAAATTTATCGGGATATTGGTCTGTGATAGCACCGGATAGTCCTTTGGATACCATCGCCATATGTCCGATGGCTTCACGCTCATATTCATAAGCCTTTTCATAATCTCCTGCTACATAACTGTCAAAAGCACCGATGAGCTGATTGATATGCATTTGAAGTCCTTCTGCCAAACTATCGGATTTCAATCGTTCTCCCGTTGCTGTCTCAAGGAAGTTAGAGAATTCTTCTTTGTATCCTGATAGATTCTGAAGGGCTTCATCTTTTGCAGCCTGATCATCAGCACCCGTCGCTTTCACATAATCAACGAAGTATCCGATATGATTGGTCCAAATCGTGTTAAACTGATTTCCTGCTTCTTCACCATAAACGGAGGCGATCGCGCCTTTCAAATCGGCTGCGTTATCATTTAAAGCACCAGCTGCCGCGTCGAAATCTTCAGCGCCTTCTGCTCCGCGTCTCATGGCTTCAACGGCTAAGTATGCATGCTCTGTAAGTAAGCGGTCCAAAGAAGTTCTTAATTCCCCTGCCGGCGTATCCACTTTTGTCATAGAATGATCTTCACCATTATGTGCTGATACAGCACCTGCAGTTGGAATCAGTAGTGTCATACTTAATGGGACGGCTAAATAACTTTTTTTCATTTTCATAGTGGTATCTCTCCTTTTGGTTTTTTATATTTTCATAAAGCTAACGACAGAAGTTAAGAGATGGATCACTTTTTTTGAAACTTTTTTTTCTTTTCTTTTTAATCAGCATAAAAAAGCCCGGCAGTAAAGGACTGCCGGACGAGAATAATGGATGAAATTATATTTAAATATCGGAAGCTAACACGATATCGCCCTGAGGAAGCTGGCTATTGGCATCGGGTTCAAGAGTGATGGCCACTGTATCCCAATCCTTCTTCGTGAACTCTTCATTGAATTTGAAGACAACCGAACCTTTTCCGTCATTGCTCGTGACAAATGTACCGGCACGCTCAGGCTTATCATCTTTAATGAGCCATACCTGGTATACCTCTTCATTTGAAAGATCCTGCAGTTCAGAAGCCTGGACGACCATGCTTGTTTGTGCACCCTGTTTGATGATGCTTGCGGTTCCTTTGGCGTCTCCATTCACAGCAGCGAGATCCACATATTGTACGACCTGATCGATCGTTGCCTGTTCCACGACTTCATTCTGATCTTCAAGCTGTGTAAATAGATACGCATTGCCGATTAAAGATAAGGCTAATGCTGCCGCCACAGAAGGAAGGAACCATGCATTCTTTTTCTTTTTAGATAGAGGTTTTATGTCCGCGGTAGGTTTCTCTTCACCGAGAATGCCGGCCATCACACGGTCTTCCAGGTCCTTGGGAGGTTCGACGACATCAGATGCGAAAGGCATAAAATCCATTAACTGCTCCAGTTCATGAAGTTCCTCCTGACACTGGGGACAGCTCTTCAGATGTTTCTCAAATTGAGCTTTCTCGAGTTGGGATAAATGTCCGTTGTAGTAATCCAGTAAATGATCGCATTGTTGTGTGGTCATTCGAATGTACCTCCTTTCCCTTTTAGACACGTGTGTAAATGTTTCAGGGCTAAACGAATCCTTCCTTTGACTGTTCCAAGAGGAGTGTCTGTCGACTCAGCAATGGATTGTTGAGTCAATCCTTTAAAATAGAATAATTGAACGATTCTTTGCTGGTCATCCTTCAATGATTGGATACAATCCCTGATCGCGGTTCCTTTTTCCTTCCACTCCAGTTGATCGGCGGGAGTTTCATAGGTTACCTGAAGAGAATCTTTCTCTATATATTCAACAGACTCATGTTTCTTGCGTCTGCGTAACGCATCCAGGCAGGTGTTCCGTGTCATGGTCAATAACCATGATGAAAATTTCCCTTTGCTGTGGTCATATGGTGAATGTTTCTTCCAGAGCTTCATGAACACCTCCTGGATCACTTCCTCCGCGATTTCGCGGTCTCCAGTCATTTTATATGAAAAGGAATAAATCAATTTTTCATATTGCTGATAAAGCTGTCGTAATGCAGTCGAATCTTTTGCCAAAACTTGTTGATACAGTTCTATATCCTGACGGTCATTGGGCATGGTACGCTCCTTATATTTGACATATAAAATAAGAATACTAAACAACGGAGCGGAACTCAATTTTAATAAGCTAACGAGGGCAGTAGGGATTTGGATCACATATGTTTGGAAAAAATGTTAGTGGGGTATATAGATGAGTTATTGTTTTGGGTACAACAAAAAATCCCCCAAAGGAATGGGGGATGTCTGCTGCTTATTTTACTTTTTGTAGTTTGTGAATCACCGATAGGGAACGTCCTGTTCCGATGGCTACTGATTCAAGCGGGTTAGGTGCTAAGTGAACCGGTACAACGATTTCCTGGCTCAACCAATCTTGAAGTCCGTTTAATAGGGCTCCACCACCAGTCAGGATCACACCGCGGTCGACGATATCCCCACTCAGTTCAGGAGGACAATTTTCCAATGTTGCACGGATCGTCTCCAAGATGTGAAGGAGGGATTCCTTCAATGCATCCTGAATTTCGTTTGATGATAGTTCAATCGTTTTAGGAAGGCCTGTGACAAGGTCACGTCCACGAATATCCATCGTTCTTTCCTCATGGTCGATCAATGCCTGACCTACTTCGATTTTCACCATTTCAGCCGTTCTTTCACCGATCAGGAGATTATAACGTTTACGAACGTACTGGACGATATCTTCATCCATTTGGTCCCCGCCGATACGGATCGTGTTACAAGAAACGACACCACCGTAAGAAATGATCGCGACTTCCGTCGTTCCTCCGCCGATATCCACGATGACGTTGGCAACAGGCTCACCCACTGGAAGATCTGCACCGATCGCGGCAGCGACAGGCTCTTCGATAAGGGTAACGGATTTCGCACCGCTTCCTCTCACTGCATCCTGAATCGCTCTTCTTTCTACGCTTGTCGCACCGGAAGGAGTACATACGACAACAGTCGGCTTTCGAATAGAGAATCCAAGTTTCTTACTCGCTTTTTTCATCACTTGCTTCAACATTTCAGTCGTCACATCAAAGTCGGCGATCACACCATCTTTAAGAGGGCGAACAGCCACGATCTTTCCAGGTGTTTTCCCGATCATGCTTTTAGCTTCAGTCCCAACGGCGAGTACCGTTTTGTTTTCAGTGTCAATTGCCACAACAGATGGCTCATTAAGTATAATTCCTTTATTTTTACTATAAACAAGTATATTTGCAGTTCCTAAATCGATCCCAATTTCAGAGTTTGATAACATCAGTATTCCTCCAACTATAAGAATTCTACACAGTATAACCTTCTATACAGTATAGGAGATTTTCGGGGGTTATGAAGGTGGAGATATTTACCACCGACAAAATGTTACAAACTATGACAGATATGAAAGCGCTCCTCAAAAAATAAAACGTATCTACAGAGCCTTTTTGCATACCCCAATAAGTATAGAGGGACGGACCTCTACTTTTTGTTCGTTAAAAAAATTTAAACGTTCTGTAATAATCATAGGGGTGATTTTGACTAGTAAAATGGAGTTGTGGGGAGGAGGTGTAGGGGAATGGTGTGAGGTTATTGTCGGAAATTGGGAGTTGGTGGCGAATAGGACAGGTCGCCTGGGGCTCCGGAAGGGGGTATCAGTGGAATTTCGGATATCTCAGCGAAACGTCCATTCACCGCTGTTTCTCAAATTAACAAAAAAGAGAATGCCACATCATAAGGCATCCTCTCATTCTATTAAAGCGTAAAATGCTCCAATTCTTTCTTCATGTCGGACGTCATCTTATTTAATTCGCCCACTTGTTCATTCATACGTTCAAAGTATCGAAGCTGTTCTTCCGTGGATGAAGAAATTTCTTCTGTACCGGCGGCGGTTTCTTCCGTGATCGCTGAAATGTTTTCAACGGCGGCAATCACCTGATTGGTACGCTCAGAAGAGGCAAGCATTCCGCTCTCGAGCTTGGCGAGATTATCGAATATAGTAGAAACATTTCCAGAAATCTCTTCAAAAGCCTGCTCCGTCACACTCATAGAATCAACCTGCTGGGTGGAAAGGGTTTTCCCTTTTTGGGAAGCATCCATGATGGACTGAATACCCTGTTTGATATTCCCGACCATGCTGCCGATCCGCTCCGTAGCGACTGAAGAGTCTTCCGCAAGCTTCCGGACTTCCTGTGCTACAACGGCAAATCCTTTCCCGGCGTCTCCTGCCCGTGCGGCTTCGATCGCTGCATTTAATGCAAGGAGATTCGTTTGATCTGCAATTTCCCTGACCGCCTGGGCGGCATTCTCGATTTCCCCCGTATATTGGGCGAAGGATTCAACCGAATCCATGATGGAGGAAGAAGATTCGGCAATCATCTCGGCAAATTCCTGCTGCTTATTTAAGGAAGTTCGGCCGTTTCCGATAGATGTCATTGCGACTTTGCTACTTTCGGAAGATTCTGCACTCTGCTCGACATTCCGGGCAAAGTCATCACCCATCACAGCCATAAGGGAAGCGGTGGATTGAATATCCTCAGAAATCGATTGACTCCCTTTGGCGAGCTCCTCCGTGGAAAGAGCCACCTGATTGCTGCTTTCCGTCAGATTAGACATTTGAGAGCGGACATCCTGAGTGAATCTTTCTACATTGGATCCGATGTCATGGACAGATTGGACTGTACTCCGAAGATTTCCAACCATATGGTGAAACGCCGTTTGTAGCTTATCGACTTCGAATCTGCTGTTCTTTTCTTTAACTGAGTCGATTGTGATCGTTAAATCTCCATCGGCCATTTTTTCAGCATTTTCTACCATCCGGTTCAATGGCTTGACGATTCTCCTTGTAAGCAGGTTAGATGCCAATAGAGATAGGAAGACCGTCACAATTAAACCGATGATGGAAGCCCAGACGATGAATTGGATCCGACTCTTGTTTTCTTTTTGCAAATCCTGATACCAATCGCTTGTTTGTTTATTTAATAGATACATATCGTTCAGCACCCCTGAAATACGTATCGACTGCCGTTTGATCTCTGCTTTGTTCATTTCACTGAGAGCGGAATCCGAAGCCGACTTCAGTTCAGTGAATTTCGAATCTATGGAAGACAGGGTCTCCTTTTGATCTTTAACGGAAATGAGTTTCTTCAACTCAGTGATTTGAACCGTGGTTTCTTTCAATAAGCTTTCTACCATCTGTTTATTTTCTTCCGTGGAATTGACCGAGTAGTTCGAAAGGGCTTGTTTCGTAACGATGAGATCCCCTCGTAAAATTTCCGTTTCAAGCAGTACCTGCACATCTTCCTTTGCAGAATTCTGGAGTGAAATCAATTGCAAAACGATGTAGCCGATAATAATGGTCGAGAGGACAAGGGGGATCAGCCCCAGGATCAATAAACGTTTTTTTAGTGTCATGACTTTTCTCCTTAGATGAATTTATGGCAGGTTGACCGTGATATCTCCCGAGATGATCTTGCTTTTAGCGTCTTCCAGTTTCTTCGTCTCTTCTGGAGTCAGTCTGGTCACACGGATCGGGGCAAGGCCGACACCGTCTTCTTTAAGACCGAGTTCATAAGCATGCTGAGAGATTTTCCCTTCGGTAATAAGTTCTTTCGTTATATTAAAAACGGCGTTGTCGACTTTTTTGACCATGGAAGTGACAACAGATTTTTCGGCAATGAAATATTGATCTGAATCGACTCCTCCAGAAAGATTGCCTGCTTTTTGAGCAGCCTGGATGGCCCCAACCCCTGTAAAACCGGCAGCCGGGTAAATAAAGTCCACGCCCTGTTTCATTTGTTTTTCTGCAATCTGCCTGCCCAGTTCTGCATCACCGAAGTTATTGGCATTGTCTTTTAACACTTTAATAGAAGGATTGATATATTTCGCACCCTGTATATAGCCTTGTTCAAAGCGCGCGATAACCGGTACATCTGCTCCGCTGATGAACCCGATCGTCCCAGTCTTGGATTTCATCGCGGCAACCATACCGAGAAGGAAGCTTCCTTCATGCTCTTTAAATGTAATCGACGTAATATTTTCCATTTCTGAAAAACCGTCTATCAACAGGAATTTTTGATCAGGGTTTTCTGCTGCCACCTTTTCAAGAGCATCCTGAATCGAAAAACCAAGACCGATCACAAGTTCATGATCCTGTTCAACCAGTTCCTGAAGGGCATCTTCAAAATTTCCGTCAGGAGCTTCTCTATAATCGAATAAAATACCTAATTCGTCACGGGCACGTTCCAGCCCCCTGAAGGCGGAATCATTAAATGAACCATCCCCAAGCCCAGTGTCTGAGAGCAGGATTCCGATACTATGCTGTTTCTCTGTGCTGGTTTCTTCCGTCATAGGCGTTGAACACCCCGCCACAAAAAGCATGACAAGAAGAAACATACTGATTATATTCTTCAAACCGTAACCTCCAAATATGGTGATAATAAGACATATTAAATGTCCGTACCTCTGTATTATCGGAGGGACGGACCTATTTTTAAAGGAGATGTGGAAAAAAGCAGGGGGAATGGGCGTTGTCTTGTGGCGGAGGGGTAGTAATAGTAGGGTTTGAAAGGGTTTCGGACAAGAAGCGGGAGGGGGAGTTTGCGGGATGGGATATCGGCGAACACGAACTTTTCTGCACAAAAAAAGAGATGCTCATAACAAGCATCTCCAACCTTTTAATACGCTTTACGGAAAAATTCCGCCAGTTCTTCACTATGTTTTTTTCGTGCTTTACGGTGCTCGGCACGATTTTGGGCTGTTTCGTTCAGCCATTTCTCTTCTTCTGTTTCCGGCACGACTTCAGGAATGATCGCCGGCTTATTTCCTTCCAGGGCCACAAATGTTAAGAAGGAAATGGCAGCCACATTGGTTTCTCCTGTGAGAAGGACTTCAGAGGTCACTTTCACACAGATTTCCATGGAGCTGCGTCCCGTGTAGGTGACGATCGCTTCCAATGTAACGGCGTCGCCGACTTTAATCGGCTGAAGAAAATCGACGGAATCCGTGGAAGCCGTTACGACGGGCTTGCGGGCGTGACGGGTAGCGGCAATGGAAGCCACATCGTCTATATAGGCCATCAGTTTTCCACCGAACAGCGTCCCGTGATGGTTCGTATCGGGTGGAAGAACATGGGTCGTTTTACTCGTTTTCGTTTCTTTCATGGTCTTTTTTTCTCTCAATGGTTTCACCTTCCGTTGTCAATGTGAAAAAAGATTACTACCTTATACTATTCACTAAATGGTGCCGGGAGAAACATAAATGACGCAAAAAGTTATAGAAATATACTAATGATGATGGCTGTGATAAAGCTTGCGAGTGTCCCGGCAAGGATGGCTTTTAAGCTTAACTTGGACACCATCGGTCGTTGGGTCGGCTCTAATGAACCCAGTCCGACGATCAGCTGTCCGATGGAAGACAGGTTGGCGAAATTACAAAGGGCAACAGAAAGGATCGCCACGGTCTTGGGTGAAAGGTCACTCATCATTCCTGAAAGTTCTTTATATGCCACAAACTCGTTCACAGATAGCTTCGTCCCGATGATGGACGCTGCCCGGAATGCTTCATCCATCGGAATGCCGACGAGTAGGGCAAGTGGATAGAAGACATATCCGAATACGGTTGAAAGGCTTGTATCGACGAGTCCAAGCAGTCCATTTACAGCAGCAAGGATACCGATGAACGCAATCAGTAATCCACCGATATTAATCGCTAGTTGAGTACCACTCAGGGCGCCTTCGGATATAGCTTCAAATACATTCGTATGAGTGGTTTTCCCTAATGAAATATCTCCGTTCGTCCGGGATTCTTCTGTTTCCGGCTCGATGATCTTCGAGATGACAAGGGATACGATGGGAACACTGAATACAGAAAGAAGAAGAAATTTCATGTCGATCCCCATGAGTGAGTATCCAATCAGGATGGCACCGCTCGCTGATGCCGTTCCCCCGACCATGACGGCAAAAAGCTCGGACCGTGTCAATTTTACTAAGTAAGGCTTGATCAACAGGGGAGCTTCCGCCAATCCGAGAAACGAATTCCCGATTGCATTAAAGGATTCAACTTTTGTCGTACCAAGGATTTTCCCCAAGCCGATTCCGATATATTTCACGAAAAACGGGATGATCCGTAAGTAGTAAAGAGCTGAGATCAAAGCTGAAATGAAGATGATGGCGCCTAACACATTGATGGCGAACACGAATGAAATATTCGTCCCTTTTTCAAAAAATCCCCCGAACACAAACATGATTCCTTCATTGCTGTAATCAATGACTTTCTGGACACCAAGGGCGGCTTTCTTCAAGACCGTTTGTCCAAACGGAACCTTCAAAACAAAAAGAACCAGCAGAAATTCCAGGCAGATTCCGATGATGATCGTCCGCCATTGGATGGCTGAGCGGTTGCTGCTCAAAAGCCAAGCCAGAAATAAAACGCCAAGTAAAGATAAGATGCCATACACTAAACTCACACTATCAATCCTCCAAAATAGGTTCTTCATCGAATCCTCACGTTGATGTCGTATGATGTCAGACTTCTTAAAAAATAAATAAAAAAGTGCATGAAGACATTCTCTGATACACATAGGGAAAGTCTCCATACACTTATAGTCAGTATATAGCATGGACTTTCCTTATAGTCCGGCACTTTACGGCTGCCAGGTAGAGACTTATGGTCCATATCACCATAGATATATAAGGAATTCGTATGAAGTTATTTTTAAAATATGTTCTTTACTTTATCACAGGGTGAAAGCCCTCCACAACCGTTTTTTCAAAAAGAATTTGATGGAAAAACGTGGTGGTTCGTTTTAACTATTTTTAACAAAATTCCAAAAATAATAGTTTACTAGTATACCTTTTGGGGAACTTTCACAAACACATGTAATAAATTTGAAGGGAAGAGGATCGATGTTGGAGAATAGTTTGTTTTTTACAATTTTATCCTGTGTCTTTTTTATGGGATTGGTTGCGTGGGTTTCATACATAAAAACGAAGGGATCCCTGAATGATTCCACTGGTTATTTCCTGGCGGGGAGGGGGCTCACAGGAACGTTCATTGCCGGATCGCTGTTACTCACAAATCTATCGGCAGAACAGCTGGTCGGACTGAATGGACAGGCGTTCCGTACGAACCTGTCAAATATGGCGTGGGAAGTGACCGCCGCTTTCGCCATCATCATCATGGCATTGTATTTGCTTCCGAAATATCTAGGGAGGAGCTTCACTACACTGCCTGAATTTCTGAATCAGCGTTATGACAAGGGTGTCCGTCAATATACGACCATTCTCTTCATGCTTGGGTACGTGTTTGTAACGATCCCATCGATGCTTTATTCCGGGGCCCTTGCTGTCTTGAAATTATTCGATGTCCCTGAACTGCTTGGAATTTCCTACACTCAATCGATTTGGGTGATTGTATGGACGATTGGCATCATCGGCAGTATCTATGCTATTTTCGGCGGACTGAAGGCTGTGGCAATCTCTGATACGTTGAATGGCGTAGGATTGTTGATCATTGGGATTCTCGTCCCGATTTTAGGATTCTATGCTCTGGGGGAAGGAAACATCTTTTCAGGAGTGAAGGAAATTGCGACAAAGAACCCTGAGAAGCTTAATTCGATCGGGTCCGCCTCGGATTCCGTCCCATTTTCAACCATCTTTACAGGTCTGCTTTTTGCGAATTTATTCTATTGGGCTTCCAATCAGTATGTGATTCAGCGTACGCTTGGAGCGAAGAATTTAGCAGAAGGACAGAAAGGTGTCATTATTTCAGGTTTCTATAAACTACTCGTTCCCTTTATGATGATGCTTCCCGGAGTCATTGCATTCCATCTGTATGGTGATTCTTTGAAAAGTGTTGACTTAGCATATCCAGCATTGATAAATGCCGTACTGCCATCTTATTTAACTGGGTTCTTCCTGGCAGTGTTGCTTGGAGCCGTGCTAAGCTCCTTTAATTCATTGCTGAACAGTGCAGCGACGCTTTTTGCCCTTGATATTTACAAGCCTCAGTTCAATCCGGATGTGAGCGATCAGAAATTGATCACGATCAGTAAATGGTTCGGAGCGTTCCTGGCCGTCGTATCCATGTGTGTGTCTCCGCTATTGATTAATGCGACGGACGGATTATGGGACTTGATCAGACGATTCACGGGATTCTTTAATATCCCGATCATCGTGGTCCTGTTAGTGGGGGTATTTTCAAAACGGATCCCGGCATTAGCAGCGAAAACAGTCATCATCCTTCATGTCATCACGTATTATATGCTCGTGTGGGGTACTGGACATCTTTTCGGATACACCATCGATATCAACTTCATTCACATCTATGGGATTCTCTTTGTAGCGGAAGTGGCCCTGATGCTTGTGATCGGCTGGTGGAAACCGATGAAAAAACCGTATGAATACCGTTATAATCCGAAAGTGAACATGATGCCTTGGAGATACAGCATTCCATTATCCATCGTTCTGATGGCTTCAGTCGTAGAGACGTATTTCATGTTTTCACCGATTGGTCTTGCATATGAGTCAGCGGTCATTTCACCTTATTTCTGGCCTGCCACCGGAGGACTGGTTCTCATAACGGCAGCACTCATAGTCTGGTCGCTGAAAAGCTGGAACCAAAAATACAGAACATATTTACTCAAAAACAAAACATACAAACTGAATCGGACAAAAAAGTACTCCATTCAACCCAACCTGAACCCGATCTACTCAACCAAATTTCTGAAATAAAAAAGGGACGGACCTTCATTCCTATGACCTGGTCATAGGAATCGAGGTCCGTCCCTCTCATTTTATTTTGTGCGTTCTAATAGGTTTGCAAGAACGTGTTTTTTGTAGGATTCGACATAGCGTTCTTCGTAATGGCGTACCCCTGCTTTTTTTAGTTCTTGTACGTACCAGCCTTTGCTTCCGATATGCATTGAAATCAACATCCTTTCTTTGCGTAGTATTGATTGGAATCTCCGACTAGCTCATTACATGAGCTACGTTAAGATTGCTTACGGTTGTACATTGTAACATCTCACTTTTTATGGGAAAAGGGGGTAAACCGAATTTTTCGGATTCATCCTTTTCTGAAAATTTTTTTCGGGTTCAATTTCGAAAAAGCGAATCCCTGCAACCGACAAAATAGGTAACTCAGAGTGATGCTGCCCTATCTATAAAAAAAGGAATGATCCGTCACGGATCATTCCTTTTTAGTGAGCAGATTTCTTCAGTTCCAATTCTTCCTTTTCAAAGCGCTCGAACATGATGAAGAAGAGACCGGCACTCACAAGAGCCAGGATGGAAAGGAGGATAAACGTCCAATCATACCCTACATAAAGAGACAGGGTGATGGATAGAGGCGCAATCGTCCTCGCGATCGTGAAACGCAGGCTGGCTGCGGCGAAATACTGGCCGCGCATATGATCTGGTGCAAGCTTCGATACGAAGCTTTGCTGGATCCCCGCAGTCATCAGTTCGGCGAAAGTGAACACCGCCATGCTGATTACAAACATCCAGACAGAACTGGTCTGCCCGAACATGAAAATCGACACTGCGTAGATGACAGACGATAAGATGAACACATTGCGCTCTCTGAATTTCGTGATCCACCTCGTAATGACCACGGTTAGAAGGGCGACCAGGAATCCATTTTCAGATAAAATCAGTCCGAATACCTGCTCACTCACGAGTGTCAATGACCAGTCTCCTAAGCTGAAAAGAGTGGCCTTATCCATGACATCTTTAATATATACAGGAATCAGGAGATCCAATTGCATGAACGTTTGACCTACCAGGACCCCGGCTAAAATAAACAATAAGAACGTTTTATCCTTGAAAATCACACTATAGTCTTTGAATTGATCCGACAACACACTGTGCCAGGCTTTCTTTTTTCCCTCTGTGACAAGGAGCTTATTTTTATCAGCGGGTGCCGTTTCCCTTGTCATTTTATATAGTAGCAGAGCTAAAAGCATACATATTAGTGCCGCTGCGATCAATAATTGAAAACGGTAGTGGACGTAGAAAATACCCCCTAATATCGGGCCGACAACGACGGCGATATTGATGGATGTATAGAAGACGGCAAACACATGGCTCCGATCTTTCTCATCCACGACATCGGCAACCATGGCCTGACTTGCCGGCCAATAAAAGGAACCGAATACACCGACCAAACTGAAACAGATAAAGCCGATCATGGCAGAATCGAGCCACGGCGAACTGGCCAGTCCAAAGATTAAAAAGGCAAAACCTTGTCCGAAGGCCGAGATGACCATCATCCGCTTTCGTCCGAATCTATCCGCGCAATAGCCTCCCATCAGATTCGCGAGTACCGCGAATACCTGTGAAAGAACCAATAATAACCCAGCAGTCTGCTTTCCGAATGACTCTGTAAAATAGATCGTCAAAAACGGAAAGAACATCCAGAAAGTAATGTTAATCGCTGCTTCCCCAAACAGCCGGACCTTTAAATTACGGTCCCAATCCCGAATTCTCACCTATACCCCTCCCCTTATGTAACTCTAGATGAACTAGAATATCATAGCCCGACAGGACAAATTAAACAAGACTGATTTACTGGAATTTTACAAAATATTTACTCATGCCAATATGGTGCTCGAGATACCCTTTTCGCCTTTAGGAATACATTAGAAGTAGTAAGGGAGAAAGGATCGGTGGATGGTGGTGAGCGATAGACTAATTCTCATTACTGGGGCGTGGACCCAGGTCGTCGGGACAGTGATTGCTGCCATCGGTGAAACCATGATCATTCAGGAAGAGCGATTGGAATTGGAGCCTCTCGGATTTCGACTGGTCTCCATCGGAAATGGTCTCGAGGCTACAGGCAATTCTCTGCAGGCTGTCGGGGCAGAAAAATTGTCGGATGGCTCCATAGGGGAGACTTACCGGGTGGCCGGTGACTGGCTCCAGGCTTCAGGAAACGTCACGAATGTAATCGCAGCTGAGCTTCAATTTTCCGGTCAAGAGGTGGAGGGATTGAATCTGGATATATTCGGGGACACCGTCCAGTCCGTAGGGGCAGGACTCGAAGCCTACGGCGCAACATTGAGCACACGTGCGTACTCCAACCTCCTCGCTGCTGGAAATACGATTCAATCCCTGGGGGCAGCCCTTGAAGCAGTAGGTGAGACTTATATTTTAAAAGGAATGAGGGGACTAGGGCTGCAAATCACCACTTTCGGCAGCTATGCCCAGGCAGCCGGTGCGACGATTGCTGCCATTGCGTTGACGAAACAGTATGGGTAGGGGCATTTTTTTATGAAAGAGAAAGGAGATTACTAAATAATAAGGATTTGTCTCTATTAGGGACGGATAATTGGTTGTTTGTCTGAAGGTGGGGGAAGGATTTAACTTGTTGGAAATGGGAATTGCGTCATTATCAGAGGTGATTGCGTCGAAATAAAATTTATTGCGTCATTTTTTTGATATTTGCATCAAAATCTTGGGTATTTGCGTCTTTTTACAATGATACCCATAAGACTGAGCGCTCAGTCAGCTAGGTTCAATCAAGTCCAACCAACATCCCCCAAGCCAACCCAACGTCATCCACCAACCAACCCCCTCCCCAAAACAAAAACCCCCAAAAGACAGCCAAGCCGCCTCCCAGGGGTTCACACTACATACAAAAATTAAAGCGCCCAACCGCCATCGCGGAATACTGCTTCAGTCGAGCCGTCTTCTTTCACTCCGTCGATGTTCATTTTGTCAGAACCAATCATGAAGTCAACGTGGGTGATACTGTTGTTCAAGCCGTTTTTCTCAAGCTCTTCTTCATTCATTTTCTTTCCGCCTTCGATACAGAATGCATAGGCATTACCGATCGCAAGGTGGTTTGATGCGTTCTCATCGAATAATGTGTTGTAGAATAACACGTTCGATTGAGAGATTGGGGACTGATGTGGAACAAGGGCGATTTCACCAAGATAGTGAGACCCTTCATCGGTGTCCACAAGGCGCTTCAGGATTTCCTCTCCTTCTTCAGCCTTTACGTTCACGATGCGACCGTTTTCGAATGTGATCGTGAAGTTGTCGATTACATTACCACCGTAGCTAAGCGGCTTCGTGCTTGAAACTGTGCCGTTTACACCAGTCTTAAGTGGAACCGTGAACACTTCTTCTGTCGGCATATTCGCCATGAAAGTCGTTCCTTCTTCGTTCACACTTCCTGCTCCTACCCACAGATGGCCTTTCGGAAGCTCGATGGTAAGGTCCGTCCCTGGTGCTGTGTAATGAAGCTTCTGGAAGTTCTTTTCGTTCAGGTATTCTACTTTTTCGTGAAGGTTTGCGTCGTGATCCTTCCATGCCTGGACAGGGTCAGCCTGGTCGGCACGGACCGCTTTGAAGATTGCGTCCCATAACAGGTCGACTTGTTCTTCTTCAGAAGCATCCGGGAATACTTTTGCAGCCCAGTCTTTCGAAGGAGCGGCGAGCACACACCAGCTGACTTTGTCAGATTGGATGAACTGACGATATTTGGACATCGCTTTACCGGCAACCTTCTGGAAGTTCGAGATGCGATCAGGATTGACGCCTTTTAAAAGGTCGGGGCTTGAAGAGACGATGCTCATGAAGGCAGCTCCGCCTTCCGCAAGCGTTTCGACTTCGCGTGCTTTCCACTCAGGGAACTCCTGGAATGCTTCATCCGGGGCAAGATCGTATTTCGTACGGTTTACGGTGTCATCGCTCCAGTTTACATATACGTGCTTAGCTCCTACTTCATAGGCTTTCTTTACTACTAAGCGGACAAATTCTGCAGAGTCGATGGACGTGTTGATGACGAGGGTCTGGCCCTTTTGAACATTCACTCCAACTTCGACTGCAAGACTTGCGTATTTCTCTAAATTTTGTTGGAAATTAGTCATATGTATTCTCCTTTTTTCAGAATGTTCTATTACATCCTTATTGTATCAGTGCGGGCACCGTTTGCAAGTGTTTACACCTATCTTTGTATCGTATGTCAAAGAAGAGGAAAGTATTTATTCATGCCTTTAAATTTGAACGTTGTATGGCAACGACTCAAGATTCATAGCCTGCACTCGGACAACTATACTATAATGATGGGAGCGCTTTTAAAAAAGGGGGAAGACAATTTGCCTTGGAATGTCCTATTATTACGAATGTCCGCCATTTATGGGTTTATCGGAGCATTTCTCGGGTCTCATATGGCCGGGGCCGGATCGTATGCATTCAAGCCGATCCACGCTCATATCCTTGTGGTCGGGTGGTTGAGCTTATTTGCCTACTCTTCCTATTATCGATCCTATCAGGTACCGAAGTCTTCTAAGCTGGCATTTGCCCATGTGTGGACGGCGATCATCGGTTCGATCGGATTGACCGTCGGGATGTGGATGTACAATTTGAATCCATTCAATCTGCCTGCGGGCTTTACGACCGTCTTTTATATTGTCGGGGGAAGCACGCTGTTACTCAGCTTTTTCCTGTTTCTATTGATGACGTTCAAGTATAGCGAGAGTAAAAAGTAAGGCCCGTTCCGGTTGAAAGGGTTTTGTGTCGGTCAATCGTTCAGCTGCTGAATATTCTTCAATAATCAGCCGCTGAACCAACATTTAATTCTCATAAAAAAAACTCCCCACCGGAAATCGGTGAGAAGGATCTTTAAGTGGATGTTTCATCCCGTTTCTGCTCTTGAAAGAGGAACCGGTAGTCCATGGGATTCTGGATGAGGTCGGACAGGGTGTAATCATCGAGGACAGAAAGATAGGCGTTCAATGCTTTGCCGAGGACATGCTTCAAACCGCATACCGGCGTGATGATGCAGGTGTTGTTTTCAGCATCGAAGCATTCGACAAGATGGAAATCCTCTTCCGTCGCACGTACAAGTTTCCCTATATTGATGTCTTCAGGGGACTGTGCAAGCCTGATCCCGCCATTTCTGCCGCGGGTCGTTTCGATCATCCCCATTTTTCCGAGTTCATATGTCACTTTCATCAGGTGATTCTTTGAGATGCTGTAGGCATCCGCGATTTCTTTTATATTAGAGAGTTCGTCCTTCGGTTTTGACGCAAGGAAAATCAGGACCCTCAGTGAGTAGTCAGTGTATAAAGTTAGTCTCATGTATCTCACCTTTCCGTTCCATTATCCCCATTATACAAAAGGAAGTAAGTTTGTGTCTAAATGTGACTGTTTTGTTAAAGATGTATTTTGTATATTGCTTTAGTTGATAAGCGGGAGTAGTCTAAAGATGTATTCAAAATATATCTTTAGAGGTGACCAAAATGCTATCTCAAAAAACCATTGAAATCGTGAAATCCACTGCTCCAGTATTAGAAGTCAAAGGAACGGAAATTACGTCTACTTTTTATAAAAATTTATTTACCAATCATCCAGAATTACTAAATATTTTCAATCATGCCAATCAGAAAAAGGGCAGACAACAAACCGCATTAGCGAATACGGTGTATGCTGCAGCTCAAAATATCGATAAGCTCGAAATGATCCTGCCTGTTGTAAAGCAAATCGCCCACAAGCATAGAAGTTTAGGAGTCAAGCCTGAGCATTATCCAATTGTTGGCGAGCATCTGCTTCAAGCCATCAAGCAAGTTCTGGGAGATGCAGCGACAGATGAGATCATCGAAGCATGGGGAGACGCATACGGTGTCATTGCCGGAGTATTCATCGATGTAGAAGAAGAAATGTATAAAGAAACTGAAAATAAAGATGCCGGCTACAGAGACTTTAAACCATTCCTCATTGCTAAAAAGGTAGTGGAAAGTGACGTTATCACTTCTTTCTATCTTCAACCGAAAGAAGGCGGCAGTGTCCCAACCTACATGCCGGGTCAATATTTATCTGTCAGAGTGACGATTCCTGGTGAAGAATTCACCCATATTCGTCAGTACAGTTTATCAAGCGCGCCAATGGACCACCAGTTCAGAATTTCTGTTAAAAGAGAAGCAGATTGCGATCCGGCAGGGAAGGTGTCCAACTTCTTACATGATAAAGCAATCGTAGGAAGCGAGATTGAAGTCAGTGCACCGGCCGGGGATTTCTATTTAGAGGACGGGGACTCACCTGTTGCGTTTATAAGCGGAGGCGTCGGAATCACACCTATGATGAGTATGCTCGAACAAGTGGCCAAATCCACACCGGAACGTAAAACAGCATTTATCCATGCGAGCAGACATGAAGGCGTGCATGCCTTTAAAGGGGACGTCGAAAAGCTCATGACGGAACTTGAAAACGGGGAAGCTTGCTATGTTTATGAAAATCCACGGGAAGAATCTCCATCCCACTTTAAAGGATATGTGAATAAAGAGATCCTGAAACAGTATGTGGACGCTGGAACCGAATGTTATGTGTGTGGTCCTGCACCATTCATGAAAGCTGTCATCGGTACATTGAAGGAAATGGGTGTATCCAAGGTGCGTTTCGAGTTCTTCGGTCCGGCAATGGATTTAAGTAAGCAGGAAAGTGTGACGGTTTAACGATTTGAAAATAAAATCGAATAAATGAAAATAAACCTTCCTTATTTGAAAATAAAAGGGTGCTCAGACAGATCAGCATCCAAATTCATTTTATTTCGGTGAAGGATAACAGAAAAACGCTAGGGATTCCTAGCGTTTTTCGACTTTAGTAGCGATGTTCATCGTTATCTTCACGATTTTTAAACGCTTCCTGTGTCACGATCAATTCTTCATCGCCAGCGGCATCCTCAGAATGTTTAGCAGATGTACTATTTTGAGGGAAGTTCCCCGGGTGTCCCTTTTTCTTTGATTCGAATGATTTACCACGTGCCATATCAGCCACTCCTTTTCGTTCGTGATAGTGGTAGTTTTTCCAGGAGGAACGAAAATATGTGAAAGTGAATTGTCAGAAAATAGACGCATCCTACATGTGCAACCTTCTGCTCGGTTGGATATACTAGTAGTAACAGATTCAGGAAATGCTTCTTTAGAACCAATCCATTTCCAAGGGGTGATAGCGTTGGATTTTTCAAGCATTGTTTCGGAACAGCGAATTAAGAAGGCGTACGAGGACGGGGAGTTCGAGAACCTTCCCGGCTATGGAAAACCGCTTAATCTTGACGATGACAGAGGGGTTCCCCAGGAATTAAGAATGGCCCATCGAATCATGAAGAATGCAGGATTCACAACGGATGAGAAGAATGTAAAAAAAGAAATGATGAGGATCGAAGACTTGATCAGAGTCTGTGATAATGAAGAGGAAGAACGGGAATTAAAGCAGAATCTGAATGAGAAAATGCTGAAATACAACAGCTTGCTTTCAAAGAAGAGAATCAAAACAAATAGTTCTTTGTTCAAAAATTATGAACATAAACTGGAAGATAAGCTGCTGAAATAAAGAAAACACCACTTTCCGTCACGGAAAGTGGTGTTTTCTTTATTTTGGGTCCTCGTCCTCTTTAAATAGGAAGAAGGAAATCACGCCGGATAGGAGCGTGCCCCCGATGATCAGCATGAACTTTGAACCAGTTTCGATTTCGGAATAATATTTGCCGAGCATCCAATAACATGCAACGGCTACGAGTATCATGATGGGGATGATCATGGTGAATCGTTTTTTCAACAGTGCCACATCCTTTAAAGCTTCTCTTCTTAGTTTACCACAGATTATGCTTTGACACTGTTCTGAATCCGGGCTGCACTTGTGGCAGTATCTTGAACATATTGTGCAATCGTCCGGTTGTCACCGTGAAGGGTTTCGATGGTGGCACTGATTTCCTCAAGGCCCGCGGAAGTCTGTTGGATGACAGCAGCGAGCTCCTTCGTTGAAAGCTCTGCTTCCTCGGTCTGGCCCCTTACGTCAGATGCGGTGGACGTGAGGCGTTGGAATTCGTTTGACAGGGCGTCCAGCTTCTCGCGCAACGATGTGAAATACGCGGTGACTTCACCGGTAGCCCCGACATTCTCATTCAGCTTCTCAGAGCTTAGATTCATGATTTCAACAGCAGAAGAGTTTACTGCGTTGACGGATGCGAGATTGTCGTTGATGCGTGTCGCCGTATTCCGGGTGATTTCCGCCAATTTCCGTATTTCATCGGCTACGATACTAAAGCCTCGTCCTGCTTCTCCTGCCCGCGCAGCCTCGATGGATGCATTCAAGGCGAGCAGATTGGTTTGGTCAGTGATGTCCTGGATACTGCCGATAAAGCTGTTGGTTTCTTCAATTTTGTTGGTGAGCTCTTTAAAGGTCTGGTGAAGGCCTTCAATGATGTTTTTTAATTCGATCATATTCTCCTGCAGATCCATGACCCTTTCGCTTCCTGATACGGCAATCGCATTCGCATCGGTTGAGTGGGCGGTAAGATCATCAGACAGCTTCGCCACTTCCTCCATCTTACTCATTGTCGTTTCAGTCACGAGGGCGATGTTATTGATTTGATCACTTTGGGTGACACTGCCCGCTGAAATTTCATTCACTGCCGTTTTCATTTCATCATGGGAGACGAGATGGGTTTGGACCTGTTCGTTGATTTGCTGGATGCTTCCTGAGATGGTCGCAAGTTCTTTTTGTAAGAAGTTTCGCTGGTCTTCTTTTTTCCTGCTTTCGTTTTCGGTCGTGTGGATAAATTCCTGAAGCTGCCTGAATTGTGTACGATTCAGTTGGATGACGACGGCCAGGACGATTCCTAACAACACATAACTCAGCAGAGAAGGGATAAATAATTCAGTGAAAATGGGATCATCCTTTGGAGCAAGCAATCCATTCAGTAAGAGCATGGCAAGACCGGATGTGAACCCAATTCCGAAAATGACAGGGTTAAAATGAATAGCGCTGATAACAGCTAAAAATAAAAGGATGACTAAGTCGGGAGGGTTCGATCCTTCAAGAAAAAGCCAAATTCCCATTATGATATACGAAGTAGGGATGGCGAAATATACATAAAGATTCGGTTTTTTCAGAATGAATTGAAGCACAACAAAGTATCCGGCTAGAAACAGGATCTGTAATGCGAATACCGTTACGGTGATGGTGCCCGATTCATTAAGTATTGAATACGTGAGGGCGGCTGCAAGACTGATTCCATAGGTAATCAGCAGCAGAAGATTCTTTCTTTTACTATCGATTTCTTTCAATTGCTTGGGGGTCATGACATTTCTCTCCTTTTAATAAAATCCCGTATATTCCATATATCGACAAATGTTGCTTACTTCTTCATAACGTTTTACAGTAATTTTCACAAAATTTCGAATGAAACTATCACTCAATAATCAGAGGCTTTATCCGATATTAGTAGTAGACTACGATGAGTAAGGTGGAGCGATCAGATGGATAAGACGTCTATAATAGGAGTCATTTTAGGATTGATAGCGGTGGGAGTAGGGATGGTATTCAAAGGAGTAAGCCCGGTTGCCTTATTGAACCCTGCAGCCATTTTGATTATTTTACTGGGTACGGTGGCCGCAGTGACCATCGCTTTCCCGACACATGAAATCAAAAAAGTGCCGAAACTCTTCGGCATACTGTTTAAAGAACAAAAATTGCAGGACCCGAAACAAACGATCCAATTCTTCTCACAAGTGGCGGACCTTGCACGGAAAGAAGGGCTGCTTGCACTGGAAGCCAAAACACAGGAAGTGGATGATCCATTCCTCAGGGACGGACTTTCATTGGCGGTGGATGGACAGAGTGCCGATTACATAAGGGATGTGCTCCATGAAGAAATCGATGCCATGGAAGAACGTCACAGTGCAGGGGCCCTCATCTTCACACAGGCAGGGACGTATGCGCCGACACTTGGGGTCCTGGGGGCAGTCATTGGGTTGATCGCGGCCCTGAGCCACATGGATAATACCGATGAGCTCGGCTATGCGATATCTGCGGCTTTCGTTGCGACATTGCTTGGTATCTTCACGGGTTACGTCTTATGGCATCCTTTTGCCAACAAGCTGAAACGGAAATCAAAGCGTGAAGTTCAAATGAAAATGATGATGGTGGAAGGCATTCTTTCCATCATTGAGGGAGAATCTCCCCGTGTGATTGAACAGAAGCTTGCATCCTATTTACCGGCAAGTGAACGGATCTTGTTACTAAAGGGGGATGAGGATGAGGCGGCGTAAGAAGAAACATGACGACGAACATATGGATGAATCCTGGCTCATCCCGTATGCTGACTTACTCACTCTGCTTTTGGCCCTGTTTATCGTCTTGTACGCATCAAGCTCCGTGGATGCACAGAAGTTCAAGGAGCTCTCCCAGGTGTTCAGTGAAATCTTCACCGGAGGCACGGGAATGATGGAGTATCCAAGCCCTGTCGCCCCCCAGCAGTCCAGTGATCAACAAGAGAAGCAGGCTGCATCAGCTGGGGTAGATAAGGAAAAAGAAAAGGAAAAGGAAGTAAGTAAAGAAGAGCTTGCAAAGCAGGCCTTCATGAAAGATCAGGAAGAGCTGAAGGAAATCCAGGAAAAAATTAATGAATACATCAAAACGAATAATCTGGAGCTTCAATTCGTCACCAAGCTGACGGATGAAGGGCTCCTCCTCACGATTCGCGACAATGTATTATTCGACTCTGGGTCTGCAACGGTCCAGGGCAGTGACCAGAACGTTGCGGAGGAACTATCGGGCCTACTCGAAATGAATCCGCCTCGAAATATCATCATCAGCGGTCATACAGATAATGTGCCCATCCGTAATGCGGAATTCGACTCAAACTGGGAGCTCAGCGTCATGAGGGCGGTCAATTTCATGAAAATCATTTTAGACAATCCCTCCCTTGATCCCCAATGGTTCAGCGCGAAAGGATTCGGTGAATTCGAACCGATCGCAGACAACGGAACAGCAGAGGGACGGGGACAGAACCGCCGGGTGGAAGTGTTGATATTGCCGAGGGTGACAGAATAGAAGAGGGGACCTGCAGCGGAAAATCCGTTGCAGGTTTTTTGACGTATTTCCGGGGAAATGGAGGAACCATGTCGAAGGACAGGAGGCTTTCTGCAGAATGGCAGAGGATCATGTGCTGAAAAAATTTTAATAAGATAATGTTTCACGGTACCCATTTCAGGGAAAAGTCTGGCAAAAGCATGTAGAAGCAGTGGCTAATTTTTCAGGATCCGGGGTCTGTGAAAGATATCGATAGGCTTTATACATACGTTTGAACCAACAATTCCCCCGCGTATTATTCCAAACGTTAGCCACTGCCTCTATCAAAGGAGGAGCACGATTGGATACGTTTTTCGACATCATAGGTAAAATTTCGGCGTGGTTATGGGGTCCACCATTAATCATTGTCCTGGGTGCAACGGGGTTGTACTTAACAATATTATTAAAATTCATACAATTTCGGTATCCTCTTTACATTTTTAAGCAAACGGTTGGAAGTGTGTTTAAAAAGCCGAAAGGAGAAGGGACGGTCACTCCCCTCCAGGCGCTGACGTCTGCCCTGTCGTCCACGATCGGGGCCGCGAATATCGTCGGTGTCCCGGCTGCAATCATGTTCGGTGGTCCCGGGGCCGTTTTCTGGATGTGGGTCATTGCCCTTATCGGGATGGCGCTTAAGTTCTCGGAGAGTGTGCTTGCGGTCCGATACCGTGAGAAGAATGAAAAGGGAGAATTTGTCGGCGGTCCCATGTACTATATGACGAAAGGATTGAACATGAAGTGGCTTGGCGTCTGGTTCGCCTTTGCCCTTATGATCGAGCTGATTCCAAGCGTCATGGTACAAGGGAATGCCGTAGCTTCTACCGTGGAAGAAACCTTTAACGTAAATGGGTTGATTACGGGTATCATCGTGGCACTTATCGTCGTGCTGATCGTATTCGGCGGAATCAAACGGATCGGTAAGGTGACGGAGATCTTCGTTCCGTTCATGGCTCTGATTTATGTGGGGAGCGCCTTAGTGATTTTGTTTATGAATATGGATGCAGTACCTGAATTCTTCAGTTTGATTTTGTCACATGCCTTTCAACCTATGTCTGCAATGGGAGGTTTTGCCGGAGTGGCCATCGCGGAGACGATCCGCTGGGGATTTGCCCGGGGATTATACTCCAATGAAGCAGGGCTCGGAACGGCTCCGATTGCTCATGCAGCGGCGCAGACGGATCATCCTGTGCGCCAGGGCCTTTGGGCAATTGTCGGGATCGTGATCGACACGATCATCGTCTGTACAGCTACCGCTTTTGTCGTCTTATCATCAGGGGTGTGGACGGCAGAAAATGCTTTAGATGATCCTTCAGCCCTGACGACAGAGGCATTTACGAACTACTTCGGAGAATTTGGCGGGATCCTCGTCACGGTTTCACTGATTTTCTTCGTTTTGTCCACGATCATCGTCATTGTCTTTTACGGTGCGAAACAGGCAGAATTCCTGTTTGGCTGGAAGGCGGCTCAGGGGATAAAAGTGGTGTATACCGTTGCCATCGTCCTTGGATCTGTCGGAGCGGCCAAGGTCATCTGGCAATTCCTTGATTTAGCATTGGCGGCAATATTGATTCCGAATATCATCGCGGTCCTTTTACTAAGTAAAGAGGTTAAAAGACTCACCAATGAGTTCTTTACTTCCGAAGAATACTATTTAAAGGACACAGGTAAGGTAAAAGAAAAGAAAATATCGTAAACTTGTAGACTTGTTTTTCCGAAAGGAAGAGCAAGTCTTTTTTTTTTTTTGCAAACTTCCAACTTGTGTAAAATGAAACAAAAGTTTAGAATATTAACAAAAGTTACTTTTCTTTATAGGGGTGGGAGAAAGTGAACGAAAAGGAAAAGCTTTTATTGTCTTTCATTGAAGAGAATCCGTTTATGACGCAGCAGGAATTATCTGAGCGAAGTGGGGTTTCCCGATCGGCCGTAGCCGGTTATATTTCCAATCTGGTCAGGCAGGGGAAGATTTTAGGCCGTGCGTATGTGATCCCAAAGAGGAACGGGATTACCTGCATAGGGGGAGCCAACATCGACCGAAAGATGCAGTTGCTGGGTGAGATGATCCCGGAAACGTCCAATCCTGCGAGATCGGAACAGACGAGTGGCGGTGTGGCGAGAAATGTTGCTGAGAATCTTGGGAGACTCGGGAAGTCCACTAATCTCATCACCGTCGTAGGGGAAGACACAGAAGGCAGCTGGCTCATGAACGAGACGAAAACATTTGCTGATGTATCGGGGTCCCAGAGGCTTTTAAATGAAAGCACAGGAGCTTACTCAGCCGTATTGGACGAAAAGGGTGAATTGTTATTTGCCTTGGCAGATATGAACATTTATGAAAGCGTTGACATTGGTTTTATAGAAAGGCGATGGGGCTTGATTGCATCTTCAGACATGGTGCTTCTTGATACGAATTTTCCAGAAGATGTGTTGAAGTACATCATACGAAGATGTCAATCCGAAGGGGTTCCTCTGGCGGTGATCCCTGTGTCGGCTCCAAAGGTGAAGAAACTCCCTTCTTCATTGGAAGGTGTGTCATGGTTCATTTGCAATAAAGGGGAAGCAGAGATGTATCTGGATATGACGATCGAAACGGAGGGGGATTATTTCAAGGCGGCGAAGGACCTGACGATGAGGGGAGCGGAGCGTGCTGTCATTACCCGTGGAGATCAGGGCTTGATTTATTACACTACATACAACGAAGCAACGGCCATCCTGCCCCCGAAGGTTGAAGTGCAGGATGTGACCGGTGCTGGTGATGCCCTCGTAGCCGGCATATTATTTGGCTATTTAAAGGGATCCGATACGGACGGGGCGTGCAGGATCGGTGTGATTTGTTCGTCGATTACACTTCAGTCTAGGCATACGGTGGCACCGACTCTTAACGAAAGCAAGCTGCAACAGGAGTTCAGTCTCTATTATTAAGGGGGAAATGGTTGTGAATATCACTTCATATGTTGAATACTCAGAGGAAGTCAAAGAAGCGAAAAGGAAGGGCATGGCGCTCGTTGCACTGGAATCGACGATCATCTCTCACGGCATGCCATATCCACAAAATGTGAAGACGGCAAGGGAAGTTGAAGATATCATTCGATCAAAAGGCGCTGTACCGGCAACGATCGCGATTTTGAAAGGGAAGATTAAAATCGGATTATCCCATGAGGAGCTCGAATATTTAGGGCAGGCAACAGACGTAATCAAGGCGAGCCGCCGTGATATCCCGTATATCCTGGCATCCGGTAAAGACGGGGCGACGACAGTGGCGGCGACGATGATTTGTGCAGAGCTTGCCGGTATCCCGATATTTGTGACGGGCGGGATCGGAGGGGTGCACCGGAACGCTGAGGTGACGATGGATATTTCGGCGGATCTTGAGGAACTGGCCGTATCGAATGTAGCGGTTGTGTGTGCCGGGGCGAAATCCATATTGGATATCGGCCTGACCCTCGAATACCTGGAGACAAAGGGAGTACCCGTTCTAGGATACAGAACTGAGTCATTGCCGGCATTTTATACAAGAAGCAGTCCATATTCCGTGAATTATAAAGTTGAATCAGCAGAGGAGACAGCCGGCATATTGAAAGCGAAATGGGAACTGGGTCTGAAGGGCGGAGTGGTTGTAGCCAATCCGATCCCCGAAGAGGATGCCATGGATGAGCAGGAGATGGATCGTATCATTGAAGCAGCGTTAAAAGAAGCGGATTCAGAAGGGATCAAAGGAAAGGAAGCTACTCCATTCCTGCTTGGAAAAGTAAAGGAGCTGACTGATGGGAAGAGCCTGACGGCCAATATAGCCCTCGTGAAGCATAATGCTCATATCGGAGGAGAGATTGCTGTTCGATACGCCGAACTTCGCCGGATTGAAGCGATTTGAATGGAGATGACTGTAGGGTGACCCGGGCATAAATGTGTGCCCGGGTTTTTCGTGTGAATTGAGATTCGTCGTTTATATGTTGCAAAAGGTAGGGTAAAATGGTGGTAATAACGTTACGATAAAGGAAGGTACTATGGCTCAAATGCACCCTTATACTGCATTGAATGTAGATTCAATTCCAGTCCCGGCAGCAATAATCGATGTGACACGACCATCTTTTATAGAACAAAATGAAGAATGGAGGGGGATCACCCTCAAGGAAGACAATCTTCTGGTGAAGATGTTAGAGGATGACGATTATTCGATTCGCTTGCATCATCAATACTACGGATTCAAGCGGAAACAGATTGGTGAGTCCAAAGAATTGGTCATGATGACCCCATTCGGGCCCGGCGTTTCACGGGACGATTCCAATCATTCTCATTCGGCGGTTTATGAAGCCCTTATCCACAACACGCCTACGTGTGTATGTATCATTGATAAAAACGGGAACGTGATGGAAATGAATCAGTCTTTCCAGGAGCTGTTCCAGATTTCTGATGCCATTCTGGGAGAACCTCTCTGTCAGCAGCCTCCACTACAGAATCAACCCTTTAATTCCATCGTCAAAAATGGATTGAAAGGCTTGAATACGACAGGGGAAGAAGTTACTTTCGATTTGGGGACGCACCGGAAAATCACCTGCAATATCACCATTTCCCCAGCCAATTATAAGAGTGACGGAACGGTGGATAGCGTGGGGATCATTCTTCATGACATCACAGAAAAGAAAAAGTATGAAAATGAATTAATGTCCTTAAAGGTAGAACTTGAAAATACACTCCGCCTTCAAAAGACGATCACGTACAAGATAAAGAAAAGCGATCATGATTTCGTCATTGAAATGGCAGCGGGGGAACTGTTGAATAAGCTGAACCTGACCCCTTCTAAAGTAATCGGGAAAACGATCCAGGAAGTATTCGATTTCCACCACTTGGGGAAAATCCAGCCGAAGTTAAAACGGATATGGGAAACGGGAGAAGAGCTGACGTATGAAGATGAATACAAGGAATTAGAGTATTTGGCTTCCATCGTCCCGGTGATACAAAGAGGCGAAGTGGTGGAAATCCTTGTTTCCATATCAGACATTAGCATGATTAAGGATATCCAGAGAAAACTCATCGAAAGCGAACAAAAGTATAAATCGATTGTAAAATACAGTCCCGATAATATTTATATGGTCGATACAAACGGGATCATACAAGAAGTGAATCCCACTGTGAAAACCCAGTGGGACCACATTTCACCGCATATGATCGGAAGTCACTTCAGTGAGTTCATTGCAGAAGGCAGTAAGGAAACGGCGGTCAGGAAATTTGAAGTCGCCCTTAAAGGAGAAGCGTCAAGATTCGTCACCACCTTTGAAAATGGAGAAGGTGGCAAAAGCCATGTAGCCGTCACCAATATCCCAATCCGTGTAAAGAATAAGGTGATCGGGATTTACGGATTTGGACAGGACATCACGGAAAAACTGCAGATGGAAGAAGAACTGAAAGAAGCGAAGGAGCTCCTCGAAGCATACTTCGAGCATGCAGGAGACGGGATCGCCCTTTTGGATCCGGAAGGAAAGGTCTTAAAGGTGAATCAACAATTTGAATCGATGTTCGGGTGGACGAAGGATGAAATCACAGGAAAGGAAATCACCTTTCTCCATCAGGAAGATCAGGTCGGTCAGTTCAGACAAAATCTGTCCACTGTGATGGCCGGGAAACGGATTAAAGACTATGAAACCGTCCGGTACCGGAAAGACGGCTCTCCGGTTGAGATTGCTTTTAATATGAATCCCATTTTGAATGATGATGGACGTTTGATCGGTATTTCTGCCATTATACGTGATCTTTCCGAGAAGAAGCTTAACGAAGACCTGCTGAAGAAGTCAGAGCAGCTGGCGATGATCGGTCAACTTGCAGCGGGCGTGGCTCACGAAATCAGGAATCCCCTGACGACCCTGAAAGGATTCCTCCAGCTCATGAAGGAAAATGCCGAGGATGACTTTTATTTGGGGGTCATCCAGGGAGAGCTCGACCGGATCGAAATCATTACCAATGAGTTTCTGGCACTGGCAAAACCAAGGGCCGTTAAGTTTTCCCTCACGTCCCTGACAACCCTTCTTACAAGCTCTGTTGAATTCATCAAGATGGAATGCCTGAAGCAGGGGGTCGATGTAAGATTTTCGGTGGAAGAAGCCGAAATCTATTGTGATTCCCACCAAATGAAACAGGTCATTTTGAATGTGATGAAAAATGCCCTGGAAGCCATGCCTGCAGGGGGACTCCTCAATGTTCAGTTAGAAAAAGTGGATGGCCATGGGAAGATCTCGATTCAGGACAACGGGAGCGGAATCCCGCCTGAACGCATGAAGCATCTGGGGGAACCGTTTTACAGTACGAAAGAAAAAGGGACCGGACTCGGGCTGATGATTTGTCAAAAAATCATCAAGGAACACCACGGTTCACTATCCATTCAAAGCAACGTCAGCGAAGGGACCACCGTCACGATCCTCTTACCGATTGCAAAACCAAAATAGAACGTGCTCCACGATGAGAGATGAATCTTGTCGTGGAGTTTTTTTGTTTTTCCAGGTATTGTCGATTTTTCAAAGGGCAACAATCCGACAAATACTGTAAGAAACCTTAGAGATGAATCCTGGAACTTCGATATTTTCCCGGGAAATAGCGTCTTCTACAAATTTCTGCACGGGGGTTCTCTTGTAAGGAACTTGTCACCTATTGGCGAGAGCACACCGGCAAGTTTCAACATCCTGGGAATAGGGCAAATGAATGGAAAGAGGTGAAGAGAGATGAGGACGAACGTCTTTATAAGCGGTGGAGGCATCGGAGGGCTGACACTCGGGCTGAAACTCGCTCAGTGTAACATCGATGTAACCGTCGTAGAGCGGCTGCCGGGTCCGGGTTCCGTTTACAAAGGTGAGCTTCTCCAGCCGAAAAGCCTGGAAATATTCGAATCCCTGGGAGTCATAGACGATGTCTTGGAAAACGGACACAGCATTTCGGATTTGGAGCTGATTGAATTGAAAAGGGCCAAATCGAAGGCTGACCATTCAACCATGAGCTATTCCATCCTGCCGACTCCGTATCCATTCTCCCTCATGATCCATCATGAAACGCTAAAGGACATCCTGCGAAAGAAAGGGGAAGCGTATCCATCCTTCCATTATCGGGCGAATACCGTCTGTAAAAATATAAACGGTCATACGGTGACCGTCACGGACCGGGAATCGAAGGCAGAAACGGAGATTCATAGTGACTTCATTATCGGGGCAGAGGGAAGGAGCTCGGTAACCCGTGACTATATGGAAGTGGATGTGAAGGAGAAGAAGTACAATCATCATTTCCTCACGGTCACATTCCCACGACCAAAGGAAATGGTGGATGGGCGCATTATTTCTACATATCAATCATTTTTAGGCTTATTTCCACTGCCGGATGACGAAGTGAGGTCGGTTTATCTCATCCCGGCAGGTGAATACAAAACACTCCGGAAAAAACCAATTTCAGAGTTTCATAAACTCTATATTGAAATGTGCCCGGATCTTGACGGGTATGTGAACCAGATAGACGATTGGAAGAAAATCCAGCTCATGGTCCCATTGAAATATCATGCTGAGACCTATGTGAAGGATCATTTCGCCCTTATCGGGGACGCCGTCCATACGGTCCATCCCATGGCGGGTGAAGGGATGAATATGGCGATTCAGGATGGCAGCATCCTTGGTGAGCTATTATGTGACATGTATAAAGAGGGGAAATTAGATCCAGCCAATTTGGAATGGTATCCAAAGGTAAGAAAAAAGAGGGTCGCCCATCAAATGCATCTCAGTCACTTATCGGCCCTTGTCTATTCCTACCCTTATCGTCCCGTAGGCTGGCTCCGGAATAAAAGCCTGCAGAGGATGGAAAGGGACTCGATTTCCCATTACAAACAGATGCTGAACATATCTGGCCTCGGCATGTGGAGGGAAACCCCTTATGACCGGATGATCCAGGGGGGCATGCTCCCGATCAGACATGATTCATTAACAGAAGAAGAGAAGTCTACGACTACATTTACGGCAGACCAGGATTATCCCTGGAAAGGAAAGGAGGCACTACAATGATTGGAGAAATGGTAAAGGTATGGCGGGCTCGAACATGGATGAAAAAGAATGTCCCTTTCCTATACAGCTGGCATGCTTATGTCGGATATGAAATGGACCTGTTTGAAAAATTCACAAAGCCTGCTTCCATCCAGGAAGTGGCGGTTGCTCAAAACATCGAAATGGATCTCCTTGAACAATGGGTGGAAGTAGGGATCAGCATCAAGCATCTAAAACGGGTGGAAGACATGAAAGTCACGACGAGGAACAGGTGGAAGCTTCCGACATCCAAAAAAGATCCCCACTCATCCGGGATCCTGCTGAAAGAAATGATGGAGCTCCATATCCCGGCACTGTTATCGTACCCCCAACTACTTCGGAACCAGACGAAACAGCATTTCAACTCGGATGTCCATGGCTCAACTGTTGCGAAAACTTCGATTCTATTGGAACGATTTGCTTTTCCAAAGGTGCAGAAGGCGATAAAAAAATACAATGCGGACTCCATCCTGGACTTGGGATGCGGCGAGGGAGGGTATGTAAAGAGAATTGGAGAGCGCTACCCTGATAAGAAAATGGTGGGAATTGAGATCCATGAAGCCGTCGCCAAGGCAGCAGAGCAATCCCTTAAAGACTTTGAAAATATCGAAATACACTGTGGGGACTTACATGAATATGAGCCTGAACAGCGCTTTGATATGATCATGGCCAATAATCTCTTTCACTATATCGATCCATCCGAACGACTGAAATTCTTTGAAAAAGCATCTGCGTGGCTCGGTTCAGAAGGGGTCTTCTTCGTCCTCACACCGATGCAGAAATCAAAACATGGAAAACAATTTTCCAGCGCCTTCAACAGCTTCTTCATGACTTTCCAGAACCTGTACCCGATTCCTTCACAGAAGGAAATGGAGACACTGGCGGGGAAAACTCATTTCAAAGTCGAGTCCGTCGAGCCGATCGTGAAAGAAGGCGGATGGTATGTGATGATTTTCAGGAAAAACGGATCCTTGTGAGAAGGGACCCGTTTTTTGTTTGGAGTTAACTTTTCGTTCAGCTGCTAAAAAATGGGTGGAAATAAGCAGCTGAATAACGCTTGAGCTTCACCAGCTAAAACCCCATGGTCACACATTCATCATAATTATTTTCATGTAAGAGGGTAAACCTCGATCATTTTAGGGTAAAAATAGAAAAGTAGATCATGAATGTGGAGGAGAGCCGATTGAGTAAACATGAAATATATGATTGTATCGGAATCGGGATCGGGCCGTACAATTTGAGTTTGGCTGCCCTGATGGAGGAAAGGACAGATCTGAAGGTGAAGTTCTTCGATCAGACCCCGGAGTTTCAGTGGCACCCGGGAATGCTGATCAACCGGACAGATTTACAGGTTCCGTTCATCGCAGACCTTGTTACGTTTGCGAATCCACAAAGCCGGTATAGTTATTTGAATTATTTACATACCCATAATCGTTTATATAAATTTTTCTTTTTTCAAAAGTTTGAAATGCCGCGTCAGGAATACAATGAGTATGCCCGCTGGGTCTCGGGTCAGCTGAGCGCTTGTCAATTTCACAGCGAAGTGATCGGGGTGACGGATGTTGGCGACTGTTATAAAGTGGTGGTCGATAACCGGCTGGAAGATGAACGTGAGGTTTATTATGCGAAGCACATCGTGATGGGAACAGGAAGCAAGCCTCTTGTTTTAGAAGGAATGGAGGGGTTGCCGGATGAAGACGTCCATCATACGAGCAAGTATCTGTTCCATAAAAAAAGGACGATGGAAGGGGCCTCCATTACGATTGTAGGTTCCGGTCAAAGTGCAGCCGAGGTGTTCTTTGATTTATTGAAGGAACAGGAAAATCATTCGTATCATCTGACATGGCTGACCCGTTCCGAAGGGATCCTGCAGCTTGAATCGTCAAAGCTCGGGCAGGAATTCTTCGCCCCGGATTACGTGGACTATTTCCATGGATTGACGTATGAGAAGCGGATGGAAGCCTTGAAAACCCTCGATCAGCTTAGGAACGGGATCGACCAGGACACCCTTAACAATATTTATAACATTCTCTATAACCATTCTGTCAGCGACCAGGCACCACGCACGACCATCCAGCCCCTGACGGAAGTGAACAAGATCCGGGATGAAGGGGATGGTTACGACTTGAGCTGCCGCCAATGGCAGGAAGATCGTGAATTCACTTATCAAAGCGACAAGGTGATTTTAGCAACTGGGTACAAACCGAATATTCCTGAATGGTTCTTTGAGGAGTTCGAAGACAAAATCGTATGGGAAGATGATCAGAAATTTAAAGTCTCCCGGAACTATAAGCTTGAATTTAAAGAAAAGCAGGATCGCGATCATCATTTTTACACAGTGACGAATCTGGAGCACTCCCACGGTGCCGGGGCGACGAATCTTGGGTTGGCCGTCGACCGGAATATCCATATCATTAACGACATCGTGGGGGAAGAAGTCTATGAAGTACAAAGGGATACGATCTTTTCCCAATTCACGATGGATAATAAAGGGTTTTAAATCTTGTGTGAAGGGTAAAGTACAAATGTGATAAAAACAAACAATAATTAGGAGTGTTTCAATTTATGGCTAAGATCGCAACGTTAATTACAGACATGTTTGAAGACGTAGAATTTACAGATCCCGAAAAAGCATTTAAAGAAGCAGGCCACGAAGTCGTAACGATTGAAAAAGAAAAAGGGAAATCAGTCAAAGGCAAACAGGGCGATGCAACGGTGAAAATCGATGAAAGCATCGATGACGTCAATCCAGCAGACTTTGATGCCTTATTATTACCAGGCGGATTTTCCCCGGATCAGCTGCGCGCAGATGACCGTTTCGTGAAATTCACAAAGCATTTCATGGATGAGAAAAAACCGGTTTTCGCGATTTGTCACGGTCCACAATTATTAATCACGGCCAAAGCATTGGAAGGACGGAAAGCGACAGGCTTCAAGTCCATCAAAGTCGATATGGAATATGCCGGTGTGACATACGAAGACAAAGAAGTCGTCGTGTGCGGCAATCAGCTTGTAACTAGCAGAACGCCCGATGATATCCCGGCATTCAACCGCGAATCACTGGCGCTTCTATCTAAATAAGGCAGTTAAATGAAAGGGGACATTCCCCAAGGTATTTTGTACCTTTGTGGGAATGTCCCCTTTTTTGTCACTGTTCACGCTTTTCTTCTAAGGCTGCCCAGTTCTTCAATAATCGCGTTCATTTCGCTCGGGCTGAAATGATTCTTGCGATTCACCATGACATAAAGGTCGTGGAGATCTTCGTACATTTCTTCATTAAAGTCTTCAGGCTTGACGGCACCTGCATTGACCATTCTTAATTTTTCTTTGATTGCTGTTACCATGAAATTGATATTTTCTGCTGTGTTTTGTGATAGATCCATCTAAATCTTCCTTTCTGACGTACAATGTCGTACATTCATCTTTCCATGATTCCATCTTCCTGTCAATAAGGCATGGATAGAAGTGACTCCTGGAGGATTTTTTTCGGAGAATGTTTTACACTATTAAGGAATGGGAAATGAGTAGATAAGCTATTACGTGAGAAATGGATAAGTACCTGGTATCTATATTGCCTGAAAGTGTATGATTAAGTGGAATCCGGCTATAGCCGATTACTGAATTTGAAGGAGGGTAATACATATGGGAAGGAATAAGTTTTACAAAGGGGTCATACTTGGTGCTGTTGCAGGGGGGCTTCTGTCTCTCCTGGACAGGTCGACACGCCAGGAAGTGGGTTCCACTTTGAAAAATAGCGGACAGTATATTTCCACCTATTCAAAAAATCCTCAGAGATTGCTTGAGACATCGAGGGAAGTGTATGAGAAACTGCGCATGACGGCCGATCAGGTCTCGAGGGACATTCACTTCATCAGTGAAAAAGTGGATGAAATCAAAGGGATGACCCCTCAGGTGAAAGAGATCATCGAAGAGACGAAAGAAACGTTTGAAGACTCTTCAGAAGCGTACAAAGATACGTTTTCAGGTCAAGAAACATCAAATGAACTAACTGCTCAGGATGAAGAAAGTCAGCCGATTGCTTCTTCATTTAAGGGATATTAATGAAATGAGGTGAAAGCATGTCGGATAAGACGGTCAAAGGAGATTGGAAAGGATTTTCGAAAAGTCTTTTCACTAATATCAGTGCGAATGACGTAACGGGCCTTGCCGCGCAAATTGCCTATTATTTTCTTTTATCGCTCTTTCCACTGCTGATTTTTATCGTCACCCTTCTTCCATATCTGCCCGTTAATCAGGGGGATATTCTCGGATTGGTGAGGGATTTTGCGCCGGGTGAAACGATGTCGATGATCGAGGAGACGCTGCAGGACGTCATGTCCAATCGTAATTCCGGCTTACTGTCCGTCAGTATCATCGCCACGATCTGGTCGGCATCGAACGGGATGAATGCCATTGTGAAGAGTTTGAATCGGGCATATGACGTCGAAGAAACAAGGTCTTTCATTGCGACGCGACTGATGTCCATCCTTTTGACGCTGGCCATGATCCTTGTCTTTGTCATTGCTCTGCTGTTACCGGTATTCGGTAAGCAGATTGGCCTTTTCCTATTTTCCCAATTCGGATTTTCGGATCAGTTTTTAACGATATGGAACGGGATTCGCTGGGCCATCACGCCCATCATTCTCTTTATCATTTTCGTCGGATTGTATTTTTTCGCTCCAAGTAAACGGATCAAATGTTTAAGTGCATTCCCGGGAGCGATCTTTGCGACGCTTGGATGGGTACTTGCTTCCTTGGCTTTCTCATATTACGTAGGGAGCTTTGGAAATTATTCCGCCACATACGGCAGCATCGGTGGGATCATCGTGCTCATGATCTGGTTCTACTTGACGGGAATCATCATCATGATCGGTGGAGAAATCAATGCACTTGTGACGATTAAAGACAAAGATTCGTGTTAAAATAGGGGAAATCATTCCCTGGACATAGTAAAGGTTGGAGTAGGGGAAGATTCTATTAAACATTCGTGTTTAAGGAGTCTTCTTTTTTTATGTGAGATAGAAAGCGAGGCGGGGCATATGTTAATTGCGGCAATGGTTGAACGATTGGGCATCATCGTGACGATTGCCTTTGTGATGACGAGGATTAGCTTCTTCCGGCATCTGATTGAAAAAAGGACACATGTGAAGAAATCCCAGACGCTCCTCCTGATCCTCTTGTTTGGATTCTTCGGCATCGTTGGTACATATACAGGGTTGATCGTGAATCCGTTTCAGGAAGAATATACGAAATGGCAGTGGCATCTTCAACAGAATGAAGCGATTGCGAACTCGCGGGTAATCGGCGTTGTGGTAGCAGGACTACTCGGTGGCCCATGGATCGGTCTCGGGGCAGGACTGGTTGCGGGTGTCCACAGGTTTTCCCTTGGAGGGTTCACGGCATTTTCATGCGGGATCTCGACGGTACTGGCAGGTTTATTGGCAGGCTGGATCGGCAAGCGGGAAAAGAAAAACAGGCTAGTCTCCCCGCAAAAGGCATTTCTGGTCGGCTTTCTTGCAGAAGGGATGCAGATGCTTCTCATCCTTCTTTTGTCCAAACCATTTGACGATGCATATCTGCTCGTGTCTGATATCGGATGGCCGATGATTCTCGCCAATGGTGTCGGCACCGGTATCTTCCTGTTGATCATTAAAAGTGTATTTCAGGAAGAGGAGCGGATGGGGGCTGCTCAGTCCCAAAAAGCACTGCGTCTCGCAGACAGCACAGTGAAATACATGCGAAAAGGTTTGAATGCATCGTCAGCACGGGCAACATGTGAAATCCTCATGAGGGATGTCAATGCACTGGCCGTTTCAATCACGAACACATCCCACATCCTCGCTCATGTCGGACTTGCATCTGATCACCACCACGAAGGGCGCCCGATTCAGACGGAAGCAACGAAACGGGTCATCGAAACCGGTGAGCTGATGAAGGTGGGACGGGAAGATATACAGTGTGACCGGAGCGGATGCCCGTTAGGAGCGGCCATCATGGCCCCGCTACTAAACGGGGATGACATTGTCGGGACCCTTAAATTCTATTTTCATTCGGAAAAGGAAATTTCACCGATATTGATGGAATTAACAAAGGGGATTGCCACACTCCTTAGTCATCAGCTGGAACTTGCGGAAATCGATACCCATAAGGAGCTTGCGAAAGAGTCGGAAGTGAAGGCGCTGCAGGCCCAGATCAACCCCCATTTTCTGTTCAATACGATCAATGTCATTGTGTCATTGACGCGGATCAATCCGGATAAGGCCAGGACACTGCTTATTTCCCTTTCCCAATTCGTCCGCCAGAATCTGACGGGGAGCACGAAATCAACGTCCACCCTTAAAGAAGAAGGTCAGCATGTGAAAGCGTACCTGGCCATTGAAGAAGCACGATTCTTTGACCGTCTCGAAGTCGTGTATAGAATCGATGACGATGCCTTACAGGCGAAAGTCCCTTCCATCACCCTGCAACCGCTCGTGGAAAATGCGATTAAGCATGGGATGAAGAATGTCGAAGAAGGGTTTGTCTTAACGATCTCCATAAGAAAAGAAGGAGACAAAGTGACCGTCAGCGTTATGGATAATGGGTGTGGAATCGATGAAGACAGGTTGAGTAAGCTACTGTCGGAGCCGGTGGAATCAAAGTCAGGCACGGGAATCGGTCTCTACAATGTGAACAAACGCCTGGAAATGATGATGGGAAAAGAAGCAGGGCTAAAGATATCATCTTCAAAGGAAAGTGGAACCACCGTTAGATTTACGGTAAGGAGTGAGCAGGAATGAAAATCGCGATCATCGATGATGAACCGTACAGCCGGGAGGAAATGAAGCATCTCCTCGGCAGCTATCCCTGGGCGGAGGTAGTCGGGGAAGCAAGCTCAGCGGAAAAAGGCCTTGAGATCATTTTGACGAAAGAGCCCGACGTCCTATTCCTGGACATCGAAATGCCCGGCATGAGCGGAGTGGATCTCGCAGCAGCCCTTCAGAACATGAAGCATAAGCCGGAAATCGTCTTTGCCACCGCGTACCCTGACTATGCCCTTAAGGCTTTCAGGGTCGAGGCTGTCGATTACCTGCTGAAGCCTTTTGAAGAAGATCAGCTTGCACAAACGATGGAGAGGCTGAAGTCTTTAGTAAAGGTCGAATCCCGTGAAAACCCATCCCTGGGAAAACTGGCCGTGAATGATGAGGATAAGATTGTATTCGTCAGGCCGGGGGATATTCTCTATATTTTCAGAGAAGAGCGGGAAACATTCATCTGTACGAAAAAAAAGAAATATACGTGCAGGATGCCGATAAAGGAATTGGAAGCAAAACTCGGTACCTATCCTTTCTTCCGCGTCCACAAAAGCTATCTCGTTCAGCTGCCCTTTGTGGAAGAACTGATTCCATGGGGGAGCGGGGTGTACCAGCTGAAGGTTCATGGAGCCGATGAGGCGATTCCTGTGAGCCGGAATTATGTGAAGGAGCTGCGGGAGCGGTTGGAGTTGTAGCGCATGTACCAGGTACAATGAGAAGGATTTGTACCAGGTACATTTTTGGAATTTTGTACCTGGTACAAAACGATTGATTGGTGCCTGGTACAAAACACTGGATTTGTACCAGGCACCAATTACGCAATCAGTGCTAGGCACCTGCCTATACCCTAAGCACGTCAATCCTTTCTTCCTGCATTTCAGCACGGATTTATAACATCTTGGACAGAATGTGACGAAAATGTGAATGTGCTTGCTATAATGAAAGCGTATTCATAACTGAACGAAAGGAGATCATATACATGGTCACATTTCTGGTCTCGATTGTTGTCTTAATTATTGGTTACTTCACATATGGAAAATTTATTGAAAAGATTTTTGGAGTGAATGAAAGTCGTTCCACCCCGGCTTATGCAAAGGCGGATGGAGTGGATTATGTTCCGATGAAAACAGGTAAAAACTCCATGATCCAGCTGTTGAATATCGCCGGTGTCGGCCCGATTTTCGGCCCGATCATGGGAGCTTTATACGGACCGGTTGCCTTCCTTTGGATCGTCCTCGGGGCTATTTTTGCCGGAGCGGTTCATGATTACTTGACGGGAATGATTTCAATCCGTAACGGAGGAGCTCATTTACCGGAGCTTGCCGGAAGGTTCCTTGGTAAAACGATGAAGCATGTGGTGAACGCATTTTCGATTCTTTTACTTGTATTGGTAGGGACTGTGTTCGTGACAGCACCTGCAGCCTTGATTGCGAATCTGACTCCGGCGTGGATTTCACTAGGTGTCATCATCGCAGCGATTTTCATTTACTATATTGTTGCAACGCTACTTCCGATTGATAAAATCATCGGTAAAGTTTACCCGCTTTTCGGGGCACTGCTTTTGATCAGTGCAGTAGGAATCGGAGCGGGATTGGTGATCACGGGAGCGGATATTCCTGAAGTATCCCTAACGAATATGCATCCTGATTCTGTCGCTATTTTTCCTTTATTATTCTTGACGATTTCGTGTGGGGCGCTTTCAGGCTTCCACGCAACACAGTCACCGATAATTTCCAGAACGACTCAAAACGAAAAGAACGGACGCAAGATTTTCTACGGAATGATGATTTTAGAAGCAATCATCGCAATGATCTGGGCAGCAGCAGCAATGAGCTTGTTCGAGCCTGGTGAACTGAATGCGATCTTGAAAGACGGAGGACCGGCAGCGGTCGTGAGTGAAGTGTCTGTTCTGATGCTTGGTTCCATCGGCGGAACGCTTGCCATCCTTGGAGTCATCGTTCTTCCGATCACATCCGGTGATACTTCATTCCGAAGTGCACGGATGATCATAGCGGATTACATCAAAGTAGGACAAGTGAAAATATCCAGCCGTCTTTGGATCGCTGTTCCACTGTTCTTGATTTCAGTTGTGCTGACACGTATGGACTTCAATCTCTTATGGAGATACTTCTCATGGGCAAACCAATCGACGGCGATGATCGCTCTTTGGGTAGGTGCCATGTATCTGGCTCTGCAAAAGAAACCACACTGGGTCGCAACGATCCCGGCCATCTTTATGACGATGGTGACATTCACGTATATCCTGAATGCTCCGATCGGATTCGGTCTTTCAATGGGCACAGCCTATATGGGAGCTACAGTCATAACGATTGTGTCAATAATTGCCTTCATCTACACATTAAGAAAGCGCTTAAACGATGGAACCGTCATCCAGGTCGACGAAGACGTTCCACAGCCAGCAGCGTAAATGGAGAGTTTTCCGGTTATTACCGGGAAACTCTTTTCTTTTTTTGTACAAAATAATAAGGATTCACAAACTATGTCTTAGGAGTGATTCAACATGACAAAGAAAACGAAAAAAGACGGCGGTACGAAGCAAAACGGGAAACATACACCGAAACAAAAAACATCCGGTTCTGCAAACGGACAGAATGGATACCACTAGAAACCTAAGCCAATCCTTCAGAGGATTGGCTATTTTATTTTTCAGGCAGATGTCTTTATTCCGTGGGATGTATTATAATGGAGATAGTTTCAAAAATTTAGTAGTCTCAAAAGGAGATCCCATTATGTCGAATACTAATGACCAACAAATACAGCCTGAAAAGAAAAAAATCAGCCTTCAGGAAGCCATGAAGCAGCAGCTTGCGAAGAAGAAAGAAGCACAGGCAGGCGGCAAGCAGGCAACAGGCGGAGTTGCATCCAACCAACGCATGCAAAGTCAGCAAACGAAGAAGCCCAGCAATACCCGCCGGAAGATGGGGAGCTAATGTGGGGAGGAGCGCTCGGGTGGAGTGCTCTTTTTTTGTGGGTTTTTTTTAGGGAGGGGTGAATCGGTTGTGGGTGTTGTGAAATTTGTCGTTTAATGCAATAACCATCGATATATTTCTTTAGAGGTTGATAAAATCAAATTGAACTCTCCTTAGGATACCACCCTCCCTTTTCATAATCCGTCCAATAAAGTCTTTTCCCTCTTTACACTTTCCCCTTAATTATGCTACCATAATAAAAATTTCAAAAAAATGCCATGAAGAGAAGAGTATATATCCCGATTTCTTTAAAGAGAGCCCTGGAAGCTGAAAAGGGGCAGGAAGGACGGTATTGAACCAAGGCTCTGAGCAGCGCATCGGAACCGGGAACGGGGATGGTGTGACGGGAGCTCCCGTTAAGGAGCTAGGGTATAAGCCGAATTGGCCGTACCCGAAAAGGCCGGTATGGTGACATGCTGGCGAACTGGGGTGGCACCGCGATCTATAATCTCGCCCCCAAGACCAATGTCTTGGGGGTGGGATTTTTTTGTTGTACTAAAATCGCGGGGAGGAATAGTGGATGAAAAAATGGAAAGATCCTTTGTTGCTTTTATCGGGTATCGGGATTTCGAGTATCGGGGGTTGGATTTATCTGATTGCCCTTAATTTGATTGTATTGGATGAGTGGGAATCACCGGTGGCGGTGGTGATGTTATATGTGTTGAAGCCGGTTGCGGCGCTTTTCACAAACGGTTGGGCCGGGAGTTTGATTGACCGGGTCAATAAGCGGAATCTCATGGCGGCACTGGACTTTTTCAGGGCGATATTAATCGCAGTGTTACCTTTCATTTCAGCAGAGTGGTGGATGTACGCCGTTGTGCTTTTGATCAATATGGGAAGTGCGATCTTTTATCCGGCGTCGATGGCGTATATCACGACCTTGATTCCGAGGGGGAACAGGCAGCGGTTCAATGCTCTTCGGGGACTGATCGGGTCGGGGGCGTTTCTGATCGGACCCGGGGTGGCGGGGCTCATGTTCATGCTGGGGACGCCGACGTTTGCCCTTTATATAAATGCCTTTGCCCTATTATTATCGGGAATGATCACTCTCTTTTTACCGAAGCTTGCGGATGGGGATCCGGTTCACATAAACGGTATCAACTGGGAGATGGTGAAGGGTGATTGGCGAGTCGTATGGGGGTTCAGCAAGAGAGCCGCGTATGTGATGATCCTGTACGTATTGTTCACCTGCATGCTCGTAATGACAGCGGTGATCGATTCCCTTGAAGCAGCTTTTTCTAAAGAGGTGCTGCATCTCTCCAATAGCACCTACGGATATCTTGTAAGCATTGCAGGGGGAGGGTTTGTACTGGGATCCCTCCTGAATGCGGCGCTGTCTAATAAACTTCATCATATGCGCCTTATGGGTGGCGGCTCTGTGGTCGTTTCATTGGGATATATCATGTATGCATTTTCATACGACTTCATGACAGCTGCGGTTGGATTCGCTCTTTTATCCTTTGCCCTGGCGTTTGCGACAACGGGGTTCGAGACTTTCTATCAAGAAAATATCCCCGTTGAGATCATGGGACGGGTGGGGAGCCTGTATGGGTTGCTGGAAGGTGTTCTTGTCATCATTTTAACGGTACTGATCGGAGTGGGGGCAGAGGTGGTGTCAGTTCGGGCTGCCGTCGTTGCAGGTTCGCTTGTCATGATTGGGGTCACCCTCGTTTTAGGGGGAGCGTTAAGGAAGAATTCTTGGAAAAAACAGTTAAATTATAATTCTGAATGTTATAATAAATAAAAACAGAATTCTTAAAGGGGGTTCGCGGATGAAGATGACGGTGGATCAATATTGGGATAAATGGGAAGATTTGATGAGTCGGGAAGAAGCGAGCTTTGAGAAGTGGGATGGGTTGGAGGATCTGTTGTTCATCGCCCAAAAAGAAGGGGATCTCTATAAGGAATTCTGCTGTCGGTTCGGAATCATGAGAACCGTCAACTATCTTGGGGAATATGAGGAATTATTCGATCATTTCGAGTGGTGCAACGGGTTCTTTTTAGATAATGAAGAGAACCTGGAGGATTGGTTGGAAAGCTTCCTCTGGATCTATAAATGGATGGCGGAGCATCTGGTAAAGATGCCGGGCATTGAAATGGAACTTCTGAATGCTTTTTTCAGTGATTTTCAGGAAGCGTATGACCGCTACGGATACAGTCTGCGCCCTTATTATCAACATCAGCATAAACGGGCTTTGAAGACAGGCAAAGCGGAGGATGCTCACGCCTATTATCGTAAATGGCTCGCCGCAGAACGGGATTCCCTGTCGGACTGTGAAGCGTGTGAATATCAGACACAGCTTGAGTATTTCTATTTTACCGGGGAAAAGGAAAAAGCGGCTCCCATCGAAAAGCTGTTATTATCCAAAGAAGTGTGCTGCGGGGAAATTCCGCATCTTACGTACAGCAAGCTGCTCCTTCCTTATTTTGAGGACGACCGGGTGGAGGAAGCCTTACGTTACCAATCCGAGGGATACTTCTTCATCTACGATAAGCCCCACTTTCTTGTGGAGGCATCAGAACATATCCGGTTTCTTGCTTTAACGGAACCTCTTAGGGGCATCAAAGTATTGGAGCGCCACATCGAGTATGCCGACAGCGGGAAAGATCCGTATGGGATGTTCTATTTTTATATGAGTGCAATCGTCCTCCACCGGAAGCTCCTGGAAGCGGGGCATCGCCCGGGGTTCGCCGTTGATGTGATGAGTGAAGTGGCCGAGGAGATTGCGGGGGATTTTGATGCAAGGAATGGGAATGATTTCTTTGAGCGGGAAATGGAACGGTTTTATTCCCTCTAACAGATATTGACACTCCCATCAAATCTCTATATAATCATTTCAAATAACTGAAACATTGAAGAGGATCAGTAAAGGGATCTTGTCTTTAAAGAGAGGGAGCGGTTTGGTGAGAAGCTCCCATTGATGAACCTTTGAACCTGCCTCTAAGTTCTGTATCGAATGAAGATATCAGCGGTCCGAAACCGTTATCATGGAATGAGTGTAAAGCTTTGCTTTGAATCAGGGTGGTACCGCCAGAAATGGTCCTTGATGAGAAGCAGGGCTTTTTTTGTTTCTTCCGGCAGTTAGCTGATAAAACAATCCAATAAAAAATGAGGTGCTCAAAATGGCTAAGCAATTTGTAAAAGATGTAACGGGCATGGATGAAGATTTTGCCCAGTGGTATACCGATGTCGTGACGAAGGCGGAGCTGATCGACTACTCGAGTGTCCGGGGTTCGATGATTATCAGACCTTACGGATACGCCATTTGGGAAAATATCAAGAGTGCCCTTGATGCGAAAATCAAGGAAACCGGCCATGAAAATGTGTATATGCCACTTTTCATCCCGGAAAGCCTGCTGCAAAAAGAGAAGGATCACATCGAAGGGTTTGCGCCTGAAGTCGCATGGGTGACCCATGGCGGTGATGAGGAGTTGGCGGAAAGACTCTGCGTCCGTCCGACGTCCGAAGTGTTATTCGGTGAGCATTATAAAAATATCATCCATTCCTACCGGGATCTGCCAAAGCTCTACAATCAGTGGGCGAATGTGGTCCGCTGGGAAAAGACGACCCGTCCATTCCTCAGGACGCTTGAGTTCCTGTGGCAGGAAGGGCATACATGTCATGAAACGGACCAGGATGCACATGATGAAACGGTGAAAATGCTCGAGGTATATGCGGAGCTTTGTGAAGAGATGCTTGCGATTCCTGTCATAAAGGGACAGAAAACGGAGAAAGAGAAGTTTGCCGGTGCGAAATATACGTACACGATCGAGAGTTTGATGCATGACGGGAAAGCTTTGCAATCAGGGACCTCCCACCATCTTGGGGGCGGATTTACGAAATCATTCGGCATCCAGTTCACGGATCGTGACGGCAAGCTCCAATATGTACAGCAAACATCATGGGGACTCACGACCCGCATCATCGGGGCGATGATCATGGTGCACGGGGACGACCGGGGTCTTGTCGTACCGCCACGGATTGCTCCGACCCAGCTCATGATCGTGCCGATTGCCCAGCATAAAGAAGGCGTCCTTGATTTTGCCTATAACCTGAAAACACAGCTTTCAGGTGTGGCCCGCGTCGGGATTGACGCCAGTGACAAAAAGCCTGGCTGGAAGTTCAATGAGTACGAAATGAAGGGGATCCCACTCCGCCTGGAAGTCGGTCCGCGGGACATCGAAAATAGGCAGGTGATTTTAGCTAGACGTGATACCGGTGAAAAAGTCACGGTCACGATGGAAGAGCTGGAAGGGAAAGTCGCTTCACTTCTAGAAGATATCCAGCGCAATCTATTGGAAAAAGCGAGAGAACACCGTGGAGAAAAAACAACAATCGCCATAACCTTTGAAGAGTTCAAAAAGACGGTTAATGAAAAAGGCGGTTTCATCAAAGCGATGTGGTGCGGGGATCGAGCCTGTGAAGATAAGATCAAGGAAGAAACGAGCGCCACATCACGATGCATGCCGTTTGAACAGGAGCAGGTGTCCGATACATGCGTGTGCTGTGAAAAGGATGCGAAGCACTTGGTGTATTGGGCGAAGGCGTATTGAGTTCCGGATGAGCAGGGGACTTTCGGACCTTTCCGGACTTTTTCTGACTAAAGTCTTCTTTTTTCTATGTTTACTTAATAAATATAGGTAAAGGAGGCGTCGATTAATATGGATGTGGGACTCATCGTCATCTTTTTCATGGTATTCGTGGTAATCAGCCTATGGATCGTACATTCCAAGCTCAACCGGATCACCGAGCATGTTCAGCAGCTGGATGAGGAGTATCTATCCGATGAAGAAATCGAGAAAGAATTAGAGGAAGAGTGGAATAATGAAAAATAATGATGAAGGCGTTTCTCCGTAGAGAAGCGCCTTCCGCTTGTTAAAATAGTACTATTAGCCAAGAAAGCAAGGCCTGACATTTTTTCTGTTGTAGTGAAAAAAGTACGCTTGGACAGTTGATTGGAGCGGAAGGTGCTCGACTCCTGCGGGAAACGCTGGACAGGTGAGACCCCGCAGGGCAAAGCCCGAGGAGGCTCACCGCCAGCCCCGCGGAAAGCGAGCACCTGGAGCGGAAATCAACCACTACACGCTTCCTCACCAGCAACAATTTTTTCGACACCAGCTTTTGAAAAAGAACTACCATTCTACTTAAGTGGTTGGTACTATTAACATATTACATAAGAGGGAGGGCGCAGAGGATGAAGCATAAGGACTTAACCATCGAAACACCACGATTGGTGATCAGGCCCTTCGTGAATCAGGATTATGAAAACTGGTTAAGGGAACATCTGAACAGGCTCCCGTCACAGCATAAATATGATGTCGGCAATCAGGATATGAGTGAGTGCACGGAGTTTTGGTTCAGGGAGATGCTTGAGAAGCATGACGAGATGATCGAGGGAGATCAAGTATATATCCTCGGGATCTTCCTGAAAGAGAATGGCGCGAATATCGGGACGATCGATTTCTCGACGCTGATGCGGTACAACTTTAACTGGGGCAGGGCCGGCTACACGGTCCATAATCGTTACTGGAACCGCGGTTACGGGAAAGAAGCGATGAAGGCAGCTCTACAGCTGGCATTCGTGAAATTGAATTTCCACCGGATCGAAGCCCATATCAATTTGGACAATACGCCTTCGATCCGACTTGCGGAAGCGGTGGGCATGAAGTATGAATGTACGCGAAAAGGGTTCATTTATGAATTTGGGGAATGGACGGATAATCTGGTGTACTATGTGAATGCGGGAGAATAGAGAAAAGGCCGGAATCAGACGATTCCGGCCTTTTCTTTATTGTTGTAATCCTTCGATCGACATATCTTTCACAGGCAGGAATGCCTCACCTGTATCCATATATGTGACGTTTACCTTGTCATTTTCCTTTAAGTAGATCGCAAGTAAGCTGTTTTCAGAAGAAACGATATAGTTCTTCCCGTTGTCGAGGAGGAAGGAGACGACGGTGTAGTCACCGGATTTTTCTTTGTAGACACGGACGACCGTGCCGTTTGCTTTCTTCTCCTCTGCTTTCGAGCTGCCGTTGACGCTCCCGCCACCGCGTTGAAGAGCGGTCTTATAGGCTTTCAGTGCCTGATTCGGAGTATTTGCATAGGCAGAGATTTCCGGATTGGCTGCCGAGACGATGAAGTAGTTCTGTAAGAAACCATTCGCATCAAGCACCGGTGTCAGCCAGCTTGCTTCACCGTAGAAGTTATAGAGAACAGGCATTTCGCCGTCCCATTTTTTCTCGATGAATTTCTTCTGGATGATCTGCAGGGCTCCCTGGGAATCCATGTACGATTCCTCCAGGTTACCGGTATAGAACGTTGCTTCTCCGGTCCGTGAGTTCGTCAGGGAGTATCCGAGCATGGAATCGACGCCTTCTTTTGGTGACGTGAAATCAGTGAAGTAGTACATGTCACCATTTTCGTCGAAAATAGGGCTCACGTTCGCTTCCGTTCCTTCATCTGAAGGAAGTTTTACATCCGATTTACCGAAGCGGCTGTTCCAGAAACCTTTCACATAGTTACCGAAATAGCTGTTCTGCAGGCTGACCGTTTCAGGTGAAACCGCACCGTCGATGAATGCCGGTACGTCTCTGATGGCATAGGCCTTCGTTTTACCGGATTGCGGGTCGACCATAACGATTCCTTTCACTTCAAATCCGTTACGGGCGGAGATGAAGTTTCCGTATGTCTGGATATAGAACGGTTTGCCATCATCATCGATTTCAAGCTGGACATCCCCTTTGAAAATTTCCTTCGGATAATTCAAACGGATGTGACGCTCCACTTTTTTATTGAAGAAAGAAGAAGGGGTGTACACCATTTCCTCTTTGATGAATTTAGGGTTCGCGTTTGAATCCGTGGCACTCAGCTTGAAGTACCCTGGTGTCTGGTCCCCTTTGAACCATTTGAAGAAACCGGAAAATTCAACAGGGGCGATGTATACATACTCACCGTCCACTTTCTGGATCTGAAGGTTGCCGAGTTCATAATAACTTGTATTCGGAACCTGACCGAACGCTTTCTTCATTTTGTTCCGGGCGAATTGAGGAGGGACACTTGCAGGCGTCTCTTTCTCATCAAAAGCCTGGATCTCTGTTTTGACTTCCATTTTGGCCGATTCGAATTTCTCATCTGCATTGAAGACGAAAGCCGTCAGGAAGTAAGCACCGATGAAGATGCTCGCCAGGAACAGAACCCCTTTTGCCATCCGTTCTTTCCCCGTGGCAAATGCTGCCCCGAATCCCGAGGCGATGATCAGGAGGATCCATATACTCGTAAAGTTCTGATCGAGATTCGAAAGATAATAGAAGAGAAATACGACAATGGTAGTGATGAGTAATGTGGCTCCAAACAGGGCCGGGAAGGATGGATATCCCTCTTTTTTATTTTGTTTTTTCATGATGGCGATCGGTACGAGCAATAAGGCCATGACCAATCCGACAGTCAATGAAAATAGTAAGATGTTTCCCATAGTGTTCCCCTTTCAAGGTTGTGATTCTGTTTATAGTGTATATACGGATGAGGAGGCGGAGAGGTTTCATTTGTTTTTTTGCCGCATAACCCATTCATCATCCGTTATAATAGGAAGAAGCAACCATTGGGGAGGATACTATGGATATATTTGATATTGCGAGACTTGCGGGAGTGTCGCGGAAGACGGTACAGCGCGTCTTGAATGATTCGCCCCAAGTACGGACCGAGACCCGTGAGCGGATCTTGAAGATCATGGAGGAGCATCAGTATCAGCCGAATGTGTCAGCGCGGAGACTGGTGATGAAGAAGACCCATACGATCGGGCTGTTCATCATTCAGGACCCGGGGAAGGATCGGATCTATTCGGATGATCTTTTTTACAGCGTGGTGATCGGGGCGGTGATCAATGCCTGCTCTCTTAGGGGATATAAAGTGCTCGTGACGATGGCAGAGGTGGATGACCCGGCTCCTGTGTTAAAGCTTTACCGGGAAAAAAGCATCGATGCAGGAATCATCATCAGCTGGAGCAACGTCCAGTCGATCGTCGATGAAATCCTTTCCGCCGACTTTTTGGTCGGAGTCTTCGATCAGAACAATGTGACCCATCGTACCCCTTCCATCCCCATGCCTGTATTGCAAAATGAAGCGGGTGCCAGGGAGGCCACCCATCACCTTCTTCAGCTTGGTCATGAAGAGATCGGCATCATTACGGGTGAGGAAGATAACCCTGCAGCGGTGGAGCGCCTCAATGGCTATCAAAAGGCATTGAAAGCAGCAGGGATCAAGGTGAAGCCGGAGCACATATACAGGGGCAGGTTTGTGGAAGAGTCGGGAAAAGAAGCCGTCCATCATTGGATCCGGCAGGGGGAACTTCCTTCCGCCATCGTCTGTTCAAATGATCATATCGCCTTCGGGGCCCTCAAGGCATTGAAGGAAGCGGGACGGGATGTACCCGGTGACGTTTCTCTCATCGGTTTTGATAATATATTTCTGACAGAATACACGTCACCTGCACTCTCGACCATGAACGTTCCGAGAGTGGAGATGGCGGTTGCGTTGGTGGAGCAGCTGATACACAGGGTGGAAGGAAAGCCTTATGAAACGATGAATCCTTTTCAAGCTTCCTTGGTCATCAGGAATTCCTGCGCAGAGAAAAAAGCCTGATTCCCCTTGGGACGGGCTTTTTTTGGTGGGCTGAGAAATCATTATGGTAGAAAAATGTTGTCAAACGATCGTGATGGTTTTATAGTTAAATACAAATGTCCCACGTGAGACATAAATGAAACCAGGAGGAGTTCACATGTTAAAAAAAGCAGTCACTTCGTTTACCGCTGCATGTCTCATCATGACTCTGCCACCCGCGAACATAGGTAGTGCCGCACCACAAAAAGACAAACCTTATCACCTCAAAGACTCAACCTTAAAAGATAGAACGATAAAAGGAGACCTCGTGATAACTCCGGATGCTGGAAAGGATATTACTCTTGAAAATGTGACGGTACGTGGAAGAACGTTGATCAAAGGGGAAGCACCCGATACTCTTCAATTAACAGATTCCGAGTTAAAGAGCCTTTCAGTTTCAGGACCTGGTCACCTGTCGACGATCACGGTTTCCGGAGAATCGGTCGTTGAACAAACCCTCTTGGATGGAAATGTGTTATTGGAAGAAAACGAGATTACGTCTGAAGGATTTCAAGACGTTACGGTCTCGGCATCACATGTGAAAACGAAAAAAGCCGATTTGAAAGGTGAATTCAATACGATCACGACGACAGGGAAAAAGGGAGAAGCGAAGGTAGGGCTTGACGGCATTGCCGAGCGGGTAGAATTGAACGCGCTTTCAAATGTCTCCCTGACGCCTGATGGGGTGGTGAAGGAGCTTTTTGTTTCGAAAGCTGGGAAAGGGTCAGCCATCACTGGAGAAGGTTCCATCGAAAAAGCCACGCTGGATAGCGTCATCGTATGGAATGGAAAAGAAACGAGTGAAGCGTCTTCTGTTGTCACGCCATGGTCCCTCGTGTGGAATGATGAATTCAATGAGGATGAGATCGATCGTGACAAGTGGACGTTCGATATCGGCAACGGATATACCGATGCCAATGGTACTTTCATTTCAGGATGGGGGAATAATGAAAAACAATACTACACGGACCGTCCTGAAAATGCGAGGACAGAAGACGGGAAGCTTCTGATTACGGCTAAAAAAGAAAACTATCAAGGGTACGGCTATACGTCCTCCCGATTGAAGACGAAGGGCCTGTTTTCCAAAACATATGGGAAATTTGAAATGAAGGCATCCCTCCCGGTCGGAAAGGGTTACTGGCCGGCGTTCTGGATGCTTCCGGAAGATGACCGGTATGGCGGATGGGCTGCTTCAGGTGAGATTGATATTTTAGAAGCACAGGGCAGCAATCCGGGTGAAGCGATTGGGACGCTTCATTACGGGGAATCGTGGCCGAATAATAAATACACCGGTGATCACTATAGCTTTGAAGATGGATCGACGATCGCAGACGAGCATGTATACTCCGTGGAATGGGAGCCGGGGGAAATCCGCTGGTATGTGGACGGCAAGCTCCGACAGACCCAGAACAATTGGTACAGCAAAGGGACCGGCAACGCTGCCAACTTCACGTACCCCGCGCCGTTTGATCAATCCTTCCATATGCTGCTGAATTTAGCGGTCGGCGGGAATTTTGACGGTGATCCGACGGAAGAGACGATGTTCCCTCAATCGATGGATGTGGATTATGTACGCGTATATGATTTGACGGGAAGACCGTATCAAACGCCGGAACTCCCTGAATTTGAACAAGCTCCATTACCTGACGATGCGAAGCAGCCACTCGAAGACGGAAACCTCTTGTACAATACCGGATTTGATCAGGAATGGGAAGACGTTGACGGGATTCCGGGAGTGGAAAACACGGATTACTGGTACTTCTTGTCGATCCCTGATTTCGGCGGGAAAGCCAATGTCTCCCTCGATCAGATCGAGGGTAGAAATTTTGCCAAAGTGGATGTGGAAGAACCGGGAAGCCAGCCTTATTCCGTTCAGCTCATCCAGGACGTATCACTCGGGAAGGGTCGTTATTACCGAGTATCCTTCGATGCAAAATCGACAGGATCACGCCCAGTCAATGTAAAAGTCGGCGGGGGTGAGAAGAGGGGTTACAGTGCCTATTCAAACAGTGAATCCTTTTCACTGAAAGATGGGGTGGAATCCTATGAAATGGTGTTCCAGATGACCGAGGAAAATGATTTGGCAGCCCGTGTGGAATTTAATCTCGGATTGTCCAAGCTACCTGTATGGCTCGGAAATATCCGGGTCGAAGAAATCCCGCCTGTTGAAGTGGATCCGGATGCCTCCAAGCCTGAACTGCCGACGGGGAACCTTATTTACAATGGGACGTTCGACCAGGGATTCCCTGACCGCCTACTTTATTGGCATCTGATAGGTTCCGGGAATGCCTTGGGAGTGGATCCTGACGAGCGGGTATTCTCAGCCAAGCCTTCCAGCGAAACGGACGAGGCCGGGCTTTCGCAAAAAGGCATCCAGCTTAAGGCGTTGAATGAATATGAATTGACGTTTGACGGAGTGGCAGAAAGTGGTCGTGATATTCAGATAGAGATGAGAAGCAAAGATGGGGAAGAGGTGTACGCAACGGAAACAATTCCTCTCGCAGCTGATTGGGAGAAGCATGCTATGACGTTTACGATGCCGGATGTGACGGATATGGAGTCACAGCTGGTGATTGATCTTGGTGGCAGTACCGAGGAAGTGAAGATCGATAACCTCTCGTTAAAGAAGAAAGCGGGACCTCCAGGTGCGAATGTCATCCAGAACGGATCGTTTGATTCCGATTTAGAATTCTGGGCAAATTACATCCATTTCGATGCTGCTGCCGGTATTTCTTCTGAAGACGGACAGGCAAAGATTTTGATCGGAAACGAAGGGAACGAACATTGGAGTGTTCAGCTTTTCCAGGAAGGAATGAAGCTTAAGCCGGGAGTGGAATACACCCTTTCCTTCGATGCGAGTTCGACAGTGGAACGGACGATGGAAGTGACGATTGAAAATGCTTCGTATACGCGCTATTTATCGGAAGTTGCTCAGTTGGGTGGAGAGATGACGCATTATGAGTATACGTTTACGCCACCTGTGGGCGAGGACACGAGCCTTAAATTCCTGATTGGGAAGAATAGTGGATCACCGATTGGTGTTCATGATGTCGTGATTGATAATGTGGAATTAAAGTAGGAGTGTGGAGCACGGCGTCTTGTTTTTGGGGCGCTGTGTTTTTTGTGGAAGAGAGGGGTGTTGACTGAGCGCTCGGTCTGGATGAGGGACGGGTGCGGATTTTATCGGAAAATGGAGAACGGTCTATATCCAACCCTGTCACCTTAAAAAAAGAAGCAGCCGACACCAATCGGCTGCTTCTTTCCATTATGATAACGCCTTTTCCGGCTTGATCGGATGCAGTCGTCCGTCTTCATCCCTGAATACGATGTGCTCACGCCCGAATTTCGTCGGTGTATCGATTCCCGCAGCTGCGGCCAGGTTGTACAGGCCTTCGCGGAGGGAGATGATGTAGTTGCAGACGCGGAATGACTTTTCTTCGACGATCAGTGCCCGCTGCAGTTTCTTGTCGGTTGTGGCAACGCCGACGGGACAGTTGTTCGTGTGGCATACTTGAGCCTGGATGCAGCCCACGGAGAACATCAGTCCCCTGGCAATATTGACAAAGTCGGCACCGAGGGCGAGTGCAAAGGCAATCTTGTCTGGTGTTAATAATTTTCCGGAAGCAAAGATTTTCACTTTGTCCCGGACCCCGTATTTCACGAGGGTGTCGTGAAGGAAGGGAAGGGCCGATTTGATCGGAACCCCGGCTGAAGCCGCCAGTTCCTGATATGATGCACCCGTTCCTCCTTCTCCGCCGTCCACTGTGATGAAGTCGGGGTGTTTTCCCGATGTGGCCATATAGGATGCGAGGCTCTCGATATCATCCGTGTTCCCGACAACCAGTTTGATCCCGACGGGTTTGCCGCCTACTTCCCGGAGTTGTTCGATGAAATCCAGCATCTGTTCGTTGTTGCTGAATTCCTTGAATCGATTCGGACTGTCGATGGATTTCCATGGCTCCACATTCCGGATGCTGGCGATCTCTTCTGTCACTTTCTTTCCGTCAACGTGTCCGCCTCGGGTCTTTGCACCCTGTGCGAGTTTCAATTCGAAGGCCTTCACTCCCTTGAGATCACTCTTTTTCTTGAATTCTTCCCATGAAAATTCGCCGTCTTTCGTTCTCACGCCGAATAAGCCGGGGCCGATCTGGCAGATGATGTCGACTCCGCCTTTCAGGTGATGCTTGGATAATCCGCCTTCACCGGTGTTCATCCAGGAACCTGAAGCGAGTTTCAAACCGGTTGACAGGGCGGTGATGGCCTGCCCACCAAGGGACCCGTAGCTCATGGCGGATTGTCCGATGAGCCCTTTCACTTTGAATGGATGTCTGCAGGTTTGTTGCCCGATGACCTGGGCATCTTCGTCTTTCAGGAGAAAGGGATCTGCTTCAGATTCTTCGCGATGTTCCCTTCGGCTGAGCAGATTATCTTTATCAAGTTTGTAAATTTTGGTTTTGACTTTTTGTGAGTTGTCGATGCGGAGTTCGTCCCGTTGGACAGGGAAAAGGGTGTTGCGAATATAGTAGCCTTCCTTTTCGAAGTCCCGCTCGGATCCGAAGCCGAGCATCCGGGATTTATATTTACCCGCCATGACCGTATTCGTGTATTCAAGTCTTGAGAAGGGTTTTCCTTCGTTGTCATTATGAAAGAGGTATTGTCTCAATTCAGGACCGATCTTCTCGAGGATGTATCTCATTTTTCCGAGGACCGGGAAGTTCCTTAACACTGCATGCTCTTCTTGTTTTTCATCCGTCATCCATAAATAAAGAATAAGTGCGGCCGGGATAAGTAATGCGAGAGTGATGACGGTAAGAAGAATCCACTGAATGATGGATATACTGTTCATATTCATTCCTCCAATAGGGAAAGTGAGCCCTTTTAAAGGCTCACTTCGTTAAAATAATCGTTTCATCGCTTTGCGTAATGGTGGCATCTCGGCCTCGTGCTTCTTGAAGAATTTTTTCATGACATGCTTTGAGTAACCTGCCGCCTGTTCGAAATTGATCTTACCGGGCAGGGGAGGCTGATCTTCAATGACACAGTCGATGATGACCGGCTTATTTGATTTCGAAGCCATTTCAAATGCTGGCTGAAGGTCCTCATGTTTGATCACACGATAACCTTCCCCTCCGCATGCTTGGGCAAACTGGGCGAAATCAATGTCCTGAAGATCGGTTTCATATTCGAGATGACCGATGGATTCCTGTTCGTACTTGATCATGCCGATCTTTCGATTGTTCATGATGACCACGATGATCGGCAGCTTGTATTTGACCGCTGTGACAAAATCATGCATCACCATGGTGAAACCGCCGTCTCCGCATACAGCAATCGTTTGACGCTCAGGCTCCGCCAGGCCGCTTGCGATCGCCCCTGGAAGTCCGCAGCCCATGGTCGCCATCCAGCTCGAAATAATCATTTTCTGGTTGGTCATTTTAAAGTGTCTGGCGGTCCAGACGGTCACATTGCCGACATCGACGGACAGGATCGCATCGTCGTCTGCAATCTTCTGAAGAGCCGCGATGACCTGTGGAGGCTTGATGGGAGTCGTCGCTTCGACTTCGTCTTTTTCAATATGCTTCCACCAGTTCTTCATATTGTTCTGGCATTCTTCCAAAAATGTTCGGTCCTCTTTGACAGGAAGCTGTTTATTCCATTGCTTCAAAACAAGGTTCGAATCTCCGACGATCCCGACGGAAACAGGGTATCTCTTTCCGATTTGTGCCGGATCCGCATCGATCTGAACGGCGGGCGTATCATCGGGAAGGAAATCACGATAAGGGAACGACGTACCGATCATGATGAGAAGATCGGCTTCTTCCATGGCTTCATATGCTGGCTTCGTCCCGATTTGACCGAGCTGTCCGAGATTATGGGGATGCAGGTCGGGGAATATCCCTTTAGATGGAAGCGTAAAGATGACCGGAGCCGCGATCTTTTCGGCGAATGCCTCGAGTTCACGGGCGGCATGCCTGGATCCCGTTCCTGCAAGGATGACCGGACGTTGTGCTTTATGTACGTAGTCCATTCCAGTCTTCACGTCTTGTTCAAGGGGAGCGGCGATGGTCGCAGCCGGAATGCTGGATGTATCTTTTATCGTATCCTTGATTTTCTGCCCCGGGATATCGTCCGGGATGATCAGCACAGACACGCCTTTTTTTGCGTAAGCGGTCCTGATCGCCTGATTCATGAGGTCGGGAAGTGATTCAGGTGAAGAAACCCGTTCGCAGTATACCGAAACGTCAGCAAACACACGGTCCAGATGAACCTCCTGGAATGAATCCATACCAAGCTCTTCTGTTGCGACCTGTCCGGCCAAAACCAATACGGGTGCTCCGTCGGCCTTCGCGTCATACAATCCATTCAGCAGGTGGATGGCCCCGGGTCCGCCAATGGATAAGCATACCCCGATGTTGCCTGTGAGTTTCGCATACGAGGAGGCGGCGAGTGCCCCGACTTCCTCATGTCTGACCTGGATGAACTCAATTTCCTCTTTCTCACTTCGTAGCACGTCGACAAAGTGATTGATGGAATCACCGGGGAGACCAAATACATGCTTGATCTTCCATTGTTCCATAATGTCTGCAGCTGCCTGTCCTGCGAGTTTATGTCCCATAGTTGAACCTCCTTCTTGTGTATAGTGATTTTTTACCACTGATGGGGATTTGTTAAACGTGGGGGGAGAGGGAACGGGTTAGAGAATTGAGAGAACATGGATTGGACGTGTTAGAGGGATCGAAAGTTATTCACATGTGGATAAAGGTGGGAAGAGAGGGTGTGGATAATTTGGTCGCTCCATACAAAAAGAGCACCCAACCAAGGTTGGATGCTCCCCATCATTATTTCAATAAACGTAATCCATTTAAAATAACCAATATCGTACTTCCTTCATGTCCGATGACTCCATAGGGGAGGTCGAGGATCTGCAGGAAGTTGGAGGCAATCAAGAGCATGATGACGGCGATGGAGAAAACGACGTTCTGCTGTACGATGCGCTTCATTTTTTTCGATAGCTTGATGGCTTCAGCGATACGGGTCAGGTCGTTTTTCATCAGGACGACATCGGCTGTCTCGAGAGCGACGTCGGTTCCTTCTCCCATGGCGATTCCGACGTTGGCCGTAGCGAGGGCCGGTGCGTCATTGATTCCGTCCCCGACCATACCGACTGTACCGAATTGGTCCTTCAATTTTTTCAGTTCGTCTACTTTCGTTTCCGGCAGGCATTCGGCAATAAAGGAAGCGACTTTAACTTCTTCTGCGATGGCACGGGCCGTTTTTTCATTGTCGCCTGTCAGCATGATCGTCTCGACGCCTTCTTTTTCAAGAAGCTGCAGTGCTTCGATGGTTTCTTTGCGGACAACGTCTTTCAGGGCGATCAATGCGACGATTTTATTTTCTTTTGCCACAAAAACGGTCGTCTTTCCTTCAGAGGCGATTCTTCCGTATGCTCCGTTCATGAAGCGTTCTGCCAACATTTTATCCACAAAGTCGGCTTTCCCGATTTTCCATTCTGATCCGTCCACAAGGGCTTTGACTCCCCATCCGGATACATCCTCCAGGGAATCAGGCTGGAAAAGTCCTATGTTGAACTCCCGGGTTGCGTGCCCGACGATGGCCTGTGCGAGTGGATGGTTTGATTGATTTTCAATGGAAGCAACTGCGCTTATCACATCTCGCTCATTCATCGTGTCTGCAATGAGGATATCCGTCACGACGGGTTTCCCTTTCGTCAAGGTTCCTGTTTTATCAAAGGCAATCGCTTTGATGTTACTCAAGTTCTCCAGGTGGGCGCCGCCTTTGAAAAGGATCCCGTGACGGGCACCGTTTGAGATGGCCGAAAGACTTGCCGGCATGATGGCTGCAACCAGGGCGCAAGGTGATGCGACCACAAGGAGGACCATGGCCCGGTAGAATGTTTCCGTCCAGCTCCAACCAAAGAGGAAGTGAGGGAGGAACATCATCAGGAATACTACGGCGAGGACGACTTTTACATAGGTTCCTTCGAAGCGTTCGATGAACTGCTGGGAAGGGGATTTCTCGCTTTGGGCCGACTGGACAAGGTCAATGATTTTTTGGAAAAGGGTTTCGCTGCTCGGCTTGGTCATTTCAACCGTGATGGCTCCGTTGATATTGACCGTTCCAGCGAAGACTTCATCCTGTTGTCCTTTAGTAACAGGGACGGCTTCACCGGAAATCGCTGCTTCATCGATGGACGTGGTACCTTTTACGACCACACCGTCCGTCGGTACCCGTTCACCCGGTTTGATCAGGATATGATCACCGATTTCAAGGCTTGCAACCGTGACTTTCTTTTCGCCTGAACCTGTGACAAGCCAGGCTTCTTCCGGCTGAAGCTGCATGAGGGCTGAGATTTCCTTTTGACTTTTGTTCATCGTATATGTTTCAAGGGCGCCACTGACGGCGAAGATAAAGATCAGGATCGCACCTTCCGTCCAGTACCCGATGATGGCGGAACCGACAGCGGCAAAAATCATCAGCATTTCCACATTGAGTTCTTTGTTTTCGATGGTTTCTTCGATTCCTTCTTTTGCTTTGGCAAAACCTCCGATGGCAAAGGCAAGGAGGTAGAAGATGATGCTCATGCTTGAGTCATCATTTGATGTCAGCCATCCGAGTAATATGAACACACCGCTGATGAGGGCAGCGATCAATTCGGCGTGAGGCTTTATTTTTTCAAGAAAGTGCATGTTATCTTTCGGTGACCCCATGGGTAGTGCTTTGGATTGTGAGCTCATAGGTATTCCTCCTTTGTAGTAAATGAAAATGGGGGTTTCTCATTGAGAATAATAATCAACGTCATTACCCCTATAAAACGACGAAAGCTGCCACCAGTGAAAGGTGACAGCAAAACGGCACGTGCTCTTAGCTGAAAGTATATGAAGTTAGTAATTTATAATGATTATAATCTAATCCTATCACATGTATATGAGGATGGGAAGCATTTTGTGCTAGTTATTCTGGGTTATTTCTCCACGCCGATTTTGCAGGGAAAAGACAAGGAGACTTACAAAAATCATCATCATCATGCCGGCGATCAAATAGAAGAAGCTTGATCCTTTGAACCAGTCAATGGTGATTCCACCGATGAATGGACCGATCATGCTGCCGAAGCTGAAGAAGATCCCGCACATGATGTTCCCGGCAGGAAGCAGTTCCTTTGGCAGGAGGTCCGTCATATAGCTGATGCCGAGGGAAAACGTCGATCCGACGGCCATGCCGGCTAGTGTGAAGCAAATGAACAGTCCGATCGTGGACTCAGAAACGATTCCGGCAGCCGAGAAACACAGGAATCCGATCATCATGACAATGAGGAGGATTTGCTGTCTGCCGTATTTGTCACTCAATATGCCCAAGGGCACCTGTGAGATGATGCTTCCCACTGCAAACGCAGGAAGGAGTATGGCCACGGCTTCAATGGAAAGACCGTTTCGCAGGGCGAAAACCGGGAAGTTTCCATTTAATGACGCTTCCAGGAAACCATAGCCGAGAGGCGGCAGCAAAGCGACCCAGGCATATTGTAGAACCTTTCCGAAACGGTGGAATGACCCGAGGAACGAGGCACTGCCGATGTTCTGCTGTTCGGGAAATTCATTTTGTAAGCGAAAGACGAACATCCATACCGTCAGGCTTAATAAGGAAGAAATGATGAACGGTAACGCTTGATGGATCGTGATGAGCTGCGTCATCATCGGCCCGACGGCGAATCCGATCCCAAAGGATACCCCGTAAATGGAAATGTTCCGTCCCCGGCGTTCTTTCGGCGAAAACGACGTTATCCACGTCTGGGTGGCAAAGTGAAGCATGTGATCCCCGATTCCAATCAGAAGGCGAAGGGCAAACCAGAACCAGAAGGATTTCCAGACCGGGAACAGTAAGAGTGATACGGCGACGATGATTCCACCGATGATGATCATCGGTTTATAGCCGATTTTCTGCAGTGGTCGCTCCATTAAAGGTGAGGCCAGCAGGATTCCGATGTAGAGGGCCGTTGCGTTGAGACCGTTCAGGGAAGAGGACAGACCATCCTGTTCGAAAATGATGGCGATGAGGGGAAGGAGCATTCCCTGTGAGAAACCGGAAATGGCGACGATCCCGACAAGCACCCTGAAACGGAAGGCTAATGTTTGATTCATATTGTCAAAACTCCCAATCATAGTAAATATCTTCTTTGATGGTACCCTCAATTGCATTGTTTGGCAATACGGGAGGGAATAGAGTAAAATCAAAACATCTACTAGCATATTAAGGAAGGAATGATGAAGAAATGGAATACAACATGCAAGAAGGAGGATTTTACAGTGATTTAGGGTTTGGGAAGCTGGAGGTATCGGGTAACGAAGAGTATGGTTTCCGCCCATTTCAATTATTAGTGTCATCTGTCGCCGTATGCAGTGGGGGAGTGCTCCGCAAAGTATTGGAAAAAATGCGCATTCCCTTCGACGACATCCACATCAAAGCAGACGTCACCCGCAACGAAGACGAAGCCAACCGCGTCGAAGCCATCTCCCTCCACTTTACGATCCGAGGGACGGACCTTGACGAGGCCAAGATCGAAAAAGCCATGAAGCTCACACGCAAGAACTGCTCCATGGTGCAATCGGTGCAGGACAGCATCAAGATTGAAGAGACGTTTGAGTTGGTGGGGTAAAGAATTGGGAGGGACGGACCTCTAAATGGAAAGAACGCGTGCATGCGTCTGGCCATTTGAAGGTCCGTCCCTCAAGAAGTCCCTACAGCTCCTGGGGTTCGCTGCCGGGTTTTGAGTAGTAGAGGATGGTTTTGGGTGTGAGTTTGAGGAGCAGGTATTCGGGATCATCGGGGCTTGCGATCCAGTGTTTGAGCTCCTCTTTCCAGAATTTCGCTTTCAGCTCCGGAGATTCTTCGACGGTCGCCTCTGCTTCGATTTCTACATAATGTTCATGATCGGAATCACGGTCACAGCCGAGAAGGATGTGCACGTGAGGGTTTTCTGCAATGTCTTCTGCCTTGTGGGCATGTTCGTTGGTTGCCGTATACAGAGTAAGATCGTCGTGATCGAACATCATAAATCGTGAGTACGGCTTGTTGTCACGGATGGTGGCAAGGGTGCCGATTTTATGATGGGAAAACAGCTCTGTTATTTTATCTTTTAAGGTTTGTGCCATGGATATTCCTCCTAATCAGGTTCTATCTATAATGTGTCTAAACAGGACTGTTTTAACCAAATTTCTTAAAAAAGGATGGATCATAAACGTGAATAAAGTATTTACGCTGCTTGTATTTGCAGGGGTTCCGGTTTCTGTGATCGGTTCTTTGCTTCATTGGCCAAGTGTCATTATGTTCGTCATTTATTGCGTCACAATCATTGCCCTGGCGGCGTTTATGGGAAGGGCGACGGAAAGCCTGGCCGTTGTGTCGGGTCCCCGTATCGGTGGACTTCTGAATGCCACATTCGGGAACGCAGTGGAACTGATCATTTCTATTTTTGCCTTGAAAGCGGGATTGATCGGCGTGGTTTTGGCCTCGCTGACCGGGTCTGTCCTTGGGAATCTTCTCCTGGTTGCAGGATTGTCCTTCTTTGTCGGAGGCGTGAAGTTCAAGCGTCAGAAGTTCAATGTGTTCGATGCCCGCCACAATTCAGGGCTCCTCATGTTCGCCATCATCGTCGCCTTTGTCATTCCGGAAGTGTTCTCAATGGAAATGAATGAAGGGAGGACGATGAGCCTTTCTATCGGGATTTCGGTCATCTTGATTCTCCTTTATTTATTCGCCTTGTTCTTTAAGCTTGTGACACACCGCGGTGTGTATCAGAGCGAGAACAGCGAAGGAGGTCACGATCATGATGAGGAACCTGAATGGAGCAAGGGGAAAGCTTTACTTATCCTCGCTCTCTCGACCGTTGCCGTCGCTTATGTATCGGAGCGCCTTGTCCATACTTTTGAAGAAGTAGGGGAAGCCTTCGGTTGGAGCGAGCTCTTTATCGGGGTTATCATCGTAGCGATCGTAGGAAATGCGGCGGAGCATGCTTCAGCCGTGATCATGGCGTATAAAAACAAGATGGATGTCGCTGTGGAGATTGCTGTAGGGTCCACCCTGCAGGTTGCCATGTTCGTCGCACCAGTGCTCGTGCTGGTTTCATTATTCTTTGAAAAAAGCATGTCACTCGTTTTTACATTACCGGAACTTGTGGCCATGGTGTCAGCGGTCCTGCTCACTGTGATCATCTCAAATGATGGTGAAACGAATTGGTTTGAAGGATTGACCCTTCTTGCCGCTTACTTCATCATGGGAATCGGATTTTATTTATTATAGTTGTCACGGTAAGACCCGGCAGACTTTCTGCCGGGTCTTTTTGCGGGAAAATCATTTCCGTGAGAACCGCCTACTCATTCTTGAATAAGATAACAGGAGAGTTTTTGTGCAAAGGAATGAGTAGTGTGAGAAAAAAGAAAAAACCGATGAACGGTAAAGTCATTGATTGTAAAATTGATTTACCTCCGAGAGGATGTCCAGGGATTTTCCCTTTTGAAGGATGCACGAATCCAACCATTCAACTCGATGATATCGGCATCATCAGCTGTGAAGGCATCATCAGCGGAAGGGTCCTGTGTGATTATCAGCCCCTGCAAGGTGTGACGGTCACGCTTAGCTCCTCGTTTCCGGGTCTGGTCTTTGAGAATTCCACACCGGTCACGGACAACACGGGCCGGTTTTCGACGAGGGTGACCGTGCCCCCCGGGACACCAATTACCCCGAACGTTTCGATAACGGCAACGGCCATCGTAATTGGAAAGACCATCAGTGATACGATTTATGTAAGAGTAGATTGTATTCTATGTAAAAATCCAGTGTTGACGCTCGACAAGATTCCTTGTCCGGTCGGGTGCAAGGGCACACAAATCATGGGAAGACTTGTATGTGACGGCCAGGCAATAAGGAATGCAGCCATATCATTTATCATCGAATCCGCCTCCAACCGGGTCGTCATCACCCCTAATCCCGCGATTACACAGAGTGACGGAAGATACACGGCAACACTGGTTCCGTTTCCCGATGTGGATGAAACGATCCGAATCACGGCCGTGACGAAAATCGGGGGATTAAAGGTCGTGTCGAAAACGAGGGAAGTGGCTGTGAGATGTGTGAAATGCAAGAACCCGTCCATCAAGCTAAACAAGTTGAAGAAAATCGACTGCCGCTCAACCATTTCAGGCCAAGTCACATGTGACGGAATCCCGCAGGCAAATGTACCGGTCACATTGTCAGGTTCATCCATCCTGATGTTCCAGACACCGAACCCCGTTACGGATGAGAACGGAAGATTTTCATCTGTTGTCACAGTGAAGAAAGGGACACCGTTTCAAACCGCTTCCTATACAGCGACAGCCGTGATTGATGGGAAGACCATCAGTGCCACGGATACCGTCATAGCAGGATGCAAAAAGTGCCGTAATCCTAAGTTGACCCTTGAAGTCCCATGTGAGACCGTCACATGTCATGGAACGAAATTGACGGGAAGGCTGACATGCGACGGGGCACCTATAAAGAATGCCAGGATTTCGTTTACGGTCACGGCTTCTGAGCCCGATGCAGTGGAGATCGATCCGAATCCGGCATTTACCGATGAAGAAGGAAGATGTGTCACCGAGCTCTGCCCACGACTCGGAGTCCATGAAACGATTATGATTAAAGCAACGGCAACCGTCTATGGGGAGCAGGTCGTCGCGTCCCGGGAGGTCACCATCGATTGCCGATGCAAGCATCCAAAGATTCATATCAAAGAGAACAAAAAGCTGAATTGTAAGGGGATCATTTCAGGCTGTCTTTCCTGTGAAGGATTTCCATTGGCGAATAAAGAGGTCTCATTTTCAAGTCCAGTGCTGACCTTTAAGCCTTCTGTTGTTACTACTGATGAGAACGGGGAATTTTCAACCCTTGCCTTCGTTCCTCCGAATACCCCATTCAGGGAGGTGCCATTTACGGCGACGGCTGTGGTAGATGGAAAAGCGGTATCGGAAATGGTGTTCGTCTACGCAGGATGCCTCAAATGCGAAAAGCCAAAGCTGACATTATGCGTACCGGATTGTGTAGAATGCGAAGGAGCTGCGATTACCGGGAAATTCACCTGTAATGGAAGGCCAGTCGCCAATGTGGGGATCGAGCTGAACGTCACCCCGGAAGTTGCTAGCATCACCCCCGATAAAATTAAAACGAATGCAAAAGGGGAATATGAAGCAGTGCTTACCCCGGATTCACATGTATCTGGAAAAGCTGTGGTCCAGGCAACTGCCTTGATCGAGGGTAAGGAAATAATCGTAGAAAAGAAAATCATCAACATTCACTGCACATGCCCTCATCCAAAGGACGACCGGGATGAAATGGAACCAATCGACTGCTCTGAAGAAAGTAGCGGCGATGGTGAGTGTGACAGCGGTGCCCGGGACGACGGTGAAGGTGAATGGATGCGTCCGCTTCTTGAAAAAAAAGCTCATGAAAATACAAATAGTGACTTCACAGTGACTTCAAGTGAAGAAGATGAAAGTATTCCTGCAGGACCTGAAAAAATCTCTATCGAATCCAAGGATCTCGTGAATCCGGTTGTAACCCTGGAGGTTCCGGTGATTGTAAGCTGCAGGGGAGGCTGCCTCACGGGGAAAGTACAGTGTGAAGATATGAAACAGATCGAAGTATACTTTGAAGTATTGGAAGAACATTTGAAAAGCATCATCAAACCGAATCCTGCGATCCCGGATGAAGACGGGAATTATTCAGCAGACATCACCCCAAAACACGGAATGACCGATTGCATCACGATCAGGGCATTCATCTTTTGGAAAGGGAAGAGGATCGTTTCCCACCCGGGTTGCACGATTCTTGTATGTTCTTCGAAAAAAATGGATGACGATTAAAAAAGCCATGGAATCTTAGGAGATTCCATGGCTTTTTTTAGGGAATACAGGAATGATCGGAAACGCCGATTTGCTTTGTAGGAAAAGCTCGGACGTTCCCGCTTCAATAATGCTAGTATAAGATAAAATGTGAATTTTTTAAATATTCTTTCTAATGAAGTTTTTTGGATAAGCTGCACCTTCTAGGAAAAACTAACGGCAAACCCTTATATGCTTGAAAGGAGTATCAACTACATGAAACTAATGCGCACTGCTCTTATGGTCATACTCGCATTTTTCGTTGCAACTACAGGGATTCATGCCCAAAACAGTCCTAAAAAGGAAACAAAGCCAAAAACGGAGAAGGCTCCGGAGGCAACTCAGGATTCGAGCGTAAAAATTCCGAACTCAGTACTGAATATCGCCAAGGAAAATACGTATCCAAATTCTACACAGGATCAGCCATATCTGCAACCGAGCGAATGGAGTCAGGAGCTAATTGAAACTTCCAATGTGAGGATCGAAAACCCGAACCTGATCCGCATGCTGAACGAGTCCACGGTCAATAAAGCACCGACGATCGGACTTCGAGCCACCATTTATCTTGGGGAATGGCCGCTGAACTATGCATCAACGGAAACCTCCCCGAACTGGGAGTATCAAAAGGTCAACACGAATTACTTTGATAACCGCGGAGGGAAATCCAACTATCAAATTCATTACGTCCAGGAAGCACAAAAGGTCGTAAAGGGTGGGCTTACGGCAAAGGTTCCCCATGCAGATGATGTGGAAAAAATGATGCTCATCAAAGCCATGGATAAATCAAAATTGCCACTCGCCTTCCAAACCATCGTGGGGGCAGGGACAAAAAAGGATCAAGTGTACAACATCTCCCCTAAACGACTGGGCTACCTCTATGCTTATGCACCAGCCATCAACGAAAAAGGGAAAGTAACCTATGGGGAAGTATTCCTCGTTATGAAAGGGACGAAACGCTCCATCGTCGTGAAAAATGTGACCTCTCAAGGAGTCGGAGCCTGGATTCCGGTTCAGGATCACGTCCACTTCGGATTCATGGCAAGCGAATCTCCTAGATAAAGGTTTAAAGAAGAGTGAAATCGGGTAAAACCTTATTTCACTCTTTTATTATTTCTGTGCATATGTTATAATAATTAGAATATTCTGAATTGAAGGAGGGATAATATGGAGTATCTGTTACTATTCGGCGGGCTGCTGGTGGCATTCATCACACTTCGCGTATGGTTCGGCGCCAGAAGAGCCAGAATCTATGCAGAAATCAAGAAACAAAAATACAACGTCATGGACCCGGCACTCGAAAAAATCACCACCCCAAAAAATGACCGCAACCCCATAGGGTAAAAAGCACTTCGGATGAATATCCGTGGTGTTTTTTTGTGTGTCCAAAAAAAGCCCAAATCCATAATAGATTTGAGCTTTCACCTTCATTTTATCGGGAAATCTTCGCTTCACGCTTCGAAAAGTCTACATCCTTGTAATACATGGACTTCACGAGTACGTTTGGTCCAAGACAGCGGGCCATGGGACAGTGGCAGTTCAATTCTTTCGCAAGAGGCTGATTCTTCCACTTTTCGAAAATATCAGGGAGTGTATCTTTGGTGATATTCCCGAGTGGCGGGGTGTCCCCGAAGTCGGTGACGATGACATCGCCGGTGAAAATATTCACGTTCAGACGGGAACGGCCGTCTGGATCATTTCTCACGCTCACTTTTTTCGCAGAATAAAGCTCCTTCAGAAAGTCCAAGTCTTCCTGTGAAGAGCTGCATGGATAAAATGGCAGAGTGCCGAATAGCATCCACACATTTTCATCGCGGAACCTTAGAATATCCCGGATCGCTGCACGTGTTTCTTCCAATGAAAGAGTCTCAAGGCTAGAAGCGAAGTCGGAAGGGTACATAGGGTGAATTTCGTGACGGCCGCACTTCATTTCATCGACTACCTGACGATGGATTTTTTCTAAATAAGGCAATGTGTTTTTATTTAACATGGTTTCCGCGGATACAAGAACCCCGCGTTCTGAAAGCGCACGGCTGTTTTCGATCATGCGGTCAAACAGCTTCCGGCGCTGCTCCCTCGTTGGCTTCCGTTCCATATTGGCAAAACCGACATCGATGAATTCGTCGATCGTTCCCCAGTTGTGGGAGATGTGCAGGACATCGAGGTACGGGGCGATCATCAAATAGCGGTCAAGATCCAGGGTCAAGTTCGAGTTGATCTGGGTATGTACACCTCTGGAATGTGCATACTTAAGTAATGGCAGAACGTAATTTTCAACGGATTTCTTGGACATCATCGGCTCTCCGCCGGTAATACTAAGGGAACGGAGCGTTTTGATTTCGTCAAGTTTCTGCAGGATCAGTTCAATGGGCAGGGCACTCGGGTCCTTCGGTGACAGCGTGTAACCGACGGCGCAGTGCTCGCATCTCATATTGCAAAGCGTTGTGGTGGTGAACTCGATATTCGAAAGCGTAATGTCGCCATGTTCATCCACATCTAAATAAGCCTCCCAAGGATCGTGGTCTATCGACATTTTCTTGGTGAGAGTTTCAGTTTTCATTTTGTAAAAACTCCTTTATGATCAGGTCATCTATCCATTATTGAGAAAGGGTATGCCCTTGTCAATCGGAAAGTTATTGGTTACCATAGTAAACGTATTGAAAGGAGAGAGAACTCTTGGGTAAAGCTATCAATGATAAAGACTCACAAGTAAGCTATTTGAAACAACGCCTGAACCTGTTCGTCGACGTACTGGATTCGATCGACCCGGAACAAGCGGACATTGACGATATCGATCGCCTGATCGCCATGATCGATGACATAGAAGTGAAATGCGAACAATTTAAGAAGAGTGAGTAGGAGTCCTGGATGGGGCTCTTATTTTTTTGAGGGACGGACCTTGGGGGAGGCGGTTGCTCGGTGCCTTGTGCGGAATTTGTCGTTTTTTAGGATGGTCCCGATATCCCCCTCTCACACATGCCCTTCGAATCCACAAGCAGGAATTCCCCGCTGAAACGTCAAACCTTAATACAAAACCAACTATTAAAGGAGCGACACCCCATTGATCATCTCACCCATCGAAAAACACCAAAGCGAGCAGGCGAAGAACGTGATTTTGTCCGGATTCCTCGAACGTTTCGGATTCATCGATCACACGCTGAACCCGGATATCCACGACATATCACTTGAGTATGACGGTACGAAGCATCACTTTTTTGTCGGGAAGGAAAAGGATCGCATCATTTGTACGGGTGCAATCAGAAAAGAAACAGAGGATACATACCAGATCGTGCGCATGTCGGTGCTGGCCTCCTACAGAAAACGGGGACTCGGTCGCATCATGCTCAACTATTTGGAGGGAAAAGCGCACTCCCTCGGTGCACAACGACTCATTCTCGAAACAAACAAACAGTGGGCGGACGCCATCAATTTTTATAAAAATAACGGGTTTACTTATATGGAAGAAGACGAGGTTTCGTGTTATTTCGAGAAGGAAATTCCCTTGTGAAATCCCTTTCAATCTTATTCTTATAGGAGTATAATGATGTATGAAAATTACGACTGTTATTGAGATCTTTAGAGGGGGAGAACGATGAATAAAGAGACATTACAGCAAAGTATGTACGATTTGATTGTGGAGACGTCCACGAATCTGCCTAAGGACGTGCGACGTGCGATCCGCTCGGCGAAAGCCCGTGAGAACGCAGGGACCCGTGCGGCGATGAGTCTGGACACGATTTCGAACAACGTAAAGATGGCGGATGACAATGTATCCCCGATTTGTCAGGATACAGGTCTTCCTACATTTAAAATAAAAACACCGGTTGGCGTGAATCAGCTTGAGATCAAGGAAGCGATCTATGCTGCCATGGTACAGGCGACAAAGGACGGAAAGCTTCGTCCGAATTCCGTTGATTCATTGACTGGGGCAAACTCAGGGGACAACCTTGGTCTTGGGACGCCTGTCATCAAGTTCGAGCAGTGGGAAAAGGATTATATCGATGCGCGCCTGATTTTAAAGGGTGGCGGTTGTGAAAATAAAAACATCCAGTACAGTCTCCCTTGTGAGCTTGAAGGACTTGGCCGTGCCGGACGTGACCTTGACGGAATCCGCAAATGCGTGATGCATTCTGTGTACCAGGCACAGGGGCAGGGCTGCAGCGCCGGATTCATCGGTGTCGGGATCGGCGGAGATCGTTCTTCCGGTTATGATCTTGCAAAAGAACAATTATTCCGTTCTGTGGAGGACGTAAATCCGAATGAAGATCTTCGTAAACTGGAAGAGTATGTGATGGACCATGCGAACGAACTTGGAATTGGTACGATGGGATTCGGTGGGGAAACGACGCTTCTTGGTTGTAAGGTTGGCGTGATGAATCGTATTCCAGCAAGCTTCTTCGTATCGGTTGCGTATAACTGCTGGGCGTTCCGTCGTTTAGGCGTGAAGCTGGATCCTGCAACCGGTGGAGTCGATGAGTGGTTCTATCAGGAAGGCGACAAAATCGATTTGACTCAAGGCTCAGAGGCCGAGCTTGAAACGGCAGCGGCAACTTCTGGTGAACAGCCAAACGTTGTGGTTCTTGAAGCCCCGATCACCGAAGAGAAAATCCGTGAACTGAAAGTGGGAGACGTCGTTCATATCAACGGCCGCATGTACACGGGCCGTGACGCGATCCACAAGCATTTGAGCGAAAACGATGCGCCGGTTGATCTCGACGGTCAGATCATCTATCACTGTGGCCCCGTGATGCTGAAGGACGATGAAGGAAACTGGCACGTGAAAGCCGCCGGTCCGACGACATCCATCCGCGAGGAGCCTTATCAAGGAGATATCATGAAGCGCTTCGGCATCCGTGCCGTCATCGGTAAAGGCGGGATGGGACCGAAAACCCTTGCTGCCCTGAAAGATCACGGCGGTGTGTACTTGAATGCCATCGGTGGAGCCGCTCAGTATTACGCTGATTGTATCAAAGGTGTAGACGGAGTGGACCTGATGCAGTTCGGTATTCCGGAAGCGATGTGGCATCTGAACGTGGAAGGCTTCACGGCGGTTGTGACGATGGATTCACATGGAAACAGCCTGCATGAAGAAGTCGACAAATCTTCTCTGGAAAAACTGGCTCAGTTCAAAGAAAAGGTTTTCAAATAAGAAATTGGGACCATCCCGTACGTGCTGCGGGGTGGTTTTTTTATTGGTTATTTATGTTAAAATCAGGATGAAACTTTAAAGAGCACTCATTCGTATAACATACAAACAGGAGCTGGAGGGCGAGTATGATTTTTAATAAATTATTCGGTATGTTGATACTTACTTTGATGGTACTTTTAACGGGATGTGCGGCCAATCCTGAAAAAGAAGCGGATATCACCTCGATTGAAGATGTAAGTGTGAATACGTTAAAAGAAAATAGCGGAACATACGTAGGAGATAACTCGAAAGTGCAGGCGATCCTGCAAGAGCTGCCGGGTGGCGAAACGATCAAGGAAATCGATCTTTCCGGTGAAATGGTGAGGGTCACATATGGCTATGAGAAAGAAGGGAAGCTGTCTGAAAGCGATTTGAATGAATACTGGTTTGACGGCACCAACGTCAATCGGAAAAACTTTTACTACAACGCCATTTATTTGACGCTTCTTGTCCCGAATGCGAAAGAGTATCACTTCACCGTCGATGAATCCATGGTATCGGTCTCCAGGGATAAAATGGTCGCAGGTTTATCCAAAGAATTCAGCGATTTCCCGAAAGGCGACGAAATCTGGGACAGAAAAACCGTCTCCACCTTCATCGAAGAACACGAAGGCAAACTGACCGAAATGGCAACCAAGTATCAGACGTTTTTTGAATAGAGGGACGGACCTCTGGTTTAACCGGATAAGTGAATACAACGCAATGTGATGAAGTGCCTCAACAAAGCGCAAAAATGCACCGTCCAGCTTCGGTCCAGAACATGAACACCCATTTATGGATACTATTAGTACACATGAATCCTTCCCGTTCTCAAAAACTAAGGGAAACGCAAGGGAAAGAAGGGTTCAATTTTGCGAAAATCACTAAAAGTGTTCACCATAGCGGCAATCTTAGTATTGCTCATCCCTGCCGAGGCTTATGCAGTATCCAATAATCCGATCGGCTGGGGTTTCAAAAAGAGTCAAAATGAAGTGCAGCCGGAAGCAGGCGCTGCCTATGACGAGCTTCTCGATAAGTACGATGCCTTCTATAAAGGCTCACCGGATAAAAAGGTGCTTTATGTCACATTCGACAACGGATATGAAAACGGCTATACGGAAAAGATTCTCAATGTGCTGAAGCAGGAGAAAGTACCGGCCACCTTCTTCGTCACCGGTCACTATTTGCTCAGTGCCGAGGATCTCGTCAAGCGGATGGTGAAAGAGGGACATATCATCGGGAACCATTCGTGGCATCATCCGGACTTCACTGCAAGCTCTGATCAGAAGATCCGGGAAGAGCTTCAAAAAGTGAAGGTGAAAACGAAAGAACTGACCGGGCAAAAGGAAATGAAGTATCTTCGTCCGCCTAGGGGCGTCTTCTCTGAACGTACACTTCAAATCGCGAAAGAAGAAGGCTACACCCACGTCTTCTGGTCCCTTGCCTTCATCGACTGGAAGACTGACCAGCAAAAAGGATGGAAGTATTCCTATGACAACATCATGGCCCAGGCTCATCCCGGTGCCATCATCCTCCTGCACTCCGTCTCCAAAGACAATGCAGACGCACTCGAAAAAGCCATCCAGGACCTCAAAAAACGGGGCTACACTTTCAAAAGCCTCGATGAGCATCCGATGATGAAATAAGAGAGGGACGGACCTTCATTCCTAGGACTTGGTCCTAGGAATGAAGGTCCGTCCCTCTTCTTGATGCGTTACACTACGCATGTGCTATAATACACATACAAGTTTTGTGCGGAAGGGTGAGGAGTATGGCATGCAGGAATGTTAAGATTGAAGGTCCGTATGATTTCGACCGGGTGCTGGACAGGCTGGCGCTTGATCCGTTGAGTGCAGTGGATCAGGAGAATCGAAGCGTGAAGGTCCCGTATTATCACGGCGGGGAAAAGGGTGAGGTCATCGAGATCCAGGCAACGGGAACAACGGAGGAGCCAGAATTCATTATCACGTTTGAAAATGAAGAGAATCTGGATGCGAAGCAAAAACGCATCTCAGACATCTTCCAATGGCAAACGGGTCTCCACGACATGCACACGCATTTCCTGGAAACCGACCTGAAACCGATCTTTGAGGAGCATGTCGGAACACCTCTTGTCCTGGAGTTTGATCCCTTCGCCACCATTGTCAAAAGCATCATCCATCAGCAGCTGAATCTGAAGTTCGCCTTCACCCTGACCCATCGATTCGTCACCACATACGGCTGGGAAAAGGATGGAGTCTGGTTCTATCCTTCACCGGAAAAAGTAGCGGGACTCACAGTGGAAGAACTCAGGGAGCTCCAGTTCAGTCAGCGAAAAGCGGAGTATGTGATCGGAATTGGTGAGAAGGTGTCAACCGGCGACCTCGACCTGAATCAACTGGCGGAGCAAACGGACGAAGAGGTCATCAAGGAGCTCACGAAGATCCGCGGCATCGGACCCTGGACGGCACAGAGCTTCCTCTTATTCGGGCTCGGAAGGCCGAACCTTTTCCCGAAAGCGGACATCGGCATCCAAAACGCCATCAAAAAATTATTCCAGATGGAACAGAAGCCGACCATGGACGAGCTGGATGAATTCAGCGCGGCCTGGCATCCTTATTTAAGCTATGCATCACTGTATTTATGGAGAAGTATCGAATAGAACGGACGTGAACCAATGAAAAAACAATACGCAAAAAAACCACAACATAATGACGTGAAAATCGAGCTGAAACAACAGTTTCCTCTGACCATAAAGAAAATCGGCATCAACGGGGAAGGAGTCGGTTTCTTTAAGCGTAAGATCGTCTTCGTACCTGGAGCTCTTGCAGGGGAAGAAGTGGTCGTGGAAGTGACCAAGGTCCACCCGAAATTCACCGAAGCCCGCATCAAAAAGATCCGGAAAAAGTCACCACTGCGTGTGAAAGCACCATGCCCGGTCTATGAGCAGTGCGGAGGCTGTCAGCTTCAACATCTATACTATGAAGGACAGCTTGACGCAAAACGCGATATCCTTCTTCAATCACTCGAGCGCCATACAAAGCTCAAGCTTGAAGACATGGATATCCGTACGACGATCGGAATGGACAACCCGTGGCACTACCGGAACAAAAGCCAGTTCCAGGTCGGTACGCAAAACGGCAAAGCCATTGCAGGCTTATACAGCATGAATTCCAACAAGCTGATCGACATCGATGAGTGCATCGTGCAGCACCCGCTTACGAATAAAGTGACCAACGAAATCAAGCGGATCATCAACGACTTCAACATCCCTGTTTTTGATGATGAAAAGAAAAAGCCGATCCTGAAAACGATCGTGACGCGTGTCGGCTTCGAAACAGGGGAAGTTCAGGTCGTCCTAGTCACGTCCGAGAAAAAAATCCCTCGGAAGGAATTGCTGATTTCGGAAATCCAGAAACGTCTTCCTGAAGTGGTTTCCATAGCTCAAAATATCAATCCACAGAAAACGGCGCTCGTATTTGGGGACGAAACGATCCATCTGTCCGGAAAAGAAAGCATTGAAGAACGTCTGGAAGAGTTCACCTATGAACTGTCCGCACGTGCCTTCTTCCAGCTGAATCCGATTCAGACGAGCAAGCTGTATAACGAAGCGAAGAAAGCAGCGGCCCTTACTGGTGAAGAAAAAGTCGTCGATGCTTACTGTGGTGTCGGTACCATCGGACTATGGCTGGCAAACGGAGCGAAAGAAATCCGAGGTATGGATGTGATCAAAGAAGGGATCGATGACGCGAAGAAGAATGCGGAGAAATTCGGTGTGAGTCATGCTGAATACTTCGTCGGCGGTGCCGAAACCCTTATGCCAAAATGGAAAAACGAAGGCTGGCGTCCCGATGTCGTCGTGGTTGATCCGCCGAGGACCGGCTGCGACAACAAGCTTCTGGATACGCTGAAAGAAGTGAAGCCGAAGACGTTCGTGTACGTATCGTGCAACCCGTCGACCCTTGCGAAGGATATCGACTATTTGAAGAAACAGTACCGGGTGGACTATTTGCAGCCAGTGGATATGTTCCCGCAGACTGCGCATGTAGAGGTTGTCGCGAAGCTGGTACTGAAATAAAAATATAGTTCTGAAGTAAAAGGGTGTCCCTCTGTCATAGGGGGATTCTCTTTTTTAAATTGTGGTGGACCTTGATATAAAATCGAATGAAAGGCAGGGGGATACAGGTGAAGAAGACAGATAAAAAGACAAGGGATGCGCTGTTAAGAGGTTTGCAGGGGATGATGGAGATGCAGCGCAAAATGGATGAGAAACGAGCACATGAAATTTGGAAGAATATCGATCCGGGAGCTACATTAATAGAAGTTCTGAATACTCTCAAGAAGGATGAAGTAGACTCGATTCGTAAAGCCTATGAATTCCAAGGAATGAGCGCACTGAAAAAAGCTGATATGGCTTTGGAGGTTTCCATCCTGGTTCCTCATTCTTTCCAGAAGATGCTTCACCGGTTGGACCAGGAAAGATATGATTTACTGAAAAGAATCGTGCAATCAGATGGTTTTTTAATGGTGGATCAAGATTTCTCTACTAGAAAATTGAAAAGCCTTATGACTGGATGCCTTGTGTTTGGAAGCTGTCATAACGGACAAAGAGCATTGGTGGTACCTCAGGAGTTACAGGATTGTTTCCGAAAACTTGACGGTCCTGACCTCCGGAAAATCATCAAGAGAAATACGGAATGGATTCTGTTTACAAACGGTCTTCATTATTATTATGGGGTCATGAGTAGCAAAGCACGGATTGAAACCATTGAAAGACTCGCGAATGACCCACTGGATATCCGGGAATACTCTTCTGTCATCCATGAGTCTATGGAATATTACGACAGAATCAGTTTTTCCTCAAATTACCAATATAAAGATACCAGAGTGATGTATGAAGAAAAGCTAAAGGATAGAAATCATATCGACTATTACCCTTTCTCCAAAAAGCAGATCATGGAGGCAGGGAAGGAACACCATTTCGATGCTACTCCGGAAATGATCGACTTCCTTGCGTTCCTCGATCACTTCTATGACTTAGAAGATGACCACCTGATTGAAATAGCGCATAAAGTGGTTACAATGATCAATCAAGAGTATACCTTGGGGGATCTTATGGACTACATCCAGTCTATTCTGGAAATTCCATCGAAGGATGTATTTGAGCAACTGACTGATCGCGTTGTGAATGTATGGAATAATACCCGTCTTTGGGCATTGAAGGGGTACACTCCGATTGAAATAAGGCTGAAGGCAGAAACTGAACAGCCTGTAAATGTGATGAATCATGGAGCCTCTTCCAACGATACAGATTTACATAGCAGAAGCAAAAAGGTTGGGCGCAATGATGCTTGCCCTTGTGGAAGTGGGAAGAAATATAAGCAGTGCTGCGGTAGAAAATGAAGAAAAAACGACACACATCAACACCCCGGCATAAAAGAATGAACCGGCAGAGCAGGCTGCAGGCTGCACCACACTGGATCCCGAAATATGATGGCAAAAACCTTGTTCACGGATATGCCAAACATTTTGGTGTGAATAAACTTGCCGCGGTGGTAGAACTCGAATTATTGGGATATCCTATTGACGTGCAATATAAGCAGTTGCTCAAGCAGGATGAAATCAGAAAAGAAAAAGAAGCTCATAGGCGGAAAGCAAAGGCACTTGAGGGTGAAGAAATTGACGAATGGTGGTGGGACGAGGACGGACCGTTCTTTTAGTATAAGGAAACCACCATATCCAAAACCATCCCCCAAGCAGATGTCTGTTCAAAAAGCCCTTCTTCTATTAATATTTCCCTTGAACAACAACAAGGAGGCAAAATCATGAACAGCAAATATAAAGAGTTGGTATCTCCCTATACATTTAAAAATGGAGTCGAATTGAAGAACCGGATCATCATGGCACCGATGACGAATTTTTCTTCGGATGAGGATGGAAACGTCACGGATGCTGAGGTTACCTATTATGCAAGACGTTCGAAAGATGTGAGCATGGTCATCACAGCCTGCACCTATGTAACGCCTGATGGAAAAGGATTCCCTGGTGAATTCGGCGCGGATTCCGATGAAATGATCCCAAGCCTTGAACGTTTGGCGAAAGGAATCAAGGATCAGGGGGCAAAAGCCGTTCTCCAGATTTTCCACGGAGGTGTACAATGCCCACCGGATCTCGTTCCTGATGGGGATGTTGTCAGTGCCAGTGACGTCATGGGTGAAAATGGTGAGAAAAAAGCGAGAGGCTTATCTGAAGCAGAGATCGAGAATATCATCGAAGCATTCGGTGAGACGACACGTCGCGCGATTGAGGCAGGGTATGATGGTGTCGAGATTCACGGGGCAAATGGGTATCTGATTCATCAGTTCTTTTCACCGATGACAAACCAGAGACAAGACCGTTTTGGCGGCAGCCTTGAAAATCGTATGACCTTCCCACTTGCTATTGTGGATAAAGTGAAGAGTGTGGTCGCTGAGCATGCGGATCCATCGTTCCTTGTCGGATACCGTTTTTCGCCAGAAGAGCCTGAAGAGAATGGATTCACGATGGGTGAGACCCTTACCCTTGTCGATGCCCTTGCAGACAAGGATCTTGATTATCTTCACGTCTCCCTTTTCGATTTCTTCTCAAAGCCGAGAAAAGGCGTGGAGGACTTGGACAAAACAAGAATGGACTATCTGCTGGAAACGATCGGCGACCGTACACCTCTGATCGGGGTAGGTTCGATTTACTCTGCAGACGATGCCCATAAAGCGTTCGCGTCAGGCGTCCCGTTACTGGCTCTTGGCCGCGAACTCATCATCGATCCTGATTGGCTGAAGAAAATCACAGAAGGAAAAGAAGATGAAATCGTGACGGAGATCGACAAAGGAAAGCAGAAAGAATTGGTCGTTCCTGATCCGTTATGGAATGCGATTGTGAATACTCCTGGCTGGTTCCCTGGGGTATAATTTGAAAAAGACGTCCTGTGATTGGTTCACAGGACGTCTTTTTTGTGAGATGTTTTATTTCCAGGCGCAAACCATCCAAGAAGAGCAATCCCAACGAGAACGCCGTAGAAAATCAAGGTCCACAGTGTGCTATGAGGAAAATCATGATCCAGTACCCCGATATCTTCATGGGCAAGGGTGATGACCGCAAGCTTCACACCGACCCAGGCGACGATGGCATAAGCCGTTGTTTCGAGTGCAGGCCGTTTTTCCAGGAGTTGAACGAACCAGGTGGCTGCGTATTTAATGAGGATCAATCCTGCGATCCCGCCAAGGACGACCACGATGAATTGTCCCCCGTCCATGCCGCCGAAATCTCCCAGTGGTGAATCAGGCAGGCCAAGGGCAAGGGCGACAGCGGCAAGGATGGAATCAATGGCAAAAGCAAGGTCTGCCAGGGCGATTTTCCCAACCGTCGGCCAGAATCCTTTGCCGGCTGCTTCTTCTTCCGTTTCCTCCTGATTCTTCTCGTTATCCTTCCCAAACTTCGCTTTGATGACATGTTTAAGTCCCAAATAAAGCAGATAGGCTGCCCCAACCGCCTGAATCTGCCAGACGTTTGCGATGAAGGAAATGGCAAAGAGGGCCACAAACCGGAAGGCGAATGCCAGGAAGATTCCATATTTGATGGCTTTCTTCTTCTCTTCTTCGGATAAATGTTTCGCAATCACGGCCAGGACAAGGGCGTTATCTGCTGATAATAAACCTTCGAGGCCGATGAGGACTAATAAAGTCCAACCGTATTCCAACCAAATTGATTCCACATGAAGCGCTCCTATCCATAATGTAAAATCCCAGGATTTACTGAAAAATTAGTTCTTTCGCTTATCTTACCACTTATTTTCCATCTAATACGAATCTAAAATGGTTTTGCACCCACGGAGGTTTTCATGGTATAGTAAATTTACTAAATATGACAGGAGTGATGGGTGGACGATGAAGAACTAATCTTATTTTCGAGACGTTTGAAATTCCATATTTCAAATCAACCTAAATAGGATTAGTCTGCCCATTTTTATACATGTTTTTAGCTATTGTTCATTCATAGCTTACTTTGTGCGCGCAGTGCTAATCCTTCCAGAACCAGTGGGAGGATTTTTTGTTCTCCCTTTTTTAAGAGAGGGGAAGATAGTATGAGAGAAATTATGAAATTATTGAATATAAGCTATGAAATGATGGAAGAGAAGATATTTGAAGAGGTGAATGCCAGCGTGCAGGAAGGGGAGGTCATCGGGATCATCGGGAATAACGGTGCCGGGAAGTCGACGCTTCTCCAATTAATCGCCGGTGACAGAACGCCGACGGAGGGAGGGATCCGGTGGCTTCATCATGATTTGACGATTTCCATGGTGGAACAGGAAACGGAAACCCATTCCTCTGAAGGAATGACCCCTTCTGAGAGTAAATTGCTTGAGAAATGGCAGGTGCCAAACCATGATTTTCGGCAGCTGAGCGGGGGTGAAAAGCTGAAGGCGAGGCTTGCTAAAGGTTTCTCTCAAAAGGCTGACGTGCTGTTATTGGATGAGCCGACGAATCACCTTGATCAAGAAAGCCTGAAATCCCTAACCAACCATATCAGGGACTACAAAGGTACCATCATTCTCGTCTCCCATGACCGTTTTTTCCTGGATGAGGCTGTGACGAAGATCTGGTCCATCGAAGGAAAGAAGCTCATTGAGCATAAAGGGAATTATTCCAGTTACATGGAAGCCCGAAAGCAGCGGAGGCTGACGCAGCAGCGGGAGTATGAAAAGCAGCAGAAAATGGTGGAGCGGATCGAGAGCCAGATGAAGGAGCTCACCTCGTGGTCCGAAAGAGCCCATGCCCAGTCCACGAAACAGGAAGGGTACAAAGAACATTACCGCGTCAAGGCAAAACGCATGGACACCCAGGTCAAATCCAAGCAAAAACGACTGGAAAAAGAGCTTGAAAGAACAAAGGTGGAAGCGGTCGAAGAAGAGCATACCGTCCGATTCTCCATCCAGAAGAACCACAAAACAGGGAAGAGATTCCTCGAAGTGAAAAATCTCAAAAAATCCTTTGAGGGACGGACCTTATTCGGAAATGTTCACTTTACGATCCAGCATGGGGAAAAGGTTGCGGTCACGGGACCGAATGGAAGCGGGAAAACGACACTGCTGAAGATCATCCTGGGAGCGGAGTCGGCAGAAGGGGATGTATGGATGTCACCGTCTGCCAGGATCGGTTACCTGACCCAGGAAGTATTCGATCTGCCTCTCGACGAGACACCGGGAGAGCTGTTCCATAAAGAAACATTCGCGGAAAGAGGAAGAGTCCAAACCTTAATGAAGCATCTTGGGTTTCAGACAGCTCATTGGCAGGAACCGATCCGGAATATGAGCATGGGGGAACGGGTGAAGATCAAGCTGATGAAATATATCATGGAGGAAAGGGATGTCTTAATTCTGGATGAACCGACGAACCACTTGGATCTCGCTTCACGTGAACAGCTGGAAGAGACCCTCTCACAGTACAGCGGAACTCTGATCATCGTCTCCCATGACCGTTATTTTCTTGAGAAAACGACGGACATCAAGCTTGTGATCAGAAAAGGGACCATCAAAAAGGAGCTGGATGAGCCGGCATCTGAAAGGGATGACAAAGAGGAGCAGAGGATGAAACTTGAGACGGAGAGGCAGGAAGTGCTGGGGCGTCTTAGTTTTATGAGACATGAGGATGAGGGCTATGCAGAGCTTGACAGGAAGTTTATTGAGTTGACTGGAGAGATTAATGAGTTGAAGTAATGAGAGGCATCCGGCAGTGGTCGGGTGCTTCTGTTTTATTACTATCTTCATAATTTTCGACGAAATCGCTTGGAAATTGAAGCTCACGTCAAGAAAAATGGGAAGGAATCTCATGAAACGGGGTTTCCACCTATTTTCCAAATCAATTATACTCAACATAATGAATGTGATAGGGGATGGGGAAATCGTGCAAAAAATGGCTTTTATGTTCCTGACAGGTTCTTTACTCTTTGCAGGGTGTTCGAATTCAGAACAGGCAGATGCATACACCGTGAAGGAAGCGACGGACAATGGTGACACGCTGGTCGATGAGGAAGGGGAAGTAACCAATCTGGACAAACTACTGATGTTTGTAGATGGGGTACAGGAGAAGAAAGAGTCTGAAGTGACGGTATCCAACTTTTTCAACAACCAGGTAAGTGTGAATGAAATAACGTACGATGGAAATAAAGTGAACTATGTAGTAAAGACCGTTACCGGAGAAGAAAAGAGAAGTGCGGTCTGCGAAGGAATTGAAGAAAGGAGCGGATTCATCTCATTACAGGGGTGTGACGGGGAAGAGGATTCCATTGGGATCGTGCAGGTCTCGGAGTATAAAATAAATAAAGCCAGGGCTTCGATGAAAGATTGAACAGCAGCATCCAGATCCGGATGCTTTTTTGTGTTTTGGGAGGGATTTCTATATCGATAGCCGAATGAAGAAGAGAGTCATTGGTTTGGAGGTGAAGGTAGGTGCAGGAAAACAGCATTGGGGTCCAGATCAAGGAACTGCGAAAGCATTTTGGGATATCCCAGCGGGAACTTTGCAGGGATATCTGCAGTCAATCGTTTATAAGCAGGATTGAAAGCGGCGATCTTTCTCCGTCGGCGGACCTTTTGTATCGACTATCCATGAGGCTGGGGGTGGATATGAATTATTTCCTTGAAAGAGTCTATGTTCCCCGCATGGACTATGTTCAGGAGGTTCTCCTGCAATTAAGCGAGTCCTTAAAGAAGAAGAATTATGAACAGCTTAAAGAATTGGTCAATCATGAGCGGAGAAACCCTCTTTTTATACAGGGGAAGAACAGGCAGCAGCTGCTTTGGTATGAAGCGATCTATTTTTATAAAATTCACGGTGACTTCCATCGGGCCATAATGCTTCTGGATGAGGCACTATCCATGGGGCATACCACTTTAAAGAGTCACTCCGAGAAAGAAATCGAAATCTATTTAACGAAGGCGAATATACATACTGAACGAAAGGAGTTGAATGAAGCGATTTCCATGTATAAAGACATCCTTACTTACCTTCATCGGCTGCCTGTCATCCGGGATAAAGAACTATTAATCAAGGTGTATTACAACTATTCACGTGCCTTGTATTTGAATGGAGAGTTGGGGAAATCACTTCTGTTTGCTCAAAACGGAATCAGGGAGTGCCGTGAAAATAGAATCCTCTTCGGTATGGGAGAGTTATATTTTCAAATGGGGAGGGTGTATCGGGATCAATCAGAGAATGAACTTTCCAAAGGCTTTTTTGAAAAAGCAGCGATGGTGTCTCAGTTGATGGAAGATGAAAACCTGAAGAGAATGTCTGAATCACAGATGGAACATATAGGCGAGGCGGAGTTATGTCTTCGGGACCTCCCATTCCGACATCATAATAAGGAGGGGATTTGATGAATGGAAGAAAAGAAGTGCAGACGATAAACTGGACCTTGTTTGGGGTGCTGACATTAGCTGGTCTTGTTTCTGCAGGGAGAACCCTCACCAATTTGAAGAACATGACACCGGAACAAGAAGCAGAGGGACAATCAAGATTCCAGGTTCAGTGGGAACAGCCAGAGACCATTTTTGCTTTGATTCTGGGGTGCATTACCCTTCTCCTGATTCTAGGATGGAAGAGGCTTTTTCCTTATAATGTTCCACTTGCGATGATAGTGGGTGGGATTTGTTATGCCTTTCTATTTCAAGTGACGACTGTTGGATGGGCAGGTCTGATCGGGTTCGTGGGCTTACTGATTGCCATGGTGGCAGGGTTATTGATGATAATTATTTATGCGTTCGGTGCACGAAAGTGGGGATTGAGGCGTCGCGAAGAATGAAACAAAAAAAGGGCCTGATCACAGCCCAAAAGTAACCATTTTATCACTACCGTCCGCCTACTAAGTACTTCAAATGATTGGACTCACCACGGCAATGAGCATCATACCCCTCACCCCTATAGGTATCATAACAATCACCTTTAAGGTACCCTTGGGAGAAATAAGTTTCCTTGATACTGCCCACGATGACGACTCCGACCATGAACGAAATGGGGATCAGGACGAATAACCAAACCATCAGCACAACCTCCTTTTTATTAGGAAAAGCAGGTGAACTTCCAAACGTTGACATATCTGATACTATCGTACCATACAAGATATGGAAAAATATAGATAATCATTCCGGAAAAGACATCACATTGTGCCCGCATACCCCGAGACGTTGCCGAATATGTTTTTTAACAGGTGGTCCTTTCCCGCAGCCATCTGGTATATAATGAACCTATAACCCTCAGGAGGTACATATGAAACAGCAAAACTATGAAAATCACAGTAAGATCGATCCGGTGTTTCATGTAGGGATTGCCCTGCTATCCCTTATCACGCTGATTTTGACGATTATATTTTTCGTCAAGAATGTAGGGACTGAGACGCTGCTCAGCTTTATCGTACTCCTGGTTGTCATCACGTTGATCCTGGTAGGAGTAAGGCTCCGGACGTATGCCCTTCAGGTACAGGACCGTGTGATCCGAACGGAAGAGAATTTCCGTTACTACCGTCTCACAGGGAATGAGCTGGATGGCAGGTTATCCCTGAAGCAAATCATTGCCCTCCGATTCGCACCGAATGAAGAGTTCCCTGCGTTGGTCGAACGGACAATGGTGGAAAACTTAACACCCAATGACATTAAAAAAGCAGTGCAGAATTGGCGTACAGATCATCATCGCGTATAAACAACAAGGATTGGACCGCTCATTTATGGGCGGTTACGTTTTTTTAGAAGGAGGTTCGTTATGTCGGAAATCATGGTGGATGTAAAAGAGTTAGTGAAAAGGTATGGTTCCTTTACGGCGGTGAAGGGCGTCCGCTTTCAGGTGGAGAAGGGGGAGATCTTCGGATTGCTCGGGCCGAACGGGGCCGGGAAGACGACGACGATCGAGATGCTCGTGGGACTCCGGAAGCCTGACGCGGGGACGGCAAGCTTAGCCGGCTTTGACGTTAGAAAAGATGTGAATAAGGTGAAGGAAGTGATCGGGGTCCAGCTCCAGTCGACTTCGCTGTTTGAACTGCTCAAGGTGGAGGAGATCCTTCATTTATATGCGAGCTTTTATCCTAAAAATGTGGACATTGATCAATTGATCGAGGATATGCTGCTGACGGAGAAGCGGAAGGACCGGATCAAGGGGTTATCCGGCGGGCAGAAGCAGAGACTGGCGATTGCCCTTGCATTGATCCATGATCCGAATATCGTGTTCCTCGATGAACCGACGACAGGACTGGATCCCCAGGCGCGCAGGACGCTGTGGGACATTGTGCTTCGTTTGAAGGAGCGGGGGAAGACGGTGATCCTGTCGACTCACTATATGGATGAAGCCCACGTGCTTTGTGACCGGATCGGCATCATGGATCAGGGGGAACTCATCGCCCTCGATACACCAGGAAATCTTGTGAAAACGCTGCAGTCGACCAGTACGATCGAATTCCATTTGGACAATCCTCCCGAACAGGAGTGGTTCATGAAGATGGAGGGAGTCGAAGAAGTCGCCATCAAGGATACATTCGTACAGCTTTACACCGATGAGCTGCAAAGGGCGTTGACTTCCTTGATCACGTTATCGACCGAGCATGACTTAAAAATCGAGGACCTTCAGACGCGTCAAGCGACATTAGAGGATGTCTTCATTCATATGACAGGAAGGAGGCTGCGGGAATCATGAGAGCGTATTGGCAGCTGACACTGGCACAGTTACGGATATTTGCACGAAATAAACAAGTATTGTTCTTTACCCTGCTCTTCCCGGTCATCCTGATGGTGGCCCTCGGTTCATTCGCAGGCGGAGGGAACTCGGTTTCCCTGACGGTGGGGATGATCGACAGTGATCAAACCGATGCCTCAAAGGATTTAAAGAACTTATTCAATAAAAATGAGGGAATTGAAACAGCTAAATTTGATAGCGTCAAAACGGGAAAAAAAGCAGTAAAAAACGGTGATATCCAGCTTCTGATCGAAATCCCGAAAGGATACGGGGATAACGTGAAGGACAGGGACGAGGCGTTTTCGATTCCTGTTTACTATAATGAGAAGAACCTGACGACGGCGGAACTGGGACTGACTGTGGTGAATGGTATCATCGATCAATACAGCAAGGACCTCGTCGACTATAAGCCCGTCGTGACGGTCGAGAAAGTCGGGATCGAGGCATTGAACATACGCTATGTCGATTTCCTTGTACCGGGGATCGTGGCCATGATGATCATGAGCAATAATATGAACGGCGTGGCGGGTCAAATTTCTGCCTGGCGCGAACGGGGCATCCTCCGACGCATGCAGGGGACGAGGCTGAAGGCTTCCACCTTCATTGCAGCCCAGATCACAGCGCGCCTTATGCTGAACGGAACGCAGGCCCTCCTTGTCGTACTGATTGCCGACCTTATTTTTGACATTAACGTAGCCGGCTCGTGGATTGCGATGATATTCTTCATCATCCTTGGAACCCTGGCGTTCATGTCCCTCGGCTTTATCATTGCGGGTATGGCGAAGAATCCGGAAAGTGCAGGGCCGATTGCGGGTTTCGTGACGTTTCCGATGCTGTTTCTTGGCGGTGTGTTTTTCCCGATCAACAATATGCCGGATATCATCCAGCCCATCGTGAAGGTGCTGCCGATCGCTCACCTCAGTTCCGCCCTGCGGGGGACGATGAATCTCGGGACGCCGTTTTTGGAGCTTGGAACGGAGACGCTGATTCTTGGAGCGTGGCTCGTTGGCGGATTTGCTCTGGCTAGTTATGTGTTTAAGTGGGAATAGAGGTATTCAACAGATAAGTTAACGATATCTTCCAAGGTGGATTAGTCATGCGGGAAATGTGATAATTTTACTAATAGATGCATATACTAATTACTACTTTTGTTTGAAAAGGGTGATGGGTATGTGTGAGAAGGAGGATGGTAAAATGACTACTGAAACAGTTTCTCATCAATATAAATTGGATGAGGATGATTCCAGAAAAATTATTTCCTCTCCACGTACGGTGATTAAGAATACAGGTGTATTTAACGATCTAAAGCTTAGCAAGACGGATAGAATGCAAAATGCTGAAAGGATCCTGAAGATGCAAGTAGTCAGTTTATCAAGTTTGTTACAGGCAGCTCGAGACGAGGACGAAGTTTATAACTACCTAAGTTCTTTTCAGTGTAAGTTTTATCTTATTTAAGGTTGTAATAGATTATCAGTTTACTTAAATGGCGAAAAACTTCAGAGTTTGTAAAGGATACATAAAAAGTCCAATCGGATCATCCCGATTGGACTTTTTTCATGCCCTCTTTTCCAAATCCTTCGCCGTCTCACTCATCTCCACGTCGCTTCCTTCTTTATAGGTCCCGAACAACACATCGACAAATGGGGTGGAGACCCCGTACCAATAGTTCTCATTCTTATAGTGATGGAGGATATGGGTCTTTTTAAGCCAGCGGCCGAATCGTGTCTTAGGCTTCATTGGACGGTGTGCGACGTAGTGTTTCCATTCGTATACAAAGAACATGAAGAGAATCCCGGTGGTGAAAGCAAGGGTGAATGACATCGAACCGGTCAGGAAATAAAATAACAGACACAGGACAAAGAGGTTGGGTGCACTATACCAGACCGGTAGAAAGAGGAGCTTCAAGTCATTCGGCTTCTTATGATGATCATAGTGCAGGCGTTTGATTAAATTCAGTAAAAAAGGGTTCTTCGGTGACTTGATGTGAAAGAGGAAGCGGTGGGTGAGGTATTCACTGAACATATAGGTGACGATCCCGACGGCAAAAAATAACAAGCTGAATAGGGAAAGCTCCATCGTGAACAAAAATCCGAGTACCACCAGAAAAATGCCCACCATGACTAAAATATCAAAGTGTAAAAAGAAATCCCGATACAATCGATTCTTTTTCATCATGCATTGCCTCCATTCATCTTTTGTTTCCATAGACGTATGCTCGCTTCCATCATGTCATGGACGGTTTGTTCGGCTAGTTGAAGGTCCCCATCCAATATCCATTTAAGAAGCGTTTCGTAATAATCCCGAGAAGCGGCACGGTGTGTGGAATCGCTGAAATATTTCTCCGCCATCCTGATATACACATCCTTAAAGCTGTTCAGGATCAAGAGATAAATCGGATTCGGCGAAAGCATGGCCACCCCATGCTGGATATACCAGTCGAATTCCGCATAGGTTACAGTTGTGTTATCTATATCCTCATACGGAGCGAAGAGGGAAATAACCTTCAGTTTGTTATTCTCCAAAGCGTCCCTGAAGTATGCGGGGGTGATGGAAACGCGAAGCTCAAGCATATAAACGATGAATTCATCCGGAATTTCATCTTCGTGCTGAAGGATCGTGACGATCGTCATCAAGTTTCCCTGCTTCCAGTAATCATTCACGACAGAGGGCATTCCCTTCCGGCTCGTGATCCAGCCGTCCTGTTCCAGGCGCAGCAGTGCCTCGCGAATGGTGGGCCGTCCCACTTTGTAATGAGCCGCCAAATCCCTTTCTGATTGAAGGGGTTCCTGAATCTTCAGTTCCGCGCTAAGTATGGAACGGGTAATGTCACGGGCGATGAGATCGGAAGAACGTTCTTTCATTGTGGTACCTCCTGATTGGTAATACCATTTTAAATTGTGGTAATACCATTATATGATTCTAGTAGATATATTTGTCAATAAATTCTGAAATTTAACAACGGTAATTTTTCAGGCACCTTATTTCTTGACTCTAACTAGTTGACCCCCTAAACTATAAAGTAGAATAATTAGTTTAGGGGGTCAACTAGTTGGATAAGCGGTTAATTGAAGCAGTCGAGCTGTTCGAGGATGTGATGGTATTCGGAACAGATCGGGTGCTGAAGAATGTAAAGGCTGATGTGTGGCAGGAATATTCTCCTGAACAGATTCAGGTGCTGAAGCTTGTCAATAAGAACGGTCCGCTTGCAGGAGGTGTGATCGCCGAGCTCCAGGGGGTTCATAAGAGTGCGATTTCGAACCGTTTGAAGAGGCTTGAAGAGAAAGGGCTCATCGAAATCGTGAAGGCGGAAGGAGATCAACGAAGCAAGCTTGTATGCCTGACGGAGGATGGGCAGAGGGTCGTAACCGAGTCCGATCAAGCGGTCTATGCTTATATCGAAGACTTATTTGCCGATCATGTGAAGGACGAGGAACTGGATCAATTCCTGACGATGTTCAGGAAGATCAGATCGATTTTGAAATTGGAGGGTGAAAAAGGATGAAATCAATCATCAAATTCAAGTGGCCGATAACAATTGGCCTGCTTATCATAACGGCATTATTATTTGTCATCTCACCAAACCTCACAAAGCAGGCAGAGGAAGCGGGTACTTTCCAGCTTCCGGATGACGCCGCATCAAAGAAAGCCATGGAAATGCTGAATGATGCCGGTGCCGGGGAAGAGACGATTTCCCTTGTCTATTCTTTAGATGAGAAAAAGACTGATTCGACGAAGGATGACATTGCGTCGAATGTAGAGGAATTAAAAAAACTTGGTGATCCGGTCAGTTCGGTCCTTGATCCTTTTGAAAGCGAAGAGCTGGAAGCCCAGCTTGTTTCAAAAGATAAAAAGACCGTCCTCGTTCCCATCACGGTAGACGGAACCCAGGAGGAAGTGGTGGAACTTGCTGACTCCATCAAGTCAGATATCCTGAAAGACCAGTCATCCGTGTACCTGACAGGGGAAGCCATCATCAATAATGATGTGAACCTGAGCGCGCAGGAAGGATTGAAGCGGACGGAAATCATTACGGTCGTGTTGATTTTTGCCTTATTATTAGCCGTTTTCCGTTCCATCGTGACGCCACTCATCCCGCTTGTAGCCGTAGGGATCACGTATTTACTCAGTCAATCGATCGTGGCATTTTTCATTGATTGGTTCGGATTTCCCGTATCGAACTATACGCAAATTTTCCTTGTGGCCATCCTGTTCGGGATCGGGACGGATTACTGTATCCTGTTACTGAGCCGGTTCAAGGAAGAACTGGGAGCAGGCCAGCCCATCAATGAGGCGATCATCCGCACGTATAAGACCGCGGGACGTACGCTTTACATAAGCGGGCTCGCCGTGTTCATCGGATTCTTTGCCATCGGTTTTGCCGACTTCCCGATCTTTAAATCAGCCGTTGCCGTAGCGGTGGGAATTGCAGTGCTGCTATTGGTGTTAAGTACGGTCATGCCATTCTTTATGGCCACTTTGAAGGAAAAATTATTCTGGCCATCGAAGAAATCCGTTTCTCACAATGATAGTAAGCTATGGGCATGGATGGGCAAGCTTTCGGTCAATCGTCCCTTGTTGTCCATGGCCGTGGTGGCCGTCATCACGGTTCCACTATTATTCACCTACGACGATGCACTTTCTTTCAACACGGTGGATGAAATCGGGGACAGCTATGATTCAGTCAAAGGTCTTCAGGCGATTGAAGACGGATTCGGTCAAGGAGACTCCCTGCCGGTCCAGGTCCTGCTTTCAAGTGATGAAAAACTTGTGACCGAGGATACCGTTCCTTATGTTGAAAAGCTGAGCCGTGAGCTTGCGAAAGTAGACGGGGTGAAGAGTGTACGTTCGATCACACGTCCTGCCGGCGATGCGATCGAAGAATTCAATGCGGACTATCAGCTAGGGAAAATCGCTGAAGGGGTGAACGGGGCAGCCGATAGTCTTGATCAAGCTGTGAAAGGTCTCAGTCAGCAGGCAGCCATGGCCGGTCAGGGTCAGGCTCCGCAAACAGGCGCGCCGAGTCCACTGGACGGGCTGAACCAGATCACAGGTGGATTGAACCAGGCCGGAGATCAGCTTCGAGGGATGAGCAACAGCGAGACCATCCGCGATACCGGGTTGTACTTACCACCGGGTACTTTGGAAAATAAAGAATTTGCCCAAGTGATCGACAGGTATTCCTTCGGAGAAGAAAAAGGAATGAAGCTCGAGGTCATCCTGTCCGATAATCCGTATTCACCGGAAGCCATCAACACCGTGGACCGGATCAATGAAACGACAGAACGGGTCATCAAAGATACGCCTCTTGAAGATACCGAGGTTGCCATCGGAGGGGTCTCAAGCATCAACCGTGACCTTAGCGATATTTCAACGAGTGACTTCACCCAGACGGTGACGATCATGCTCATCAGTCTGTTCGTCGTCCTGGCAATCCTGTTCCGTTCCTTCATCATGCCGCTTTACATGATCGGATCCCTGCTTCTGACGTACTTCACGTCTGTGGCCGTAGCCGAGTGGATCTTCGTGGAGGGACTTGGATATGACGGCATCAGCTGGGCCGTGCCGTTCTTCGGATTCGTCATGCTCGTGGCCCTTGGGGTCGACTACTCAATCTTCCTCATGGACCGTTTCCGTGAACAATCAGCAGAGGGCATGACGGTGACCGACGCCATCAAAGCATCGATGGCGAAGATGGGAACCGTCATCATCACGGCAGCCATCATCCTCGCAGGTACATTCGGGGCCATGGTACCATCTGGCGTGCTCAGTCTCGTGCAGATCGCGACGATCGTCATAACCGGACTGCTTCTGTATGGACTGATCGTTCTGCCATTATTGATACCGGCCATGACTGTGTCTTTCGGTAATGGGGTATGGTGGCCGTTCCGACCGAAGAAGGGAAAGTAGATTGATGGCAGCCCGTTCTAAAAAAGAGCGGGCTGTTTTTTGAGTGAAAGACTAGTTTAGGTAAAAAGGCGAAAAACTCTGAATTTTAGTTCGATTAATATGAAAAAATATTTTTCTGAAAAACTAATCAGAATCTCTACTGATGTTGTCGGGTTTCTCTTTGACATATAAGGGTTCGGAGAAGGTGAGGGTACTTTTAAACCTTTGTCACCAAGCGTTCATGACACTCTTTTCACTTTTGTTTTTTCGTAAAACAGTTTATAATAATCAGATAATACTAGATATTTTACCCTATGAATCATTATAATAGAAGATGGTATGGTTTTTTTTGACACATGAAGGTGCTGAGTTGAAAGCGCCTGCAAATATAGTGGATGAGGAAGGTTATAATGAGCAGCTTACAGAAGAAAACAGATGTTATCTTAATTGGTGCTGGTGTCATGAGTGCGACTTTAGGAGTGATCCTGAAAGAGTTGGCGCCGGAATGGGAAATCACAGTGTTTGAAAAGCTCGCGAAGCCTGGGGAAGAAAGCTCGAACGAATGGAACAATGCCGGAACGGGACATTCTGCACTATGCGAGCTCAACTATACATCCGAAAAGCCTGATGGATCTATAGACATTACGAAAGCAATCAAAGTCAATGAACAGTTCCAACTATCAAGACAGTTTTGGTCTTATCTCGTCAACCGCAATCACATTGGTCAACCACAGGACTTCATCATGCCGATCCCGCATATGAGCATGGTTCAAGGTGAAGAAAATGTGGAGTTTCTGAAAAAACGTTTGGAAGCGCTCTCAGCGAGTCCTCTCTTCGAAGGTATGGAATTCTCCGATAATCCGGAAAAATTGAAGGAATGGATTCCGCTGATCATGGATGGCCGTGAATCGGATGAACCGATCGCGGCGACGAAGATCGATTCAGGGACGGACGTCAACTTCGGGGCGTTGACCCGCAAAATGTTCGATCACCTAAGTGATAAAGGCGTCGCAATCAACTACAACCATAGTGTGGAAGATATTAAACGCAAATCCGACGGTTCATGGGAAGTGAAGGTCCATGACATCGACGGCATCAAGATGGAATATCATACGGCGAAGTTCGTCTTTATCGGCGGCGGTGGCGGAAGTCTTCCGTTATTGCAAAAAACAGGTATCCCTGAGTCGAAGCAGATCGGTGGATTCCCTGTATCTGGGCTCTTCATGGTGTGCAATAACCCAGAAGTCATCGCTCAGCATCACGGGAAAGTGTACGGAAAAGCCAAGGTCGGAGCTCCCCCGATGTCGGTTCCGCATCTTGACACCCGTTACATCGATAACAAGAAATCCCTTCTGTTCGGACCATTTGCCGGGTTCTCACCGAAGTTCCTGAAGACGGGATCGAATATGGATTTGATCACATCGGTCAAACCGAATAACCTTTTCACCATGCTTGCTGCAGGAGTTAAGGAAATGGGATTGACCAAGTATCTGATCCAGCAGGTTCTCCTGTCCAATGAGAAACGCATGGAAGAATTACGCGAATTCATCCCGAACGCCAAGAGCGAAGACTGGGATATCGTCGTTGCAGGCCAGCGTGTGCAGGTCATCAAGGACACCGAAGCAGGCAAAGGAACCCTTCAGTTCGGTACAGAAGTGGTCAGTTCCGCCGACGGCTCCGTCGCTGCACTCCTTGGAGCATCACCGGGTGCTTCCACAGCCGTTCACGTCATGCTGGAAGTCTTGGACAAGTGCTTCCCGCAGCACATGAAAGAGTGGGAGCCGAAGATCAAGGAAATGATCCCATCCTATGGAGTGGCATTAGGGAAAAACCCTGAACTCTTCAGGGAGATTCATACGTCAACTGCGAAGGCGTTGGGTTTGAGGGATAAAGAGGTTGCGTATAGCTAAGTGAATAAGAAGGAATGCCCTGTGGATGCAGGGCATTTTTTATATGCAGAATGGGGGGATGGGGTTGAATACCAATCTCATTATCATTGAAGGGATACCGGGGTCAGGCAAGTCGACCACGGCCAATTTTATTAAAGAGCATTTGGAGAATGAAGGGGTCAAGGTCAAGCTCTTTCAAGAAGGAGATACCAGTCATCCTGCTGATTATGAATCGACGGCTTGTTTAAATGAGGGACAGTTTAACAACCTGCTTGAACAATTTCCTGAACAACAGGAGAGTCTTAAAGAGCATGCCGAGAAGAAAGGCAATCACTATTTTATTTCGTATCGTAATGCTCCTGATATGGAATCTTCTCCTCTTTTTGAATACCTGGCTTCTTATGATGTCTACGAATTGGATCTGGATACGTTCGAAGAAGTCGCAGCTAACTATTGGAAGGAATTCGTGGAACAAGCGGCACTTGGCGATGACGTGTACATATTTGAATGCTGTTTCCTACAAAATCCGTTTACCAAGTTCATTGCCATGCATAATGCCGAACCAAAGAGACTGGAAAACTATCTAAAGAAAATCGGCTCGTTAATCTCACCATTGAACCCTCTGCTAATCTACTTTTATCAGGACGACGTTGAACAATCCTTCCATCATGTCTATGAGGAGCGAAGTCAGGAGTGGCGTGAGTTCTTTACGGATTATCATGTGAATCAAGGATATGGGAAGGCGAATGGATTGAAAGGGTATCAAGGGATTGTGGAGTATCTTGAGATGCGTAGGAATTTGGAGATGAAGATTCTTGAGGAATTGCCGGTTAGGCATATGCTCATTGAGAATGGAGACAAAGACTGGGATACTTATTATGAAAAAATGAAGGAAGCGATTAAGTAGTTGGAGGGAAAGGTTTGTTCTTATTATTCCTAATTGTGACAGCCTCCCTCATCGGATGCTTATTGGTCCCATTACACGTATTTGGACTTGCCATCGGTTTTGGAATCATCACGGGTTGTCTGGTGAGAGGGTTGTATCTAATGCATGAGATTAATAGTAAGTTAGATAAACAGAACAGTGAAGGACAGTAGGCGGCACAAACAGATGCCGTCTTTATTTGTATTTATACCAGTAATTTGAAATAATTACAATATAAGGACTTTGGGAGAGGGGGATGCGAGTGGATGATTTAGAAAGCAGGTTGAGTAAAATGAACCTGGAGATTCTGAGCTTTGAGGAAATCGGTGGCGCCCACATGCTTGCCTGGGAAGTGGAAAAGTATTTTCAGGGGCATCTGTCAGAAAAGAGGATCCGCGAAATCATAGAGTGGAAGATCGGGGAAATTGAGCGGGTAAGAGAAGATTTAGAGACGAAGGGGTTGAATGGAAGAATATGAATGAAAAGCCGAAAGTAATGGTTCTCGGAACATTTCATATGCGCTATACGCCCGATTTGCAGAGGGTTGAGCTTGATGATGTATTGATGAATGAAAGACAAAAAGAAATCAGGGAAGTCGTCAACAGTTTGAAAGAGTTCAAGCCTACTAAAATAGCATTGGAAGTTGAGAAGGATAAGGAGGAACCTCTTAATGAAGAGTATCACAAGTATTTGAACGGTGATTTGACATTGGAAGTGGATGAGATTCATCAGTTTGGGTTCCGGGCCGCATCAGAATTGAGACATGAGCGATTATATGCTATCGACTGGATGGAGAGTGTCGGCAACAGGGGATTGGGACAGGTCATGGAGTGGGCGAAGGTAGAGCAGCCGGAAATGTATCAGCACATCAATGATACATACCGGACGAAACTCCAACTAAACGTCAATCCTCCTGACATTTATGAAATGGTCAAGCAATGCAATTCAGAGTCGAGGATTAAGCTCGATCACGAAATGTATATGGCAGTCGCACGAATCGGCAAGGATACCAACTATGTTGGAATCGATTGGGTGAGATGGTGGTACCAACGGAATTTAATCATATACTCGAATCTGGCTGAAATCACATCTTCCCCTGATGACCGGACCTTGTTGATCATCGGGTCGGGGCATGTTCAACTGGTGACTCAGTTTTTGGGGGAGAGTGGGTTGGTGGACTTAGTTTCTCCTAATGATTATTTGAAATGATCGAAGAGATAAATAGGGGTGAAAAGGATGAACGTTGAATATAATAATAATCACTTTACACTTCATCAAATCAAAGACGGTATCTATGCGGTTCTATCAAAACCGGGTGGCGGGGCAGTTGCTAATGCAGGATTCGTCGATTTAGGTGACGGGGTAGTGGTGTTTGATACGTTTAACACACAACAGGCGTCTAAAGCTTTGAGAGATGCCGCAGAAAAAATCACCAATCAGAGAGTCACGTGCGTTGTTAATAGCCATTATCACGGAGATCATATCCGGGGCAATCAAACGTTTAAGGACACGACCATTATTTCAAGCGGGGTCACCTTAGAAAAAATGATAGAAATCCATCCTCCGAGAATAGAGAAACAGAAAGCAGACATCGAAGGACTCGCACAATATATTGAATCTCTTGAAAAGCGAATTGATGAATCAGGGGAATTTACCCTTCAAGAGCAAGTGAATTTTTTATATGAAGTGAAACGGTCGTTACCTGACCTGGAGTTGACTTTGCCCAATGAAACTTTCAAGGAAGAAAAGACATTACAGGGAACAAAGAGAAGCGCAAGACTATTTACGTTAGGAGGGGGACACTCTTTTTGCGATACTATGCTTTATCTTCCGGAAGAGAAAGTGATCTTCACTGGGGACTTGGTATTTGTTCACTGCCATCCGACATTCTTTGATGAAACCGATCCAAGAAAATGGATGGATATTTTACAAAAAGTCATGGAGCTGGAGATTGAAACAGTCATTCCGGGCCACGGCGATTTGGGTACAAAAGGGGACATTGATACAATGATTCATTATCTCTCGCACCTATTATCTATTCAACATCAAGGCAGTGCTGAAATTCCTCCTCTTTATAAAAATTGGCCATCCTCAGAAGTATACTTTCAGAATCTAAAGAGTTTGAAGAACAAAATAGGGAGTTCCATTATATGAATAGAGAAATGCTGGTGCCCGTTAATAACTTCAACTTATATGCCAAGCTAATGGGTAAGAAAAACGGTAAACCAACAGTGGTGATGGATGCCGGTTATGGTGATTATTCCAAAGCATGGGATTCAGTGATCGGGGATCTATCTCAAATAACGGAAGTACTGGTCTACGACCGTGCCGGGCTTGGGAAGAGTGAAAAGAGTCCGAATCGGAGGACAAGCCGTGAGATGGTAAAAGAGCTGAAGGAACTGCTAAGCAACCTGGACATCAACCCTCCTTATATATTTGTCGGGCACTCTTTCGGGGGAGTGAATGTGAGTGTATATGCTCATGAATACCCTGAAGAAGTCGAGGGCTTGGTGCTGGTTGACTCAACTCCGGTTGATTATAGGGGACGCTTCCTGCCTACGATGACGAGTGATTTCCAGGAAGCATATCGTAAACAATTTGTCCGTGAAGGCAATTACGAAGAATTCATGGAAAGCCTGGGGCAGTTAAAGGAATATAGTAATACTTTAAGTATGCCGGTAATCGTGCTTGCCGCTGGTAACAAAGATCATTATTCTGAAGTATCTCAAGGATTGTGGAATGACATGCAGAGGGAGCTGGCGTTGATTTCTTCCAGGGGAGAATATGTGCTTGCTAAGAATAGCGCTCACTATATTCAACGGGATGAACCGCTGGTGGTTGTAGAAGCAGTTGAAAAATTGCTGTATTCCGAGAAGAAAGTTTGAAACCATAAGTACCATGAATCCGTATAATTAGTAAGACCCCACGGGAGGTGCAACCATGTACGAATACACATACGTCCAAACCAGCTTAGGCGGATTTTTCACTGAGCCGAAGCACAGGGAGATCATTGAGGAGTATGCCGCTGACGGATGGCGGCTCGTCCAGGTGCTTCCGCTCAGGTATAACGGCCACGGAAAACCGACGGATTATGAGATTATATTTGAAAGAGCACTGTCTTAAAAAAAGCGGATTTCTCACTTAGAGAGATCCGCTCTTTATTAGGGTGTGATTTTCGAATTGACTGATTTGATCGCTTGATTGAGTTCTGTCAGATCGACGTTTCCAGTTTGGGTATCTTTCAGATGGTACTTTTGTTTGAGATGGATGATTCTCTTTACGCTTTCATCAATTCGCTTCTCTGAGATTTCTCCATTTTTAACGGCTGATTTCAGTGCTTCCATTGCTGTCACTGCCTTTTGAGCATCGTGGGCGATGAGGATCAGGTCGCTGCCGGCTTTGACGGATTGCACCGCAGCTTCTCCCATTCCGTAGTTGTCCGCCACGGCTTTCATGGTCATATCATCCGTGATGACGACGCCCTTGTAGTTCAGTTTCTCCCGTAAAAGGTCAGTCACAATTGCCTTTGATAATGAAGACGGATAGGTGTCATCCAGTTGAGGAAGAAGGATATGGGCGACCATTACCAAATCGGCTCCATCATTGATGGCACGCTTGAATGGAATCAGTTCCAGCGAGTCGAGTTCTTGCAGGCTCTTGTTGACTACGGGAAGCGCCAGATGCGAATCGACGGAAGTGTCTCCGTGACCAGGGAAGTGTTTGATCGATGACAGGATGTTCTGGGATTGAATCCCTTTCATCGTCTGGATCCCTAGTTCGCTCACAATATCAGGGTCGGGGCTGAAGGAGCGGTCGCCGATGATCGGGTTATCCGGATTGCTGTTTACGTCCAGGACGGGAGCGAAGTTCAAATTGAATCCGAACTCTTTCAGCTCCTTGCCAAGTAGGGTCCCCACTTCATAAGAAACGTCCGGATCGTTCGCGTCTCCAATTTGTTGATTGGTAGGAAAGTTCACGAGTCCTCCGGGAAGTCGCGTCACGTTGCCGCCTTCCTGATCGACGCTTAATAGGAGGGGAAGAGGGTTATCGGCGTTTGCTTCTTTCACTTGGTTAACAAAACGGACGGTTTGCTCCGGACCTTTCAAATGGTCCGAGAAGAAGATGAATCCTCCAACTTTATGCTTCTGGATCAAATCCTTCGTCGGTTCATCCATTTGTGTGCCATTTACACCGGCTATGAGCATCTGGCCGATTTTTTCCTCGAGGCTCATGTTGAAAATCAGACTTTGGGAGTCTGCTTCACGATTTTTACCCCCGATCGGGTTGATGGCAAAGTAGGACAGAATGAGTACAAGAATCATGACGATTAAGAGGGAATAGCCAATCTTATTTTTCGACATATCAGATGTTCCTTTCGATATTGGATACTTGGTATCATTCTGTTCGTAACTGATGTGCCGTAAACGGAAAAATAGAAAAAGACCCGGTGGGTATCGACCCCCAAAAGTTAGAGTAGAAAACTAACTTTTGGGGGTGTTTTTATGGCTAAATATAGTGAGGAATTTAAACTAAAACTTGTCACCGAGTATCTGGATGGCCATCTTGGATATAAATCATTGGCGAAAAAATATAACCTACCCTCTAAGACACCACTACAAGATTGGGTAAGAGCTTATAAAACACAAGGAATAGAAGGTATAAAGCGAAGAGAAATAAACAAAGCGTACTCTGTTCAAT
>NZ_LIXZ01000021.1 GCF_001305855.1 Rossellomorea vietnamensis | reverse complement strand
GCCTTAGCATTTAAGTAGTCATTACGTTCTTTTTCCATAAACTCATTAAGCACTAAGACGAGGGAAGATTTAACAAGGGCATCGAGATCAGAGTTAGCCACCTGGTCTTTTAAATCTTCAATATTTAAAGTAAGATTAAGTTGGGTCATTTTTAATTCCTCCATGTACAGATTTTCTTGGTCGAAAACATTGTATCATGGGAATTAAAATGGCCCTTTTTTATTTACACAATTATATAGACTTAATCATAAGTTGGGTGAAATTGAAAATAAAAGTGGTGGAAAGCCGTCATAAGACTCTTCCTGCACTCATATTCCGATTGATTTCCATAAAAAAGACCCTCAATCACCAAAATCGAGGGTACATTTCCTATTTCCTTACACAAAACACCATACGATCTTTCCCATTGATGTCATGGACGACTTCTGTTTCTGCATCCGGGAAGGTCGCGCGCAGCAGATCCGCAACCGTCTCTCCCTGACCGACTCCGACTTCAAAGCCAATCAAGAATCTTTCTTTCATGACAAGAGGCAGTTCTTCCATAAATCGTTTATACAGATCATATCCGTCTTCCCCGCCAAATAAAGCGAGTTCAGGTTCATGATCGATTACGACATCTGATAGAGTTTCGCGGTCTGTCAGTGGGATGTATGGAGGATTGGACAAAAGAATATCCAGCTTCACTCCGGCTTCAATCAATGGCTTCAGCAGATCTCCTTCAAAAAAGCGCACATCTGCGTCGAGTCTCTTGCTATTCTCCCTGGCAACCGCCAGTGCTTCGGTCGAAATATCAACAGCCATCATCTCAAGAGGCAGACGCTCCGCTTCGAGCTTTAACGTTACCGCAATCGCACCGCTTCCCGTCCCGACATCGACAGCCTGCAAAGGAGTATCCACATCACCAAACAGATCCTTCATCTTCTGCAACCCATAATAGATCAATTCTTCCGTCTCCGGCCTCGGAATCAGCACATGCTCATTCACTATAAACTCCCGGCCGTAAAACTCCTCAGTCCCGATGATATGCTGAATCGGGACGCCACCGACATGCCGCTGGACCCCTTCCTTGAATTCGTCCCATTTTTCTTGAGGGACGGACCTCCGCTGTTCTGCCAGCAGCTGTGACCTTGACATACCCATTAAATGCCGCAAGTAAATTTCACCCACATTCTCATCGCGGCCATTTTCGACTAAAAAAGAAGAAGCCCATTTCAGGGCTTCAAATACCGTCACCATGACTATTCTTCCAGTCTTTCAAGAAGTTTGGACTGATCTTCGATGATCAATGCATCGATGACTTCATCCATCTTTCCTTCAAGGATTTGATCTAACTTCTGGATCGTCAGGCCGATGCGGTGATCCGTAACGCGGTTTTGTGGGAAATTGTACGTACGGATACGCTCGGAACGGTCACCGGTACCAACGGCAGATTTACGATTTGCATCGTATTCCGCTTGGACTTCACGCTGGAATTTATCGTACACGCGGGCACGCAATACTTTCATGGCTTTCTCTTTGTTCTTGATTTGCGATTTTTCATCCTGACATGATACGACGACACCTGTCGGGACGTGGGTCAGTCGCACGGCAGACATGGTGGTATTAACACTTTGTCCTCCCGGGCCACTGGATGCGAAAGTATCGACACGGATATCTTTATCGTGGATATCCACTTCGACTTCTTCCGCTTCCGGCAGGCAGGCTACCGTTGCCGTCGACGTATGGATACGTCCGCCGGATTCTGTTTCAGGTACACGTTGCACGCGGTGTGCCCCGTTTTCATATTTCATTTTGGAAAATGCGCCATTTCCGTTGATCATGAAGATGATCTCTTTGTAACCACCGACACCAGTGGAGTTCGCTTCCATGACTTCGATCTTCCAGCCTTGCGCTTCAGCAAAGCGACTGTACATGCGGTATAAATCACCGGCAAACAGGGCCGCTTCATCTCCACCAGCAGCACCACGAACCTCCATGATAACGTTCTTATCATCATTCGGGTCTTTCGGAATCAATAATATTTTCAGACGGGCTTCCAACGCTTCGATTTGCTCTTCAAGCTCGGAAACTTCTTCCTTCACCATTTCACGCATATCAGCATCAAGCTTATCATCCAGCATCGCCTTCGCGTCTTTATACTGCCCGGTCAATTCTTTATATTCTCGATATGCTTCTACCGTTGCTTGGATGTCTGATTGTTCTTTTGAATAATCTCTTAGCTTCTTTGGGTCATTCACAATTTCTGGATCACTCAATAGTTCATTTAACTTATCATAGCGATCTTCCACTGCTTGTAAACGATCGAACACAGCTATTCACCTCAATTTTAATCCATAACAGTACAATTATATTATATGGTGTATGTAAACACAAGGAAGAACGGGAATGGGAACAGGGGGAATTCAGGTGAAAAAGGGGCAGCCGGTGAGCTCCCCCCTTCCATTATCTTTCGGTGATTTTCACATTGATATCGTATCGGGGAATCGCTCTTTGCAACTTATCTTTCAGCATGGCTTCCTCTTTATCGGTCTCAGCCATATTCATTTCTTTCTTCGTATGGGCCGTCACCCACATTTGATTCCCATTGATCCACACCTCATCAGGCTGGAACTTAGAGTATTCCCTTACCACTTCCCGGGCTTTGTCTTCATAAACGCCTTTTGTCGTGGAAGTCGTACCTTGAGAATTAGTCAGGTTAGGGAAATTGGGATTTTGATCCGTGATTTCCCTAACATTTTTGTCCTGGCGCTTATCCATTTCCGCCTTTCGATTATCGATAAAACGGGTACCGCCGCTGTCATTATGCTCGCCGTATTCAGACTCCTGATTCACGCCGCACGCTGTAATCAAAAGAAAGAAAACAGTAAAAGATAAAGTTAACAGTAATTTTTTCATGCTTTCACACCTCCTGCTGTTAGGTTTTCCTGCAGGTTGGTGGTTATGCATGTACAAAAAAACAAAGCCACACCTACATGACTTTGTTTTCACTCACTATTTAAACTTCCTTCACCATATCCGGAGTGACGCTCATCCCGGTCGGTACTTCATGGTGATGGCGGCATCTTGGCTCGTAGGCTTCTGATGCTCCGACGAGGATGACGGGATCATCGTAACAAGCCGGTTCACCATTGATCAGGCGCTGCGTCCGGCTTGCCGGAGAGCCGCAGACGGCGCAAACGGCTTGGAGCTTAGTCACTTGCTCAGCAATGGACATCAAGTCCGGCATCGGGCCGAATGGTTCTCCGCGGAAATCCTGATCTAGACCAGCGAGGATGACACGGTATCCGCTGTTCGCTAATTTCTGGACGACGTCGACGATGCCTTCGTCAAAAAACTGAACCTCATCGATGGCTACGACATCCACCTCTGGATTCAGGTCATCAAGGATCACGCTTGACTCCTCGACTGCTTTGGCGATGACAGAGGTACCATTATGAGATACAACCGATTCATCACTGTAGCGATTATCTAGTTTTGGCTTATACACAGCAATTTCTTGTTTGGCAAATTGAGTGCGTCGGACCCGGCGGATCAGTTCTTCGGATTTCCCTGAGAACATGCTGCCGCAAATGACTTCTACCCAACCCGTTTGTTTCATGACATACACGAAAGCGCCTCTCCTTCCTTACACATTGATCTATAAAAACAGCCTGGCTGTTAGTGAAAACGGACTACTCATTAGTATAAAGCATTCCTTTATGTACGGGAATAATGCTCATTTTGGCAGAAAAAAAGAGGCACAGCTCAATTGGAACTGCCTCTATATCTTCAACCATTTGCTTTAAACGTAATAAAAAACAGGCAAGCATGAAGATCCTTGCCTGTTTTTCTAATAGAAGAGAAGGATACGCACCTACGCACAAAGACGTACGATGCGGCCTTCTGACTCTTCATTATTGTTGTTGATTTTTAAGACCGTATTTTTTGTTGAAACGGTCAACACGTCCACCAGCGTCAGCGAATTTCTGACGTCCTGTGTAGAATGGATGGCATTCAGAACATACCTCAACGCGCATTTCTTCCGCTACAGAACCAGTTTCAAATTCGTTACCGCAAGCACAGCTAACTTTGATCGTGTTGTACTTAGGATGAATTCCTGATTTCATTTCTTTCATCTCCTTCCGCCCTGAATCATCTGAGACAGAGTAATTTATTACGAAGATATATGTGATATGAGCATAAGCATGAGAGTAATAGCCAGCCCCTTACCACATCCAGTTTTTAAAAACACATTGATATCATTATAACAAGGACGAGGTATTTTTGCAAGCTGCAAAACTGGAAATTCCAGTCACCCTTTTCCTTGAAAAATCATTCGATTATTAGATTAACGCTTCTTGGACTCTTCTGTCAACACATTGAAAAACTCTTCATTCGTTTTCGATTGCTTCAGCTTGCGCATAAGCTTCTCGGCGAAATCAGGCTGATCGGACATCGCTTTTCTGATTGCCCACAGTTTTTCAAGGTGATCCGGTTTGATGAGAAGTTCCTCACGACGCGTTCCGGAACGACGGATATCGATGGCCGGGAAAATACGTCTCTCTGCAAGGGAACGGTCCAGGTGAAGCTCAAGGTTCCCTGTTCCTTTGAATTCTTCATAAATGACGTCATCCATACGGGAACCTGTGTCAACAAGCGCTGTTGCAAGGACCGTCAAGCTTCCGCCCTCTTCAATGTTACGGGCTGCCCCGAAGAATCGTTTCGGACGGTGGAACGCAGCAGGATCGATACCACCGGAAAGTGTTCGTCCACTTGGCGGGATGACCAGGTTGTACGCACGTGCGAGACGAGTGATACTATCCATCAGGATGATGACGTCACGCTTGTGCTCAACCAGACGCATGGCGCGCTCAAGGACGAGCTCGGCCACTTTGATGTGGTTTTCAGGCACTTCATCAAAAGTAGAGCTTACTACTTCCGCTTCTACAGAACGTTCGATGTCCGTTACTTCCTCTGGACGCTCGTCGATGAGAAGAATGATGAGTTCTGCTTCAGGATGATTCGTTGTAATCGAATTGGCGATTTCTTTGATCAGCATCGTCTTACCGGCTTTAGGCGGTGCCACGACCAGACCACGTTGTCCAAATCCGACCGGTGCAATGAGATCCATGATACGTGTGGAAATTTTATTCGGTTCTGTTTCAAGCTTCATTTGACGGTCAGGGTATAAAGGCGTCAACCCTGGGAAATGCACGCGCTCTTTCGCAGAATCAGGCTCTTCCCCGTTCACCATTTCAACATGAAGCAGTCCGAAATAACGCTCGTTTTCTTTCGGAGGACGTACCTTTCCCGATACTTTATCCCCGTTACGCAGATCGAAACGACGGATTTGTGACGCCGAAATATAAATATCCTCAGAGCTCGGAGAATAGTTGATCGGACGCAAGAAACCGAAGCCTTCTGATTGGATGATCTCAAGGACACCTTCCATGAAAAAGAAGCCTTCTTGTTCTGCACGAACTTTAAGGATGGCAAAAATCAATTCTTTTTTTGTTAATTTACTATAATAAGAAACTTTGTATTGTTTGGCTAGCTCGTAAAGCTCTTTCAGCTTCATATTTTCTAAGCTAGAGATTGTTAACTCTTCCATTATGACACCACGCTTTATTAATTTGTCCTACCTAAAAATAAAAAAAGAAGGGTAGATTTTCTTAAAATGAAGAAATAGTTGAAGCATATATAAAGAAAAAACGCTGAAGATAAAAACCTTATCTATTGTAACCATACTTTTCATTAAGAATCAATGACTGGGTAAAAAAAGGAAGGTGGTTTTGGTAGATAGGCAGCATTTTTTCACCTATGAAGAAAAAAGTGAGTGATAAGAGTGTGGATGGGCACGTTTCCTGCCCATCCGTTACTCTTATTTAAGAGGAGTTGGTTTCTCTCTCTGCATTGCTTGTTTCTATTATCTCATGACCAGGTTTGGTTTTTTCTGAAGACTGTGGCGTCCGTCGATGAATCGGACGGTACCGGACTTCGCACGCATAACGACAGAATGAGTCAGGCCGTATGTCCCTTTCAGCTGAACACCTCTTAACAGTTCTCCGTCTGTTACACCGGTTGCTGCAAAGATGGCATCGTCACCGCATACGAGGTCTTCCATGCGAAGGATTTTGTCCACATCGAGCCCCATGCTGATGCAGCGCTCGAGCTCTCCGTCGTTCTGCGGCAGAAGTTTCCCTTGGATCTCTCCACCTAAGCACTTCAACGCAACGGCCGCAAGAACTCCCTCTGGAGCACCGCCGGATCCGAACAGGATATCGACACCCGTATGATCGAATGCCGTATTCATGGCGCCTGCCACGTCTCCGTCATTGATCAGCTTGATGCGGGCTCCCGCTTCTCTCAGCTGTTGGATGATATGTTCGTGACGAGGACGGTTCAAGACTGTTGCCACCACGTCTTCAATATCCTTATTCTTTGCTTTCGCAACGGCTTTCAGGTTATCGATGACAGAAGCGTTGATGTCGATTTCCCCGACCGCTTCCGGTCCGACTGCGATTTTATCCATATACATATCTGGTGCATTCAGTAGGTTTCCATGGTCTGCCACCGCAAGTACTGCCAGTGCATTCCAGCCTCCGGAAGCAACGATATTCGTTCCTTCCAATGGATCGACGGCTACATCGACGCGTGGACCGTAGCCTGTCCCTAATTTTTCACCAATATAAAGCATTGGAGCTTCATCCATTTCCCCTTCACCGATGACGACCGTACCCTTCATCGGTACGGTATCGAATACATCGCGCATGGCAGAAGTTGCAGCGTCATCCGCTTCATCCTTCTTTCCGCGACCCATCCAGCGGGCCGATGCAAGGGCAGCCCCCTCTGTTACTCGAACAAGCTCCATTGATAAACTTCTTTCCATGTATATAGCCTCCCGTAATCCCTTTTGTTTTACAATAACCTTTAATTGTATAACATATTAACAGATTTATTGTAACACATTAAGGCGGTTGGAGAGACTTTTTTTCGAAAAAAGTAGGACATAATGGTTCGAATAAGCAAAAAGTTTTACAAATCTACGACTTCATCTGTTCCAATTCTTCCGCTGACATTTTTTCGCGCCAGATGGTGGCGCCGAGTCCTTCGAGTTTGGCGACTAGGTCGCTGTAGCCTCGGTCGATGTGTTCGAGGCCGGTGACTTCTGTGATTCCTTCGGCCATTAAGCCTGCGATGACAAGGGCGGCTCCTGCGCGGAGGTCGCTTGCCTTCACTTTGGCACCCTGCAATTGGACAGGTCCATTTACGATGGCTGAACGTCCTTCGACTTTGATGCTGGCATTCATTCTTCTCAGCTCATCGATATGCTTGAAGCGTGCTGAATAGATCGTGTCCGTGACGACGGCAGAGCCTTCTGCACGATTCAGTAGCGTGGTGAAGGGCTGCTGCAGATCCGTTGGGAAACCTGGATAAACGAGTGTCTTCACATCTACGGATTTGAGCTTGTCCGCTCTGCCGATATAGATCTGATCATCGTTCGTTTCAACAGGCACTCCCATTTCACGGAGCTTGGCGATGACCGATTCCATATGTAATGGGATGACGTTGTCAACGAGTACGCCTTTACCGACAGCCGCTGCAAGGATCATGAATGTTCCTGCTTCAATACGGTCAGGAATGATTGTGTGACGGCAGCCGTGAAGCTCGTCCACTCCATCGATACGGATTACATCTGTTCCTGCTCCTTTGATCCTTGCACCCATATTACTCAGTAATGTAGCGACGTCAATGATCTCAGGTTCTTTTGCCGCATTTTCAATGATCGTTCTGCCTTTGGCGCGAACCGCTGCAAGCATGATGTTGATTGTTGCACCGACACTCACGACATCAAGGTAGATGCGGGCACCCTTTAGTTCATCGGCACGGAGATAAATTGCACCCTGTTCGTTGGTGACTTCCGCTCCAAGTGCCTCGAAACCTTTAATATGTTGATCGATCGGACGTGGACCAAGATGGCATCCACCCGGTAAGCCGATGACCGCTTTTTTGAAACGTCCGAGCATCGCCCCCATTAAATAATAGGAAGCACGAAGCTTCTTCACCTTCCCGCTTGGTAAAGGCATGGACACCATTTGACTTGGATCTACACTCATATCCCCATCTTCCAATGAGACAGAACCACCGATTTCTTCTAAGAGATCTTTCAGCGTTCTTACATCAGAGATATCTGGTAACCCTTCGATTGTGACCGGAGAATCAGCAAGAATGGTTGCCGGGATCAAGGCTACCGCACTATTTTTGGCCCCACTGACTTTAATGGTGCCTTCAAGGGGATAACCTCCTGCAATTTTTAGCTTTTCCATATTAAACTCCCTTCCACTGTTCAGCGATTTAAGGACATGTTTTCCCTAAATCTAAACAAAAAGGATTATTTTTCCAATAGAAGACGTTCTAAGAAGTATTGTCTACTAGTGTATACATAATTCGTCAAAACATGTATAGGATAATCGAATTTTTTTCTTTTAGACCGATTGACCTAAAATCAGCGATTGTTCCAGTCATTCAAGAAGGCATCGATTCCTTTATCCGTCAGAGGATGCTGGAATAATTGCTTCAATACTTTAAGAGGAACGGTTGCGATATGAGCCCCTCGGAGCGCCGCTTCCGTAATATGCTGCGGATGACGGGTCGAAGCCGCGATGATTTCCGTTTCCAGGCCGTGAATCGCAAAGATCTCGGCAATCTGGGAAACCAGCTCCAGGCCGTCTTGACCGATATCATCTAATCTTCCTAAAAAAGGCGAAACATACGTCGCTCCAGCACGAGCCGCTAAAAGCGCCTGGTTCGCACTGAAAATCAGCGTGACATTTGTCTTGATCCCTTCTTTAGCAAAAGTAGATGCAGCCGTCAGACCGTCCGGCGTCATTGGAAGCTTCACCGTAATATTCGGAGCGATCTTCGCAAGCTCCCGGCCTTCTTTGATCATGCCTTCCGCATCCAATGCGATGACTTCAGCGCTTACAGAACCAGGGACAAGATCCGTGATTTCTTTTAATCGGTCCTCAAATGTTACGCCCTTTTCTTTTGCTACAAGGGACGGATTCGTCGTCACTCCTGAAATGATACCCCATTCAAATGCTTCCTTGATTTCACTCATGTTTGCTGTGTCTATGAAAAATTTCATTTCCTCTACCCCATTTTCGACAAAATTTTCAATCATCTTTTAATGAACGGAAGGGACTGACCCAAAAGGTATCAAACCTCTCCCGGTGCCAGTCCCATCCTACAGCTTCATTCTTTTTCTACCACATCAGGAAAGCCCCTAATCTAGCCGCAAGGACTTTCCAAACATTACCTGTCTATTACGCCTGGTTAGAAGAACCGAATTCGCGCATTTTACCGATTACTGTTGCTTTGATTGCTTCACGAGCTGGACCCATGTATTTACGTGGATCGTATACTTCTGTGTCAGCCGCTAATACTTCGCGTACTGCTTTAGCAGAAGTGATTTGATTTTCAGTATTTACATTGATTTTAGCTGTTCCGTAAGAAATCGCTTTTTGAATATCTTTTGTAGGAATTCCAGTTCCACCGTGAAGTACTAATGGTACTCCGGCAGCAGCTCCGATTTCTTCCATTTCTTTGAATCCTAGGTTTGGTTCACCTTTGTAAGGACCATGAACGGAACCTAAAGCAGGTGCAAGTGTATCGATACCAGTACGTTCTACTAGTTCTTGACACTCTTTAGGGTCTGCATAGATAACGCCGTCAGCGATGACGTCATCTTCTTGTCCACCAACTGTTCCAAGCTCAGCTTCAACAGAAACACCTTTAGAATGAGCATACTCAACCACTTTAGAAGTGATTTCAATGTTCTCCTCGAAAGGACCGTGGGAAGCATCGATCATTACAGAAGTGAATCCAGCATCGATTGCTTCTTTACATTTGTCAAAGCTTGAACCGTGATCCAAGTGAATCGCAACAGGAACTGTGATGTTTAAGTCTTCCATAAGACCTTCAACCATTTTCACAACTGTTTTGAAGCCGCTCATGTAACGTGCAGCACCTTCAGATACACCAAGGATGACAGGTGATTTTTCTTCTTCTGCCGCTTGCAGGATCGCTTGAGTGAACTCAAGGTTATTCAGATTGAATTGACCTACCGCGTAGCTTTTTTCTTTTGCTTGAATAAGCATGTCTTTCATTGAAACTAAAGGCATAGTTATTTCCTCCTTGTATTCAGTCAGTCGACCATTTTGGTATAAATGGCGGTGTTATGTATAACACCTTGTGACATAGTTAACAAATTCACTTGTATCATACCAAAACAGAAATGATTTTACCAACTGCAGAGGCGAAATGTTAAAAATACTACTATTTTCACTATTCGAATAACTTCCTTATACTGGAATATACTGTCTGACGGCCTGTCTGATATCGTCAATATCAAACGGCTTCGCAAAATGGGTAAGCGCTCCCAAGTCCTTTGCCTCCTGAATCATGTCGAGTTCTCCGTATGCGGTCATGATAATGACACGGATATCCGCATCTTTCTGCTTCATCCGCTTCAGGATTTCAATTCCATCCATTCCAGGAATTTTCATATCGAGCAAAACCAGATCAGGGGAATGCTTATCTACGATTTCAAGAGCCTGAATGCCGTTCGCAGCTTGAAATGTTTGGTAGCCTTCCTTTTGCAACACTTCATTTAATAGAATCCTAATACCAAATTGATCGTCCACAATCAGAATCTTCTCATTCATATACCTCAGTCCCCTTCACATTTTAATAAATTATGTATTCCGACGGTAAATAATTGTATATTTATTACTTATTCTCTTTTTCTGTAAAAAAATCCTGCTTATTCTCAAGATTTTGCTAGAGACCTTTTTCCCCTTTATAATAAGGGTTACGATGAGAAATGTCGAAGATGAATGTAAAAGGAGATTGAACTCTATGATCAAAATGTTCACTACACAGTTAACCGGATTGTTCAAACGGATTTATGATAAACAGGAATTCGAAATAGAGGACGGAGCACGCCTCCTTGCCCAGGCCGCCATTGGCCAGGGAAGCATCTACATAAAAGGCTACCGGGAAATGGAAGCTGTCACCGCCGAAGCCCTGTTCGGTGCCGAGCCGCTTCCTTCTGCTAAAAGATACGAATCTTCCACCGAACTGACTGAAGCGGATCGTGTGCTGATCGTCACCCGCTATTCAACGGATGAAGAAGCAGTGGCGTTCGCGAAGAAGCTCTCTGCTGACGGTGTGCCATTTGTAGCGGTATCCGGATTGGTCGAGGGAGATGAGAATCTGTTGGACATTGCGGATATCCACTTAGATACAAAAGTGATAAAAGGGATGCTCCCCGGCGATGAAATCGGTGAGCGCGTGAGCTTCCCATCCAGCATGGCTGCCCTTTATCTCTATTACGCATTGGGGTTTGTGATCCGTGAGATGTTGGAGGAGTATGAAGAGTAATGAATGAGCCTGTTCCCGTTTGGGGATGGGTTTTTTTGATGGGGTTGGGTTGGGATTCTCCAAACACAAAAAAACCCTCCCAAACCGGGAGAGCTCTTCCAAACAAAATCTTATTTCTCACCATACGCAAGTGACGCTTCCACGAAGTCTCTGAATAGAGGCTGCGGGCGTGTCGGGCGTGATGTGAATTCAGGGTGGAACTGAGATGCGACGAACCATGGGTGGTCGCTCAGCTCGATGATTTCCACAAGACGGCCATCAGGGCTTGTACCTGAGAAGATGAAGCCGGCTTTTTCCATTTGTTCACGGTAGTGATTGTTGAATTCGAAACGGTGACGGTGACGCTCGTACACGACTTCCCCGTCGTAGGCTGCATAGGCTTTTGAACCTTTTGTCAGCTTACATGGGTATAGTCCAAGACGAAGTGTCCCTCCAAGGTCTTCGATATCCTTTTGTTCCGGTAATAGATCGATGACCGGATATGGCGTTTCTGGATTCAGCTCAGCAGAGTGTGCTCCTTCCATGCCAAGTACGTTACGCGCGTATTCTACGGATGCAAGCTGCATACCAAGGCAGATTCCAAGGAAAGGAATCTTGTTTTCACGGGCATATTGGGTCGCAGCGATCTTTCCTTCGACACCGCGGTCACCGAAGCCGCCTGGTACGAGGATTCCATCTACGCCTGCCAGTTTTTCGGCAACATTTTCGCTGTCGACAAGCTCAGAGTTCAACCAGCTCACTTCAATGTCGCTGTCGAAATGATAACCTGCATGACGAAGAGCTTCCACGACAGAAATATACGCATCCTGTAATTCAACATATTTCCCGACAAGGGCGATCCTTGTTTTGCGGGAAAGGTTTTTCACGCGGTCGACGAGTTCATTCCACTCGGTCATGTCTGCTTCATGGCAGTTCAGCTTCAAGTGCTGACAAGTGATTTCATCAAGCTTTTGATCTTGAAGAGCCAGTGGTACAGAGTAAAGCGTATCTGCATCCATCGCTTCGATTACCGCATGTTTGTCGATATCACAGAATAGCGCGATCTTGTCTTTCATATCCTGGGTCATCGGCATTTCTGTACGCACGACGATGACATTTGGCTGGATCCCGAGACTGCGAAGCTCTTTCACGCTGTGCTGGGTCGGTTTCGTCTTCATTTCACCTGCCGCTTTAATGTAAGGAATAAGCGTACAGTGAATATACATCACGTTGTCACGACCGACATCACTCTTGATCTGGCGGATCGCTTCAAGGAATGGAAGCGATTCGATATCCCCGACGGTTCCACCGATTTCCGTGATCACGACATCGGAATTCGTTTCGCGGCCGGCACGGTAAACGCGCTCTTTGATTTCATTCGTGATATGCGGGATGACTTGCACAGTCCCACCAAGATAATCTCCGCGGCGCTCTTTTTTTAGAACAGTAGAATAGATTTTACCTGTTGTCACAGAGCTGTATTTAGTCAGGTTAATGTCAACAAAACGCTCGTAGTGACCTAAGTCAAGATCTGTCTCAGCACCATCATCGGTTACGAATACTTCACCGTGCTGATATGGACTCATCGTTCCCGGATCTACGTTGATGTATGGATCGAACTTCTGGATCGTGACGCTCACTCCACGGTTTTTGAGTAGTCTTCCAAGGGAAGCTGCTGTGATCCCTTTCCCTAGTGACGACACTACGCCGCCTGTTACGAAAATATACTTAGTCATGTATATGTCCCCCTTAAAAGTAAGTTTGGTTCAAAAAAAGTAGAGGGTGTCTATTGTAGGTATGTCATGAATTTATCTTGTTCAAAGAAGGACAAGTCCATTCTCTTAAAATAAATTCATCAGCATACTAAGCTTTAAGACAGCCTCTTATTATCAAGATACATAAAAATGTAAGGGGTCTTTAAAGAATCGATCCGCTACTTATGAAAGGTTGGCAAAAACCCGTTCATGTCAATGCATTCTTCTTATAAAAACAAAAAACGCCCCGCTTACAATCGTGTAAGGGGAGCGTGATATACGTAATCTGTCCCTTTTTAGGGAGCCCAAATAAAATACTACCTTCATGAAGGATAGAAGTCAAGCATAGAATAAGGGATAGAATTTTCAATCATTTCACGTAAATAAAAAGGCCCCCGGAAGGCGCAAAAGCCTGGCGGGAGCCACACTGAACCGGGAGAGATTATTTCTCTTCCTCTTCTTCTGATTCATCTTCTTCTTCGTCATCATCTTCGACATCGTCGAATTCATCGATCTCGAGCTCTTCTTCTTCGTCATCATCAATGTCCAGATCCTCGTCTGCATCATCAACATCGACATCGTCGTCGTCATCCGTCAGATCATCATCATCGTCTGCGTCATCAAGATCATCATAATCAAGATCTTCATCTTCCAGATCATCGAAATCTTCCAGATCTAAGTCTTCGTCTTTCTTCTTCGCTTTTTTCTTTTTGCTTGATTTCATCGTTGGAACGGTCTCTTCCTCAATTTGATCAACCGGGTACCATTCTCTTAATCCCCAACGATTATCTCCCATGGCAATGTATCGTCCGTCGATATTCAAATCCGTGTAGAATTGAAGTAAACGGCTCTTTACCTCTTTATCAGAGATTCCAAGCAAACCTTTGATTTCCTTCACGATCTCTTCAAATGCCATCGCTTGCTTTTTCTCTACTAAAATTTCATGTGCCAGTTCAATGAATGATGTTTGACTCAATTCTTCTTTGGATAATTGCTTTAGACTCACTTTACGCACTTCCTTTCTCTATTTCACACTCTACTAAGTAGAGTAAAAAAGGGCAAAAATTCTCCATTATCAATTTTAACCATATTCAACATTATAAACAATATAAATCACTTTATGCTATACATATCTCGTTTTTCCCGCATTTTTTTCGCATCTGATTTCAGGATGGCCGGCCATTTCCCAATTTCTCTTCTTTCTGAGCGCTCCTGAGGACCCGGAATGCTTCATAGAATAGATAAAAAGAGAGTAGGAAAAAAGGGATGGCACCCAGTTGAATTTGATATAAAAGGATGGCGGCGTATAGGGTGATGATTAATAGTATGTAGCGTAAAATGGTCTTCACAGTCTCACATCCAAACGTATGTATCGTACTTCCCCGTTCACTTATCTGACAATTCTTATTATATAGGATGTTTTACCCTATATGTATTAAGTTCATGTTAAAAATTGGTTGATTTCGTATAAAGGATAGACGGTTTGGTGGGTTTTTAAACTTGTTGGTTTCTTTTTATCATTTTTCATGAGACATGCGTTGTTGATTTCCGCTGCAGGCACTCGCTTTCCGCGGGGCGTGAGTTGAGCCTCCTCGGGCGCTGCCCTGCGGGGTCTCAACTTTCCCGCAATTCCCGCAGGAGTCGAGTGCCTTCCGCTTCAATCAACTTAGTTTAATGTTTTCAAACAGCTTAATACCACCATCATTCATACTATGCATACTGATCATCAACTATTTTCCATTTGTAAAAAAGAGACTACTGCACCCCTACAGTAGTCTCATCTTCCTTTTATTTGTTACATGTTGCGTCGGTACTGGCCGCCTACTTCGTAGAGGGCGCGTGTGATTTGGCCGAGGCTTGCGATTTTTACGGTTTCCATGAGTTCTTCGAAGATGTTTCCTCCACCCACGGCTGCCTGCTTTAGGCGGGTGAGGGCTTCTTCGGTTTTGTCTTTGTGCTGTGATTGGAAGTCCCGCAGGTTTTGAATTTGTGTTTCTTTTTCTTCCTGCGTGGCACGTGCCAGTTCCATACTGTCCATCTGTTCTTCTGATGGTGGATTCGGATTCAGGTATGTGTTCACTCCGACGATCGGAAGCTCACCGGAATGTTTCTTCATTTCGTAGTACATGGATTCTTCCTGGATCTTTCCGCGTTGATACTGTGTTTCCATGGATCCCAGTACGCCACCGCGGTCATTTAAGCGGTCGAATTCTGTGAGGACCATTTCTTCCACGAGATCCGTCAGCTCTTCAGCGATGAACGAACCTTGGAGCGGATTTTCATTTTTGGATAATCCGTGTTCTTTCGTGATGATCATCTGGATTGCCATGGCACGGCGGACGGATTCCTCCGTCGGTGTCGTGATCGCTTCATCATAGGCGTTCGTATGCAGGGAGTTACAGTTATCCTGCAGGGCCATCAACGCTTGAAGCGTTGTACGAATATCATTGAAATCGATTTCCTGGGCGTGCAGGGAACGTCCGGACGTTTGGATATGATACTTCAGCTTCTGACTGCGTTCATTCGCACCGTATTTATCACGCATCACCGTCGACCAAATGCGGCGTGCCACACGTCCGATCACCGTATACTCGGGATCAAGGCCGTTCGAGAAGAAGAACGATAAGTTTGGCGCGAAGGCATTGATATCCATTCCGCGGCTTAAATAGTATTCCACGTACGTAAAACCGTTCGCCAATGTAAAGGCAAGCTGTGAAATCGGGTTCGCTCCCGCTTCAGCGATATGATAACCCGAAATCGATACAGAGTAATAGTTTCGTACTTTGTGATCGATGAAATACTGCTGGATGTCCCCCATCATGCGAAGAGCAAACTCAGTTGAGAAGATACACGTATTCTGACCCTGATCTTCTTTTAAAATATCTGCCTGAACCGTTCCGCGAACGACTTGAAGGGTCTGTTCCTTCACTTCCACATACTCTTCCACGGTCAACACCCGGCCGAGCTCTTCTTCCTTCATGCGGATCTGCTGATCGATCGCTGTGTTCATATACATGGCAAGGATGATCGGTGCGGGACCGTTGATCGTCATGGACACTGATGTTGAAGGCGCACATAAATCAAAACCGGCATACAGCTTCTTCATGTCTTCAAGTGTACAGATGCTCACGCCGCTCTCTCCGACTTTCCCGTAAATGTCCGGACGGTGGTCCGGATCTTCACCATAAAGTGTGACGGAATCAAAGGCGGTACTCAGGCGTTTCGCATCATCATCCTTCGACAGATAGTGGAAACGGCGGTTCGTCCGTTCAGGCGTCCCTTCACCGGCGAACTGACGCTTCGGATCTTCCCCTTTGCGTTTGAAAGGGAATACTCCTGCTGTGTACGGGAAGGATCCTGGAACGTTCTCTTTGTATACCCAATCCAGAATCTGGCCGTAGTCTTTATATTTTGGAAGGGACACTTTCGGGATATCCAGTCCGGATAAACTCTTTGTCTTTAATTCCGTGACAATTTCTTTATCACGGATTTTTGTGATGAACTGATCCTTACTGTACGTTTCTTTGAGGTTATCCCATTTTTGTAAAATCTGTTTCGATTCTGATGTTAATTTGTTTTCCACTTCTTCTTTCAACGTTTGAAGGGACGTTACGACACCGTCATTCGTTTCTTTCTCATTGACCGCTTCGATGGCCCCTTCAAGCTGGAACAGACGGCGGGCAAGATTCACTTGCTCTTCGGCTTTTTTATGATAATTCCGGACCGTTTCAGCAATCTCACGCAGATAGTAACGGCGATTGTTTGGAATGATGACGTTTTGCTTCTCGACATCGACATCTTTGGAGAAGCCCGTTTTCCAATCCAGCTCCATCTTCTTGTTCACCGTTTCGACGATTGCCGCAAATAAAGCATTGGTTCCCGGGTCATTGAACTGGCTGGCGATCGTTCCGTACACTGGCATGTCATCAAGATCTTTATCAAAGAGCATATGACTGCGCTGATACTGTTTCTGCACCTGACGTCTCGCATCCTCTGAGCCTTTGCGCTCGAACTTATTGATGACGATCAGATCGGCAAAGTCGATCATATCGATTTTCTCCAGTTGTGACGGGGCACCGAACTCACTTGTCATGACGTACATGGACATGTCACAGATCTCAGCGATTTCCGCATCCCCCTGCCCGATCCCGCTCGTTTCCACGACGATCAGGTCATATCCTGCCGCTTTCACTACATTGATCGCGTCCTTGATCGCCAGTGAAAGTTCCGTTTTCGACCCACGGGTAGCAAGGCTTCGCATGTAAACACGTGGGTTGAAGATCGCATTCATGCGGATCCGGTCACCCAATAAGGCTCCGCCTGTTTTTTGTTTCGTTGGATCGATGGATAGAATAGCGATTTTCTTTTCAGGAAGTTCGTTGATGAAGCGACGAATCAGTTCATCCGTCAAGGAACTCTTCCCTGCTCCACCCGTTCCCGTGATTCCTAAAACAGGTGCTTTTTTCGCTAAGCTCTTGATTTCAGAGAAAACCGTCTGGGCTGTCGCTGCCACTTCTTCATTTGCCCCGACCTGGTACTCGGCAAGTGAAATCAGCTTCGATACCGTGTTCACATTACCGGTTGAAAGCTTCTCGACTTCCTGATTCACGCTTCCCTTGATCGTCGGGAAATCACATTCCTCGATCATCTTGTTGATCATGCCTTGAAGACCCTGCGTACGACCATCTTCAGGAGAGAAGATCCGGGCAATCCCGTATTCGTGAAGTTCCTTGATTTCACGCGGGATGATCACCCCGCCGCCTCCGCCATAAATGCGGATGTGGGAAGCCCCTCTTTCTTTCAAAAGGTCGTACATATATTTAAAGTATTCCACATGTCCACCCTGATAGGATGAAATCGCAATCCCCTGAACATCTTCCTGAATAGCGGCATTGACGACTTCCTCTACAGAACGGTTATGGCCCAAGTGGATAACCTCTGCTCCACTTGCCTGGATAATCCGACGCATTATGTTGATCGATGCATCATGTCCGTCAAACAGGCTCGATGCCGTGACAAAACGAACATGGTGCTTTGGTTTATAAATCTCAACCGTGCTCATATTATTCCCCCTGTTCTCCCTTGTTTTTCAAATCCGATGATCCCCGTAAAGGTGAGTTCGATTTGAAGATTGATGAACTCCTCGAGTGTATACCTCTTCTGCAGTGCCCAGCGACGGAATCCCCACATCTGTCCCTGGACGAATACATTCTGAGCCAGCATATGGATCTGATCATCATTAAGCTCAAGCTTTCCGCTGTCGACGCAGCCTTTGATGAGGTCTTCCACCATCCCCACCATTTCAAGTTCTTTCCGGAGCACATATGGAAGGGCATCCTTCGATAAGGATTTCGCTTCCTGATACATGACGAGGACTTCATCTTGCATCCGGTCCATCACCTGAAAATAATGGGCGATGCCGAGACGTAAATTTTCAAGCGTCCCTTTTCCGACATCAAGCTCCTCAAGCTCCAATCGAACCTGCTCATAAATGCTGTCACACACTAAATACAGGACATCTTCCTTTGTTCGTATATATTCATACAGCGTTCCGATACTGAATCCGGCGGCCTTTGCAATCTCTCTAGTCGTGGTGCGGTGAAACCCCTTCTGTTTAAATAGAGAGACGGCCCCGCGAATCATTTGATCACGCCGCTTTTCCACCAAACGCTCATCCTTAACAGAAGCATGAACTTCCCTCTTCTTATTCAAAACAACCGACCGCCTTTATAATCCGTTTCTCCCATTGACCCCTAATCCCTATACTGACTGCCTCATCCCCCAACGAAGCAATCAGGACTCTATCTCTATATCAACTCACACCGGGTCTGGCACCCTCAACCAACATGCGATATCACAAACCCCTATTACGCCAAGAAGCACACTAAACCCATCGGGTGCCTGACACAAGTAAGGACCTACCACCAAATACCCATCAAGCAAGCCTATCCCTCCCACCGGGTCTGGCACCCTCAACCAGCATGCGATATCACAAACCCCTTTACACCAAGAAACACGCTGAAATCCCTCGGGTGCCTGACACGCGTTAGGAAGGACCACCAGATCCCATCCAAAAAAAGTTCCTACTCCTAACCCTACTTCGTCACCATCCGCGAAATAACCAATCTCTGAATCTCCTGCGTCCCCTCATAAATCTGAGTGATCTTCGCGTCACGCATATAACGCTCCACCGGATAGTCCTTCGTATAACCATATCCACCGAAGATTTGAACCGCTTCCGTCGTCACTTTCATCGCCGTATCCCCGGCCATCAATTTCGACATCGCCGATTCTTTTCCGTACGGAAGACCTTCAGACTCAAGCCATGCAGCTTGATAGGTTAATAGACGGGAAGCTTCGATGGACGTTGCCATATCGGCGATCTTGAATGAAATCCCCTGGTTCGCTGCAATCGGTTTACCGAACTGTTCACGCTCTTTTGCATAATCGACAGACGCATCAAGTGCACCCTGTGCAATCCCCACTGCTTGAGCGGCAATTCCGTTACGGCCGCCATCAAGGGTCATCATAGCAATTTTGAAGCCGTCGCCTTCGTTCCCAAGCATGTTCTCTTTCGGTACCTTACAGTCTTCAAATACGATTTCAGTTGTTGGAGATGAACGGATTCCAAGCTTCTTCTCTTTTTTCCCAACAGAGAACCCTTTGAAGTCTGCTTCTACGATGAAGGCACTCGTTCCACGCTGGCGCTGTGATGGATCCGTCAAGGCAAATACGATATACGTATCAGCGATTCCACCGTTTGTGATGAAAATTTTAGAGCCGTTCAATACGTAGTGATCGCCTTCTAAGCGGGCCGTCGTTTTCATGCCGCCTGCGTCTGATCCTGAACCCGGCTCCGTCAGACCGTAAGCTCCGATCTTCTCTCCCTGGGCCATCGGACGAAGATACTTCTGCTTCTGCTCTTCCGTACCAAACTTATAAACAGGCCAACCGGCTAAAGAAGTATGGGCGGATAATGTAACACCTGTAGACGCACACACTCTTGATAATTCTTCAACCGCGATACAATAAGCCAGATAATCACTGCCGATCCCGCCGTATTCTTCAGGCCAAGGAATCCCCGTCAAGCCAAGCTCCGCCATCTTCTTGAATAAATCCATATCAAAGCGCTCTTCCTCATCACGCTCAGCAGCAGTAGGAGCCACCTCATTACGTGCAAAATCACGCACCATCTTACGTATCATTTCATGCTCTTCCGACAATTTAAAATTCATTCCAAATTCCTCCTATTATCTAAATACCGGGTCTGGCACCCTCAAGAAACAAGCTAAGCCACAAACCCATTTACGCCACTAAACATAACAATCTATATCTGGGGCCTGACCCGCTAAGAATATATGCAAGTCCACACCCCTCCGTAATCCAACGAAGCACTATCCCTCTACACCAACAAATGCTTCCCAATCACTATCCGCTGAATCTCACTCGTACCCTCATAAATCTCCGTCACCTTCGCATCACGGAACAAGCGCTCCACCGGATATTCCTTCGTATACCCATATCCGCCATACACCTGAATCGCTTCCGTCGAGACTTCTACGGCTGTTTTCGATGCAAACAGCTTTGCCATACTGGCTTCTTTCCCGCAGGAAATATTGTTCGCACGAAGATTTGCCGCCCGGTACACGAGAAGCTTCGAGCCTTCAACGGCCGTCGCCATATCGGCAAGCTTAAAGCCGATTCCCTGCTGGGCGGCGATCGGTTTGCCGAATTGTACACGCTCTTTTGCATAAGCCGTTGAGTAGTCAAAGGCGGCTTCAGCTATTCCCAGCGCCTGTGCGGCTATTCCGATTCTGCCGACATCCAGGTTCGCCATGGCGATCTTAAAGCCTTCCCCTTCTTCACCAAGAAGGTTTTCAGCCGGGACTTTCATATCTTCAAACGTCAGCTGGACGGTCCGTGAACCGTGAAGCCCCATCTTATGTTCGTCTTTCCCAATCACAAGACCGGGTGTATCCTTCTCGACGATGAAGGCCGATACCCCCCGGCTCCCCTTCGTCGAATCCGTTGTCGCAAATACAATATACGTATCCGCTTCGCCCCCATTGGTAATGAAGACTTTCGATCCGTTCACCACATAGTGGTCCCCGCGCTTTTCCGCACGTGATTTCAGGCTCTTCGCATCAGACCCTGCACTCGGCTCCGTCAGACAGAAAGCGCCTAAATACTCACCTGTTGCAAGCTTAGGAAGGTACTTATTCTTCTGTTCTTCATTTCCAAAATAAAGGATCGGATTGGTTCCCACTGACGTATGGACCGACAGGATGACCCCGATGGTGGCGCTTACTTTCGAAAGCTCGTGAATCGCAATGATATACGAAGTGAAGTCCATCTCTGATCCGCCATATTTCTCCGGAATCGTAATCCCCATCAAACCAAGTTCGGCCATCTTTTTTAGAATGTCCCTCGGGAACTCTCCCGCTTCCATCTTCTCAATGAACGGCTGAATTTCTGTTTCGGCAAAATCCCGGACCATCTTTCTCATCATCTGCTGCTCTTCCGTGAATCGTAACTCCATGACTGTTTCCTCCCTGATGTTCGTGGTGATCATTCGTACGAATAGAAGCCGCGGCCCGTTTTCTTACCCAGCCAGCCTGCTTTCACATATTTCCGGAGTAGCGGGCATGGACGGTATTTATCATCACCGAAGCCTTCATGCAGGGTTTCCATGATGTACAGGCATGTATCGAGTCCGATGAAGTCAGCGAGAGTCAGCGGTCCCATCGGGTGATTCATGCCAAGCTTCATCACTTCATCGATCGCCTCTTTGCTCGCCACTCCTTCATAAAGGGTGTAGATCGCTTCGTTGATCATCGGCATCAGAATCCGGTTTGAAACGAATCCCGGGAAGTCTTCCACTTCTACAGGTACTTTGTTAAGAGACTTCGTCATATCTTCAATCACTTGATACACTTCATCCGTCGTGGCAAGCCCACGGATGATTTCAACCAACTTCATCACCGGTACCGGATTCATGAAATGCATGCCGATTACCTGCTTCGGACGCTTCGTCGCTGCAGCGATTTCCGTGATCGGCAGGGAAGAAGTGTTCGAAGCCAAAATCGTATGTTCCGGCGTAATTTCATCCAATTGAGCGAAAATTTTCGTTTTGATGTCCATATTTTCAACAGCCGCTTCGATGACAAGATCCACCTTCTTGGCGTCCCCGATATCTGTTGAAGCCGTCAAACGGTTCACAGTCGCCGCTTTGTCTTCTTCAGACATTCTTCCTTTTTCAACGGAACGCGTCAGATTCTTCGTGATGACACCCATTCCCTTTTGGACAAACTCCTCTTTCAAATCGTTCAGATATACGTTGAATCCCGCCTGGGCACAGACTTGAGCGATCCCCGAGCCCATTTGTCCCGCGCCGATGACCATTACGTTTTTGATGTTCATTTTGTTTCTCCCCTTTGTTATATGAGACTAGTAGACTAGTTGGTTTGATATGGTTTTATTGATTCAGCTACTGAAATAAGTAGATATTTCACCTGTTGATTTTCATCAGAAATTCAGCAGCTGAACTCACGGGTGTACCTGGTACACTTCACTCTCTTTGTACCAGGTACAATCCATCGATTATGTACCTGGTACAACAAGTCACCCTACTGCTTCGCAACCTCAATCATGATCGCATCCCCTTGACCGCCTCCGCTGCAGATCGAGGCAATCCCGATTCCGCCACCGCGGCGTTTCAGTTCGTATGCGAGTGTCAGGATGATGCGGGCCCCGCTTGCTCCGATCGGATGACCAAGTGCTACCGCTCCACCGTTCACGTTGACTTTCTCAGGATCAAGGCCGGCAATTTTCCCGCTCGTTAACGCAACGGCTGCGAATGCTTCGTTGATTTCAAAGAGATCGATTTCTTCAAGGGATTTTCCTGTTTTCTTGAAAAGCTCGTTGATGACAAGACCCGGTGTTTGCGGGAAGTCCTTTGCTTCAACGGCGATCGCTGTATGACCAAGGATCGTCGCTAACGGCTGTTTTCCTTCCTTCGCGGCTCTTTCTTCGCTCATGAGGACCATGGCTGCCGCTCCGTCGTTGACCCCTGGCGCGTTCCCTGCTGTGATTGTTCCTTCTGATCCGAAGACAGGCCCTAATTTAGCCAGCGCCTCGGCGGATGTTTCTTTACGCGGCGCTTCATCTTTTGCGACGAGAATCGGTTCTCCTTTGCGCTGAGGCACCTCAACGGCCACGATCTCTTCACCGAGCACTCCCTCCTCGGTCGCTTTCACGGCTCTTTGATGGCTTCTGAGAGCCCATTCGTCCTGCTCTTCTCTTGATAGTTCAAATTCTTTCGCTGTTTCATTTCCGTACGTTCCCATGTGGACATTGTTGAAGCTGCACGTCAATCCGTCGTGAACCATCAGATCCTTCACCTGTGAATCTCCCATTTTGAATCCCCAGCGCGCTTTCGGAAGGATGTAAGGGGCACCCGACATGGATTCCATTCCACCTGCCACGATCACTTCGCCGTCGCCTGCGCGGATGATCTGGTCTCCGAGTGTGACACTACGCATTCCTGACGCACATACTTTATTGATCGTTTCCGTTTTGACATTCCAAGGTAAGCCTGCATGACGTGAGGCTTGACGTGAAGGGATTTGCCCCTGCCCCCCTTGTAATACGGATCCGAGGATGACTTCTTCGACCTCTTCACCGCTTACTCCGGCCCGTTTCAAGGCTTCCTTTACTGCGAAACCACCAAGCTCTGAAGCAGTAAAACTGCTGAGACTTCCCCCGAATTTACCAAAAGGTGTCCTTGCTCCATCTAAAATAACCGTTTTTCCCATCTCCATCGCTCTCCTTTATATGGGTTTTATCCGTAATTTTGTATACGCTTTCAATTTACATTAAAAAAATATGATCGACTTTCGACTGAACGCTCGCTCAACTCATCCTCATAAGAGAAGGGACAAATTTTGTCCCCAATATACCTTTATTGTACTTCATTTTTAGTATGAACGCACCTGATTTTTTAGAAAGTTTTTATTTTTCCATCAATATTATTATTGTAGAAAAACAATAGGAGCGAAACGCAATAGAGACTATTTTGTTTCACTCCTGTTTGTTTTCATGAACGCGGATGCATTCATTATCTAAAGGATAATATTCTTTTTAAGATGCAGCCGGTTGGTCCTTTAGATCGCCACAAACGGCTTTTTCAAGAATTTCTGCTACGTCGAGGGTAGAAACCGTGTCTTCCACTTCTTTTGCCTTCGTACCATCCGACAGCATTGTCAGGCAGTATGGACAACCCGAGCTGATGACCGAGGGACTGACAGCCAGTGCCTGCTCGGTACGGGAGACGTTGACGCGGTGCCCTGCGTCTTCTTCCATCCACATCAGTCCTCCACCCGCTCCACAGCACATGCCTTTTTCACGGTTACGTTCAATCTCCACCAATTTCACGCCTGAAATCGATTTCAGGATTTCACGCGGTGGATCGTACACTTCGTTGTAACGTCCAAGGTAACAGGAGTCGTGGAAGGTGATTGTTTCGTTCACTTCGTATTGAGGCTTCAAACGGCCTTCCTGTACCAGTTGATGAAGAAGTTCTGTATGGTGGTAGACTTCCGCTTCCAGACCAAAGTCCGGATACTCATTTTTAAAAATGTTATAAGCATGCGGATCAATCGTTACGATTTTCTTGATTTCATGTTTTTCGAATTCGGCGATATTTTGACCGGCAAGCTCCTGGAATAAGAATTCATTTCCGAGACGTCGCGGTGTATCACCGGAGTTCTTTTCTTTATTACCGAGAATCGCGAACTTCACGCCGGCTTCATTCATCAGCTTGGCGAAAGATAAGGCGATCTTTTGGCTTCGGTTATCGAATGAACCCATGGATCCGACCCAGAATAGGAATTCGAAGTCTTCCCCTGCTTTTTTCATTTCTTTAACCGTAGGAATTGTCACGTCTTCTCTCGCTTCACGCCAGTTTTCACGCTCTTTACGGTTCAGACCCCAAGGATTCCCCTGGCGCTCGATGTTTTGCATGGCGCGCTGTGCGTCAGCATCCATCTTCCCTTCCGTCAGAACAAGGTAACGGCGAAGGTCGATGATTTTATCTACGTGCTCATTCATGACCGGACATTGGTCTTCACAGTTACGGCACGTTGTACATGCCCAGATTTCTTCTTCCGTGATGACATCCCCGATCAGGCTCGGGCTGTACACAGCTCCTGCTGCCGCTTCTTCGGCCGCTTGAGTCGCACTCGCCATGGCAAGCTGATTCCCTTTTGTGCCATTGAATGCGAATGTCGGTACCCATGGCTTCTTCTGTGTCACGACGGCACCGTGATTCGTCAGGTTATCACGCAGTTTGACGATCAGATCCATCGGGGAAAGCATTTTCCCTGTTCCCGTTGCCGGACACATATTCGTACAACGACCACATTCCACACATGCGTAGAAGTCAATCATTTGATGCTGCGTAAACTCTTCAATTTTTCCTACCCCGAAGCTTTCAGCTGACTCATCTTCAAAGTCGATCGGCTTAAGCTTCCCAGGGTTGTCTAAACGATTGAAATAAACATTGGCAGGACCTGCAATTAAATGCGCGTGCTTGGATTGCGGCACATACACAAGGAATGCCAGTAAGAATAGTAGATGAATCCACCAGGCAACATAGAAAATGGCGATGGACGCCGTTTCCCCGATGCCTCCAAGTGCTCCTGCGATCAGCGATGCAACAGGCTCTGTCCAGGCAAGGTCTTCACCGTGCCAGATGATGCCCATCCCGTTCCCGACCAGGACCGAAAGCATTAATCCACCGATGAACAAGAGAACAAGTCCTGACTTGAATCCTCTTTTTAAACGGACAAGCTTTTCCACATAGCGGCGATGGAAGGCCCAGACAACCGCGACGAGGATCATCAGTGTGACGATTTCCTGGAAGAATGTGAAACCTGGATATAACGGCCCAAGTGGTAAGTGACTTCCCGGAGCAAGCCCCTTCCAGATGAAATCGATGGCCCCGAACTGGACAAGGATGAAACCATAGAAGAACATGACGTGGATTGCTCCACTCTTCTTATCCTTCAGGAGCTTCTTCTGTCCGAAGACGTTTACCAGGATTTTCTGGAATCGTTCTTTGAATCGTTTATCGAATTCCACTTTTTTCCCGAGCTTAATATATTCAATTCTCGTCTTTACTACATACACAAACAGACTCAGTGCATAAACGGTCACAAGGATAAATGCGACCCAATTGAGAATGAGTAACCCATTCATAGACAAACGCTCCCCCTTCATTGGCCTGATTTGAACATCCCCTTTGTTCAAACTTTTACAAACCAAATTAATATTCTGAATAGTTCATATCTCCATTATATTATGAATGAGCATTCAGTCAATGGTTTTTATGAATAAAAATGAAAACCTTTTCATGAACGATTATTCATTTTTCAAAAACAAACAGGACTATTAGTACCCCCCACAGGTTTCAAAAGGACTCATGAAAGGGAAAAGAAGAAAGGATGTAATGTACGTAAGAAAGAGGACATACTAAAGATAATGCAAATGAGAGAGTGATTCTATGTGGTGGTTGATCCTACTGGTTATCCTTGCCGCGATCATCGGATGGCTGATGCTCGATTTCAAATTGGGAAGAAGTCATTTCATCCGGACGCGGACAAGAAGAGATTATGAGAAGCGAAATAGTGATATTCAATTATTTTCAAGAGGCCCCGAGCTTTTCGATCAGATGTTTAAAGAGATGAGAGAAGCCAGGTCTTCTATTCATGTATTATTTTATATCGTCCAGGATGACCATTTTGCCCTGAGGTTCCTGGAATTACTGAAAGGAAAAGCACAAGAAGGAATTGAAGTCCGCCTTCTGATGGATCAGATCGGGAGTCATAACGTCCAGAAGTCGAAGGTGAAGGAGCTTCGGGATGCCGGTGTGGAAGTCGATTACTGCCGAAGAGTCAAGCTTCCCTACCTGTTCTTTTCCTCCCAGCAGCGTAATCACCGGAAGATTACCGTCATCGACGGGGTGATCGGTTATTTAGGCGGTTACAACATCGGAAAGGAATATATCGATGAAAATGATAAGCCGGAGCTTTCTCCATGGAGGGATTATCACCTCCGCCTCATCGGAGAAGGTGTACATGATCTGCAAACGGAATTTTGTATTGACTGGTTTCGTGCGACCCGGAAAGATTTAAAGGACGAAGCAACGTACTTCCCTCCTTCTGAAAAAGGAAGCATGGAACATCGGATTTTCCCAACCGAGGGGATCAACATCGAAGACTTCTTTGGGAAGTTCATCGACGAGGCGCAAGATGAGATCATCATCGGGACACCTTATTTCATTCCCACTCCCATATTGATGGACGCCCTTTTGGGTGCGTTAGACAGGGGTGTCACCGTCAAGATCATCATACCTAATAATGCCGATCATATGCTGGTGAAAGAAGCGGCCTTTCCGTATTTCAGACCGCTCCTCGCAAAAGGTGCGAAAGTGTATCAATTCCTGGACGGTTTTTATCATGCAAAGGTGATGGTCGTCGATGATCATTTCTGCGATATCGGCACGGCCAATTTTGATAAGCGGAGCTTTTTTATCAATTTAGAAATCAATAACCTGATTTACGATAAAGGATTTATCCAGAATTTGAAAAAGGAAATGGAAAAAGACATGGCGGCATCCGACATGTTAAGCGAAAGCGACCTTTCATCGGTTTCCATGCTGACCCGGTTAAAAGAACGCGTCGCTTCAGTCATTTCAATCTTACTTTAGGGGGGAGACACATGAAGGTCCGACTGGGATTCGTGGCAAACTCCCTCTCTTTATGGGACGCAAGCCCGGCCAAAACCATGACATTCAAGCGGTTCACAGAGTTACCTGAAAGCGAGCGGATGGATCGCCTGAAGGAAGTGACGAGATTAAACCTGGAACATACGAAACGTATCCTCTATCTGTGTGCGGCTCACGAAATCAAGCTGTACAGATTATCGAGCTCCCTCGTTCCCCTTGCCACCCATCCTGAGGTGGAATGGGATTTCCATTCCCCTTTTCAACAGGAATGGAGGGAGCTTGGGGATCTGATCAAAAAGTTCGGGATCAGGGCAAGCTTTCATCCGAACCAGTTCACCTTATTCACGAGTCCGAAGCAGCATGTGACGGACAATGCCGTGAAAGATATGGTGTATCACTACCGGATGCTCGAATATATGGGGATCGAGAAGGATTCCGTCATCAATATCCATATCGGTGGGAGCTACGGGGATAAGGAAGAAACGCTGATCCGATTCCATCAGAACCTGAAAGATCTTCCTGCTGAAGTGAAAGAGATCATGACGTTGGAAAATGACGACAAGACCTATACCGTCGAAGAAACCCTCACCGCTTGTCAAAAAGAGAATATCCCCATGGTACTCGACATTCACCACCACGAAGCCAATCCGAGTGATAAGCCTCTTGAGGATTATCTTGAAGCTGTTTTTGCCACGTGGGACAGGAGAGATTTAGTGCCGAAAATACATATCTCCTCCCCTAAATCCGATAAGGCCTTCCGTTCCCACGCTGACCTGGTCGATCCGGGATTTGTGGAGGGATTCTTCAAAACGTTGAAGACCTTCGATCAGGACGTGGATTTTATGATTGAAGCCAAACATAAAGATCTTGCGATGCTGAAGCTGATTGACGATTTGTCATCCATCCGCGGGGTGAAAAGGACCGGTGGCGGGACCCTTGAGTGGTAAAGTAGAAAAGATGGACACTTAGGTGTTCATCTTTTTTACATGTATGTACGCATCATTTAAACACTGATTCGATCCAGGGCTGAATCGCCATAAACGCTTTAAACCCAAGATAAATACCCACAATTCCTGCAATCCCTGCAAGGGCAGGCGGAGCCGGGATCGGTAACTTAAATAAAGCAAAGATAAATCCGACTAAAAAGCCGGTTACAATAGCGAGTACGACCGTTTTCATACCATTCTCCTCCTTCATCCATCTTCCATTATTATACGTTAAAAAGGGAGAAATATAAGAAAAAGGTCCGTCCCTCAGTGAGAGGCGGACCTTATGTCTGTTTACATTTTTTCCGGAGCTGCAACACCGATCAAGGCAAGAGCGTTTTGTAGCGTGACACGTACGACTTTCACTAATGCGAGACGTGCCGTCGTCAATTCACGATTTTCTTCATCGAGAACCTTGTTGGCATTGTAGAAGCTGTGGAAAGCAGACGCCAGGTCATTGATATAATTCGCTACACGGTGTGGTGTGCGTTTCTCGGCCGCATCGGCGATCATTTGCGGGAATTCACCGAGCTTTTTCAGTAGGTCGACTTCTTTTTCCGTACCGATCAGCTTTAAGTCGATCTTGTCTTCTGAAGCCAGTCCCTGTTCTTCTGCCTGGCGAAGGATGCTGCAAATACGCGCGTGGGCATATTGAGCATAGTACACAGGATTTTCGTTAGACTGGGAAACCGCTAAGTCCAGGTCAAAGTCCATATGCGTATCGGCACTTCTCATGGCGAAGAAATAACGGACAGCATCCAGGCCGACCTCTTCCACAAGCTCACGTAACGTAACGGCTTTCCCTGTACGCTTACTCATCTTCATTTTTTCACCATTTTTATAAAGGTGAACGAGTTGGATGACTTCCACTTCCAGTTTGTCGCGGTCAAAGCCGAGTGCTTCGATGGCCGCTTTCATACGCGGGATGTAACCGTGGTGGTCCGCTCCCCAAATATTGATAAGCACATCATGCCCGCGCTCGAATTTATCCTGGTGATAGGAAATATCCGGCGTCAGGTATGTGTATGTGCCGTCGTTCTTGATGAGGACACGGTTCTTGTCGTCGCCAAGTTCAGTCGAACGGAACCAGGTTGCGCCGTCTTCTTCATATACATGACCGTTATCTCTCAACGTTTTCAGGGCCGCATCGATTTTTCCATTTTCATAAAGGGATGTTTCAGAGTACCACACATTGAACGGAACGCGGAACATTTCAAGGTCCTTTTGAAGCTTGGCCATTTCGATCTTCAGGCCGTATTCACGGAAAAACTTATAGCGTTCCGCGTCGCTTACTTCTGCATATTTCGTGCCGAATTCTTCAGCCAGTTTCTTTCCGATTCCGATGATGTCCGCTCCGTGATACCCGTCTTCAGGCATCGCCTTGTCTTGTCCCAGGGCTTGGAAGTAACGTGTTTCAACGGAGATCGCCAGGTTGTGGATCTGATTTCCGGCGTCATTGATGTAGTATTCTCGGGTTACTTTATAGCCCGCTTTTTCAAGGACGTTACATAGGGAATCACCGACGGCCGCTCCACGGGCATGACCAAGATGAAGGTCACCTGTCGGGTTGGCAGATACGAACTCGACGTTCACTCTCTCGCCATTTCCCGCGTCTGATTGACCGTATTCCTGATCTTGATCGAGAATCAACGGGATCAGGTCTGTTAAGTATTCGTTGTTCATGTAGAAATTGATGAATCCGGGTCCAGCGATCTCCATTTTTTCAATGGATGCTTTGGACTGGTCGAAGTTAGCGACGATGTCGTCAGCAATCATGCGCGGTGCCTTTTTCGCTACACGTGCAAGTTGCATCGCCATATTCGTTGAATAATCCCCGTGTGATTTTTCTTTCGGGATCTCAAGAATGACATCCGGGATCTGATCCTCTGTTGCGAGTCCCGCTTTCAGGACCGCTGCTTTGATTTCGGCTTTCAGGTTTTCTTGTACTTTTTCGACGATATTCATATCGTTATGCTTCCTCCTTATAGTGAATGGACATAACATAATCCCCCACTGGACTGTCCTGCATCTTTAACTCGTAAGAAAGGTTGAAGTCCCCTTCAAGCTTCGAGTCGTTCTGTGTATGTGAAAGTGTTTTGGTTTTCGTTGTCAATAAGAGGGTGCCGAGCTGGCTTTCGTAGGAACCGTTCTGTTCCTCGAGTTCATTGAAGGCCATTCTCATTTTGACTGCCCCGCTTCTGAGGATGAGGGCCTGTCGATCCGTTACTTTAACAATCGTATGAGTGGTCCCTTCCTCTTGTACTTCATCGTACTTTAGAAAAACGGCATCTCCTTTTTCATAGTATCGACCAAATGATACCAATTCAAAAGAGTCACTTTCCTCTCCTATAGTGATTTTGGTTTTCAAGTGAACTTTGACAGGGGTGTAATCCGTTTTTGCCGTCAAACCACTCACATCCTTTTCTTTTTAGGGTCCGATCAAGTGATAGGTCCGTCCCTCAAATAGACGTCCCTTCTTTCTAACTAATTAAGTATAAGAAGTATTGTGGGAAATTGCAATGGAACACGGTGAGTTTTCATTTATTGGAGGGATGTAAGCGGATTATCGGCAAAAGAATAGCCTCTTCTGCCAATGAGAAGAGGCTTTGATGGTTTATTTTACCCAGCCGAGAAGCATTTCACGGATCAGCTTACTTGCCGTATTCGCTGTCTGCTCGGATGGATCATAGATTGGCGCCACTTCCACCAGATCCGCTCCCACGACGTTCACGTCAGAGTGAGCGATGGCATGGATCGATGCCAATAATTCCTTGGATGTGATTCCGCCGCAGTCCACGGTTCCTGTACCAGGAGCGTGGGCAGGATCCAATACATCGATATCAATCGTCACATAAACAGGACGACCTGCAAGCTGCGGAAGGATCTCCTTCAACGGCTCGAGCACTTCGAACTTAGAAATATGCATGCCGTTTTCTTTTGCCCATTGGAATTCTTCTTTCATTCCGGAACGGATGCCGAATGAGTAGACATTCTTCGGTCCGATATGCTCGGCGATCTTGCGGATCGGAGTCGAGTGGGATAGTGGCTCCCCTTCATACTCTTCACGCAGGTCTGTGTGAGCGTCCATATGGATGATGGCAAGGTCCGGATATTTCTTCGCGATGGCTTTCATGACCGGCCATGAGACCAGGTGCTCCCCGCCCATTCCGAATGGGATCTTCCCGTCACCAAGGACATCGTCGATAAATTCTTCAATCATATCGATGCTCCGCTGCGGATTACCGAATGGAAGCGGGATATCACCGGCGTCAAAGTATTTCACTTCTTCAAGCTCCCGGTCCAGGTACGCACTATACTCTTCCAATCCGATCGACACCTCGCGGATACGGGTCGGGCCAAAGCGAGAACCCGGACGATAACTCACCGTCCAATCCATCGGCATCCCGTAAAGGACTACCTGGCTATCCTCATAAGAAGGATGGCTCTTAATAAACACATTACCTGAATAAGCCTCATCAAAACGCATTTTCTTCAACCTCTCTTTTAGAGAGGGACGGACCTTGGTTCAGGTCCGTCCCTCCCATTTATTTTGTCAGGTCTTTGACGAATTTCGGAAGGGCGAATGCTGCTTTGTGCAGTTCCGGTGTGTAGTATTTCGTTTCGATGTCGTGGAAACGCTCTTCCGGTACTTCGATTGGGTCGTGCTTTTTGGAACCGATCGTGAATGCCCACAGTCCGCTTGGGTATGTCGGGATATTCGCTGTGTACAGGCGTGTGATCGGGAAGATTTCCTTCACGTCGCTCTGTACCTGGCGGATAAGATCTGCTTTGAACCAAGGATTGTCACACTGCGCGACGAAGATTCCGTCTTCTTTTAGGGCTTTCGAGATCCCTGCATAGAATCCTTTTGTGAACAAGTTTACCGCCGGACCAACAGGCTCGGTGGAATCCACCATGATCACGTCATATTCGTTCTCACTCTTCGCGATGTGCATGAAGCCGTCGTCGACCTGTACGTCCACGCGCTCGTTTTCAAGCTCCCCAGCGATCTCTGGAAGATACTTCTTGGAGTACTCGATCACTTTTCCGTCGATTTCAACAAGAACCGCTTTCTTTACGCTTGGGTGTTTCAATACTTCACGGATGACCCCGCCGTCTCCACCGCCGACAACCAATACGTTCTCAGGATTCGGATGCGTGAATAACGGAACATGCGCCACCATTTCATGGTAGACGAACTCGTCCTTCTGGCTCGTCATGACCATGCCGTCAAGGAACAGCATATTGCCCCATTCTTCTGTTTCAGCCATTTCAAGATATTGAAAATCCGTTTGCTCTGTATGTAAAGTCTTCTTGATTTTCATCGTGATCCCAAAGTTTTCTGTTTGTTTCTCTGTGTACCAAAGTCCACTCATTGTTTCAACTTCCCTTCTTGTTTTAATGGATAATCGCTGTTTCTGTAAAAATCATATACCACTAGTTTGAGTTTTCACACGTTCATCTCAGGACAAAATAGATCACTCTGTTAAGCGAAACCCTGACATAACGGGCTTTACTCCTATTTATAAAAACATCCGCACCGGACGTCATTTTTATCCTTCCCTATCATGATAAATACAAACATGAGAAAAAGTATAGTGGAATCTAGCAAAATTTCAAGTGAAATTTTTTCTAAACCTTTGACGTTTAAAATCTCGTAAAACTTTTCATACTGATACTACACAGTAATCAGTATAAACGAGATGACAAATATAAAAAAATCCAAGGTCCGTCCCTCAAATGATGCGGACCTATGCAGGGAAAGTAGGGAGAGGTATGGAACTGATGGCTCGAATGGAGAAGACGAAGAAATATGCGAGATTTGCAGTGGTCGGGGCTCTCGCGGCCATGGTCCTCTTTTTGGTGGGTCTCATGGGGATTTTGATTTACGCCAAGGTTCAGGGGCCGCCTCCCCTTGCTGTCCCTCAATCTACTTTGATCTACGGTGAGGATGGTTCGGTCATAGGCGAAACGAATACAGGCGAGAAGCGATACTGGGTGGGTCTGAAGGAAATTTCCCCGGCCCTCATTGAAGCGACCATCTCCATTGAAGACAAAAGCTTCTACCAGCACTACGGGTTTGACGTGAAGCGGATGGCAGGGGCCGTCCTGGCCGACGTCAAAGCGATGTCGAAGGTCCAGGGGGCCAGCACCATTTCACAGCAGTACGCTCGCAATCTATTTCTTTCTCATGATAAAACATGGAAGAGAAAGATCTCAGAAGCCCTATACACAATCCGGATCGAAATGAACTACTCTAAGAAGGACATTCTAGAAGGCTATTTAAATACCATCTACTACGGACACGGCGCATACGGTGTCCAGGCAGCGAGTCAATATTACTTCGGTAAGGACGCCAATCAATTGACCGTTTCCGAAGCTGCCATGCTTGCAGGGATACCGAAAGCACCGTCCTACTATTCGCCTGTCACCCATATGGAAAATAGCAAGAAGCGACAGGAACTCATTCTTCAGTCCATGACCGAGGACGGCATTCTATCAAAAGAGCAAGCGGCTGTTTCCAAAGCGGCACCAATCCGCATCACAGGGGAGCACGCCCACCAAAAGGCGGAAACCGCCCCGTATTTTCAAGATGTAGTGAAAAGCATCCTGAGTTCCGATTTGGGAATCGAGGAACGTACCATCGAGATGGGTGGACTCAAGGTTTATACAACCCTCAACCCCGATCACCAAAAAGCCGCCGAGAAAGTCGTGAAGGAACAGATCCCCGATAAATCGGATATCCAATTAGGGTTTGTGTCCATGAATCCGACAAATGGATATGTAACAGCTTTAGTCGGGGGACGAAATTACGAGGAAAGTCCGTTTAACCGGGCCGTGCAGGCTATCCGCCAGCCGGGATCAACGATCAAGCCGCTCCTCTACTACTCTGCTTTAAAGCAAGGGTTTACGCCATCCACGACGATGAAGAGCGAAATGACATCCTTCACGTTCGATGATGGAAAAAAGTACACTCCTCATAATTACAACAATAAATATGCAGATGGTGACATCACCCTGGCCCAGGCCATCGCTCTATCTGATAACGTCTACGCCGTGAAGACCCACCTCTTCATCGGTCAGGACACCTTGACGAAGACGGCAAAAGAGAAGTTCGGTCTGACAACAAAGGTGAAAAAATACCCTTCATCAGCACTCGGCACATCAGGGGCAAGGGTCATCGATATGGTCAACGCCTACAGCGTCTTTGCCAATGGCGGCTACAAAGTGAAGCCCGTATTCATTACAAAAGTGGAAGACTGGTCGGGGAACGTCATCTATGAACAGAAATCTAAAAAAGAACAGGTGCTTGACCCGGATCTCACATACGTCATGACCCATATGCTCACCGGGATATTCGACACTAAGCTCAATGATTACTCGACGGTCACAGGCATCCAGATCAAGAAAGACGCAACCCGTCCCTATGCAGGTAAATCCGGGACGACCAATACAGACAACTGGATGATCGGCTACACCCCTCAATTAACAGCGGGAGTGTGGACCGGGTACGATAAAGGAAAAGAAGTCTCCCTGGTCAATGACAAATACTATGCCAAGAAAATCTGGGTCCACTTCATGGAAGAGGCACTGAAGGATGAACCCGTCAAAAACTTCAAACCGACAAAAGGCGTCGTCGGCGTGGCCGTTAACCCCCATAACGGACTGCTCGCCACAGAAGACTGTCCCGTGCAGCGCTTCACCTATTTTGTAAAAGGCACAGAACCGACCGAATACTGCCATGAACATTTGGGTGACAAAGAAGCTCCGAAGGAAAAGGCACCGGAGAAAGAGAAGAAGTCTTGGTATGATAAAGTGAAGGATTGGATTTTTTAGTTTTTATTGTTATATAGCTGGAAATGGGGTTTTCGAGATGTCCAGCTCCGGCGGCTAGAGGCTCGAGGTCATAAGTCAAGCCAACCAAAAAGGCAAAGGGCGCCTTTCCGGTTGGCTCGCCTTATGCTTGTCGCCTCTGAACGAGCCGCCTCCGCTTTTCGGTACAACAAAAAACCCCGGGTTTGTGCGAACCCGGGGTTTTTCATGTCCTAGTTTATGTGCAAACTGTGATTTAAGTGTACTTTTTTTCTAACAATAGAGCAAGATGTGAACGACATATTCAAATAAATGTCACATTTTGTTCACAAAACGATCTATTTTATTTTTAGCGCTTCCTTCAATTCATCCTTTGAGCGTTCCCACATACCTTTATCGTGATTCTTTAAAAAGCCCGTAAGAATGCCTTTCGATTTATCGTCCAGTTGGTCTAGGACGATCTTGCGCTTGATGGATTTATCCATATTATTCACATGTTCCGGCATGGACTTGTAGCCCCTGCGCTTCTCGCGGTTCACGACGAGCTCACAGGCCGTCACTCCTGCATAGTACGGGCCGTCTTCCATCCGGTCGATGGTTATCCAGATCAGCCAGTACGGCTTGCCGCCTGCAGAGTCCTCACGGTTATTCGTGAATTTGATCCCTTTTTCGATCGGGCTTCTTGCATGCATGGCTCCGATTTCGATCGTCGCTTCCCCTTCTTCCACATCAATCATCACAGGTGAAACATTATCAAGGCTCAAAGATCCTACCCCGTAACCGCCGTGGCCGTCAGTGGGATCGCTTTTGATGATATTGAATCCAATGTTTTTTTTCTTTTCCATGAAACGTCACTCCTTCTAGCTAAAGATTGAAAAAATGGTCGTGAATATCGCACTGAATGCCTGATTGGTCGCCGTCATGCCACCTTGTAATAATGGCCAGATCGTATATTCGTCCAGAGGCGTGATGACAATGATCAAAAATAGCAGAACGCCATATTGCTCATACTGGGATAATCTAGCCCTGACATGATTCGGTGACAGGTCCTCGATGATCCGGTACCCGTCCAGTGGAGGGAACGGCAGTAAGTTGAAAACAAACAGCAAGACATTCAAGTACACGATCATCTGCAGGAGATCAATGACAAACGGCGGTACTCCTACTCCGCCCGTCACCCCGACAAAGAAATAAAAAATACCGAATGCAATGAATGCCAGCAAAAAATTACTCAGTGGCCCTGCAACCGAAACGAGCACCCCCGCCAATCGGGGATTCTTGAAACGGGATCTCATGACCGGCACGGGCCGCGCCCAGCCAATTCCCGCGATTAATATTAAAAGGGTCCCGAATGGGTCCAGATGTTGAATCGGGTTCAATGTGAGTCTTCCCTGATCCTTCGCCGTCGTATCCCCGAACTTGTATGCCACAAAGGCATGGGCGAACTCATGAACCGTAAAGGCCATGACGAGGGCGATCACGACAAACGGAAGTTCTTCCAACCGAAAGACGGAGATCGACTCAAAAAGTGAGCTAATGGTATCCAAAGTATGTACTCCTTTAAAAAATGTTTTACTTTCTTATTCCATAGTATACAGAAAAATTCCTGCCTTCATGACACTTCATCTTTCCATCATACCAAACTTGCTCAAAGATCCCCTACCCATTACATTTAAATGGTAGGCATGAATCTATGAGCCTACCACAGATTGTACCAAATCCAAAACCAAGGAGCGAATCATTATGCCTTATATCACCGTAAAAATGCTCGAAGGCCGTTCAGAAGAACAAAAACGTGCCCTCGTCGAAAAAGTGACCGAAGCCGTCAGCGAAACTACCGGGGCACCTGAAGAAAAAATCGTTGTCTTCATCGAAGAAATGACGAAAGGTCACTATGCCGTCGGCGGCAAGAGACTCAGCGATCAATAGAAGAAGTATAAGACAAGCCCGCTGAAAAGCATTCCTTTTCAGCGGGCTTGTCTTATGCCTCGACCTTTTGCATATCCGGAAATCCACATGAAACCATTTCCCTCCCATGAATACGATATACCATACACTCGACGGAAAGGATGACGTGAATGGACATGACGATCGGCGATGTGCTCCTCCAATTGTTGATGGTGGCTTTCCTGGCAGCCATTGTGGTTGCGGCTTTCATGGTGGCGAAAGGGCTTCGACACAGAAGGATCCAGCAGCGGAAGCAAGACAAACAGGTTGAAGAAAAGCTTGATCAAATCATCGAAAAAATGGATCACTCACACAAATAGCAGGATTGTGACGAAAGGGGGATCCACTCTTGTCGAGTGATCCCCCTTCCAATCATATGGGAACGTTCTTTACTGAACGATTTTTTTCATTTTTAGTCCTTCTATGTAGGCGAAGGCTTCGTCGATTTCTTCTTCTGTATATTTCTGCTTGCTCTTGAGTGTGAATACTTTCTCCACGACTTCTTCTTTAGGAAGGTTATCAAAATATAAGACAGTCGAAACAAGCTCCAAAAAACGTGCCGATTGAACGTTCATATCGGTCAGGCAATCCTTCAGGTGAGGCATGTCCTTTTCATAGATCTCCAAGAAGTCCTCCCCTTCTTTCGTGACTGTATAACGATATTGGTAGTACCCGCCCTTTTTCTCTTTTACTTCCGAGATGAACCCCATATTACAGAGTTCCTCCACCCGAAGCGTCAATTCTTCCGAATACGGGCCATAAAAATGAAATTGAAATTTTTCCTGAAACGGGAATTCAAGCTTCTTCGCGATGAATATCATCTTCTGAAGCTTCTTCCTTCCCACCACTTCACCCGAGGCTAAGAAGGCACTCATCAGTTTTGCATGATCTTTCAACAATGTACGTCATCTCCTACTCCTAGTATTGCATATGTCAGATCCTCACTGGCTGTAGTGTCATTTATGTCAGTTCTAAAATCTTCCGTATCTGTCTCTTAATATTCTTCTTTGTTGATTCGTCATATAGTAAATCCACTGGATAGTATAATTTATGATCGGTCCGGCGCTTTCCGGAGATGGAATCCACGATATCCGACTGCCTTGATAATTCGCGGAGCTCCTCATTCTTCATCAGCAGATGAATCGGGAGCCGTTCCTCTTCCTCGCCCGGCCTGTAGAAATCGTATGGAAGGTCTGAAGATGAGTCCACCACTAAATAATAATCGGGATCGATTCCCGCCTTTTTAAAGAGGGCTTCGAGTTCACTGTGCTTCTTGTATTCCTTCGCCGGATCGAATTCCACGTACTTGAATAAATTCCGGTTCATGAACCGCTCGCAAAGGTCCCGTAAAATCGGATCTTCTTCTTCCTGCCAAATCTGAAAATAGTACATGATGACCGCTTCATCCAGCTTCAAGTAATCCTCAAGGGCCACTTCCCCTTCAAACAGGGAATAAAAATGGATCGGGCTTTGCTTAAAGGAATAGAACTCTTCATGAAGCTCCTTCGCCCTATGCAGGATCTTCGTCAGGATCACTTCTGCACTGCGGGTGACCGGATGGAAATACACCTGCCAGTACATCTGATAGCGGCTCATGATATAGTCCTCAACGGCGTGCATCCCACTCTGCTTGATCACGACCTGATCTTCACGCGGCCTCATCACACGGAGGATCCGCTCCATGTCGAAATGCCCATAGCTCACCCCTGTAAAATAGGCGTCACGCTGCAGATAGTCCATGCGATCGGCATCGATCTGGCTTGAAATGAGGCTGACGACCAGCTTGTTACTGTACGTCTTCGCGATCACTTCTGCCACATGTTTAGGAAAATCCGGTGCCACTTTACTGAGAACCGCGTTCACCTCTGTATCCCCTAAGATGATGGCTTGGGTAAAATGCTCGTGATCGAGGTGAAACACCTTTTCAAAGGAATGGGAAAACGGTCCGTGCCCAAGATCATGCAATAACGCAGCACATAATGACAATAACCGCTCATCCTGGTTCCACTCCGGTCTTCCGGCGAACACATCATCGACGATGCGGCGTATGATCTCGTACACGCCAAGGGAATGATTGAATCGGCTGTGTTCCGCTCCGTGAAAGGTTAAGTAGGTGGTTCCGAGCTGTCTGATTCTGCGGAGTCGCTGGAACTCTTTGGTCCCAATCAAATCCCAAATCACGCGATCCCTTACATGAACATAGCGATGAACAGGGTCTTTAAATACTTTTTCTTCATGTAATTTCTGCTTGGCATACTCCATCTTCTACCCTCTTCCTAAACTAGCATATTTCTATTATAGCGACTTGCGCCGTCGCATTCATCTCGAATTTTGTCGAAAAAAATAGGTATTTGTCCTTTGATTGTTCAACCGCAAGCATTCCAAATCCTTCAAAAAAATTTGGACGCTTGACAAAACATTCTCTCCTATTATTTCTCTACCCCTTATGTAGTTTCCTTTTCCAGGGAGGCGCAAACCTTTATTTATTTTTATCAGAAGAAAAGAAAAAACTCCCTCAGGCGGAAGTTTCCCTTCACTTCTTTATTTTTTTGATCACTTTTTCCATCAGTTCTTCTTCAGTCAACGCCGCTACAGGACGATTATTCACAAAAGCGAATGTCTTCTTGCGTCCTGGACCACAATAGGATTGGCACGCAATGTCGATCGGTGCATCCGGATCAATATCCTTTAACTTTGGTATCAAGGTCTTTAGGTTAACGGCCTGACAATCATCGCAAACACGGAATTCGTTTGCCATCTGTCAACAACCCTTTCTATCTATTGAAATGGATTTTATACGGTGTAAACATCGATTTATAGAATACAGTTTTCAGTCATGTTTTGCAAGTGAACATCGTTTCCATCTGCATGCGTTCATCACTGATACAACGAAACTAGCAGACAGAAAATAATTTTAACATATTCGTATAAAAACCTTATAAATGGTCCATCCTTTAATCAACGAATACTTTAAGAAAACTTTGGGAGTTGAGATGAAATGATGATGAAAACAAGACAGGATGCCTGGACGGAAGAAAATGATCTATTATTGGCCGAAACGGTCTTGCGACATGTGCGCGAAGGCAGCACACAGCTAAATGCCTTCGAGGAAGTCGGGGACAAACTGAACCGCACATCCGCTGCCTGTGGATTCCGCTGGAACGCCGTCGTGCGCCATCAGTACGAGAAAGCTCTTTCACTAGCAAAAAAACAACGCAAACAGCGTCACCGCATCCTCGGAAAAGACCAGGGCGGGAAGAAAAAGCTATTATACCAGCCACCGACACCTTCCTTCGAAGATTTAGACGCTATGTCTCTATCAATGTCTGAAGCGGAAGAAGAAATGGAGTTTGCCGAGTACGAGAACTACGTACCGGAAACGGAGCAACTGGGGAAAGAAACCGAAGAACAATCGCAGGACTTTACAGTGGAAGCAAGCGAGGAACAAGCTTACGTGGCGCAACAGGCGCCTGCTGCCAACCATGTGGTAAAGCCATCGGGACTAAAAGGGGAAGTCACACTCGAAAAGGTGATCGCGTACCTTCAGAACCTGGCCCAAACTAACATGAATTCCGACTACGTGAAAATTGAGAATCAGAGATTGAAGCAGGAGCTTTCCGACCTCCGAAAAGAAAATGCCGAGCTCGAAAAGAAAGTCAAAGCCCTTGAAAACAATTCCGTCACGATGCAGGAAGACTACGAAACACTCATGCAAATCATGAACCGGGCCAGAAAGCTCGTCGTATTCGATGAAGACGAATCGAAAGCACCACGCTTCAAGATGGACCGAAACGGAAATCTCGAAAAAGTAGCTGAATAATGATATTCCCAACCAGTGCACCTGTGGGCGTGCTGGTTTTTTGGTGGAGTTTGTGAGATACAAAAGAATCTCTTTCTACAAAACGTAAAGTAATGTCCAGTTTGGTTCAAAACAGTTACCTAAAACCTATTTTAGCTAAAAATGCGACGATCAAGAGTGGAAGTTCAGTTCAAGATGGGCGGGTATCCGCTCGATTGCGTCATTTCTCCATTTATTGCGTCATAATCGGGGGTGATTGCGTCATTTTAATTTATATTGCGTCGAAATCAGCTTTGATCTTTACGACCCCCTAATTCCTTTGGACACTTTTGTACCTAAAACAGTACACTAGAACCATAAATACAGAGGGATTTTGGAGGGCTGTTCCATGTCAAAAAAGATTGAAGCCTTAGAGGAAGTAAAAAGAAATTATGTTCGGATGGCTTTAGAGAGTGGGAATTACTCTTCCATTTCTCGAAGCGCTGGAATTTCACGGTCCACTTTGACGAGGTGGATTAAGGAATATGAGGATGAAGTACGTGATCAAATGCAAGATCCAGCTTCGGCTATCCTTTCCACTGAGCCTTCTAGAGAAGAGTTAAAAGCAAAATATGAACAAGCGATGAAACTGCTTGGTGAGAAAGAACTTGAAGTTGCGATGCTTAGAAACTTATTAAAAAAAAACCAATACCGGCCGTGACCGTCTTAGAAGAGCTTCGAGTATGGGCAAGGGAGGGGTTTCATATTACTAAGCTTACTGAGATAACAGGGACAAATAGATCACTATATTATTACCATCACGCAACTGAGGAACCAGATGAAATGGTAGAGAAAAGGGGTCGTCCCATTCCAGGGTATTCAAAGACCCAATCAGGAGACATCATCCCTGATGAGCAGATTGAGGAATTCTTGATGGAAGCCATTGAGGGAGATGGTGCCACGTATGGTGTAAAGAATCTCACCAAATTATTAGAAGATGAACATGACCTTCAAATTAATCATAAAAAGGTGGCCAGGTTGTGCAAAAGGCTAGGCATTCTACTGCCACAACGACTGGGAAATCCTAAATAACCCAAACGCCTGGTTCGTAACCGTATCATCACTGCCCCTAATCAACTCTGGCAGCTTGATATTAAGTACGGAAGCATCGTTGGAAGCAGAAGATTTTTCTTTGTGGCATGTGCCATTGATGTCTTCGATCGCTCCATCGTTGGATATTACAGAGGACCAAGGTGTACAGCCAAAGATATAACAGGAATGCTTAATGAAGCCATTATTAGACGACAGTTACAGGTCATAGATGATTCTAATGGCCATTGCATTGTGATAAGAACAGATAATGGCCCGCAATTTATTAGTAATCTATTTGGGGAGTTTTGTGAGAAAAACAACGTTTTTCATGAACGGATTCCTCCAAGATCACCAAACTACAATGCCTATATCGAATCCTTTTTTAGTATCTTGGAACGTGATTTATTCAGGCGATATGAATTTACCTATTTTGAAGAAGCATATTACGAAATTGATGAGTTTATGGAATTCTATAACCACCGTAGATATCACGGAAGCCTTGGAAGAATGTCACCCTTGAAGTTTCATGAGAAATACAAAGATAGTGGTTTTCCTGAAGAAATGGCTTTAAGCCTTTAAAATAAAGGTTTTTCCTTCTTCATAAAAGCGAAGAAGGAAAAACTAAGAACAAGTAAGACCCTTGGAGAAAACGTCAGTAATTAGGGGGTCAAACCGTGATTGCGTCATTATTTTAATAATTGCGTCTTTTTACAATTCCATCCAAAAAAAGCCGGTCCCCGATATAAACCGAAGTCCAGCTCTCCCCGTTACCCCAACACTTTCTCATTTCGATCCACGACCCGCTGATAATACATCTCGTACATCCCATACTCTTCTCCCTGGAGGGCACTGCTGTAAAATTCGCCGCTGAATCCTTTTAACGACTGCAGGAAGCGGAGCATCACATCTTGAATCGATAATTCGACTCCGAGGAGCTCCGATAAAGAAGCCATCACCTCAGGGGCAATCTCCGGGAATGTAAATTTCGACGTACCATCCTTCAATCCGGTCTCATAAAAACGCTGAATCAGCCTCGCCCGCTCAGAACCGCTTCCATTGACGCAAAGGTACACCTGAACGGCAACCCCGTTCCGGATCCTCCGCTGGGAGATCCCTGCAAACTTCCGATCCTTGATGCTGAGATCGTAACTGCCGGGACAGTAGGACTGGGTGATCTCCTTCGCTTCGATTTCCACGTCAAATTCTTTGAACATATCGTTTACGAGCAGCCACATAGCGTCATAGCCACGGTTAATGTCTATGCCTTTTTCAGAATCAGGGAAAACCAATGAGAGATTCAGGACCCCCTCATCCAGTACAACCGCAAGGCCCCCGGAGTTTCGTACAATATATCGATAGCCTTCTTCTTCCAGCACCTCCAAGGCATCAGAAAGAAACGGCAGCTTTGTATCTTGAATACCTAATACAACCGTTTGATGGTGGACCCATGAGCGTGCGGTCGGATCAGACTGACCTGCTCCGATCACCGTGCACAATGTATCGTCCATGGCAAACGACTGCAGGGCCCCGAACATCGGTCCCAAACTTGATTGATCAATCACTCTCCATCTGTCTTGACGGAGCAGTGCATATGCTTTTTCCTTATCCATAACGTTTCTCCTTCACTTACAACATGCGAGCTCATTATATCATAGAATGGTGGGGTTTCTTAAAACGGGGTTGGACAATCTTATGACACAAAAAAACCGAACCCCCTAAAGGATCCGGTTTCCCAATACATCTACTTCCTTACAGCGCCTGAGCTGCCGTAATCAATGCAAGCTTATACACATCTTCTTCGTTACAACCGCGGGAAAGATCGTTCACAGGAGCGTTCAGTCCTTGAAGGATCGGGCCTACTGCTTCGAAGTTTCCTAAACGTTGAGCGATTTTGTATCCGATGTTTCCTGCTTCAAGGCTCGGGAATACGAATACGTTGGCGTTACCTTGGATGTCGGCACCAGGTGCTTTTTTCTCCGCTACGGATGGAACGAAGGCAGCGTCGAATTGGAATTCACCGTCGACAGTCAGTTCCGGTGCTTTTTCTTTTGCAAGGGATACGGCTTCTACCACTTTTTCTGTTTCAGGTGATTTAGCCGATCCTTTTGTCGAGAAGCTCAGCATCGCAACGCGTGGATCAATATCGAACATGTCAGCTGTTTTCGCACTCTCGATGGCGATTTCAGCTAGATCCTGGCTGTCAGGTGTGATATTGATTGCACAGTCAGCGAATACATACTTCTCGTCTTCACGTACCATGATGAAGACACCGGACGTTTTGCGGACGCCTTCTTTCGTCTTGATGATTTGTAGAGCCGGGCGAACCGTGTCAGCCGTTGAGTGGGCTGCGCCGCTTACAAGTCCGTGAGCCTGACCGGTGTAAACGAGCATCGTACCGAAGTAGTTGCCGTCCAAGAGGATCTTCTTCGCATCTTCTTCGGTCGCTTTTCCTTTACGGCGTTCCACGAATGCTTTCACAAGCTCGTCCATTCCAGCAAATGATGCAGGGTCGACAACGTCACAGCCGTCAAGCTTCACACCCAGCTGATCCGCTTTGGCATTCACTTCATCTACATTTCCTACTACGATCGGTGTCAGGATACCGTCAGCAGACAAACGGGATGCTGCTGTCAGAATGCGTTCGTCTGTCCCCTCAGGGAAAACGATCTTTAACTCTTTGCCTTTTACTTTATCCGTTAATGTTGTAAATAAGTTGCTCAATAGAGGAACCTCCTTGATTTATACATATCCAATCTTAGAATACTCTTCTCATTGAGGAATTCAAGGAAAAGGAGTAATGACACCGGTTTCAGCATAAAAGTCTTTGTTTTCAAATAATTTTTACCCAATCCTGAATGATCGTAAGCATTTATGACAATCTACGAGGATAGTGTGTTCCATAAATCTCCCTGCTATCCACCATTTGTGCCATTTTAGCGACATTGTGTTTTGTATTCTTACTACAGGGTGAAACTATGATATAGTAAAGTTGGAAAAAGTACTTTAAGGAGTGATTACGTTGGCAGAACCGGCACAAACATTAGATGGTTGGTATTCCCTGCATGATTTTCGCGCGATGGACTGGACTTCATGGAAGATGCTTCCGAGTGAAGAGAGAGCCTCGGCGATCTCTGAGTTCCACCGTTTCTTAGATCGATTGAACAGTACTCAGGATGCAAAAGAAGGAAGTCATGCTCTTTACACGATCGTTGGGCAGAAAGCGGACTTCATGCTGATGATCCTTCGTCCGACAATGGAAGAATTAAATGAGCTGGAAAATGAATTCAACAAGCTGAAAATCGCTGAATTCACGATCCCGACATTCTCATATGTTTCTGTCGTGGAACTTGGTAACTACATGCCTTCAGAGGGAGATCCTTACGAAAATCCATACGTTCAGGAACGCATTTACCCAATCCTTCCGAAAGCGAAGCATGTCTGCTTCTACCCGATGGACAAGCGTCGCCAGGGCAATGATAACTGGTACATGCTGCCGATGGAAGAGCGTCGTGACATGATGAGAAGTCATGGAATGATCGGCCGCCAATATGCAGGTAAAGTGAAGCAGATCATTACGGGCTCTGTTGGTTTTGATGATTACGAATGGGGTGTCACTCTGTTCGCCGATGATGTGCTTCAATTCAAAAAGCTCGTATACGAAATGCGTTTTGACGAAGTAAGCGCCCGCTTCGGTGAATTCGGTGCCTTCTACGTAGGAAACCTGTTAAAAGAAGAAGCTATCTCAAAATTCCTTCACGTGAACTAAATAATTGAAAGACGACAAGTCATTGTGGCTTGTCGTTTTTTTATTATGAGGGAGGTGTTGGTTGATTTCCGCTCCAGGTGCTCGCTTTCCGCGGGGCTGGCGGTGAGCCTCCTCAGCTTCGCTTCCGGGGTCTCACCTGCCCAGCTTTTCCCGCAGGAGTCGAGCACCTTCCACTTCAATCAACTTTATAAGCATGAGTTTCTTATTGTAATTTAATATAAGTTCAACTGTGAATCCAAAAACAGCATTTTCAAAATGTAGTTTGTTCGATTTTTGCGCGGCTGTTTTCTTTCGATCGTACTTTCCTCACTAGTAAACTCTAATACGTACTTCCCTCAAGCTGGTAAGGGGAATCGTAAAGTCTCCTGCGAAAGAAGGCACTGAAAATGTAAAAGCACATAGTGGATTGGAGCGGAAGGCACTTGACTCCTGCGGGAAATAGAGGAAAGGTCGAGACCCCGCAGGGCAAAGCCCGAGGAGGCTTGACTTCCTCCCCGCCGGAAAGCAAGTGCCTGGAGCGGAAAGGAACGGTCCACTTTATTAAACAACCACTCATCTTAAGACAAACTATTTATTCCCACTCCTTCATTCAAAAAACACAAGAATATATTTTTCCCCCACAACATAGACATGAACTAGTGAGACATAGCATCTTCTAAAGTGAGGTGGGAAGATGGCTGTTATTCCTTATAACGAGAAGGAAGTAAAGCTCCTGGCTCGATTGATGAGGGCTGAGGCCGAGGGTGAAGGACAGCAAGGAATGCTTATGGTGGGGAATGTCGGTGTGAACCGGGTCCGGTCCGATTGCCTTGACTTTAAGAAATTGGCCAATCTTCAGGATATGGTGTTCCAGAGTCCAGGTGGATTCGAGGCCACCCAGAAAAGCTACTTTTATCAGCGGGCCCGGCAGAAGGAGATCGATTTGGCACGGAAGACCATTAAAGGTGGCAGGTATCACCCTGCGTCTTACTCCCTTTGGTTCTTTAAGCCGGCCGGGAATTGTCCCGCCGAGTGGTATAACCAGTCAAACGCCGGGCGGTTCAAGTCCCACTGTTTCTTTCAACCCACTCAAGGTGATTGTCCGAAAGTATATTAATCTTACTTAAAGGAGGTATTCGGTTTGGCGAACCAACAATCAAACCCATATCAAGGGTATAATCAATCTGCTTATAATCCTTATGGTCAGTATTACGGTGGTGGGCAAGGTCAGGGACAATACTATCCCCAGCAGCAAGGCGGTGGAGGGTATCAAATCCCTTCCCCTACGAATGCCCCGGCACCTACTCAAAATGTTCCGGGAATGCTTCCGATCGAAGAGTCGTATATCGAGAATATTCTCAGGTTGAATAAAGGCAAAGTCGCGACGGTTTATACGACGTTTGAAAATAATAAGGAATGGAATGCGAAGGTGTTCAAGGGGATCATTGAAGCCGCCGGCCGGGATCACCTTATCCTGAGCGATCCACAAACCGGCACACGGTACCTCATTCCGATGATTTATCTTGATTACATTACATTTGATGAAGAAATCGAGTATGAATATCCATATGGTGCGGGTGGCTCCATGCAAAGCTATTCCCAACGCTAAAAAAATACCCTGTCAGGAAATCCACTTCCTGACAGGGTATCTTTCTGTTTATAATGTCTTCGCTGCGAATACGATCAAGAGTACCCAGGCGACGAGGAAGCTGACTCCTCCAAGCGGGGTGATCGCCCCGAGGATTTTCACTCCTGAGATGCTCAGTACATAAAGGCTTCCCGAGAAAAGAATCGTTCCGATCAGCATCAGCCAGCCTGACCAGGAAAGGAGGGATGTTGGTGTGACATTTCCCATCAGCACCCCGACGATGATGATCCCGATTGCATGGAACATCTGATAAAGAACGCCTGTATTCCACGTATCGATGTATTTCTGTGAAATCTTCCCTTCCAATGCGTGGGCACCGAAAGCTCCAAGTGCCACGGATAAAAAGGCGTTGATGGCACCGATAATGATAAAAGTTTTCATGATGAACCTCCTAGGTTAAAAGTCAAATAAAGAATTGCCATTGGCTCCGTCTTCCGTTTCGAGAGGCTCTTCCTTCTGAATGGAAACGGGCTTCTGAACTGGCTGTGATTCCTGGAAATACGGCATGGATTGCTGAGGTTGGGAAAACGTGGCTTGAGCGGATGCTCCGTTGTTCTCCTCCAGCAACACTTCACATAGTGCTTTTATTGAATAAACATGCTCACGGATCTGCTGGGACTTTTCAGCAGACTTCGCTTTACCGAGTTCATGTTCGATCTTCTTGATTAATGATTGATGTGGGATATTCACAATGATTGACTCCTTCCACAAGGTCTACAGTATGTACGTCTTTATCCTAATTCTTATTGAAGGATTTCGCAAATATCATCTTTGTTTCGCCTTGAATTTCATGCATGGACTCCCAGAGGATTGAAAAACCACAAGGGAAGGCATCGCTTTTGTTTTAAATCCGTAGCCCTTACATCCCCGCGGATGAGCCTGCTCCCACGTTGTATAAAAATATTGGCACTGAAAACAGTTGATCCTTTCTTCCTTTTTCACCAAGCTTCCTCCCTCAGTGTTTCACGTGAAACATCACGATTCTACACACCAGTCGATTTCTGCCATTCCCTGTTCACGAAGGAACGCATTCGTTTTTGAATAAGGTCTGCTTCCAAAGAAGCCGCGGTGGGCCGATAATGGGCTTGGATGCGGAGCCGTGACAATGTAATGCCTGGATGAATCAATCAACGACTGCTTCGCCTGGGCAGGCTTCCCCCATAGCAAAAACACCAATGGCTTCTCCCGTTCATTCAGTAAGGAAATGACTCGATCAGTGAACCGTTCCCAGCCCTTCCCTCTATGGGAGTGTGCCTTGCCATCCCCAACGGTCAGCACTGTATTTAATAGAAGGACACCCTGTTCGGCCCATTTCACCAGTGAGCCATGTTCGGGAATCGGACATCCCAGGTCATCCTGAAGCTCTTTGTACATATTTCGCAGGGAGGGAGGGATTTTCACCCCTTTTTTAACAGAAAAGCTCAGACCCTCTGCCTGATTTGCTCCATGATATGGATCCTGCCCCAGTAAGACAACCTTTACGTCCTCATAGGCTGTATAGTGAAAAGCGTTGAAAATATCGTGCATGGGTGGATGAGTGAGGGTCGTTTGATACTCCCCTTTCAGCCATTCCCGTAAATCCCGGTAATACTCCTTCTGAAGTTCATCTTCCAGAACGTGTGCCCAATCATTTTGAAAAATCGCAGACACTTAGAGACACCCTTTCTAGTTTTGAAATTCAATCGTCACGTCGTACCCTAATTGTTCAAAGAAACCCTTCAATGATTTCTCAGCATTTTTTTCAGCTGCCTGTAGAATCCCCTGTTCGACCGCTTCCTGACTGATTTGATCCTTTGCCACTTCCGCAAGGGCAAACCCTTCATTCCAGTCCACATCATTCCGGAAGATCCCTTCCACTGAGAACGTCTTGATATTGTCCGTATCGATGGACGGCTCCTGAAGGATCTCCGCCCGGGGCAGCGTGAGCCTGATTTCTTTCTTCTCTTCATTCACTACTATATCCTTGTCGTCGATCTCTTGTAAATCCACCCCGGCAAGGACCGTCCCGGGCACGACCATCAGCAACTTCCGTTTCGTACCGGGGAGGTCCGCATTGATTTCTTTCCCGAATAACTGGTTATCCTCCTGCTCGATCACGGCCTTCACAAACCCTTGAGCCGTAGCCAGCGAACTCATCTCTTGGATACGTTCCACAAATGAACCCTTTTCTTCTGTAAACGTAGAGCCCGATAACCAGGAGTTGACCCCTATCGCTGCTGCTCCAGCCACCAGCAAGAACACGACCAGAAAGATCACCACTCTCCTCTTCCAAAAAGCCAGAAGTGTTTGGATCAATCCCCGTCCCCGTCGCCTGCTTCTTCTATTTTCAATGGCCAAAGAGGCTCCTGTTTGTCTTTCAGTCTCCTTCAAATCTGCCAAAATCGCTTCCATTTCTCGTATTTTCTTGTATTGGCTTGTCAAACCCTTCACCTTCCTCTCTTCTATTATAGGAAATAATGTAGAATCTTGGAAACAATTATTCTACTTCTATATTTTGGAAAGTTTGAATTTGGCACTACCGGGAAAAGAAGGGACAAGACATTAAAACAAACATGGAGGTATGAATCATGTATAAAGTGCAAACAGTCGAAAACGTAGTAGAAGCGAAAAAAGAAATCGAAATGTTCACAAGCGAAGGGTATACGAAAGATGACATTTACGTATTCGCTCATGACAAACATCGTTCTAAACACATCACTGAGGCGACCAATACAGAATCAACCGGTATTAAGGAGCAGGGAATCCTTGAATCCATGGGGAATATGTTCAACAGCCGCGGAGATGAACTGCGTTCGAAAATGAAATCCGTGGGGATGAACCAGGCAGAAGCAGATGCTTATGAGGAAGAACTCGATAAAGGCAAGCTTGTCATCGTGGCTTCCAAAGAAGCTAAGGATAATAACGCAAAGCCTTTCTAAGTTTGTAAGACCGCTGTAAAGACGTCGATGGATTTTTATCCGGCGTCTTTTTTGTCGTCATCTAGAGTGAAAACAATTTGTATTTACCCGCCCGATATTATATTCTTTAGTCAGACTTTTACAATGAAACGAATTCACAGGAGGAATGCAGCCCATGAAAAAAACACTCACGATCGCCGGTTCCGATACAAGCGGAGGCGCCGGGATCCAAGCAGATCTTAAAACATTCCAGGAGCATGGCGTATATGGGATGACGGCCCTTACCACTGTCGTGACGATGGACCCGAACAACCATTGGCACCACAACGTTCACCCATTACCCCTCGATACACTGGAAGCACAATTGGAAACGGTCCTATCTGTCGGAATCGATGCCATGAAGACGGGGATGCTCGGCACGGTCGAGATCATCGAGCTTGCAGCAAAAAAAATCGATGCATTCGGTTTAAATAAAGTTGTCATTGATCCAGTCATGGTGTGTAAAGGGGAAGATGAAGTACTAAACCCTGAAACAACCGTCGCCATGAGGGAACACCTCTTACAACGCGCGACCGTGGTCACCCCTAACCTGTTCGAAGCAGGTCAGCTTGCAGAGACCGGTCCGATCAAAACGATTGATGGAATGAAAGAAGCAGCCAAAAAGATTCACGACCTGGGAGCGAAAAACGTCGTCATCAAAGGCGGAAAGCAACTACAGCACGACAAAGCACTGGATCTATTCTTTGACGGAAATGAATTCACCCTGCTTGAAGAAGAAAAAGTGGAAACAACGTATAACCACGGAGCAGGATGCACGTTCGCAGCTGCCATCACGGCAAACCTTGCCAACGGACAAGACGTGAAAGAAGCGGTCCAGAATGCCAAATCCTTCGTCACTGCAGCCATCAAACACGGTTTCAAACTGAACGAATACGTCGGGCCCGTCATGCACGGAGCCTACAACCACTTCAATAAATAATACTCTCCTGGCCAGGTGCCAGGCACGAATGAACCCAATCGTGCCTGGCACCTTTTTTTGAGGGACGGACCTCACCACGCGCGCCTCCCCTTTCTCCTCAATCATACTTTTCGCATTCACTCATGAATTTTAGTAAGATAGTACATAATGGTTAAGAGTCTTTTCTGTATTTAAGGAGGAAAAAGAATGGAACCAATCAAGATTGCCGATGTGCAGGGAATCATCACCCAGCTTGCCCGTCAGGACGTTTATATACACTTAGAAACTACCAATGGAGCATACGCTTCACACTTCAATGAAGGCTTCTTCTCCGCGGGAGCCTATATACGTAACGCAAAAGTGAACTATGAGCACGGAAAAATCATCGGGGACGGACCATACCGTGTCGGCCTGAAAATCGAACTCGGCTGGATTTATGCCGAGGGACTGACTCATTATGAATTCGATGAACAGGGACGATTGCTGCTTGCAGGACATGGCGGGGACGGAAAGCTTGCCGTTGCCCTTGAAATCAGTCCAACCCCTTTCAATTAATCTACTGCAACCTATAAATAAAGGAGAGGTCAAAATGGAAAAAGAAAGACAGGTACTTGTCATCTTCCCTCACCCGGATGATGAAGCATTTGGTGTATCAGGGACCATTTCCACCCACGTGAACAATGGAACGCCCGTCACCTATGCATGCCTCACATTAGGGGAAATGGGAAGGAACTTAGGGAACCCGCCTTTTGCGACCCGCGAATCCCTTCCCCTGATCCGGAAAAAAGAGCTGCAAAAGGCCGCCGATGTGATGGGAATACAGGATCTTCGCATGATGGGCTACCGGGATAAGACCCTTGAATTTGAAAATGATGAAAAGCTTTCAAATATGGTGACGGAGCTGATCGAAGAATTAAATCCGTCCCTCATCATCACGTTCTACCCTGACTACTCCGTCCACCCGGATCATGAAGCAACTGCAAGAGCAGTGGTACGTGCCGTCAGACGCCTTCCAAAAGAATCAAGACCGAAGCTTCACTGTCTGGCATTCTCTAAGAATTGTGAAGAAGAATTGGGCAAACCCGATATCTTTGTTGATATCACACCGGTAAAAGACCAAAAAATCGGTGCCATGAAGGCCCATATCTCCCAAACGGCCTGGATGCTGAAGGATCTTGAAAAAGGGATTCAGCAGAATGACCCTGAATCATTGAAATGGGTCACTGTTGAACGATTCTGGAGCTATCAATGGGAAAATGACAACGTAAAATAATGTGGGAAGAAGAGTCTGAGCCGTTGCTCAGGCTCTTTTTTTATGTGAACTCTTCTATAAATAAATGGGAAGAATATAATAATGAGTGATTACTCACTTTACAAAACCACTCTCATACCTTATATTATAAGTGAGTAATCACTCATCATTAACTGAAAGGTGTGATTCATGTGAACACCATCATTCAATTAAACGAGCTTTCAAAATCTTTCGGCTCTCAAGAAGTCTTGAAAAACGTCTCTCTCGATATTCGAAAAGGGGATATATATGGATTGTTAGGCCCTTCAGGCTCGGGTAAGACGACGTTGATTAAACTCATGATCGGTCTCGAAACACCTTCATCCGGCAGCTTGACCTTCAAAGGGAACAAGCTGAAAGCGAAAGAGCTGTATCCCTCTATTGGATATATGGCTCAATCCGATGCCCTTTATGATGAGCTGACGGCAAAGGAAAACTTATCATTCATGGCTTCCCTCTATGGATTGAAGAAAACAAAACGAAAAGAACAAATCGAAAAGGTGATGACGACTGTTGACCTTCTGGATCACCTGGATAAACCTGTCCATCAGTATTCAGGAGGAATGAAAAGAAGACTTTCCCTTGCCATCGCCCTCTTACATGATCCCGAGGTTTTATTTTTGGATGAACCGACCGTCGGGATCGATCCGGTCTTGCGAAAGGAAATTTGGGATAGCTTCCATCGTCTGAAACAAGAAGGAAGAACCCTGATCATTACGACCCATGTCATGGATGAAGCAGAAAAATGCGACCGGCTGGGCCTTCTTCAGCATGGGGAAATCATTTCAAGTGACACTCCGGCTGCGATTAAAGAATCCTACGGTGTCTCTTCGATTGAAGATGTATTTTTGAAAAACGGAGGTGTTTCCATTGAGAATTAAAGGATTTGTCATCCGTATCCTTCAGCAGCTCCTCAGGGATAAACGTACATTGGCCTTGATGTTTCTGGCCCCGCTCCTGATTCTCAGCATGCTTTCCCTTGTTTTTAACTCTGATGACTATGAGGCCAAGGTAGCGGTCGTGGATCTCCCAAAGCAGCTGCAGTCGAAATTCGATACTCAGGATTTCCAATCATACTCCAGCCCCGATAAGGCTTTAAAGGACATTAAAAACGGGGAATTGGATGGGTACATTTCATTCGAAGACCCCACTTCACCATCCATTGTCATCGAAGGCAGTGATCCCGCAGTCAATGGAGCCGTCATGAAAAAGGTTCAGACCCTGTTCCCTTCCAGTTCACAAGACCTAAAAGGTGAAGTGAAGTATGTGCACGGAAGTAAGGATATGGAGATGTTTGACTCCTTTGGACCCGTCCTCCTTGGATTTTTCGTCTTTTTCTTCGTCTTCTTAATAAGTGGCGTTTCATTTTTAAGAGAGAGAACAACGGGGACCCTTGAACGACTGCTGGCTTCTCCCATTAAAATCTGGGAGATGGTCGTCAGTTACGTCATCGGCTTCGGAATCGTGACGCTCCTTCAGGCATCCCTGATTTCGTGGTACTCGATTTACGTCCTGGATATGATGATGAAAGGAAGCTTTGTCAATGTGTTGATCATCATTGTCTCCTTATCATTCACGGCTCTTACTCTCGGAATATTGCTGTCCGCATTTGCAAAAAATGAATTACAGATGATGCAGTTCATTCCGATCGTCGTGGTTCCTCAGATCTTCTTCTCGGGATTATTCAATTTAGATACCATCTCCGAGTGGCTGAGCTGGATCGGCCCCATCACCCCGCTATACTATGCTGCCGATGCTTTAAGGGATGTCATGATACGGGGCTATGGACTTGGGGATTTGCTCTTTGATCTATCCGTGCTGATCGGTTTTTCTCTACTCTTTATCGTCCTTAATGTTGCAGCCCTCAGAAAATACCGTAAAATATAGGGTAGGAATGAACGACAAGTTAGGGGTTTAATCATGTCTGAAGAAAAAAATATATTTAAACAGTTGTTCGAGGAAGAAGAATCACTGACAGAAAAGCAGCAGAAGATCGTGGAAGCAGCCATCGAGATGTTCGCTGAAAAAGGCTACGCCTCCACTTCCACCAGTCAAATCGCCAAAAAGGCAGGCGTCGCAGAAGGAACCATCTTCCGGCATTACAAAACGAAGAAGGATCTGCTTCTTTCGATTGTATCCCCTACGATGGCGAAACTGATCGCTCCCTTTGTAATCCGTGATCTCAATAAAGTGCTTGATGCCAAATATGACCGGTACGAAGATTTCCTGAAAGCGATGATATTGAATCGCCAGGAGTTCCTGAAAGAGAACATGACCGCTTTTAAAATATTGATACAAGAAATCCCTTTTCATCCTGAGCTGAAAGAACAGTTCAGGGAGCATATCGCTGAAAAGGTATTCGAAAAGTTTGTTCGCCTCGTTGATCATTATAAAGAGAAGGGGCAGATTATCGACCTGCCCTCACCCGCTGTCGTACGATTTTCAGCCACAAGCATATTCGGCTTACTCATCGTTCGGTACCTTTTCCTTCCTGAAGCCGATTGGAATGATGAGAAGGAGATCGAGATGACCGTTCAGATGATTGTAAATGGGATCGGGAAGGGCTAAAACGTGTAGAAAGGACTCCAAATCGGGGTCCTTTTTCGTTTACAAAAAAGGGTCTTAATCGTTTATTTTCAGGTTCTATAATATTTGTTGGGGTTCTTACACAATTAGAAGACATAAAAAATGCACGTAATCGCCCAGTCTTTTATACTTGAATTGTCGAGAAACAAGTAAAGATTGGAGATACGTGCATAATGAATTCTACCATAATGTTGCCTGGTTTTGAAGAAGTAAACATCATGAAAATGGAGGAAGTGGATGAGCGACTTTGTTTACATATAGAGCTTCCTCTTATCTCACACAAATGTCCAGAATGTGCGGC
>NZ_LIXZ01000020.1 GCF_001305855.1 Rossellomorea vietnamensis | reverse complement strand
TGATAATGGCGAAGAGGTCACACCCGTTCCCATGCCGAACACGGAAGTTAAGCTCTTCAGCGCCGATGGTAGTTGGGGGATCTCCCCCTGTGAGAGTAGGACGTCGCCAGGCAAATAGTAAAAGAGTAGCTCTTAGGAGCTACTCTTTTTTTGGGTTGAATTGAATTTGTTCGAAGAACATTAGGATTGACATGATCTCTCCTCGACCGCAGTGCGAGGGTAGGGAGGAGCAAGAAGGTCGAGGACGCAAGGGAGAGAAGACCGGAGTGTGGCCCCCACACGAGGATCTGAACGAGTGAAGCGGACGAAGAGATTCGCCGCTCATCACTAGCCGCAGCCTTCAGTGCCGATGGTAGTTGGGGGCTCCCCCTGTGAGAGTAGGACGTCGCCAGGCAAATAGTAAAAGAGTAGCTCTTAGGGGCTGCTCTTTTTTTGATTTGTTTTTTTGTTCGAAGAACATAAGGAATAATTTAACCGATCTCTCCTCGACCGCAGTGCGAGGGTAGGGAGGAGCAAGAAGGTCGAGGACGCGAGGGAGTGAAGACCGGAGTGTGGTTCCCACACGAGGATCTGAACGAGTGAAGCGGACGAAGAGATTCGCCGCTCATCACTAGCCGCAGCCTTCAGTGCCGATGGTAGTTGGGGGCTCCCCCTGTGAGAGTAGGACGCCGCCAGGCAAATGTGAAGAAAGAGTAGCTCTTAGGAGTTGCTCTTTTTTGTTTAGTTGTTATAAATGGATGATCGGTAAGATAATAAAAGGTATTAATTGGTAAAATACGCAATAAAAGAAAAAATGACGCAATTAAGGCTGAAGAAGACGCAAATAAAAAAATAATGACGCAATCCCCCTCGAAAATGACGCAATAAAGTCAAAAACGACGCAATCACGAACCAGCGACTCTATTTTAATCATAAATTGTTCCTCCAAATCTCCGCTAAAAGCTCCAATATCATCAATCCGCCAATATAGCCGCTGATCCTGACCATATTTTTTGCATATTTCCATCGCAGCTGCATGATTGCCCGTGATCCCCTGCCCCAATCCACCACCATTATCCATCACCTCCGTATCTCCCAGTCTATAACTCTCCAAAAGCACACCAAAGATATACCAACATCTTTTCACAATCTTTTTTATAGAGACATACACAGACTCGGTAAGAGCAACATAAGATTAAAGTACACTTGATTATTCTGTCAGTTGAAATGTTTATAATTATGTATACAATTGGTGGTTTTGAGGCAGAATAGATTGTATGGAGGTGGAGGGCCCTATGTTAAATCAGGAACGTAAGGCGGCTTTGGAAGAGTGCATCGTTTGTCACGTTGAGAAGAAGGTTGGAATCCATCTATACACATCGTTTATCTGCACAGAATGTGAGAAGGAAATGGTTCACACAGAAACGAATGATCCTCTGTATAAAACGTTCATACAAAGGCTGAAAAAAGTGAATACTCCTCAAATCTACTCATAACCAGAAGGTATACATGGTTATGATTTTTTTTGCTGTCAGAGTCCGGTGTTTTATGAGTTTCGTTGATTCACCGTAATACAAGTAAGATTTGGATTCCCTGAAGCATTGTAGCGGGTGGTTATGATACGATATGAGTGGATATTTACATTAAGGAGATAGATGGAATGAAGCGAGATCATACAAGAACCCCGCTGATTGAGGCGATCGAGAGGCATAGGTCCATACATCCTATTTCATTTCATGTGCCGGGGCATAAGAATGGTTTATTGGTGGAGGATCATCCCTTTTATCAATCGGATCTTACAGAATTAAGTGGCTTGGATGATTTACATGATTCCCATGAGGCGATTCGGGAAGCGGAGGAATTGCTTGGGGATGTGTATGGGTCTTTGGAGAGTCATTTTCTGGTGAACGGAAGTACGGTAGGAAATATTGCGGCGATTCTTGCTTCCTGTCAAACCGGTGATATAGTGTTTGTTCAACGGAATTGTCATAAGTCGGTGCTGAACGGGATCAGGCTTCGGAAGGCTGTGCCGGTTTTTATAGAAACAGAGTGGGATGACGCAGGGACGGCCCTTGGGATACGTTTGGATGCTGTCAAGGAAGCGATGAAGGCATTCCCACAGGTGAAAGCATGTGTACTCACGTATCCGACTTATTATGGGTTTACATACAATCTTAAAGAAATCATAGATGAATGTCATAAGCATGATGTCATCTGTATCATAGATGAGGCTCATGGTGCTCATTTTACATTGGGTCCGCCTTTTCCCGAATCTGCCATGGAGTGTGGGGCAGATATGGTCGTTCATTCCGCTCATAAGATGCTCCCGGCCATGACGATGGGATCGTATTTACATATTGGGAGTAAACGGGTGGATGCGCATAAGGTAAAAGACTATTTAACTATGCTACAATCAAGTAGTCCTTCGTATCCGATTATGGCATCCCTTGATTATGCGAGATCCTATGTCGGGACGTTTTTAAAAGAGGACTTGGATCAAATATTGGAGGGCATCCGTGAATTCATAAGCGGGATTGAACGGATCCATCCTCAGCTCATGGTTCAACAGGCACATGATCCATTGAAACTTATCATGAAGCTTGAAGGGCGAACGGGTTATGCACTCCAGGAGCTATTAGAGTCTGTGGGTGTCTATCCGGAGCTTGCTGATCCGAATCAGATACTGTTGATTCTTCCTTTAGTAAAGAAGGGTCTTTCGTTTCCGTATAAAGAAGCGATCGACAGGATAAATAAGGCGCTTGAGAATGAGCCTGTAGTGGAAGTCATTCCTGTGGAGGGGGTAAGCACCTCCTCGAGAAGGACACCCCCTTTTTCTACCCTGGCATTAACCTTGGAGGAAATGGACGGGAAAGTGGAAAAGTTGATTTCACTGGACGATGCAGAAGGAGAAGTTTCCGCAGGGATGGTGACACCTTATCCACCGGGCATTCCGTTGTTGGTGCCGGGTGAACGGATCACGGCTGAAGTTATCCGGCGGTTGAACGAATATATAGAGAATAAGGCGAACATACAGGGGCACCACCGATTGGCTAACCACTGTGTGTATGTGTATCGATAAAGCGGAGGGAAATAGATGACAAGAGGAATCTTCATTACCGTTGAAGGCCCCGAGGGAGCCGGAAAATCAACGATATTATCAGAGTTATATCAACAACTGCTAGAGGACGGAAGGGATGTAATCCAGACGAGGGAGCCTGGAGGCATTTCCATAGCTGAGCAGATCAGGGAAGTGATATTAGATACAAGGAACACGGAGATGGATAAGCGGACGGAAGCGCTGTTATATGCAGCTGCGAGACGTCAGCATCTGGTGGAGAAAGTGATCCCGGCACTTGAAGAAGGAAAGATTGTGATTTGTGATCGGTTTATTGACAGTTCCCTTGCCTATCAGGGAAATGCCCGTGGAATCGGGATGGAAGAAGTCATGGATATCAATCAATTTGCGATTGAAGATAAGATGCCGGATCTCACACTGTATTTTGACATTGCTCCCGAAGAGGGGTTAAAGAGGATTGCGAAGCATAATGGCCGAGAAGTGAATCGATTGGATCTCGAGTCGATTGATTTTCATACCCGCGTGCGTGAAGGGTATCAGAAGTTAATCAAACAATATCCGGATCGCATTCAAGTCATCGATGCCAGTAAGAGTAAAGAAGCGGTATTTGCTGATGCGTATGAAATCGTGAAGGGTTATTTAAACAAGTGAGGCTAATAGAAGAGACGGAATACCGGGCAAAATTCGTTGCTTGGTATTCCGTCTCTTTTTTAGATGAAGCATTGAAGTCTGTTCAATGATATAATAGAAGGAAGTAAATGGCTTTATAACGGAGGAATTCATTCATGAAGGTAATTATGGCAGTTGTACAGGATAAGGATAGTAATCGTTTGTCTAATGCCCTGATGGAACACAATTTTCGTTCGACAAAATTAGCGAGTACCGGCGGGTTTTTGAAATCCGGCAATACGACATTCATTATTGGTACAGAAGATATTCGTGTGGAGAAAGCATTGCAGGTCATTAAAGAAAACTGTCAGTCACGTGATCAGATGGTGGCTCCGGTGTCCCCTATGGGTGGAAATGCAGATTCCTATGTGCCTTATCCCGTAGAAGTGGCCGTAGGCGGGGCGACGGTATTCGTTCTCCCTGTAGAACAGTTCCATCAGTTTTAAAGTGAGGTTGGATCACTATGAAAATTAATCAGGACCACCGCGTGTCCTTAGATAGCGTGGCGAAAGATCAGAGAACTGGCGGTACGGGTCAAGTTAAGTTCGGCCAGCTGGTTCAGAAACATGATCAGAAAATGCAGATGGACCAGCTCAATAAGCTTCTTGGAACTATAGAGGATGCCGGCACCCGGTTAGCTCAGTCAAGGACGTTCAAAGATCTGGCCAAGTATAAAACATTGGTCAAGAAGTTTGTACGGGAAGCAGTCGACTTCGGAATGGACCTGAAGCAGTCCCATACTTGGAATCAATATGGTGAGGGACGAAAGCTGAATATCGTCGAGACGGTGGATCAGCATCTTGTCGGTTTAACGGAAGATGTATTGGATAAAGAAAAGAAGTCCATTGATATATTAGGGAAAATCGGCGAAATTAAAGGACTGCTTATTAATCTTTATATGTAAGAGAGTGATGTTAGGACATGTTGTTTGAAGAGATACAACCATTTCAGCCAGTCGTCCTTCAGATGCTACAGAATAGTATATTGAAGGATCGTGTCGCTCATGCTTATTTATTCGAGGGCGAAAAAGGGACACGAAAGAAAGAAATGAGCATCCTGTTTGCCAAAGCATTATTATGTCTGAACCGGGTAGATGGAAAGCCGTGTGAAGACTGCTCCAACTGCAAACGGATCAATCACGGGAATCATCCGGATTTGCATCTGGTCGAGCCTGATGGTCTATCTATCAAGAAGGATCAGATTAAAAGTCTGCAAGAAGAATTTTCGAAAACAGGTGTAGAATCCAAGAAGAAGATTTACATCATCGTTCACGGTGATAAGATGACAGCGAATGCTGCTAACAGCCTATTAAAGTTTCTTGAAGAGCCGTTAGCGGATACAACCGCGATTCTCATCACAGAAAATATTCATCGGATCCTGCCAACCATTCTTTCCAGGTGCCAGACGGTTTCATTTAAGCCATTACCGAAAGAACAGCTGACAAAAAAGTTATTGGAAGAGGGGATCCCCCCTCACTTTGCCACTCTTGCAGCCAACTTGACGAACCATTATGAGGAAGCTGTAGAAATATGTCAAAATGAGTGGTTTGCACAAGCAAGAATAATAGTGTTAAAATTATATGAAGTCCTCCAGAAAAGTCCCTTCCAAGCAATGGTCAAAATACAAGAGGATTTTGTACAGCACTTCAAAGAAAAAGATCAAGTCGATCGAGCATTGGATCTTTTACTTCTAATATATAAAGACTTACTTCATATCCAGTTAGGAAAAGAAGAGCAGCTCGTGTACCCGGACCAAAAGGAAAACTGGAAATCCAACGCACTTCAGGTATCAACCAATCGTCTTTCTACTAATATGACGGTGATCCTTGAAGCAAAACGCAAATTAAACGCCAATATGAATTCGCAGCTGCTAGTAGAACAGCTTATGCTAAAACTGCAGGGGTGATGGTCCTTTGTACGATGTTGTAGGAGTTCGCTTTAAAAAAGCGGGTAAAATCTATTATTTCGATCCGGGTGAATTGGACATTCAAAAAGATTGTTATGTAATCGTTGAAACGGTCCGCGGAGTCGAATTTGGTAAAGTAGTCGTAGAGAGAAAGCAAGTAGGAGAAAATGATGTAGTTCTTCCGTTGAAAAAAGTGATTCGGATCGCCGATCAAAAAGATCGAATGATCGTTGACGAGAACAGGTCGTCTGCAACGGAAGCCTATAACGTATGTTGTGATAAAATTAATCAGCATCAATTGGATATGAAACTGGTGGATGTCGAATATACATTCGACCGAAATAAAGTCATATTCTATTTTACGGCTGATGGACGTGTTGATTTCCGGGAGCTGGTGAAAGATCTGGCCTCCATTTTCCGTACGCGCATTGAACTTCGTCAGATTGGCGTTCGAGACGAAGCAAAAATGCTTGGTGGTATTGGTCCTTGTGGCCGCATGCTGTGTTGTTCAACCTTTTTAGGGGATTTTGAACCTGTGTCCATCAAAATGGCAAAGGATCAAAATCTATCCCTTAATCCCACGAAGATTTCAGGTTTATGTGGACGTTTGATGTGCTGTCTGAAATACGAGAATGACGAGTATGAAGCAGCAAAAGAAGAATTACCTGATATCGGAGAAGTGATTAAGACACCTCATGGAAAAGGTAAAGTGGTAGGTCTTAATATTCTGGAACGTATTCTTCAGGTCGAAATCAAAGAAGAAGAGCGGGTTCTGGAATTCACATTAGATGAAATTATGAACGAAGGTGCCGTATCATTCCAAGCCACAGAGTAACGGGGTGTAGTGTCGTGGATAAGAAAGAGTTCTTTGATTCAGTCAGTAACATGGAACAACAAATTGGTGACTTATATCATCAATTAGGTGAGCTCAAACAATGCCTAGCTGAAATGTTAGAGGAAAATAACTCTCTAAAGTTAGAAAATGAACATTTGCGCCGTAGACTGGAACAAACAGAGAACTCACCAAAAAAGGTACAATCAAACAGCGATGCGGGTACGACGAGTGAGTCAGACTTAGAAGATAAAACACTGGATATTGGAGAAGGCTATGACAACCTTGCTCGACTATACCAGGAAGGATTTCATATTTGTAACATACATTTCGGAAGTCCCCGGAAGGATGAAGACTGCTTATTCTGCCTTTCTTTCTTAAACAAGAAATAAAGGACCCTTCATTCTTCTGAATAGAATACAGATAAAAAGGACTGATCCACTTATAAGTGGGATTGGTCCTTTTTAGTGATTATACCGGTAACAACATATAATAGAAGAAAAATGGAGGAAAGGTATGGTCGAGTTAAAAGAAGATGAGCGTTTAGATTATCTATTAGCTGAAAACATGAGGATCATTCAAAGTCCTTCCGTGTTCTCTTTTTCAACAGATGCGGTCCTTTTGGCCCACTTCAGCTATTTACCGATTCACAAGGGTAAAGTCGTTGACTTATGTTCAGGGAACGGCATCATCCCCTTGTTACTTAGTGCAAGAACGAATGTCCACATAACAGGTGTGGAAATTCAGGAGCGGCTGTTTGATATGGCACTGCGGAGCGTCGAGTATAATGACCGGCAAGATCAGATCACAATGAAAATGGGGGATGTAAAGGAGATTGATCAACTCCTCCATCATTCTCACTATGATGTGGTAACCTGCAACCCTCCCTATTTCAATACGCCGCCAGGAGATAAACGAAATGTGAACGAGCACTATGCGATTGCCCGTCACGAAATATTATGCACCCTTGAGGATACCATCAAAGCGTCCAGCTATTTGTTGAAACAAGGCGGTAAAGCTTCTTTCGTTCACCGGCCGGGCAGGTTGATGGACATCCTCTCTTTGATGAGAAAGCATCGTCTTGAGCCCAAGCAGCTACGATTTGTTTATCCAAAGCCCGGGAGAGAGGCAAACACAATATTAATAGAAGGAATCAAAGATGGGAAACCGGACCTGAAAATCCTTCCTCCTTTATATGTGTACGATGAGCAGGGTGAATATTCCAAAGAAGTACATGATATGCTATTTGGACATCATAAAACAAACCAATAAACATGACCCGGGAGGTGAGTTTCACCATGAATCAGCAGAAAAGTTTTCAGGACAGTGAAAAAGGAAGCCTGTATCTTGTACCGACACCGATCGGAAATCTCGAGGATATGACGTTCCGAGCCATCCGAATGATGAAAGAAGCGACGGTGATTGCGGCCGAGGATACGAGGAATACCAAGAAACTTTGCAATTACTTTGAAATTGATACCCCAATCATCAGTTACCATGAACATAATAAAGAAACGAGCGGGCAGAAGCTGATTGAGCGAATGGAGAGAGGGGAGCTCGTGGCCCTTGTCAGCGATGCAGGAATGCCATCGATTTCAGATCCAGGTTACGAATTGGTGAAAGAAGCTATCGAACATGACATTGCCGTCATTCCATTGCCCGGGGCGAATGCCGCTCTGACGGCTCTCATCGCTTCAGGTTTAGCACCTCAGCCATTTTATTTCTATGGTTTTTTACATAGAGGAAAAAAAGACAAACGAGCTGAGCTTGAAACATTAAAGTCGTTGGAGGATACATTTATTCTTTACGAATCACCCCACAGATTAAAAGAAACCTTAAAAGAACTATATGCGGCTTTAGGAAATAGACAAATCGTCATCTGCCGAGAGCTCACGAAAAAGTTCGAGGAGTTCATCCGCGGTTCGATCGAGGAAGTGATCGAATGGGCGATTGAAGGTGAAGTGCGGGGAGAGTTCTGCTTATTGATCGAAGGGGCAGGTCCACAAGAAAAAGAAGAAGAAGACACTTGGTGGAGCAGCTATTCCTTGCAGGATCATGTCCAGCATTACGTAGATGAAGAAAGCATGTCATCAAAGGAAGCCATCAAACAAGTCTCAAAAGAGAGGTCCCTACCGAAACGGGAAGTGTACCAGGCTTATCACGTGGAATAACGGCAAAACAAAAAGGCCTGAGTCAAATGGACTCAGGCCTGTCATATAGCAATGAATTATTTTGATTGTAAAGATTCCTGGATTTCTTTCAGTAACTGATCTGCACCTTCACGGCTAAGAACTAATTTACCATTTGCAAGCTTGATGTTGTCATCAGAAACTTCACCAGTAATTTGGCAAGTCATGCTTGGCTTATATTTCTTCAAGATGATTCTTTCGTCATCCACATAAATTTCCAAAGCATCTTTCTCAGCGATACCTAATGTACGACGTAATTCGATTGGGATAACGACACGGCCCAGTTCATCAACTTTTCTTACAATACCTGTAGACTTCATTTGAGAATCTCCTCCAAATAAATATTATTATTTATCTCTATCTGTTTCGTCAATATTCGACAAATTTCATTTGCTGATACTATSATACCAACGATTAGGAATCTCGTCAATAATTAAATCTGTAAATTATTAATAATAAATGGATGATTAAGTCTTGTTATAATAAGCTTTACGCTTTGTTGTAAAAAAATGTATTACCAATTGAATATTATTGTAATGAAAGTAATAAAAAATAAGAGTGTCGAATTTTCTTTATCAATGGTATTAGTTCGACAAAGTTCGACAAATATCTCTATCCATTTCTACAAATCCTAAAATCAACATTGTATAGTTGCAGAAACCCTTTATTTTAGGTATATTTTGATGAGATAAGAGGTTAAGATGATAGGTAAGGTCAAGAATGGATGTATATAACAGACCTACCACTATAAACCATACGGAGTCTGACTTGGCTTTATGGGGGTAAGTGAAAAAATGAGGAGGAACAGGAAGTGGAAGAAAAGTTGAACACCTTCTATATTACAACGCCGATTTATTATCCAAGCGGAAATTTACATATTGGACATGCATACACCACGGTTGCCGGTGATGCCATGGCCCGTTACAAGAGAATGCGTGGATTCGATGTCATGTACCTTACAGGGACGGACGAACATGGACAGAAGATCCAAAGAAAAGCCGAGGAAGAAGGAATCACACCTCAGGCTTATGTTGACGGTATCGTAAGCGGCATTAAAGATTTGTGGGAGAAGTTGGATATTTCCTACGATGACTTTATCCGGACGACGGAAAAGCGTCATAAGGATATCGTGGAAAAGGTCTTCAATCAGCTTGTAGAGCAGGGGGATATTTATTTAGATCAGTATGAAGGATGGTACTGTACGCCATGTGAGTCCTTCTTTACGGAAAGACAATTAGAGAACGGGAATTGTCCGGATTGCGGACGCCCGGTTGAAAAAGTAAAGGAAGAGTCGTATTTCTTCAAGATGAGTAAATATGTCGATCGCCTTCTTGCTTATTATGAAGAGAATCCTGAGTTCATTCAACCTGAATCCCGTAAGAATGAGATGGTGAACAACTTCATTAAGCCCGGTTTGGAAGACCTGGCAGTTTCCCGTACGACCTTTGACTGGGGAGTGAAAGTACCTGGAGATCCGAAGCACGTCATTTATGTATGGATCGATGCTCTTTCTAATTACATCACGGCTTTAGGATATGGCAGCGAACATGATGCAAACTACTTGAAATATTGGCCTGCCGACGTCCACCTGGTGGGAAAAGAGATTGTTCGTTTCCATACGATCTATTGGCCGATCATGCTGATGGCTTTAGATCTTCCGCTTCCAAAGAAGGTCTTCGCCCACGGATGGCTTCTGATGAAAGACGGGAAAATGTCCAAATCCAAAGGGAATGTCGTGGATCCCGTTACCCTTATTGATCGATATGGTCTTGATTCTCTTCGCTACTATTTGTTAAGAGAAGTGCCATTTGGATCTGACGGTGTCTTTACGCCGGAAGGATTTGTAGAGAGAATCAACTTTGACCTGGCCAATGATTTAGGGAATTTATTAAATCGTACTGTGGCTATGATCAATAAATACTTCGATGGAGTCATTCCAACTTATGTTGATTCCAAAGGGGAATTTGATCAAACACTCCTGGATATGAATGATGAAACCGTAAAGAAATATGAAGAAGCCATGGAAAACATGGAGTTTTCAGTTGCGCTATCCAGCCTTTGGCAGTTGATCAGCCGCACGAATAAGTACATTGATGAAACACAGCCATGGGCTCTTGCAAAAGATGAAAGTAAAAAAGAAGATCTTGGCAGTGTGATGAGTCACTTGGCCGAATCGTTGAGAAGAGTGGCAGTCCTATTACAGCCTTTCTTGACAAGAACGCCTGGGAAGATCTTTGAGCAATTGAATCTGCATGATGAAAAGATGCACACATGGGAAAGTCTTGAGCGTTTCGGAGCAATCCCGGCGGGCACCGAAGTAGTCAAAAAAGGGGAACCTATCTTCCCGCGTCTTGAACTTCAGGAAGAGGTAGCCTTTATTAAAGAAAAAATGCAGGGATCTGCCCCTGTTGAGGAAGAGAAGAAGGAAGTTTCTGCACCGGAAGCCTCAGAGGAAATCGGTATCGATGATTTCATGAAAGTCGAGCTTCGCGTAGCTGAAGTACTTGGAGCGGAACCGGTTAAAAAAGCCGATAAACTTCTAAAGCTGCAATTGGATCTCGGTTTTGAAAAACGTCAAGTCGTATCAGGGATTGCGAAATTCTATCAGCCCGATGAACTCGTGGGGAAAAAAGTGATCTGTGTAACAAATCTGAAGCCGGTAAAACTTCGTGGGGAACTTTCCCAAGGAATGATCCTTGCCGGAGAAGAAAATGGAACCCTGTCTCTTGCTTCCATCGATCAGTCCTTACCAAATGGAACAAAAGTTAAATAAATAATTCTTTGTGATATATCAATAAAGGGATGTTCCACGTGGAACATCCCTTTATTATATAAATATAATGAAAGAATCGTGAAAAATAATGATGATGAAATAAATATGTTTGTTATTAATTATTTCAATATAGTTAAAATAGAGCGATAAACAGATGATTTTGGTTCTGTCACTAAAATGGATAAAATGAAGTGTGACTGTAATTGGAACTCTGTAAATAAAAAATATCCAAAGAAACCATAATATGTAATATGAATGTTACATGAATGTGATGCTTGTCATGTGTTTTTATATTAAACTTATCTTTATTACAAGGAGTGTCTTATATGCTATTTGATACACATGTTCATTTGAATGCTGAACAATTTGACGAAGATCTGGAGGAGGTATTGTCAAGGGCAAAAGAAGCTGGAGTCGAAAAAATGGTGGTTGTCGGCTTTGACCGTCCGACCATTAATAGGGCCATGGAACTCATTGGTCAATATGATTTTCTATATGCCGCAATCGGATGGCATCCAGTGGATGCAATTGATATGAATGATGAGGATTTAACTTGGATAGAAGAACTCTCACAACACCCTAAAGTAGTGGCGATAGGGGAAATGGGGCTTGACTATCATTGGGATAAATCCCCCAAGGATGTTCAGAAAGAAGTATTCCGAAAACAGATTCAACTAGCTAAGAAAGTAAAACTCCCGATCGTGATACATAACCGTGAAGCCACACAGGATATAGTGGATATTCTCAGGGAAGAAGGCGCGGAGGAAGTCGGAGGGATCATGCACTGCTTCAGTGGAAGTCCTGAAATCGCTCAAGAATGTGTAGAAATGAATTTCTATATTTCCCTTGGAGGTCCGGTAACGTTCAAGAATGCCAAGAAACCAAAAGATGTGGCTAAAGAAATCCCACTTGAGAAGCTTCTGATTGAAACCGATTGTCCTTATCTGGCCCCTCATCCATATAGAGGGAAGAGAAATGAACCGGCTTACGTGAAGCTTGTAGCGGAACAAATCGCTGAACTGAAAGAAGTGTCTTTAGAGGAAGTAGAAAAGATTACAACAGAAAATGCAATGAAATTATTCAACATAAAGTGACATAATATATTGTCGAGAATTGAGAGAGCTTGTCCAAATAGTAAATCAAAACAAAAAGTTCTACATAGGAATCGTGTTTCATAGGATAAACGTGTCGATAACTCTCTCTTTTCTTTTTCTTGCATTTTCTGCATAATATGTTTTGTGTTCCCTGGGTTGCAATATTTTGCTAGATTAGGTTAGAAGAAGTAAGGGTTGACAGTCACTGGATAACTCTATATAATCACTCCGAGAAAAGGAGGCGTTTTTCATGAACTTTAAAGCCATGAAAAGCCTGTTTTCCAAGTCTTTGAGTCGAAGGAAATGGATTGTTACAATCGGAACTATCGTAACATCGGCAGCTGTATTCGGAATTCTTTTTTATGAAGGATCCAAGAACACTGTAGCATTGACCTTAGACGGCGAGCAAAAAGAGATTAGGACGCATGCAAACACGATTCAAGATATATTAAAAGAATTAGAGATTTCACCCCGCTCAGAAGACTATTTGTACCCCTCGGGGAATACGAAGGTTTCAAATAACATGAATATTGTTTGGGAACCGGCAAAACAGGTAGGGATAGCAGTAGGTGGCCAGGAGAAAAAAATCTGGACGACTGCTGAAACAGTAAAAGAGTTACTCTCTGAAAATGAAATTCATGTAGGAGAGCATGATAAGGTCCAACCCGGCTTATCAGAAAAAGTAACAGGGAACATGAATGTAAAGATTGATCCTGCATTTTCACTTAAGCTTGTAAACGGTGGAAAAGAGCAAAAAGTATGGTCTACTTCGACTACGGTCGCTGACTTTTTAAAGCAACAAGGAATTACACTAAAAGATTCAGACCGTGTTGAACCAAGTTTAGACAAAATTGTTAAAGCAAATGATGTCGTAAATGTCGTTCGAGTTGAAAAAGTCACCGATGTAGTGGAAGAGACAAAGAATTTCACCGTTATTTCCAAGAAGGACTCCGACCTTTCAAAAGGAAATGAGAAAGTCGTTCAAGAAGGCAAAAACGGAAAAATTGAAAAGAAGTATGAAATCGTAAAAGAGAATGGCAAAGAGGTTTCCAGAAAACTAGTGAGTGAAAAAGTCGTGGAAGAAAGTCAGGATAAAATCGTGAATGTCGGAACGAAGGTTTTAGTGGCCCAGGTTTCACGTGGACGTTCATCAACCTCCTCATCCAGCGCAGAAGCATCAGCCGCTCCTAGTGGCGGGCAGGAGTTCTATGTCAGTTCTACAGCGTACACCGCTTCTTGTAATGGATGCTCCGGCCATACGGCTACAGGCATCAACCTAAAATCGAATCCGAATGTAAAAGTGATCGCAGTCGATCCTTCAGTTATTCCTTTAGGTTCAAAGGTTTATGTGGAAGGCTATGGATATGCTGTTGCGGCGGATACAGGCGGAGCGATCAAAGGGAATAAAATCGATGTATTCTTCTCATCCAAATCAGATGCGTATCGTTGGGGAAGAAAAACCATCAAAGTGAAAATATTGAACTAAGAGCAGGGTGTTTTCCTGCTTTTTTTTATTTCTCGGTTAAAACCGTTATAATAACTTTAAGTCTTCATTTATTAGACGAATTGAAATGCAAAAATGTTTCAACTTTTTTGGAGGAATTATGAAAATAAAAGAAATCATTGTAGTGGAAGGGAAGGATGACACGGTAGCCATTCAGCGTGCCGTCAATGCAGATACGATTGAAACGAATGGGTCTGCGGTGTCTCCAGCTACTTTAGAGAAAATCAAGCACGCCCAGGAAAAAAGGGGCGTTATCATATTTACGGATCCCGATTATCCGGGAGAGCGAATTCGAAAGATTGTGAGTGAAGCGGTACCCGGATGCAAGCACGCCTTTGTACATAAGAAAGACGCGCTGCCTAAATCAGGCAGGGGGATAGGTGTAGAACATGCAAGCCCAGATGTCATTAGGGAGTCCTTAAAAGAAGCTCATTTGTTGGATGCCGATCAGGCAGAAATCATTTCAAAGGAAGATCTGATCGATGCCGGTTTAATTGGAAGCCCTCAGTCAAAAGACAGGAGAATAGCCCTTGGTGAGAAGCTTAGAATCGGATACACTAATGGGAAACAACTGCAGAAACGATTACGGATGTTTAATATTCAAAAAGAAGAGTTCAAAAAAGCGTTAATGGAGATCATTCAGGAGGAAGAACATGCATAAAGATATTGCAACCCCGATACGAACGAAGGAAATCCTTACAAAGTACGGCTTTTCATTTAAAAAAAGCCTTGGCCAGAATTTTTTAATTGATCCCAATATTTTAAGGAACATAACGGAATATGCGGGGCTATCCGAGAAAACGGCCGCCATTGAAATAGGACCTGGAATCGGAGCACTGACAGAACACCTTGCCCGTACTTCAGGAAAGGTTGTAGCCTTTGAAATTGATCAGCGGCTGGTCCCGATCCTGGGGGACACCTTGTCTCCTTATGATAATGTGAAAATTATAAATGAAGATATCCTGGAGGCGGATGTTGAAGCGATCATAAACGAAGAATTTGAAGGATTCGACGATATTATGGTGGTAGCCAATCTTCCGTATTACGTCACCACACCCATCATCCTGAAGTTATTGATGGAGCGTCTCCCGATCAGGGGAATATGCGTCATGCTTCAGAAGGAAGTAGGGGACCGCATTTCGGCTCAGCCCGGGACAAAGGCATATGGATCACTGTCCATTGCCATTCAGTATTATACAGAGGCTGAGATGGTCATGACTGTCCCGAAAACGGTCTTTATGCCCCAGCCGAATGTAGACTCTGCCGTCATCCGTCTAACGAAGCGTGAGAAGCCTCCTGTAGACGTCATCAGTGAAGACTTCTTTTTTACCGTTACACGTTCGTCATTTGCTCAAAGAAGAAAGACGATCTTGAATAACTTAACGAGTCAGTTACCTCAAGGGAAAGAAAAGAAAGAGTTAATCCTGGATGCTTTATCTGCAGCAGGCATTGAACCTGCCCGCCGGGGAGAGACCCTGACAATACAAGAATTCGGCCGATTAAGCGATGAGCTGTATCCGAATTTTAAATAAAGCAAGGATCGATGGCTAAACGTGAAAGAGCGTTTAGCCATTTTTTTGTATATGTAAAGGGAACAGTCGAATCCCATTTTATTGACACCGAATATTCCGGGAATGCATAGGTTATCACAGGGAATATTTACTTAATGGATGATAAGGAAAGGCTGGAGAAGGGCAGATGCTGACCCTCCTCGGCTTGTTGATTTCCTATTTTGTTTTATCAACGAATGTTTAGCCCATGGGAGTGACTGATGTGAATATCGAAATCAATGATGTCGTAGGTCGCCTTTCATATCGATGTGATATTTTATTCAGGGTAATAGATATCCGCATGATAGATGGTCTTAAAACGGCAATACTGTATGGTGAAGATTTTCGATTAATAGCGGATGCTCCTTTTCATGATTTGAAGAAGATGGACCCTAGAGAACAGGACCGTATCACACAGGAGTTTCGTTCGAAAGAAGAACAATCCCTGGACCTGTTCCGCCAGGATATAGAGCTTCTCAAGTATAAGCAGGAATACAGAGTAACAAATGCTTATCGAGACGATTACAACTATTTCCAAGTCCCGGGGAAAGTGCTTCATCTTGATGGAGATCCCAGCTATTTAAGAAAATGCCTAGATCTTTATGAGAAAATTGGTGTTCCGGTAAAAGGCGTTCACTGCAGCGAAACAGAGATGCCTAACCAAATCGGATCCCTTATCGATAAATATAGACCGAATATTATTGTACTGACTGGTCACGATGCGTACTCCAAGTCGAAAGGGGCCAAGGCAGATATCAATGCTTACCGCCATTCGAAGTATTTTGTTCAGGCAGTAAGAGAGGCCCGCAGTAAATCCCCCCATCTGGATCAGCTTGTGATCTTTGCCGGAGCTTGTCAATCCCACTTTGAATCCCTGATCCATGCAGGTGCCAACTTTGCGAGTTCCCCTTCGAGAGTCAATATCCATGCCCTGGATCCCGTTTATATCGTAGCGAAGATCTGTTTCACCGGATTTAAAGATTCTGTGAATGTCTGGGATGTCATCCGCAATACATTGACAGGAGATAAAGGATTGGGTGGAATCGAGACGAAAGGTGTTCTTCGTACGGGAATGCCGTACAAGATAACAGAAGAAGAATAGGGAAGGTTCGACAAAACCTTCAAAGACCTTACAATTAATTGTAGGGTCTATTTTCTTTTGATGTGACATATACTGGTTGGGTGGTGGTTTTTAGCTTTGTCGGGCCTGATCGAGCCGCCTCCGCTTTTATTTTATCCAGCTCCAGGGCTTAGAGGCTCGAGGTCATAAGACGAGCCTGCCAAAAAGGCAAAGAACGCCTTTCCGCCAGGCTCGTCTTATGCTTGTCGCCTCTGGGCAAAGCCCTTCCGCTTTTAGTGCTATCCAGCTCCGGCGGCTAGTCCCTCGAGGTCATAAGCTAAATGGTCCAAGAAGGCAAAGAACGCCTTCTCAGCCCATTCATCTTATGCTTGTCGGGCCTGATCGAGCCGCCTCCGCTTTTAGTGTTATCCAGCTCCAGGGCTTAGAGGCTCGAGGTCATAAGCCAAGCCTGCCAAAAAGGCAAAGAACGCCTTTCCGGCAGGCTCGTCTTATGCTTGTCGCCTCTGGGCAAAGCCCTTCCGCTTTTAGTACTATCCAGCTCCGGCGGCTAGTCCCTCGAGGTCATAAGCTAAATGGTCCAAGAAGGCAAAGAACGCCTTCTCAGCCCATTCATCTTATGCTTGTCGGGCCTGATCGAGCCGCCTCCGCTTTTAGTGTTTACATAATTTTTCAACCTTTGGGGAATGTTAGGGTTGTAGAAAAAACGTACTTTTTGTTGAATAAAATATATTGACAGGTGTTCATACTTCTTGTTAAAATAATAAATTTATTTGACTAAAATTACATAATGTGTTATATTTAATAACAGTGAGGTGGAAGCGAAATGCCAAAAACATTAGCCGACATTAAAAGATCCCTTGATTCTAATCTGGGGAAACGTTTAATGCTTAAAGCAAACGGTGGACGTCGAAAAACAATTGAGCGTTCAGGTGTTCTAGCCGAAACGTATCCTTCTGTATTCGTGGTTCAACTGGATCAAGAAGAGAATGCGTTCGAACGAGTTTCTTACAGCTATGCAGATGTTCTCACTGAGACAGTTCAATTAACATTTTATGATGAAGCAACAGGAAATATCATCTTTAGCCAGCAGTAGACAATTGTTTGCTGCTTTTTTATTTGCTTAAAAATACATGATTTACATATGATGTATCAACATTTTTTGTCCTTTACGTACACATACTAACCATGTGGTGCATCTAAAGGAGGTAGACAATGAGTAGAAGAAGAGGGATCATGTCTGATCAATTAAAAGAGGAAATCGCTCAGGAATTAGGATTCTATGACGTTGTTCAGAAGGATGGCTGGGGCGGCATCACGTCCCGGGACGCGGGGAATATGGTAAAGCGTGCAGTTGAGCGCGCAAGCCGGCAGCTTTCAGAAAACCATCCACACTAACTCTTTTTACACATATGGATTACATCTTTTATCAGTGCCATATACAAAGGGTCGCCTGAAAAGTGTCATGCTTTTCCGGCGGCCTTTGTTTATAGGGGGCAAGACCATCTTTCCTATCAGTACTTTACGTGATAAAATAACATACTTATATGAGTATGTTTAGAAGTTAACACTCTCTATAATAAGTGTATGATACAATATAACAAAGAGTATTGGTAAGAAGGTGATGATATGAGGTTATTAGTAAAGGCGCCGGCAAAAATTAACCTATCACTTGATGTTTTACATAAACGTTCAGATGGTTACCATGAAGTTGAAATGGTTATGACGACAATCGATTTAGCGGATAGAATTGAACTGACGAATCTTTCAGACGATACGATCAAAATTCTTTCTCACAATCGATTTGTGCCGGACGATGGAAGAAACCTTGCCTATCAGGCTGCACATCTGTTGAAAGAGAAATTGAACATCAAGAAGGGTGTAGCGATTTCCATCGACAAAGTGATCCCTGTAGCTGCAGGGTTGGCAGGGGGAAGCAGTGATGCAGCCGCAACCTTGAAAGGGCTGAATCGCTTATGGGATTTAGGTCTTAGTATGGACGAACTGGCAGAGCTTGGCGCAGAAATAGGATCGGACGTATCCTTCTGTGTTTATGGAGGGACAGCTTTAGCGTCGGGAAGAGGAGAGAAGATTAAACATCTTCCTGCTCCGCCGAACTGCTGGGTGATCCTGGCAAAGCCGACGATAGGCGTTTCCACAGCCGATGTGTATAAAAATCTGGATTTGAAAAACATTCAACATCCGGATACGAACGCAATGGTTTCAGCTTTAGAACATGGGAATTATCGTGATATTTGCTCCAATCTCGGGAATGTACTCGAATCGGTTACATTGGATATGCATCCGGAAGTATCTCAGATAAAAGATCAAATGGAGCGGTTTGGTGCCGATGCCGTCCTCATGAGCGGAAGCGGCCCTACGGTATATGGATTGGTGCAATATGAATCAAGACTTCATCGAATCTACAATGGTTTAAGAGGGTTTTGTGATCAAGTTTTCGCAGTGCGTATGCTTGGAGATTAAGAGCTCTTGCCGAAATCCGTATATTAATGATATATTTACTTTATAATATTCGGATTTAGGAGGTTTCTTTGGTGAAGTTTAAGCGCAGCGAACGATTGATTGATATGACGCACTATTTATTAGAACGGCCCCACCAACTTGTTCCTTTGACTTTTTTCTCTGAACGGTACGGTTCTGCCAAATCTTCCATCAGTGAGGACTTGACGATTGTAAAGGAAACATTTGAAGGACGGGGTGTCGGTAAGGTCCAAACCGTTCCCGGGGCAGCAGGTGGAGTGAAATATGTACCAAAGGTAAACAGTCAGGAAGCTATGGCTATGATTGAAGAGCTTTGTGTTCACTTGGAAAGCTCCGATCGTCTATTACCGGGCGGGTATCTATATATGACTGACCTGCTTGGTAATCCTCAGCTCATGAAGAGTGTCGGGAAATTACTGGCATCTGCATTTGCTGAAAAAGATATTGATGTCATTATGACGGTCGCAACGAAGGGAATTCCGATTGCCAATGCGATTGCCTCATATTTGAATGTTCCAGTGGTCATTGTCAGACGGGACAGCCGTGTAACCGAAGGATCGACAGTGAGTATCAATTATGTGTCAGGTTCATCGAAGAGAATCCAATCCATGGTTCTTTCTAAAAGAAGCTTGAAGGAAGGATCTAAAGTATTGGTTGTAGATGATTTCATGAAGGCAGGCGGAACCATCAATGGAATGAAAAACCTGTTGGAAGAGTTTTCTGCCACCTTGTCGGGAATCGGGGTTTTGGTTGAATCCAATAGCATGGACGGTCGACTGGTGGATGATTATGTTTCATTGTTAAAATTGTCTGATGTAAATGAAAAGGATAAACAGATTTCCTTAACGGAAGGAAATTATTTTCAATCCAATCTAACATTTCTACCATAAGGGGAGGCATCTACTATGCGTGTAGTTTCTACTAAGGAAGCACCAGCAGCAATTGGTCCATATTCACAAGGTATTGTCGTTAATAATTTGTTCTATAGTTCAGGACAAATCCCATTAACGCCTGAAGGTTCAATGATCGAAGGAGATGTAGTGGAGCAGACTCATCAAGTGTTTCGCAATCTTCAAGCCGTATTAACGGAAGCTGGGGCCACATTTGAAACAGTGATCAAAGCAACGGTCTTCATCAAGGATATGAATGATTTCGGGGCGATCAATGAAGTGTATGGGGAATATTTCAGCAACCACAAGCCGGCCCGTTCTTGTGTGGAAGTAGCCCGGTTACCTAAAGATGCCCAGGTTGAAATTGAAGTAATCGCACTCGTGAAGTAATCTTCACGGGTGTTTTTTTGTATCAAAAAGAAGTATAGTTCAAACGAAATAGAAATAAAGATGAGAAAAATAAAATTTTTCAAAAAATTTTACAATTTAAGAAGGAATATCTAAATAATTCGTTGAATACATAGAGTAGATTTCATCTAGGGAAAAAGGTGGTGAACAGAATGGAAGTAACAGACGTAAGATTACGCCGAGTAAACACCGACGGTCGCATGAGAGCTATCGCATCTATTACGCTGGATAATGAATTTGTTGTTCATGACATTCGCGTTATTGATGGGAACAATGGCTTATTTGTAGCGATGCCAAGTAAGCGGACTCCGGATGGAGAATTCCGTGATATTGCTCATCCAATCAATTCGGGTACCCGCGGCAAGATCCAAGATGCCGTTTTAGCTGAGTACCATCGTTTAGGAGAGCTTGAAGAAGTTGAGTTAGAAGAAGCTGGGGCTTCCTAATAGGATCTATAGCATCAAGAGCCTACTTTTGTAAGGCTCTTTTTTTTGTCTTTTTAAAGCCCTATTTTCAAAAATGTTGGTTCTTACGTTTTTTGTATACCCAGGCCATTAAAGAGTTGAAACCTTTAAATATAGATTTTTTGTGTTTTTGAGGTAAAGAAAAATCGACAAAGGTTTGTTCTTGGAAAGCTGGTGTTTTGGGCTGGGAAATGGAAGTAAGGTAATTCGCCTTATGCTTGTCGGGCCTGAGCAAGCCGCCTCCGCTTTTCTGCGATATCCAGCTCCGGCGGCTAGTCCCTCGAGGTCATAAGTCAAATCAACCAAAAAGGCAAAGGACGCCTTTCCGGTTGATTCGCCTTATGCTTGTCGGGCCTGAGCAAGCCGCCTCCGCTTTTCTGTGATGTCCAGCTCCAGGGGCTTGGGGCTCGAGGTCATAAGCCGAGGAACCCAAAAAGGCAAAGAACGCCTTTCCGGGTTCCTCGTCTTATGCTTGTCGCCCCAGTGCGAGCCCCTTCCGCTTTTCGTTTGTCAAATATATGTACTTTTATATGAATCCTTGAAATGGTAGAGTTTTTAGGATATATTCGTTATGGATAAAAAGGTTATTGGAGGACCAAAAATGACAAATAGATATGCCGTTATATTAGCTGCCGGACAAGGGACGAGAATGAAGTCGAAGCTTTATAAAGTTCTTCATCCTGTGTGTGGCAAGCCGATGGTGGAACATGTGGTCGACCAAATATCAACACTACATATAGAGAAGACTGTCACAATCATCGGTCATGGTGCTGAGCTTGTGAAGTCGCATTTAGAAGGCAAGAGTGATTTCGCTCTTCAGGCTGAGCAATTAGGGACAGCTCATGCTGTGATGCAGTCTGAAGATGTCCTGGGTGACTTGGAAGGTACGACTTTAGTGGTATGTGGTGATACACCACTCATTAAAGGAGAGACGATGGAAGCGCTTGTGCAGCATCATGAAGGACAGGGTGCCAAAGCGACTATTTTAACGGGTCATACGGAATCCCCTGATGGATACGGACGGATCATCCGCAACCAAGATGGATTAGTGGAACGCATTGTGGAACATAAAGATGCAAGTGAAGAAGAACGAAGCGTGAAAGAAATTAATACCGGCACATATTGTTTTGATAATAAAGCGTTATTCGATGCCCTTAAGAAGGTTTCGAATGATAATGTACAAGGGGAATATTATTTGCCCGATGTCATTGAGATCCTTCAATCGGAAGGTGAAATCGTCAGTGCATATCAGACAAGTGACTTTGATGAGACTCTTGGTGTCAACGATCGTGTCGCCCTTTCTCAAGCAGAGATCACAATGAAAAAGCGCATCAATGAATTCCATATGCGCAATGGTGTAACGATCAAAGATCCAAACAATACGTATATTGATGCGGATATAACGATCGGAAGAGATACCGTGATCCTTCCCGGCACAGTGCTTCAAGGCAGCACATCAATCGGTGAAGATGCCTTGATCGGACCGAACTCCGAGGTAAAGGATTGTCAGATCGGGGACCGTACAGTCCTGAAGCAGTCTGTGGCTCATGACAGTTCGATCGGCGCGGATGTTCAAATTGGGCCATTTGCTCATATCCGCCCTGCTTCTACCATTGAAGATGAAGTGAAGATCGGTAACTTTGTAGAAATCAAGAAAGCGACATTCGGTAAAGCGAGTAAGGCCTCACATTTAAGCTATATTGGTGATGCTGAAGTGGGACGTGACGTCAATATCGGGTGTGGTTCGATCACAGTGAACTATGATGGGAAGAATAAGCACCTGACAAAGATTGAAGATGGTGTATTTGTAGGCTGCAATTCTAATCTGGTTGCCCCTGTCAACGTAGGGAAAGGTGCATACATTGCAGCTGGTTCTACCATTACCGAGGATGTTCCCGGTGAGTCTCTTTCCATTGCGAGAGCTCGCCAAGTAAATAAAGAAAATTATGTTCAAAATCTAAATCATAAGAAATAATGGGAGGTCCACAATGCCAAACTCTTATATTAATTCCAAGTTGAAAATCTTCTCTCTTAATTCAAACTACCATCTTGCAAAGGAAATTGCTGATGAAGTAGGAGTTGAATTAGGTAAATCGTCCGTTAAACGTTTTAGTGACGGTGAAATCCAAATCAATATCGAAGAAAGTATCCGTGGTTGTGATGTATTTGTCATTCAATCTACTTGTCAGCCGGTAAATGAAAACCTGATGGAGCTTCTGATCATGGTGGATGCCCTGAAACGTGCTTCTGCCAAGACGATTAATATCGTGATGCCTTACTATGGTTATGCCAGACAAGACCGTAAAGCGAGAGCGCGTGAGCCGATCACTGCTAAATTAGTGGCGAACCTATTAGAAACAGCGGGTGCTACACGTGTCATCACATTGGATCTTCATGCTCCTCAAATTCAAGGTTTCTTCGATATCCTGATCGATCACCTCATGGGTGTGCCGATCTTAGCGGATTACTTTGAAGAAAGAGGATTCAACACGGAAGATCTTGTTATCGTATCCCCGGACCATGGAGGAGTGACAAGAGCACGTAAGCTTGCAGAACGCCTGAAAGCTCCTATTGCGATCATTGATAAGCGTCGTCCGAAGCCGAATGTGGCGGAAGTGATGAACATCGTCGGGAATATCGACGGGAAAATCGCGATCCTGATCGATGATATCATTGATACTGCAGGTACGATTACCCTGGCAGCCAATGCGTTGGTTGAAAACGGAGCAAAAGAAGTCTTTGCTTGCTGTACGCATCCGGTTTTATCCGGCCCTGCCATCGAGCGCATCCAGAACTCGAATATCAAAGAGCTGGTTGTAACCAACTCCATCCCGCTCGGGGAAGAGAAGATGATCAGTAAAGTGAAGTCCCTGTCAGTGGCTCCTTTGATCAGCGAAGCGATCATCCGCATCTACGAGCAACAATCTGTCAGCACTCTTTTTGATTAAGAATTAATATTTGTAGTTTGTGCATAGGAAGAAGAGCTTGTCCCTTCGGTTGGGACAGGCTCTTTTTTGTATTTCCCTCCACCCTTCAAGGAGGCATGAATGCTCTTATGGCGACATTCACGGAACGATCCTGCCGTTCCAAAATCTTTTTCTATGTTTATTTCAAATGTGATTGGGGTAATTACTATATATAGAACTTTAACTAACATAAAAGATTAGGGAAGGTGTTGGATTAGACATGGCAACAGAATTAAAAGCAAATACGAGGAAAGATTTTAAACGATCTTCATTAACAAAGCTGAGACATGAGGGGAATATCCCTGGAGTCGTATACGGCTACAAAGCAGATAATACACCAGTTATGGTAGACGCCATTACATTTATTAAAACGATTCGTGAAGTCGGAAGAAACGGAATCATTTCTTTAAACGTAGATGGCAATAAACAAAACGTCATTTTAAGTGATTACCAGCAGGATCACCTGAAGGATGCAGTCACACATGTTGATTTCCTTGCTGTGAATATGTCAGAAGAAATCGATGCTGATGTTCGTATCGAGCTTGTAGGAGAAGCAGCCGGCGTAAAAGACGGTGGCGTAATGCAGCAACCGTTGCATGAGGTATCTGTAACAGCCAAACCGAAGGATATTCCGGAATCCATAGAAGTGGATGTAACCGAACTCCAAGTGGGAGAAACGGTAACGATCAGCGATATCCGTGATAAGTACAGCGTCACTCTTAATGAAGAGGATGACCGCACGATTGCTTCCATTCTTGCTCCAAGACAAGAAGAAGAAATCGACAGTGGTGAAGAGCAGGAAGCTGGCACGCCTGAGAATGAAGAAGGAAGAGAATCGGAAGCCAGTGACGAAAGTGAATCGAAGGAAGAGTAAAATCAATATTTTTTGGCGTAACCTTTTGCAGGTTGCGCTTTTTACGTTATTCTAGAGGTATAAGGTCAGAAGAGGTGTTAGAAATGAAATTAATCGTTGGGCTCGGGAATCCGGGATCTCAATATGAGAAAACGAGACATAATATCGGTTTCGTTATTATAGATGCACTAGCCGATCGACTGGGCGTTTCGTTAAATCAGTCCAAGTTTAAAGGGGTTTACGGCACATATCATCATAAGGGTGAAAAAGTCGTTCTGTTAAAGCCGCTTACGTATATGAATGTGTCAGGAGAAAGCATTGTACCCCTGATGGATTATTTTGAAATTGAAGATGAAGATTTACTTGTCATTTATGATGACCTGGACTTGCCTGTAGGAAAATTAAGACTAAGGCAAAAGGGAAGTGCCGGGGGGCATAATGGCATTAAATCGACCATTGCCCATTTAGGTTCCCAGCAATTTAATCGACTGCGGGTGGGCATCGACCGTCCGACCAATGGAATGAGCGTCCCGGATTACGTCCTGGGTAAATTTTCGAAGGAAGAGCAGACGGAACTGGATAAAGCTATTTGTTCAAGCGTGGAAGCATGTGAAGCCTGGTTGGATAAACCATTCCTTGAGGTCATGAATAAATTCAACTGACCGTGTCATATACTGAATTTCCAGGGTTCCTATATTCAATCCTTTAACCGCTTTGAATAACTCCCTTCTAACAGGTTCATACTAACAGTATAAATGTGTATGGAGGGAAAGATATGGCTATCCATTACCAGTGTCGGCATTGCGGGACAAATGTCGGGACTCTTTCAAATGTATCCGTGCATTCCGAGCAGCTCGGGATTCATATGCTGACGGACGAAGAGCGGTTACATATGGTTCACTATCAGGACAACGGGGACATCCAAGTGAAAACGATCTGTGAAGATTGTCAGGAGAGCCTGGAAAGAAATCCTGACTACCATGAATTAGATCATATCATTCAGTAAGAACGCTTTGGTGAAGAGCCAAAGCATTTTTCTGTTTATACTTTTAGATTATTTATAGAAAGAACCACAGGGGAGGAGCGTACACTTGAAAGGTATTTTAAAGCAGGTTCACCAAAGTGAAGAGCTACAGTCCATCATCGCTGGAGTGGAGGAGCGTCTGTCTGAACAACTTGTGGCAGGATTGTCCGGCTCATCCCGGACAGCTTATATAGCAGATGTATATTTACAAACGAATAAATCCACCGTAGTGGTGACGCATAATTTGTTTCAAGCCCAGAAAGTCTATGACGATCTCATACAATTTTTGTCTGAGGACGAAGTATATTTATATTCTGCTAATGAGCTGATCGCAGCTGAACTAAGTGTGGCAAGCCCTGAGTTGAGGGCACAGCGGATCGAAGTAATGAATAAGCTTTCCAACCATCAGCAGGGTGTCTATATTGTACCTGTTGCCGGATTGCGTAAGATCCTTCCACCTAAGTCGATGTGGGCAACGAATCAGATCAGTTTTCAAATGGGTGAAGATATCGACTTGGATGAAGTATTAAATCAATTGGTGCAAATGGGCTATCAACGGACAGGGATGGTCAGCACACCTGGCGAATTCAGCCTTCGCGGGGGAATTGTCGATATTTTCCCATTAACAACGCAGAACCCTGTCCGTATCGAATTATTCGACACTGAAATTGATTCGATACGTCTCTTTTCGGTTGAAGACCAGCGCTCGATTGATAAACTTAATGAAATAGAAATTGGCCCTGCCACAGAGGTCTTATTGAAGTATGAAAATATGGAGAGGCTCATTCATGAAATCAACGCAGGTCTTTCCACAAGCTTGAAGAAGGTCAAATCGGCGGCCGTAAAGGAGAAGATGACAGAGTACATAGGTCATGAGGTGGGGCAGCTTGAGAACGGGGAGGTTCCTGAGCAAATCTTTAAGTACTTGTCCCTCGCATATGATAAGCCTAGTAGTTTGCTAGATTATTTACCCGAGGACGGGGTTCTGTTCTTTGATGAGTACAGTCGCGTCCAGGAAATGAGTGAATCCCTCGAGAAAGAGGAAGCGGAATGGTATACTTCCCTGCTTCAGGAAGGACAGATCATTCATGACGTACATGTCTCCCATACGTTTTCATCGTTAGTCAGTAAGACGAAGCTGCCAAAGGTATATTTCTCATTGTTCCTCCGTCATATTCCGAATACCAGTCCACAAAATATCTTTAATGTTTCAACGAAGCCGATGCAGAATTTCCATGGGCAGATGAACGTACTGAAGGCAGAGTTGGATAGGTGGAAAAAAGGAAAATATACCGTTGTCTTGTTAGGACCGGATCAAGAGCGCGTCAAGAAGCTTCAAAGGGTACTGGATGATTACAAAATTGAGATTGCCTTTGTTGAAGACGGGGATAAGCTCCTGTCGGGAACGATCCAGATGATCAATGGAAGCCTGACAAGCGGGTTCGAGCTCCCCCTTCAGAAGCTTGCGGTTATTACGGAAGAAGAATTGTTCAATAAGAAAACCAAAAAGAAGCCGAGAAGGCAGAAACTTTCAAACGCAGAGAGAATCAAAAGTTACTCTGAACTGAAAGTTGGGGACCATGTGGTTCATGTGAATCACGGGATCGGTAAATTCCTTGGGATTGAAACATTGGAGATCAACGGGGTCCACAAAGACTATCTCCATGTGAAGTATCAAGGGAATGACAAACTTTATGTACCGGTCGATCAAATTGAATTGGTCCAGAAATATGTCGCATCCGAAAATAAGGATCCAAAGCTTTATAAACTGGGTGGAAGTGAATGGAAGAAGGTCAAGTCGAAGGTTCAATCTTCTGTTCAGGATATCGCCGATGATTTGATTAAGCTTTATGCTGAACGGGAAGCGGCAAAAGGTTATGCCTTTTCTCCAGATGGGGACATGCAGAGAGAGTTTGAAATGGCTTTCCCTTATGAAGAAACGGATGATCAGCTGCGTTCTGTCAGTGAAATCAAGCTCGATATGGAAAGAGAACGTCCGATGGACCGGTTATTGTGTGGGGATGTAGGCTATGGTAAGACCGAGGTTGCGATCAGGGCCGCCTTCAAGGCGATTGCAGATGGAAAACAAGTGGCCATCCTCGTGCCGACCACCATCCTTGCTCAACAGCATTTTGAAACGATCAAGGAGCGTTTTCAGGACTTCCCGGTGGAGATCGGTTTATTAAGCCGTTTCCGAACGAGAAAGCAACAGCAGGAGACGACGAAGGGGCTCAAGAATGGAACGGTGGATATTGTAGTGGGAACCCACCGACTTCTCTCAAAAGACATTCAATACCGGGATATAGGACTCTTGATCATCGATGAGGAACAAAGGTTCGGTGTCACGCATAAAGAGAAGATCAAACAATTAAAAACCAATATTGACGTACTGACCTTAACGGCCACACCGATTCCCCGTACCCTTCATATGTCGATGCTCGGTGTAAGGGATTTATCGGTTATTGAAACACCACCTGAAAACCGGTTCCCGGTTCAGACCTATGTCATGGAGTACAACGGTGCTCTGATTAAAGAAGCGATTGAAAGGGAAATGGCGAGGAATGGCCAAGTGTATTTCCTTTATAATCGTGTAGAAGATATCGAAAGAAAAGCCGATGAGATTTCCATGCTGGTGCCTGATGCCAGGATCGCCTACGCTCATGGTCAAATGAGCGAGAACGAGCTCGAAGCCGTCATTTTAAGCTTCCTTGCAGGAGAATATGATGTGCTGGTCACCACCACAATCATTGAAACGGGTGTGGATATCCCGAACGTCAATACGTTGATTGTGTTTGATGCCGACCGGATGGGCTTGTCCCAGCTTTATCAACTAAGGGGACGTGTCGGGCGTTCGAACCGGGTGGCTTACGCCTATTTCACCTATAGGAAAGATAAGGTCCTGACAGAAGTGGCGGAAAAACGATTGCAGGCGATCAAAGAATTCACGGAGTTAGGATCCGGATTCAAAATTGCCATGCGTGACTTGACGATCCGTGGAGCGGGTAACCTCCTCGGGGCACAGCAGCACGGATTCATCGATTCTGTCGGATTCGACCTGTACTCCCAAATGCTGAAGGAAGCCATCGAAGAAAGAAAAGGGGATCTTCCGAAGCAGCCTGAGTCAAGCTTTGAAGTGGACATTGAGATCGACGCTTATATTCCGGATGATTATATTAAAGATGGTCATCAAAAGATCGAAATGTATAAACGATTCCGCTCCCTTTCTTCCCTTCCTGAAATCGAGGAGCTCGAAGAAGAGATCCTGGACCGATTCGGGGAATATCCGGAAGAAGTGGGATACTTATTCCTTATCTCTGAAATGAAGATTTATGCCAAGAATACAAAGCTCGAATCCATAAAGCAGGATAAGAAAACGGTGAATATCTTTATGTCACCGGAAGGAACTGCACAGATCGACGGTTCCAAAGTATTCAATCTTTGCAACAAACACGGCCGTGCTGTCGGACTTGGAATGGAAGGCTCCAAGCTTAAAATATCGATCAACACAGCACGCTTGGAAGCATCCAAATGGTTTAATATGGCATATGACATCATCAAACACCTGGATGAAGCGGTGAAAATAGAAGAAAGCGTATGATCATTTCATCAATTCGACACAAACCAGTGGCATTTCTTCCCTTCGTTATAATAATGTAACCAAAATGTAAACGCGCGGATTGTTTTACTTTACTATGATAAGGGTATTAGTATTTATGCAGCTGCCAACAATGGAAAAAGATACCTGCATTAGAATTTTAGTGAAATTACAGAAAAAATAACTGAATGTGTATAGAACTTCTAAGTTGTAAGATACTAAACTCAACAATGGTAAGTATTCAACAAAGGTGAATACATTGCCAAATAAAAATCATCTGATGAAAGTGAGGCAACTATAGATGAAAGCAACTGGTATTGTTCGTCGTATTGATGATTTAGGACGTGTCGTCATTCCGAAAGAAATTCGCAGGACATTAAGGATTCGCGAGGGAGATCCCCTGGAAATCTTCGTTGATCGTGACGGAGAAGTCATCTTAAAGAAATATTCCCCAATCAGTGAACTTGGTGACTTTGCTAAGGAATATGGCGAAGCATTATACGACAGTCTTGGAAGTGCCGTGTTAATTTGTGATCGGGATACTGTCATTGCCATCTCCGGCGCTTCGAAGAAAGAGTATTTAAATAAGAACATCAGTGAACTCGTTGAGAAGGTAATGGATGACCGCACGTCTCTATTACACACTCAACAGGGACAAGCTGAGCTTGTTGATGGACACGGTGAGGATCTTGCTTCCTATACGATTGCTCCGATTGTCGCAAATGGAGATCCGATTGGTGCCGTTGCGATTTTCTCAAAGGAACGTACAGTAGGCGAAGTGGAACAAAAGGCAGTAGAAACGGCAGCTGGCTTTTTAGCAAGACAAATGGAGTCATAAACTAAAGGAGTGGCAAATAGCCGCTCTTCTTTTTTTTGCCGTCAACCCCACTAGAGAAAACTTATAGCCCTTTATGGTAAAATGACCAGTACATAATTGATTTTTTCTTCGGTCTGATCAGATTGAAGGAAGTGGGTCAGAAAGGCAGGAAAACGGGTTGAGTAAGAAGTACTCCTCCAGTCAATTTTTAAAAGGAGCCATGGTATTAACACTTGCGGCATTGGTAACAAAAGTATTAAGTGCAGTTTACCGGATTCCTTTTCAAAATATTGTTGGAGATATCGGATTTTATATATATCAGCAGGTGTATCCGTTCTACGGGATTGCCATCGCCCTATCCACATATGGATTCCCTGTCATCATTTCAAAGATGGTAGCAGAGAAGTTAGAAGGGGATGATGAAGAAGGCGCGAAGAGAGTGGCCGTCACCTCTTTTCTATTTCTTTGTCTCGTTGGTGTTTCCTGGTTTCTCCTCGTATACTTCGGTGCAGGAATAATCGCACGTTGGATGGGAGATCCCCTGCTAAAGCCGTTACTTCAAGTAATTTCTTTATCGTTCCTATTATTAGCTCCCCTCTCCGTCATCAGGGGGTATTATCAAGGGAAAGAAGATATGGTGCCAACGGCTGTCTCTCAAGTGACGGAACAAGTAATCAGGGTGGCGACGATTCTGATCTTTTCGACCATTTTGGTAACCCAGGGGTTCTCTTTATATATGACAGGGAAAGGAGCACTGTTCGGGTCGATTACCGGTGGTCTGGGCGGACTTCTGGTTCTTCTTTCCTTCCTTACTGCACGCAGGGAAAATCTGTTCTCACGGAAATACCTGTCTCTGCCAGACGATTACGTACAGATCTGGTCCCGGTTATTCAAGAACGGAACAGCTATCTGTGTAAGTGCCATGCTGCTCGTCTTACTCCAATTTGTTGATTCATTAAATGTATACTCCCTCCTTCTGTCATCAGGGATGGAAGCGGAAAGCGCGAAGACGTGGAAGGGGATTTATGACCGGGGCCAGCCCTTTGTACAACTGGGGACGGTAGTGGCTACATCCATCTCACTGACCATCGTCCCATTGGTGACGAATGCCTATCTCAAAAGAAGAGAATCGTTAGTAAGGGAGTACAGTCAGTTATCCCTTAAGATCAGTATTACCATCGGATTTGCTGCCACACTGGGCATCATCAACATCATGGTACCGACCAATACGATGCTGTTTGAAAATGCCCTCGGATCAAAAGTCATCGCTGTCTTCTGTCTATCGATTTTCTTCAGCTGTCTCATTTTAACGTTTGCAGGCATTTTTCAAGGAATCGGGAGGATTTATTACCCGGCATTCTATATAGTAACGGGAATTTTAGTGAAATACCTGGGCAATGCCTGTCTCATCCCAATGATGGGAGTCATGGGGGCATCTGTCTCGACTGTTGGCTCTTTAAGTATAATTGCCATTATGATGGTAATAAAGCTTAGAAAGCTGTTCCCGATCCGTTTCTTCACGTACTCTTTTTATAAAACATTGCTGCTTAGCGGAGCGGCCATGACAATTGGATTACAGGGACTTTTGTGGATATATGATACACTTCTGGATAATGGAATGCCCGGTCGTCCACTTTCCGTCCTTTTTTCATTAGGAGGCGTTTGTATCGGAGGCGTCATTTTTTTGATCGTGTTTTTAAGAGGGAATGTCCTTTCAAGAGAAGACATCAGTTTCTTGCCATTTGGGAGTAAATGGGTGTGGTTGATGAATAAAGTTCAGCCGAATAATAAGTAGCGAGGAGATTAACATGAATACGATAACGATAGTCGGGTTAGGCGCAGGAGATATGGAACAGCTGGCGCTGGGAGTATATAGAAGGATTAAAAACAGTTCACATCTTTACTTAAGGACGGATCAGCATCCCGTCATAAAGGATTTGGCAGCAGAAGGGATCACGTATCAATCCTTCGATGCTGTCTATGAAAAATATGATCAGTTCAATCTCGTATATGAAGAAATTGTTCAAGAACTGATCGCGGCATCAGAGCAGCATTCCCTTGTCTATGCCGTTCCGGGTCACCCGCTGGTCGCTGAAAAAGCTGTCCAAATGCTTCTGGAACTTCATAAAGAAGGGAAGATTCACGTCGAGATCGGTGGGGGACAGAGCTTTATCGATGCTTTATTTGCTTCTGTAGGAGCGGACCCGATTGATGGTTTCCAGCTTCTTGATGGTACCAGCTTAAAGCTTCATGATATTCACATGAATCAGCAGCTCATCATCGGGCAGGTGTATGATGCATTCATCGCTTCTGAAGTAAAACTCACTCTGATGGAGCTTTATCCGTATGATTATGAGGTTGCACTTGTCACGGCTGCGGGAAGTGGGGAAGAGAAGGTGGAACGGATTCCGCTGGTGGAGCTTGACCGGGTTGCCGGTCTTAGCAATTTGACGAGCCTTTATGTGCCGGCAGTGAAAGATATGGAATCTTCCTTTAAGCAATATGCGACACTAAGGGAAATCATCTCGACGCTTCGGGGACCGAATGGCTGCCCGTGGGACAAAGAACAAACCCACCACTCACTCAAGAAATATCTCCTTGAGGAAACATATGAATTACTGGAAGCCATCGAGGAAGAAGATATTGATCATATGATCGAAGAAATGGGAGATGTCCTCCTTCAAATCATGCTCCATGCGCAAATAGGCGAGGATGAAGGCATGTTCACAATGGAAGAAGTAATAGAAGGCCTTGCCTCCAAAATGGTCCGGAGACATCCTCATGTATTTGGTACCGTTCAAGTGGAAAACACCGAACAGGTGAAAGCAAACTGGGAGGAAATCAAAAGCCGAGAAAAGCAGAGTGGAACTGAACCGATGCTCAAGAAGGTGGCGAAAGGGATGCCTGCTCTCATGAAGGCATATGAATACCAGAAAAAGGCCGCGAAATCAGGCTTTGATTGGGCAGACCCTCAAGGGGCATGGGAAAAGGTGTGGGAAGAATTAAAGGAATTTGAAAGAGAAGTCGAGAATAATAGTGAACACGACATGAAAAAAGAATTTGGAGATGTGTTATTCGCGCTCATTAATGTCGCCAGATTCTATAAGATCTTTCCTGAGGAAGCATTGGCCATGACGAATACGAAATTTTACCGCCGCTTTTCTTATGTTGAAGAGCAGGTCCTGAAATCCGGCAAGAGCTTTGAGGATTTCACATTGGAAGAGTTAGACCGATTTTGGAACGAAGCAAAAAAGATGAATATAGAATAAGGGGAAATGTACAATGGTATCTATGAGATTAGATAAATTTTTGAAAGTATCCAGACTCATTAAAAGAAGAACACTGGCGAAAGAGATCGCCGACCAGGGACGTATCACCGTGAATGGACAGCAGGCCAAAGCAAGCTCCAATGTAAAAGTCGGGGATGAGTTAAGCGTAAGGTTTGGCCAAAGAATTATGAGGGTAAAGATTGAAAGGCTTCTTGAAACAACGAAAAAAGAAGAAGCGAGCGGGCTTTATTCTGTCCTTTCAGAGGAAAGGGTCGAGGAAACAGAGTAAAGGGATACATAGCATTTGGTCCGTTATTTGGTTCTATTTTTCCCCTGTACACATAAACATAGTTACAAAGCTTGTACTATGGGAATGTGAGGGATGGATATGAATCAATATGATGGAAACAAAGATAAAACGACCTTTCAAGAACATGACGTGATGATGAGGGGCCGAAAGCTTCTCGATATTACAGGAGTGAAGCAAGTGGAAAGCTTCGATAACGAAGAGTTTCTCCTTGAAACCGTCATGGGATTCCTCTCTGTCAGGGGCCAGAATCTTCAAATGAAAAACCTGGATGTGGATAAAGGCATCGTCTCTATAAAAGGAAAGGTGTTCGATCTCGTTTACCTGGATGAACAAAACGGGGAGAAGGCTAAAGGCTTCTTTAGCAAGCTGTTTCGATGACCCTCTCGACCCAGTTCTATACCATGCTCTCCATGATCGGCATGGGGGCACTATTTGGTATGACGTTGGACACGTATTCCCGGTTTTTACACCGGTCCGAGAGAAAACGATGGCTTGTATTCATCAATGACATCATGTTTTGGGTTTTACAGGCACTGGCGATTTTTTATATTTTATTCATCGTGAATTTCGGTGAGATCCGTTTTTATATTTTCATTGCACTCCTATGCGGTTTTGCCGCTTACCAGGCGTTGATCAAGCAGCATTATTTGGCGTTACTTGAACGGCTGATATTGTTTTTTATCTCCCTGTATAATTTCGGAGTGAAAATGGTGAAAAGATTGATTTATTCACCGATAAAATGGATGATCGTGCTTCTGATCACGATTGTATTATCTATAGGAAAAGGGCTCTTATCCGTCATATTATTCCTTTTAAAGGTAATCTTGAAGGTGGTGCAGTGGGCGATTAAGCTCGTAACCACACCAATATGGTGGATATTGAAGGGTATTTGGAATTTATTGCCGAAAAATCTTACAAAAAGAGTCGAGAAGTTATATAATAAAGTGGCAGGAATTTTTAAAGCGTACATCAAAAAAGTATATAGAGTGGTAGAAAAGTTCAAAAAGAAACCTAAAGATAAAGAATAGGGCTTAAGGCTTTGCCACTCCATATTGTAAAGGAGGTTTGGGAATGAGAAAAAACGTGACACCAATGGAAAATGAATATGTCCGTCATCAGGAGCATATGCATAAATCTTCTTCTAAGAGAAAAAAGCGTTTGGTCCGTCGATTAGCGGTTTTCTTTGTTTTAGTGTTGGCAATTAGTGGATTTTTAATCTCGACCCTCATTTCCAGAGCCCAGGTTTTAGAAGATAAACAAACGGAAAAAGCGCAATTAGAAAAAAAGTTAGAAGACCTGAAAGATAAGCAATCTGCCTTGGAAGAAGAGATTGTGAAGCTTAACGATGATGAATATATAGCCAAACTGGCGCGCCGGGATTACTTTTTATCAGATGAAGGTGAGATTATTTTCAACATACCTGAACCAGATAAAGAGAAAGAAGAAGAGGTGTCTTATTGACACTCTTTTTTTTAATTGGCTATAATATATAATAAGGTTTATCTTTTATAATTTTAAGGAGGAGCATTTCTTTTATGTCAATCGAAGTAGGCAGCAAGTTACAGGGTAAGGTAACAGGTATTACAAATTTTGGAGCGTTCGTGGAATTATCGGAAGGTTCAACAGGTTTAGTTCACATTAGTGAAGTTGCAGACAACTATGTTAAGGATATTAACGAACACCTTAAAGTCGGCGACGAAGTAACAGTTAAGGTTATTAATGTTGAGAAAGATGGAAAAATCGGTTTGTCCATCCGTAAAGCGAAAGAGCAACCACAACGCCCTCAGCGCCCTCAGCGTCCTCAACGCCCGCGTAGTAATAACAAACCGAACGACACACGTACGAAAGAAAGTTTCGAACAAAAGATGGCACGTTTCTTGAAAGACAGTGAGGATCGTTTATCATCTTTAAAGAAGAACACTGAATCTCGTCGTGGTGGAAAAGGGGCGAAAAAAGGTTAACTTGCTGTCTATTAACCCATATAGCAGGTTGTGAACGGAAAACAGGCATACTCATTTTGATGAGTATGCCTGTTTTTTTATATTTGGATAGAAACCATTACACAGGAATTTCACCTGCTCCTATCGAATAGTTAGAGATAAATAACTTTAGTGGGGGCAGGATGGATGAAAAACGAACAGATTATCGATCATTATGAGTCATTTAAGACGTGGTTGGAGGAATTGAAGCTGCTCAGTGAATATGAATGGTTCAAGCCTATGGAGGAAGATAAATGGTCGATCGCTGCCAATGTATCCCACATCATTAAATGGGATCAATATTCTTTACAGGAGATTCTCCCTCATGTTGCAGAAGGGACGGAACTTTCACCTTTTCCTGATTTTCAGAAATTCAATGGAGAAGCGGAAGAATATGCCCATCGCGTAGTGAACAAGGAAGATTTGATTGAAGAAGGGATCAAAACAAGGGAACGCATGATCACATATGTAAAAAGCCTCTCGGAAGATGATTTTGAACAATCATTTAAAGTCGGGGATCAAAGCTTTACCCTGGAAGAATTTTTTGAAGACTTCATCGGTCACGATAAGCACCATCAAGAGCAGATCGAAGAAGTGGTATCTGCCGAAAAGGTTTGACCGGATAATAGAATAAACAAAAAAGACTATCATCATGATAGTCTTTTTTCTATGACCCGTACGGGATTCGAACCCGTGTTACCGCCGTGAAAGGGCGGTGTCTTAACCGCTTGACCAACGGGCCAGAACAATATGGTAGCGGCGGAGGGGATCGAACCCCCGACCTCACGGGTATGAACCGTACGCTCTAGCCAGCTGAGCTACACCGCCATATGGATATGCGCCTTTTTGGCACAAAAACTATGATACCCAGAAAGGGTTTGCTTGTCAATAACCAATTATAAAAGAAATTGTCAAAATTCCCTTAAGCACGGTTGCATAAGCATTTGAAAAGAAAAAATCCAAACTCGAAAGGAAAGGGAGCTTGAATATTCTGAATATTTTACCGGAAACCATAGAAAGACGTCGAAACATTCTTGGAATGCATTCCCTCATTTTGACAAAGTTTTGAGCCTGTACCATTTATACTGAACAAAAAAGAAATGGGGAGTGTTTCATACATGGGGAAAGTCGATCAGTCGATCATCGAACCTGTTCAGAACGTTGACATTGAACAAACGAAGGTGGAACTGTCCAAGGGGATCCGGTCCATTTATTCAAAGCTTGAGTGGCTATTCGTAGAAAAGGGGGTTGCTTTATTCGTCATCGGGTTTCTCCTCGGAAGAGCCTTAATCCTTTCACATCTGACACCTTTTGCTCTGCCGTTCTTTGCGTCGGTTTATATCATCAGGAGAGAGAAGTCACCGATCGCACTTATCGGATTGCTGGCAGGAGCGCTCACCTTATCCATTCCTAGTATCAGTTATACGTTTGTCAGTGCGGTATTATTCCTGTTAACGTATCGATTATCGCAGAAATATCACAAGAATAATGTGAGGGCTGTCGCATTTTATGTGTTCTTTACGGTGATGGCTGCCAAGCTTGGGTTCGATTATGTCCAACAGGGACAAGCCTTGACGATCTATAACGGGGTCATGGCGGTAATTGAAGCGAGCCTTGCGTTTCTCTTAACCTATATCTTCATCCAGAGCATCCCCCTTGTAACGGTTCAGCGCAGAAGGAAATCACTGAAAACAGAAGAAGTGGTCAGTTTGATCATCCTCCTCGCCTCGATCATGACGGGAACGATCGGATGGTCATTATACAATCTGTCTGTGGAACATGTGTTATCAAGATATCTGGTACTGCTGTTTTCCTTTATAGCAGGGGCTACAATGGGCTCGACGGTAGGGGTCGTGACCGGCCTCGTCTTCAGTTTAGCCAACGTTTCGAGCTTTTATCAAATGAGCTTGCTTGCTTTTTCCGGTCTTCTGGGCGGACTCATGAAAGAGGGGAAGAAATTCGGAGCGGCAATCGGTTTGTTAATCGCTACATTACTAATGGGCATGTACGGGGATTCGGATACAGTCATTACGAAAACTCTCTATGAATCTGGGGTAGCCATATTACTTCTATTTCTGACCCCTCAAAGTTTAACGTCTAAAATTGCGAGGCATATACCTGGTACAGCTGAATATCAGCAGGACCAGCAGGGCTATATGCGCCGGGTGAGGGATGTGACCGCTCACCGGGTCACTCAATTTTCGTCAGTGTTTCAGGCTCTTTCAAATAGCTTTCAACAAATTGAAGACCGGTTTGAAGAGGAGGAAGATAAAGAATTCGACTATTTTCTAAGCAATGTCACGGAGAAAACGTGTCAAACCTGCTTTAAGAAGGATCAGTGCTGGGCGCGAAATTTTGATAAAACCTATAATCTCATGAAAGATGTGATGACCGAGTACGATCAGGGAAGGGTCCCCCTTTCCCCGAAACTTGAAAGAGAAGTAGAGAAGCATTGTACGAGAGAGAAGAAATTGAAGGATACGATCTATCAGGAGCTCACTTTCTATCAGGCCAATCTGAAATTGAAGAAACAGGTTCAGGAAAGCAGGAAGCTTGTGGCTGACCAGCTGCTTGGTGTGTCCGAAGTCATGGGGAATTTCGCGAAAGAAATCCAGAGGGAAAGGGAGAATCATCATATTCAGGAAGAGCAGATCCTGGCGAGTATCGGAGAGTTCGGGATCGAGATCGAAAACATTGAAATCTATAACCTGGAGCAAGGGAATGTCGATATCGATATGACGATGCCTTATTGCGGAGGTCACGGACAGGGGGAAAAGCTCATCGCACCTATGTTATCCGATATTCTGGGTGAAAACATCGTTGTACAAAAGGAGGAATGTGCTCAATTTCCGAATGGTCAGTGTCATGTAACCTTTCAATCTGCCAAGAAATTTGTCGTCGATACAGGGGCATCCCATGCGGCAAAAGGAGGCGGACTGGTTTCAGGAGACAGTTATTCCATGATTGAATTGGGAAGGGGGAAGTATGCCGTTGCGATCAGTGACGGGATGGGGAACGGAGAACGGGCCCATTACGAAAGCAATGAAACACTGAGACTATTGAAAAAGATCCTCGAGTCGGGGATTGAAGAACAGGTGGCGATCAAGTCCATCAATTCGATTCTCTCCCTCAGAACGAATGATGAAATTTTCTCCACATTGGATTTAGCCATGATCGACCTGCAGAATGCGTCTTCAAGGTTCTTAAAAATAGGTTCGACACCAAGCTTCATTAAGCGGGGGGATAAAATCCTCAAGGTGGAAGCCAGCAACTTGCCGATGGGAATGCTTCAGCAGGACTTTGATGTCGATGTCGTCTCGGAGCAGCTGAAAGCAGGAGATCTTCTCATCATGATGAGTGACGGTGCCTTTGAGGGGCCGAAACATGTAGAAAATTATGACCTGTGGATGAAGAGAAAGATAAAGGAACTCGAAACCGATGATCCACAGGAAGTGGCAGATATACTAATGGAGGAGGTCATCAGGTCGAGCTCAGGTTTAATAGAGGATGATATGACGATTGTGGTTTCAAAAATCAAACATAACATACCGAAGTGGTCATCCATCCCCATGCAAAAATCGAAGACGAAAGATAAAATTTCCTAGGGTAAGCACCCTTTAAAATAGTTAACTAGAGTATAAATCCCTCCTTATTCGGCGAAGATGATATCAACTTTAGAATGAGGAGGGGATTCTGATGAAGCCAGGTACACTTCGTCAAATTCTTTTAATTACGGATGGTTGCTCAAATCAAGGAGAAGATCCAATTGCGATGGCAGCCCTTGCCAAGGAGCAGGGAATCTCGGTCAATGTAATTGGTGTAATGGATAATGACGTCATAGATGATAATGGAATGCAGGAAATTGAAGGGATTGCTCTATCGGGGGGTGGGGTGAGCCAGATCGTATATGCAGAAACGCTTTCCCAAACGGTACAGATGGTCACTCGTAAAGCCATGACACAGACCTTGCAGGGAGTCGTGAATAAAGAGTTGAAACAAATCCTCGGGAAATCTGCCTCCATGGAAGAACTTCCTCCCGAACAGCGTGGAGAGGTTATGGAAGTAGTGGATGAATTGGGTGAATCCGTCGATATGGAAGTGTTGATTCTTGTCGATACGTCTGCAAGCATGAAGCACAAGCTTCCGACGGTTAAAGAAGCCTTGCTGGATCTATCATTAAGCTTGAATGCACGGATGGGTGATAACAAGTTTTCTGTGTTTGTATTTCCCGGGAAACGACAAGATGTCGAAAAATTGCTGGATTGGACACCAAGACTCGAAACACTGACGAGTATTTTCTCTAAATTGTCTCCAGGCGGAATCACTCCAACCGGACCGGCGATCTCAGAAGCCATTACACACTTTAAGAAAAAACGTTCATTAAGGGGATTGCTCTCTCGTGGCGATGATGAACAATACTTCGAAGAAACCATTTAGTTTCCCCCCTGGAACAGTTATAAGAGGTAAGTGGTATAAACATATCTATACGATTGTAAAAGAATTGGGGTACGGGGCGAACGGGATTGTCTATCTTGTGCAAGGGTCCTCAGGATACCAGGCGTTAAAAATGAGTGACAGCAATGTGTCGATTACATCTGAAGTCAATGTATTAAAAGCTTTCTCAAAGGTCCAAGGTTCTCCCCTTGGGCCCAAGCTTCTTGATGTGGACGATTGGGAATTAAGGGGGCAGAAAATCCATTTCTACGTGATGGAATATATACAGGGAACCGATCTCTTGTCATTTGTTCAATCGAAGGGATTCTCCTGGACAGGTGTCCTCGTTGCTCAGCTCCTGACAGACTTGGAGAGGATTCATAAGGAAGGATGGGTTTTTGGGGATCTAAAACCTGAAAACTTGATTGTGACAGGTCCCCCTTACAGGATTCGCTGTATTGATGTTGGGGGAACCACCCTTAATGGCCGGGCGATCAAAGAGTTTACGGAGTTTTTTGATAGGGGGTATTGGATTGGGGGATCCAGGAGGGCGGAACCTTCCTATGATCTTTTCTCAGTAGGGATGATCCTTATCAATTTGGCCTATCCAACGCGTTTCACTAAGACCGGGGAAGGGAATATAAAACAACTGAGGCAGGCTGTGGATTCGAAGGATCAGCTGAAAAAATTCGCAGGGACGATCCTGGATGCCCTCGATGGCCAATTTCAAACCGCCAGCGAAATGAGAGAGAGTCTTTTACATGGACTCTCGCATGCTCAACCGGTGCAGCAGCTGAAACCGAAACCGAAGGCCCAACGAACAGTGCCGCAAAGTGCTACTTTAAGAACATCTTCCCCCCATCCAAGCAGATACCAGAACAAGCGGAATAATAAATCAAGTCACTTTCTGGAGACTGTTCTTGTTGTGATCATTGTCTCGCTCCTATACGTTTTGTATATTTATGGAGAATTGTTGTAGCATAACGGTGTGAGAAATCTATAGAAATTGATACAATGGGGAAAATGGTTTTAGGAAGAGGAAGCACAATGTTAGAGCATACAGCAAAACGATTTATTCAAGATCACCAGCTCATTCAAAAGGGCGACCGCATTCTGGTAGCGGTATCAGGCGGTCCAGATTCCCTGGCGCTGCTGCATTTTCTTGAGTCGAACAAAGGAGGATTAGAAGTGGAAGTGGCCGCAGCCCATCTGGATCATATGTTCAGGGGGGACGAATCCTTTCAGGAGCTTCAGTTCGTCGAGGATTTCTGTCACGAGCGAAATATCCCCTTCTACGGAAAACGGGTGAATGTTTCGAAAGAAATCGAAGCCGCAAATGGAAGCATGCAGGATATCGCCCGAAAGACTCGCTATAGGTTTCTGGAGGATGTCATGAGAGAGGTGTCAGCCACCAAACTGGCCTTGGGTCATCACGGGGATGATCAAGTGGAGACGATCCTGATGAAGTTGACAAGAGGGGCATCGGGGGCGGGTAGAGCCGGCATTCCCCTGAAACGATCATTTGCTGACGGTGACATAATCCGGCCGTTCCTCGCTGTGACTAAAATGGAGATCGAGGATTATTGTGTTAGACATGATCTAGAACCGCGGAGAGATCCCAGTAACCAGAAGGAAGTTTATACAAGGAATCGGTTTAGAAAGAGAATCCTTCCATTCTTAAAACAGGAAAACCCTCATGTCCATCTTCAATTTCAACGATTTAGTGAAGAAATAGCAGAAGATGAGGCATATTTAGAGGAATTAACAAAGGAAAAGTTGAATAAGGTATGGAATAACACCGGGGATCACTCCTCAATACATATCGATGGTTTTCTTGCAATGGCTCAGCCTTTACAAAGAAGAGGGATTAATCTAATATTAAACTATCTTTACAAATTAAGACCATCTTCCTTATCGTCTATACATATTTACGGTGTATTGGGTATTTTAAAAGGAAAAGCGCCGAATGCCAGCATAGACTTACCAAAGGGGCTTAAGGTAACACGTGCGTATCATACATGCTATTTTCACTTTGGAGAATTAGCCTTAACCGAGGGTCCATATTGTTATGAGCTGCAGGTTGATAAGGGGCTGGACATTCAAGGTGAATATCAGTTTCATCTTTATTCTTCCCCGCACACTCCGGATCGTACCAGTGATGTGATCTATCTTGATCCAAGTGCTGTGTCCCTCCCTCTTTACGTGCGAACGAGAAGAAAAGAGGATAGAATGAAAGTGAAGGGGATGGCAGGCTCCAAGAAGCTGAAAACCCTCTTTATCGATCATAAACTTCCCGCTCACCTTCGTGAGGAGTGGCCGGTTGTAGTGGACGCTGAACAACAGATCCTCTGGGTTCCGGGAATGAAGAAGTCTATTTACGATTTGGGAGAAGAGCAGGAAAATAGTTTAGTACTACAATTTACAAGCAATCATCTTCTAGGAGGCAGTTGAACATTGTTAAACCAAGATATTGAGAAAGTGTTAATTTCAGAAGAAGAACTTCAAGAAAAAATTAAAGCATTAGGTGCACAATTAACAGAGGAATATCAAGATCGTTTTCCTTTGGCAATTGGCGTTTTAAAAGGTGCGATGCCTTTCATGGCTGACCTTTGCAAGCGCATGGATACTCATATGGAAATGGATTTCATGGATGTATCCAGCTACGGGAATTCTACTGTCTCTTCAGGAGAAGTAAAGATTGTGAAAGATTTAGATACAAAAGTGGAAGGCCGGGATATCCTCATCATTGAAGATATCATCGACAGCGGATTGACGTTAAGCTATCTGGTGGAGCTTTTCCGCTATCGTAAGGCAAAATCCATCAGCATTGTGACTCTGCTTGACAAACCAACCGGTCGTAAAGCAGATATCAAAGCGGACTACGTCGGCTTTATTGTCCCTGACGAGTTCGTCGTCGGATATGGTCTCGATTACGCTGAAAGATATCGTAATCTGCCGTATATCGGTGTTTTAAAACCAAGAGTGTATACAACTGGAGAATAAGTATATTCTAAAGAGGAATCTTGTAAGTGCAATTTGTTGTAATGCCATGATTTTCTATGATACTATTTTACTTAGTTTGTTTACCCGTGGGAGGAGGTAAGGGATGAACCGGATCTTTCGAAACACCATATTCTATTTACTAGTCTTTTTAGTGATTATAGGTGTGGTGAGTTATTTCAGTAACAACAACGAGCCAACCAAAAATATCGAGTACAGTACATTTATTAATAACCTTGAAGACGGAGATGTTTCTTCTTTTTCAATTCAGCCCGGCAGAGGTGTTTATGAAGTAAAAGGACAAATGGAAGGGGCTAAAGAAGGAGAGTACTTCTTGACCTATGTCCTTACCACAGATGGAAAGCTGATGGATAAGATCAATACTGCGGCATCGGAGCAAGGTATCGATGTGGAAGTATTACAGGCCAAGGAAACAAGCGGCTGGGTATCTTTCTTCACAACCATCATTCCGTTTGTCATCATCTTCATCCTGTTCTTCTTCTTACTTAACCAAGCTCAAGGCGGTGGAAGCCGTGTCATGAACTTCGGTAAGAGTAAAGCTAAGCTTTACAGTGAAGAGAAGAAGAAAGTCCGCTTTAAAGATGTAGCGGGTGCAGATGAAGAAAAGCAGGAGCTTGTAGAGGTAGTGGAATTCTTAAAGGATCCACGCAAGTTCTCTGAAGTGGGTGCCCGCATTCCGAAGGGTGTCCTTCTAGTGGGACCTCCTGGTACAGGTAAAACCCTACTTGCACGAGCTGTAGCTGGAGAAGCGGGAGTTCCTTTCTTCTCAATCAGTGGTTCCGACTTCGTTGAAATGTTTGTCGGTGTCGGTGCATCTCGAGTACGTGACTTATTTGAAAACGCGAAGAAGAACGCCCCTTGTATCATCTTCATTGATGAGATCGATGCAGTCGGTCGTCAACGTGGAGCAGGATTGGGCGGAGGTCACGATGAGCGTGAACAAACCCTGAACCAGTTACTTGTTGAAATGGACGGTTTCGGAGCGAACGAAGGTATCATCATCGTCGCTGCTACGAACCGACCTGACATTCTGGATCCGGCATTATTGCGTCCAGGACGTTTCGACCGTCAAATCACAGTAGATCGTCCTGACCTTAGAGGTCGTGAAGCTGTTCTTAAAGTACATTCTCATAATAAACCGCTTGATGATTCAGTGGATCTAAAAGCGATTGCCATGAGAACACCAGGCTTCTCCGGAGCCGATTTGGAAAACCTTCTGAACGAAGCGGCACTTGTGGCGGCTCGTGAAGATAAGAAGAAAATTGATATGCGCGATATCGACGAAGCAACGGACCGTGTCATTGCAGGTCCTGCCAAGAAGAGCAAAGTCATATCTGAAAAAGAACGTAAAATCGTGGCATTCCACGAAGCGGGTCACACCGTGATCGGATTAGTCCTTGATGAAGCTGACATGGTACATAAGGTAACCATCGTTCCTCGTGGGCAGGCTGGCGGCTACGCTGTCATGCTTCCTAAAGAAGATCGTTACTTCATGACGAAGCCTGAGCTTCTTGATAAGATTACCGGATTACTTGGTGGTCGTGTGGCAGAGGAAATCATCTTCGGAGATGTATCCACTGGTGCACACAATGACTTCCAACGTGCAACTGGAATCGCCCGTAAAATGGTCACTGAATATGGTATGAGTGATAAGCTCGGACCACTTCAGTTCGGTCAATCCCAGGGTGGTCAAGTGTTCCTTGGACGTGACATCAATAGTGAACAAAACTATTCAGATGCCATCGCGTATGAAATTGACTTAGAAATGCAGCGTCTCATCAAAGAAAGCTATGAGAGAGCGAAGCGAATTCTTACTGAAAATCGTGAAAAGCTTGAACTCATTGCCAAAACTTTATTGGATATAGAAACATTAGACGCAGCGCAAATCAAGTCTCTGATGGATCACGGCAAATTGCCTGAACGCACATATGAATCCGATCAGGAAAACAGTGACGTGAAGGTGAACATCCAAAAGAAAAATGAAGACACTGCGATTGTAGAAGACACGACTTCAAAAGAAGACGACACTAATTCTGATCGCACATAATAATGAAGGGTGCATCCATTTATGGGTGCATCCTTTTTGTTGTGGAATCCTGACCAGCCGGTTGCTTTTATACTCATCCAGCTCCACCGGCTAGCCCCTCGAGGTCATAAGTCAACTTCACCAAAAAGGCAAAAAACGCCTTTCCGGTGAAGTCGCCTTATGCTTGTCGGGTCTGACCAAGCCGGTTCCGCTTTTGTACCTATTCTAAATAAATTATGGTATGATGTTGGCAGTGTGAAAACAATTGGCTTAGTAGGTGAGGATATTGATTTTTGTAATGGATGTAGGGAATACCAATATTGTGTTTGGTGTATATGAAAATGACCATTTAAAATATCATTGGAGAGCTGAAACGAATCGACATAAAACCGAAGATGAGTTCGGCATGCTTGTAAAGAATCTATTTGAGCATGTGAATTTGACGTTTGAGGAAATTGACGGAATCATCATTTCTTCTGTTGTCCCTCCGATCATGTTCAGTTTGGAACGCATGTGTGAGAAGTATTTTCATATTACTCCACTTGTTGTTGGACCCGGGATTAAGACAGGCTTGAACATCAAGTATGAAAATCCCAGGGAAGTCGGAGCGGATCGAATCGTCAATGCAGTCGCCGGCATTCATGAATACGGCGGCCCGCTCATCATCGTTGACTTCGGTACAGCGACGACGTATTGCTATATCAATGAAGAACGACAATATATGGGTGGCGCGATTGCCCCGGGAATAGGAATATCAACGGAGGCGCTGTACTCGAAGGCTGCCAAACTGCCAAGGATTGAAATCGCTCGTCCAGAACAGATCATTGGAAAGAATACCGTAACAGCTATGCAGGCGGGTATTCTTTATGGATATGTCGGACAAGTCGAAGGTATCGTTCAAAGAATGAAAGCGCAAAGTAAGAAAGAACCAACGGTCATTGCCACGGGAGGATTAGCCACGCTGATTTCGAAAGAATCCAATAGCATAGACGTAGTAGATCCATTCCTGACGTTAAAAGGGCTGAAATTAATTTACAAGAGAAATATGAATTAAAGTGAAAGGGGCTGCAACCATGAGTGATTATTTAGTAAAGGCGTTAGCTTATGACGGGCAAGTACGTGCGTATGCTGTCAAAAGCACGGATACAGTAGGGGAAGCACAAAGAAGACATGGTACATGGCCGACTGCATCTGCAGCACTGGGTCGAAGCATCAGTGCCGGTGTGATGATGGGCGCCATGCTCAAAGGTGAAAATAAATTAACGATCAAAGTAGAAGGCGGCGGTCCGATCGGAGCCATCCTTGTGGACAGCAATGCAAAAGGCGAGGTCAGAGGATACGTGACCAATCCCCATGTCCACTTTGATTTGAATGAGCATGGAAAGCTTGATGTCCGCAGGGCGGTCGGTACGGAAGGTACGTTATCGGTGGTGAAAGATATCGGTATGAGGGATTATTTCTCAGGTCAGGTTCCCATTGTATCGGGGGAACTTGGGGAAGATTTCACCTATTATTTCGTCACGTCGGAACAAGTGCCTTCTTCTGTAGGGGTCGGAGTGTTGGTCAATCCAGACAACTCGATTCTTGCTGCAGGAGGATTCATCCTCCAGCTTATGCCGGGAACGGAAGATGAGACAATCACAAAGATTGAGGAGCGTCTGGCGAAGATCCCTCCAATCTCTAAATTGATCGAAAAAGGCCTGACACCTGAAGAGGTATTGGAAGAAGTGCTTGGAGAAGGGGAAGTCAAGGTACTTGAAACGCTTCCGGTGGCATTTAAGTGCCAATGCAACAAAGAGCGCTTTTCGAATGCGATCATCAGCTTAGGGGAACAGGAAATTCAAGAGATGATCGATGAAGATGGAAGTGCGGAAGCAAGCTGTCACTTCTGTAATGAAGCCTATATTTTTTCTAAAGAAGAATTAGAAGAACTGAAATCAAGCGCTAAGGAATAAATTACATCCAGGGAGAATGGGAGAATGAGAATTAAACGGTCTGTACTCATGGTGATCATAGGGGTACTGCTTGTCACGAATCTGATCACGCTTGTGTGGAACTGGTCCTCAGGGAAAGTCGGTACTCCGGAAGTAGTCGCATCGGTCGGCGGAGAATCCGTGACCCGTGAGGATTGGTTATATGAACTGGAGCAGCAACATGGAAAAGAAGAACTGAGAACTATGGTCAATCAAAAAGTGATTGACCACTTAGCAAAGAAATACGATATCTCTGTTTCAAATAAAGAAGTAGAACAGGAATACTATCTTATTCAATCCGTTTATAATGCCTATGATGAAGAAAACCTTGAAGATGAAAATACGCTGAAAAAGCAGATCAAATCTGAATTATTATTAGAGGAGCTCATCACGAAGGATGTCCAGGTTCCTGAAAAAGAGATGAAAAAATTCTATACTCAGAACGAGGACCAGTATTCAATCCCTAAAATGTATAAGCTGAAGCAGCTGAAGGTAGCGGATCAAACAGAAGCGGAACAGGTTCTGAAGGAACTCGATGGCGGATCTAACTTTGAAGCATTGGCCATGGAGCGGTCTACCGATGAGCAAAGCGCACATTTAGGAGGGGACATCGGGTATGTCCCCATTGATGGGGATATTCTTTCTCCGGAAGCGAAATCGGAGGTAGAACAGTTATCACAGGGTGAATGGACCTCCCCGATTCAACAGGATTCAGAATATGTGTTTTATTACGTAGACGGTATCCTGAAGGAGAGAGATTTTTCGTTTAAGGAAGTAAAATCACAAATTCGCAGACAGATTGCTTTAGAACAAGTCGAAACACCGTTAAAGCCTGAATCCTTTTGGGATGAAGTGAACGTCGAGTGGTTTTATGGCAAACAGGAATAATGAAGGAGCTGGCTTCGGTCAGCTCCTTTTACATACTTCGATTCCTTTAAACGAAACATAGGATAAGTGCAAGGTGCATATAAATGTAGGTGAGTGAGGGTGTGCAATCGCGGAAGTGTGCACATGGAGAAGTGCCCTGGAAAGAAAAGCATTATCGTTGACAAATATATTGAATATTGTTACATTTTATTAAAACCAACAAATTTACTTGGAATTAGGAGTGATGAACGAATGGTGAGAGTAGCCAATTCAATTTCAGAATTAATAGGTCAGACTCCAGTGGTAAAACTGAATCGATTAGTGGATGAGAATAGTGCGGATGTTTATTTGAAATTAGAATATATGAATCCGGGCAGTTCCGTGAAGGACCGGATCGCCCTGGCAATGATTGAAGCAGGGGAAGCTGCAGGTACGATCAAACCCGGAGATACGATCGTTGAGCCGACAAGCGGTAACACGGGCATCGGCCTTGCCATGGTCGCTGCCGCTAAAGGATACCGTTCTTTGCTCGTCATGCCTGACACGATGAGTACAGAAAGGCGCAATCTGTTACGGGCTTACGGTGCAGAACTTGTATTGACACCGGGTTCTGAAGGAATGGGTGGCGCCATTCGCAAAGCGGAAGAGCTGTCGAAAGAAAAAGGCTTCTTCATGCCGCAGCAATTCAAAAATGAAGCTAATCCTAAGGTTCATCGTGAAACGACCGGACCGGAAATCGTGGAACAGATGGGTGATCAGCTTGATGCCTTCATCGCAGGTATCGGGACGGGCGGAACGATTACAGGCGTTGGGGAAGTGTTGAAAAAGCATTATCCATCGGTTGAATTATACGCAGTCGAGCCGTCGGATTCCCCTGTTTTATCAGGAGGGAAGCCGGGTCCTCATAAGATCCAGGGAATCGGAGCCGGATTCATCCCTGAGATTTTAGATACTGATGTATATGACCATGTCATACAGGTCGATAAGGATTCAGCATTTGACTTTGCAAGAAGAGCGGCAAAAGAAGAAGGGATCCTTGGCGGAATTTCCTCCGGGGCCGCCATCTACGCCGCTCTTGAAGTAGCGAAGAAGTTAGGGAAGGGAAAAAAAGTGCTGGCCATCATCCCTAGTAACGGAGAACGCTATTTAAGCACCCCTCTTTACCAATTTGATGAAGAATAGAATGTAAATGCAGGATCCTGAAGTGTAAGTTGCTTCGGGATCTTTTTTAATGCTGAAAAATCGATCAGACCGCACATGATTTCAAATTTTTAACGATGAAACCTCCTCGAAGTTCATGTATCATGAAAGGAGATAAACATTAGGAGTGTGAGGGGTCCGTGCAGCACCTGTATTTTCATAAAAACCATACAACCAAAGAACAATTCTTCTCAGCATACGAACAGCTTAGTCAGCATCAAACACATCATATTTTGTTGGAAAGTGGCCGGGGTGGACGATATAGTGTGGCTGGACTGCGACCTGACGTCATTTTACACAGTATTCCGGAGGGCTTGAGTATAAAAGACTCATCTGGCACTGAAGTGATCCAAGGAGATCCGTTGATTGAGTTGGAAAAATGGATGACCCCCTATCGAACGGAAAGAAAAGAGGATCTCCCTGACTTCCAGGGGGGAGTGATCGGTTTTCTTAGTTATGACTATGCAAGAAAGATCGAGAAACTTCCTTCACTGTGGCGGGATGATCTGGAGATCCCCGACCTGTATTTTTATTACCTGAAGGAGTGGGCGGTTTTCGATCATCAGGAGAATTGTTTATGGACGATGATTTTATCCGATCAAGAGACGGAATCGGCAAAGGTGGAGCTTTCACGCTGGACATCCTCCTGGACGGGTGCCCTCTCCTCCATCAATGATACGAAGAGCAATCCTCTGCCTCTAGACAGGGCGGATATTGAAGTGTCGATGGATGAGGAAGAGTTTTCAGAGGCAGTGAAAAGAATTCAATCTTATATCTCACAGGGGGATGTCTTTCAGGTGAATTTATCTGTCCGCCAGTCTCAACAGTTGAGAACAGAGCCATATGAGGTTTATAAAAAGCTTCGGGAATTAAACCCCTCTCCCTATATGAGTTATATCCACAGCCCGGATTTCCAGATTGTGTCCGGGTCACCTGAGCTGCTCGTGAAGAAAAAAGGAACGGAAGTAAGCACAAGGCCGATTGCAGGTACCCGTTCCCGTGGTGAGAATGCCGAAGAGGATGAAAGACTTGCCCTGGAACTGATCCATAATGAAAAAGAAAGAGCCGAGCATGTGATGCTTGTGGATTTGGAGCGGAATGACCTGGGGAAGGTATGCCAATACGGGACAGTCGAAGTCAACGAGTTCATGGTGATCGAAAAATATTCCCATGTCATGCACATCGTATCAAATGTCAGGGGGAAACTGGATGAAACCAAAACGGGGGCGGACGTCATTCGTTCTGTTTTTCCCGGGGGGACGATCACAGGTGCGCCTAAAGTGAGGACGATGGAGATCATCGAAGAGCTTGAACCGGTCAGGCGGGGGATTTACACAGGCTCAATTGGCTGGATCGGGGTCAATGGCGATATGGAATTGAACATCGTCATACGGACGATGCTTGTGAAAGAAGGAAAAGGTCACATCCAGGCAGGAGCAGGAGTGGTGATTGATTCAAATCCAGCCTACGAATACAAAGAATCCCTCAAGAAAGCGAAAGCCCTCTGGGTAGCGAAGGGTATGGCGGAAGGAGAAAATCTATGATTCTCATGATTGATAACTACGATTCATTCACCTATAATCTTGTACAATTCTTAGGGGAACTTGGGGAAGAACTGATCGTGAAGCGGAACGATGAGATCACCCTCGATGAAATTGAAGCTATGTCCCCGGATTATTTGATGATTTCTCCGGGTCCGTGCAGCCCGAACGAAGCGGGTGTCAGCCTGGAAGCGATCCGGGCATTTGCCGGGAAGATTCCGATCTTCGGCGTTTGTCTCGGACATCAGTCCATCGCCCAGGTTTTCGGAGGAGACGTCATTCGAGCCGAACGGTTGATGCACGGAAAGGTCTCCCCGATGATACATGACGGGAAAACCGTATTTGAAGGGATGCCGAAACCTTTCAATGCAACGAGGTATCATTCCCTGATCGTTAAACGGGAGACTCTTCCGGATTGCTTCGACATATCTGCCGAAACCGCGCAGGGAGAAATCATGGCGATCAGACATAAATACCTTCCCGTGGAGGGAGTGCAGTTCCACCCAGAATCCATCATGACTGAGCAGGGGAAGCGGCTGCTCCTCAACTTTCTGAACGCGTATAAAAAAGTAGGGATGGCGTGACCCATGTATCTATATCTTAACGGGGATATCGTTCACCAGTCAGAAGCGGCCATTTCTCCATTTGATCACGGCTACTTGTACGGCATGGGAGTGTTTGAAACCTTTCGCACCTATGACGGCCATCCATTTTTGCTAAAGGATCATCTGAACAGACTTTCCCGGGGGTTAAAGGAATTGAATATTGAAGCCGACCTGGAAGAGGAAAAGATCAGGCGGACCATCTCGGAGCTGTTAAAGAAAAATGACCTTAAGGATGCGTATTGCCGTTTCAATGTGTCAGGTGGGCCTGGAGAAATCGGCTTGAAGACGACTCCTTATGAGGATGCAACCGTCATACTTTTTCAAAAGGAATTACCGCCACCCTCCCCTTTAAAGGAAAAAGAAGGGGTATTCCTAAAGCTTAGAAGAAACACTCCGGAAACGGGAGAACGTCTCAAATCCCATCATTACCTGAACAATATGGCGGCAAAAAGGGAAATCGGAGCATCGCCAGATAAAGAAGGCATCTTTCTGACAAAAGAAGGGTTCCTCTGTGAAGGGATCACCTCCAACCTCTTCTGGGTAAAGGACGGAGAATTATATACGCCGTCGGTGGAAACCGGACTGTTAAACGGGATCACCAGGCAGTTCATCCTGGCTCTTGCCGATCGATTGAATATACCGGTACAGGTCGGGATGTTTGAAAAAAAGGAAATGATTGAAGCGGATGAAGTGTTTTTCACGAATTCCGTTCAAGAGATCATACCGGTAAACAAAATGGATTCCATACGGTTACCGGGACGACATGGAAAGGTTGTTGGACTCTTTCATGAGCAGTACACAATATATAAACGACACTTGAATTCAATACAGGAAATGAAGCGAGGGGGATGACGCAGTGAAGTGCGGAGAATACGAACTGGATTTTACACAGAAGACGCTTATCATGGGGATACTTAATATCACTCCCGATTCGTTCTCGGATGGCGGGTCTTTCAATGAGCTGGACCGGGCTGTGGAACGTGCGAAAGAAATGGTGGAGATGGGTGCAGACATCATTGATATAGGTGGTGAGTCGACCCGGCCTGGCCATGAGGTCGTACCTGCCGAAGAAGAGATTTCTCGGGTTGTGCCGATTATTGAAGCAATCTCCCGGGAAGTGAACGTACCAATCTCCATTGACACGTATAAGGCTGCCACGGCAAGAAAAGCGCTTGAAGCAGGCGCAAGTATCATTAATGATGTATGGGGTGCGAAAAAGGACCCTGAAATGGCACGGGTAGCGGCGGATACCGGTGCCCCGATCATTCTCATGCATAACCGGGATAATCGGGAATACAGCCATTTCGTACGGGATGCGATTCAAGATTTGCAGGAGAGCATCTTCATCGCTAAGGAAGCGGGAGTAAAGGATGAACAAATCATCCTCGATCCTGGCATTGGTTTTGCCAAAACAGTACAATTGAACATAGATATGATGAGGCATCTGGATGTCATCGTCTCACTTGGCTATCCGGTTCTGCTTGGAACGTCACGGAAATCCATCATCGGACATGTCCTTGACCTCCCTGTCGAGGAAAGGATGGAAGGGACGGGGGCAACAGTTTGCTACGGTATTCAAAAAGGCTGTCACATCGTACGTGTTCATGATGTAAAGGAGATGGCACGTATGGCAAAAATGATGGATGTCCTCGTAGGAAAGGAGAAAATATATGGATAAGATTCTGTTAAATGAAATGGAGTTTTACGGCTATCACGGTGTATTCCAGGAAGAGAACAAACTTGGACAACGTTTTCGTGTTAGTGTAGAGTTGCATTTAGATTTAAGGAAGTCCGGTCAAAGCGATCAGCTTGAAGACTCCGTTAACTATGCGGAGATTTATTCCATCACTAAATCGGTTGTGGAGGGAGAGCCAAGGAATTTAGTCGAAGCCGTGGCTGAAGACATCTCTTCCCGAATCCTGGAAACATTCAATGCTGTCAAGAGCTGTAAAATCACACTAATCAAGCCTGATCCACCCATTCCAGGTCATTACCAATCGGTGGCGGTGGAGATTAATAGGAGTCGATAGGATGAATACTGCATATATTTCACTTGGTTCCAATATGGGAGACAGGGCGGGTTATTTAGAAAAAGCCATAAACATCTTAGGCAGTCATGGTAAGATAGAGGTAACGAAACAATCCTCTCTGTATGAAACAGACCCGGTAGGATTTACAGAACAAGATGAATTTTTGAACATGGTCATCGAAATTCGTACCAGTTTAAGTCCAGAAACTCTATTACATCAGTGCTTGCAGGTGGAAATCGACCTTGGAAGGGAAAGGGAGTTCAAATGGGGTCCGAGAATAATAGACCTGGACATCCTACTCTTTAATCGTGATACGGTCGAAACAGAGAATCTACTCATCCCTCACCCAAGGATGCAAGAAAGAGCATTTGTATTAATCCCGTTATTAGAGGTGGCTCCGCGGATTGAGCATCCTTCTTTTAATGCCCCGTTCGCTGAATTTCTGGACGAAATACCTGACAAAGAAGGAGTTCGGTTATGGAAACAGATAAATGGGGAAGACGCATTCGTGCATTCAGAAAGCTAAAAGGATATACTCAGGAAAGTTTGGCCAAGGAGCTTTCCATCTCCGTGTCGGTCCTTGGAGAAGTGGAAAGAGGGAGTCGGATACCGAAAGAGGATTTCTTGGTGAATGTTGCAGAAGTACTGAACATCCCCCTGGACGATCTTATCCCCCAAGAAGAAACCGGCCGTAGTCAGTAAATGCCCCTTGATTCACCTGTATTCCTTTTTATGTTATTCTAGATAAGGCTGTAACCAATATGTGACACTGTCACCCAATTGGATCGGCCTTTTTTAGATTTCTCGATAGGTTTTCGTGCATCTCGACGTACGTTTCTGAAATTACTCGTACTTTAGGGGTGTTACAAACATAGATATTGTGTAAAATAGTATGGTATATAACCGTATTAGTCTACTAAAGCAAGCAGATAGAATAGGAGTGAAACACATGAGTCACGAAGAAATCAATGACCAGCTTCGCGTAAGACGCGAAAAGATGGAAGCCATCCGTGAAAAAGGACAGGATCCATTCGGTAAACGATATGATCGTACACACAGTTCATCGGATATCAAATCTCAATTCGATGAGTTTTCTAAAGAGGAACTGGAAGAGAAAGATATCACCGTCACGATTGCAGGCCGTATCATGACGAAGCGTGGAAAAGGAAAAGCGGGATTTGCCCACCTTCAGGACCTGGCTGGACAAGTTCAAATCTATGTTCGTAAAGATGCCATCGGTGAAGAAGCATATGAGGTTTTCAATACAGCAGACCTTGGTGATATCGTAGGGATCACAGGTACTGTATTCAAAACAAAAGTAGGGGAACTTTCTGTTAAAGCGAAAGAATTCCACCTGCTGACGAAGGCACTTCGCCCGCTTCCTGAAAAATTTCACGGATTAAAAGACGTTGAACAACGTTACCGTCAGCGTTATCTGGACCTGATTACAAGCCAGGAAAGCAAAGAAACGTTCATCGCCCGCAGCCGCATCATTCAATCTATGAGAAGATACCTGGATAACAACGGTTACCTGGAAGTAGAGACACCAATGATGCACGCAATCGCAGGTGGGGCTTCTGCCCGTCCGTTCAATACACATCATAACGCTCTTGATATGCCGCTTTATATGCGTATCGCCATCGAGCTTCATTTAAAACGCCTGATCGTCGGTGGACTTGAAAAAGTATACGAAATTGGACGTGTATTCCGTAACGAAGGAGTTTCAACAAGACATAATCCTGAGTTCACGATGATCGAGCTTTACGAAGCGTATGCAGATTACCGTGATATCATGGCTTTGACTGAAAACCTTGTTGCTCACATTGCGAAAGAAGTATTCGGATCTACTACGGTTCAATACGCTGACAATGAAATCAATCTTGAGCCGGAATGGACTCGCCTTCATATGGTAGATGCCGTTAAAGAGCAAACGGGTGTTGACTTCTGGCAGGAAATGTCCGATGAAGATGCACGGGCCCTTGCAAAAGAACACGGCATCGAAATCAAAGACAATATGCAATATGGTCACGTCGTCAATGAATTCTTCGAACAAAAGGTGGAAGATAAGTTAATTCAGCCAACCTTCATCTATGGTCATCCCGTGGAAATTTCTCCACTTGCGAAGAAGAATGACGAAGACCCACGCTTTACAGACCGCTTTGAACTATTCATCGTTGGCCGTGAACATGCCAATGCCTTCACGGAGCTCAATGATCCGATCGATCAAAGAGAACGCTTTGAGGCACAATTAAAAGAAAGAGAAGAAGGAAACGACGAAGCCCACATGATGGATAATGATTTCATCGAGGCTCTTGAATACGGAATGCCTCCAACTGGTGGCCTCGGAATCGGTATCGACAGACTTGTTATGCTGTTAACCAATTCCCCATCCATCCGGGACGTGCTATTATTCCCATTAATGCGTCACCGTGACTAATAAGATATATAGGAACAGCCGGGGTTTCAGCCTCGGCTGTTTTTTTTGAATCGTATCGAAAAGGATGGCAGATAATAATTTGGTGCAAACACTCTATCGGGACTAAAGGCACTCTTTCTTTTACGCAAAAATGAAAGGAAACAATGTCATTAGACTGATATTCTATAGAAGTTAAAAAAGAATCATAAAAACTCTTGCCCCAAGGTTTTTATGGTGGTATAGTATTATCTGTTGCCGCAAAACGCGACACACAACACGAAAAACTTTTTAAAAAAAGTTATTGACTTAGAAGAGTCGATAATGTAATATTTAAAGGGTCGCTTCAAACAGAAGCACATACACATTGAACCTTGAAAACTGAACAAAACAAGACAATACGTCAACGTTAATTCTAGATTTATTTTTAAAGAGCTATTCAAACTTTTATCGGAGAGTTTGATCCTGGCTCAGGACGAACGCTGGCGGCGTGCCTAATACATGCAAGTCGAGCGGATTGATGGGAGCTTGCTCCCTGATATCAGCGGCGGACGGGTGAGTAACACGTGGGTAACCTGCCTGTAAGACTGGGATAACTCCGGGAAACCG
>NZ_LIXZ01000019.1 GCF_001305855.1 Rossellomorea vietnamensis | reverse complement strand
TGATAATGGCGAAGAGGTCACACCCGTTCCCATGCCGAACACGGAAGTTAAGCTCTTCAGCGCCGATGGTAGTTGGGGGATCTCCCCCTGTGAGAGTAGGACGTCGCCAGGCAAATAGTAAAAGAGTAGCTCTTAGGAGCTACTCTTTTTTTGGGTTGAATTGAATTTGTTCGAAGAACATTAGGATTGACATGATCTCTCCTCGACCGCAGTGCGAGGGTAGGGAGGAGCAAGAAGGTCGAGGACGCGAGGGAGTGAAGACCGGAGTGTGGCCCCCACACGAGGATCTGGACGAGTGAAGCGGACGAAGAGATTCGCCGCTCATCACTAGCCGCAGCCTTCAGTGCCGATGGTAGTTGGGGGCTCCCCCTGTGAGAGTAGGACGTCGCCAGGCAAATGTGAAGAAAGAGTAGCTCTTAGGAGTTACTCTTTTTGTTTTGGTTGTTATAAATGGATGAGCAGTGAGATAATAAAAGGAACTAATCGGTAAAAAACGCAATAAAAGAAAAAATGACGCAAATAAGATTAGAATGACGCAAAAAATAAAAAAATGACGCAATCACCCTCCGAAATGACGCAATAAAATGAAAAACGACGCAATCACCACGAAATCTTCAAAAGCACACACTCATCTCATCAGTTAAAACACTAGCATTCATCCAAATGAGATCACTTTCACTATCTAAATAGCTAACATAGTGATCCACTACATCCCTTACTATGAAATAATCAATCCTCTCACCCATCCAATAACCCACACTACACCACTAATCAAAAACCCCCTAAAACCAATTCCAACAAAGTTCCCGTTCAGAAACCCACACCCACCCAATGCCCCATTTCCAAAATTCTATCCCACAATCTCACATTCACACGTTTAAAACCTTCCTTAAACAGGAAAACTTCTAAGGTCAAACTTCATAATTGCAAAGTTTAAAACGCGGTTGTATAATTATAGTCAAATATAGTCAAAGTCAAAATGAGGAGGAGGTTTGATGAGGAACATATCCGACATCATTGAAAACTATTTAAAGAATGTGTTAGAACTCAGTGAAAGTGAGATAGTCGAGATTAAAAGAAGCGAGATCGCTGATAAGTTTCAATGTGTTCCTTCTCAAATTAATTATGTGATCAATACCCGTTTTACCATAGAACGAGGGTATGTAGTAGAAAGTAAACGTGGCGGCGGTGGTTACATCCGAATCATGAAGGTGAAGGCCCACGATCAGGTTCACTTGATCGATCAGTTAGTGGCCTTGATTACCCAAACGATCAGCCAGAATACGGCAGCTGATATTGTTTTTCGGTTAGTGGAAGAAGAGATCATTTCTGAAAGAGAAGCCAAGATCATGCTGAGTGTGATGGATCGATCGGTCATCATGGTCGAATTACCTGAACGGGATATCCTGCGAGGAAGAATGCTTAGAGCCATGCTGGATACATTGAAGTATGAGTAAGTGTTGGAGAGGTGAATGGGATGATTTGTCAAGAGTGTGGTGAAAGACCTGCGACCCTTCATTTTACCAAGGTGGTAAACGGGGAAAAGACAGAGGTTCATTTATGTGAGCAATGTGCTCAGGATAAGGGTGAGATGTTTATGTTTGACTCTTCTCCCGGGTTTTCTGTGAACAATCTATTGGCAGGTCTTCTTAATATAACTCCTGCATTTAAGCAGGCTAAGGAAACTGAGATTCCTAAGACAGAAGTTTTACAGTGTGAAAAATGTAAAATGACGATTCATCAGTTCATTAATGTGGGACGCTTTGGCTGTGCTCATTGTTATGAAACGTTTAAAGATGAACTCACACCATTATTAAAGCGTGTTCATAGTGGCAATGTCGAACATCACGGGAAGGTTCCGGAGCGTATGGGTGGAGCCATCCATGTGAAAAAGAAGGTATTGCACTTGAAGTCTGAATTGCAAACGATGATTGAGGATGAAGAGTTTGAGAAAGCAGCCGAGATCCGTGACGAAATCCGCTCCCTGGAAAAGGAGATAAAGAAAGAGGGAGGCGATAAAGAATGAATCTTGAGAAGTTCTTAAGTAATGCCGTCAGTTCCTGGATGAGTGAAGAGGGGCCGAATTCGGATATTGTCCTCAGCTCGAGGGTAAGGCTCGCTAGGAATTTGACGGACTTCCGTTTTTCCACTCTTTATTCTTCTGAGGAAGCAAGGGAGATCGTGGATCGGGTAAAGGAGAAGCTCCCATCATATCCAAATAATTTAGGAGAATTAGAATTTTTACCTACAAGTGAGATTCAGCCACTCCAAAAGAGGGTATTAATGGAGAAACACCTCATAAGTCCAAATCTGGCAGAGGAAACGAACTACGGAGCTGTCCTTTTATCCAGTGAGGAAGATATTAGCATAATGGTAAACGAAGAGGATCATATTCGAATACAGTGTTTATATCCTGGTCTGCAATTGAAGGAAGCTTTACAGAAAGCCAATGAGATCGACGATTGGTTTGAAAGTGAATTTGACTTTGCGTTTGATGAGAAGCATGGCTACTTGACGACTTGTCCTACCAATGTGGGTACGGGGCTCAGGGCTTCGGTCATGATGCACTTGCCGGGACTTGTGTTAACGCAGCAATTAAACCGTATCATTCCAGCGATCAATCAGTTGGGGTTGGTGGTAAGAGGGATATACGGAGAAGGCAGCGAGGCGCTTGGGAATATCTTTCAGATCTCCAATCAAACGACACTTGGTAAGTCGGAAGAGGATATCGTAGAAGATTTGTTAAGTGTCGTGAAACAGATCATCGAGAAAGAACAATCGGCAAGGGACGCATTAGTTCAAACGTCAAACATACAATTAGAAGATAGGATCTTCCGTTCTCTTGGGGTGCTGGAGCACAGCAGGATCATTGAGTCCAAGGAAGCTGCGAAGTGTTTATCGGATGTCAGGCTTGGAATCGATTTAGGATACATCAAAGTGATATCTAAGAATATATTGAATGAACTAATGATTTTAACCCAACCTGGTTTTTTACAACAATATTCCGGAGGTCCACTGAGACCAAATGAACGAGATATAAGAAGGTCTTCTTTGATTCGGGAGCGAATTAAGTTAGATAAAGATACATGTGAGGAGGAAAAATAATATGATGTTTGGTCGATTTACAGAAAGAGCCCAAAAAGTATTGGCATTAGCTCAAGAAGAAGCGATTCGTTTGTCGCACAGTAATATTGGTACTGAACATATTTTATTAGGACTTGTCCGCGAAGGTGAAGGAATCGCCGCCAAGGCACTTACAGCATTGGGACTGAGCCCTGAAAAGATCCAGAAGGAAGTCGAAGGGTTAATCGGGAAAGGAACCGAGAAATCTCAAACGATCCATTACACACCTCGTGCGAAGAAAGTGATTGAACTTTCCATGGATGAGGCCCGTAAGCTGGGTCACTCATATGTAGGAACAGAACATATTTTACTCGGGTTGATCCGCGAGGGTGAAGGAGTGGCCGCCCGGGTACTTGGTAATCTTGGTGTCAGCTTGAATAAAGCAAGACAGCAGGTATTGCAGTTGCTTGGCAGTAATGATTCAAGCAACCATCAGGGTGGAGGCAACGCCAATGCCAACACGCCTACACTTGACAGCTTAGCCCGTGATTTGACAGCCATTGCCCGTGAAGGCAGTTTAGACCCGGTCATTGGTCGAAGCAAGGAAATTCAGCGCGTCATTGAAGTACTGAGTCGTCGTACGAAGAATAACCCGGTGTTAATTGGTGAGCCCGGGGTAGGTAAGACAGCGATCGCAGAAGGTCTTGCACAACAGATCATCGCCAATGAAGTGCCTGAAATCCTGCGAGACAAACGCGTAATGACCCTTGATATGGGTACGGTTGTAGCCGGTACGAAATACCGCGGGGAGTTCGAGGATCGTCTGAAGAAGGTCATGGATGAAATCCGTCAGGCGGGTAATATCATCCTCTTCATCGATGAGCTCCATACGTTAATCGGAGCAGGTGGGGCTGAAGGAGCCATTGACGCCTCCAACATCTTAAAACCATCCCTTGCACGCGGGGAATTACAATGTATTGGTGCCACGACATTGGATGAGTACCGTAAATATATCGAAAAGGATGCAGCGCTTGAGCGTCGTTTCCAACCAATTCAAGTCAATGAGCCAACGGCATCGGAGTCCATCCAGATCCTTAAAGGATTACGTGATCGTTATGAAGCGCATCACCGCGTATCTATTACGGATGAAGCGATTGACGCGGCAGTGAAGCTTTCTGATCGCTATATTTCAGACCGTTTCTTACCGGATAAGGCAATCGATTTAATTGATGAAGCAGGTTCCAAGGTGCGCTTACGTTCTTATACGACGCCGCCAAACCTGAAAGAGCTTGAAGCAAAGCTGGAAGAAATCCGCAAAGAGAAGGATGCAGCGGTTCAAAGCCAGGAATTCGAAAAAGCAGCTTCTCTAAGAGATTCAGAACAAAAGCTTCGTGAAGAGCTGGAAGAAACAAAGAACACATGGAAAGAAAAGCAAGGGCAGGAAAATACAGAAGTGACCGTTGAAGATATTGCGAAGGTTGTTTCAAACTGGACGGGAGTTCCGGTATCGAAATTAGCTCAAACGGAAACGGATCGTTTACTCAAATTAGAGGAAATCCTTCATTCCAGAGTCATCGGGCAGTCAGAAGCAGTAGTTGCGGTATCAAAAGCCGTCCGCCGTGCAAGAGCGGGTCTGAAAGATCCAAAGCGTCCGATTGGTTCCTTCATTTTCTTGGGACCTACAGGAGTCGGGAAAACGGAATTGGCACGTGCACTTGCAGAGTCTATGTTCGGTGATGAAGAGGCAATGATCCGTATCGATATGTCCGAGTACATGGAGAAGCATTCGACCTCCCGTTTGGTCGGTTCACCTCCAGGATATGTAGGATACGAAGAAGGCGGACAGTTAACGGAAAAGGTTCGTCGCAAGCCATATTCGGTCGTTCTTTTAGATGAAATTGAAAAAGCGCATCCGGATGTATTCAACATTCTCCTTCAAGTATTAGAGGATGGCCGTTTGACAGATTCCAAAGGAAGAACCGTCGACTTCAGGAATACGGTGTTGATCATGACTTCAAACGTTGGTGCACAGTCCCTTAAGAGCAACAAGTACGTGGGTTTCAATATCCAGGACGGGAAACAGGATTATAAAGATATGAAAGGAAAGGTCATGGAAGAGCTGAAGCGTGCGTTCCGACCTGAATTCCTAAACCGTATCGATGAAATCATCGTGTTCCACTCTCTTGAAAAAGACCACTTGAAAGAGATTGTGACATTGATGTCGAATCAATTGACAAACCGCTTGAAAGAGCAGGATATTCATTTAGAGCTTTCTCTTGCAGCCAAAGAAAAGATTGCAGATGAAGGGTTCGATCCTGAATACGGAGCAAGGCCTCTGCGTCGCGCCATCCAGAAACATGTAGAGGATAAACTGTCAGAGGAATTATTAAGAGGAAAAGTGCTGACAGGGCAGAATATTTTGATCGACGTAGAAGAAAGTGAATTTGTTGTAAAGGTTAATAAAGAGGAAGCAGCCAATACTCCGACATAATAGCAAGGTGATAAAGAGGTACACGTATATGTTTTTCGTGTACCTCTTTTATCATAATGAATGCTTTTCGGGCCTGGTCAAGCCGGCTGCGCTTTTCTTGTTGTCTAGCTCCGCCGGCTAGTCCCTCGAGGTCATAAGTCAATCTCGCCAAAAAGGCAAAGAACGCCTTTTCAGCGAGCTCGTCTTATGCTTTTCGGGCCTGGTCAAGCCGGCTGCGCTTTTCAATTGAATCCCATACATAAAACCGATACAATCATTCCAAATGGTATTATCCTGAATGGGTAGGAGTACAAATAGAGTAAAAGAGGGGAAGAATAGATTGGTAAAGAAAAAGACTAAGTTTGTGTGTTCATCTTGTGGATATGAGTCTGCTAAATGGATGGGGAAATGTCCGGGGTGTAACGAGTGGAATACGATGGTGGAAGAGGTTGAAATGACCGGGAAGAAACCCAGGACGTCGTTTATGCACTCAGAAAACACAGGACCTTCTAAAGCAGAGAAGCTGATCTCCATCGAAACCAAGCAGGAGCCGAGGGTATTGACCGAGTCGAAAGAGTTGAACCGGGTGCTCGGGGGAGGAGTAGTGCCAGGGTCGCTTGTGTTGATTGGTGGAGACCCGGGCATCGGAAAATCCACTTTGTTGCTTCAAGTGTCGGCTCAGCTTGCTGATCAGAAGCAGAAGGTTTTATACATCTCCGGAGAGGAATCCATCAAGCAAACCAAGCTCCGGGCAGATCGACTGCGTGTGAAATCAGATGATTTATATATATTTGCGGAAACGAATCTGGAGCTGATTCATCAAACGATTGAGCAAATCTCACCGGATTTCGTCATCATCGATTCGATTCAAACGGTTTTTCATCCTGACGTGACGTCTGCCCCCGGCAGTGTATCCCAGGTAAGGGAGTGTACGGCAGAGTTGATGAGAATCGGGAAAACAAAGGGCATTGCCATCTTTATTGTAGGGCATGTTACCAAGGAAGGCTCGATTGCAGGACCACGTTTGTTGGAACATATGGTCGATACCGTACTGTATTTTGAAGGGGAACGTCATCACTCCTATCGGATTTTAAGAGCGGTGAAGAACCGTTTCGGATCTACAAACGAGATGGGGATTTTTGAAATGAAGGAACTGGGCCTTGAGGAAGTGGCCAATCCCTCTGAGATATTCCTGGAAGAGCGTTCACAAGGTGCAGCGGGTTCAACGGTCGTTGCCTCGATGGAAGGAACGAGGCCGGTTCTTGTGGAGATTCAAGCCCTTGTGACCCCAACGAGTTTTAACAATCCCAGAAGGATGGCAACAGGGATCGATCATAGCCGTGTTTCACTGATCATGGCTGTGTTGGAGAAGCGTGCAGGGATGCTTTTGCAGCAGCAGGATGCCTATCTGAAAGTGGCTGGCGGGGTGAAGCTTGATGAACCGGCGATTGATTTGGCTGTCGCTGCAAGTATCGCTTCAAGTTTTCGTGATAGGGCGTCCAGTGCCCATGATTGCATCATCGGTGAAGTCGGTTTAACAGGTGAGATCAGAAGGGTATCAAGAATTGAGCAACGCGTACAGGAAGCAGCCAAGTTGGGTTTTAAGAGAGTGATCATTCCCCAGAATAACTTAAGCGGGTGGCAGCCTCCTTCTGATATAGAGGTCACAGGTGTATCGAATATCAATGAAGCACTGTCAATTATTTTAGGAGGATAAGAAATGGAAGATAAGAAGGCAAGAGATAAGTCTATGTCGGATATACTGCAATTCGTTGCTCCGGGTGCCCCGATCAGGGACGGCATTGATAATGTGCTGAGGGCCAATACGGGGGGACTTATTGTTGTTGGGTACAATGATAAGGTGAAATCTGTCCTGGACGGGGGATTTCATATCAATTGTGCATTCTCTCCCAGCTACCTGTATGAACTGGCCAAGATGGATGGGGCCATCATTCTGAATGAAGCGGGAACGAAGATCATTTTGGCGAACGCACAGCTTGCTCCCGATGTGTACGTACCTTCCACGGAAACGGGTATGAGACATCGGACGGCAGAGCGGGTTGCGAGACAAACCAATGCCCTTGTCATTGCCATCTCTCAACGGAGAAACGTCATCACCCTGTATCAAGGGAACTTCCGATATGCCCTAAAGGACATCTCTGTCATCTTGACGAAAGCCAACCAGGCGATCCAAACCTTGGAGAAATATAAGGTGGTTCTCGATCAAAGTATTTCTAATTTGTCCGTGCTTGAGTTTGAGGAGCTTGTCACCCAAAGTGACTTACTGCAGGTTCTTCACCGCTTCGAGATGGTTCTCCGGATCAAGAACGAGTTATTGACTTATCTCAGCGAGCTCGGTGTCGAGGGCAGATTGATCCGCCTGCAGATGAATGAACTGTTGGCGGATATTGAAGATGAAGCGATGCTCATCATCAGGGACTATTCCCAGGAAAGAAATATCAAACCGTTCGAACTTCTCTATAAGTTCCAGGAACTTGTTCACTCTGAAGTATTAGAAGATAATGTTTTATTAAAATTACTCGGATACCACGGATATGTCCATCACGATGATGCCATCTATCCACGAGGATACCGCGTGTTGAATAAGATCCCGCGACTGCCGATCGTGATCATTGAAAATCTTATCACGAGATTTGAAACCCTCCATCATGTAGTGAGGGCCTCAGTCGATGATTTGGATGAAGTTGAAGGGATCGGTGAAGTGAGGGCAAGGAAAATCAAAGAGGGTCTAAAATTGATCAAGGAACAGACGTTTGCAGATCGACAGCTGTAGGTAGAGAGGCCTATATCTGCCAGAAATGGGATAATTGTATCATTTTCAAAAAATTGACAGTTTGATTTAGACGTGTTAGCCTTCATTTAAGGAAGCTAATAAGATGGGATAAGTGTATCAAAATCGTTTCCGTTGTATTAAATTTCAAATTTTCAAGGTTAAGACGTTTCAAAAATAGTAAATTGTTTATAATGAGTAGGAGGAGGTGAGGGAATGTTAAAAAGAATCGTTCAAGCGTGCTTCCTCATTGTCGGAGGAACACTGGGGATATTTCTACTTCCCGAATTATTTACCGTCATAAACTTATCGGACATTCCTTTAATTAATAACCCTTATATGACTGCTATATTTGGTGCCATCATTTTTTATATTCTTACGTTTTGGGCAGTCGAGTATGTCGTCAATTTCGTCAAGTGGTTTGAAGATAGCTTGGTAAAGGCACCGGTAACGGATTTGTTATTTGGCAGTTTAGGCCTGATTATCGGTTTATTTGTTGCGTATTTGTTTGGGATCCCGTTCAATCAAATGGAGATTCCGATCGTCAATACGGTGATTCCCATTCTATTAACATTGCTTCTTGGATATTTAGGATTCCAGGTTGGATTTAAGAAAAGGGATGAACTGGTCAATCTATTCGGCACGGCAAATCGAGGTAAGAAAAAAGGGTCGGAAGAGGATTTGGATGAAGAGGGTGTGAAGACCCTTAAGATATTGGATACGAGCGTGATCATTGACGGACGTATCGCGGATATCTGCCAAACAGGATTTTTAGAAGGAATCGTGGTGATTCCACAATTCGTACTTGAAGAGCTCCAGCATATTGCTGATTCTTCCGATGTATTGAAGCGTAATCGTGGACGTCGCGGCCTTGATATTTTAAACCGCATTCAAAAAGAGCTTCCTGTAGAGGTTCAGATTTATGAAGGGGACTTCGAAGAAATTCAGGAAGTGGATTCGAAGCTGGTGAAATTAGCGAAGCTTACGAATGGAATCGTTGTGACGAACGATTTCAACCTGAATAAAGTGTGTGATCTTCAAGGTGTACAAGTATTGAACATCAATGATCTGGCCAATGCCGTCAAGCCGGTTGTATTACCTGGAGAAGAATTGAAGGTACAGGTCATCAAAGATGGTAAGGAGCATAACCAGGGAATCGCTTATCTGGATGATGGTACGATGATCGTCGTGGAAGAAGGGCGTAATTACATCGGTAAGTATATCGATGTCCTTGTCACATCCGTTCTTCAAACATCTGCAGGCAGGATGATCTTTGCGAAACCGAAGCAATTGGAAAAAGCATTGTAAGAAAACGGTTTGCAGCCTGACTCCATTGATGCAGTAAGGTATAATGATTAGTATTACTTATGTGTTAAAGGAGTTATATTATGGAATATGAAGTCGTCATTCCGGCTGCAGGTCAGGGGAAAAGGATGAAAGCGGGCAAAAACAAACTGCTCCTTGAGTTGAATAGCTGTCCTGTCATCATTCATACATTGCGTGTTTTCGAGCATGACACCCGTTGTAAGGGAATCTATTTAGCCATCCATCCATCAGAGCGACATGTGTTTGAGGCCCTGTTGGAGCGCTACGGCATCAAGAAGGTCGTGAAGCTTGTTGATGGTGGGGAAGAAAGACAGCATAGTGTATACAATGCGTTGCTTGAGGTTGATCATGAGATTGTTCTGGTACATGACGGAGCAAGACCATTTATTAAAGAATCCACGATTCACCAATTAGTCGAAAAGACATATTCAACAGGGGCTGCCATTGCGGCGGTTCCTGTTAAAGATACGATCAAGAAAGTACTGGATGGCGAAGTCGAGGAAACGATTGAACGCTCAAGCTTGTGGATGGTTCAGACCCCACAAGCTTTTCGCGTTTCCGTTTTAACACAGGCACATAAAGAAGCCGATCAAGATGGTTTCCTTGGTACAGATGATGCTTCACTGGTGGAAAGGTCGGATATTGAAGTCGCTGTCGTTGAAAGTGATTATGACAATATTAAATTGACAACACCTGAGGATTTATATTTTGCCGAGGCGATTTTGAAGAAGCGAGAGGAAATGAGTGGAGGAGAGAAACATGTTTAGGATCGGACAAGGATTTGATGTTCATCAGTTAGTGGAAGAAAGACCCCTTATCATGGGGGGCATTACGATCCCATATGAAAAGGGATTATTGGGGCACTCTGATGCGGATGTCCTGCTGCATGCTGTAGCGGATGCGTGTCTGGGTGCCATTGCGGCAGGGGATATCGGGAAGCATTTTCCTGATACCGACCCAGAATTCAAGGATGCTGATTCGGCAAAGCTTCTCCAGCACGTATGGGCCCTTGTGAAAAAAGAAGGCTATGAATTAGGTAATATCGATTGCACAATCATTGCCCAGAAGCCTAAGATGGCCCCTTATATTGATGAAATGAGACAAAGCATCGCCACGTTATTAGAAGCGGATATAGCAGAAGTGAACGTTAAGGCCACAACTTCCGAGAAGCTTGGCTTTACCGGAAGAGGCGAAGGGATTGCTGCACAAACCACGATATTGATTAAAAAGAAGTAGGGGACAAATTCGCTTTATTCCCATACTTAACGGTGTTAAAATAGGTCAGAGACTTTAATGAGTAATTTGAGGAGGAACATACATGACACAGGAAGTACGCGTCCGTTATGCCCCGAGTCCAACGGGTCATTTACATATTGGAAATGCAAGAACCGCTTTATTTAATTACCTATACGCCCGCAGCACAGGTGGAAAGTTCATCATCCGTATTGAAGACACGGATAAGAAACGTAATATCGAAGGTGGAGAAGAAAGTCAGCTTAAGTATCTCAAGTGGCTGGGGATTGATTGGGATGAAAGTACAGATAAGCCGGGTGAATACGGACCTTATCGCCAATCCGAGCGTAATCATATCTATGAGCAGTATCTGAATGAGCTGCTTGAATCAGGTCAAGCCTATAAATGCTACTGTACGGAAGAAGAGCTTGAAGCGGAGCGTGAAGCTCAATCAGCATCGGGACAAATGCCCCGCTACTCCGGGAAATGCCGAAACCTGACGGAAGAGGATCAGGAGAAATTGGCAGCAGAAGGCCGCAAGCCGAGCATTCGTTTCCGTGTACCTGCAGGTAAAGTGTATTCCTTCAACGATATCGTGAAAGAGGATGTCGCATTTGAATCAGACGGTATCGGTGACTTTGTCATCGCAAAAAAGGACGGTACACCAACGTATAACTTCGCTGTTGCAGTCGATGATTATTTGATGAAAATCACCCATGTTCTTCGCGGAGAAGATCATATTTCCAATACACCGAAACAGTTGATGATTTTTGAAGCACTTGGGTGGGAAGCACCTGTTTACGGGCATATGACATTGATCGTCAATGAAAGCCGTAAAAAGTTGAGTAAGCGGGATGAAAGCATCATTCAGTTCATCGAGCAGTACGAAGCATTAGGATACTTACCAGAAGCGTTGTTCAACTTCATTGCGCTACTCGGCTGGTCTCCAAAAGGAGAAGAAGAACTGTTTTCGAAAGATGAGTTCATTGAAATCTTTGATCCTGAACGTTTATCCACTTCTTCTGCCCTGTTCGATAATCAGAAGCTTACATGGATGAACAATCAGTACATGAAGAACTTAGAACTGGCTCAAGTGGTGGAGCTATCCCTTCCTCATTTAATCAGTGCGGGTAAATTGGACGGGAACATGTCCGATGAACAGCGCGAGTGGGCGAGCCGCGTCATTTCTTTATACCAAGAGCAAATGAGCTTCGGTGCTGAAATCGTGGAACTGTCTGAAATGTTCTTCAAGACGGACCTTGAATATGATGAAGAGGCGAAAGCGGTACTTGAAGAAGAGCAAGTACCAGAAGTGCTACAGGCTTTCTTGAACGAGATCGAGGCACTTGAAACGTACGAAGCGGCAGAAATCAAATCCTCGATAAAAGCTGTCCAAAAATCGACCGGACATAAAGGGAAGAAGCTGTTCATGCCGATCCGTGTAGCCGTTACAGGCCAGACACATGGCCCTGAATTGCCGAATGCCATCGAGCTTTTAGGGAAAGATACAGTTAAACACCGTCTTCAAAGTCTTTTAGGTTAACATTTTGGAGGATATGTAATATAGTAAGAGTATCACGTTAAATGATATCGCGTTGATGAGGAGAAGTAAGAAAAGGATGCTTAGTAGAGAGAACCATCACCGGCTGAAAGTGGTTTAAGCCCCTCCGATTCTGAAATGCACCTCTGAGCCCGTTACTGAAATAGAGTAGGTAAAGGCGGTTTCCTACCGTTAACAGGATTCGAGTTGGAGAAGATTTTGTCTTCTCAATCAGAGTGGAACCGCGCCTATAAAGCGTCTCTGTCAGTTTATTGACAGGGGCGTTTTTTTATTGTCATCAGCTTATATTTTTTTAAAAAGGAAGGGGGATGGATCCGAATGTTTAAGTCGTTTAGGGAAGATATAGATGTGGTGTTTGATCAGGATCCGGCTGCGAGGAATTATGTGGAGGTCATCCTCACGTATTCGGGTCTTCATGCCATTTGGGCTCATCGTGTTGCCCATGCATTTTTTAAACGGAAATTCTTCTTCATTGCCCGGGTCATTTCACAGGTCAGCCGCTTCTTCACCGGAGTGGAGATCCACCCTGGAGCTAAGATCGGCCGTCGCTTTTTCATCGACCACGGGATGGGTGTGGTGATAGGCGAGACGTGTGAAATCGGAGACAATGTCACGCTCTTCCAAGGGGTCACCCTCGGTGGAACCGGGAAGGAAAAAGGGAAACGTCACCCGACGATCCAGGATAATGCGTTGATTGCGACAGGTGCGAAAGTATTAGGATCGATCGTTGTTGGGGAAAATTCTAAGGTAGGGGCAGGATCCGTTGTCCTGAAAGATGTTCCGCCCAATTCAACCGTCGTCGGTATTCCCGGGAAGGTGGTCATCCAGGACGGAGTGAAGATACAGAAGGATCTGAATCACTGTGATCTGCCGGATCCGATGAACGACCGAATGAAACAGCTTGAAAAAGAAGTGAATGAATTGAAATCATTATTAAGGGAATATGAGGGAAGGAGTCGATCATCATGACGATTCGTTTATATAACACACTGACAAGGCAGAAAGAGGAATTCAAACCCCTGGAAGAGGGTAAGGTCAAAATGTATGTGTGCGGGCCGACGGTTTATAACTATATTCATATAGGGAATGCCCGTCCTGCGATTGTGTTTGACACAGTGAGGCGTTATCTGGAATACAGGGGCTACGATGTTCAGTTCGTCTCTAACTTCACGGATGTAGACGATAAATTAATTAGAGCGGCTAAGGAACTGGGAGAAGATGTCCCGACGATTGCCAAGCGCTTTATCGATGCTTACTTCGAAGATACGGGAGCCCTCGGCTGCCGGAAAGCCGATGTACATCCGACTGTAACAGATAATATTGACACCATTGTTGATTTCATCTCAGCACTTGTCGATAAAGGGTATGCCTATGAATCCCAGGGAGACGTTTACTATCGTACCAGAAAGTTTGATGGCTACGGTAAGCTGTCTCATCAGCCGATCGATGAACTGAAAGCGGGAGCCCGCATCGATGTAGGGGACAAAAAAGAAGATGCCCTTGATTTCGTTCTTTGGAAATCAGCGAAAGAAGGGGAAATTTCATGGGAGAGTCCGTGGGGTGAAGGACGCCCGGGCTGGCATATCGAGTGCTCGGCTATGGCAAAGCGCTACTTGGGAGATACGATCGATATTCACGCCGGAGGACAGGATTTGACATTCCCGCATCATGAGAATGAAATCGCCCAATCAGAGGCGCTTACAGGCAAGACATTCGCCAATTACTGGATGCACAACGGGTATATTAATATTGATAACGAGAAGATGTCGAAATCACTCGGTAATTTCGTGTTGGTTCACGACATTATTAAAGAACAAGATCCGCAGGTACTTCGTTTCTTCATGCTATCCGTTCATTACCGTCATCCGATCAACTACAATCTTGAACTTCTACAGAATGCAGAGACTTCGCTGGATCGAATCAAGACAGCGTATGAAAACTTGAAGCATCGCAAGGAATCAAGTACAAACTTAGCTGATAACAACCAGGAATGGCTGGGTAAAATTGCGGGGTTGAAAGATCAGTTCATTGCAGACATGGATGATGATTTTAATACTGCCAATGGGATTTCCGTTCTATTCGAACTATCCAGACAGGCGAATTATTATTTGATGGAGAAAAATACATCAACAGAAGTCATTGACGAATTCTTACACCGATTTGAAGATTTCTTCTCTGTCCTTGGGCTGACTCTTCAGGAAGCGGGAATATTGGACGAAGAAGTGGAAGAAATGATTGAAAAGCGTATTCAAGCCCGAAAAGACCGAAACTTCCAACTGGCAGATGAAATCCGTGACACACTGAAAGACATGGATATCATTTTGGAAGATACTCCTCAAGGCACCCGCTGGAAAAGGGGATCTTGATGCTCTACGAGACAAACGAACAAATCGACGCGAAACAAATCAATGCACTTGCACTGGCTTATATGGGGGATGCTGTATATGAAACATATGTACGGCAGCTCCTCTTGACCAAGGGTAAGATCAAACCGAATCAACTGCACAGGGCTGCGACGAAGTATGTGTCTGCTAAAGCGCAAGCGGCCATTCTCAGAACGCTGTTCGATCAGGACCTCTTAACGGAAGAAGAGATATCGATTGTCAAGCGCGGCCGGAATGCGAAATCGGGGACAACGCCCAAAAATACAGATGTACAAACGTATAAACATAGCACTGCTTTTGAGGCTCTTATTGGATATTTGTTTTTACTTAATCGGACCGAGCGATTAGAGGAACTGTTGAAAATCATTTTTGACCAAGCCCAGGCAGGAAAGGAGGAACAGAAATGAGTAAAGATTTTATCGGAGGAAGAAATCCCGTCATTGAAGCGTTAAAGTCAGGAAGGGATATCAATAAGATTTGGATAGCGGAAGGATCACAGAAAGGTTCCATCCAGCAAATCGTCGGACTTGCCAAGGAGTCCAATGTCATGGTCCAGTATGTCCCAAAGAAGAAAATCGAGCAGATGATATCGGAGAATCACCAGGGAGTCGTCGCTTCAGTTGCTGCTTATCAGTATGCTGAACTGGATGATTTATTTCAAAAGGCAGAACAAAAAGGGGAGGATCCTTTTATTCTGATCCTGGATGAATTGGAAGACCCCCATAACCTGGGATCCATCATGAGGACGGCAGATGCAGCGGGTGCCCACGGGATCATCATCCCGAAGCGAAGAGCGGTGGGACTTACTTCCACTGTAGCGAAGGCTTCGACCGGTGCGATTGAACATATTCCCGTGGCCCGTGTGACGAATCTGTCGAGAGCGGTGGATGAACTGAAAGAACGCGGTGTATGGGTGGCAGGAACGGATGCTAAGGGTAAGCAGGATTTCCGCCAATTGGACGGGACGCTTCCTATCGGTTTAATTATCGGAAGTGAAGGAAAAGGAATGAGCCGTATCCTGAGGGATAAATGTGATTTCCTTGTTCAGTTGCCTATGATCGGTCATGTGACATCACTAAACGCTTCGGTGGCAGCTAGTATTTTAATGTATGAGGTTTATCGTAAACGCCACCCGTTGGGAGAATAGGGAGATGGATATCCTCCTTGTGGATGGCTATAACATAATTGGTGCCTGGCCGGAATTGAATGATTTGAAGCAGAAGGATTTAGCCGCAGCAAGAGACCGTTTGGTCGAACAAATGGCAGAATATCAAGGGTATACGGGCTACCGTGTCATTGTCGTGTTTGATGCATACTACGTCCAGGGAATCGCCCGGAAATATCAAAATTATAAAGTGGAAGTACTATTCACGAGAGAAAATGAAACGGCAGATGAACGAATTGAAAGATTGGCTATTGAATTAAGCAATATTAAAACACAGATTCATGTAGCCACCTCTGATTTTACAGAGCAATGGGCCATCTTTGGTCAGGGAGCCCTTCGCAAATCAGCGAGGGAGCTCTTGACCGAGGTAGAGGTCATCGAAAAAAAGATTGAAAGAAAAGTAAGGAATTCAAGTGAGAAACGGCCGGCTTCCAAGATCCAGTTATCAGAAGAAGTTGCTGAAATTTTCGAAAAATGGCGCCGCGGGGAACAATGATAGGTTGACGATTGAATTTTCTGTAATGTATAATATTTCTATCTATTGTTTTGCTCGGGGGGATGTGTGTGAGCAATATCATCAGGACAGAAGCATTTGATAATCGATTAGAAGGCATGGATGATGAAGAGATAATAGAAGCCGTCCATCAGGGTCACAGCGAAGCGCTCGATTTTTTGATCAGGAAATACCGTAATTTCGTTAGAGCGAAAGCCCGCTCGTATTTTTTAATCGGGGCAGATAAGGAAGATATCGTCCAGGAGGGTATGATTGGATTATACAAGGCCATCCGTGATTATAAAGAGGACAAGCTGACTTCTTTTAAAGCGTTTGCAGAGCTTTGTATCACAAGACAAATCATTACAGCCATTAAGACAGCCACGAGACAGAAGCATATACCACTGAATTCATATGTTTCACTGGATAAACCCATTTATGATGATGAATCTGACCGAACGCTATTAGATGTCATTTCAGGAACGAAAGTAATGGATCCGGAAGCGCTAATTATCAATCGCGAAGAATTTGATAATATGGAAGACAAGATGGCCCAGCTGTTAAGTGATCTTGAGAGGAAAGTACTGGCCCTTTATTTGGACGGGCAATCCTATCAGGAGATATCAGAAGAGCTGAACCGCCATGTGAAATCCATCGACAATGCATTACAGCGGGTGAAACGGAAGCTTGAACGATACTTGGAAGTTCGCGAAATAACGATGTGAAGTCATATTGACACATTTTGGTGGCCGTGTTATTTTTGATAGGACTTACTATGTATAGTATAGGTGGAAAATATGACTACTAAATTAATACTGGCTTGTACGGTATGCGGTTCCAGGAATTATACCGTGCCGGGAAACCGTAATCAGGCCGTTCGATTAGAATTAAAGAAATTCTGTAATACATGTAATGCTCACACCCTACACAAAGAGACTAAATAGTGTAGAAGTCTTGCGTATTGATATTAGTTGGAGGTTACTAACGGATGTTTAAATTCTTTCGCAATGTTGCATCGGAAATGAGAAAGGTCAGCTGGCCTAAACGTAAAGAGTTAACGCGCTATACGATCACGGTTATTACAACAGTGGTATTTGTTGCCCTTTTCTTTGCTGTTATCGACCTGGGCATCTCAGAACTTATGCGATTGATCATTGGTTCTAAGTAAGAGAAACATAGAATTAGTTGTATATATACCATGAAAGCATGGTATAATGAATGTTAATAGAGTACATGACCTTAGAGCCCGTTATCTTTTTACGGGTTTTTTCATTTGGAGAAAAAAGGCGAATGAGTATTCTTAAATAGCGAGGAGGGACGGACGTCTAGTCCTATGTAATGGAGAAGAATTGGTATGTAGTCCATACGTATTCAGGATATGAGAATAAGGTAAAAGCAAACCTTGAGAAACGTGTTGAAACGATGGGGATGCAAGATAAGATCTTCCGAGTGATCGTTCCTGAAGAAGAAGAAACGGACTTTAAGAACGGTAAGAAGAGAGTAGTTAAGAAGAAAGTATTTCCAGGTTATGTAATTGTTGAGATCGTCATGACGGATGATTCGTGGTATGTCGTTCGAAACACACCTGGAGTGACAGGTTTCGTCGGTTCATCAGGATCAGGTTCAAAGCCTACTCCGTTATTACCGGAAGAAGTGACAAATCTTCTGAAACAAATGGGTATGACAGAGAAAAAGGTAGAGATCGACTTCGAATTAGGGGAAACTGTAAAAGTGAACGAAGGTCCATTTGCAAACTTTACAGGTTCGATTGAAGAGATCGATAATGCGAAAGCTAAAGTCAAAGTCCACGTTAATATGTTTGGTAGAGATACCCCGGTAGAACTGGATTTCTCCCAGATTGATAAATTATAATGGAAAAGAACTTGAAATCATTCTGAAAAAATGGTACTATTTCATAAGTCAGTGCGTCTCCACAAAGAGATACTGAAACTAATAGACGTTCTTTATGTTGATAAAGACATTTTTTACATTGAGTGGGAGGGTGAAATACCCAATAACCACATCACGGACTTAAGGAGGTGTGTCTCGTGGCTAAAAAAGTTATCAAAATGGTTAAATTGCAGATTCCTGCCGGTAAAGCTAATCCAGCTCCACCAGTTGGTCCTGCACTAGGTCAAGCAGGTGTTAACATCATGGGATTCTGTAAGGAATTCAATGCTCGTACAGCAGATCAAGCTGGCTTAATCATTCCTGTTGAAATCACGGTATTTGAAGACCGTTCATTTACATTCATCACAAAAACTCCACCCGCTGCTGTTCTTCTTAAGAAAGCTGCAGGTATCGAGTCTGGTTCAGGCGAACCAAACAGCAAGAAAGTGGCAACACTTAAACGCGATAAAGTACGTGAAATTGCTGAAACAAAAATGCCTGACTTAAATGCAGCTAGTGTTGAATCAGCTATGCGCATGGTAGAAGGAACTGCGCGCAGCATGGGTATCGTCATCGAAGACTAATCCCTGCTTCGTTAAAGTAGAGGTTCCTGTTGAACGAGGTTGCGATGATGAAATGTACGTTTCACTCGCAACCTTATTTCGTGGGAGGTTATTCCGCTAAAACCACATATAGGAGGAAATTTATAATGGCTAAAAAAGGTAAAAAGTTTCTTGAAGCTCAAAAGCTTGTAGATCGTACTACAGCTTACTCAGTGGAAGAAGCAATCGAACTAGTTAAGAAAACAAACTTCGCTAAGTTTGACGCAACGATTGAAGTAGCGTTCCGCTTAGGTGTAGATACACGTAAAAATGACCAGCAAATCCGTGGAGCAGTTGTGCTTCCTCATGGAACTGGTAAAACTCAAAAGGTTCTTGTATTCGCTAAAGGCGAAAAAGCTAAAGAAGCAGAAGCTGCTGGCGCTGATTTCGTAGGTGATGCAGAACTTATCAACAAGATCAACCAAGGTTGGTTCGAGTTCGACGTAATCGTTGCAACTCCAGACATGATGGGTGAAGTTGGTAAACTTGGTCGCGTATTAGGACCTAAAGGTTTAATGCCAAACCCTAAAACTGGAACAGTAACATTCGACGTAACGAAAGCTGTAAATGAAATCAAAGCTGGTAAAGTTGAATACCGTGCTGACAAATCAGGTAACGTTCACGTTCCTGTTGGAAAGATTTCATTCGACAACGAAAAGCTTGTTGAAAACTTTGCTACAATGTATGAAACAATGCTTAAAGTTAAACCTGCTGCTGCAAAAGGAACTTACATGAAAAATGTTTCTGTAACTTCTACAATGGGACCTGGCGTTAAAGTCGATCCTTCTACTTTCGCAGTTAAGGCATAATTTGGTATTGACTTACTAAGAACTAGTGATTATAATTAGTTCTGTTGTTAAAAAACGAATACATTTGTACCGTAGACAGTAGGAGCTCATTACGAGCTTAATATCCTGCCGAGGTAATTGCGATAAAATAACCGCTTTTAGCGTGTTTGCAATGCCCTTATGTCTACCTTGATATAAGGGCATTTTTTATTGGATGACGGTATAAATGTTCATCAGTCAATCTACAGGAGGTGTAATGATGAGCAGCATTCTAGATCAAAAGAAACACATCGTTGGAGAGATCTCTGACAAGCTAAAAAACAGTGTATCTACAATCGTTGTAGATTACCGTGGCTTAGACGTTTCCGAATTAACTGAGCTTCGTAAACAACTTCGTGAAGCTGGCATCGAGTTCAAAGTGTACAAAAACACTATGGTACGTCGTGCAGCAGAAGAAGCTGGTCTTGAAGGGTTAAACGAATTCTTAACTGGTCCTAACGCAATCGCGTTCAGTACAGAAGAAGTAGTTGCACCTGCAAAGATCCTTAACAGCTTCGCTAAAGAACACGAAGCACTTGAAATCAAAACGGGTGTCATCGAAGGAACAATCACTTCTGTTGAGGATGTTAAAGCAATCGCTGAACTTCCAAACCGCGAAGGACTTCTTTCTATGCTACTCAGCGTGCTACAAGCACCAATGCGCAACTTCGCGTTGGCAACAAAAGCCGTTGCAGATCAAAAAGAAGAGCAAGGCGCGTAAGCTAAAGCAAGTCGTTTAAATAAAAAATAAGCAAACATCACAAGGAGGAAATATAAAATGAGTAAAGAGCAAATCATTGACGCGATTAAAGAAATGTCAGTTCTTGAACTAAATGATCTAGTTAAAGCAATCGAAGAAGAATTCGGAGTAACTGCTGCTGCACCTGTAGCTGCTGCTGCTGGTGGCGCTGACGCTGCTGCAGAACAAACTGAATTCGACTTAATTCTTGAGAGCGCTGGAGCTCAAAAAATCAAGGTTATCAAAGTTGTTCGTGAAATCACAGGTCTTGGCCTTAAAGAAGCGAAAGAAATGGTTGATAACACTCCAAAAGCACTTAAAGAAGGTATTGCTAAAGAGGAAGCTGAAGAACTTAAAGCTAAACTTGAAGAAGTTGGAGCTGGCGTAGAAGTTAAGTAATGATTGTATAGATGAAAAGCTCGCTATATTTGGCGGGCTTTTTTCTTGTCTGGCAGCTATTCAGGCACTATTTTGGTTGCCGGGCGGGATCTATCAATGGATGGAGATGATATAATGACCAATCACTATTATTCCCATAACCCTGATGTGGAAAGTAACCCGGGGAAGATCGCCTTTGAATTAAGGGGACATACATTCCGTTTTAAAACAGACCAGGGTGTCTTCTCGAAAAAGGAAGTTGACTTTGGATCAAGAGCGTTGATTGAAGCGTTTGAATTACCTGATGTTAAGGGGCCGATACTTGATGTCGGCTGCGGTTATGGCCCGGTCGGATTATCCATGGCGAAAGACTTTGGTGATCGGACGGTCCATATGATTGATGTAAACGAGAGGGCTCTATCTTTAGCGAAAGAAAATGCTGGGGAAAATAAAGTTCAAAACGTTAAAGTCTATCAAAGTGATCGATATGCTAATGTCGTTGAAAAGGAATTTGCCGCTATTTTAACTAACCCTCCGATACGAGCAGGGAAAGAAACGGTTCATTCGATTCTTGAGAACAGTTACGAACATCTGACGGATCGCGGAGAATTGTGGGTCGTTATTCAAAAGAAGCAAGGTGCTCCATCTGCCATGGATAAAATGGAAAAAATATTTTCAAATGTAGAAGTCGTCACCAGAAAAAAGGGATACTACATCTTGAAATCGGTAAAAGAAATCCGTTGACGTAGCTTATTTGCTATGATAACATTATAAAATGCAAAAATATTATTTTCCGGTATTATGTCCACATGTATATATGTTGGATAAATTGGAAAAGATTATAAAATAATAGTTCGTCATTTGAAAATGAGGTTTTATCATTAAAACCCTTTTTCTTTTTGTCTTGTGTAGAGTAGAAATCCTACTTTAAGGCATATAGACACAACCAAAACGCTTGATTTGAGGGGTGAATCAGTTGACAGGTCAACTAGTTCAGTATGGACGACACCGCCAACGCAGAAGTTTTGCGCGTATCAGTGAAGTTTTAGAATTACCGAATTTAATCGAAATTCAAACTTCCTCGTATCAATGGTTTCTTGATGAGGGGTTAAGAGAAATGTTCCGTGACATTTCTCCGATTGAGGACTTCACTGGTAATCTCTCTTTGGAATTTATTGATTATAGTCTGGGAGAGCCAAAGTACTCGGTGGAAGAATCAAAGGAAAGAGATGTTACTTACTCTGCACCGCTTAGAGTAAAAGTCCGTCTTGTGAACAAGGAAACAGGAGAAGTAAAAGATCAAGACGTATTTATGGGTGATTTCCCATTAATGACAGATACAGGTACGTTTGTCATCAATGGTGCTGAGCGTGTTATCGTATCTCAGCTGGTACGTTCACCTAGTGTTTACTTTAGTGGAAAAGTAGATAAGAACGGAAAGAAAGGGTTTACTGCTACCGTTATACCAAACCGCGGAGCTTGGCTTGAGTATGAAACAGATGCAAAAGATGTTGTATATGTGCGAATTGATCGAACTCGCAAACTACCGGTAACGGTTCTTTTACGTGCCCTTGGGTTTGGCTCTGATCAAGAAATCATCGATTTGATCGGTGATAATGAGTACATTCGTAACACGCTCGAGAAAGACAACACGGAAGGTATCGACAAGGCATTGCTCGAGATTTATGAGCGTCTGCGTCCGGGAGAGCCTCCTACAGTAGAAAATGCTAAAAGTTTACTCGTTTCTCGTTTCTTTGATCCTAAGCGTTATGACTTAGCAAACGTTGGACGTTACAAAATGAACAAAAAGCTTCACATTAAGAACCGTTTATTCGGTCAAACTCTAGCAGAAACTCTAGCAGATCCGGAAACGGGAGAGATTCTGGCAGAGAAAGGCACGGTTCTTGACCGTCGCGCCCTGGATAAGGTCATCCCTTATTTAGAAAACGGCATTGGTTTCAAAAACTACCAACAGTCCGGCGGCGTATTAGAAGAAGACGTAGTTCTTCAATCTATCAAAATCTATTCTCCTAACGAAGAGGGAGATTTTGAAATCAACGTAATCAGCAATGCATATGTTGAAGAAGAGGTTAAGTACATTACGCCTGCAGATATCATCTCTTCCATTTCTTACTTCTTTAACTTATTACATGGAGTAGGACTGACAGATGATATTGACCATTTAGGTAACCGTCGTTTACGTTCGGTTGGTGAATTGCTTCAGAACCAATTCCGTATCGGTTTATCACGTATGGAGCGTGTGGTCCGTGAAAGAATGTCCATTCAGGACACCAACACGATCACGCCTCAACAACTGATCAACATCCGTCCTGTTATTGCATCAATTAAAGAGTTCTTTGGAAGCTCTCAATTGTCTCAATTCATGGATCAAACGAATCCTCTTGCAGAATTAACGCACAAACGTCGTCTTTCTGCTTTAGGGCCCGGTGGATTAACACGAGAACGTGCTGGATTCGAAGTACGTGACGTCCATTATTCCCACTATGGTCGTATGTGTCCGATTGAAACACCTGAGGGTCCGAACATCGGACTGATCAACTCACTTTCCTCCTTTGCGAAAGTGAATAAATTCGGCTTTATCGAAACGCCGTATCGTCGCGTCGACCCTGATACAGGGAAAGTAACCGATCGTATCGATTACTTGACAGCAGACGAAGAAGATAACTATGTAGTGGCACAAGCGAACGCACGTCTTGGAGATGACGGCGCATTCCTTGATGAAGAAGTCATCTCCCGTTTCCGCGGTGAGAATACGGTCATCAAGCGTGAACGCCTTGACTACATGGATGTATCTCCTAAACAAGTAGTATCAGCTGCGACAGCATGTATTCCATTCTTGGAGAACGATGACTCCAACCGTGCTCTAATGGGAGCGAACATGCAGCGTCAAGCAGTACCTTTAATGAATCCGGAATCACCGATCGTCGGAACAGGTATGGAACACGTATCTGCGAAAGACTCCGGTGCAGCCGTGATCTGTAAATACGAAGGTATTGTGGAAAAAGTTGAAGCGAAACAAGTTTGGGTGCGTCGTGTGAAAGAAATCGATGGTCAGGAAGTAAAAGGTGACCTCGATAAGTATCGTATGCAGAAATTCATCCGTTCTAATCAGGGTACATGTTACAACCAGCGTCCGATCGTAAGTGAAGGCGACCGTGTAGTAAAAGGAGAAATCCTTGCTGATGGTCCTTCCATGGAGAAAGGTGAACTCGCCTTAGGACGTAACGTCATGGTTGGATTCATGACTTGGGACGGTTACAACTATGAAGATGCGATCATCATGAGTGAACGTCTTGTAAAAGACGATGTATACACTTCTATTCATATTGAAGAATATGAGTCCGAATCTCGTGATACGAAATTAGGACCTGAAGAGATCACTCGTGATATTCCAAACGTCGGTGAAGATGCCCTTCGCAATCTTGATGAGCGCGGAATCATCCGCATCGGTGCTGAAGTGAAAGATGGCGACCTACTTGTTGGTAAAGTAACGCCTAAAGGTGTAACAGAGTTGACTGCTGAAGAGCGTCTTTTACATGCAATCTTCGGTGAGAAAGCTCGTGAAGTTCGAGATACATCTCTTCGTGTACCACATGGTGGTGGAGGGATCATCCTTGATGTTAAAGTCTTCAATCGCGAAGATGGCGACGAATTACCACCAGGTGTTAACCAGCTTGTACGTGTGTATATCGTTCAGAAACGTAAGATTTCTGAAGGGGACAAAATGGCTGGTCGTCATGGTAACAAAGGTGTTATCTCAAAAATCCTTCCTGAAGAAGACATGCCGTTCTTACCAGACGGCACACCGATCGATATCATGTTGAACCCATTAGGGGTACCATCTCGTATGAATATCGGACAGGTGCTGGAGCTTCATTTAGGTATGGCTGCCAGATACCTTGGAATTCATGTTGCTTCACCAGTATTTGATGGAGCGCGTGAGGAAGATGTATGGGCAACCATTGAAGAAGCAGGTATGGCGCGCGATGCCAAAACCGTACTTTACGATGGTAGAAGTGGTGAACCGTTTGATAACCGTGTATCAGTTGGAATCATGTATATGATCAAACTAGCTCACATGGTTGATGACAAGCTTCACGCACGTTCAACTGGTCCTTATTCACTTGTTACGCAGCAACCATTGGGTGGTAAAGCTCAATTCGGTGGACAGCGTTTCGGTGAGATGGAGGTATGGGCACTGGAAGCGTATGGTGCTGCTTACACTCTACAAGAAATTCTAACGGTTAAGTCGGATGATGTTGTGGGTCGTGTGAAAACATACGAAGCCATTGTCAAAGGTGAAAACGTTCCTGAGCCTGGAGTTCCGGAATCATTCAAGGTTCTGATCAAAGAGCTTCAAAGTTTAGGTATGGATGTTAAAATCCTCTCTAGTACCGAAGAAGAAATTGAAATGCGTGACTTAGAGGATGAAGAAGAAGTACAACAAGCAGACACGCTAAATATCTCTGAATCTAATGCAAAAGAATCCGAGACAGTAGGGTCAAAAGAATAAATTTAGAGCAAATAGGGTTAGAGCCTGTAGATTAAAAGGGAGGTAGGCCCCTTGCTAGATGTAAATAATTTTGAGTATATGAAAATTGGTTTAGCTTCCCCCGATAAGATCCGTTCGTGGTCTTTCGGGGAAGTTAAAAAACCCGAAACGATTAACTATCGTACGTTAAAACCAGAAAAAGATGGTTTGTTCTGTGAACGTATCTTCGGTCCTACGAAGGACTGGGAATGTCACTGTGGTAAATACAAGCGTGTCCGTTATAAAGGCGTCGTTTGTGACCGCTGTGGTGTCGAAGTAACAAAGGCTAAAGTTCGTCGTGAGCGTATGGGTCACATTGAACTTGCAGCCCCTGTATCCCACATCTGGTACTTCAAAGGAATTCCAAGTCGTATGGGACTTGTTTTAGACATGTCTCCACGTGCATTGGAAGAAGTAATCTACTTCGCTTCCTATGTTGTAACAGAACCAGGTGACACGGCTCTAGAGAGAAAGCAACTTCTTTCAGAAAAAGAGTACCGTGCTTACCGTGAGAAATACGGTGTGAAATTCCAGGCAGCAATGGGAGCTGAAGCGATTAAGAAGCTTCTTCAAGACATTGACTTGGATAAAGAAGCTGATTTCTTAAAAGAAGAACTGAAAACGGCACAGGGTCAACGCCGTACACGTGCGATTAAACGTTTGGAAGTTGTGGAATCTTTCAGAAACTCAGGAAATGATCCGGATTGGATGATTCTTGATGTACTGCCTGTCATTCCTCCAGAGCTTCGCCCGATGGTTCAACTTGACGGTGGACGTTTTGCTACTTCTGACTTAAATGATTTATATCGTCGAGTGATTAACCGTAATAACCGTCTTAAGCGTTTATTGGACCTTGGTGCTCCAAGCATCATCGTTCAAAACGAGAAGCGTATGCTTCAAGAAGCGGTGGATGCTTTAATTGATAATGGTCGTCGCGGCCGTCCAGTTACTGGACCAGGTAACCGTCCATTAAAATCCCTTTCACATATGCTTAAAGGGAAGCAAGGTCGTTTCCGTCAGAACCTTCTTGGTAAACGTGTTGACTATTCCGGCCGTTCAGTAATCGTTGTTGGACCTAACCTTAAGATGTACCAATGTGGTCTTCCTAAAGAAATGGCTCTTGAGTTATTCAAACCTTTCGTTATGAAAGAACTCGTTGAAAAAGGATTGGCCCACAACATCAAGAGTGCCAAGCGCAAGATTGAACGCGTCCAGCCGGAAGTATGGGATGTATTAGAAGGCGTCATCAAAGAACATCCGGTACTGTTAAACCGTGCACCTACACTTCACAGACTTGGTATTCAAGCATTTGAACCAACGCTTGTCGAAGGTAGAGCGATCCGTCTTCACCCACTTGTATGTACAGCATACAACGCGGATTTTGATGGTGACCAAATGGCGGTTCACGTACCGTTATCTTCTGAAGCTCAAGCTGAAGCGCGCATGCTGATGCTTGCAGCACAAAACATCCTAAATCCGAAAGACGGTAAACCAGTTGTTACTCCGTCCCAGGATATGGTATTAGGAAACTATTACCTGACACTTGAACGTGAAAATGCTGTTGGTGAAGGTATGATCTTCAATGATGCAAGTGAAGTCATCCTTGCATATCAAAATGGTTATGTACACTTGCATACCCGTATTGCGATCCATGCAAGCACCATCAACAACAAAACGTTCACCGAGAAACAAAACAAACAATTATTATTAACAACGGTAGGTAAAGTAATCTTTAACGAGATCTTACCTGATACATTCCCGTTCATCAACGAACCAACAAGAACGAACTTGGAAGTTGCGACTCCTGAGAACTACTTTGTTGATCCGTCTACGGACGTGAAGGAAGTATTCCAAAGCCGTGAGTTAATCAACCCGTTCAAAAAAGGTTTCTTAGGGAATATCATCGCGGAAGTATTCAAGAAGTTTGCCATCACGGAAACGTCTCGTATGCTTGATAAGATGAAGGACCTTGGATTCAAATATTCTACTAAAGCCGGTATTACGGTTGGTATCGCAGATATCGTCGTACTAGCGGAAAAAGAAGAAATCTTGATCGAAGCCCAAAGTAAAGTAGACAACGTATTGAAACAATTCAAACGTGGTCTCATTACAGAAGATGAAAGATACGATCGTGTTATCTCCATCTGGAGTGCTGCGAAAGATACGATTCAAGGTAAGTTAATGGCAACATTGGATAAACGCAACCCGATCTTCATGATGAGTGACTCAGGTGCCCGTGGTAACGCATCTAACTTCACTCAGCTTGCCGGTATGCGTGGACTGATGGCCAACCCGGCTGGTCGTATCATCGAGTTACCGATCAAATCAAGTTTCCGTGAAGGTCTGACGGTTCTTGAGTACTTCATCTCTACCCATGGTGCCCGTAAAGGTCTTGCCGATACAGCACTGAAAACAGCTGACTCAGGTTACCTGACGCGTCGACTAGTTGACGTTGCACAGGACGTTATCGTTCGTGAGGAAGACTGTGGAACGGACAGAGGCTTACTTGTAGGCTCCATTAAAGAGGGTACGGAAATCATCGAACCTCTTGAAGAACGTTTACTCGGTCGTTATTCACGTAAGACGTTACGTCACCCTGAGACAGATGAAATCATCATTACAGAAAATCAGCTGATCACAGAAGACTTGGCTAAGACGATCATTGATGCTGGTGTCGAACATGTTTCGATCCGTTCTGCCTTCACATGTAACACAAGACACGGTGTATGTGAAAAATGTTACGGAACGAACCTTGCGACAGGTCAAAAAGTCGAAGTCGGGGAAGCTGTCGGTATTATCGCTGCTCAATCCATCGGGGAACCGGGTACTCAGTTAACGATGCGTACGTTCCATACAGGTGGGGTTGCAGGAGACGATATCACTCAAGGTTTACCGCGTATCCAAGAGATTTTCGAGGCGCGTAACCCTAAAGGTCAAGCTGTCATCTCTGAAATCGATGGTGTGATTACATCCATCAGTGAAGGAAAAGATCGTCAGTACGAAATTACCGTACAAGGTGATGTGGAAACGAGAAGTTACACAGCTCCTTACACAGCGCGCTTGAAGTTCGCTGTAAACGATAAGGTCGCACGCGGTCAGGAAATCACTGAAGGTTCGATCGATCCGAAAGAACTTCTTAAAGTCCGTGATGTGTCTGCCGTTCAAGAATACTTGCTTCGCGAAGTACAAAAGGTATATCGTATGCAAGGGGTTGAAATCGGCGACAAACACGTTGAAGTCATGGTCCGTCAAATGTTACGTAAAGTCCGCGTCATCGATGCTGGTGAATCTGAAGTACTTCCGGGTACTCTTATGGATATCCACCAATTCAGAGATGCGAACGAGAAAGCATTGTTCGGCGGTAAGCTTCCGGCAACAGGACGTCCTGTACTGCTCGGGATCACCAAGGCTTCACTTGAAACAGATTCCTTCTTATCCGCAGCATCATTCCAGGAAACAACTCGTGTGTTAACGGACGCTGCGATCAAAGGAAAACGTGATGAGTTACTAGGATTGAAAGAAAATGTTATCATTGGTAAGCTGGTTCCAGCAGGAACAGGTATGCAACGTTACCGTAAAGCAGAACCGGTATTAGCAGAAGATACTAGTGAAGAGACAGTAACAGTAGAGTAATCTATTTAGGCTAACTCTTAGGCAGGTTTGATTGCTCAAACATCAGGCTTAAGAGTTAGCTTTTATAAATCTTTTAAATCTTTGTTGACATAGAGATTTTAAGATGATAATATATTCAAGGTTGCTCCTATTAATAACCTGTTACTTTGGAGGATATGAAATGTCTTATGAAAAAGTAGCGCAGGCTAAAGAAATTATTGTAGGAACAAAGCAAGCAGTGAAAGCTCTAAAAACAGGTCATGTACTCGAAGTTGTAATTGCGGAGGATGCTGATCCCAAGGTTACAGCAAAAGTAGTTCAGGCCGCGATTGATCTTAATGTACCGGTTAACAAAGTGGATTCGATGAAGAAACTTGGAAAATCGTGCGGAATAGATGTTGGAGCAGCAGCTGTTGCGATTATACAGTAAAATAGTTTTTGTAGAAGAGATCTACAAAAACTTTACTTTTACCCAAAAAAGAACCACCTGGATGTGTGGGCTTACCAAATAAGAAGGGAGGAAAACAAAATGCCAACTATTAACCAATTAGTTCGCAAGCCTCGTCAGTCAAAATCAACTAAATCAAAGTCACCAGCTCTTAACAAAGGTTATAACAGCTTTAAGAAGGTGCACACGAACTTGTCTTCTCCACAAAAACGTGGTGTATGTACTCGTGTTGGTACAATGACTCCAAAGAAACCGAACTCGGCGCTACGTAAATATGCACGTGTTCGTTTAACAAATGGAATCGAGGTTACTGCTTACATTCCTGGTATCGGGCACAACCTTCAAGAGCACAGTGTTGTTCTTATCCGTGGAGGACGTGTAAAGGATTTACCGGGAGTACGTTATCACATCGTACGTGGTGCGCTTGATACAGCTGGAGTTGACGGCCGTATGCAAGGACGTTCTAAATACGGAACTAAGCGCCCTAAAGCAGCTAAAAAATAATCAAATGACTATAAATTCATTTCTCGTTGAAAGGAGGAAATCACATGCCACGTAAAGGTCCTGTAGCAAAAAGAGACGTTTTACCTGATCCAATGTACAATTCTAAATTAGTTACTCGTTTAATCAACAAAATCATGATTGACGGTAAAAGAGGTAAAGCTCAAAAGAAATTATACGCAGCGTTTGATATCATTAGCGAGCGTTCAGGTAAAGATGCAATGGAAGTATTCGATGCAGCTTTAAAAAATATCATGCCGGTATTAGAAGTAAAAGCTCGTCGTGTAGGTGGTTCAAACTATCAAGTACCTGTAGAGGTGCGTCCAGAGCGTCGTACTACATTAGGTCTTCGTTGGTTAGTAAACTACTCTCGTCTTCGCGGTGAGAAGACAATGGAAGAGCGTTTAGCTAACGAAATTCTTGATGCAGCTAACAACACTGGTGCTTCTGTTAAGAAACGTGAAGATACACACAAGATGGCTGAAGCGAACAAAGCGTTTGCTCACTATCGTTGGTAATCTGATCTTAAACAAACAAAACATTCTTATATAAGGAAGGAGAAAGACCGCATGCCTAGAGAGTTCTCCTTAGAAAACACTCGTAATATCGGTATCATGGCTCACATCGATGCCGGTAAAACAACTGCAACTGAGCGTATCCTATTTTATACAGGTCGTATCCATAAAATTGGAGAAACTCACGAAGGTGCTTCTCAAATGGACTGGATGGAGCAAGAGCAGGAACGTGGTATCACTATCACTTCTGCTGCGACAACAGCCCAATGGAAAGGCCATCGTATCAACATCATCGATACACCGGGACACGTAGACTTCACTGTTGAAGTTGAACGTTCCCTGCGTGTACTTGATGGTGCAGTAGCAGTACTTGATGCTCAATCTGGTGTTGAGCCTCAAACTGAAACAGTATGGCGTCAAGCAACAACTTACGGGGTTCCCCGTGTTGTGTTCGTTAACAAAATGGACAAAATCGGTGCTGACTTCCTTTATTCTGTAGGTACACTACATGAGCGTCTACAAGCTAATGCACATCCTATCCAGCTTCCAATCGGTGCTGAGGATGACTTCGAAGGTATCATCGACTTAGTGGAAATGAAAGCATATTTCTATGAAGATGATCTTGGAACTCGCGCAGAAGCTCGTGACATTCCTGAAGAGTACAAAGATCAAGCTGAAGAATACCGCGGAAAATTAATTGAAGCTGTATCTGAACTTGATGAAGAGCTTATGATGAAGTACTTAGAAGGCGAAGAGCTTTCTAACGAAGAAATCAAAGCTGCTATCCGTGCGGCTACACTAACTGTCGAGTTCTACCCGGTAGTATGTGGATCTGCATTCAAAAACAAAGGGGTTCAATTACTAATTGACGCAGTTATCGATTATCTTCCAGCACCAACAGATGTTGAAGATATCAAAGGTTTTGTACCTGATTCAGAAGAAGAAGTAACTCGTCCATCTACTGACGATGCTCCATTCTCTGCATTAGCGTTCAAAGTTGCAACTGACCCTTATGTTGGTAAATTAACATTCTTCCGTGTGTACTCAGGAACATTAGATTCTGGTTCATACGTAAGAAACTCTTCTAAAGGTAAACGTGAACGTGTAGGTCGTATCCTGCAAATGCACGCTAACTCCCGTGAAGAAATCTCTACTGTTTACGCTGGAGACATTGCAGCAGCGGTAGGTCTTAAAGATACTAGTACTGGAGATACACTATGTGATGAAAAGAGCCTTGTTATCTTAGAATCCATGGTATTCCCAGAGCCGGTTATCTCTCTATCTGTTGAGCCTAAATCAAAGGCTGACCAAGATAAAATGACGACTGCTCTTCAAAAACTTCAAGAGGAAGATCCAACATTCCGCGCACACACTGACCAGGAAACAGGTCAAGTAATCATCGCGGGTATGGGTGAGCTTCACTTAGATATCATCGTTGACCGTATGAGACGTGAATTCAAAGTAGAAGCAAACGTAGGTGCTCCTCAAGTATCTTACCGCGAGACTTTCCGTGATACGGCTAAAGTTGAAGGTAAGTTCGCCCGTCAATCTGGTGGACGTGGACAATTCGGACACGTTTGGATCGAATTCTCACCTAACGAAGAAGGTAAAGGATTCGAATTCGAGAACGGTATCGTCGGTGGTGTAGTTCCTCGTGAATACATCCCTGCTGTACAAGCCGGTCTATCTGACGCTTTAGAAAATGGTGTCTTAGCTGGTTTCCCACTTGTTGATGTTAAAGCAAGATTATTCGATGGTTCATACCATGACGTTGACTCCTCTGAGATGGCGTTCAAAATCGCTGCATCAATGGCACTTAAGAATGCTGCTTCTAAATGTAAGCCGGTCATCCTTGAGCCAATGATGAAAGTAGAGGTTGTTATCCCTGAGGAATACCTTGGAGATATCATGGGTGACGTTACTTCCCGTCGTGGACGTGTAGAAGGTATGGAAGCACGCGGTAACGCTCAAGTCGTTAAAGCGTTCGTACCACTATCCGAAATGTTTGGTTATGCGACATCTCTTCGTTCTAACACACAAGGACGTGGAACATACTCCATGCACTTCGATCACTATGAAGAAGTACCTAAATCGATTTCTGAAGAAATCATCAAAAAAAATAAAGGTGAATAATTGATTTATTCGCTTTTATAAAGTATAAATACTAATGTAAGCAATTGTTGTGTCAGAGATGGTTTTCACTGTCTCTGAGACACCCAAAATATACTTATTTTCTTAAAATCAAAGGAGGATTTTCAAATGGGTAAGGAAAAATTTGATCGTTCCAAGCAACATGCGAATATCGGTACAATCGGTCACGTTGACCATGGTAAAACAACTCTAACAGCTGCAATCACAACTACACTTCACAAGAAGTATGGTCGTGGAACTGCAATGGCATATGACCAAATCGACGGTGCTCCAGAAGAAAGAGAACGTGGAATCACAATCTCTACTGCACACGTTGAGTATGAAACTGATACTCGTCACTATGCACACGTTGACTGCCCAGGACATGCTGACTATGTTAAAAACATGATCACTGGTGCTGCACAAATGGATGGTGGGATCCTAGTAGTATCTGCTGCTGATGGCCCAATGCCACAAACTCGTGAGCACATCCTTCTTTCTCGTCAAGTAGGTGTTCCATACCTTGTTGTATTCATGAACAAATGTGACATGGTAGACGACGAAGAACTACTTGAATTAGTAGAAATGGAAGTTCGTGACCTTCTTTCTGAGTACGATTTCCCTGGCGATGACGTACCAGTAATCAAAGGTTCTGCTCTTAAAGCTCTTGAAGGAGATCCTGAGTGGGAAGCGAAAATCTTCGAACTTATGGAAGCTGTAGATAGCTACATCCCAACTCCAGAGCGTGACACTGACAAGCCATTCATGATGCCTGTTGAGGATGTATTCTCAATCACAGGTCGTGGTACAGTTGCTACTGGTCGTGTTGAGCGTGGACAAGTTAAAGTTGGAGACACTATCGACATCATCGGTCTTTCTGAAGAGCCTAAATCTACTACTGTAACAGGTGTAGAAATGTTCCGTAAGCTTCTTGACTATGCTGAAGCTGGAGACAATATCGGTGCACTACTTCGTGGTGTAGCTCGTGAAGATATCCAACGTGGACAAGTACTTGCTAAGCCAGGTACAATCACTCCACACACAAAGTTCAAAGCAGAAGTTTATGTTCTTTCTAAAGAAGAAGGTGGACGTCACACTCCATTCTTCACTAACTACCGCCCACAGTTCTACTTCCGTACAACTGACGTAACTGGTATCTGTAACCTTCCTGAAGGTGTAGAAATGGTTATGCCTGGCGATAACATCGAAATGACTGTTGAGCTTATCGCTCCAATCGCTATCGAAGAAGGTACTAAGTTCTCTATCCGTGAGGGTGGACGTACTGTAGGTGCTGGAGTAGTAGCTACAATCACTGAGTAATCATTGATATCAAAAACAGATGGACATCTTGTCCATCTGTTTTTTTTGTGCGCATTTTTGGAATGGGAAGATACCGCCTCTGACAAAATGATTTAGATCTAATCCACAAGACTAAAAAGAATCAATGTTTTAATGCCGCTGTTGATTTCCGTGCAAGACTCCGCTTTCCTCGGGCGAAAGGCGAGCCTCCTCGTCGCTATCGCTCCTGCGGGGTCTCACCTATTTCGCTTTTTCCGAAGGAGTCTCCGTCTTGCACTCCAATCAACAGCTGGTGACTGCAATATAATAATTACCCGCTTACAATTAATAATAAAGATCTGAACTAATTTGATTTAAAACAAAAATCAATGATTATACTTTCGACTTTCTTCTATACATAATGTATTGCAATGGGAACATTACTATTATTATTTTATATAAGGGTATAAGCGCTTTAATAAGCAGTTTTTAAAATACAGAGTTAGACCTTTAGCCTTTACACCAATTTAAACAAAAACCCATTGTTGATTGTAACGGAAGGCAGCTCGACTCCTGCGGGAAACGCTGGACAGGTGAGACCCCGCAGGGCGAAGCCTGAGGAGGCTCACCGCCAGCCCCGCGGAAAGCGAGCTGCCTGAAGTGGAAATCAACATGCAGTCGCTCTTATACAAATAATATTTACTTTCACAGAATGCTTATAGTACATAAAATAAGTTGTTATATTAAATATTGTGAAAATAACACATAACCTTGAAAATACCACCGTTCGTTTGTATAATAGAGAAAGTGTGCAAAACATAAAGAACTTGCAAGAAACCCTTGCATCTTCTGGGTGTTTTAGTTATAATAGACAATGTTGGTCTTTGACTGCGATGAAACAGAAGGTTGCTGACACACACGGCCGCTTTGCCATGGCGAGTGTGTGGGAAATTTCTGTGGAGAATGTCTATTCAAAAATAGGCGATAAAGGAGGGAAAATAATGGCAAAACAAAAGATTCGTATCCGTTTAAAGGCTTATGATCACAGAATTCTTGATCAATCAGCTGAGAAAATTGTTGAAACAGCAAAACGTTCTGGTGCGGCGGTTTCAGGACCGATCCCACTACCAACGGAAAAGTCAATTTATACAATTTTACGTGCTGTGCACAAATACAAAGATTCTCGTGAGCAATTCGAAATGCGTACTCATAAACGCTTAATCGACATTGTAAATCCGACACCTCAAACAGTAGATGCGCTTATGCGTTTAGACTTACCATCAGGTGTAGATATCGAAATCAAACTTTAATTCATAAAAACCATAATAATTAGGAGGTGTGACTTATGACCAAAGGAATCTTAGGAAGAAAGATTGGTATGACTCAAGTTTTCGCTGAAAACGGTGATCTTATCCCTGTAACTGTTATCGAGGCTGCTCAAAACGTGGTACTTCAAAAGAAATCTACAGACGTTGATGGCTACGAAGCTATCCAAGTAGGTTTTGAAGACAAACGTGAAAAGCTTTCTAACAAACCAGAGAGAGGCCACGTTGCTAAAGCTGAAACTGCTCCTAAGCGCTTCATCCGTGAAATCCGCGGTGTAAACGTAGAAGAGTACGAAGTTGGTCAAGAAGTCAAAGTTGATATTTTCGCTGCAGGCGAAATCGTAGATGTAACAGGAGTTTCAAAAGGTAAAGGTTTCCAAGGTGCTATCAAGCGTCACAACCAATCACGCGGACCTATGTCCCATGGTTCTCGTTATCACCGTCGTCCCGGTTCAATGGGTCCTGTTGATCCAAACCGTGTATTCAAAGGTAAATTACTACCTGGACGTATGGGCGGAGAGCAAATTACAATTCAAAACCTTGAAATTGTAAAAGTTGATGCTGAACGTAACCTTATCTTAGTAAAAGGTAATGTACCTGGACCTAAGAAACAACTGATCAAAGTAAAGTCAGCTATTAAAGCAAACTAATAGAACTTTTCAAGAAAGGAGGAAACAAGAATGCCGAAAGTAGCATTATTTAACCAAAGCGGTTCTAAAGTTGGTGATATCGAACTTAATGACACTGTTTTTGGTATCGAACCAAACACACACGTGATGACTGAAGCAGTATTGATGCAAAGAGCTTCTTTACGCCAAGGAAATCACAAAGTAAAAAATCGTTCTGAAGTACGTGGCGGTGGTCGTAAGCCTTGGCGTCAAAAAGGAACAGGTCGTGCTCGTCAAGGGTCAATCCGTTCTCCACAATGGCGCGGCGGTGGTACTGTATTTGGACCGGTTCCACGCAGCTACAGCTACAAACTTCCTAAGAAAGTTCGTCGCTTAGCGATAAAATCTGCACTATCTTCTAAAGTAGTAGAAGAAAACATCTTAGTATTAGAAGCATTATCATTCGATGCTCCTAAAACAAAAGAATTTGCAAGCGTCCTAAAAGGTCTTTCTGTTGATTCTAAAACATTAGTAATCACTGACGGTCTTGACGAAAACGTAGCACTTTCAGCTCGTAACATCCCTGGTGTCACTGTTGTCACTGCAGAAGGAATTAGCGTTCTGGATGTATTAGGACATGACAAACTAGTGATGACTAAATCAGCTGTTGAAAAAGTAGAGGAGGTGCTCGCATAATGGATGTACGTGAAATCATTAAGCGCCCCGTAATTACAGAGGCTTCAACTGATCTTATGTCTGAGAAAAAGTATACTTTCGAAGTTGATACTAGAGCCAACAAAACTCAAGTAAAAGACGCCGTTCAAGCAATCTTTGACGTTAAAGTAGATAAAGTAAACATCATGAACTACAAAGGTAAGTTCAAGCGCATGGGTAAACACGCTGGTTACACTAACAAGCGTCGTAAAGCTATCGTTAAGCTTACTGCTGACAGTAAAGAAATCGAATTCTTTGAAGTATAAAATTCTTTAATTAAGAAGAGGAGGGAAAAACATGGCGATTAAAAAGTATAAACCTACCTCTAATGGTCGTCGCGGCATGACTAGCTCTGATTTCGCTGAAATCACGACTGATTCTCCGGAAAAGTCACTTCTAGCACCCCTACACAAAAAGGGTGGCCGTAACAACCAAGGTAAGTTAACAGTTCGTCATCAAGGTGGCGGCCATAAGCGCCAATACCGTATCATCGATTTCAAACGTGAAAAAGATGGTATACCTGGACGCGTTGCTACGATCGAATACGATCCAAACCGTTCAGCTAATATTGCACTAATCAACTACGCTGATGGAGAAAAACGTTACATTCTTGCACCTAAAACACTAGTTGTAGGTATGGAAGTAATGTCTGGACCAGAAGCGGATATCAAAGTAGGTAATGCGTTACCACTTATCAACATCCCAGTTGGTACAATCGTACACAATATTGAACTTAAACCAGGTAAAGGTGGTCAGTTAGTTCGTTCTGCTGGTACATCTGCTCAAGTACTTGGTAAAGAAGGTAAATATGTACTTGTACGTTTGAACTCTGGTGAAACTCGTATGATTCTTTCTGCTTGTCGTGCTACTATTGGTCAAGTTGGAAATGAACAACACGAACTTATCAACATTGGTAAAGCCGGTCGTTCTCGTTGGTTAGGTAAACGCCCAACAGTTCGTGGTTCTGTTATGAACCCTAACGATCACCCACACGGTGGTGGTGAAGGTCGCGCTCCAATCGGACGTAAATCACCAATGTCTCCATGGGGTAAACCTACTCTTGGATACAAGACACGTAAGAAAAACAACAAATCTGATAAATTTATTGTGCGTCGTCGCAAAAAATAACGGGATTGTACTACGGTTCCTGAAAAGAGCCGTAGATCAGTCACGAAGGGAGGTTCAAACATGGGTCGCAGCTTAAAAAAAGGACCTTTTGTTGATGATCATTTAATGAATAAGGTTGAAAAATTGAACGAAACTGAAGGCAAACAAGTTGTTAAAACTTGGTCTCGTCGCTCAACAATCTTCCCAGCATTCATCGGTCACACTATCGCAGTTTACGATGGTCGTAAACATGTACCTGTATACGTCACTGAAGACATGGTAGGACACAAGCTTGGTGAATTCGCGCCATCTCGTACTTACAAAGGTCATGCAAGTGATGATAAGAAAACAAGACGCTAATTGAGAGGAGGGTATCCTAATGCAAGCAAAAGCTGTTGCAAGAACAGTACGTATTGCTCCTCGTAAAGTACGTTTAGTCGTTGATCTAATCCGAGGTAAGCAAGTTGGAGAAGCGGTTGCTATTTTAAAGCATACACCTAAAGCTGCTTCACCAGTAATCGAAAAAGTACTTAAGTCTGCTATTGCGAACGCAGAGCACAACTTTGACATGGATATTAATAGCCTAGTGGTAACTGAGGCTTATGTAAATGAAGGACCAACACTTAAACGTTTCCGTCCTCGTGCGATGGGACGTGCAAGTCAAATTAACAAACGTACAAGTCACATTACACTTGTCGTATCAGAAAAGAAGGAGGGATAAGCTGTGGGTCAAAAAGTACATCCGGTCGGACTTCGTGTCGGTATAATCCGTGATTGGGAATCTAAATGGTACGCAGATAAAGATTACGCTAATCTCTTACACGAAGACATTAAAGTACGTGAATATATTGCAAAACGTTTAGTTGACGCTTCTGTTTCTAAAGTAGAAATCGAACGCGCAGCAAATCGTATTAACATTACTGTTCATACAGCTAAACCTGGTATGGTTATCGGTAAAGGTGGTACAGAAGTTGAAGCACTTCGTAAAGCTTTAAACGAACTTACTTCAAAACGTGTACACATCAACATCGTTGAAATCAAAAGAGCTGACGTTGATGCTAAACTAGTAGCTGAAAACATCGCTCGCCAATTAGAAAATCGTGTATCTTTCCGTCGTGCTCAGAAACAATCGCTACAACGTGCGATGCGTGCTGGCGCAAAAGGAATCAAAACACAAGTATCTGGTCGTTTAGGCGGAGCAGATATCGCTCGTTCAGAACATTACAGTGAAGGTACTGTTCCACTTCATACTCTACGCGCTGACATTGACTATGCTCATGCAGAAGCTGATACAACTTATGGTAAGCTTGGCGTTAAAGTGTGGATCTATCGTGGAGAAGTTCTTCCTACAAGAAAGAAATCTGAGGAAGGAGGCAAATAATTATGTTATTACCTAAACGCGTTAAACATCGTCGCGAACACCGCGGGAAAATGCGTGGACGTGCTAAAGGCGGTCAAGAAGTAGCGTTCGGTGAATACGGTTTACAAGCAGTGGAAGCTTCTTGGATCACAAACCGTCAAATCGAAGCATCTCGTATCGCTATGACTCGTTACATGAAACGTGGCGGTAAAGTATGGATTAAAATCTTCCCTCATAAACCTTACACAGCAAAACCTTTAGAAGTTCGTATGGGTTCAGGTAAAGGTGCTCCAGAAGGTTGGGTAGCAGTAGTTAAGCCTGGAAAAATCATGTTTGAAATCGCTGGTGTTTCTGAAGAGGTAGCTCGTGAAGCGCTTCGTCTAGCATCACATAAACTTCCAATCAAAACGAAGTTTGTAAAACGTGAGGAAATTGGTGGTGAATCAAATGAAAAGTAATGAAATTCGTGACCTAACCACTGCTGAAATTGAACAAAAAGTAAAAACTCTGAAAGAAGAGTTATTTAACCTTCGCTTCCAACTTGCGACTGGACAATTAGAAAACACAGCTCGCATCCGTGAAGTCCGCAAAGGGATCGCTCGTATGAAAACTGTAATCCGTGAAAGAGAGATCGGGGTTAACAATCGATAAATGAGAGGAGGTTTGCTTAAATGAGTGACCGCAACCAACGTAAGGTATACACTGGCCGTGTTGTTTCCGACAAAATGGATAAAACAGTAACGGTTATGGTAGAAACTTATAAAAAGCATTCTCTATACGGCAAGCGCGTTAAGTACTCTAAGAAGTTTAAAACTCATGATGAGAACAACGAAGCAAAAGTAGGCGATATCGTACGTATCATGGAGACTCGTCCACTATCTGCTACAAAACGTTTCCGTTTAGTAGAAGTTGTTGAAAAAGCAGTTATTATCTAATATATTTGTTCGGATATTTTATATTCCGAAGGGAGGTTACCTACATGATTCAACAAGAATCACGTTTAAAAGTTGCTGACAACTCTGGTGCTCGTGAAGTATTAACTATTAAAGTGCTTGGTGGTTCTGGACGCAAGACGGCTAACATCGGTGATGTTATCGTGTGTACAGTAAAACAAGCAACACCAGGTGGCGTTGTTAAAAAAGGTGACGTAGTCAGAGCGGTTGTTGTACGTACTAAGTCTGGTGTACGTCGTCAAGACGGTACTTACATTAAGTTCGACGAGAATGCTTGTGTCATTATCCGTGACGATAAAGGACCACGTGGAACTCGTATCTTCGGACCTGTTGCCCGTGAACTGCGTGACAGCAACTTTATGAAAATTGTATCTTTAGCTCCAGAAGTTCTTTAATAGATATTAGCATTGGGCCATTCAAGGAGGTGCGATGAAATGCATGTAAAAAAAGGCGATAAAGTAATGGTCATTACTGGGAAAGACAAAGGTAAGACAGGTGTTGTTCTTGCTTCATTCCCAAAGAAAGACCGAGTGCTAGTTGAAGGAATCAACGTTGTAAAAAAACACGCTAAACCTTCACAGATGAATCCGCAAGGCGGAATCATCAGCCAGGAAGCATCTATCCATGTATCAAATGTTATGCTTCTAGATCCGAAATCTAACGAGCCAACTCGTGTAGGTTATAAGACAGAAGACGGCAAAAAAGTACGTGTAGCAAAAAAATCAGGTGAAGTTCTAGATAAATAGTACGATTAAGAAGGGAGGTATTCTGAATGAACCGCCTAAAAGAAAAATTCCAACAAGAAATCAGTCCAGCTCTAGTTAGCAAATTCAATTACAAATCAGTAATGGAAGTACCTAAAGTTGAAAAGATCGTTGTCAACATGGGTGTCGGCGATGCTGTTTCAAACTCAAAAGCTCTTGATGTAGCTGTTGATGAATTAACTCAAATCACTGGTCAAAAGCCAGTTGTAACAAAAGCTAAAAAATCTATCGCAGGCTTCCGTCTTCGTGAAGGTATGCCAATCGGTGCAAAAGTTACTCTTCGTGGAGAGCGTATGTACCAATTCTTAGATAAATTAATTTCTGTTTCACTTCCACGTGTGCGTGACTTCCGCGGTGTTTCTAAAAAAGCATTCGACGGTCGCGGTAACTATACATTAGGAGTAAAAGAGCAATTGATTTTCCCTGAGATTGATTATGATAAAGTGTCTAAAGCACGTGGTATGGATATCGTAATCGTAACAACTGCGAACACAGACGAAGAAGCTCGTGAATTGTTGACACAAATCGGAATGCCATTCCAAAAGTAATCGCTATATAAGGGAGGCGAAAATGTGGCTAAAAAATCTATGATTGCGAAACAAAAACGCACGCCAAAGCATAATGTTCAAGCGTATACTCGTTGCGAACGTTGCGGACGTCCTCATTCAGTTATCCGTAAATTCAAGCTTTGCCGTATTTGTTTCCGTGAACTTGCATACAAGGGTCAGATTCCTGGCGTTAAGAAAGCTAGTTGGTAATACCCCATATTGGGAAGGAGGTAAATTATTATGACAATGACAGATCCAATTGCAGATTTGCTTACTCGCATCCGTAATGCGAACATGGTTCGTCACGAAAGATTAGAAGTTCCTGCTTCTAACATCAAGAAAGAAATTGCAGAAATCCTCAAACGTGAAGGTTTCGTACGTGACGTAGAATATGTAGAAGATAACAAGCAAGGTGTTATCCGCATTTTCTTGAAATATGGAGCAAACAACGAACGTGTAATCACTGGATTAAAGCGTATCTCTAAACCTGGTTTACGTGTATATGCTAAATCTACAGAGGTACCTAGAGTGTTAAACGGTTTAGGTATCGCGCTTGTTTCTACTTCTACAGGTGTTTTAACTGATAAAGAAGCTCGTGCTCAACAAGTAGGCGGAGAAGTACTAGCTTACGTTTGGTAATATTTTTTATATGAATGGAGGTGCAACAGGATGTCACGTGTAGGAAAACTACCAGTAGAAATTCCATCTGACGTTACTCTAACAGTTGCTGAAGATAACACAGTAACTGTAAAAGGACCTAAAGGGGAACTTTCTCGTACATTCAATTCTGATATTAAAGTTGAATTAGAAGGAAATGTAGCAACAGTTACTCGTCCTTCTGATGCAAAAGAACACCGCGCGTTACACGGTACAACTCGTGCCCTAATCGCGAACATGGTTGAAGGTGTATCTAAAGGATTCCAAAGAAATCTTGAGCTAGTCGGTGTAGGTTACCGTGCTCAAAAACAAGGTACGAAGCTTGTCCTTAACGTTGGTTACTCTCACCCAGTTGAGATCGAGCCAGAACAAGGTATCGAGATCGAAGTACCGGCTAATACAAAGATATCTATCAAAGGTATCGACAAAGAACGTGTTGGAGCATTAGCTGCTAACATTCGTGCTGTACGCTCTCCTGAGCCTTACAAAGGAAAAGGTATTCGCTACGAAGGTGAATATGTTCGTCGTAAAGAAGGTAAAACAGGTAAATAATGCCGCGTAGGCAAAAGAAAGGAGTGACCGTAGGTGATTACTAAGCCAGATAAGAACAAAACACGTAAGAAAAGACATGCTCGTGTCCGTTCAAAGATTACTGGAACTGAAACTCGTCCTCGTTTGAACGTTTTCCGTTCTAACAAAAATATCTACGCTCAACTTATCGATGATGTGAATGGTGTTACTCTAGTTAGTGCATCTTCTCAAGATAAAGATTTCAATCTAGACTCATCTGCTACTGCTGATGCAGCAGCTAAAGTTGGAGAACTAGTTGCGAAACGTGCAGTAGAAAAAGGATTAAAATCCGTAGTATTTGACCGTGGTGGATATTTATATCATGGCCGTATCAAAGCTTTAGCTGAAGCAGCTCGTGAAAACGGCTTAGAATTTTAATAAAAAAAGGAGGGACAATCCAGATGCGTCGTATTGATCCAAGCAAACTAGAATTTGAAGAACGCGTAGTTACAATCAATCGTGTTGCGAAAGTTGTTAAAGGTGGACGTCGTTTCCGTTTCGCTGCTCTTGTAGTAGTGGGCGACAAAAACGGTCACGTTGGTTTCGGAACTGGTAAAGCTCAGGAAGTACCTGAAGCAATCCGTAAAGCGATTGAAGATGCGAAGAAAAATCTAATTGAAGTTCCTATGGTTGAGGGTACAACACCTCACCTAGTAACTGGCCGATTTGGTGCTGGTCAAATCCTGATCAAACCTGCTTCTGCGGGTACAGGAATCATCGCCGGTGGACCTGTTCGTGCCGTACTTGAATTAGCTGGTGTTCAAGATATCCTATCTAAATCATTAGGATCTAACACTCCAATTAACATGGTTCGCGCTACAATCGAAGGTTTAAAACAATTAAAGACCGCTGAAGACGTTGCAAAACTACGTGGTAAATCAGTTGAAGAGATTTTAGGTTAAGGGAGGGATAACGATGGCTAACAAACTAGAAATTACCCTCACTCGTAGCATCATTGGCCGTCCTCAAGATCAACGCAAAACGGTTGAAGCTTTAGGACTTCGCAAAATGCATCAAACTGTTGAGCAACAAGATAATGCTGCTATCCGCGGTATGATCAACAAAGTGGCTCACCTTGTTACAGTAACTGAAAAATAATTCTTAACGCTTAAAAAAAAGGAGGTGCCGACATGAAATTACATGAGTTAAAGCCTACAGAAGGTTCACGTAAAGTCCGCAATCGTGTAGGACGTGGTATTGGTTCAGGTAATGGAAAGACTTCTGGTAAAGGTCATAAAGGACAAAACGCCCGTTCAGGTGGCGGAACTCGTCCTGGCTTTGAGGGTGGTCAAACACCATTGTTCCAACGTCTACCTAAACGTGGATTCACGAACATCAATCGTAAAGAATATGCAATCGTCAATCTTGACGTATTGAATCGCTTCGAAGATGGTACAGAAGTTACTCCAGCTCTACTTGTAGAATCTGGTGTAGTGAGTAACGAAAAAGCAGGAATTAAGATTCTTGGTAAAGGTTCAATCGAGAAAAAGCTTACAGTAAAAGCACACAAATTCTCAACCACTGCTAAAGAAGCTATCGAAGCTGCTGGCGGTACATCCGAGGTGATCTAATGTTTCAAACTGTCTCCAATTTTATGCGCGTGGGTGATATAAGAAACAAAATTATCTTCACCCTTCTAATGTTAATAGTCTTTCGTCTTGGTACCTTTATTCCTGTACCAAGCGTAGATGCTAATGTATTGAAAATGCAAGACCAGGCAGGGATCCTTGGATTCCTGAATACATTTGGTGGCGGTGCGTTAAAGAACTTCTCCATCTTCGCGATGGGAATCATGCCTTATATCACAGCTTCGATCATCGTGCAGCTTCTGCAAATGGATGTTGTACCGAAGTTTACTGAGTGGTCTAAGCAGGGTGAAGTCGGGCGCCGTAAATTAGCTCAGTTCACACGTTATTTCACTATCATTCTTGGATTCATCCAGGCTTTGGGAATGTCCTACGGCTTTAATAGAATTTACGGTGGAATGCTTATCCAAAACCCCGGAGTCAGCACGTACCTACTAATAGCTTTAGTTCTAACAGCTGGTACGGCTTTTCTTATGTGGCTTGGTGAACAAATCACGGCTAAAGGTGTTGGGAATGGTATTTCGATCCTGATCTTTGCAGGTATCGTTGCTGCGATCCCTAACACTGTAAACCAAATCTATGCTCAACAAATTGAGGGAGCAGGCGAACAGCTCTTCCTTCGTATTGTGGTTCTTGCACTTCTTGTTTTAGCAGTTATTGCAATCGTGGTTGGTGTCGTGTTTATCCAACAAGCACTTCGTAAGATTCCGATTCAATATGCAAAACGTTTAGTGGGGCGTAGTCCGGTTGGTGGACAATCAACACATCTACCATTAAAGGTGAATGCTGCGGGTGTTATTCCAGTTATCTTTGCGATTTCTTTTATTATCACGCCACAGACCATTTCATCCTTTTTTGGAGACAATGATGTGACCAGTACTATCCAGTACATCTTTGATTACACCAAACCAGTTGGTATGATCATCTATGTAGCTCTGATCGTTGCCTTTACGTATTTCTATGCTTTCATTCAAGTAAATCCGGAACAAATGGCTGAAAACTTGAAGAAGCAAGGTGGATATATCCCTGGTATTCGTCCAGGTAAAACCACACAAGAGTATCTCACTCGCGTTCTGTATCGTCTAACATTTGTTGGGGCCATTTTCTTAGCTGTTATCGCAGTCCTTCCAGTTTTCTTCATTAACTTTGCAGGTTTACCTCCTGCAGCTCAAATCGGTGGAACAAGCTTACTGATCGTAGTAGGGGTTGCACTTGAGACAATGAAGCAACTAGAGGCACAGTTAGTGAAACGTCACTACAAAGGATTTATTAAATAAGAGGGTTTTCGGGAACGTCTTGTTCCTGAAACCATTTTATAGACAATTAGGGGGAGTACGAGTGAATATAGTTCTTATGGGCTTACCAGGCGCAGGAAAAGGTACTCAAGCTGAAAAAATCGTAGACAAATATGGTATCCCCCATATCTCTACAGGCGATATGTTCCGTGCAGCTATTAAAGAAGGTACTGAACTAGGCTTGAAGGCTAAATCATTCATGGATAATGGCGATCTTGTTCCTGATGAAGTGACAATCGGTATCGTTCGTGAAAGGTTAAGCAAAGAGGACTGTGAAAAAGGCTTCTTACTGGATGGGTTTCCAAGAACGGTTGCTCAGGCAGAAGCACTTGAAAACATCCTAGCTGATCTTGGTAAGAAAATGAATTATGTCATTAATATAAATGTAGATAAGGACATCCTGATGGAGCGCTTGACAGGTCGCAGGATCTGTAAAGAGTGCGGCGCTACTTATCATCTTGTCTTTAATCCGCCAACAGAAGAGGGCGTTTGTGATCGCTGCGGCGGCGAGTTATATCAACGCGCAGATGATAACGAAGAAACGGTTCAAAACCGTTTGGACGTAAATATCAAACAAACCCAACCACTATTGGCTTACTACGAAGATAAAGGCTATCTGAAAAACATTGACGGTCAACAAGACATCCATAGAGTGTTTGATGACATTGATGAACTACTTGGAGGCCTTTCATAATGATCATTTCTAAGACTCCGAGAGAGATTGAGATCATGCGGCATGCTGGTAAAATTGTTGCTTTGACTCATGCGGAATTGCAAAAGTATATTTCTCCGGGAATATCGACGAAGGAATTGGATGCAATTGCTGAAGAATTCATTCGTAAACATGATGCAATTCCATCTTTTAAAGGGTATAATGGGTTTCGTGGCAGCATCTGTGCTTCAGTCAACAATGAGTTGGTACATGGAATTCCAGGCGATCGGGTATTGAAAGATGGCGATATTATCAGTATCGATATCGGTGCTAAATATAATGGTTATCACGGTGACTCGGCTTGGACATATCCAGTTGGAACAATAGATGATGAAACCCGGAAGCTTCTTGACGTAACGGAAGAGTCATTATTTCTGGGCCTTAAAGAAGCGAAACCAGGCGAGCGTCTGTCGAATATCTCTCATAGTATACAAACTTTTGTTGAAGCTAATGGCTTTTCAATCGTTCGGGAGTATGTGGGACACGGAGTTGGTCAAGACTTACATGAGGACCCGCAAATCCCTCATTACGGACCACCCAACAAAGGTCCGCGTTTAAAGCCTGGCATGGTACTGGCTATTGAACCAATGGTTAATGCAGGAAGTCGATATGTTAGAACGTTATCAGATAACTGGACAGTCGTCACAGTAGATGATAAAATGTGTGCGCACTTTGAACACACCATAGCAATTACTGAAGACGGCTATGAGATATTGACGAAAGCCTAAATGAAGGTGATTGGATTGATCGAGTCAGAATCAACGGTCCCGAGGATAGGCCAGATTGTTCAAACCCTCAAAGGGAGAGAGACTGGAAGCTACTCGGTCGTTATTCAGCAGTTGGATGAACGTTTTGTACTGATAGCAGATGGGGATAGACGAAAGTTCGATCGCGCCAAGCGAAAGAACATCGCTCATCTTCACTTGTGTGACTATGTTTCTCCAGAAGTTCAAAACAGTATTATAGAATCAGGCAGAGTAACGAACGGTAAACTGCGTTATGCTGTTTCAAAGTTTGTTAACGAAGTATTAAATGATGAGAAGAAGGGAGACATGTTCGATGGCTAAGGATGATGTAATTGAAGTTGAAGGTAAGGTCGCCGAGACTTTGCCCAATGCGATGTTTAAGGTAGAATTAGAAAATGGTCATACAGTACTGGCACATGTTTCAGGAAAGATCCGTATGCATTTCATTCGTATCCTACCTGGTGACAAGGTAACAGTGGAATTATCACCGTATGACTTAACTCGTGGTAGAATCACTTATCGTTATAAATAATCTATTGCACTCCGTACTATTAAGGAGGTTAGAATAAGATGAAAGTTAGACCATCTGTTAAACCAATCTGCGAAAAATGTAAAGTTATTCGTAGAAAAGGTAAAGTCATGGTTATCTGTGAAAACCCTAAACACAAACAAAAACAAGGCTAATCTTAAAGGAGGTGCGCTATCACTATGGCACGTATTGCTGGTGTAGACATTCCACGTGACAAACGTGTTGTCATTTCATTAACATACATCTACGGTATTGGTAAAAATACTGCAGCGAAAATCTTATCTGAAGCTGGTGTATCTGAGGATACTCGCGTTCGCGATCTAACTGACGACGAACTAGGAAAGATTCGTGATATCGTTGATAAATTAAAAGTAGAAGGTGATCTTCGTCGTGAAGTATCACTAAACATCAAACGTCTTATGGAAATCGGTTCATACCGCGGTCTTCGTCACCGTCGTGGACTACCTGTTCGTGGACAACATACGAAGAACAATGCTCGTACACGTAAAGGTCCTCGTAAGACTGTAGCTAACAAGAAAAAATAATAGGTAAAGGAGGTTACTTCTTAGTATGGCACGTAAAACTAATACTCGTAAACGTCGTGTGAAAAAGAATATCGAAGCTGGTATTGCACACATTCGTTCTACATTCAATAACACAATCGTAACTATTACTGATGTTCACGGAAATGCTGTTGCATGGTCAAGTGCAGGTTCACTAGGATTCAGAGGTTCTCGTAAATCCACTCCATTCGCAGCGCAAATGGCAGCTGAAACAGCAGCTAAAGCTTCTCAGGAACACGGTCTTAAAACTCTTGAAGTAACAGTTAAAGGTCCTGGTGCTGGTCGTGAAGCAGCTATCCGTGCTCTTCAAGCAGCAGGTCTAGAAGTTACTGCAATCAGAGACGTTACTCCAGTTCCTCATAATGGATGCCGTCCACCAAAACGTCGCCGCGTTTAATTTTCTGTATAAATTTTGTATCGTTGTCTATAATGGGATATGATACAAGATACGTTCATTCAGAAAAGTAACCAGTTGTTGGTGCACAATAGGGAACGTAAACATGGGGAATTTCGGACTTTATCTTATTTAGCCCGGAGTTTCGACGTTTTGAAGGAGGGTAAATATTAATGATCGAAATTGAAAAGCCAAAAATTGAAACGGTTGAGATCAGCGATGATGCCACATATGGAAAGTTCGTCGTAGAACCACTTGAGCGTGGATATGGTACAACTTTGGGTAACTCCTTACGTCGTATCCTATTATCGTCACTCCCAGGTGCTGCTGTCACATCTATTCAAATAGATGGAGTACTGCATGAGTTTTCAACAATTGAAGGCGTCGTAGAGGATGTCACATCCATCATTTTGAATATCAAGAAGCTAGCGTTGAAGATCTACTCTGATGAAGAAAAAACGCTGGAGATTGATGTACAGGGCGAAGGAGCCGTAACGGCTGCGGATATTACTCATGATAGTGATGTTGAAGTGTTAAATCCTGATTTACACATTGCAACATTATCTAAGAGTGGTCACTTCCGTGTGCGTTTAAGTGCATCCCGTGGTCGTGGGTACAGACCAGCAGACCAAAACAAACGTGAGGATCTTCCTATTGGCGTGATCCCAATCGATTCTATTTACACTCCAGTTTCACGCGTTAACTATCAAATAGAAAATACTCGTGTTGGTCAAATGACGAACTACGATAAACTTTCTCTTGATGTATGGACTGATGGAAGTATTGGACCGAAAGAAGCGATTTCTTTAGGTGCTAAGATTCTGACAGAACACTTAAATATTTTCGTTGGCCTTACAGATGAAGCGCAGAATGCTGAAATCATGGTAGAAAAAGAAGAAGACCAAAAAGAAAAAGTTCTTGAGATGACCATCGAAGAATTGGATCTTTCTGTTCGTTCTTATAACTGCCTGAAGCGTGCTGGAATCAATACTGTTCAAGAGCTTGCTAACAAGACTGAAGAAGATATGATGAAAGTGCGTAACTTAGGACGTAAATCCCTTGAAGAGGTTAAAGTTAAACTTGAAGACCTTGGACTCGGTTTACGTAAAGACGACTGATAACATCTTCTTGCATATATAGACTCAACAAAGGAGGGAACCCTTAATGGCTTACAGAAAGTTAGGACGTACCAGTGCTCAACGTAAAGCAATGCTACGTGATTTAGCTACAGACCTAATCATTAACGAGCGCATCGAAACAACTGAAACTCGTGCGAAAGAACTTCGTTCAGTTGTGGAAAAAATGATCACACTCGGTAAACGTGGTGACATTCACGCGCGTCGTCAAGCTGGTGCATTCATTCGTAAAGAAGTTGCAAACGCTGAAAACAACCAAGATGCTTTACAAAAGTTATTCTCTGACATCGCTCCTCGTTACACAGAGCGTCAAGGCGGATATACTCGCATTATGAAGGTTGGTCCTCGCCGTGGTGACGGTGCTCCAATGGCAATCATCGAATTAGTTTAATAATTCGTGACTTCTAACATTAAGGGCGGGACAGTTAATCCTTAACTGCATCTTTGCCCTTTTTGTATAAGTGCATGTGATGAAAAGCAGAGCGTTACGATGAGCAGCGCTGTCTGACTCGTCTAGCTCGTGCACCCCTTCCAACTTCTATGTTCATAGAAGCTGTTCAATGGATGAACAAGAAAAGATGTTCTTTTCTTTGGTCGGGGTGCAGGCTTTTTTTTGTATGCAAAGGTTTTAGCAGAGCTGAGTAAGGATAGCGTAGAGGAGGTAACAGAATTGAAGGAAATCATTAAAGTGGAGGATGTACACTTCAGATATCCCGATCAGAATACTTATGCCCTTAAAGGCATCAGCCTGGCGGTCAATCAAGGTGAGTGGCTCGCGATCGTCGGACATAACGGATCCGGTAAATCCACCCTTGCCAAGATGTTGAATGGGCTTCATTTCCCCAAGAAGGGAATAGTGACGGTGGATGGAATCACTCTTGAGGAAAATTCTATCTGGGACATTCGGTCAAAGCTGGGTATGGTTTTTCAGAATCCCGATAATCAATTTGTTGGTGCTACAGTAGAGGATGATGTGGCTTTTGGGTTAGAAAACCATGGGGTACCTTATGATTCGATGGTACAAAGAGTCAATGATGCTTTAAAAAGTGTCCATATGGAAGATTTTCTTGATCAAGAGCCGCACCATTTATCAGGGGGGCAGAAGCAGCGTGTGGCGATTGCAGGTGTAGTAGCCCTGCAGCCATCCATCATCATCCTGGATGAGGCCACTTCGATGCTTGACCCAAAGGGAAGACAGGAAGTTCTTGAGACAGTCCGGAAGCTGAAAGAAGAAGAGAACCTGACGGTGATTTCCATCACCCATGACCTGGAGGAAGCTACGAAGGCAGATCGCATGATTGTTTTGAATCAAGGGAGTGTCTTTAAGGAAGGAATACCGGAAGAGATTTTCCTATTGGAGGACGAGCTCATCAAGCTTGGGTTGGATTCCCCTTTCACCATCAAGCTTGCCGGGGCACTGAAGGAAGCAGGGTTTCCCCTGTCTAAAACATATTTTACAGAAGAAGAGTTGGTGGATGAATTATGCAGATCACATTTCAACAGGTAGAATACCGATATTCATTCAACACTCCATTCGAAAAACTTGCCCTTCAAGATATCAACCTTTCGATTCCAACGGGTCAGTTTCTCGCGGTGATCGGTCACACTGGTTCAGGCAAGTCCACACTGTTGCAGCATCTTAATGGATTATTAAAGCCTACAGAGGGACTTGTTCAAGTAGGCAAGCATGAGATCAAGGCAAAGGAAAAGGCAAAGAATTTAAAGCCCGTCAGACAGAAGGTAGGGATCGTCTTTCAATTTCCTGAGCACCAGCTGTTTGAAGAAACCGTCCTTAAAGATATATGTTATGGTCCAATGAACTTTGGTGTGTCTGAGGAAGAAGCGATACAAAGAGCGAAAGAATTGATTGTAAAGGTTGGTTTGTCTCTGGATGTGCTGCAGAAGTCCCCATTTGATCTTTCAGGGGGACAAATGAGACGTGTCGCCATAGCAGGGGTACTGGCAATGAATCCCGAGGTCATTGTATTGGACGAACCGACAGCAGGACTTGACCCAAGAGGGCAAAGGGAGATCATGGACATGTTCTATGATCTTCATAAGGAAAAGGGACTGACGACTATTCTCGTCACCCACAGCATGGAAGACGCCGCTCACTATGCAGAAGAGATCGTCATCATGCAGAAGGGCCGTTTAAAACGAAAAGGAACCCCTGCGGAAATCTTCTCCGAGACGGACGAACTGTTTGAGATGGGGCTGGACGTACCGGATGTTGTTCGGTTCCAATATCAGTTTGAAAGAAAGACCGGAAAGAAACTTCCGAAGACGTGTCTGACAATAGGCGAATTGGCTTCAGCCATCCGTTCGATCCGTGATGGAGGTGAAGGACTATGATGGAAAAAATGATCTTCGGCCGTTATGTACCGGCGAAATCCATTCTTCACCAAATGGATCCGAGGGCAAAACTTTTATTTATTTTCGGATTTATATGTGTCGTCTTCCTGGCCAATAATGCTGTAACATACGCACTGCTCGGTCTTTTTACGTTTAGCGCACTCATACTATCCAACCTATCCATCCGTTTTATCATCGGAGGATTGAAGCCCATTCTTTGGCTGATTTTGTTTACGTTCTTTTTACATGTGTTTTTTACAAAGGAAGGTCCCGTCCTGTTGGACATGAAAATCCTGTCTGTTCATGAAGAGGGGCTAAGACAGGGGATCTTTATTTCATTACGATTCTTTTATCTGATCCTGGTCACTTCGTTATTAACGCTCACAACCTCACCCATTACGATTACGGACGGTCTTGAAACACTTTTGAACCCATTGAAGAAAGTGAAATTCCCCGTGCATGAACTGGCACTCATGATGTCGATTTCCTTGCGGTTTATTCCAACCTTAATGGAGGAAACCGATAAAATCATGAAAGCACAGATCGCAAGGGGGGCTGAGTTTTCATCAGGCCCTATCAAAGATCGGATCAAAGCCATCATCCCTCTGTTGATTCCTCTCTTCGTCAGTGCATTCAAACGCGCCGAAGACCTGGCAACGGCCATGGAAGCAAGGGGATATCAAGGAGGGGAGGGCAGGACGAAATACCGCCTGTTATCCTGGCATAAGAAGGATACGGGAGCGTTAATCGTCCTTGCCCTCCTCACAACGGTATTAATCATTTTCAGAGGATAACGGGAGTGTCATTTATGCAGAGAGTGAAGTGTACCATCGCTTATGATGGAACGTATTTTCATGGTTATCAAGTACAACCGAATCAACGTACCGTCCAGGGCCTCATAGAGAGCATCTTGTCCACTATCCATAAAGGCGGTCCTGTCCGAATCAGCGGGTCTGGCCGTACCGACGCAGGTGTCCATGCAAACGGTCAGGTCTTTCATTTTGACACACCATTATCCATTCCAGAAGAGAAATGGCCGATCGTTCTGAATACAAGGTTACCGGATGAAGTGACCGTGAAAGAAGCCGAGTTTGTTTCAACAGACTTTCACTCGCGGTTTTCCGTGGAGCAGAAAGAATACCGTTACCGGGTTTATACAGGGAAATCAAGAAGTCCGTTCAACCGGCATTTTGCCCTTCACTACCCCCATACGCTTTCCGTTCCTGATATGGAGCGCGCTGCCCGGCACCTGATCGGGGAGCATGACTTTACAAGCTTTTGTTCAGCGAAGACGGAAGTGGAAGACAAAGTAAGAACCATTCATCATATTGACATTCAGGAACACGAAGAAGAAATCATTTTTTCATTTGTGGGCAATGGATTTTTATATAATATGGTGAGGATATTGGTCGGTACTTTGCTAGAGGTAGGTACTGGGAATATTTCTGTGGATGATGTACCTGGAATACTGCAAGCGCGGGACCGAAACCGGGCAGGAAAGACTGCACCGCCCCATGGATTATATCTGTGGAAGGTGGATTATGATCCTGTTGTGAAATAGGATTGTATGGAATTAATAAAAAAAATACTAAAACAACTAATCCTGGTGTAACATTCTCTTGACAATAGACTGGGAACAAGATAATATAGCATATGGTATGTTATTAACCCCACGATAAGCCCCGGAAACTTATTGTGATTAGAAAATAAATACTACGGATTCATTAAATAGGAGGTTAAATCATGCGTACAACGTATATGGCAAAAGCCAACCAAATCGATCGTAAATGGTTCGTTGTAGATGCTGAAGGCAAAACTCTTGGACGTCTATCCAGTGAAGTTGCTTCAATTCTACGCGGAAAACACAAACCAACATTCACACCACATGTTGACACTGGTGATCATGTAATCATTCTTAATGCTTCAAAAATTGAACTAACTGGGAAGAAGTTAACGGACAAGATCTACTACCGTCACACTAATCACCCTGGTGGTTTAAAACAACGTACAGCATTAGAAATGCGTACAAACTACTCAGAGAAAATGCTTGAGCTTACTATCAAAGGTATGCTTCCAAAAGGTTCTCTAGGTCGTCAAATGTTCAAGAAATTACATGTATATGCTGGAGCAGAGCATCCACATCAAGCACAACAACCTGAAGTTTACGAACTTCGTGGATAATTAATAAGAGGAGGTTATTATCTTGGCTCAAGTTCAATATTACGGAACTGGTCGTCGTAAGAGCTCAGTAGCTCGTGTACGTTTAGTACCAGGTAACGGAAACATTGTTATCAATGATCGTGAAGTAGAAGTTTATATCCCATTCGCAGCACTAAGAGAAGTAATTAAGCAACCACTAGTTGCAACTGAAACTCTTGGTAACTATGACGTTTTAGTTAACGTTAATGGTGGAGGCTATGCTGGTCAAGCTGGTGCGATCCGTCACGGAATCGCTCGTGCTTTACTACAAGCAGACCCTGAATACCGTGGATCTCTAAAACGCGCTGGATTATTAACTCGTGACTCTCGTATGAAAGAGCGTAAAAAATACGGTCTTAAAGGTGCACGTCGCGCGCCACAATTCTCTAAGCGTTAATTATTATTTCACACCAAAGCTCAGCCGATTCTGTCGGTTGGGCTTTTTTTATTGGGTTTGAGGGACGGACCTCCAATTTCACGTCAATCTTGAAGCTAAATCCCTTTGTACCAAGGATTTATTCTTCTTAGAGAGTGTATATGGAGGTCCGTCCCTCCAAGAAAATTGGTAACAGTTACTCGAATGAAGTGGTGGGTTAAGTAGGAAAATACGTTCAAAGGGGTGAATGTTTTTTGAACGTTATTACAACTTTCAATACAAAGAGAAGAGAGAAGCAGATCAAGACGGAAAGAACGTTACTGAAAGAAATTTCAATTAAGATGCTGCAGGAGAGTGTCCGGCGGCATTTTGGATATATAAAGGTTCAAGGCGGCGTATTTATGCAGCAGGGATTTGATGAAGCGTGTTTTGATATAGCCATAGAGGCTTATCTACTTGGAGGGAAGATCAGTAAATTCGGGTACTCAGGTGAAGATACCGAATTAGTGAAGAAGCGTTGTGAGGAAGAATTGAAGCATTTTATTGATACGCTTTATAATTTCTGGCTGTACTGGTCTGAGATGGGTGTATCGAATGAAGTAGATGAGTCCTTTTATTTCTGTTGTGAGCACTTTGTGGAAACATGGTGGTCAGAAGGATATGAAAAGGGAATCAAGCGTCACAAATTACGGTTGCATTAATTTCAGTTCTAAAACCCATTCTTGTCCCATATTTTTTAGTAAAGGCAGCGGTTTTTCCGTCGCCAAGACTTGAAATAGGAGGACTGGAATGGTTCAGAAACTGAAGGTTATCGGGATAATTTCTGCACTGGCTATTTTATTATTCATCATTCAATATAAAATATTAGACAAAGATACATGGGATTCATGGAATCTCCCCTTATCAGGAAAAATCATCTATATAGATCCGGGACATGGTGGCCCGGACGGCGGGGCGGGAGATGAGAAGGCACTTGAGAAGGACATCGCATTAAATGTCTCACTGATGATAAGGGATTATCTTCAGGAGCAAGGTGCCCTTGTGATCCTGACGCGTGAGAAGGATGAAGACCTTGCTGATGAAAGTACGAGAGGATACAGCCGAAGAAAAGTGGAAGACCTTAAGAAAAGGCTAACGTTGATCAATGAATCCCAAGCGGATATGTTTCTCAGCATCCACTTGAATTCGATTCCATCTGCGAAATGGAGCGGGGCCCAGACTTTCTACAATCCAAAGTATGAAGAAAATAAAGCACTCGCCAAAGCGATCCAAGGAGAGCTGACCCGTAATCTGGAAAACACGACCCGGGAAGCAAAAGGTCTGCAAAATGTCTACATCCTGAAACATGCCAAAAAGTCCGGAGCCCTCGTAGAAATTGGTTTCCTCTCCAACCCTGGAGAACGTGCCAATCTACTTAAAGAGGATTACCAGCAAAAGATTGCTGCTTCCGTCTACCAGGGTGTACTGAACTATCTGACCATGGATGACAAAGAAAAAGCTGACGAGGAATAACCTCTCAGCTTTTTTTATTATTTGACAAAAGCATTCAAAACCTTTTGAGCATTCATTCAACTGAGAATATGTTATACTGAAAACAGATGATTGAAAACGAATACATAGAAAAGGGTGGTTATTCATGTTATCGGAACAACAAACACGCGAACTTTTATTTGGATTAAAAGATCCTTTTTTAAATAAAACCTTACAAGAAACAAATGGGGTTGTAGACATCTCCGTTAAAGAAGAAAAGAACCATGTCAGTGTGAAAATCGCCATTGCCAAAACAGGTACCGGCGAGCAAATGCAATTCCAGCAACAAATAGTACAAGTATTAAAGGAGAATGGAGCGGAATCTGTCGGGATCCGTTTCACAGAGCTTCCGGAAGAGGAGCTTGAAAAGCACAGAGGCGCAGGTGGAGAAGGAACGGACCTGTTATCCCCTGCAAGTAAGACGACCTTCATTGCGATTGCCAGTGGAAAAGGCGGCGTAGGAAAATCAACGGTTTCGGTTAACCTTGCCGTGTCACTTGCCAGGCAGGGTAAAAAGGTGGGGCTTGTGGATGCCGACATTTACGGGTTTAGCGTGCCCGATATGATGGGGATTGTGAAGAGACCGATCGTACGCGGGGAAAGAATTATTCCAGTAGAACGATTCGGCGTGAAGGTCATTTCCATGGGATTCTTCGTAGAGGACAATGCACCGGTTATTTGGAGAGGGCCGATGCTTGGTAAGATGCTGAACAACTTCTTCTCTGAAGTCGAGTGGGGCGACTTGGATTATTTACTGCTGGACCTGCCACCGGGAACTGGTGACGTTGCCCTTGATCTTCATACAATGCTTCCACATTGTAAGGAAATCATTGTGACGACACCTCATCCGACAGCGGCCTTCGTAGCAGCCCGTGCAGGAGCCATGGCCCTTCAAACTGACCATGACATCCTGGGTGTTGTTGAGAACATGTCTTACTTTGAAAGCAAACTGACAGGTGAAAAGGAATTCGTGTTCGGTCAAGGCGGGGGAGAGAAGCTTACTGAAGAGCTTCGTACCGATTTACTTGGCAAGCTTCCACTGCAGCAGCCGGACTGGAATGAAGAGGATTTTGCCCCGTCCATTTATGCGGAAGACCACCGACTGGGTCAGATTTATGGGGAAATTGCCCATAAAGTCATTGAAAAACTTTCTTAAAGAAGCAAAAAAGGGACCAATGCCAGCGTGCATCGGTCCCTTTTTATAAGTTGTCATTTCCGGTCAGAGAAAAAATTTATTGCCCTCCGCCGCCACTTCCTGTGCCACCTGAGTCGCCTGAACCATTTTGATCACTACCAGACGATTGACTGTTGCTTCCTTCACTTTTGCCCCCGTCTTTGATTTCACCGGCAGCCTTTAATAATACATCCTGAAGTTTTGCCTTAAATAATGGACTTTGGAAGGTTTCCGTAATCACTTTTTGCAGATGTTCTTTGTATTCCTGGCTCTTTAATACTTCTGTGAGTTCCTTTTTGAATTCAGGATCTTTTAGCAGGTCCATCATCATCCCTTGATACTCGGGGTCCTTCATGAGGTCTTTAAGCAATTTTTCATTTCCATCTTTCATGCTTTTCGCCATGGCTTCAGCGAACTTTGGATCTTCAAAGGATTTCTTCCAGAATTCTGTTCCCTTTTCGGATGTGAGGGTTTTGGAAATTGTATCAGTTACAACACCCTGATCCATAATAAGCTCTGATTTCATTTTTTCATCAGACATGACATCCTGGATGGCTTTTTTTCCATCATCCGTCTTTAATATATCAACAACCATTTTCTTGGTTTCTTCATAATCCATTTTGCCACTGCCCGTATCCCCTCCACCGCCACAAGCGGAAAGAAGAAGAATGGTCAATAGAAAAAGAAAGGAATATCTTTTCATGGGTAAGCTCCTTCCATACAAATTCCCTTACCCTTAATATGAGAAATAACGAAAAAAATATGCACAGGTAAAATTGGAACCTGGATTTTTTAAACATGCGTTGGTACAATCAAGTGAGTGTATATTTTTTTATTTGGAGGAAAATAGAAGTGACCATCCGCAATTGGATTCGTTTATTTATTCATACGTTAGTAATCGGTGGAGCCGTAACAGGTGTGGCCGCCCTCATCATAAGATGGGATCAGTTCGGACCATACTTTCAGGACGGTAACGTGATTGGTATATTATCGAGTTTACTTTGGTTCATATTTGTAGGGTTTACTTTTAGTGTCATCAGTCAAATGGGTTATTTCGCTTACTTAACCATCCATCAATTCGGGATGGGGATGTTCAAAAGCCTATGGAACCCCGTTCAAATGGTGCTGATCGCACTTGTCCTGTTTGATTTGATTTACTTTCGATTCAGAGCCTTCGCTGTGGAAGGAGAGTCGTATACACCTTATATATTACTCGGGATCGGGATCTTTGTGGTTGGTCTTGTCGTTGCTTATATCAAGAATCAACAATCAGAAGCAAAAACCAACACATTTGTATCAGCCCTATTTTTTATGATCGTTGTAACGACACTTGAATGGCTTCCGGTATTATTGGTGAATTCCGTGAAATGGCTGTATCTTATGCTGCTCGCTCTTCTTGCCTGTAACGCATTCCAACTATTGCGACTTCCTAAGTACATAGAGAAATCCCAGACGGAAAGAGAACGCAGGCAATCGGCTAAGAGCTGAATAAAAAAATCCCGCAGGTGAACACCGTTCACTTACGGGATTTTTTTATTGTATAAGGGATGACTTGGCATCACCGTTTGAAATCATGTCGGACACTGTAATGAAGTTTCCTTTTCCTTTTAGCTCCTTCACAATGGAAGGCAAGGCTTCCTTCGTCTGTTTAGCTGAATCTGATGCATGAAGCAGGACAATGTCGCCTTTTTTTGCTTTACTGACGTTATTCAGGATTTCTTCCACACCGGGATTGGTCCAATCCTTTGAGTCCACGCTCCAGTGGACGACCGTTAAGCCGAGGGAATCGGCAACCTTCAACGTTTCTTTATCGAAATGTCCCGTTGGAACGCGTAACAATTTCACTTCTTTCACATTCAATTTCTTAAAGACCTCATCCGCCTTCATTATGTCCTGCTTAATCTTGTTCGGTTCCATCTCCGTATAGTCGGAATAGGCATAGCCGAGGTTTCCGATCTCATAACCCTGCTTCACGATTTGTTCCACTAAATCGGGATGTCGTTCAGCCCAGGCCCCGGAAAGAAAGAAGGTAGCGGAGGTCACATTCATTTTCTTTAATTCTTCAAGGATCGGCTTGGCCTTTTCATCTCCCCAACCAATGTTGAAGGTGATCGCCACGCCCTTTTCTCCTTTGTAAATCGCCTTCGGCCCATCCTTCGTACTGAAAACCGAAAGTGTCGAGAGGTTACTGCTATATACAAACAAAGCAGTAAAGAAAGAAATCACGATGATCAAACTGATTTGCTTCAATTTCTTAGCGTTTACTGTGTGAAACGTATTCAATATCATCCCTCCGTTCAACCGTCTGTCTTTACTAAAGATATGCATGTCCCGCAAAAAAATATCTATCTGACGAAAAAATGATTATAAATATCTTTTAATGGAAAAAACTACAAATACCAACATTAAGGGGTGACATACTTGCTGGGGTTAATGATTAATGATAGAGAGAAACAGGAAATAGAGTATCTGTTGAAAAGAGAAATGGATGAAATACTGTTTGACCTTAAGGATTCTCGAATTGATCATATCGTTAAGAGAGCAATGGATGAACGGTATAAAATCTTATTTTCCCTTTTTAAGCGATTTGCAAGTCATAAGGAATGCTTGAAATATATGAAGACAGCAGCCAAGAAAGAAACAAATTAGTCTCCTTGGGCTTCCCCTTTTATAAGCAGGGGGAGCTCTTATATAATCCAAGGGTGAAATAGAGGTAATAGGAATGAAATATTTTATTAAAAAAGTTCACAAAAAGTATTGACCCGTATTTAAAATCTTGATATAGTAATTAACGTCGCTGAAACACAATGAATTATTTAGAAGAAACACCATTAAATAATTTCGAAAAACAGTTGACATCACATGATGAATTGTGATAAATTAATAAAGTCGCCCGAACGGGAATGACGAAATATTGAACCTTGAAAACTGAACAAAACAAGACAATACGTCAACGTTAATTCTAGATTTATTTTTAAAGAGCTATTCAAACTTTTATCGGAGAGTTTGATCCTGGCTCAGGACGAACGCTGGCGGCGTGCCTAATACATGCAAGTCGAGCGGATTGATGGGAGCTTGCTCCCTGATATCAGCGGCGGACGGGTGAGTAACACGTGGGTAACCTGCCTRTAAGACTGGGATAACTCCGGGAAACCGGGGCTAATACCGGATAACTCATTTCCTCGCATGAGGAAATGTTGAAAGGTGGCTTTTAGCTACCACTTACAGATGGACCCGCGGCGCATTAGCTAGTTGGTGAGGTAACGGCTCACCAAGGCAACGATGCGTAGCCGACCTGAGAGGGTGATCGGCCACACTGGGACTGAGACACGGCCCAGACTCCTACGGGAGGCAGCAGTAGGGAATCTTCCGCAATGGACGAAAGTCTGACGGAGCAACGCCGCGTGAGTGATGAAGGTTTTCGGATCGTAAAGCTCTGTTGTTAGGGAAGAACAAGTGCCG
>NZ_LIXZ01000018.1 GCF_001305855.1 Rossellomorea vietnamensis | reverse complement strand
GTTCCAAAATGGAAGGCATATGAGTGGGGTAATACCCGAAAGGGTTATTGGAGGATCGCACAAAGTCCAATACTACACAAAACCCTTGGCAATTCCTTCTGGAATCGCCAAGGGCTTCTAAGTCTTATCGTTAGGTATGAAAGTCTTCGTCAATCATCTTGATTGAACCGCCGTATACCGATCGGTACGTACGGTGGTGTGAGAGGTCGGGGATTAATCATCCCCTCCTACTCGATTACATAAATAGTAACCTAATAAATTTCTTACCATCTTTTCATCATTTTTTAATTTAATCTGACTATAATCGGGCTTGTAAAGATAAAATAACAAAAGGAATAGCTGGCAGAAAGGATGAAGATACATGGGATATTATGACGGTAATCCTAATTCAGAAGGCAGGAGCGGCAGACAAAAGGGAAATCGGGGAGGAATGTTTTTGGCGGGGCTGTTGGGCGTCGTCCTTGGGGCGATCCTCGTGATCGTGGCCATTCCTCAGCTGACGAACTTTGATATATTACCCTATTCAGTCCAACCGGATCAGGATTTGAAAGAAACGGATCAGGCGTATCATAATGGAACCACCAAGAATGTGTCTGTCAATGTGACGACGGATGTGACGAAAGCCGTTGAAAAGACGGGAGACTCAGTGGTTGGAATCACAAATATCCAATCCCAGAGCTTCTGGGGTCAGGGTGGTGGTCAGACACAGGATCAGCAGGCAGGAACAGGATCAGGGGTCATGTATAAAAAAGAAGGAAAAACCGTCTATATCGTGACGAATAATCACGTGGTGGAAGGGGCAGACCAATTGGAAGTCACCCTCGCTGACGGTACAAAGGTTCCTGCTAAACTCCGTGGTACTGATGTTTGGACAGACCTTGCCGTCATGGAAATCGACGGAAGCAAGATCAAGGATGATGACATTGCCGAGTTTGGGAATTCCGATGAGCTGAAAGCAGGTGAGCCTGTCATCGCCATCGGGAACCCACTTGGCCTTCAATTCTCAGGTTCCGTGACGCAGGGTGTCGTTTCTGGTGTAGAGAGAACGATTCCTGTCGACATCAATCAGGATGGTATGGAGGATTGGAACGCAGAGGTTCTGCAAACTGATGCAGCCATCAACCCCGGGAACAGCGGTGGAGCCCTTATCAATATTTCAGGTCAGCTGATCGGGATCAACTCCATGAAGATCGCCCAGGAAGCAGTGGAAGGAATCGGACTTGCCATTCCGATCAATTCTGCTCGACCTATCATTGAAGACCTTGAGCAATACGGAGAAGTGAAGCGTCCTGCAATGGGTGTGACACTAGAAGACGTCAATCAGATTTCTGCCTATCATCAGCAGGAAACCTTGAAGCTGCCGAAAGATATCCATTATGGTGTGATGATCAGACAAACCGTTCCGAATTCACCTGCTGCTCAAGCTGGATTACAGGAGCTGGATGTCATTACTGAACTTGATGGCGAGAAGGTCGAGAATGTAATTGATCTCAGGAAGCATCTATACAATAAAAAAGAAGTGAACGATCAAATGAAAGTGACCTTCTTTAGAGATGGCAAGAAGAAAGAAGTCACGATGAAATTGACGGATGAATCCCGATTATAGAGTGTGGATAAAACGAAAAGCAGGAAGAGGGTGCGCCCTTTCCTGCTTTTTCTTTACATGATATGATGATTGTGGATAAGTATATAATCAACAATAATAAGGAGGAAACGACATGATTTACTGCTGCTTAGAGCACGTGGAACTAGCCATGGATATTGTCGTCGATGAGCATGAGGTAGCGCCTCAACTAACGGAGCTTTCTGAAGATAAGAAGTTATCCACAACCTGTGAATATTGTGGGAATAACGCCGTATATATAGTGGCGAACTAATATTCCCATACCATATAGGGAAAGGTATTGTGGATATGTGGATAATTTCTGTGGATAACGTGTTTGTAAATTGTTTGTAAAGCGAGTGTGGATAGTGAACATCACAATAGTAACGGTTGGAAAGCTGAAAGAAAAATATTTAAAACAAGGAATCGGCGAATATGTGAAGCGTCTTGGTGCGTACGCAAAAATCGATATTGTAGAGCTGGCGGATGAAAAGGCCCCAGAAGTATTGAGTGACTCTGAAATGGAGCAGGTGAAGAATAAAGAAGGTGAACGGATCTTAGCAAAGATCTCACCCGATCATCATGTCATTGCCCTCGCCATCCAAGGGAAAATGCGTTCTTCAGAAGACCTCGCAGATAATCTGGACAAGCTTGCAACCTACGGCAAAAGCAAAGTGGCATTTGTGATTGGCGGATCATTGGGATTGAGTGATGACGTGATCAAGAGATCGAATGAAACCCTTTCGTTTTCGAAAATGACTTTCCCTCATCAGTTGATGAGACTGATTCTGGTGGAGCAGATTTATCGGGCGTTTCGGATTAATCGGGGGGAACCGTATCATAAGTGAAAGGTTGTTATCCTAATGCCTCTCCTATTTGTTGGGGAGGCAAGAAGATAATAAGTTTTCTAAGGGCAAATAGAAAGGAGAAGGAGGGATAATATTAAAGTTATAGAAAATAGATTGACAATTTAAAAAATTCTTTTAGACTAAAAGTAGTTCTTTCCTCAAATTCTTCTTAACTAAACTACTCCTTGATTCTTTATTTGCTTTTAACCCCCACAGTTGAAACCACATTAAGCTTTTTTTTCCTTTAGATTTCACACCCATTCATTTTGAAAAACTGTCTAAAATTCAATTAATAATGGAGATGATTCATTCTTGGCATCGATTATGTATGCTAGTAAATGCCCCTGTTGTGAACGTGCTGCTTTTGTAGATGATTATTACAAAACTGATGAGAAGTACATCTATTGTATGGTGTGCGGTTATTATTACATTAAAACAATAGAGGAATATACCGAAAACTCTATTAAGTACAAGGAAGAGGTATGTAATGGACACGGTATGTTTGTATTGGAAAATAAAGATGGAAACTGCCAAAAGGTAAGATTGAACAATATACTAACAGTTGCGCAATTGGAAGAGTTAAAGACATCACTTATGGAGAGGAGTGTTAACCAGGAGAAAAGCTATTTAATTTCTTTCGAAAACGGAGTATTTACCATCCTATTTGGCAACCCACCCGAAAATTCCCACTTATCGTTTGATGAGTATCGGAGAAAGATGATTGCCAAGTATGGAGAGCCTGAATATGATTTTATGGTTCCAGTTGAGGGATAGATAAGTAGAAGAAATTGAGGAAAGGATGGTTTTCAAATTCATTTAGTTATATTTAGGTTAAAGTTTGCCTGAGTATGGAGGAGGATTGATATGGGATTTGAAGAAGAGTACCAGGCTTTTTTGAATATACACATTCAGGAAAGAAACGGGGAACGATTGAGGCGTTTACAAGTAGGCCACAATCAGGCTGAAATTTTGTTTTTGAAGCAAGTTTGGTGGCCTTCGTTTTTTCATTTTCAGTATCTTCATCCAGAGTATGAAATCGATGATTTTAAAGATGGAAAACGGTATTTAGATTTTGCTTATATTCGTCCGGCTATCCGGATTTGTTTCGAGGTCGACGGGTATGGCCCTCACTTAAAGAATATAAGCAGATGGCAATTTTCCGATAGTCTGGAACGTCAAAACCAGTTGGTGATGGATGGGTGGACTGTCATCCGCTTTTCTTATGATCAAGTGAAAGAAAAACCCCGTCGATGTCAGCAGGTCGTTCAACAGGTAATTGGGCGGTGGTTAGGTGATGAGCTGGACCAGACCACTCTATCCTATGCTGAGAAAGAAGTACTTCGGCTAGCGATTCAAAAAGGAAAAACGATATCTCCTATAGAAGTTGAGAAGTATATGAAGATAAGTGACAAGACGGTAAAAAAATTACTTTCTCAACTAGTTGAGAAAAAGATGTTGATTCCTTCATCTGGAATCAAAAGGATTCGTTCCTATCGCTTGGGGGATCAGGTCAAGCACTCAATCAGATGATAGACGGAAAAATTCCGCTTAATTAGTAAATTGAATGGAAAACAGCTTAAATAAACGGAGAAATTCCGCCTATTGACTCAAAAAACGTGAAAATGGGGAATTGAATTTTGTATAACCGGAAAAACTCCGCTTAAATACCCCTCAAACGATCTTCAACCTACATATAACCGGAGAAACTCCGCTTAATTGACATCCGCTGGTCAACTCGATCCCTCCTGTTGACAAAATCCATATCACCCCTTAAAATTATCAACTATTCGACAGTGAAACGTTGAGCGACAAAATTTAATTAATAGAAAGCTATGATTGCTATGGATCATCCCGTAGCAGGAGCAGCTTCTGGAGAGACCGCGGAAGATCCGCGGCGCCGAAGGGTTCATTATCTCAGGCAAAAGGACAGAAGAGTATCGGATATTTCTTTGGTGTGAGCTCATGCCAAATTATATTTGTTATTCTTATGACCACGAGATTGGAGCCCCTCCAATCTCTTTTTTTTATGCTCATTTGTTGAAGTGCTTATTTTTTATTGGCTGTAAGGAGGAGTTAAGGTTGGAACATCGAGAATTAAAGAGGGATTTATCGAATCGCCATGTTCAGCTGATTGCGATCGGCGGTACGATTGGGACGGGGTTATTTTTAGGTTCAGGTAAGGCGATAGAGCTTGCCGGCCCATCTATCATATTTGCTTATTTAATCGTCGGTATTGCCCTTTTTTTCGTGATGAGGGCGCTGGGAGAGCTGCTGTTGTCTAAAGCAGGCTATCAATCGTTAACAGACATTGCGGAAGAGTATCTTGGAGCTTGGGCTTCCTTTGTGACGGGGTGGACGTATTGGTTCTGCTGGATCATGACGGCCATGGCTGATGTGATTGCTGTGGGTGTATACGTGAATTATTGGTTTCATATCCCGCAGTGGATACCGGCACTCTTCTGCGTGATCATTTTATTAGGACTTAACCTATTGACTGTAAAGCTATTCGGGGAATTGGAGTTTTGGTTTGCTTTAATCAAGGTCATGACGATTCTTGCGTTGATCGGTGTCGGCGCTGTGCTGTTGGTGATGGGATTCAAGACGGATGCAGGGGCGGTTACGGTGACCAATCTGTGGGAACATGGAGGGTTATTTCCGAACGGAATGTCAGGTTTCCTGCTTTCATTCCAGATGGTCATCTTTGCGTATGTCGGTGTGGAATTAGTGGCTGTATCAGCAGCCGAAACCTCTGATCCGAAAAAGAATATTCCATCGGCCATCAATAAGATTCCTTTACGGATTTTATTTTTCTACGTCGGCGCTCTGATCGTGCTTTTATGCATTAACCCATGGACGGGCCTCAATACGGCAGAAAGTCCGTTTGTGAAAACATTCAGCTTAATCGGCATTCCGCTGGCAGCCGGAATCATCAATTTTGTGGTGCTGACATCAGCTGCTTCTGCCTGCAACAGCGGCATGTTCTCAACAAGCCGGATTCTATATAACTTAAGCAAAACGAATCAGGGGCCGTCTCCTTTTGCAAAACTGAATAAAAATCATGTACCAAGTAATGGTTTGTTCATCTCAACCCTGGTCATATCTGCAGGAGCCCTGTTAAGCAAGCTTTTACCCGAGCAGGCTTTCGGGATTGTGACAACCATTAGTGCAATTTGCTTCATCTGGGTGTGGGGTGTGATTCTGATTTGCCATCTGAAGTATAAGAAAACACGTCGGGACTTGCACTTGAAATCAACATTTAAAGCACCGCTCACGCCATTTATCAACTATGTCGTGCTGACAATGTTTGCGGTTATATTGGTGATCATGCTGGTTTCTGAGGCAACGCGTCCGGCTTTATTGCTGACGCCTCTGTGGTTCATATTTTTATTTGTTTTATATCGGTTGAGAAGAAAAAAGGAAAAACTTCAAGGCTTGAGGCACCAATCGTAGCCATTATTCAGAAAAATCAGGTATGATGGTTACTAACGAAACCAATAGAGGGAGATGTAACCATGAAATATGAGAAAGTCCGCTGGGGAATCATCGGCTGCGGAGATGTGACAGAAAAGAAGAGCGGTCCTGCTTTTCAAAAGATTGATAACTCGGAACTTGTAGCGGTCATGAGAAGAACGGGTGAGCTGGCAAGGGATTATGCAGAAAGACATGGGGTCCCGAAGTGGTACGATGACGCGGATGCATTGATTAACGACCCTGAGGTGGATGCGGTTTATATCGCTACGCCGCCGGGCTCGCATAAGGAGTATACGCTGAAAGCAGCCGCTGCGGGAAAACCTGTTTATGTGGAGAAGCCGATGGCCCGCAACACGGAGGAATGCAATGGAATGGTGACTGCCTGCAAAGAAGCGGGGGTTCCTTTATATTTGGCATATTACCGGCGGGCTCAGGAGCGCTTTTTGAAAATAAAAGAATTACTGGCTCAAAAGGCGGTCGGAGACGTTCGGTTTGTGTCCACCACTCAGTATCAAAAAGCAGGGAACGACGTGAAGGATTCAGAGAATCTTCCCTGGCGCGTGCAGCCTGAAATAGCCGGAGGCGGCTTGTTCTTTGATCTGGCGAGCCATACCCTCGATATTCTCGATTTCCTGCTCGGACCGATCCAGGAAGCAAAAGGCTTTTCTTCGAATCAAGCGGGCTATTATGAAGCGGAAGATATTGTGACGGGTACATACCAGTTTCAATCAGGAGTCCATGGAATTGGAAAGTGGTGTTTCACAGCTTTTGAAGACGTGGATATGAATGAGATTATCGGAAGTGAAGGGAAGATCAGCTTTTCTACCTTTGGGGATGACCCCGTCATTCTGACGACCCATGAAGGGCAGCAGCAATGGAGTTTCGAGCGTCCCGAGCATGTCCACCAGCCGCTTGTAACGACGATTGTGAAAGAGTTAACCGAGGGCGGTAATTGGTGTCCGAGCACGGGAGAATCGGGTGCGAGAACCAACCGCGTGATGGATGAGATCGTCGGAAAGTGAAAAAATGATAAGAAATGTGGTGGGTAAAACAATGAAAACCCGTAACCTGGGGAATACAGGAATTAAAGTGTCAGAAGTAGGGTTTGGCGCATGGCAATTAGGCAATCAGAGGGATTGGGGAACCATGACCGATGAAGAAGCCATCTATTTAGTTGATCAAGCGATGGATATGGGATGCAATTTCTTTGATACTGCCCCTAATTATGGATCGGGTAAAAGTGAAGAACTCCTTGGAAAAGCCTTCAAGGGAAAAAGAGATCGAGTGGTCATCAGCAGTAAATGTGGACATCATTCCAATGATGAACAAAGCTTCGAACCTGAGAAATTGATTTTATCGGTGGAAGCCAGTTTACGAAGATTAAATACTGAATATCTCGATAGTCTTCTGCTTCATAACCCTCCTTTTTCAAGCCTTAATGGAGATTCCCCTCAATTTGAAGTGCTGGAGAAACTGAAAAAACATGGAAAAATCAGAGCGTATGGAGCTTCGGTGGATACTGGAAAAGAGATGGGTGAACTTTTAAATAAAACAGGCAGTCAAATTATAGAGGTTATGTTCAACCTATTCCATCAGGAACCAGCCTCAGCAATGAAATCCGCTCATAAACAGGGAGTCGGGGTCATCGTCAAGGTTCCGCTGGATTCGGGCTGGCTTACCGGGAAGTATGATGCCAAAAGTACATTCAGTGGAATCAGAAGCAGATGGACTGAAAACGAAATCAGGAGAAGAGGGACGCTGGTAGAAAGAGTCCGCCGAATCCTGGGAGATGACACCTCTATGGTACAAGCAGCCCTGCAATATATCCTTTCACGCGAAGCAGTGTCTACCGTGATCCCTGGAGCAAGAAATATTCATCAATTAAATCAGAATATCTTTGCATCAGAAGGAAGCCTACCATTAAAAGTTATGAAAGAATTAGAAGATCTTTGGGACGAAGAAATAAAGGGTTCCAAGTTAACATGGTAGTTGAACCAGTGAATGGAGATCTTTGATGACAGCGCAGCGAGTCTCTTCGCTAAAGAAAAGAAGAAGTTTATCCTCAAGTGGGACAAACTTCTTCTTTTCTTTATAAACCGTGTATTATCACCCTTTTTTGTGAAACCTATTTATATATAAATAAAGATGGTGACTACTATGTTTTCGGTATGGCTTTTTCTGATTTTAGCAATAGTATCCTTTGTCTCATTAGTCTTTTTGATGAAGAAAATGAATGTCGTTAATGTCTTAGGAAGTTATTTTTTGTCCAATATCCTTCTTACGAATACAGGAGTAATCATAAACTTAAATTTAAAGTTAACACATCAAGATCCATACAGTGAATTGATTTTTTGGACACAAAAGATTCCTGAGTTGTCGCTCAAGCCCGTATTACTTTTATGGTTGGTTTATGTTTTGTTTTCTAAGAGGACGATCTTTACTAAACTCATTCTTTTCATCCTCTTCTTATCAGCCCTTGTTTCAATAGAAGTCTATTTCGTACAGATTGACTACTTGGAATGGATACATTGGAATGTATTTTATTCCTATTTGAGATATAGTCTGATTGTTTTATTAATGGCTGTTTTCTCCTTTTATTTAGAAAAAGCTATGCAGAGAAACAAAGAGGTGAATTCGATATGATTTTTCCTCTCCCTCGTGAATTTGATGCAAATGAACTGTTTATTATCTTTTCGACCATCATTACCTGGGCGTTCATGTTTCTGCTGCCAAGACGCCTGTCGGCTGTTACGATCACGATCATTTGGACATTTAATGTATTTCTTGCGCTGATGGCCGATATTACTCTTACTGTGAAACCATATGAACTTTACTTTACGATCGATCATAAAGCCCATGAGTTATTTGATGTGGTATTGCACTTTGTCACCTACCCCACTCTTCCTTATTTTGTAGTGAATTCTTATCAATATTACAAACCCAAAGGGCTGAAATTTTTATTTTTTATTGTTTTCTGGGGAGGGTCAGCGATCGCTTTAGAGTGGACCTCCGTGCAATTCCATGTTTTCACCTATACCGGGTGGAAAGTGTACCTATCCTTTCTTGTTTATTTGATTGTGTTTGCCGCTTCCATTTGGCTTTCGGACTTTGTTGAAAAGAAATATCCTTCAAAATGGAATTCGAAGGTACTGAATATGAAAAAAGGGTCAGCCTCCCAGTAAGTGAACGCTCCCTGGGGGCTGACCTCTTTTTGAAATTCAATTGGAGTTACTTAGAAACCGAAAAACCCTCATCTTCCTTCAAGACACTTGCATACTCATCAAGCAGAGCACGTACTTCATCCGTGGTTTCTGTGTCCATCAGACGATTTCTGAGCTCGCTTGCGCCACGGAATCCGCGTACGTAAATTTTGAAGAAGCGGCGGAGCGGTTTAAACGGGCGGGGCTCAAGTTCATCGTTATACTGATCATGAAGATCCAGCTGCAAACGCAGTAGATCAAGGAGCTCTCCGCTCGTATGTTCTTTCTTCTCCTTTTCGAAAGCAAACGGATTGTGGAAGATCCCCCGTCCGATCATAAGGCCGTCCACACCGTATTTCTCCGCAAGTTCAAGTCCCTTCTCTCGGTCAGGGATGTCTCCGTTGATCGTCAGTAATGTATGAGGAGCGATTTCGTCACGAAGCTTCTTGATTTCAGGAATCAGCTCCCAATGAGCATCAACGTCACTCATTTCCTTTTTCGTGCGAAGGTGGATGGAAAGATTGACAATGTCCTGTTCCAATAAGTGCTTCAGCCAGTCGTGCCACTCCTCGACTTTGGTATATCCAAGTCGTGTCTTCACACTGACGGGAAGTCCGCCCGCTTTGGCTGCCTGGATGATTTCCGCTGCGACATCCGGTCGGCGGATCAGGCCGGACCCTTTTCCATTCGCTGCGACATTGTGCACGGGACATCCCATATTGATGTCGATTCCGCGAAAGCCCATTTTCGCCACACCGATACTTGTTTCACGGAAGTATTCCGGCTTATCCCCCCAAATATGGGCGACAATCGGCTGTTCGTCTTCCGTGAACGTCAAACGTCCGCGCACGCTGTCCTTTCCTTTCGGATGACAATAGCTTTCTGTATTTGTAAACTCTGTAAAAAACACGTCAGGTCTCGCCGCTTCACTCACAACATGACGAAAAACGACATCGGTCACGGCTTCCATCGGTGCCAGAACAAAAAATGGCTTAGGCAACTCATGCCAGAAATTTTCTTTCATAATCTATTTAAACCCTTTCCTTTAGGGAAGCATATTCCCAAAATTAAAAAGTAAGATGCTTTACTGTTATCCATTCCCGATCAGGATGGATTCCAACCAGTATATACTTTAATGGTATTGAACGAAAAGTGCAAGGGAACGCGTCCTCTTATTAGGAGGGAAATACTTATTATTGAAGAAAAATGAACCAAATCTTGAATAGATTAATAAGACGGTCGGAATATGGATTTCAGTACTTTGAATTTGGAAGAATTTATTTCATAATGCCGAACATAATATGTAAAAAATTGCTATAATTGTTTACAGAAGCAGTGTATCGACCTGCGACAGTAAAGGGGAGCGGCCAATGTCTGAGTTGAATGAAAATCCGTTGATGAAGAGCGATGAAAAGAAACCAAAGATCAAGATGGAAAGGAAAGAAGGGGAACCGACTTCTGCCTTTAAAGGGGCAAGCTGGGCAGCTTTGGTGATAGGTGTTTCCGCTTATTTGATCGGCTTGTTCAATGCCGGAATGGAACTCAATGAGAAGGGGTATTACTTTGCGGTATTGGTATTTGGACTCTATGCAGCTGTATCCCTGCAAAAAGCAGTAAGGGACAAAGAAGAGGATATACCTGTTTCGGGCATCTATTATGGCCTCAGCTGGTTTGCCGTCATTGTAGCCGTATCCCTGATGACCATCGGACTCTATAACGCCGGAAGTATCATCTTAAGCGAAAAAGGATTTTATGGTATGTCGTTTGTCCTTAGTTTGTTTGCGGCCATCACGATTCAGAAAAACATCCGGGATACCCAGGTGGCAAGAGATAGAGACTAATTCAGGTTCCCTCAGGGATTGAGACAGAGAGTGACTGGTTTGCTGCTAAATAAAGAGAATTCGACATCCCAGCACGATTATTATAAAGTTCGCATGATTAGTTGAAATCCAGCATGAAAAACTTTTTAACCGCACGATAATCGAAATCTCCGCACGATCCAGATTATTTCTCGCATGATTCTTCCGATAAAAAAGCCTGCATCACAGGATCCATTTAAAAAAGAAGTATCTAAGAACTATTTTACGTTCTGGATACTTCTTTTTTTACGTTATGCTGCACTTACCTGCTCCTGATCCAACCGATAACTGAAGAAAGTCAGCAGACTCGCACAAATCGCAACCACTCCGCCAACGAGTGTCACATTCATCAACGGTCCCTGGTGGTAGACAAGGCCGCCGAGTGCTGATCCCATAGCGATGCCGACATTGCTTGCAACGGGCATCAGGGAAGCGGCGAGGCCAGTCGCTTTCGGTTGATACACGCCGGCAAGGTCGATCAAGTAAAGCTGGGTCGAGGTGGTAAGGAGGATGGCCATCAAGGACATCAATCCAATGTTGATCAATCCAACGATAAAATAATCGGTCGTAAAGTACAGGGCAAACAGGACAAATGCCTGGATAAGAAACACGAATCGGAGGCGTCCGATGGCATTGTGACTGGCAATCTTTCCTGCAAGGATGTTGCTGAAGATCGAGATGAACCCGTAAGCGAACAGGATCAAGCTGATGGAACTGCCTGGTGCTCCCATCTTGTTCAGAATCGGGACAAGATACGTAAATACTGCATAGGTTGCACCGAAGCCAAGGGATGGAATGAAGAAAGCCATCAGGATCCTTGGATGGGTCAACAATGAGAACTGATCCCGCATGGAACTGCGGTATTGACTGAGCTTACTCGGTAAATTCATGAAAGATGCCAAAAAGGCAACGACACCCAGTAACGTCGTTAATAGGAACGTAGCATGCCAGTTGTACCATTCGGCAATGACCGTGCCGATTGGAACTCCGATGACGTTTGCCAGGGTGAACCCGCCGAACACGAATGAGATTGCGACGCCTCTTTTTGTGACGGGAATGGCTTCACTGGCGATCGTCATTGCAAGTGAAATCAACACTCCTGTCACAATCGCTGTCAGCATCCGAAGCGCCATAAGCATGACGTAGCTTGTGGAAATCACGCATAAAGCATTCAAAACAATGAAAGACCCTATCAAACACAACATCCATTTCCGCTTTGAAAAATGACTAGTTGCCGACATGACAATGGGGGTGGCAATGGCAAAGGTAATCGCAAACGCTGAAACGAGCGTGCCTGCCTTTGCATTCGTTATATGGAGACTCGAAGAAATCTCCGTTAAAATCCCGACGATGACAAATTCGCTTGTCCCGAGAACAAATGTTAGTAACGTAAGGGTAAAGATAAGGAACCAATGCTGTTTAGATAATACCGTTTCTTTCATAAGTACCTCTTTTCTAAGTTGAATATCCATATGGGATAGAATGGGCAAACAATTTAATCATCATACCATAAAACAATTTTTTGCAGTAACCCTTGTATGTGAAAAATAGTAATAAAAGAGCAGAACTCCATTTTCATGTCTTGCACAGCATATTCTTTTTCGAGAAGGGACTAAAATCTTTCATGGAAATGGAGGAAGTTCTTTAATAGACTAGAAGGCTACCCCATTTCGTTTTCTTTTTTTCCTTTCCGATCTGATTTAAAGATATAGAAATTTTCATCCTTCTGTCTATTTATGGAAAAATTATACATAAAAGGTTTCGTCTTTAATCAAGTGTGATAGTTTAATAGAGTAATAGAGAATCTTTCTATTAGGAGGGTGTGGGTAGAATGTTTTTTAAGAAGAAGCCGCAGGAAAAAGAAGCGGATTATTGCGTAGCCATCTTTGTGGACGAACAAACGGAAGAAGGGGTTTACGAAAGATTATCCGATCAGCTTTTTTATGAAGTAGATAACATTGGGGTGATTTCTGAAGCGACGTTATCTGACAAGATGATCGAGCCTTTGCAGGAAAAATTCCCAGATGCTGAAATCAAAGCAGTCAGCTTTGCCGTTCTGAAAATTGACAGGGACAGAATACAGGAAGAAACAAAGATAATGGAAAGTAAGTATAAATGGAGAAAGTTTTTTGATGCCATTCCCCTTACGGAATATTTAAAAGTAGAAGATGAGGCAATGTATGATTTTCGAAATACCCTTTTGTTTACTCATCATATTGAAGAGGTCATTGAATATATGAAGGGGATTGAGATGACTGAGCAACATGATGAAAAGCATAATATCCATATCAATGGATAAACTATACCTGCTATAGGGAGGTGGACAAAAATGCCGAATCAAAACGATAACAAATTCAAAAAAATTCAGTCTGAAAGCTTCAAGCAAGGGAAATCCCAGGAAGAATATGCGGCAGAGCTTCAAATGAATAAAGAAAAAAGCCAGAAAAGGAAGTAATAACGTACTACATAAAAGAGCCATCCCAACTTTTAGACGGGATGGCTCTCTCCATTATAACGACGCTTTGATCACCTTTTTATAATACAAAACCGATAATACACCAAAAATCGAATACATCACCGTATATAATACCATCACGATGATCATCGGCGTCCAGACTTCGGCTCCGAACAGGAACCATCCGGATTGGACCGCAAAGTAACTGTGCAGAAGTCCGATGAGAAGAGGGATTCCGAAGCTGAATAGCTGCTTCGCTTGAATGCCTCTCAACAAGTCACCCTGAGTAAACCCTAATTTTCGCAAAATCGTATAGTTCGGTTTCTCCTCTTCACTTTCGTCCATCTGTTTAAAGTAGAGGATACAACCCGATGTGATCAGGAAGGTGAGGCCGAGGAATCCGACGATGAACATGATGAGTCCGATGTTTTGTTTCTGTTCAGCTTTTACGTCGTATTGGGAATCGTTTTCCCATTTTTCGTTCAGACCCAACTCATGAAAGAGGTCGTTTGCTTTCATGAGATCCTTTTCTTTTTCAATGGTCACACCGATATAGAGTGAGTTTTCTTTCTGAATCTCAGGATCTATATCCTTTTTTAGCTGGTGGAATACTTTGTCATCCACGACGACAACCGGTGAACCACCTGCTGTAAAATACCATGAAATCGGATATTCATCCAGCATTCCCAAGTACTCGAGCTTGGTGACCTCCGTTTTGCCTTTGAGTTCCGTCTTCCCGGAATCATGTAAAGGAATGATCTTTTGGAGTAAGTCGCTGTAGCCTGTAAAAATGGTTTCGTCTTCTTTTACATCGACGCCTTCAACGCTTTTCTCGCTGATGACGGAATTCGGCATGGCATCCAGTGACCCATTCAGTTCGCCGAATTCAGAGTCTGTAATGCCTTTTAGGTTGACGAGTACCTGGATGACTTCAATTTCTTCTTTGTGGTATTCAATGCCCTTCTCAAGTAGCTCATTTTTAAATGTGTCAAAGTCTTGTTTATTCGCAAACGAAAAATCAGTCGGAACGTCATTTCGAGCCGTCTTTTCTGCCGAATAGTAACCGATGTAACTCAAAGATAATAACGCGATAGCCAGTGCCGATACTGTCGTAATGATAGTCAAAAGCAAGGCGTTCGACTTCATTCGGAACATGATGGATGAAAGAGACAGGACCTCGTTAATATTCAAGTATCCATCTTTCTGCTTTCGGATCACATTGAAAATAAAGCTGACAGACCCTTTATAAAAGAGGTAGGTTCCGAGAATGACGGAGCCGAGTATAAAGAGCATGGCTCCATACAGTTGAGTCATGGTCGTGAAGTCTCCGCCAAACAATTTGGAAGAAACATAATATCCTGAGGCAACCAGGATGATCCCAAAGATCCCGATAATAATTTCGAATTTGGACATCTTTTTTACTTTCGTTTCCGTTGAAGACCGGACTCTGAATAGTGATAAGATACTTTGTCTTTTAATGAATACAAAGTTCATCAGCATGATCAGCAGGTAAATTGCGCAGAAAACGATGATGGTCTGAATGAGTGCATGGGTCGAGAAATGAAGCTTGGCGATTGCCTCAACTCCGGTGATGTTGAATAAAATCATGATGATTAATTTTGAGAAGGAGAATCCAATCAAGATTCCGAGGATCATAGACCCGAAATACAGGATGAAGTTCTCCACGCTTAAAATGCGGAAGATTTTATTCTTCGTCATGCCGATCAGCTGAAACAACCCGATTTCTTTACTTCTTCTCTTAATGAAAAGGGTATTGGCGTATAAAAGGAAAATCGAGACGATGACGATAAGCAGGACAGACGCGGCTCTGACGGCTGCTCCACCCTTGATGGTTCCCTTCGCTGCATCCATGGATGGATCATACTGAAGGGTCACGAAGGCGAAATACAGGGCAACACTAAAGACTAAAGCAAATACATAAAGATAATAATTCTTCAGGTTCTTTTTCAGATTTCTGAATATAAGGGTATTAATGTTCATTCTGCACCCCACCAAGCACTCCTTGGGTTTTCATGATGTCAGTGAAGAAATGCTGTCTTTCCTGTTCACCTTTATTTAATTGCGTATAGATCTGTCCGTCCTTGATGAAAACGACTCGACTGCAGTAGCTTGCCGCAACGGGATCATGCGTGACCATCACGATTGTCGCCTTCAGCTTTTGATTCAGCTCACTCAGCTTGTTCAGGAGATCTGAGGCTGATTTCGAGTCGAGTGCACCCGTTGGCTCGTCGGCGAAAATGATGCTTGGTTCATGGATGAATGCACGGGCGGCTGAGGTCCGCTGTTTCTGCCCGCCTGAGATTTCGTTCGGATATTTATCTTTCAGTTCCAGGATTCCAAGCTCCGAAGCAAGGTCATTGAACTTCTGATCGGCTTCTTTCTTAGGGGTCTTGGTGATGGATAATGGCAGAAGGATATTTTCTTTCACCGTTAAAGTGTCGAGCAGGTTGTAATCCTGAAAGATAAAGCCGAGGTGATTCTTGCGGAATTGTGCGAGCTGCTTTTCTTTCATCATCGTCATTTCATTGCTTTCAATCTTAATCGAGCCCTCACTCACTTTATCGATGGAGGAAAGGACATTTAAGAGAGTGGTCTTTCCTGAACCCGAGGCCCCCATGATACTGACGAATTCACCCTTTAGGATGGACAGGTCGATTCCCTTTAACACTTCCTGCTTATTGAATTTATTTCCGTAGCTTTTATGAAGTTTGTTTGCTTCTAGTATAGTCATCATGAAAAACTCCTTTGATTTGATACCTTTATTATAAAAAGCAGGAAGTTTCTTTTCCTTTTATTGTTCGAACAAAACAGAAAAGCATGTGACATTTTTGTCACACGCCGGTAAGTTGGACGAAATCATTTTTCTCCGGGAAGGTGAGGGTGATCCTGGTCCCTTCCCCCCGTTTGGACTCAATATCTATGCTAATCAGCAGAGTTTCTGAAACTCTCTTGGTTAAATATAAGCCCATGCCGGTAGAAGCATGATCATTGTGGTCTGTGGTCGAGGTGAAGCCTTTTTCAAAGATCCTTGGAAGGTCCCTGGAGTCGATCCCCCTGCCGAAATCCTGAATGGTGAGCGTCACTTTTCCACCTCTTTTTTTGCTTAATAAGGCAATGTCCGTTTGAGAGCTATATTTAACGGCGTTAGTCAAAAGCTGCCTGATCATAAATGCCAGCCACTTCGCATCGCTCAGCACGTTTGTGACCTCGAGTTGAATGTCAAATCCGATCCCCTTCTGAATACACCATGATTGCAAGGTTTTTATTTCCTGAAAAATAACAGATTCGAGTTCGGTGTCCTCTATGTATAAATCATTCTCCATAAAAGACATACGCTTCTGGTGTAGCTGCTGATCCAATAAAAGATGGATGCGCAGCCACTCATATTTCAAATGAGACTTCAAAGGCTTGTCTTCCAAACGCTCAATCATCAAATGCATCGCCGTCAGAGGGGTTTTCACTTCATGGATCCAGGAGAGGAGGTCGTCCTTTTCCTGCTCGAGCATCACTCGATTCTCGGACGCTGTCTTTCTTAAAAGGTTTGCCTGCTCCGATAGACTGTCCGAAACGATTTCCTGAAATGGAGTATCAGGGGCATCCACCCCTGTAATGTTGAGGTTATGATCCCATTCCTTTAGCCGCTTGAAGAACCGGGTTTCTTTCTGATAGCGGATGAACACGAAAACAATGAAAAAGAGCAGAGAAAGGAACACCATATAGATGATCGGTTGTAAGGGGAGGGCAGTATCGATATAGGCGATAAAGATCCATAACAGGTGGAGTCCAAGCACGAACGAAATCCAGCTTTTCCGTTCCCGTAAGTATGTACGGATCATGGCGAATCCTCTTCAAGGGCCATATACCCTTGCCCGACCTTCGTTTCAATGAAGCGGCCGAGTCCTATTTCTTCAAGGCGCTTCCTTAGGCGATTCACATTGACGGTCAACGTGTTATCGCTGATGAACCGCTTGTCATCCCAGAGACTGTTCATCAGTGCATCTCTGCTGACAATCTTATTCTTCTGATCGATTAGAAGTTTTAATATGTACATTTCATTCTTCGTCAATTCAACGAACCCCTGTTCATTGGATACCGTATTGCGTTCAAAATCAACGGTTGCGCTGGACCAGGTCTTGATACTTACCTGGTCTGTGTTATAGTTATACACCCTCCTGAGGGTCGCCTGAACCTTTGCGATGAGGACATCGAAATGAAACGGCTTCTGAATGAAATCATCAGCCCCAAGCTGCATGGACATGACCATATCGGTCGGATGATCCCGGGAGGAGAGGAACAGGATCGGCACATTGGAATGTGTGCGTATCATCCGGCACCAGTGGAAGCCGTCGAATTTAGGCAATTGAATATCAATGATCACAAGATCCGGTTTCACCTCTGAGAACTCCTGCATGATATGATTGAAATCTTTGATCCCATATACCTCATAGGACCACTGGGAAAGCCGTTCCTTGATTTCATTGAATAGGGTTATATCATCTTCGATTAGTAATAATTTCAATTCTTTCACCACTCAATCTTGCTGTTTACATAAATTGTATAGGAAATTGCATTCGTTTGCCATATGCCTGAAGATAGGAACTGTTTTATTTAGAAATATTTAGATTGTTTTTACAAAAGATGGGTATTTAATTTTTAAAAGCAATTAAAACCTTACTCGAGAATTAAAGGAGTAAGGTTTTTTATGTTACAAAATGGGTCTTTTATAAAATTTCAATAAGGAAATTTTATAAGGGAAATTTGGTTTATGAAAGTAAAAATAAGGATATATAGTAAGTACTTGTAACTAATTGATGGAATTATCCCATCTTTATTCTCCTGATTCGTGAATACGGGGGAGCCTATAGTAATCATTTTCGTACTATTTACCTAATGAATGATAGTGGATCTTATATCAAATGACCTGAAAATGAATATTCCTGTAGTTATAAAGTTTCCTTTTTCCTGTAAAAATTGTGTTTATATGTATGTTTATAATAGTATGATATTGGAAGTGTGGAAACAATTGTAATTTAAAGGATATTGAACGAAAAAGGGTTACATAGTTTAGTTGATTTCATGTTTCTTATTTGGGTATTCTGATTTGAAATAGATGATTACCACCAACTTTAATTAAGGGAGAGGAATTACATGTCAGGAATTATTCGTGTTACCCCAGCAGAATTGATTAGTATGTCAAACCGATACACAAGCGAAAGCAGCCAAGTAGGTGAACAGATTTCACGCCTTGACAATATGATTTCTGAGTTGGAAGGTATGTGGGAAGGTGAATCAAGCCGTGCGTTTGGTGAGCAATATCAAACACTTCGCCCTTCATTCCTGCAAATGCAACAACTTCTTGAAGACATCTCAATGCAGTTGACGAGCACAGCCAAGTCTCTTGAAGATGCAGATGCTCAGATCGCTAATCAAATTCGCGGATAAGTTTATCCCAATCCATTTTAAACCTGAAGGAGCGCTTATCATTATGTGGGGCGCTCCTTCCTTATGAGGTGAACCCGGACATGTATATAGAAATCACCATTGATCTTAATCGTTATAATGAGAATTCCTTCGATCTTAGACTATCAAATTATCATACTGTAAAAAAACTGATTGATCTTGTATGGCAGTCACAGAAACTTACGGCTGAAACCAGGGATGGCTATTGGATCCGGATTGCCAACAAGCACAAAGTGGTTCCTGGAAATACACGGCTGAGTGATGCAGGGATCCACACGGGAGATCGAATTGAAATTTTATAAAGGAGACCAATAGAATGGCACAAAATAGTGGATCTTACTTACAAGAAAAGCTGGAAGCCGTAATACATAGAAAAGATCATCGTATCACGCTTATTTTTCAAAAAGAGAAGATTAAATTGGATGACGTAACGGAAATCGGCTTTCTGAAGGAGTTATCCCCGTTCATCCAAAGAGAAATTACCATGGAGAATGATGAATTATGCATAGTGAATACCATGCCTGAATCCTTCTCGTTTTATCCTCAATTAAAGGCGAATGAGAAAGAACGTTTGATGACTGCTTATCAGTTGGTGCAGAAGATTCAAAGACATACGTTGTCGCGCCTCCATCTCATCATATGTCCCGAAAACATTGTATTTGACCAGGGGATGACGCCTCATTTCATTCACTACGGTGTGAAAGAAAGTCTTCCCCCTTACGAGAAGGACACAGAGGTCCTGCTTAAAGAAGCGAAAGCCACAGTAGCGGCAATTGTAGACTCACAGCATAGCTTCACAGAGTACTTGAAATACAATGGAACATTGAAGTTATCTTCCCTGTCAAAGGCTATTCTAGAAGCGGGAAGCTTGCAGGAATTAAGTGAAGTACTGAACCATTCCATTGCAGAAGCCAAGAAGTCTGAACGTTTGTACGTAAAGGTAAGTAAGAAGAAGTGGAAGGTCAATCGATATGTTCTCCTTGGGGTCTCTATATGCTTAGTCCCTGCAATCCTTTATTCCATTTACTCTCTATTCTTCATAAATCCAAAACAGGACAGGGTCGTAGCGGCACAGGAGAGTTTCCTGCTTGAGAAGTATAGTGACGTTGTGACGGAGCTGCAACCATATGAAATTGACGAAATACCCAAGGTCACTCAATACCAGTTGGCCCTATCTTATATCATTAATGAGTCCCTGACCGAGGATCAAAAGGAAAATGTGCGCAACACGGTCTCGCTTCAATCAGATCCTCTATATTATGAGTATTGGATTAATATCGGAAGAGGAAAGGCGAAGGAAGCATTGGAAACAGCCCGTTTCTTAGAGGATCGTGACCTGATTCTATTTGGACTCTTAAAATACAGGGAGCAAGTGAAGGCTGACGGAGACCTGGATAGCGACGAAAGACAACAGGAATTAAATGAAATAGAAAGTGAAATTGCTGAATATGAAGAAGAAATGAAAGCACTGGAAGAGGAACAAGCTTCACAGCCGACAGAGTCACAAGAGCAATCGCAGCAGGCTGAAGAAAAAGCGGAGCCGGCTACGGACGCAGCAGAATCTGCACCTGCAGAATCAAAACCAAAAGATGATAAGAAAAAAACAAACTAACAGGGGGGTGAGCATATGTATGCCCTATGGGTTTTTCACGACCATTATTATCAAACGATCCTTCTGAAGGATGAAAACAAAAAAATCACATTAGGTCCCCATATAGAAGATACGATCACTATTTTATCCTTGTCTTCAACTATTGAAATAGAGTATGCCGGATCGTCAGTCCATCTTCATCGCGAAGGGGAGGAAGGAAGCATCCTGGAACCGGGAAGTGATCATTGCGTCCGGATCGGGGATAATGAGCTGCATATCATTATCACTTCATTCAAACCAAAGGCCGAGATCTATTATATAGGACATAAAGAAGAAATCAGTATGTCTACTATGAAACCTGAAGCAACGATCTATCATCCATACGGGGACAGGGAAGCAGGCTGCTCCTGGTATAAGGAGCCCGATGGTGGATGGATAGTGCAAACAGGTGATTCTTCTTCTCTCTATCTAAACGGTCATCTGGTTACAGGAAAACAGAAGCTTCAAACAGGTGACATTCTATTTACTGCTTTCTTATCCGTTACCCTATTAGAGGATGATTTAATCGAGATACATAGTATCGAAGACTATCAGACTTCGTTTGTGGAGACAGTGAGGCCGATGTCCGAGATGCAGAAGAAATATCCGAATTACCGCCGTACTCCGAGGATGGTTTACGATTTGCCGGATGAAAAGGTTCAATTGTCCTTTCCGAGTCAGGAATCGAGTGATACAAACCGGAGTCTGTGGTTAATTATCCTCCCTCCACTCATGATGCTGATCGTCATGGGAATCGTAGCCATTGTGATTCCGAGGGGGATATTCATCATTATTTCGATGGTCATGTTCACCACCACCCTTGTCACATCCACCGTCCAGTTCTTCAAAGATAAAAGCAGCAAGAAGAAATCTCAGGAACGCAGAAAACGCATTTATACTCAATACTTGGAGAATAAAAGGGAAGAGCTTCAGTCCCTTGCAGAGAGACAGTCTGACGTCCTTCAATTTCATTTCCCTTCATTTGAAAGGATGAAGTACCTTACAGATCAACTCTCCGACAGGCTTTGGGAGAGGACGATTGAGAGTCCCGACTTCCTGCAGTTCCGGTTGGGCAGGGGGAAGCTACCTGCGAGTTACAGTATTTCGGTGAATTCTTCCGATATGTCCAATCGTGAAATGGATGAGCTGTTGGAGGAATCACAGAAATTAGAAGAGGCCTATCGTGAAATCGAGCAATTACCGGTAACAGCCGATCTTCATAAAGGGGCAATCGGTCTGATCGGGAAAGAATCTGTTTACAAAAATGAGATTCATCAGCTAATCGGCCAATTGACGTTCTTTCACAGTTACCATGATGTGAGATTCGTCTCCATCTTTCAGGAAGAAGAGTACAAGGATTGGGAGTGGATGAAATGGTTACCCCATTTTCAATTACCGCAGTCATTTGCAAAAGGGTTCATTTATAACGAGAAAACGAGGGATCAAATCCTCTCCTCCATTTATGAAATCCTTCGTGAAAGAGATATTGATGAGGATTCTGATAAGGTAAGGTATGCTCCTCATTTTGTCTTTATCATAACGAATCATCAGCTTATTTCTGACCATGTGATCCTGGAATACCTGGAAGGGGAGTACGGACATCTGGGAATGTCGGTCATATTCGCGGCAGAGGCGAAAGAAAGCTTATCGGATAATGTCCATACCCTTGTTCGTTACATAAATGACAACGAAGGGGATATCTTGATTCAGGATAAAAAAGCTGTAAAGATTCCTTTCACCATGGATGGGTACAAGGATGAGGGGAATGAGAAGTATGCAAGAACTCTGCGCACCCTTAATCACCAGATAGGAATGACCAATTCCATTCCTACAAGCGTGTCTTTCCTCGACATGCTCAGAGTGAGGGATGTGGACCAACTGCCGATTGAAGAAAATTGGCTATCAAGAGAATCAGCCAAGTCGTTGGCTGTGCCTGTCGGTTTAAAAGGTAAGGAAGATATCGTAGAGCTTAACTTGCATGAAAAGGCACACGGTCCACATGGATTACTTGCAGGAACGACCGGATCAGGTAAGAGTGAATTCCTGCAGACATATATCCTTTCGTTAGCGGTTCATTTCCATCCCCATGAAGTAGCATTTCTGTTAATTGATTATAAAGGCGGGGGAATGGCTCAACCGTTCAAGAACATCCCTCACTTATTAGGAACGATCACCAACATCGAGGGAAGTAAGAACTTCAGTACGAGGGCGCTTGCCTCCATTAAGAGTGAATTGAAACGGAGGCAGCGCTTATTCGACCGCTATGAAGTGAATCATATTAACGACTACACGCGCCTCTACAAACAAGGGAAAACGGAAGAGCCCCTTCCTCATTTATTCCTCATCTCGGATGAGTTTGCGGAATTAAAGAGTGAAGAGCCTGAGTTCATCAAAGAATTGGTCAGTGCAGCCCGTATCGGTCGTAGCCTGGGGGTTCATCTTATTCTTGCCACCCAGAAGCCGGGCGGGGTCATAGATAATCAAATCTGGAGTAATGCCCGTTTCAGAGTAGCATTGAAAGTGCAAAACACAGAGGACAGTCGGGAAATCCTCAAAAATGGAGATGCAGCATCCCTTACGGTGACAGGAAGGGGATACTTACAGGTTGGGAACAATGAGGTGTATGACTTATTTCAATCAGCCTGGAGCGGTGCCCCTTACCAGGAGGAGTCCTTTGAAGCAGAGGATGAGGTGGCGATCGTCACGGATCTCGGACTCATTCCTTTATCAGAAGTATCAATGAATCCCGGCATTCAAAAAGATATGATCAGTGAAATCGACGCTGTAGTCGATCGGATAGAAGCGTTACAGAATCAAATGGACTTGAAAAAGTTATCCAGTCCTTGGCTCCCTCCCTTGTCCAATCGGATTTACAGAACAGGATTTGCCCAGACTGAGGAGAATAAAATCCCCCTCTCCATGGTGGATGAACCGGAGAAACAGAGCCAAACCCCTTATCACTATGAGGTAATTGAGGATGGAAATGTCGGTATCTTTGGTTCATCCGGGTATGGGAAGACCCAAACGCTCATCACCTTATTAATGGGGATGGCTACTCAGTTTACCCCTGAAGAGATCCATTATTATCTTCTCGACTTTGGTAATGGCGGATTGCTGCCACTGAAGCAGCTGCCTCATACGGCAGATTACTTCCTGATTGACGAGGAGAGGAAAATAGAGAAGTTCATTGGGATTTTAGACGATGAACTGGCACGAAGAAAACAACTGTTCCAAAAACAAGAAGTCAGTTCCATCAAAATGTATAACACTGTAAGTGAAGATAAACTTCCTCTTTTATTCGTGACCATTGATAATTTTGATCTGGTCAAAGAAGAAATGCAGGAGCTTGAAACGCAGATCAACCAGTTTGCGAGGGATGGCCATTCGCTTGGAGTCTATATGTATTTTACAGCTACACGTGTAAATTCGGTACGACAGTCGTTGATGAATAATCTTAAAACGAAAATCGTCCATTATTTAATGGACAGTTCAGAGGCATACACGATGTTAGGGAGATTACCATTTTCCCCGGAAGCCATTCCAGGCAGAGCCATCGTTAAAAAAGACACGGCTTACTTCTCCCAAGTCTTCCTTCCAACTGAAGGGAAGGACGATTATGAACAGTTGAGTTTATTGAAAGAAGATATTCAGTTATTAAAAGAGAAATATAAAGGATTGGCTTCACCTAAACCAGTGCCCATGCTGCCGACAGAACTTACGATGGTTAACTTCACCCAGTTTACAGATTCACGGATAAAAACAGGTCTGCTGCCGATCGGCCTGGATGAAGAAACGGTTGAACCGGTATATGTGAACTTCAAGAAAACAAAGCATTGCCTCGTATTAGGACAGGCACAAAAAGGGAAAACGAATGTGTTGAAAGTTTTAGCCAACACAGCACTCCTTCAGGATAGTGAACATATAGCGATCTTCGATTCCATTGATAGGGGATTATCGAATTTGATGAGGGAAGAAAAGGTTGTATATATGGAAAACAAAGAGCATATTTCCATGTGGCTTAACAGAGTGGAAGAGCTATTCAGTTCAAGAGAAGAGCAATATAACTTATCCATACAAAAGGGAAGCACTCTCCCATCCTTCTCTCCTGTCATGTTGATCGTGGATGGGTATACAAGATTCCTGCAAAATCTGGATCCCCTTCTCCAGGACAAAATCGTGAAATGTATGAAGAATTATAGTCACTTGGGCTTCTGTGTGATCGTTTCCGGAAACAACAGTGAGTTAACGAAAGGGTACGATACATTGACGGTTGAAATGAAACAAATTCGACAAGCCCTTGTACTGATGAAGAAATCTGAACAAACTTTATTCACGCTCAGCTATGACCGGAGAGAGCCGGAAATCCAACCAGGTTTTGGTTATTATATTGAGAATGGAAAAGAAATAAAAATTCAAATACCACTTATGGTAACGGAAAGGAAAGTACACGCATGACAGAGAAGGTAAGCCTGTTCAAACTCTTATTAGCGGTCATGATGATTCTTGCAACTCCTCTTCTATTCTTCCGTTCAGTAGGTGAAAACCCGCTGAGAGTAAAAGAAAACGCCACTAAAGCCATTGCCATTGTGAACGAAGATGCAGGGACAGAAGTAGATGGGGAGTCCTTGTCATTTGGTGGGGATGTGACGTCCATATTAGAGGATCAATCTTCCTTTGAGTGGACAGTCGTTGGCAGAAGTGCAGGAGAAAACGGTCTTCAAAGTTCAAAATATGACGCAGTGGTATATATCCCTTCGGACTTCTCTGACAAAGTCATGACATATGATGAAGAAAGACCGGAAAAGACAAACTTGAATTTTAAAGTCCAAAGCCAACTGAATGCCGTAAATAAAGAAAGGGTCCAGTTGGAAATTGAAAAGGCCACCAAAAGAGTCAATCATAAAATGTCCTCTCTTTATTGGAATTATGTATCAGCGGACATGGAGAATATCCGTGCTGAATTCGATGAAATTTTACAGAAAGAACAGACGTTCCAAGAAACGATGCTGGCATTCTATAAACCTAGTTCAAAGGACCTCGCCGGCCAGATCCAACAGCAGACATCGATGTTATCAAACCTTCAAAACTCGATTCAGCAGGCTGACAGTCGGGCACCGGAGCAGCAAAATTCTCTGGAATCCTTTGAACAAAGCCTTTCAAGCTTCGTAGAATATGTGAATCAATATAGAGAATACCAAGATAAACAAAAGCAATTATTAGCGGATATTCAGTCACAATCCGTACAGATGATCAACGACTCCACTGAAAATCAGCAGCCGCGTTACTTAAAGTCCAAATCACTCTTCTCAGAACAAAGTGAAGCTTTAACGGCAGGTTTGACCCAGTTGAATAACAATATGGATACAAACCAAGAGGTATTTACCGACCTGCAGCAGCGCAGATTTGAAGAAGTAGGTAGACAAGTGGAGGACTTCTATTCCTTACAGGAAAGAGTGTTGAATTTCTATCAGCAATTACAGGACTCAACAACGCTGAACAACCTGCAAGGAAATATCTTTGAACTGAACAATAAGTTGGCAGAAGGAGATGGGGAGATCTTCAATCCACCGGCCCCTCCTGAAATTCCAGAGCCGCCAAAAGATGGAGAGGATCCCGACCCTCAACAGGTCGTCATTTCCTCACAGGAAGGTGAGCCCGAACCAGGGGAACCAAATGATCCTCCTCCTGCTCCACCGAATTTAGACCCGGAAATAACTGAGCTGACAGCTATTTCTACCGAAATCGATACGTTGAAGGAAACACTGACTAAATTAACAGTACCAACACCTGAAGACATAACGGCAGCTGTGACCAATATTCAAACGATCAATGATCGCATCCTGAATGTCCGAACACAGCTGCAAGGTAAAAATAACAGCTCGGAAAACCCGCTTCAAGCCGAAGTGGATAGACTGATGGGAGAAGTATCAAGACTTCTTGAAGATAATCAGACATTGATTGATAAAATCGATGAACTGACCAAACAGGTTGAAACTCTCACAACCGAAAATGAAGAGCTCAAAGATCAAGTCAAGACATTGACTGAGACGAATGAAGCTCTTATAAACCAATTGGAGATGTTCTCAGACAACATTTCAAATATCGTTGCCGAAATCGAGGATAAAGAGAGTTCGATCCTGAACTCGGCCGCTTTATCTGAGAATAGGAGAAACACCTTATATGGCTATTTTTCTCGCGGGATTAATAACTATAAGCTTATGGATCTTCTACAGTACTACTCTTACCTGGATCGGTATGAAGCGACTCTAAACGGAATGTTAACGGAGAATGGAGTAAAAGCGACCGTACTCCAGGATGAAGAGCTCAAAAATGAGGTCAATGAGATACTGAAAGTGAGTCAGACTGAACAAGCAGAGTGGGAACAATTAAACACAGGATTACCGACGACTGAGGATGCCCTTATTACACTTCAAGACTCATACACCGTTTTTGCGGCTGAGTACAATCGAACGGTCGATGACCAGCAATCACAGCTTACTGAGAGCCTGAATGCGATTAATCAAGAGGCAAGCGATGTATTAAATCGAATCCAGCAGCCGGAACAAGCGGCTCCAACTCCTGTTCAAGGAACAGCAGGTCCTGATTTAGTAGGGAACCAAAAGCAAATCGGCAGTGAAATCAAGTCGATCCATTCCTTCCTGGATACAGTGAATGAAAGCCAAAGTACAATCGTTTCCTATACGAACGAGCTTCAATCAAATGTATCCAATGTACAGAGTGACGCGGATACTTTGAATAATAAGTGGGCAACGAATGTAGCTTCCACTCAATTGATCCGTGATGATGTATTCAGCGTCCTCGGAAATGCGTTCGTTGACGGACAATCCAATGGGTATGTATATGATTTCTTAACAAATCCTTTAAATGTAAAGGGTGATGTTCCGGAAGAGAAGAGTGCGAGCGTTCTTCCACCGGTTGTTATCCTGTTTATCGTCTTGTTATCCAGCTTGCTTATCGGATATACAAGCTATTACTTCCAAAATGCACCTCTTTGGATTCAAGGAGTCATCTTTCTCCTCCTGAATCTAATTGTCGGATTCGTGATCAGCCTGTATGGTCTGGACATTTATCCGTTGGTGGAATCCCGTTCAGTCGAATGGACGGTCTTTACGATTCTCCTTTTATTGGCTGCATCAGGACTGGTCAGAGTGGCTTTTGTGGCACATCGTTTAGTGGGCTGGTTTGTTTCTGTAGGGCTCATCACCCTGTTTGTGACACCACTATTAGCCTTGACTACGCCGAATTTCAATTTTAAAGATCCAATGTCTACTGTGTATATGTCGATTCAATACGGCACGGAGTCACTTTTCAATCAAGCTGTCATCATTTTGGGATTGGTCGTGATCGGTCTTGCCGTCTTACAAGTATTGTTGAATAAACGATCCAATAACCAAACCGATGAGAGTACAGAAGCTTATGAGGGGTAAGGTTCTTTTGCTCCTGACTTCAATCGTCAGTGTGATGATGATGTTCGGTTCACCTATATTTGCAGGTACAAGCATAAACGAATTGATACCGAACGATTATCAGAAAAATAAGTTCAAAAAGAATAGTGACCTTATCCATGATCAGTCATCTACGAACCAGAAAATACAAATTCCCGATGAACAAAAGAGTCTTACCTTTGAAGGGCGGCGGAGCAACGGGTTGAGCGAGCTGAAAGCTAAAATTTTTTACAGTGAAAAAAAAGATACCAATACAATAAAAGCAAAAGCTGTAAATCTGAAACTTTTTAGGCAATCCGAATCGGCCCGATTAGGTGGATTGGAAGAGGACAGTCAATCATCTTCTTCCGTTTCTCTTCTGATTGCTGTTTTTGTAGGGATTTGTGTAATACTTCTCATCACGGTTATTATCATCTGGAATCGAACGACTCAAAGAAAACAGGGATTGAAATAAAAAGAAGAGGTGCCAAGCAAAATATGGGCACCTTTTCCTTATTAATCATGAGTCTCATCCACCAACCCTTGAAAAGGCTCAGGTGGCCCTTAATTACGTCAAACCGACTATGATAAGGGGTAAGGCGGTACTTGGAGTGAAGAGCCTAAATAAAGCAATCTAACCAAAAAGAGACCTGACGATTCATTCAGGTCTCTTTTTGATTAAAGGTATGCAAAATAGTTATAGGTTTTATCGATCATCCAGCATTTTCTTGAATTCACGAACAGCAAAAGATTCATATCTTCCTTTTTTTGTGATGATCCCTAAGTTCCAAGGAACGACCGGATTTTCGATGGGGATGGATTTCACGACTCCCTGGTCCACTTTTTTAGAAATGGATTGAGGGAAGGTTGAAATGCCAAGGTTTTGCCCTGGCTATGTTGATACACCACTCGTAAGCGGACAATTGAAGGATATTGCAACTACGCGCTAATAAAAAGGCAGTTTGCTAGTTTCATATGGTAGTAGAATGAGCACAATTTAAAGTAACAATATGTAAAAAAACTTAAGTTTACAAATTTGTATACATGTAAACAAAAACGTACACAATTGTATGCAAAAAAGTATACGTGTACACAAACAAGTACACATACTGGTATAAAGCCATGTGTACAATTAATGTATACAACGATACAAAAATGTGTACAAATCAACGTGCTCTTACTCGCCATATTCGATAGAAAAGTAGGATTGACCGAAGACGAGAAATTGTATACTCTGAGAGTAAGAGTTGAAATGTTTAGACAAATTCTCACTCATGAATGAAAGGATGATTTTAATGACGAATTCTCGCATTGCAGCCATTGATGTTGGTAATGATTCTTTAAAAGGTATTTTTGGGAAAATGGACGCTGAGGTGAATATCCCGAACGTCATCGCAAGGGATGTTGAAGACCGTCCTATCATCGGTATAGAGGAGCTGGATACACAAGACCCACTAGACGGCATACATATCCGTGTCCACTCCCCTGCTCTGAAAGACAATAATGCAATTTATCGTGTCGGTAATCTTGCGACAAAGAGCAATAACTCGACTGAACTGGATCCGGGCAGCAGTAAATCAGAAGAAGATCAAACGTTGGTCATGCTGTTTGCTTCTATTGCTTTGGATGCAGCACGTAATGGATCAGATTTTAAAAAGAATAATAATGTAATAGAAGCAAACTACACGCTCGGAACTGGTCTTCCCCTGCGTGAAGTAAAGGAAGGAAAAGATGTTGGATATCGTTCAAGATTATTAGGTTCGGTTCACCAGGTCGAGTTCCTTGTCACTCCACGCTATCAAGGTATCAAAGTAAATATTAAATTTGATGAAGTGAAGGTGTATCCTGAGGGATTTGCTGCTTTTATCAACCTTGTGATGGACAATAATTCAAATATCATCAACAAAGATTTGATTGATAAGCGCATCTTGATTCAGGATATTGGTGGATTATCAACAGATATCGCGGTCATCAAAGATCGTAAAGTAGACGATGATAAAGCCCAAGGATTTAACCTGGGTGTATCTGAATCACTTGAGTTGATCCGTGAGGAAATCCGTTCAAGACATGGAATTGAGCTTGACAGCCGCCGTGATGTGGTCGAAATCATCACGAAGAAAAATGACCGCAATCATATTATGGTAAAAGGTAGTCGGACAAGCGTACACGACATCGTGGACCGCATTATGCTTGAACTGGCTAAGAAGCAGTACCGCCATCTTCGTAATATGTGGCAAAAGAATTCCCAAACAGAGATCTGTTACTTCATCGGTGGCGGCTCCAGCGTCCTAAAGGAGTATATCAAGACGCTTAACAATAATCTTGATGGCTACAATATCGACTTCTTTGAAGATGAGAAGGAAAGTATCTGGATGATGGCAAACGCTTACTACAAGCTGATTGCCGACTTCTCAAGAAAAACTCAAAAGCAACAAGCCCCGAAAGAAGAACAAAAATTAGCGAAAACCAAATAGGGTGATGGTATGACTGAAAAAGGGATGTCGAGGGGACAGCCGATCACATTTCGGCTCCCTTCAGATACACCTGATCACGTATTAAAACATTTACAAAAGCTCAAAGAAAAAGAAAAACGAAATTTCTCCAGTAAAATTGCAGAGCTTGTCCTAAATGGGGTAAATGATACGATTTCCAAACAGCGGGAAGCTATTACGATTCCCCTTCCGAAGGGATTGGACAAGTCCCAACGTGACTGGCTGAAGCATAAACACTCAGAAGCCCTGCTTGGGAGCATCGTGTACCAGTTGCTTTCAAACCCGGTTCGAACGGCCTCCCTTCTTGCTTCTTTGAGCAGTAATTCATTGGATATCAATGAAGCGCTTTATCTTCAGGAAGAATCGGCAGCAAGTCACGATCCCGAAAGAGCGTGGTCCCTTGATCAAGTGATGGATGCTGACCCTGAAGAAGTAGTTGATGAGCGTTCCTACTCAACAGATGAAGAACTGGACAACTTCGATTGGGACAATGCTATGAAACCAGAGGAAACCGTCAATGAAGAGCCTAAAGAAGAATCGATGGACGACCTCTTGGGAGATTTTCTCGCCCAAATGAATAAATGATAAGAACCTGAAGTGAGGCCCTTGGCCCTATACTTCAGGTTCTTTTTGGTTCTATATACCCTATCCCTTTAATGCATATATTCCTACTGAATTCAACTACCTATTATACTTGGAAACTGTAATCGATTTGTCTTATTTGAATTATATTTTTCACCAAAAACCCACCAATGCAGATGCCTCTAAGGAAAAAATGTTACAGTCCGTTACAACCCCTTTAAAACATGTATAAAAAATGGCAGTTTACTTCAATTAATTCCCACCCCGTGGTTTAGACAGGGGATAAATCGAGGTAAACACCGATTAAACAGAATAAAACATGGCACGTCAGTCATTGGCTACACCACTAAAGAGGAGAGATTAGATGAGTATTCAAAAAAGTAATGATAGCTCAAGTCTCGCAGAAGTCATTGATAGAATCCTGGATAAAGGAATCGTCATTGATGCATTCGCCAGGGTTTCCTTAGTAGGAATCGAGATTCTTACTATAGAAGCACGGGTGGTAATCGCAAGTGTCGATACGTGGTTACGGTATGCAGAAGCAGTTGGGCTTTTAAGAGACGAGGTCCAGGAAGAGGGTCTCGCCAAGCAGGAGAATGAAAGAGGGACCGCATTCAGCATATAAACAAGTAATTGAAATATAGTTTTACTACTTTAATAGAAAAGAGGATGAATATGTCAGAAGTGAAAAGCAGTCAACAGGTAGATGAAACGAAAAGCAATGATGAAAAGGAAGAACAATCCACTGAAAACAGACAATCCATGAATTACGCAATTATCGGCGGGGTGGTTGGAGCAGGAATCGGTCTACTTTCAAATCCCGGTACAGGAAAAAAAGTAGTGGACAGCCTAGGGAAATCAGATGTGATGAAAGCCGCAAGTAAAGAATTGCGAAGGTCAGCACAGGAATTCCTGACAGAGCAGGCCATCATCACCCTTAGACAATCCGCTACCGGATATATGAGCAGGCTGGAAGGTGGCTTACTGTCACCTAAGAAGAAAAAAGAAGAGGCATCGGAAAATTCTGATGGAAAAGTTGAAAAGAATGAAAATTCTTCGAATCAGTCAGAAGAATTAGAAGAAATCAAAGAAGAAAACAAGAATTTGAATGATCGTTTAGAACGAATTGAAGAAATGCTGAACAGCCTGGTGGATTCCAAGAAATAATCGCATCCCTGAAGGGGGCATTACATGAGTAAGCCTGTAAAAAAAGCAGCTCAGAAGATGGCTAAAAAAGCATACGAGCATGCTCCGGAGCCAGTGAAAGAGAAAGTGAAAGACACGATGAAAGAAAAGGCGAAGGAAAAATTTGTAGAGAGTGTGGAAGACGGGCTTCAATCAAAGGCGAACGAAGCATCAGAGAAGTTAGAGAACGCAAAAGAGAAAAATGCCAACAATGTTCATAACAAAGCAGAAGAAGCAAAGGAAAAAGTACAGGATGTCCTGCTTTCCGTACGAGAAAAGTTAGGAAACGCAAAGGAAGCAGGAGAAGAGTTTCAAAAGAAAATCTCTTCATCGAATGACAAACAAACAAAAATCAAAGGTGTGGGAAATATTAAAGGAGCAAGTGACATCAAGAGTTCCTTTAACATTAAGAGTTCCACCGAAATAAAAAGTTCGGAAAATATTAAATCATCAAAAGACATTAAGACAATCTGTTCTTAGACACCGGAAGGAGAATGAAATTGGCTATACAAAAAAGTAATAATAGTTCGAGTTTAGCAGAAGTCATCGACCGAATTCTAGACAAAGGAATCGTCATTGACGCATTTGCAAGAGTATCTGTCGTCGGAATTGAAATATTGACCGTTGAAGCAAGGGTCGTCATCGCAAGCGTAGATACATGGTTGCGTTATGCAGAAGCTGTAGGTCTTTTACGGGATGACGTCGAGGAAAACGGACTTGCTACACAGCAGAATGAAAGAAGTTCCCAGTTCAGCATTTAATAGGACTGAAAGCAAAGGAATCAGTATTTGAAGGGGGCCGTTTTCGGCACCCTCCCCTTCATCTACAGTAGGAGGCAGCTATGGTAATCAAAGAAATCATGAATAGTGTGACGGATTTCTTCAATGAACATGTAGCTCCGGTCCATAAGATCACGTCAGTGGAACTGACAGAAGACGAAGGCTGGAAACTGCAAGTGGAGGTCATTGAAGAAAAAGAATATATGAAGAAATATGCGAAAGACGAAATGCTTGGCACATATGATGTTCTTCTCAATAAAGAAAAGGAAGTCACATCATTTAAACGACGGGATATCCGTTACAGAAGTGCCATCGGACAGGAAATGTAGTGTCCTTTAGCGAGTAGGAGGGAATTGTACGTGACGGTCTTAACTAAACGGATCAAAAAGGATAGCAGGGCATTAATACAAGATGATGAAACGAAAGAATTGCTTTCGCGCTCATTGCAATACCTTAAAGCTGGATATCCTGTGCATTTCACAGGTCCTTCCGGGGCCGGGAAAACATCTCTTGCACTCGCACTTGCGAAAAAGAGAAAAAGACCGGTTATGCTCATGCACGGTAATCACGAACTGAATAATAAAGACTTAATCGGTGATTTTACGGGTTATACAAGTAAAAAGGTCGTCGATCAATATGTACGATCCGTTTATAAAAAGGACGAAAGCGTCACAGAGACATGGAGAGACGGACGTTTACTGGAAGCCGTCAAGAATGGTTATACACTTGTATACGATGAATTTACACGATCACAGCCGACGACAAATAATATCTTCCTATCCATTTTGGAAGAAGGAATCATTCCTTTATATGGTTCGAAGCTCACAGAGCCCTTTATTAGAGTACACCCGGAATTTGCCATCATATTTACTAGTAATCCTGCAGAGTATGCAGGGGTTTATCAAACACAGGATGCTCTACTCGATAGGTTAATCACCATTAACGTGGATTACAAGGGAGCAGAACAAGAAGCGAAGATTGTATCAGAAAAAGCTGACTTGGTCATGAGTGAAGCAAGAGCGATTACTACACTAATCTCAGCATTACGCGATCAATGTACAAATGAAATGAACGGACCGAGCTTGCGTGCTTCCTTGATGATTGCAAGACTCGCCATTGAATCAGACATTCCCATAGACGGTAAAGATACAGATTTTCAACGTCTATGTATTGATATAACAGCACATAGCATAAGTCGATGTATCGACGGAGAAAACCCACAAGAAAAAGCAGAACAATTCATTATAGATGCATGTAAACGCATGAAGGTATCTGAGGAATAAAGGAGAGTATTTTGATGAGTCAGGAAGAGATGGGAATTTATATATTTTGTGCCATACAAACCAATGAAGACGATCAATTTGGTTCGATTGAAATAGAAGGCGAAGAACGCGAGACGTTCACGGTCAGATATAAGGACGCAGCTATGGTAGCGGCAGAAGTGCCCATGAAAATCTATCATCCTAAGAAGCAGAATTTACTCATGCACCAGGGAGCTGTAGCCCGGGTTATGGAACAAAAGGATACAGTCATCCCGATTAGCTTCGGTAATGTCTTTAAGTCGACAGACGATGTTGAGGCCCTGCTTGAAAACCTTTATCCGCAGTTCGAGACCCTTTTCCCGGCAATTAAGGGGAAAATCGAGCTGGGCTTAAAGGTGATCGGTAAAAAGGAATGGCTTGAAGCCATGGTAAAGGATAATCCTCAAGTAGAAAAAATGGCCTCAGCCGTTAAAGGGAAATCAGAATCGGCAGCGTATTATGACCGCATTCAGCTTGGCGGAATGGCTCAGAAGCTATTTGCTTCCCTGCAGAGTGAGATTAAGGAAGAAGTTTATGCACCTCTTGAGGAATCGGCAGTATCGGCAAAAGCCAACGAGCCTTCAAGTGAGAAAATGCTTCTTAACGCTTCTTTCTTAATTGACCGGGATCAGGAAGAGTTGTTTGATCAAAAGGTCAATGAAGCACATGAAAAATGGAAGGATAAGGTCGAATTTAATTACAGCGGGCCTTGGCCGGCATACAACTTTGTCAACATACGCTTGAAGGTTGAAGAAGGCTAATGATTCATAAATTGGCGAGTGCACCAATTAATTTAGTCATAAAAGTCGCCGAAAAGATCAAAGAAGAAGCAGACAAAGAATTGTACGACCTTCCTACCATTCAACAAAAATTGATTCAGCTTCAAATGATGTATGAATTGGGAGAAATTCCTGAGGAAGCATTCCAGGAAAAAGAAGATGAGCTTTTAACAAGGTATGAAATAGCGAAACAGATGGAAATGGAACAATGGGAAGAATTAACGAAAAAGAAACAAGGGTGATCAGATGAGCGATTTACTTTATTTATACGGATTAATTCCGAGAAAAGAAGCGAATGAAAACAGCCTGCCCTCCATGAAAGGATTCGATGGAGAAAGTGAGCTGTACACGATTGAAATCGGAGAAGTGACAGCCGTTGTTTGTGATTTACCATCAAATGAATACTCTGAAGAGTCCATTAAGGACAAAGTTGATAACGACATGGACTGGCTTCAAGAAAAGGCGTTTCATCATCACGAAACGGTATTGATGGTTTCAAAGTTGTATACCATCATCCCCTTGAAGTTCTGTACATTATACAAAAACGAGGATAGCCTCAAGTCTACGATAGAAGGCAATCGAAATAAGCTGGAAACGACCTTTGAACAGCTGGATGGCAACGAAGAGTGGAACGTCAAGATCTACTGTGACGATAAGCTGCTGAAAGAGCAGGTAAGTGAAAACAATCCATCCATCGAAGCTAAAAGGAAAGAAATCAGCGAATTACCAAAGGGCAGGCAGTTTTTTGAAAAGAAAAAGATCGATCAGCTGATTGATCGGGAACTTGAAAACGAGAAGAACCGGCTTTGTGAAGAGGTTCATGAAAAGCTGAAAGAACATTCCCTGCATGGGAATATCAAAAAAAATTGGAGTAAGGATGTAACAGGCCGACAGGAACATATGGCTTGGAATAGTGTATTTCTCCTTCCTGCAGCCAAAGTAGATGAATTTGTAGAAGAAATAAAGCAATACGAAGAAGAACTGGGACACGCAGGTTGGAAAATTGAAGCATCGGGCCCTTGGCCACCTTATCATTTTTCTAGTTTTTCTTAATCACAAAATAAGGAATGAGAAATATGACAGTCAGAGAATCGATCGAGAACAAAGATATAGCCCTAATAGATATTTTAGATGTCATTCTCGATAAAGGTGTGGCGATTAAGGGAGATTTGATTATATCCATTGCCGGGGTCGACCTCGTTTATCTGGATTTACGAGTGCTGATCTCCTCAGTGGAAACGTTGGTTCAACATAAACAAGGAACACGTAAAACTGTAACATCCGATCAATTCGATAAAGAAAGGGAGGGATTGATTCATGCAACAGGCCAGCGGGACAAATGGGCGAATTAATTTCGACCCGGAAAAAGCAGAACAAGGATTGGCACAGCTTGTATTGACCGTTGTAGAACTATTAAGGCAAATCGTTGAGAGACATGCGATGCGGCGTGTGGAAGGCGGGACGCTAACAGATGAACAGGTAGAGAATCTAGGCATAGCCCTAATGAACTTAGAAGAAAAAATGGAAGAGTTAAAAGAGGTATTTGGTCTTGATGCAGAAGACTTGAATATAGATTTAGGTCCTTTAGGGAGCTTAATGTAATGCCGATTAGGGAGGTTACATGATGGGTATGGAGCATCCGGTACAATCCAACACAATCGTGGATGTATTAGAAAAGATTTTAGATAAAGGTGTTGTCGTTGCAGGAGATATCACGGTGGGAATTGCCGATGTCGAGCTGCTTACGATAAAGATCCGCTTAATCGTTGCTTCTGTGGATAAAGCAAAAGAAATAGGCATGGACTGGTGGGAAAATGATCCCTATTTAAGTTCCAAAGCCGCAGATAACAACACGAGAGCACTGGAAGAGGAAAATAAGAAATTACAAGAACGACTGGAATCACTTGAAAAGAAACTGGATACGAACCGTCTTAATTCGGCGGAAACAACAAACTAAATGGAGGTTTTACCAATGGCAGAAAAAAATAATACGCAAAACACAACAGTTGAGAATGAAGGACAGGAAAAGAATTCAACGAATGAGAACAAGACAAGAAGAAGTGGCCCTATTAAGAGAACTGTAGCTGGAAGTCTGTTGGGAGCAACTGTAGGATATCTGGCAACACCTGAAAATGGAAAAAAACTATTAGATCGTATTGACCAAGAGAAATTAAAAAGTAAGAGCTTGGATTTCGGGAAAGCAGCAAAAGAAAGATCCAGAAAAGCCGCTGTGTCACTAAAATCATCAACAGCCAACCTGTTTAAGCGTGATAAAGAGGAAGAAGCTTCTGAAGACACGGAAACGTCCGTAAATTCAACAGAAACGAACAACCAGGAAGAAGAGTCGAACCAGGACTATGACGCCCTTAAACAGGAAAATGAAGAGCTTCAGGACCGCCTGCAGCAGTTAGAAGAGAAAATGAATCAAATTGCCGCAGCACGTGAAGACGAAAGCGAAGATGAGGAAGACGAGGATGAAGAAGAAAAAGAAGAAAAAGAAGAAACTTCTTCAAGCAAGAAATCTTCTAAAAAGTCTAAAGAAGAAGCATCTGATGAAGAGGAAGACGATGAAGAAGACGAAGATTCAGATGTAGATGAAAAAGCAGAAGACGAGAACGAAAATGAAAACGAAGAAGACGAAGATGAGAGCGAAGATGAGGAAGAAGCTTCTGGCAAGAAGAAATCAAACGTTAAATCAGGTTCAAAGGGAAAGAAGCGTTCTACTCGCAAGTCTTCAGCTAAAAGTAAAAAATCTGCAAAAAAAGATGATGATAAAGCCGAAGATCAAGAAGAAGATACAACACTTTCTACCGAAGACGACACAGTAGCATAACGATAAAGGAGATGTGAAAATGAGTGTAGAATCAGGTACAGGAAAGGACAGCATCTTAGAATTTTTTGTACAGGCATCAAACAAACATGACTTTTCATTAGACATCACGTTAAACGTCAAGGGAGCCGTCATAACGGGTACCCTCGTCTCCGCAAAGGAATACTTCGATTCATTGAGTGAAACCTTTGAGGATGGCAGTGAGGTGGCTCAGAAGCTGAGTGAAGAGCTAGCGAAAGCGGGAGAATCTGTGGAAGAAGGTCAAAGTGCTGAAGCCCACTTTATTCATTTGAAGAATACTAAGGTGTATTGTGGCGACAGCAAGCCGACTCCTTCAAAAGGAAAGATCATGTGGCGTGGGAAAATAAGTGAGGTCGATGGGTTCTTCTTAGGAAAGATTGCAGAATCGAAAAGTAGTAAATAATACAAAAAAGCAGCCGATTTCGGTTGCTTTTTTGTATGTAAAACCTCTCGACAAGGAATTATTTCCCGGGGAGGAAGTGACGTCTTTCGACAAAGATCTTCTCCTGTGAAGGATGTGACAGCTGATGGTTTTCTCTAACTATTTGTAACGTGTAGAATCCGGGCAAGATTCCTTGTTTCATGGTAAAGAAGTTCTTCTGCCCGACGGATGCTCTCGTGAAGATGCATGGGTCCTATTGCGATGGAATGGCAACTTGTAAAGTCTTCGTATAAATGTTGGTATCCTTCTCCTAACCCCCCTGAAATAAGGGATACGGGAGTGTGATGCCGTTTTGCGATGGTTGCAATATAGGTAGGGAGTTTACCAAATAATGTTTGATTATCACTCTGTCCTTCACCAGTTAGAATCCAATCAGCATCCTGAATGGCAAAGGAAAGGCTGGAAGCTTCAGCAACCAATTTTGCGCCGGATTCGATTATTCCATTCAAATGCAAAAAGGCAAATCCGAGTCCTCCTGCTGCTCCGGCCCCTATCGAGTCCCGGAAATTGGTTCCTCTTTCTTTTTGAAGCAACTGGCTAAAGTGAAAGAGCTGTTGATCAAGTACTTTCACCTGCTCTTTCGTGGCGCCTTTTTGGGGACCGAATACAGTAGAGGCGCCTGTTTCTCCGCATAGAGGGTTTTCAACGTCTGAAGCAATGCGAAAGGAACTCTCTCTCACTGCGGGGTGAAGGGTACTCCAATCGACTTTGGAGATGTACCCGAGATTATTCCCAAAGGACCCGACAGCAATGCCCTTTTTATCTAAGAAGGTAACTCCGAGTGATTGGAGCATACCGAATCCCCCATCATTGGTAGAGCTCCCTCCAAGGGCGATAATGAAGTCTCGAAAGCCACTTTCAACAGCTGATATAATGACTTCCCCGATGCCCCTTGACGTGGTGTGGAAGGGGTTTCGTTTTTCCATTGGAACCATTGGTAAACCTGCAATGGACGCTATTTCAATGACTGCCGTTTTTTGATCTCCTAACACACCGTACTCGGTCTCAATACTCACTCCCAAGGGTCCCGTTGCGATTGTTTTTACTTTCTTTCCTTCCTTAGCGTATATTAAGGTTTCAAGCGTTCCTTCTCCACCATCAGCCATGGGGATGACGTTCGTTTGAAAGCTTGAAGATACATCCAGAAACGCTTTTGCCATGATGGTTCCAACCTCGATTGAGCTTAAACTTCCTTTAAATGAATCGGGTGCAATCACAATATTCATAGCGGCTCCTTATTTCACATTATTTTATAGTGTTTTATCGAATCAATCGTGTTTCCTTCATTCTAGCATATGTTTTCTTTCCGCATATTCGGGTAAAGAATACTATACAAAGGAGGTTACCTTCATGAAACGTTTAATGGGAAGACTGATCAAATGGGGACCTATCATTTACCCGATTTATAAGAAGTATCGGAATAAAAGAAGACATAAGAAATCGATGACGTATTAAGAGGGCAGCCTGCATGGGCTGTTTTTTTATGTCTTTTAGCACAAATAAAAACCCCTGGAATCCAGGGGTTTCAGTATTCTTTCTTAATGAGACGTTCTTCTCATTCCTCTTAGAATTAAGCTTAATAGGAATACGAAGATGATCGCTCCCAATAATGCCGGGATGATAGCGATTCCTGCAAGGGACGGGCCGAAGCTTCCAAGAAGTTCCCCGCCGATCCATGCACCGATAATACCTGCTATAATGTTTCCGATGATTCCTCCAGGAACGTTTTTACCTAAAATTAGACCAGCTAACCAACCGATGATTCCACCAACAATTAAATACAAAATAATACCCATTTTTTTCTTACCTCCATGTAATGTTTTTGTGTTGTTATAAAGTAATTTCCCCTTTTTTCAAATGTCAAAACCTAATATGTTGTAACTTGAAAAATTTTCTGCAGAATATACATGACATACTTAACAGCAGGTAACTTATCCTGATATTTTTCATAATCAACGGTGTATGTCCCGTTTTTGTTATTCCAAATCCGATCGAAATAGTCGTCGACTTCCACCATGGTTTTGTTGTCTGAAGGGGCCGTCAGTTTCAGGTTTTCTTCAAGATTATAATCATCCAGGTTCCGGGATGTATAATTGCCGGATCCTCCGATGACGGTACTTTGCTTTTTCCCTTTTACATAAATGAATTTCGTGTGATACTGTTCTTTATTCGTGTTATACCATCTGATGGTAATATGTTCGTTCTCAAGTTTATGAAGCTCGGCTGCAATGGGGAGGTTAGGGAGTCCGATCTTTTCTTGTCCAAAGGCGTTCTGGTTCGGGTCCAGGACTAACCGGATGTCCACTCCACGTTCTGCCGCGTCTTCGATGGCATCAATGATGTCCCGATCCGCAAGGTAGAACATCCCAATCCAGGCTTCGTCCCCTTTTTTTGCGTCATCTAACGCCTTCACCACCCCTTTTTGAATCTCCCTTTCCGTCAGGATCTGTGCGGTGACAGACCTTTCACTGGAAGGAGGGGCTTTGACGGAATCGTTGACCTCTTTTTCCGAAGGGAAAGCATTAAGGTCGCCCCCTGAAAAATCCGCTACGGCTTTTTCAGCTTTGACCATATCTTTGATGATGTCCCCTTTAACCTGAAAAGCGATATTCGAGTGAAAGCCGCTGGCATCATGGGGGTTGGCGGATAGGATGAGTCCCGAGTCTTCCGAGATGACGACTTTACGATGATTGGCTTTTACGTTCAAAAGTTTCAAATAGGATCTCATCGTGACCTTCGGGGCAGAAGGGGCCATCGGGTTAGGCAGCCATCCGTAGCCGTCCTGTCCAAACCATCCTAAAGCGGTCCTCCATACACCGGAATAGATGAGGTTTGGGTCTCTAAGGCGATTCAAATCGGTAAACACCACTTCAGCTCCTAGCTTTTCCAATGGTTCAATTTGTTTCGCTTGATGTGAGCCGTATGTCGTGTTGACTTCGTCACTGATAAAGACTACTTTCAGGTCGGGCTTCTTTTTCATTTGTTCTTCGATCTTCCTGGACAATGTTTCACTGATCTTCGGATAATCACGGTCACCCTTTGTATAACCATTTACTAAGAATAAGTCCAAAATAAGAAAATCATCTGCTTCTTCAATGGTTTGAAACACCTCATCAAAGATCGATTGCTCATAAAGTTCTTTCCCATCCTTCTGATAGGTAAGGTCGTATAAGAAATCTACGTCCCCCTCGGGTATGGTATAAGTGTCGCTTGCGTAAGAGATTCCTGGTGGTAAAGGCTTGATGCGGTTGTAGATCATCACCACTGTCAGGATCAGTATGATGGCTCCCCAAATCCACCATTTTTTCTTCTCATACCACTTTTTCTTTTTCTTCAAATGAATTCCCCTGTTCTACGGTTTTTTCTTACTATACCCCTAATGGCAGAGTGGGAATCCACATCCGTGGAAGAAAGTTGCGCGTGTAAGTTTACATTCCGGGAAATAGTCTATTATATAAGGAGAATCTGTGAGGAGGGTTTGCATGTCTAATCTCAATATTAAAGCTTTTGTCTTCGATGCTTATGGAACGCTATTTGATGTTCATTCCGTCATTGAAAAGTGTAATGAACTTTTTCCTGATAAAGGGGAGGAGATCAGTCAGGTGTGGCGGCAGAAACAATTGGAGTACAGCTTCCTGCGTCAGCTGATGGGAACGTATAAGACCTTTTTCTCCATCACGAAGGATGCCCTTCATTACGCGTGTGTGCAGGTCGGAGTCGATCTTTCCGATGAAAAGGAGAAGGTGTTACTGGATGCTTATCTTGAATTAACTCATTATGATGAAGTGGAGAGTGTGTTGGGAGAATTAACCTCTCATCAAACAGCGATATTCTCCAATGGTTCCCTGGATATGCTTTCACCACTGGTTGAGCAGTCGTCGTTTGGTCACTTATTGGATGAAGTGCTGACAGTGGATGAGGTGAAGCAATTCAAACCAACACCGATGGCCTATCAGTTTGTTCTAAAAAAGCTTGGTGTCAAAAGGGAGGAAGTCTTATTCATGTCGTCCAATCCATGGGATATTGCAGGAGCAGCCAACTTTGGATTCCATACGGCATGGATCAACCGACAGGATAAAGTAATGGATGAGCTGGGTGTGAAACCCGATTTTGTCTATGGTGATCTGAACGGAATACTGGATCATAAGAGCTAGGAATAAGAGGCGGATCTTCTTGCGTCGTTTTAAGACACAAGATGGATCAGCTTTTCTTTTTCTCGTTGGTTCCGGTTAACTTCAAAAATCTTCCCACTCCCTTTCCGTTTAAATTCATTGTATAGTACAGGTAGATCATTAGACTGGTTTCCTTTCGGTTATAAGAGGAATGCGAAGCTTATAGAAGACTACTACATACTGATTGGGGAGGAAGATCATGACTGAAAAGCTGATTCCGGTATCCGGCGTAGAAGTGGATTCTAAAACAAAATGTAAGCATTATCGAACATCAAAAGATATCATCGCCATTAAATTTAAATGCTGTAACACTTATTATCCGTGCCACTCATGTCACGAAGAAGTGGCGGATCATGATCCCATTCTCTGGTCTCCGGAAGAGTGGAATACGAAAGCGATTCTTTGCGGGGAATGCAAAAACGAGTTAACGATTTTACAATATATGAATTGCCAATCGGTCTGCCCGCATTGTCAGTCCGCTTTTAATCCTGGATGTCAGAACCACTACCACCTGTACTTTGAAGGATGAATGCTAGCAATGTTTCACGTGAAACGAAGGGGATGATGAAATGGAAATGGCGACGTTTGCAGGAGGTTGTTTCTGGTGTATGGTGGAGCCATTTGAGAATCAGGAAGGAATCAAAGAGATCATCTCCGGCTATACTGGGGGGCAGACGCCTGATCCGAATTATAAGGAAGTGACGTCAGGTGAAACCGGTCATTATGAAGCAGTGCAGATCCTATTTGATCCTGCCTTATTTCCGTATGAGAAACTCCTGGATCTTTACTGGAAACAAATTGACCCAACAGATTCCGAAGGACAATTCAAAGATCGGGGAAGCTCATATCGGACCGCGATCTTTTATCACAATGATCATCAAAAAAGGCTCGCGGAGTCCTCTAAAATAGAATTGGAGAAGAGCGGACGGTTTGCAGACCCTATCGTGACCCCAATCCTCCCTGTCAGGGAATTTTATCCTGCAGAAGACTATCATCAGGATTTCCATAAGAAAAATGCTTTCCGATATGCGCTGTACAAACGAAGCAGAGAAGATTTTCTGAAGAAATATTGGCCTAAGGATCGTTCCTATTTAAAAGGAAAGCTAACAGAGATGCAATATTTCGTCACCCAGGAAAACGGGACGGAGCCACCATATGAAAACGAATTCTGGGATAACACGAGAGAAGGAATATACGTGGATATCGTATCGGGGGAACCCCTCTTCACGTCGAAAGATCAGTATGACAGTGGGTGTGGCTGGCCAAGCTTTACAAAGCCGGTGATGAACGCAAGCGTGAGCGAACAATACGATCTCTCCCATCGTTCCACCCGGGTGGAAGTCAGGAGCAGAGAAGCAGATTCCCATCTTGGCCATGTATTTTCCGATGGACCGGGTCCCAAAGGACTTCGCTACTGCATTAACTCTGCAGCTTTGCGGTTTATTCCTAAAGAGAAGCTGGAAGAGGAAGGATATGGTGATTTCCTGATATTGTTTCATCGTCAATAAAGACATGCCGGCCAACAAGGTTAGCCAAAGGGATTCCTCTTTACAAAAAAAGAACAACCGGAAGCAGATGATGTCCCGCCGCCTCCGGTTGTTCTTTATCTATGTTGATCGCTCTTACTGTTGTGGTCGGTTTTTCTTAGTGTTTTCCTGCCCGGTTGTAAACTCGACTAATTCAGAACTCGTGCGATTTCCTCTTTTAGCATTTGTGTTACTTTGAGCATTGCGGTTTCCTTTTTTTGTGCGTCCCATTCAGAATCCCTCCCTAAATAGTCAAGCATTTATAGTTTAAGGAATTACGCAGGAAATATTCTTTTGTATCATGCGACAAAATATGTCAGATACCTTGGTTTTTCAATTTATTTCCCAGGCTATATTCGACAAAAATCTCACGTTTTCTAGAGGTCCGTCCCTCCATCGGTTACTTCAAACCTTGTGAGGGGTTTCTTGGCAGGGCCTTCGATGACGACTCCGTCTATGGAGAAGCGTGAGCCGTGACAAGGGCAGTCCCAGGTGTGGTCTCCATGATTCCACTCGGTTTCGCAGCCGAGGTGGGTACATGTTGTGTCCACGACATGCAATTTTCCCGTTTCATCCCGGAACCCTCCACATCGGCGTCCGTTCAAATTGACGACATCGCCTTCCCCTTTCTCAAGGTCCTCGGGCTTTTTAGATGGGATTTGGAGTTTTCCTTTAATGAGCTCGCCGGCTACATTGAGATTCTCTTTGAAAAAATGCTTGATACTTGGGTCAGCGACAAACCTCGAAGGTGAGTATACGTCTGCATAAATGTGATGATTTCCTAAGATCTGGTCAGAAAGAATCTGGCCGGCTAGAGTACCGGAAGTCATTCCCCACTTATTAAAGCCTGTTGCGACAAAAATCGAGGGGTGTTTTTCCGTCAGCTTTCCGATATAAGGCACTTTATCAAGGGTGGTCAAGTCCTGTGCGGACCAGCGATACTTTACTTCGTCTACCCCGACTACTTCTTCTCCAAATTCCTGCAGTGCCTTGTAGTGGTCCATCGTATCTTTTCCTTGCCCCGTCTTATGTTTATCCCCGCCGATCAGAATGAGTTTTTCACCGTTATCATCCACTTCATAGCGGAGGGAACGGGTTGGATCTTCAGCGCTGATATACATTCCCCCTGGATAGTCCTTCTTGGCTTTCACCCCGAGAATGTAAGAACGTTCTGCATGCAATTTCGTGAAATAAAACCCCATGCCATCATAAAAGGGGAAGTGGGAGCAGATGACGACGAATTCACTATCGAGGTGATATCCGTCCGCCGTGACAACCTGCGTGCTATCTCCTTCATTGATGGTCTTTGCAGTGGTTCCTTCATAGATTTGACCGCCCAATCCTGTATAAGAATCAATCAAGGCTTTTAAATATTTCAATGGATGGAATTGAGCCTGTTTCCCCATCATGATGGCCTTTTTGATATCCAGGTCCAGGGGGATATCTTCTGTGAGCCTACCTGCAATATCCAGCTTCTGATACGCTTCATATTCCTTTTCGATCTTCTCTGCATATTGGTCTGTCGTTGCATACACATACGCGTCTTCTTCTGAAAAATGACATTCGATGTTTTCACTCATAATAGTGTCTTTAATGAACTGAATGGCCTTTGTTTGGGACAAATAATATTTCCTTGCGAACTCTTCCCCGAAATGCTGGATGAGTTCATCATAAATCAATCCGTGCTGTGCGGTGATTTTAGCGGTTGTATGACCGGTCGTGCCGTTCAATATGTGATCAGCCTCTATGAAGGCAACCTTTTTGCCGCCTTTTGCCAACAGGTAAGCAGTGGTGAGCCCCGCTATCCCGCCTCCCACAACTGTCACGTCTACTTTCAGGTTTTGATCCAGCTTTTTAAATAGGGGAAGTTTAGTCGTTTCTCTCCAGTACGGTTCCGGTGTGTTGGAGAATGCATTGTGTTTGTGTGTATCCATATGAACGCTCCTTTAGCTTTCTATTCCTTACCATTCTCTCCCGAAATGAAGAAAAAATAAGTCAAGAAAGAGAAAAAAGAGACTGACCCTGTGATGGAATCAGTCTCGTGAAGCGTTATGACTTATGCATTTTGAAGGATAGGGCCGTATTTCTCAGCAGAATCAACTGTCTGCTTTAATAGCATAGAGATGGTTACAGGTCCAACACCGCCAGGGACCGGTGTGATGGCACTGGCCTTTTCATAGCATGCTTCGTAATCGATGTCCCCGACGTTCCCTTTGTTGTAGCCGGCATCAAGTACGACAACACCTTCTTTTAACCATTCCCCTTGAATGAAATTCGGTTTGCCGACAGCTGCCACGACAATATCTGCAGCAGCCAGGATATCAGGGAGATTCTCTGTATAGGAATGGCAAGTAGTCACGGTTGCGTTTCCGTTCAATAACATCATGGAAACAGGTTTGCCCAGGATCGGACTCCTTCCAACCACGACGGCGTGTTTCCCTTCAAGGGCTACCTCGTAATAATCGATGATGCTCATGATGGCTGCCGGGGTGCAGGATGGGTATTCACCGAATCCCAATGAATTTTGGCCGAAGCCGAGGCTAGTGACACCGTCCACATCCTTTTCGATGGAAATCGCTTCAAAGGCCGCACGTTCGTCGATTTGATGAGGAACGGGGTGCTGTAATAGAATCCCATGTACGGAAGAGTCATCATTCAGCTCCTGAATCACGTCAAGCAATTCTTCGGTTGTCGTTTCTTTTGGCAGGTGGATGCGTCTTGATTCCATTCCGATCTTTGCACAGGCATTTCCTTTCATCTTGACGTACGTAGCTGAAGATGGATCATCTCCGACCAGCACCGTTGCAAGACACGGAGTGATTCCCTTCTCCTTTAGTGCAGCTACTCTTGATTTCAGGCTTTCCTTAATTTCAGATGCAACAAGTTTCCCGTCTAATACCAGTGGTTCCACTGCAATCCCTCCTGATTATAGTAAAAAAAGACAAGGGTATCCCCCTGCCTTCTGCCCAGGCGAACGGCTAATGGCTCATGTTTTGTAAAATTCGCAGCTCCCTTGTGGTTGATTCCACATTTTCGCCAGTCACTGCTCTAATTATCTTCAAACTCATTGTAACACGAATATAAATTAAATTTCCAGTATTAATGTTCGTGTTTTTCTGGAAATACATCAAAAGGCTGAGAGTGTGCTACATCTAATTTTCTATAAGGTTCAACCCCGAATAGATGATTTTTTGCCTTTAATTATTTCATACACTGGGAGTAACAAGAGAAATGAAAGGGGTATGGAATATGTTTGAACATAAAGTCGTCATGATAACGGGTGCTTCAAAAGGACTGGGAAAGGCATTGGCAAGGAAGTTCGCTGAAGAAGGGGCAAAGGTGGCTATCTGTGCAAGAAGTGCTGGTCCACTAAAGGAAGTTGAAAAAGAACTGAAAATGTTGGGAGCGGAAGTGGTGGCACTGGAGGCCGATGTGTCGGATGCCCGTGATGTAGAACGTTTTGTGTCGGTAACGGAAGAAGTGTGGGGAAGCATTGATGTTCTGATAAATAATGCTTCTGTGTTTGGACCGGGGCCACGCCTGTTGGCAGATTATCCAGAGGCGGAGTTTATGGAGGTGCTCAGAATCAATACGTTAAACCCATTTTTAGTAACGAAACGGGTTCTTCCCGGTATGATCAGCAGGGGGACGGGGTCCATCATAAATTTAACTTCAGAAGCGGGCCAAACAGGGTTCAGCGAATGGGGTGCGTACGGTATTTCAAAATTCGCGGTGGAAGGGATGACTCAAACATGGGCTGACGAGCTGGACGGTACAGGTGTGAGGGTGAACATGGTGGATCCGGGTGAGATGGATACGGAGATGCACGACAAGGCTGTACCTGAATGTGATTATCCCCTTGCACATCCACACGATCACCTTGATGTCTTTCTTTACCTCGCATCTGATGCATCGACAAAGGAAAACGGTAAGAGATTCGAAGCACAGGAATTTCACGGGAAAGCGGGGGAGGAGGCATGAATGGACCTTTGAATTCCTTTCACATCCCCTCCAGTTTGAACGCGACCACACCCATCGAACTTCAAGGGTTTGAGAGGGATGACGTGAGGCTGATGGTGCTGGACCGTGAGAACGGCCAGTGTGAACATACTGTATTTAAAAACCTGCCTGATTTTTTAAATGAGGGAGACGTGCTTGTTTTCAATAACAGCAGAACCCTTCCCGCATCACTCAAAGGGAAGCAGGGAAACCGGAATGTCTTCCTTCGCCTTTCCAGGAAAAGAGGCGATAACACGTGGGATGCCCTCATCCTTGGGGACTTCCATCAAGCGGGGGAACCGATTAATTTTCCAGGAGGTGTATCAGGGCACATAAAGGGTCAAGGAAGTGAAAGCCCACTTTTACAGGTTGAGTTCAACAAGGGTGGCAGTGAATTGATGGACTTCATTTTCAAATACGGTGAGCCCATCCGTTATGAATACACCAAGGAGCCCTGGCCCCTGGATTATTACCAGAATGTCTATGGATCGGTACCGGGGTCCGTTGAAATGGCATCTGCCGGAAGGGCTTTTACATGGAGGTTATTACAAGCCTTAAAGGAAAAAGGAGTTGGCATTGTATTCATCCAGCTCCACGCAGGCTTGAGCTACTATGGAAATGATCGCTGGCCGATGCCAGAGCACCATCCTGAAGACTATCAGGTGAGTTCAGAAGCGGTTAAAGAGATACGTCACGCTAAGGATCGGGGGAAGAGGGTCATCGCAGTGGGTACGACGGTTGTTCGGACACTTGAGACGGTCATGACTCAGTACGGGGGGCTGCAGCCTGCTGAAGGTGTCACAAACTTATATATATCCCGTGATACCCCCCTCCAAATCGTAGACGGTCTCATTACGGGGCTACATGAACCTGAAGCGAGTCATTTGGATCTCTTAAAGGCGTTCATGTCAGAGGACAAATTGCGTCATGCCTATCAAACGGCCCTGGAAAAAAACTATAAATGGCATGAATTCGGAGATATGAATGTCATTTTGTAAGGAGAATGAGTATGAGACTTCATCATATTGGGATGAATGTGAAGGACTTGGAGAGATCGAAGGAGTTCTATCAGTCCCATTTTGGATTTGAAAAAGAAATGGTTTTTAAGTGGGGAAGTGAGAACATCCTGTTTTTGAAAAAGGGAGATTGCCGGTTGGAGCTCATAGAGGAACCTGGAGAGGATGACGGAATGAAGCGTACGTTTCTCCATTTAGCATTGGCAGCAGACGATCTGGAAAAGGAAGTTGAATTCGTAAAGTATAAGGGTTTACTGCCTGTGGAAGGCCCCCTTCTTCTTGAAAATGGCTGGAAAGTGGCTTTTTTCTTAGGTCCTGATGGCGAAATCATTGAGTTTATTGAAGAGTAGTGGGTAGCTTATATCTTTTTCATGTCATGAATCCGGCTGATTTATCCCCACCAACCCCATAGGTTTTATGAAATTTTTTTGTCCGGCATTCTGTGATACAGTTATCCGGGTAATAAATGAAATGACTATGGTGTAGGAAGGGATTTTCATGAATAAAGAAAAGAGTTTACGCTGGTCGTTTTTCTTTGTGGGGCTCCTCGTCCTGTCGTTTGGCATCAGCTTGACGATCAAAGGGAAAGACCTCGGAATCGGGCCTTGGGATGTATTTCACTATGGATTATTCAAGCAGCTTGGTCTGACGATCGGGACGTGGTCCATCATTGTGGGCTTCATCATCCTGTTTGTGACAGGTGTCGGGACCAGGTCATTTCCTAAAGCCGGTGCGTTTATCAATATGCTGTTAATTGGAATTTTCATAGATGTATTCAATTTTTTACTGCCTGATCCACAATCTTTCCTGGCAGAAGCCATCGTGTTTGCCATTGGGATCGTGGTGATCGGATACGGAATCGGCCTGTACGTATCAGCCGACCTCGGAGCGGGGCCACGGGATAGTCTCATGCTGCTGGTCGTTGAGAAAACGGGTTGGAAAGTGCAATGGGTACGGAATGGAATGGAAATCATCGTGTTCTTCTTCGGGTGGTTACTGGGCGGTCCTGTAGGGATCGGTACTGTGATCATCGCACTCGGACTCGGTTCCATCGTTGGATTTTCATTGCCTCAAAGCAAAAAGCTGCTACACTTTCTCATTGCAAGACAGATGACAAAACGAGACAATCCTTTAGCAAGCTAAGGGTTGTCTTTTTTTTATTTGGAAAAGGTTTTTCAAACGATCATCCAGAAGTATGATAGAGAGTTTTGATTATCGGGATCTATTATGTGAGAAGGAATGGGTGGGAATATGAAAGAGCTTGTAGACTATTGTTATCTCTGTCAAGAGCCCCTCTTTTGTTTGGACGGTTTCTTTAACGGTGTTCAAATCGGGGACGGAAAGAGCTGCTGTTTTGAATGTGAAGAACGTCATAAGGAGGAGACTTTACATGAGTCATGAGTATGCTGTTAAACTGATTGCCCGTTTGAAAGATCATCAAAACAGTGATAACCGGGAAGCGATGGAAGCCTATATGAGAAATCAGTTTGAGTTCTTTGGCATCAGGACACCGGAGCGCACTCTCTTGCTCCGGGATTTTCTGAAGGAGAACGGGAAACCAGACAATGAAGAATTTCCTGATATTGTTCGTTCTCTCTGGTCGGAACCTCAGCGTGAATGTCAATACGTCGCTCTAGGGCTGATCGATAAACAATCAAGGTACTTAACTAAAGAGCATCTTCCCCTTTTGGAAGAAATGATCGTAACGAAATCCTGGTGGGACACGATTGATCATATCGCTTCCAATCATGTCGGGAAAATCTATCAAAAAGAAGAAGCTGACACATACTTAGAGAAATGGATTCACTCAGATAATATGTGGTTAAACCGCATCGCCATCCTCCATCAATTAAAATATAAGACGGAAACCGATGAGGCACGCCTATTCAGGTATATCGGCATGCATCGTCAATCGAAGGAATTCTTTATCCAGAAGGCCATCGGCTGGGCCCTGAGGGAGTATTCAAAAACGAATCCCGAAGCGGTGAAGGACTTCATTGCTTCAGAGGAGCTGGCTTCATTAAGTGTCCGGGAAGGATTGAAGCATGTGAATCGTAAAGAAAAGGTGGAGAAATAAGGGGAAATTCCTATTTATCTTTCAGGTATTCACCCGGACCCCAATCTAGTATAAAGTAAAGAAAGATAGATTTGAGAGGGGCATTGGATATGAATTGGAATGATTGCATCGAGAGAACGAATACGCACTCCGTTAAATGGTCATTTCCTGACGGGGATGTGATCCCTATGTGTATAGCCGACATGGACTTCAAAGTTTCTTCTGCCATTGTGGAAGCACTGAACAAGAAGGCACGACACGGCATATACGGCTATACGACGTTTAGCGATCGATACTTTGCGTCCATTATGTCATGGTGGAAAAGGCGCTTCCAAATGGATATAAAGAAAGAATGGATCAGCTTCAGTCCGGGGATCATCCCTGGCATCAATGTGGTTCTGTCCGTGTTGACAGAACCTGGGGACGGGGTCATCATTCAGGATCCGGTTTATTATCCTTTCTATAGCACGATTGAGAATCACGGCTGTTCAGTGATGAAAAATACATTACTCTATAAAGACGGCGTCTATTCCATTGATTTCGAGGATCTGGAAGAGAAAGCGAGCGGGTCCAGAACCAAGATCCTTATTCTCTGCAGCCCCCATAATCCTGTTGGGCGGGTGTGGACGAAAGAGGAACTGAGGAAAATCGGTGATATCGCCAAACGTCACGATTTATGGATCATCTCTGACGAAATGCATGGAGACTTAGTGTATGAAGGGTATGAACATATCCCTCTCTTTAAAGGGGATGAAAGTTTGTTGGAGAGAAGCGTCCTATGTGCTGCTCCAAGTAAAACGTTTAACATAGCAGGACTGCAAACCTCCATTCTACTAATTCCGAATGAAACTGTAAGGGAGAAGTATCAGGCCAAGCTCACAGGCTTTGGACTGATGCGGCCGAATGTGTTTGGGATTGAAGGCACCATCGCGGCTTATGAGGAAGGGGAACCGTGGCTGAAGGAGCTCCTAATGGTGTTGGAAGAGAATAAACAGTATGTAGAGAACTATCTAGGGCAGCATTTGCCGGAGCTTAGGGCCATCCAGCCACAGGCCACTCATCTGATCTGGATCGACTGCACCGGTCTCGAAATGAAAGGGGAAGAACTATGCAGATTCTTCCTGGAAAAAGCCCGAGTCAAATTCGACGAAGGTTTCAAATTCGGAGAAAGCGGCCAACCCTTCGTCCGAATGAACATCGCCTGCCCCAAAGAACGGGTCGATCTGGCACTAAGAAGAATGAACGAAGCCATACTCGAACACCGTGTCCAAGGCAAAATGCTTAAATAACCAACCAAGATGAACAAAAGTGACCGCTTTTGTTCATTTTTTATTCTCAACCACCACTTCCTTACTAAAAAACCTGAAGTTTTCCAACCATTCAGGGAACACTAACATAAAACCGAAATCTGAAGATATTTTTTGTCCATCACAAAAAAACATGTTAAACTAAAAAAGAGAACAATCCTTAGAAAACACAAAGAACCAACGGATAAATATTGTATTTTTGGAGTGGACATTTGTTTTTAAAACGCTTACATAACAGGAGGACGAGAATATGACAAGCAAGACATTAGATCTCTTTCTACAAGAAAACCTTGAAGACTTAAAATCACGCGGTTTGTATAATGAAATCGATCCATTGCAGGGTGCTAATGGACCGGTGATCACCATTAACGGGAAAAAACTCGTGAACTTATCTTCAAATAACTATCTGGGACTCGCCACAGATGAACGCCTGAAAAAGGTAGCGATCGAAGCGGTGAAGGAATACGGTGTTGGAGCAGGAGCTGTCCGTACGATCAATGGGACGCTTGATCTTCATGTGAAGCTTGAGGAAAAGCTTGCGGAATTTAAAGGGACAGAGGCGGCGATTGCGTACCAATCAGGATTCAACTGCAATATGGCCGCCATCTCAGCCGTGATGGATAAGAATGACGCCATCCTTTCAGATGAACTGAATCACGCATCCATCATTGACGGATGCCGTCTGTCAAAAGCCAAGATCATCCGTTTTGGTCACTCCGATATGGAAGATCTTCGTGCAAAAGCGAAAGAGGCGAAGGAATCTGGTCAATACAACAAAATCATGATCATCACGGATGGTGTATTCTCGATGGACGGAGATGTGTGTAAGCTTCCTGAAATCGTCGAAATCGCAGAAGAATTCGATATCATGACATATGTAGACGATGCCCACGGTTCAGGTGTCCTTGGTAAAGGTGCAGGTACGGTCAAACACTTTGGTTTGTCTGATAAAGTTGACTTCCAAATGGGTACGTTATCAAAAGCCATCGGGGTAGTCGGCGGATATGTAGCTGGAACTCAAAACCTGATTGATTGGTTGAAAGTCCGTTCCCGTCCATTCTTATTCTCCACATCCTTGACACCGGCAGATGTAACAGCTTGTACGGAAGCCCTTGATCTCATCATGAATTCGACTGAGCTTCAGGATAATATGTGGGAAAACAGCCGTTATCTGAAGGAAGAACTGACGAAGCTTGGATTTGACATTGGAAACAGTGAGACACCAATCACACCTGTGATCATCGGCGAAGAGCAGGCAACACAGAACTTCAGTAAGCGCCTGTATGAGGAAGGGGTTTATGCGAAATCCATCGTGTTCCCAACCGTACCAAGAGGCACAGGCCGTGTCAGAAACATGCCTTCCGCCGCACATACGAAGGAAATGCTTGATCAGGCGGTTGCTGCGTACGAGAAGGTCGGCAAAGAAATGGGCATCATTTAAAGAAACAGCATAGGGACCGGCACTTAGTCGGCCCTGTCTTTATACGATATCACCAAAGGTAAATGCAGGAGGAAAGACGATGAAAAAGATTTTAGTAACGGGTGCCCTTGGACAGATCGGATCTGAGCTCACCAATAAAATGCGTGAAGTATACGGTTCGGATAACGTCATCGCAACGGATATTCGTGAAACGGATAGTCCGGTCGTAAAGAACGGTCCTTTCGAGCAGCTTGACGTAACGAATGCAGAAAAAATGTTCGACATTGCCAAGACCCATAACGTGGATACGATCATTCACTTAGCCGCTCTATTATCTGCCACAGCAGAAGCGAAACCGCTTCTCGCTTGGAACCTGAATATGGGCGGACTTGTGAATGCCCTTGAGACATCAAGAGAATTAGGATGCCAATTCTTCACACCAAGTTCCATCGGAGCATTCGGCCCATCCACACCGAAGGATTCAACACCGCAGGATACGATCATGCGCCCTACGACCATGTACGGAGTAAACAAAGTATCCGGGGAGCTTCTTTCAGATTACTACTTCACGAAATTTGGAGTGGACACCAGGGGGTTGCGTTTCCCTGGACTTATTTCATATGAAACCCTCCCAGGCGGTGGAACGACGGACTATGCTGTAGAAATCTACTATGAGGCAATCAAGAATAATGAGTACACTTCTTATATCGGGGAAGGCACTTACATGGATATGATGTATATGCCGGATGCCCTGAATGCCATCATCGACCTGATGGAAGCAGACGGTTCAAAGCTTGAGCATCGCAATTCCTTCAATGTGTCAGCCATGAGCGTGGCGCCTGAAGACATTGCCGGAGCGATCCGTGTCCACCAGCCGGATTTTAAACTGAATTATAACGTCGATTCTGTTCGCCAAAGTATTGCCGAAAGCTGGCCAAACGCCATCGATTCCAGTGCAGCCACGAACGAATGGGGTTTTAAAGTGGAATACGATTTAGCCAAAATGACATCGGATATGCTTGATAAACTGAAAACGAAGTAAGTGGAAGGATCCCTCTGCAGGTCAGGGGGATTTTTTTGCGTTCCTTAAAATATATAAAGCGACAAAAAATGACATTTGTAGAAGGGGACATGATATACTTCAATTAACAGAAAAAAGAAATCCAACAGAAACAGTTCAAAACAGTGATAATGAAAGGTTTCTTATAAATCGCTTGGTGGTACATATGAACTATATAAGCCAAAAACCCAAAAATATGAAAGTAAGAGTGAGGCTGGTACTTAGATGGCAGAGAAAATGAATAGCAAGGAACGGACATTCCACAGGTTTATCATAATGTTAATGGCTCTTTCCCTATTACAGGTCATCGTCATACTCATACTTGATTCACCATGGGACGCCCTCGCTTCACTTCTTCTCATGTGCGCCTTAGTGGGGGTCCTCCTCATCCTATTAAAAAAGGGGAACCGGTTCATGAGGCGGCACCAAAAGCTGTTGGAAGAAGAAAATCAGCTCTCGACCCTTCTTCATTCCCTACCCGATTTTGTCTGTTTCAAAGATGGGGAAGGTCGCTGGTTGAAGGTGAATCAGTTTGGGCGGAAGCTGTATAATCTTGAGGACATTGATTATGTCGGCAAGACGGATAGGGAGCTGGGCAAACTGGTCCCATTCTTTAAAGACGCCTTTGACTATTGCATCGATTCTGATGAGGAGTCATGGAAGGCAGAGCAAGTCACACGATGTGAAGAAGGGTTTTATCTTCCGAACGGAGAGTTCAAAACCTTTGACGTCATTAAAGTCCCTTTATTTCATTCGAATCATGAACGAAAGGGACTGGTCATCATCGGCAGGGATATTTCCCAGCAAAAGATCGCAGAAGAAATGCTGTTACGGAAAGAGAAGCTATCCGTTGTGGGGGAACTTGCGGCAGGGATCGCACATGAAATCAGAAACCCCCTCACAAGCATCAAAGGCTTCATTCAACTGTTGGAAGAAAACGAGCATGTATCCGGCCACTACCTTAAAGTCATGTCTTCTGAAATGGACAGGATCAATCAAATCGTTGGTGAGCTGCTTATTTTATCCAAGCCCCAAATGAGGGAATATCAGCCATTTGATATGAGTGACGTCCTGAGGTATGTCGCCAAGGTTATGGAGCATGAAGCCCTTCTTAAAGGCATCACATTGAATATCCAGCTTCCATCCTCCCCGATTCATGTGTTCGGGGATAAGAATCAATGCATACAAGTCTTTATCAATATTATTAAAAATGCCATTGAGTCCATGGATGAAGGGGAAATCGATGTCGACTGGAAAATAAGGAATGAGTCTGTTCATATCATCATCGAGGATGAGGGAACCGGTATCCCTCCCGAAAGATTGAAGCGACTCGGGGAGCCGTTCTTCACCCTGAAGGAAAAGGGTATGGGACTCGGACTTACGATCAGTCAAAAAATCATCGAAGACCATAAAGGATCCCTTCAGATTGATTCACAGGTGAATAAAGGTACGAAAGTGGAAGTCACGTTTCCCGTGGATCAAAATAGTTAACACTTCAATCAAAAAACCCCAGGTTCGAATCCGAACCTGGGGTTTCCTATTGCTTAAAAGATCATATGAGCAATCGCTACAATCACAAGTAATGTCAAGAATGTACGCTGCAGGAAGATGATGACGAGATCCTTGAAATCGACCGGGATCTTGGAACCAAGGAGCAGTCCGCCAACTTCTGACATGTAGATCAATTGTGTGACCGATAGGCAGGCGATGACAAAACGCGTCAGCTCACTTTCGATACCGGATCCGAAGATGGCCGGCAGGAACATATCAGCAAATCCGACAAGGATGGAGCGAGAAGCTTCCGTTGCTTCCGGGATTTGCAGTAGCTCCAGGATCGGAATAAGCGGCATACCAATGTATTCAAAGAACTTCGTATTCTCCGCAACAATCAGGGCTGTTGTCCCAATCGCCATGACAATCGGTGCCACACCCATCCACATATCCAGCACATTTTTCATTCCATCTGTGAAGAACTTGGATGCACTGTTGTTGTTTTTCGCCTGTACAAGAGCCTGCTCGTAACCATATCCGACACGGCTGTATCCTTCAGGAATCACTTCCATCGTGTCCTTCCCTTCCTGACCATTGAAGTACGTGTCAGGCTTGCGGGATAAAGGCGGGATCCGAGGCAGGATAATCGCTGCGAGAAGCCCAGACGCCGCTACCGTGAGATAGAACGGGATGAAGTATTCTCCAAGGTTCACCTGTGAAATGACCACGAGACAGAAGGTGATGGAAACGACAGAGAAGGTTGTCCCGATGACCGCTGCTTCCTTCTTCGTATAGTATCCATCTTCGTACTGCTTACTTGTCAATAACACGCCGATCGTTCCGTCTCCTAGCCAAGATGCTAAGCAGTCAATGGAAGAACGACCCGGAAGGCCGAATACGGGTCGCATGATTTTCGTTAAAAGTGCCCCGAATAATTCCAGTAATCCGAAATTCAATAATAGTGGCAGGAAAAGCCCTGCAAATAGAAAGACAGAAAAGAGAATGGTAAGGAGTCCGTCGGGGTTTAATAGAAGTCCCCCTGTTGCATCTGACCAGACCCATTCAGGTCCCAATTTAAATAGAGTCATAACGGCAAAGACGGCGCCGACTACTCTGACAACGGCCCATACAGGCCGAACATCGAATAGACTGGAGAAAAATGGTGATTTTTCAATAAAATCTGGATGTGCGAGCTTTGTAATGAACGTCCCGATGACCGTCAGGAGGATTAAACCTGTCATAATGGCTGGTACATAGCTTCCGATCCAATCCTGAAGAAGCCCGGATAGGACCGCAATCGGTATCGTAATTCCGTCTTTACCCGGAACCGGTATCATAAATAAGAAAACTCCCAATAAGGAAGGGATGATAAATCGAAAATGACTTGTTAGTGTAAAGCGATGTTGCTGATTCATAAATTCACCTCAGATGTAGTTGTAACGGAAAATGAAACATTATTCATTTTAATGCATACATATAAATTTGTCCATAGAAAGTTGCGGCAAGGAAGATTATGTATTCCTCAGTTGGTTTTCCCGAAGGATGGATGGGTGAAACATAAAATTTTAATAAAATGCAGGTAATCATGAATACAAAAAAGAAAGCGCTATCTTTCAGTACGTTTCTTATTTTACTAAAATTTTAAAAAATTTCAATAATAACATGGGAATAAGGTGAGTTTCGAACTAAAAAAAGATTTTATTCTAATGTAAATAGAGGTTTATCATTTGTTTAAGTGGGTATAAAGAATTCATACCTTGGATAGTCAGGAGATGTAATCGATGACGTCTTTAACAAAACTTACAGAAGAGCAATTGACCAATGTGTATCAACTGGCACAGGAAGAAGGATTGGAAGAAGAGTTTATTGAGATGCTAGAAGGGGAGATGGAAAGAAGGGAAAGCGTACGCTAGAAGACATTCGAATATAATAGATAATGAACGTCCATACATAACGGCCGGTCTCTCAGGGAGGCCGGCCTTTTTATTCATCCAAAGAAAAAAGCACCATCAACTGAAAATGGTGCTTTCGCTTTTTCCGTTATAAAAACAGTAACCCGAGTGAAATGACAATTCCACTGATGACAAGGATGATCACACAATATCCCATGATATCTTTTGCCTTCAGTCCTGCAATGGCAAGGGCCGGTAATGCCCAGAACGGCTGGATCAGGTTGGTCCACGCATCTCCCCACGCAACGGCCATGGCGGTCTTGGCGACCGATGCATCGAGGGTTTGGGCGGCATCGAGCATGATCGGAGCCTGAACAGCCCACTGCCCGCCACCGGACGGAACGAAGAAGTTGACGATTCCTGCGCTCAGGAAGGCAAAGAAGTAAAACGTCACATCATTTGAAATCGATACGAAAGCTTCACTCATGACGACAGCAAGTCCTGACGCTGTCATCATCCCCATGATTCCCGCGTAGAAAGGGAACTGGATGACAATCCCGCTTGCCCCCTTAATGGCTTCCTGTACAGCGGCAAGGAAGCGTTTCGGCGTACCATGAAAGAGAATCCCGAGAAATAGGAACAGAAAGTTTACGATATCTAAATTTAGTGCGAAACCATTTTTAGCAAAGTACGAGAATAAGAATACAATTCCGAGCACCGCCACAATAATCGATAAGATCATGCTGTTCTCAAGTTTATCGGCAGGAGTCATCCTTTCTTTTTCAAGAGTGGCAGCTGTCTCATTGAAGAGATCAGGGTCAACCGTTATTGTCTCGTCTTTCGCCGGCATTAACATCCTGTTGGTGATCGGAAGGACGATAAATAATGCTGCCACAATGATGAGAGTGGACGCTGCAAAGATGGTTTCATTCGTCGAGATGACCCCGATCAAATCCTGGAAGGGATGACCGTCAGTCGCGATCGACAACGGAATCGAGCCTGAGAACCCTGCATGCCAGACCACGAATCCCGAGTAGGCACTTGCAATGAGCAACCGGTAATCGACGCCTTTCACCCGTTTGGCCAGTTCTTTTGCAAATAATGCTCCGATGACAAGTCCGAATCCCCAGTTGATCCAGCTTGCAATCATGGAAACGACGGTCACGATTACAATGGCAGAACCAGGAGACTTTGCAAACGAAGCAAGAAACCCGAGGAACCGTTTAAACAATGGACTGCTCGCAAGAACGTATCCTGTCACAAGGACCAGCACCATCTGCATGGAAAAGGCAAGCAGGCTCCAGAAGCCGTCCCCCCAATACTGAACCATCTCAAGGCTCGAACTTTCAGTGAAAATGAGCCCAAGACCGAACACGACCAATGTTAAAATGACCACAAACAAAAATGGATCCGGTAAATAACGCTGCATGATTTTGTTAGATAATGAAATAAGTCCTTTCATCTTCATCCCCCTTATAGAAATATATCTCCATACTATTCTTCTATAGTGGTGAATGAAAACCCTTTCATTTTGTGTGAAATTAAAAAAGCGCCCTACTCTTTTCAAGAGTAGGGACGCCAATCAAATGTTATTTTTTAACCGGTCCTGCTCCTTCTTTCTTTTCTTTCCGGAGAAGTCTAAATAACGTCACACACATCAGGATCAGGATTACGGTGAATGGAAGTGCAGATACGAGAGAAGCGGTCTGTAATCCCTCGAGACCACTGGATACGAGCAATACTGCTGCAATGGCGGCAATCAATACTCCCCAAACGATCTTCACGATCATTGGAGGGTTCAGGCTCCCTTCTGTCGTCATACTGCTTAAAATGTACGTTGCTGAGTCAGCCGACGTGATGAGAAAGGTAAAGATCAAAAGAATCGATTGGACGGAGAGGACCATGGTGAAGGGAAGTTCACCATAGGTTGAAAATAGGGCACTCGTCACATCTTTTTTGACTCCTTCCGCAATCGAGGTGCCGCTGAATAAATCCAAGTGTAGGGCAGTTCCCCCAAAGACGGCGATCCACATAAGGGCAATCAGCGGTGGAACGACCAGAACGCCCACAATGAATTCCCTGATCGTCCTCCCCCGCGATACCCGTGCGATAAAGGCACCGACGAAAGGAGACCAGGCGATGGCCCAGGCCCAGTAGAATATCGTCCAGTCCTGTACCCATGTCCCGCCCTGATAAGGCGTCAGGCGTAAGCTGTATCGGATGAAATTTGAAATATAATCACCGATTCCAAGAGTGAACGTATTTAAGATGAACACCGTCGGACCGACGATAAAGACAAAGAGCATCAGAATAAGAGCCAGGGATAAATTGAGATTACTGAGCCATTTAATCCCTTTATCAAGTCCTGTCGTTGAAGACGCTAAATAAAGCACGAGCAGAATCAATACGATCACCAATTGAGTCAGTGTACCGCTTCCTATTCCAAAGACGGAACTCAATCCTCCGTTGATCTGCAGGATCCCGAGTCCGAGTGAAGTAGCGACGCCCATGACCGTTGCGATGACCGCGAGTATATCTATGGTGTTTTTAATACCCCGTGAACCTTTACGTTGACCGATCATGGGAGAGAGGGAAGTAGAAACGAGTCCATCCTCTCCTTTTCTGAATTGAAAGTAAGCAATGATCAATCCGACAATCGTAAAGACCGACCATTGGCTGACACCCCAGTGGAAAAAGGCATAACCCATTGCGAGGCGTGCTGCTTCCTCTGTTTGAGGTTCTACACCTGGAATCGGGGTTTCAAAGAAGTGACTCATCGGTTCTGCAATTCCCCAGAACACAAGTCCGATCCCGAACCCGGCGGAAAATAACATACCGATCCAGGTGAAGAATGGATATTGTGGTCGTTCGTCATCCTTTCCAAGCCGGATTTTCCCATATTTGCTTCCCATAAGGAAAAGCAGGAATAGTACGAAGAAAAACACGGCCGCGAGATAAAACCATCCAAACGAATAGGTGGTGAAACCAAAGGCAGCATTCGCTCCTTTTGCGAAAAGTTTCGGAAAAGAAGCGCCAAAAACAACTAAGATGGACACAATAATAGCTGAAATCCAAAACACTTTGTTCAAATATGTACGGTTACCCATGAATGTTCCTCCTGACGTAATAGACGAGCGTTCTCCTTATTTCCATACCCTAATTCTCCCAGGGTATTCATATCAGGAGGGTGTTCAGTATAAAACCATAAAAGGTTCATGATACAATAGCTTAATTAAGAATATTCAACAACAGGAAGGTGTTTACAAAATGATTACATTCATTGCTACAGATATGGACGGAACGTTATTAAATGAAAATCAGGAAATCAGTGATGCGAATAAGCAGGCTATCCTGGATGCACAGCAGCAGGGAATTGAAGTGGTGGTTGCCACAGGCAGGTCATATGAGGAAGCCCGTTATGTCATAGAGGAAGCAGGAATCTCATGCGATATCGTCTGTGCCAATGGAGCAGAAGTGCGGAATAAACAAGGTGAAATCATCTATCAGGCAGGGATTGAATCAGCACGCGCAAAAGAGATTGCCGCTGTCTTGAATGAAACAGGCATTTACTTTGAAATCTACACAGATCAGGGAACGTATACGGAAGACTATGATATGGGAGTCGAGTTGATCGTCAATATCTTCACAACGGCCAATCCCGGCGTATCAGAAGAACAGGTGAGACAAGCTGCCAGGGAACGATTTGAAAAAGGGCATATCAAGCTGGTGGAAGATTACGGGGTCCTGTTCGAGGATGACAGCCAGCTTGTATACAAATTCCTTGTCTTCTCCTTTGATGACAGGCAATTACAAGAAGCCAACAGGAAATTAAGTGAACTATCAGGCATCGCCATCAGTTCATCCGGGAAAGAAAATATTGAAGTGAACAGCCTTGAGGCACAAAAAGGCGTCGCTCTTGAGAAACTCCTGAAGGATAAAGGGCTTTCCCCTGAAAACGCCATGGCCATGGGAGATAACCTAAACGATCTGTCCATGATGAAAGTAGTCGGCAGACCCGTCGCCATGGGGAATGCCCTGGAGCAGATTAAAGATTTCTGTCCATTCATCACGGCATCGAATAAAGAGGATGGTGTGGCTAAAGCCATCCAGGAAGTGATCCAGCAACCGGCAAAGTAATGAGAACTCCTTCTGTTGTCCATACTGGTTTAAAAAGAGTGAATAAGGGGAGCTGGTAGGATGAAAATCAAAATGAGTTGGCTCGTGTTGATCATGAGTCAGAGTTTATTACTTAGTGCGTGCTCGTTCGGACAACCAGATATGCAACAGGAAGAAAGTGAATCCGTCACCAGACCGAGTGTCGAGAGTAAAGTGGTGGCAAAGGGTCTCTCCATTCCCTGGTCCATCCAGAAGCAGGGTGATGTTTTCTATATCACTCAGCGGACTGGGGGAATCGTTGAGATAATGAATGGGAAGAAGTCTGTGGTGAAAACCAGTCTTTCGAAGCCACTATCGGATCGCCCTGAAGCGGGATTGTTGGGATTAGTACTTCATCCGGATTTCAAATCGAATCAGCAGGCTTTTGCTTATTATACGTACCAGGATTCCGGTGATAATTTCAACCGGGTCGTAACCCTGAGGCGGACTGCAAACGAATGGACCGAGGAAAAAGTAATGTTGGACCGGATTCCAAGCGGTCAGTATCATCAAGGAGGCAGGCTTGAAATCGGGCCAGATCAAAAACTTTACATTACGACAGGGGATGCCACCAGGCAGGATCATGCTCAAGATCTATCCTTCCTTGGTGGGAAAATTCTACGCCTGGATTTGTATGGAGGAACCCCGTCCGATAATCCATTTAAAGATTCACCTGTTTACAGCTACGGCCACCGGAATCCCCAAGGTCTTGCCTGGAATCAGGATGGTGAGCTCTATGAAACGGAACATGGCCCGAATGGCTTTGATGAAGTCAACTTGATTCAAGCCGGAAACAATTACGGATGGCCAAAGATCACAGGAGATGAAAAGGGAGAGTCCCTGATCTCCCCTCTGGCACACTCCGGGGAACCTTCATGGGCCCCTTCTGGAGCGGACTTCTGGAAAGGTGATCTTGTATTTGCTTCCCTCGCTGGTCAGAGTGTAAAACGGTTTGAACCGGAATCAGGGGAAGTAACCGATCTTCTTACTGGATTTGGACGTGTCAGGGATGTGCTGGTGGAAGGGGACACCCTTTATTTTGTCTCCAACAACACAGATGGACGCGGAATCCCCCGTGAGAACGATGATAAGTTGTATGAAGTGGATTTGAAGTCAGTGATGAAGGAAGAATAGAAGGACGGTAACCTCCCTTATCTGTGGGAGGTTTTTTTGCAAAAAAAAACACGCTCTAAAGCGTGTTCATGAATGTTTATTTTCATCATTGGCTTTTAGAATCGCAATCACGAACATCCCAAAACTGAGCATCAGAGATAATACTTCGAATGTATTCATTGTATACATCGCCTCCTTATTCTAAGGCTTCCCGGATTCAAGATTGTCCTATACACTTGAAATAAATGGAATATTCTTTCTCGTTCTTACTGCTTCTTTTCGTCAAATAAACCCGGGACATTTTCCAATGAATAGTCCCGTACATACCGGATCAATTTGATTTTTAACTCCTGTTCAAGGTCGTCCCTGTTTTCGAGTCGGGTGAGGTACAATGATTTCCTGATTTTCGGTTCGAATCTCCGGATGACCTTCGTTTCATTTCCCGTGTTACCCTTCGCTTCTTTGACTAGGTCGTATAAAATTCCCATGGTTTATTGATTCTCCTTTTTCTAAAATGGATTTTAATCTGCGTAAAGCTTTTCGATGTGTTTTCGAGACGGCTTGTTGTGATACGCCGAGCATTCGTGCGATTTCCGTATTCGATAATTCCTGCACATAGGCTAAATCGAGGATATGCTTCTGTTTGTCGGTCAATGTTTTATACGCCTGAAGGAGTTCCTCATTCTCCAGGCATTCCATCAAGGTCGAATACATGGTGAAAGGTGTGATATCCGATGCCGGATCCGGAACAAGGTCGACATATGATCCGCCATCTTCACCGATCTGGTTATCGAGGGTAAGAGGATGACGTTCGCTATATTTTCTTATATGTTTGTCAAAGTTCACACTGTGATAATAAAGGGATGAACTGACGTAAGAAGTAAACCGGATATCAAAATAATAGGCTTTAAAAGCTTCGTTTAAATGATCTTCCTTACTTGCAGTGGGGTGACGTAAAAAATCTTCGACTAACTTCCGGTTCTCCGTTTGACTGATAAAGGAATCAACGGCTTTATTGTATTTGAGATGAGAATAATGACGATAAAATTCACTCACTAATGAATCCATTTTTTCACCACCAATAGAACATATGTTCGATTTTAAAGTAAAAAAAAGAGGAGAAAACATCTCTCTGCTTTTACTTTATAAAGAAGCGGAAGGGGGGCATTTCCACAACCTTCTTCTCTATAATCGTTCCATAGTACTATCTATTAAATCATACATAGCAGAATGAAGTAAGTGATGAATGCACTAATTTTCCCTTATTATCCACTTATTAGAACGATTTATGATTTTATCAAGGGGTTGAAGGGTAGTTTATATAATATAGTATACAAGGTTCATTCTCTATGAAAGGGAAGTGATGGGATGGGTGGTAAATCGATGTTCGCCTTTCTTCTGGTAGGTTTATTGCTGAGTGGATGTGCGACAGAGGATCAGAAGGACGAGCAGGATTCTACTGAAGTCAATTCGGATGTACCTGCTGCCGAAACGGATCAGCCTGCGAATAAGGTGGATGTTCTGGCCAACGATGAAAAGATCATAGAAATGTTAAAGAAGACCGGAGTCATCTCGGAAGACGCTTCACATGAAGAGATTGAAAAGGCACTTCAAAAATACCTCCAGGATAAAAACAGTGACCAGCTCACCAATGAAAAAGAAAAGAAAAAATATATTGATGAAATTAAAAAGAAGATTCAAGAGGGCAGCTAGAAACTGGAAACGGGCAAGGGTGAATAACCTTTGCCCGTTCTTGTGCCTCCTGGAATCAGCGCATGACGCTGCCCCCGGAAATTTTGACTGATTCCCCGACAATGTTTTCGGCAGCATCACTTAATAGATAGACGATGGTGTTCGCGACTTCAACAGGGGAGGTTAATCTTCCTGAAGGAATGCTGTCCTTCGCAATCTCCAATTGTGCCTCATAGCTTCTGCCTTCTCGTTCCCCTTTGGATTTGATGGCGTTTCGTCCCATTTCTGTATCGACATACCCGGGACAGATGGCGTTCACTCTAATATTATGCTGTATTGCTTCATGGGCAAAGGCCTGCGTGAACCCTGTCACAGCAAATTTCGACGCACTGTACGCACTGTTTCCGTGGGTGCCTCTCAGTCCGGAGAGGGAAGAGATGTTGACGATCGCTCCACTTTTCCCGAACTTCATTTGGTTAAAGACTGCCTGGGAGAGCTGGACCAGTGAAAAATAGTTTAACTCCATGATTTTTCGCAAATCTTCTTCTGTCAGTTTCTCCACCAGATCACCACCGCCGATCCCGGCTGAATTCACAAGACCTGTGATGGGGCCGTGCTCATCTCTTGCCGCGGATAAAAGCTTTTCGCGGTCTTCGGTACTCATAAGATCCGCTTTATACAGGAAGACCCTGGAAGGATCTTGGCATTCTGCTTTCAACTGATTCAGCTTTTCTTCATTCCGACCCGTAATCGTCACCTTGGCACCTGCCTGAATGGCTACCTTCGCCGTTTCATATCCGATGCCGCCAGTGGCACCGGTGATAAGGATATGCTGGTCTTTCAACGTGCTTTCATGGAATAGGAAACTCATTATATTACCTCCTTGTGATGTATAGTAGGTTTTACCCGATGGGGGGAGGTGGGAAACGGGAGGCGGCGGTTTTGAAAATAAAATCCCGGTTTTGAAAATAGGTTCAACGTCAATTGTTGGGGTGAAGTGAGTTTTGCTTCACCCTTATCCAATATGCGTGCCCATTCTTTTATACTTATGTGTCAGTAAAATCTTTGCTCGAAAACGAAGAAAGCTTCTAAAGCCAAATGCGTTTCGTTTCATCACTTTCGTTAAGTTGTTTATGCCCTCTAAAAACCCGTTTGAATAGTTATATCGAAAGCTATTCAATATTTCATTTTGCCAATTCTTTAGTGTTTGGGCAGAACTTGGGCAGAACG
>NZ_LIXZ01000017.1 GCF_001305855.1 Rossellomorea vietnamensis | reverse complement strand
AGCCCCGGTTTCCCGGAGTTATCCCAGTCTTACAGGCAGGTTACCCACGTGTTACTCACCCGTCCGCCGCTGATATCAGGGAGCAAGCTCCCATCAATCCGCTCGACTTGCATGTATTAGGCACGCCGCCAGCGTTCGTCCTGAGCCAGGATCAAACTCTCCGATAAAAGTTTGAATAGCTCTTTAAAAATAAATCTAGAATTAACGTTGACGTATTGTCTTGTTTTGTTCAGTTTTCAAGGTTCAATAATCATGGTTTAAATTGGAGCGGGTGAAGGGAATCGAACCCTCATCATCAGCTTGGAAGGCTGAGGTTTTACCACTAAACTACACCCGCATATAAAATTATGATGGTCGGGAAGACAGGATTCGAACCTGCGACCCCTTGGTCCCAAACCAAGTGCTCTACCAAGCTGAGCTACTTCCCGTCAGAAAAGCATATGTATAACTGTGAATCCGACACTCACCAGTAGAAGCAAGATGGCGCGCCCGAGAGGAGTCGAACCCCTAACCTTTTGATCCGTAGTCAAACGCTCTATCCAATTGAGCTACGGGCGCATATGTCTGTGAAACTTTTTGGTGCGGCCGAGAGGACTTGAACCTCCACGGGGTCGCCCCCACTAGGCCCTCAACCTAGCGCGTCTGCCATTCCGCCACGACCGCGTTCTAAAGCGACAAACACTATTATAACTGAGGAAGATCTATTTTGTCAACAACTTTTCAAAAGGTTTTTAAAAGTGCGGGTGAAGGGACTTGAACCCCCACGCCTTGCGGCGCCAGATCCTAAGTCTGGTGCGTCTGCCAATTCCGCCACACCCGCATGAATCTGTGTTATTTTTTGCTTAAGCAAAAAATGGTGAGCCATGAAGGATTCGAACCTTCGACCCTCTGATTAAAAGTCAGATGCTCTACCAACTGAGCTAATGGCTCGTAATGGCTGGGCTAGCTGGATTCGAACCAACGCATGTCGCAGTCAAAGTGCGATGCCTTACCGCTTGGCTATAGCCCAATACTCTTTTTTAAAAAGTGACGAGGTTTTTATATTAACATGTCCACCTCGATAAAGTCAATTGCTTTTTTCAAAAATAAATCTGGCGGTCCGGACGGGACTCGAACCCGCGACCTCCTGCGTGACAGGCAGGCATTCTAACCAACTGAACTACCGGACCAGAGTTTTTTCGCGATAGCGAAAATAACTATCCTTACCATGCTTTAGCAAAATAGGTTTCATTACCTTTATGCTAGCAAAAAAAATACCCCTTACCTTAAGTAAGCAAAATGACCCGTACGGGATTCGAACCCGTGTTACCGCCGTGAAAGGGCGGTGTCTTAACCGCTTGACCAACGGGCCACGTTTTAAATGGAAATGGCGGAGAAGGAGGGATTTGAACCCTCGCGCCAGTTGCCCGACCTACACCCTTAGCAGGGGCGCCTCTTCAGCCACTTGAGTACTTCCCCATAAAAATGGCTCCGCAGGCAAGATTCGAACTTGCGACCGATCGGTTAACAGCCGATAGCTCTACCACTGAGCTACTGCGGAACGTGAAGTATTTTTACGCTTAACTCGTCTTATCGACTCTTTAGATTATAATGACTCATCGATTCCTTGTCAACAACTTTCAGGCACTTTTCCTTCAATAAAAAACACGGTTGCCTCTCTTACACCTGGCCATTTTCAATCACGACCTCCTTTACGAGACGAAGTTTTCCTTTGCAGCGGCCACACACATATTTCCTTGTATTGATTTTTCTTTTTCTTTCGAAGTTAAGACCACACTGAGAACAGACATAATATAACACCCGCCTTCTCTTGTTCCCACTTGGCAACGAAGAACAATGCCTCGGGCCCCCGACATGCTTGAGCAGGCTCTTAAAGTCCTGATCTCCATGTTTGTATCCTCTTCCTTCAATATGAAGGTGGTAATGACATAACTCATGTTTAATAATCCCGATCAATTCTTCCATTCCATGCTCGTCTAGATATCTTCGATTAATATCGATATCATGGCTGCCCAACATATATCTTCCACCCGTGGTGCGTAATCTGGGGTTGAAATACGCCTTATGTTGGAATGGCTTGTTGAATGATTGGATTGAAATTCTTTCAACTAATTGCTGCAGCTCAGCATTTGTCATACAAATCCTTCTTTCTTAATTAGAACATGACAACCTATTATAGCATACACTAGGTATCACCCTTATTGTTTTAAACTGACAAACTACCCGGAGAAAGACTGCTTACTAAATCGCCACTTTCAAAGGGATAAGGAGGTTCAACGATGCCAAATTGGCTTGTCAATCAATTGAGGAAAGCTTATCTTGAGAAAGATCGATACCAGATCAAACTCCTTAATCAATGTTGGAATTTTTACAGAAAGAAGAACTGCTCTTAATGAATTCCAGCGTATATAAAAAAGAGCTGACCTCCAGATAGCTCTCTATCATTCAGTCAGCTCCTATTCATTTCTTAAGGAATCATTGTCAGTGCGACCCTGCCTTTTTGGACATCTACACTATCAACCCAAACGGTCACAACGTCCCCGACTGAAACCACATCTAATGGATGCTTCACGAAACCATTTTTCAGCTTTGAGATATGGACAAGCCCATCTTGTTTCACGCCAATGTCAATAAAGGCACCGAAATCGACTACATTTCGAACGGTTCCTTGTAACTCCATTCCTTCAGATAGATCTTCAAGCTTCAGAACATCTTTTTTCAGTAACGGTTTAGGAAACTCATCCCTCGGATCTCGACCTGGTCTAATGAGTGAATCGATGATATCCTTCAATGTTAATTTCCCTATTTCCAACTCTTCACAGACTTCCTCTATATTCAATTGTTCCAAAGACTGTTTGAGTTTTTCTGACCCGACGTCAGTTACACTCATGCCCACTTTAGAAAGGAGCTTCTTAACATCGTTATAGTTCTCAGGGTGAATGGACGTCCTATCAAGCACCTCTTTCCCATCTATTATCCTCAGGAAGCCGATACACTGTTCGAACGTTTTCGCGCCGAGTCTTGGGATTTTTTTTAATTGTGCCCTGGAATCAAACTTCCCTTCCTCCTCCCGCTTTTTCACGATATTGTTGGCCACTGTTTTAGAAAGACCTGCTACATATTGCAATAAGGATGATGATGCGGTATTTACATTAACACCCACTTGGTTTACAGCCGTTTCCACTACAAAAGTTAGCGATTCGTTCAACTTCTTCTGGGAAACATCATGTTGATATTGCCCGACCCCTACTGATTTAGGATCGATTTTCACCAATTCAGCTAATGGATCCTGTAATCTCCGTGCAATGGAGACCGCACTTCTTTCTTCTACTTGAAGGTCGGGGAACTCTTCTCTCGCCACATCCGATGCAGAGTATACGCTTGCCCCCGCTTCGTTGACTATTAAATATGAAATATTCCCGCCTACTTCTTTTAATAAATCCACAACAAATTGTTCCGTTTCTCTCGACGCGGTTCCATTTCCGATCGCAACGACCTCAATCGAATATTTTGTCAAAATTGATTTAAAAGCGTCTTCCGCCTTATTTCGTTGTGATTGAGATGTATGAGGATAGATCACATTGATGTCGAGGGTTTTTCCCGTTTCATCAATGACGGCCAGTTTACAGCCAGTCCGAAATGCAGGATCGACACCCAATACCATTTTCCCTTTCATCGGAGGCTGGAGCAATAATTTACGCAAGTTTTCAGAAAAGATATGAATGGCTTGATCTTCCGATTTGTCTGTTAACTCATTGCGGATTTCTCTTTCTACTGATGGCTGGATGAGCCTTTTATAACTATCCTCCACTGCTTCTTTCACAAGAGGCACGGAAATGGAGTGGATATTCTTGATCACCTGCTTTTCCAAATAGGTTTGAATACCTTCTGTATCTGGCTGGATGTTCACTTTGAGAATGTCTTCCTTTTCCCCTCTATTCATCGCCAGGACACGATGAGGGACAACTTTGTGAATCGGTTCCTGATAGGAGTAGTACATTTCAAACACTTTTTTATCGTCTAACTCTTCTTTTTTTACCTTTGATTCAATTAATCCTTTACGGAATGTATATTTTCTTATGTAGTCCCGGTAAGAAGCTTCATCGGATAAATATTCTGCAATGATGTCCCGGGCTCCACCCAGGGCTTCTTCGACTGTTGTTACTTCATTCTCTTCAGAGATATAGTTTGAAGCTTCACCTGAAAGGTCCCCTTTTAATGGGAAGGTAAGAATCCATTCGGCCAAGGGCTCCAAGCCTTTTTCTTTTGCTACGGTTGCTTTGGTACGCCTCTTTTGTTTATATGGACGATATAGATCTTCCACCATTTGCAGCTTATCCGCTTTTTGAATGGACCGGGTTAATTCTTCCGTTAACTTCCCCTGTTCTTCTATCATACGGATGACTTCTTCTTTTCGCTGCTCTAGATTCTGCAGATAATTCCATTTATCCATGATATTACGAATCTGGACTTCATCCAGTGCGCCTGTCTGCTCTTTTCGGTAACGTGCGATGAAAGGAACTGTATTCCCTTCCTCCAGAAGTGAAATGACGCTTTTTACATTCTTTATTGATAAGTTCAATTCTTTTGATACTTGATGAAGTAATGATTCTTGCTTTGTTAATGTTGCTGCCAATTGTATTACCTCCATTGATAGGATTCTCATTTATTTTACCATATCTGTCTTTGGGGTTTGAAACGGCGGATTAGTGACCGATGGGTTTCTTGACTATATAGCCTTTGGAGTGGTTGATTTCCACTCCACATGCTCGCATTCCTTGGGGCGTAAATTGCACTTATAAACAAAAAAACTTACCCTAAGCCTGTTAGAGTAAGTTTCCAATGATATATGTTGTATCATCTGAAGTACCGTCTACTAAGGATTGAATATCACCTAGCGCCCCATGAAGGGTCGGATATCTTTGAAGGATATTCTTTACGCCGGAAATGTTCAATCCATCTGAATGAATGAGAAATCTTGAATTGGTATTATAATGAAAACGTTGGGTTTTATACGTTTGAGGCCTTCCGGAGAGATAGCCTGTGACCGGTAAGGGATAGGTCATCTTACCTTCTGGTGCATACATATAAAATCGGATATTGCCTACACAACTATACACAAATTCTTTGGAATGGTAATATGCTTTAATAATCGCCACGGCAGCTCCTCGTTTTTTCTGAAGGACATCATTACAAAGACTCATGAGGGTCTCAACATCTTCGTGATGATTTTTTTCAACAATCTCAACGACAGCATGTGACGATTCATAGGCATACTTACCACTGCCTAAACCATCGGCAAGGACACAGAGAAAGTAATCGTTTGTGGAAGTATAGAAATAACTATCACCACAAAAGGGATTCCCATTTTTCGATACTTGTTCTGCATAAAGCTCTATTTCATTTTGTTGAAGATAAGCCATTAATAATGACTCTCCGAATCGTTCATCTCTTCTTGGATGGCTTCCCGAAGCTTTTTAATCGCTCTTCTTTGCAGACGGGAAACATGCATTTGTGAAATACCGAGCTTTTCCCCAGCTTCTTTTTGGCTTAGGTTTTCTAAATAGGTGTGTTGTATAATAGCTTTTTCCCTGTCAGAAAGGACATGAAGGACTTTCTCAAGAACGAGGCGCTGGTTTACCTTTTCATAACCTTCGTCCTGATCTCCAACGATATCCAGTATCGTTACCGTGCTTCCTTCTGAATCGGCCTCAATTGAGTGATCCACAGACAAAGCCTGATAACTCCTGCCCATTTCCATCGCTTCCAGAACCTCTTCTTCACTAACTTCCAGGTACTCAGCAATTTCATGAACCTGGGGAGAGCGTTCCAATTTATTGGTTAATTCTTCAACCGTCGCTTTAATTTTCGGGCCAAGTTCCTTAATTCTCCGGGGAACATGTACACTCCACGTTTTGTCCCTCAGGAACCTTTTGATCTCACCTATGATGGTGGGAATCGCGAAGGCTTCAAATGATCTGCCGAATGATTCATCATACCTCCTGATTGCACCAAGAAGTCCAATCATCCCTACCTGGATAATATCCTCATGGAAAGACCTGCCCTTTGAATATTTCCTCGCAATGGACTCAACAAGATTCTGATAATGTAAAATAAGCTGGCTTTGGGCATCATCATCCTGGGTTTCCTGATATTCCTTGATCCACTTGAGTACTTTTTCTTTTTGAGCCTGCTGGTTAGGTTGAGATAGTTTTTTCATCCCTCTCCACCTGCTCCCCTGATAGGAATTTAGTCATAAAGACTGTCACTCCCTCCTTGTGATGCACTTTTACATCATCCATAAGGCTCTCAATAAGGTAAAGGCCTAACCCACCTTCTCTTAAGAACTCCACGGAATGATCGGCATGATAAGGACCAACAGCACTGCGGATTTCTTTGAAATCAAAACTTTCACCGTGATCAGCCACCATCACTTCAAGACGATCCCCGTACAGCGCGAATCCGACAACCACTTCTCCGTCATTGTCTTTATACGCATGCTGAACCGCATTAGTGATCGCTTCACTTGTGGCAATCTTCAAATCCTCAATTGCATCATAGTCAAACCCCATACGACTTGCAATTCCCGAAAGCGTCAAACGAATGACCCCGACATATTCCGGCTTGGCGGGGATCTTCATCTCGATGTAATCAAAAGCCTGCATCATTCCACTCCACCTTCTACTTTGGAATTGATATTCATAATATCCCCTAAACCTGTAATATCAAACAATCTTTGCAAACGGTCAGATAGTCCGATTAGATTAAGCTGTCCATCACGTGCCTTAACCGTTTTAAACAGACCGACGAACACGCCGAGTCCCGTACTATCCATGTATGATACATCTGAAAGATCGACTGTAATATCTTTATTATCAGCTTCAGCAGACGGCTGAAGAGTTTCTTTAAGCTTTGGAGCTGTATATGCATCAATTTCACCGGCTACTTTAACTAGCAGCTCATTTTCTTTTTCTTTCATATCTATTGATAAGTTCATAAAAAGACCACCTTTTTGGCAACATTATAATACGTCTTTATTCATTTACCCTATTTCTGATGAAAATAAACAACATTATGAATTTCTTTTTATGATGATTAAGGTGAAATCGTCCCTAAGCTCAAAGTGCTGCAGTTTCTCAAGTTGTTTATACACATTATTGATGATTTCCTGAGTAGGAAGGTGTGTATACCGGCTGATTAACTGGACCAGATCCTCCCTCTCGATGAAACCTTCTTCCGTGCGGCATTCTGTTACTCCATCAGAAAGGAGAATGATCATATCCCCCACTTCCACACGTCTTTCGTATTGTCTGTACTTCGCCTTTTTATCGACACCCAATAGAAGGCCCTTGGCATCAAGATCCTCATATTCATTGGTTGACGCTCTATAAAAAAAGCCGGGTTCATGCCCAGCTGATGAATATGAAAACAGATGTTTCTCAGAATTATACACGCCGTAGAACATGGTAATGAACATACTGGCGTCCACGTTTTGTTCGACTACCCTGTTCAAGCTTTCCAACACAGCATTCGGTTCATGGCGATACTCCGGTAAACTATCCATTGCATATTTGATCATGGACATACAAAGTGCCGCTGGTATGCCCTTCCCGATCACGTCTGCAATGGCCACACTTACGCAGTCATTTTCATCCTGGACAAAGTGATAGTAATCACCGTTCATCTTCTTTGCTGGTACACTCACCGCTCCAATATCCAAACCTTCGACTGAAGGAATGACTGTGCCAAGAAGGGTTTGCTGCATATTGGATGCTACATCTATTTCATTATTCAATTCCTGCTGTTTCGTCCTTAAGCTTTGATGTTCACGATAGGCAAAACCATAACCTATCATGACTTCCAATAGAATATCGAAAGAATGCAGCACCTGATGCGGTATGTTTGGTTCCATTTCCAGAATGACATTCTTATGAAGACTGATGATTTCTTCCGGAGATACGTGATGCTCAATTGATTTGCGACTGAATTTCTGTCCCAAATAAAGAGCTTTCTCATCTTGGTCGTTTAAGTAGTGCTCAATAATCTCTCTATATTTTGAATCCATCAATTCTCTGAAATTCATAATAACTCCCCCTAGCGGAGCCACTTGGTCGCCCTAATATCTGTCCCTTCACCTGGTACAGATTCGACGTTAAATTCGTCCATTAAACGTTTAACTCCAGGTAAACCTGCTCCTAATCCGCCTGATGTGGAATATCCATCTTCCATTACTTTTCTGATATCGGAAATACCAGGGCCTTCATCTAAAGCGATGATGCGCACTCCCTTTTTTCCGCCGTCGAATAATTTTTCAATGCAAATTTGACCATAGCCGGCATATAAATAGATGTTCCTTGCTAATTCGCTGATAGCCGTAGTGATACGAGCCTGGTCAACTGTGCCGAATCCGAGCTCTTTCGCTACATTCCTCCCTAACTGGCGGGCAGCAACGATGTCCCATTCATTCGTGATCTTCACGCAGGATTGGCTATCCATACCTAGTCCCCCAGTTCCAATTGTAATTTCTCCAGACCTTTTTCTAGATCCAAAGCGGTCAGGACGTCCTCTAACCTGATTCCAAGCTCGATCAACGTAATCGCTACAGCAGGCTGAATGCCTGTGATGACAACTTTCGCTCCCATCAGCCTGGACATGTTGATTACATCCCCAAGTACTTTAGCGATGAATGAGTCTATAAAATCGATGGAAGTAATATCGATCACTACTCCCCTCGCACTTGTTTCGTGAATCTTCTGAAGAAGATCCTCTTGAAATTGAAGGGCTGTCTGATCATCCAGCTCCCACTGAATGGAAATCAATAAACAATCATGCAGCTTTAAAATTGGTATTCTCACTCTAATCCCTCCGTCGAAACTATTTTTCGATTTGTCATTTCAAGAGCTTTTTCTATACCTTTTCTTAATGTACTGTTTGTACTGAACTGATTAAGATCAATCCCTAAATTAACGATTGTCTGGGCGATCTCGGGTCTGATACCCACGAGCATACACTTAGCCCCGACCAAACGAACGGCTTCTGCCGCCTGTATGATATGATGGGCGACCATCGTATCGACTACCGGGACACCTGTAATATCAATCAGCACGACTTCAGCTCTATGTTTCACTACACCATTTAACAGGTTCTCCATAATCAAACGGGCACGTTCTGTGTCGATAGTGCCGACAAGGGGCATTATGGAGATCTTTTCAAATACCGGTATTAGGGGTGCAGACAATTCCTGTAATGCTATCTTTTGAAGAGAAACCGTTCTTTCCCAAGATTCTGTGTAAGCTTTAACCACTTTGTTGTACATAGGTGTCAACCATTGATCAAACTTTTCAACTTGCGCAGCATGATTTTCATCTGTGATCAACTGATCCTCCATCATGCCTTCGTATACCACTTTACCAAATGTCCCTAAAGCTGTTGTCACAAAGGTCAGTGGCCACCCCAACCTGACAACCTTTTCAGCGAAATCTTCAAGACGGCTGTTGAATTCTTTCGAATCTCTTAAGTTGGCAGCAATCATTTCCACAAACTCATGGCTTGTCTTTGTGAAAACCTGATCTGAAACCACTTGAAGAAATTTCTCATCCGCCTCATTCTTCATTCGTTCCATCCAAACACTAGTGATATCTGATTTATTGTCTTGAATATAATCCGTGACTTCACTAAACATTTAGTTCTCTCCATTCTATCATATGAAATTTAACCTCAGTATTTATGCCGATTGTTGTAACCCAATCTTAAAGTAGTTTACAACTAAGAACGAAAAATGACGTAATTACTCTAATAGTAACAAATAAATATGGAAAAGAAAAAGCCTATGCCTTTTCGGGTAGTTTTATTGCTTTCTTTTCCCATTATAAATTGTTTACCTTGTTTTGTCATAAAATTGTCTATATTTCCAATACCAGTTTCTTCTTTCACGATAAAATAAGGCTTCAAAGGGTATTTAAAATAAAAAAGGCAAAACAAAAAGGCTTGCTGATCAAGCTTTTGTTGATCAGCAAGCCTTCTGGTTTGCAGTTATATTGTCCCTATTGTATACGTGATAATGGATCCACACACAGGACGAAATCCCGAGTCAAAACTGGATCAGACCCACACTGATCTGCAGGGCGTCGTCCACTTTCTCCATCATCTCATCATCCAAGTGTGTAATCTTATCGGTAAGACGTTGTTTATCAATCGTTCGAATCTGTTCAAGCAAGATAACGGAATCACGTTCAAAGCCATAACGTTTTGCATCAATTTCAACATGAGTAGGCAGTTTTGCTTTTTGAATTTGTGCGGTAATGGCAGCTACAATAATTGTGGGACTAAACCTGTTCCCTATATCGTTTTGAATAACAAGCACCGGCCGAACTCCGCCTTGTTCTGAACCTACAACAGGAGAAAGGTCTGCAAAATATACGTCACCACGCTTTACAATCAAAGGATTAACCTCCGCTTACTAAGCGTTCGACTGTATGTTCTGCCTCATATTCTGCTTGAATCGCTTCTGAAGCGATTGCGAGATTAATCTTCGCCATTTCCATATAGCCGCGTCTCATAGATTCACGTAATTGTCTCTTCTTACGCTCTCTTAAATACATTTTGGTTGCACGATAAATAAACTCATTGCGATTCACATTTTCTTGATCTGCAAAGCCGTCTAATTCTGTAACGAGCTGTTGCGGTAGACGAATTAAGATTTCTGTTGTTGCGCTGGATTCAGACACAAACTACACCTCCACCAATCACTACATACCGTTTCTGTTCATTAACATATTTATCATACCATCAAATACAGGGAATGAAAAGTTAATTTATCAATCTCTTCTATTATCCACCAGTTAAAATACTAATTATTCATCGAATGGATCGTTATTTTCCTGGTGACTGGGAATACCTGTTGATAACAGTTTATTCGATACTTCCGTCGCTTCCCCATTCCTAATATAGATACGCGGCACTCTTGTCGAGATGATGCAAGGGATCTCATAGTTGATGGTATCTAGCTTTTGGGCGATTTCATCCATCGTTATAGAAGCTTCATCCTGCTTGCCGATCAACGTGACGCGGGTACCGATAGACCGGGATTCCGGAAGCCGGATCATACACTGATCCATACAGATCCTTCCAACAATTGGAACTCTCTCTCCGTCCACTAAAACGGCCTGACCCTGTAATTTCCGCAGCCAGCCATCCGCATATCCAATCGGAATCGTCCCGATCCATTCTGATTCACCCGTTTCATACGTAGCTCCATAACTGACTTTCTCCCCGGCTGCGAGTTCCTTTGTATGAATGAGTCTGGAATGGAGCGAAAAGACTTCTTTCAATGGAAATGGAAGTTCCGGTTTCATCTCGAGCGATGGTGTAAGACCATATATGGCGATTCCCACCCGAACGGCATTAAAGAGGGTGTTCGTTTTCCTGAGAGTAGCCGCACTATTGGAAGAATGGATGTACGCTGGGAGTGATTCCAGTTGTTCAAGCATATATTCGAAGCGCCTCAATTGCTCATCAAGATAGTCATCATTCAGTTCATCCGCCGTAGCAAAGTGGGTAAAGATCCCTTCAAGCTTGAATTGGGGATGGAAACAGATATACTCCTCGACACCCTTTAATTCTTCTGCGGTCCGAACCCCAATCCTCCCCATACCGGTATCACACTTGATGTGGAGGTTTAAATGATCTTCTTTCGACAACTGTCTTTCAGCTTCCTCAAGCCATTCCTTATGAAAAACCGTTAATGAAATGTCCAATTGAGAAGCAATCTTCACATCTTTTGGCCGCGTAGCCCCCAGAACAAGAATCGGAGCGCTGATGCCTCCCCTTCTCAAAGAAATCGCTTCATCCAGGAAGGCAACGGCCAATCCATGTGCCCCTGCAGCGAGGGCAGTTAGAGATGTTTGAACATCCCCGTGCCCATAAGCATTCGCCTTTACAACGGCAAATACATTCACGTCATCCGGGATATGACCTTTAATATTTTTTACATTTTCATATAAATGATCCAAATTTATTTCTGCCCATGTGTCTCGAAAAAATTGCGTCTGGGTTTCCACTCTGTTCACTTCCTCATATCGTTACACAAAACATTGTCATTCTATTCAAGAATACCATGGATTATTCATATTATCATTGATTGTGGTGAATAGATTTTGGATTTTTAGCAGGAAGGAAAGCATCGGCATGGGGTTTGATGGGGAATATGGGGGGATTTATGGTTGGAAACGGGACTTTGCGCCCTATTTGTGATGGGGATTGCTTTGAAAGATGAAGAGGCGGCCCCGATAGGACCGCCCCGTACATAATTATTATTTCACCATTGAACCTTGCACGGATTGTGCCACCATGACCATTTCGGAAGGAGTCAGGTCATTTGAAGCAAGCATATAATCCACACCATTATTCGTCCACCGGATGGATTGATCTGTCATGGCCGCTACAGTGAAGCCGAGGTCCACCAATTCCCCCTTCAGGGATGTAGACACGGTCATCGTAGGGACGACAGTCGTCTTCTCTTGAACGATCGTAAAGGATTTTTCACCATCATAGGTTAAGATGACGCGTTTCCCTGTATCGGTCGCCACTTCTTTTTCTTCTATTAATTCAGTACCGGTGATTTCTGACATCGGGTAAAGAACGGTGAATTCCGTATCTTCTACTGCAGCTGTTACTGGAACCTCAAGCTGGGCACCGGTCATATTCTTCTTCATATCGAAATCTTTTTTGTCAAACGCGGCTTTCATGTCCATCTTTGAAAATTCCACTTTCACAAGCGGGTTTTGATCTGAATCCATGACATGTACGGATGCCGGCGTCAGGTCTTTTTTGTTGAAAGCAATCTCCTGTGTAGGAAGCATCTGACTGTTCTGGTAACGTGTTTTCGTCGTGAAGACATAGTGACTCTTCGTTTCTTTGAAGGTCGCATCTTTGTCTTCTAACACATCTTTGACCAGTGATTCATACAAGTATGCCTGACTGCTGTTTTCCGGCCAGTTGCTTTGGAATCGGAAGCTTTTATTCAGAGCCGGTGTCAGGACGAACACTCCCTCATCATTACGCAGGATCATTTGGCTTTGATCTTTCGTAGCATTCTTTAAAGCTACACGATAATAATTAGGGTCATTATGCCAAACTTCAACATCATAGGTTTGGGGTTCTTCTCCCACCTGCAGGGTCATCTTTGCATCTGCTTTGTACCCCTTCATATCTTCTACTTTTGCCTTAAGGTCCTTGGTTACATCTTCTTTCGATTGTTCTCCACAAGCAGCGAGTGCAAGCACCGCCAACATGGCCATCACTAGTATCACTAGCTTTTTCTTCATTTTTTCAACCCCTTTTGTCCCAGGATAAACGTAATTGAGAGAGGGGAAGGCCACCTGTCAAAGAATGGACGATCCTTCGAAAGAATGCCCGGTTCCATTCGCCAACGAACCGCGATTGTTAGACAACTGGCCTTGTCTCTCCTATTGCACTACTGAATATATGAGACAACCTGAGGGATTATGCTAGTGAAGATGACAAGCTTGAAATTTTATTACTCTTCTATGATGACTTGGGCTGCCGCAAACTCCCTGCTGTGAGTGATGGATAGATGGGCCCCGGTTCCTTCCGGCTTTGAAAAATAAGGCTTGCCGTTTCCATCCTTACTGATTTCAATATCCTGAAACGAAAGCACCTTCCCGATCCCGGTCCCGTTCGCTTTGGCGTAAGCTTCTTTAGCCGCAAAACGCCCAGCCACATACTCGATCCTGCGCCCTTCACTCAGCGAAAAAAACGTATCCTCTTCTCTTTCCGTAAGGATCCTCTTCACGAACTTCGGCTGCCGTTCCAGTAATTCCCGGATGCGCCCGATCTCTACAATATCCAACCCTATTCCTTTAATCATATGCTACTCCCCTTCTACTCTTGTCCTGCCCTGCATATTTTAGTAATGAACTCTACTCGTGATTTTCACCATTTTCTTATACTATAGTACTAACGGTTATTTTTATGGGACATATAAGCCCATCTAGGAGGATACACTATGTTTGTACGAACGGAAAGTCTTTCTCAATTTCTACGATACTATCCTATTATCTCCCTGATTGTATTGATTCATATAGTCTTATACACCGTCAGCGTCCTGCCGATCTTCCCTCAATTGTGGGTGTACGAACAACTCGCCGGAGTGAATGTGTTCATAAAGGAAGGAGAATGGTGGAGACTGATCACTCCGATCTTCGTCCATATGGGATTTGCACACTTATTATTCAACTCGTTCTCTCTTGTCCTATTCGGACCACCTCTGGAAAAACACCTTGGAAAGCTAAAGTTCCTTGCCCTTTACTTAGCAAGCGGTGTGTTTGCCAATATCATTACCTATTTGATCAAGCCCCTTACCTATAGCCACGTCGGTGCATCAGGGGCCATTTTCGGGCTATTCGGCTTCTATATTGCCATGATCGTTCTGAAGAACCATTTCATCACCAGAGAAAGCCGGCAAATCATCCTTCCCATCGTGATCATCGGGGTCGTAATGACTTTTATGCAATCAGGCATTAACATTACCGCCCATATCTTCGGGTTGATCGCAGGATTTGTCATCGGATGGATTTCGGGCAGGAAATAAGAAACATGCAAGAAGCGGCCAGGATCAACAGGCCGCTTCTTTGTTTATATACTATGGGAAAACCAGGAGGCAATCCTTTTCAGATCTTCTTTCTTAAGATCTCTCAACTGGCTTGCATAACCGGCAGCTCCTGATTTCACCGTAGTCGTGAGACTCCCCAATCCTTTTCTCGTCTGAAACCAGCTCTCTTTCGTATCAAGGGACTGAATGCGATTTTTCTTCATATACATCGTATTCTTCAATACCCCTCGATACCGCAAAGATAATTGCCCCCCATCGATTCTAAATCCGCCTGCCCGGTATTGGTAGTATCCAAGTAATCCAAAAGGCAGGATCAAGAGAGCTGCCCAAAGACCATACGGCCAGAAGAAATAGCAGGCAGCAGCGACTGGAACCAGCACCCAGACCGATTGTCTGAACACATATCTTCTCATGGAACGTCCCGGCAGTCCGTTAAAATCATCTTGGATGATATATTCAGGAAACAATCCATTTAACAACTCCGGTACCCTTTCCTTCTTTATGATCGGGAACAACTTAATACTCGTACTGTCTTTCTCTAAAACAGATCCACCGGCGTTCTCAATATGCACTGTGCAATACCCAATCAGTTGCCTGATGGGATTTTCCACGATCCGGATCCCTTGAACCCGGTTTAACGGGACCGTCACCTGCTTCTTTTCAAGCAGTCCTCTCGTCATGACGATATGATCATCCACTATTCTGATCTTAAAATCACCATAAATGATAAACGTCCAAACAATCGAGAGGAGCCATGCAAGGATCAGCCCGAAAAATGCCGTCAATGCGACAATGAACACTCCACTTTTTATAAAGACAGCCACTTCTTCATATACAGCTTTATAGGGAATGAGTTCATTAAATTGAGATAAGAATAACGCAACCCCCGAAATAATGACCCCTACTCCCCCCGAGGTTGCCGCAAGAACCCAGATGTCTTTGGAATCAAGGGTGAAAAAAGGTTCATACTCCTGAATGGCGGTCTCTTCCAGAGAAGAATCCTCCGTGACGCCCTGACCCTTCTTCTGCCGAAAAATCATCTGTTCTAATTCCAGCGCTTCCTCCTTTGAAATCGCGGTCAGTTCCGCTTCCGACTCCCTGGCATTTGAAGATCCAGCTGTTTCGACCTTCACCTTTACAAGCCCAAAGGGACGATGTAACACACCTTCCGAGAAGTTCAGACTCTGGATCCGTTCAATCGGGATATACCGCTTCTTTTTCACAAACAGCCCGTACTCTATCCTCAGTTCGCCTTCTTCCAGCCGGTAAGTAAAACGAAGCCACTTAATAATTCCGAAAACAAGAACGATGACAAGGACAGCAGCCATGGAAAGAAGCGGCATATAATCCCAAAATCCATTCTTCTCCCCCCGATTGTTTATGACAAACAAAAACACGAACGGAACAATCAAATCTTTCAGCTGTTTAACAAAACTCGCCACTGCCGATATTGGGTGAAGCCTTTTATGTTCAGACATCATCTTCCGCCACCCTCGCCAGCTGCGATATAGAATTTCTCAGGTCATCCGCCTCTTCCATGTCCAAAGCAGGAATCTCGTGGACGGTTGCTGCAGTGGATATGGTAATCGTCGATAGGCCGTATCTTTTTAGTATCGGCCCCTGCACTGTATCAACATGCTGAACTCTCACCATCGGAACCAGTGTCCGTTTCACAATCAGGATTCCCCTCTGCAATTCAATTTCCTGTTCCCTCACTTCATACCGCCACCTCTTCCATTTGATGGTCGGAAGTAAAAACACGAACACATATGTAAAAAGGATGAACACACCGACTGATATGACGGTCACCCAAGAGGACCAATCAAATATAAAAGTCAAAACAATGGCTCCCGCTGCCAAGGCAGCCACGACCAGCGATTCCAATACCCCGTATATTTTCCATACTTTCAAAGCCAATGGCGATATTCTCTTTTGCGGTTCCCCAATCATTGAAATCCCCCTTCTCTCTTTACTAAATCTTACAGTAAATATACGTTTTGGAACAGAGATGGTTTCAGATTGCGGGGAGAATATAATTCTTTCCACCTACTTCACTATAAAGGAACTTTTATCAACCCATTCAATTCCTTCAATACCTTGCAAGTCCTCTACTAGCTTAAACAACGCATCGTCCTTTTTCTTCGCTTCGATCATACAATCAATTTCATCGACTGAGCCTTTTACTCCATGTAAAAAGTCGAGGAACATCCCGGGATCGATGAAATCAGCATGAGCCTTGTATTCTTCCCGGGACCGTGGACTGGATATATGCATTTTCACCGGCAACGGGGACTGGCTCCACGTCCCAACCACTCTTTCCCAATCTAGCAGCCAATCCCTTTCGTTATAAGCAAGATGGTGATGATAATCAAACACAAGTGGAATACCAAGTTTCTCACACAAATAAAGGGCATCCGCTGCACTGAACACCGTGTCATCATTTTCAAGAATGATCATCCGTTGAAGAGATACCGGTGTAAGCCCCCAATTATGAATAAATTGTTCAAGGGCCTTTTCTTTATCCTCATAAGCTCCACCCACATGGAGAACACATCGGTGGGTCGGATCAATGCCCATCCCCTTTAACAAAGCCTCATGCATCTTCAGCGTCTTCAGCGTATTTTTCAGCACATCGACATCACTCGAATTCAGCAGAACAAAGTGATCAGGATGAAAACCCACCCTCATTGGATGAAGCTTCAGGTACTCTTCAATCGCTCCAAGCTCTTCCTTTAACGGAGAAATGAAATCCCATCCCTTTAGTTCAGGATGATTCGCAAGGGGGATCAACTTTGAACTGAAGCGGAAGAAATGGATTTCATTCAGGACATTATGCTTTAAAAGCCTAAGGCAGTTTTGTAAATTGGACCGGGCAATCCGCTCTAATTTATGAATTGCTGCCTCTCGATCCTTTATGCCTGCAAACTGCTTATAGGTCATTGTTTGGGAGGGAGATGCGTTTTGAAGGTTCATGCTCATGGCTACATAGCCGATTTTGATGAGTGTCATGGATGGAGAACTCCTTTTTGGATTAGTATGTGCGCTCTGTCGGGGAATTATTTTGTGGGTGAGTAGGTAACGGATTTCGTCCCTCCCCGGGTTTCATATTGAAGGGATTTCAGGATTTTATATGCTGTATTTCTTGAAGTTAGATGAAGGAACTTTCTTAACTCGCTATTGGTTAGGTGGTTATTCAGTAGTAAGAAATAATCCTGGATGGCTGTGGTATGTGCGGTTTTAGAAAAATGGTGGCATTTAAAACAGGACCATGAAGCACTGACTCTGATCATGGGGATGTGTTGGCAGTTTTCACAGCGTACACCGGTGAGGATATCGCTTTTTGTCAGGGAGTAGGCTTTTAGGATGTCCATTTCCGGCTCCTCATGTCTTTTTATTATGAGCCTCTTCATTTTTACAAGTTCTTTATCTGTCACGTTTGTGGTTGGATGCTTTTCATTCCATTCTTTGATCTTTTCGATGACATTTTGAGCATGGATAATCTGTTTGTAGGGGTCATCCGGCGCCGGGGATACGGTGTAATTCAAAGTGGTTGATGGGTTGCTGAATACGACGAGGTGTTCGATTGGGGGATGCTTCAGTTTGTGGGTACTGAACCATTTCTGGAGTAATAATTTATACCTTTGCACTTGCGAGACCGGATCGGTGAATCCTTCCGTCACCCCTTTATGAGTCCAGGTCAGTTGTTTGATGAAAGGATCGATGGTCACCATTCCTGATATGTTTTTTACTTCGATGATCAAAATATAGAACCGGGTGAGGATGAGAAAGTCCATTTGGAAATGATTTGAGAAGATGGGGAGTCTTACATTGTAAAAGATCTTATATTTTTTGTCTTTCAAGAAGGTGAGGTGGTAGTAAACCGTGGATTCACCGTTGTAACCTGCCTTTCTTTTTCTTAAATCCTTTTCTATGAGGGGAACCTTTGGATGATGATGGACGATCCGACCTGATAATGCCTCTGTTTTTTCAAGAATTAGCGGAATTGTTAGCTCTTTGCAGATCAATTGATCACTCTCCTTTAGCTGGTATGGATATTTAGTTCGCCACGGGTTGGAAATACCCTTCTTCGAAATGGAAATATTAACATATTAATATTGATTGCGTCATTTTGGGGTCTGATTGCGTCATTTTCCGGATAATTGCGTCGTTTTTTAATTTATTGCGTCATTTCACGAGTTAATTGCGTAGTTTTACAAATATTGGATAACCAATCACTCCCATCTCCGACCCCTCATCCCAATTTCCCAATCCAAACCCACACCACCAACAAAAAAACACGACAACCCCTAAAGGTCATCGTGTTCTATCTATCTAATCAAGAATTGTTATAAGATTTACGTTTGCTTGAAGATTGTGGTCTGCCGCCGCCTGTACGGTTGCGATCTCCACCACGGCTTCCGCCTCCGCGATTTCCACCGCCGCTGCGTGAAGATCCACCGCGACTTCCGCTGCGAGCTCCACCTTTGTATCCACCGCCGCGATTTCCGCCACCACGATTTCCACCGCCTCTTGATGGTAATGGACGCTCTTCAGTAATGTCTACTGGAGTTGTATCCGGTTCTTTTGTCAATACACGGATCGCTGCCGCTACTGCTTGAACGGAATCATGGCTTCCAAGGAATTCTTCTGCTAATGGATAGTACTCTTTAAGATCGCTTTCCTTCGCAGCTTCAACCAGCTTCTCTAGTGCCATGCGTTGCTGACCTTCAAGTGCTTCGTTTAAGCTAGGTGGCTTAAGGGCCGTCATTTTCTTCTTCGTTGTTTGTTCAACGATCTTCAGGTAACCCATTTCTCTTGGTGTAACAAAAGTGATGGACATACCTTTCTTACCTGCACGACCTGTACGTCCGATACGGTGAACGTAGCTTTCAGGATCTTGAGGAATATCAAAGTTGTAAACATGTGTTACGCCAGAGATATCTAATCCACGAGCAGCAACGTCTGTTGCAATCAGGATATCGATGCGGCCTTCTTTGAACTTCTTAAGAACTGTCATACGACGAGCTTGAGAAAGATCTCCGTGAATCCCTTCTGCCAGGTAGCCACGGATGCTGAGAGCACGCGCTAATTCGTCTACTCTACGCTTTGTACGACCGAATACAATCGCGAGTTCCGGTGATTGTACATCGATTAAACGGGAAAGAGTATCGAATTTTTCTTTTTCGCTTACTTTTGTATAGAATTGTTCGATGTTCGAAACCGTTACTTCTTTTGATTTAACCTTGATTACTTCCGGCTCTGTCATAAAGCGGTTTGCAATGCGTCGGATCGGATCCGGCATTGTGGCAGAGAATAGAAGTGTTTGTCTTGTGCTTGGAACAGTTTCAAGAATGCTTTCGATGTCTTCGATGAAGCCCATGTTCAGCATTTCATCTGCTTCGTCAAGTACTAATGTTTCAACGTTTTCAAGGTTGAGCGTTTTACGTTTGATATGGTCAAGAAGACGACCTGGTGTACCAACGATGATATGAGGGTTCTTTTTCATCGCGCGGATTTGACGTTGGATGTCCTGTCCTCCGTAGACAGATAACACGCGTGCACGCTTGTCAGCTCCGATACGGTATAACTCTTCTGAAACTTGGATGGCAAGTTCACGAGTTGGTGCAATGATAAGAGCTTGAACGTTTGGATTTTTCACATCGATCTTCTCGATCATCGGGATTCCAAATGCTGTTGTTTTACCTGTTCCAGTTTGTGCCTGACCTATAATATCCTTACCTTCTAAACCGACTGGAATTGTACTCGCCTGAATTGGTGTCGCTTCTTCAAAGCCCATACGTTTAATTGATTTCAACGTAGATGCGCTTAAGTTTAAATCTGCAAACTTAGTCAATGTTACATTCTCCTTTAATTTACATCTTTTATAACTAATCATTATCTGATTATATTTTTAGGTTGGAACGAAATCTTACCCACCGAAAGACTTCGGTATCTAATCTAAAACCGTCTATATGAGATGTTTAGTTTTTATGTTTGGTACAAAAAAATACACTCTTCAAAATAGAAGAGCTAGCACGTCCAACAAATTAAGAACTATGTTGTAGTAATGTTACCACTTCTAGAATGGAATTTCAATCTAATGTCAAATAGTCACTCTATTCACTTTGCAGGAATTGGTAGATCTTATCAAAAAGTTCGTGCTTATCCTTACTATGGCATATCAAGTGTTTGGCTTCAGGGGAATAAAATAGGTTTTTCTTTTTTGAGGAAATAGTCTCATATATATATTTCGCAGCTTTAGGGGGGACTATTCCATCATTCTCTCCTTGAGCGATAAAGGTTGGGATGCTCACCTTTTGGAGGAGCGGACGAGCGATACGGACGACTTTCCTGAATTCGTATGTCGACAGGATCGGGGTTTTGGTCACTTTGAATTTATACCGTTTGTACAGCTCGTTTTCCATTATATTTCCTTGTATTCCTTCTTTGATTAAATTTCCAATATCTTTCAGTAACTGTTTAACATTTATATAGTAAGCTGCAGCACTTAACAGGACGAGCTTATCTATATCGTACTTCACCGAAAGATATGAGGCAATCAATCCACCCATTGAAAAACCAATTACATACACTTTATCACATGTGTCCAACAGGGCTTTCAGCTCGGACTCAGTATGTTCGATCCACTCAATATGCTTAATCCCTTTCAGTTCGAGTGTTTCCCCATGACCCGGAAGAGTCGGCATGACGATTTTCCAATCGGTTCTTTCTCGGAGGAATTCAGCCAGGGGTTCTACTTCAAAAGGACTCCCTGTGAAACCATGGATTAGTAAACAACCGATCATGTTATCCCCACTTACTTAGTAAAAGGTAGGGAGCGAGCCACCCTCCCGACATATACAAGCTCATTTTGCTCATTTATATGAAGGTTTAAACTTATGCCTTTAATCCTTCAATGATTTCTTCCAGCTTCATTCCTCTTGAAGCCTTAAATAGAATCAATTCGTCCCCTTTTATCAAGGAAGACAGTTCATTTGTCAGACATTCTTTATCCGTAAAAGAATGAACGAGATCTTCAGGGAAATTCTCGAGGGCCCCTTTTGCGATCAACGCTCCAAGCCGTCCAAACGTAAACACTTGCTGAACCTTTTCTTGATCGATCAAGCGTCCGATCTCTTGGTGGAATTCTTCTTCGTCCTCTCCAAGTTCGAGCATATCACCCAGGACGAGGATTTTTGTACGGAATCCTTCAAGCTCTGACACAAGTCCGATGGCCGCTTTCATGGAAGTCGGGCTCGCATTATAGGCATCGTTGATGATGCTTTCGCCTTTCTTCCCTTCCACCATTTCCATCCTCATCTGAGTCAGCTTCAATGACTGCAAGCCTTCTTTCATTTCATCCACGCTGAGTCCGAAATGACGGGCGATCAGGATCCCGGCAAGGGCGTTATGGATGTTGTGCTGCCCCAATACTGGCAGGAAGAAAGTTTCGCCTTCAGCGAGAGAAGTTTCAAAATAACTTCCTTGATTGTTCATTTCGATTTTTGTCGGGTAAATCGTATTGGATTCACTTCTTCCGAATGTCTCCATGTGATTCAGGTCGAGTTCCCGGACGCCTGATTGCAACAGCGGTTCATCTCCATAGTAGGCAAATAACCCATCCGGTTTCAAGCCTTTTACAATTTCAAGCTTGGCTTTGGCGATACCCTCCCGTGAACCGAGATCCTGAAGATGAGATTCTCCGATGTTCGTGATGATGGCCGCATCAGGCTGTGAGATGTTAGACAGAAGTTCTATTTCCCCGAATCCGCTCATCCCCATTTCAAGTACCGCCACTTCCGAGTCCTGTGGAAGAGAAAGGATCGTTAATGGCAGACCGATATGGTTATTGTAATTCCCTTGGGTTTTATGAACCCGGTATTTTACGGAAAGAAGATTCGCCACAATGTCCTTGGTGGTCGTTTTCCCATTGCTTCCGGTAATCCCGACTACCTTTAAATCAAGCTCGTGACGGTACTGGTTTGCCAACGACTGAAGGGCAAGCAGCGGGTCTTCCACCACGATGACCGGAATATCTTCCGGGGGATTAGGGACATTGATATCCCAGAAGGCAGCGGAAGCTCCATTGTCGATCGCCTGACGGACGAACTGGTGACCGTCGACATTTTCTCCTTTAAACGGAACAAACAGGTTGCCACTCTCAATTTTTCTTGTATCAATGGAAACACCTCTCACGACTACTGAGTCAAATGCAGAAAGATCATTTTTCACATCGAGTATGGTACATATTTCTCTAATCGTCTTCTCGAACATTCGTTTTCTCCTTTTACACATTTTTCCGTCCAAATAGAGCAGGGACTGCCCCTAGACGGTGAATCCCCTGGTCAGTCCCACGTTGCCTACATCGTATGTTTAATCGTTTGTTTGTCTTGATAGCGTTCCATTCCAAGGTCCACGAGTTTCCCGATCAGGGTAGGATAATCCACTCCCGTGTGTTTCCAGAGAAGCGGGAACATGCTGTACGGCGTGAAACCTGGCATCGTGTTCACTTCGTTCATATAGATCTGACCATCTTCCGTTAAAAAGAAGTCTGCACGTACAAGTCCTGAACAATCCAGGGCTTTGTATGACTGAATCGCAATTTCCTTCATTTCATTGTAGATAGAACCTTCTACTTCTGCAGGGATGATGAGGGCTGTATCCCCATCTTCATATTTGGCTTTATAATCGTAGAAATCTTTCTTAGGTACGATCTCTCCTGCCACGGAGCATTCCGGCTGATCGTTGCCAAGTACTCCAAGCTCGATTTCCCGAGCCTTCACGCCTTCTTCAATGATGATCTTACGGTCGAATTGGAACGCTTCTCTGAAGGCAGCCGCTAATTCCTCACGGGACGTACACTTGCTGATCCCGACAGATGAACCTAAATTGGCAGGTTTCACGAAGCATGGGTAACCAATCTCTTCTTCCACCTGTTTATAAGCAGACTCCGGGTTCCCCTTCCACGTGCTGCGGATGAACCACGTGTAGTTGACTTGAGGAATGCCCGCCTGAGCAAATAGATTCTTCATGATGACTTTATCCATTCCGGCAGATGAAGCAAGGACACCGTTTCCTACGTATGGAAGATTCAATAGCTCAAGCATGCCTTGAACCGTGCCGTCTTCACCATTCGGTCCGTGGAGCAATGGGAAGATCATGTCATATCCTTCAGATTCAGAGGGAGCGATGGACGTACTCAACGCATTCGGAGCGATCTCTTCTCCATCTTTAAACTGCAATGCTTTCACATCTTCAACGGGAGCATTCAATTGTGGTCCTTTTATCCAATTACCTTCCGTCGAAATAAAAATAGGGTGGATTTCATATTTATTTAAGTCCAGGGCACCGATTACGGCCTTGGCTGTTTGCAGGGAAACATTATGTTCGGCAGATTTACCGCCGTACAGTAAGCACAACTTCGTTTTCATGTATTTCGTTACCTCCAATATTCACAATAGATGTTTCTATTTTATCACGTTCACCGGAAAGGGAAAGAATGATTCCTTTGGAAAATAAAAATTACCACATTTGTCTTGATTCAAATGGCATTCGGGAGGATTGCCCATTATATATGTATGCAAACGGAAACCAGTCCGGCGACTGTTCTTTCAATTATTATTCAGAATACACTTAAAATTTCGCCTATTTGAAAAGCTATTAAGTTATCACACTATTAGGTGTATAATCCTCGTATTAAAAACATTTGTATTTTTAAGGAGGACACCCAGATGAGAAAGTTCGGTTTACTGCCTAAGATCCTTTTAGGTATTGCGTTAGGTATTGTCATAGGAGCATATGCACCAGAATGGTTTGTAAAAATATTTGCTACATTCAATGGACTATTCGGTAATTTCCTTGGGTTTGCGATTCCATTGATCATCATCGGCTTTATCGCTCCGGGGATTGGCTCCATGGGTAAAGGCGCGGGAAAACTTCTCGGATTGACTACTGCCCTTGCATATGGTTCAACAGTGTTAGCCGGTTTACTCGCCTTTACGGTCGCGAAGTCTATTTACCCAACTTTACTCGCTAATCAAACGTCCCAATCATTTGAAAATCCCGAAGAAGCTCTTCTTAAAGGATTCTTCACAGTGGACATGCCTCCGATCATGGGCGTGATGTCAGCTCTTCTCATCGCGTTTACCATTGGACTGGGAATGGCGGCCATTAAAGGGGATACCCTCCAAAAAGGTATGGATGAATTCAGAAACATTGTGGAACTCGTTATTGAAAAGATCATCATTCCACTTTTACCGATTCATATCCTTGGCATCTTTGCCAATATGACACAAGGTGGACAAGTAAGTGCCATCATGTCTGTATTCGCGAAAGTATTTATCATGATCATTCTTTTACACCTTGTCTTTTTAGTCGTTCAATATACAGCCGCCGGTACACTGAGAAAGCAAAATCCGCTTTCCATGATGAAAGGGATGCTCCCTGCTTACTTCACGGCACTCGGAACGCAGTCTTCTGCTTCAACGATTCCGGTGACCCTTGAGCGTTCGAAGAAAATCGGTGCCAGAGAACGGATCGCCGACTTCTCTGTTCCGCTTCTCGCCACAATTCATTTATCAGGAAGTACCATCACCCTTGTCAGCTGTGCCATGGCCGTCATGTTCATCCAGGGTGAAGCACTGCAGTTCACTCAGCTTTTCCCCTTCATTTTGATGCTCGGCATCACAATGATTGCAGCGCCTGGTGTTCCAGGGGGAGCCGTCATGGCAGCCCTTGGATTACTTGAAACGATGCTTGGATTCGGACCGACTATGACGTCCCTCATGATTGCCCTTTACCTTGCACAGGACAGCTTCGGAACTGCCTGCAACGTAACAGGCGACGGTGCCATCACATCCATCGTCGACAAACTGACCCAAAAGAAAAAAGCACCAGTGTCCTCAATCAAAGCAAGTTAACCAACCAGAGGTCCGTCCCTCACAACAGAGGGACGGACCTCTGATTTTCTCATGATCTATTCTGATAATTCCGGCTATTTTCTGTATAATGGAAATAGTAACACAATAAAGGAGTGCTCATGAATTGAAATTAACCGGTCAGCGTGTAACACTTAGAAAAATAGAAGAGAGAGACCTTCCTTGTCTTTGGGACTATATTTACGGGGATCCTTCTCCAGAGTGGAAAAAATGGGACGCCCCTTATTTTAAGCATACGTACGTCCCCCTTGAAGAGTATATGGAATCATCCATCAGAAATAAAAGTCGCAGCGATGAGTTCCAACGGGTCATCGAGGTCGACGGTACCATCATCGGAACCGTGGGATACTATTGGGATTACGAGCCCACCAGATGGCTTGAAGCGGGGATCGTCATTTACGATCCGGCATACTGGAACGGCGGATATGGAACCGAAGCCTTATCCCTATGGGTCGATCACCTCTTTACTACGAAGGAAATCGGACGGGTCGGCATCACGACTTGGTCAGGGAATGAACGGATGATGAAGGCAGCCGAGAAAGTCGGGATGCAGCTTGAAGGACGCATGAGAAAATGCCGGTATTATAATGGCGTCTATTACGACTCCATCCGTATGGGTATGATCCGGGAAGAATGGGAAGAAAAGCGCTCTCACTAAAAGGAGACCCACTATGAAAACAATCATCTTAGTCGGTGGCGGACACAGCCACCTTCACTGCATAAAAAAGAGTCAACACCAGGAGGAACACGTGAAATGGGTCCTCATCTCCCCTTCCCGTTATCAATATTATTCAGGGATGTTCTCCGGGTACACAGAAGGAATCTATTCATTGGAAGAAACCCGGATTGACTTAAAGAACCTGTGTAAGGGCTCCGGCTGTGACTTTGTCGAAAGCACGGTTCTCTCCATCGATCCCGACCAGCAGCATCTGTTAACAGACAAAGGCGAGATTTTCACTTACGATTTTGTTTCCTTCGATATCGGCTCCCGAAATGACTCGATGGAGATCAAAGGCTTACAGGAGCACAACCTGCCAATCAAACCAAATTACCGGTTCCCCGAGCAAATCGGGAAACTGCATAACAGCAGGAAGACCGTCTTTATCGGGGGTGGAGCAGCGAGTATTGAAATGGCTTTATCCTTGAAAGCATGGATGGTGGACAAGGGTTATGAAGATCATTCGATTGCGGTCGTCCACTCCTCTCTACTTTTAGAAAAAGCCGGTTCCTTTTCGTCTAAAAAGATGACGGGTGTTGCCCTTTCAAAAGGCATCGACTTGCATCAGGGACGTGTGACGAAAGTAGAGGAGGCCAAACTGTATACAGATAATGGTGAGAGCCTCGAGTATGAAGAAGTGATTTTCTTAGGCGGACCCAAAGCACCTCCCCTATTCGGAAGCAGTGTCTTGCCGACAGATGAACAAGGATATCTGCTCGTGAACAGCTACCTTCAATCAGTGAAATACCCAAACGTGTTTGGAACCGGGGACTGTGCGACTTTACAAGACTTCCCCGACCTTCCGAAAAACGGGGTCACGGCTGTCAGGCAAGGACCTGTATTATGGAGAAATCTGACCGGTGCAGCGGCTGGCGGCAAGATTATCCCCTTTGAACCACAGAAACGATATTTGGCGATTATGTCTATTGGGGATAAGCGTGGCTTCTTAACCTACGGATCCTTTTCATTGGTCAGCGGTTGGGCATGGCGGTTGAAGAACTGGATCGATCGACGGTTTGTAGGAAAATACTGGGAGTAAGCAAGTACGTTTTGTTGTTGGTTTGGCCGGTTGAGGGGAGGTTCATGGACTGAATGATAGTGAGGACCGTGCTAGACTTGTTCCATTCTCTATTTTCTTTAAGCAAACTCTCCCCTCACACAAACAAAAAACACGGCCACCTCATCAGCAGCCGTGCCCTCAAAACATCTTTATCTAAACAATTCCACATACTTCTTACTAATCACAGGCAATACCCCGTCGAACAGTTTCTCTCTCCAGTACAGGTCCGCTGTCTGCTGGACTGCCGCTGCGTGATTCGGGTACGGATAGACCATATTGGAAAGGGCACCGATCTTGCTTCCCTTTTCCATTGCGAACACGACCGGCTGCATCCAGTCACCTGCACCGGAACCGACTGCGTGAGCACCGAGGATCTTGCCTTTCGGGTCTGTGATGATTTTGACGAGTCCCTCTGTCCGCTGATCTGCCACGAACCGGTCGACCTCGTCTAAAGTCTTCTTATAGACCCTGTATTCCATTCCTTTTTCCACCGCTTCTTCCTCCGTCAGGCCGATATGAAAGATCTCAGGTGTCGTATAGGTTGTCCACGGCAGCTTGTTATAGGAAACATTTCGTTTCAATCCGAAAACGGCGTTTTGGACCACGAGCTTCCCTTCCATTCCGGCACCGTGTGTGAAAGGATATCGTCCGTTCACATCTCCAATGGCGAAAATATGGGAAAGGTTCGTTCTTAGTTCGTCGTTCACTTTGATGAAGCCACGCTCATCCACTTCCACTCCGGCAGCAGACAAATTCAGGGTTTCCGTACCAGGCTTACGTCCTGTTGCAAGAAACAATAAATCTCCATCCACCGATTCCTCTTGTCCATCTTTCACATAATGGACCACTTTCTGTCCATCCTGCTCTGACACACGTTTGATTTCCGCTCCATATACAAACTGAATATCCTTTTCCAATAACCCGGTGGCCACTTCGCGAATATCCTTATCTTCTTTCACCAGGATTTCATCGTGCTGCTCCAGGACAATAGCTTCAGAACCTAAATGGGAGAAAGCCTGTGCCAGTTCAAGACCGATGGGGCCTCCGCCTATGAAGACCACCCTGCGAGGCAATTCACCGACTTCAAATACGGTTTCATTCGTATGGTATTCTACGTCGGCCAGGCCTTCGATTCCCGGGATAAGGGGACTTGATCCTGTCGCCACCACAATCCTCTTCCCGGAGATCCGGTCCTCTTTCTCTACTAAAATGGTATGGGGATCAAGGAATTCGGCTCCTCCGAAATAAATATCCACACCGAGCTCCAGGAAGCGGTCGGGATCATCGTGCTGCTGGATGTGAGAAATGGCTCCTTTGACTCTTTCTCTTATCTTCTTCATATCGACAGAACCCTTTGTTTCAAATCCATAATCCCCACCGGCACGTATGGTCGCCACTTCTCTTGCCGATTGGATGAAAGCCTTGGACGGGACACAGCCAAAGTGAAGGCAATCCCCGCCCAGGAGGCCGCTTTTTTCAACAAGTGCCACTTTCGCTCCCAGGGAAGCGGCTCCTGAAGCGACGGTCAATCCGCCGGCCCCTCCTCCTATGACAATTAAATCGTATTGTTCCATCTGAATCTCTCCTTATGAAAGTAGTCGTTTCGCTTCTAGGAATCGTTGGATACCCGTGTATAACTCCACTGCAAAAAACAGGAGGGTCGTCCACAGGACAATGGATGGAAAGATCATCATGAGGCTGAACAGGATGAATCCTTCCGTTCTCTCGGCCAGTCCCGCCTGATAATAGAATGACTTCATGCCCTGCTTCTCTGATACAGCTCCCACGGTCAGGAAAATGGTCATGGAAATGATGATGGAAACACTGAGTAAAAGGAGGGCCCACATGATGTCGGGGTGCAAGAAGGCAACTCCGAGGATGACACTGATTTCGACGATCCGATCAAACGTCACATCCATGACGGTGCCAAAGGGAGATGGTTTGGTCAGTCGGGCCATGGTTCCATCCACGGCGTCCAGGAATCCTGACAGCCATAATAAGAGGACGGCCATGAACGGGAAGCCCAGGTAATAGACCAGACCTGTCACTGACCCCACGATGAAGGCGGTGACCGTCACTTGATTGGCCGTTAATCCTTTGTTCAGGAACAGTCGCGCCGTCCCCTCTATACTTGGCTGCACCCACTTACGGGCATGCGTGTCTAACATGTACTTCCCATCCTTTACTTATCTTCTTTGCCAGATAATCCAAGCCATGCTTTCATCTTCTTCTTAAAGATGAGTGGTACGATGATCATGGCTGAGAAAAACGCAATGGCAATATATAAATTCGTCCGATCTTCTCCTACCAAGCTTGACCCCAGAAAGACATAGCCAAACGTGCCGGGTAAAATTCCGATGGCTGTGGCGAGTATGAATGGAAGGTATCTCACTTTTCCCATCCCGGCCAGGTAACTGACCAAGTCAAAGTTCAAGAATGGCACCAGCCGCAATACCAGGACATAGATGAAGCCGCTCTCCTCCATCTTTTCCCGAATTTTCGCCATGCGGGGGGATGGTCTTTTTAAGAGTTTCGCCCCAAGGATGCTTGCTGCATAATAGGCTACCGTCGCACCACCCAGCGCCCCCAGTACAATATAAAAGAAGCCTTCCACGGCACCGAAAGCAAGGCCTGCCGAGAACGATAGGATGGAAGCCGGGAAAAGGATCAAGGGGCGGACCGTATAGACGACAATAAAAACAATCGGTGCCCAAATGCCGAATGACACAATCCAATCCCTGATATCATGGGGCTTTACATGAAAGAAATTCCGGCTGATCCACATGAGGCACAGTAGTATCGCGATGAATAGAAAGATCTTGCCGATTTCCTTCTTCTTCAATGTTCTTCCCTCCTATTCCTCTTTCTGAAACGTTTGAATGTTCTCTTCCTTGGCATATAGCCAAATCTTTTCGTGGGAAGAGGTCCCTTCAAGGGGAAGATTGAGATTCTGATCCAGCTCTTCCACCCATACTTCATGGATATTCGTTCCTGCTACAAACAGCTTTTGCAGCACCGTCCCTTCCCAATTCGGATAGTGCAGATCATGTCCCGAGGAACTTACGCACAGATGGGAAGCATGAATGAATTGTCTTCGGGGCAGGGTGAGTCCATCACTCATGAAAGAAGCGACAAAGGAGGATCCGGGACGGTAATAGATCTCTTCCGGTGTCCCGATTTGCAGGAATCGTCCCTCGTGTAACACTGCCACCCGGTCTCCCATCTCATATGCTTCATCACGGTCATGGGTGACGAACAAGACCGTGGTTCCTTCTTCTTTAAATACGTTCAAGACCCACTGCCTCAACTCTTTCCTCAGTTGTAAATCGAGACTGCTGAAAGGTTCGTCTAAGAGTAACAGCTTCGGTTTCAGAATGAGGGAGCGGATAAGGGATACCCGCTGCTGCTGGCCTCCCGAAAGCTCAGAGGGATAATGATGCATGACTTCACCTAAACCGACTCTTTGAATATAGTCTTTCGCACTCCTTTTATTTTCACGTTTCTTATCCCCACTCATTTCCAACCCGTACATGACGTTTTCAAGAACATTCATATGAGGAAATAACAAAGGCTGCTGAAAGACCATACCAATAGGTCTGTTTTGAGGTTTGGTTAAAGAAATATCGTTACCATCTATTAATACCTTTCCCTTTGTAGCAGTTTCTAAGCCTGCGAGAATCCGCAAAAAGGTGGATTTCCCTGAACCCGATGTGCCTACCAATGAGAGGATCTCCCCCTTTTGCAAGGAGAAGGTTACATTCTTCAAAATCTCTTTCTCTTTAAAGGTTTTCGACACTCCCTGGATATTTATAAACGAACTCACTGCTTCTTCCTCCCTCTTAGATGCTGGTATGGGAGTGTGAATTTCAAACACCCCTCAAGTATGATGTATAAGATGATGGGAATAAGGGCGAACACAATGGAGAATGCCGCCATGACCGCTTCATCTGCCGTATCAGTAAATGGGTAGTAGACCATTGCAAGGGTTACGACGTTCCCCCCGCCTATGATCGCCGTCAGGACATATTGACTTAAAGAGATGACAATCGTCAGGAACAATACACTGCGGATGCTTGGAAGGAGCAGTGGTAATTCGATATGGTATACGCGCTTGACGGCACTCCCTCCAAGGATGATGGATTGTTCGAGTAATTTCGATCCAATCTGCTCATAGCCTGTTTTAAACATTTTTATGCTGTAAGGAATCGTCGGCACCAAATGAACGAGGGCGACCCCGAGCCAGTGATCGGAGAGGCCATAACGTATAAAGGTAATATGAAGTCCGATGGCCACGACCAAAACGGGAATGAACAGTGGCAGCATCATGAACGCTTCCACTACTGATTTTCCCCTGAATGAAGAAAAGGAGAACACTTTTCCCGCGGTGATGCCGATGAGAAGATTGAGAATCAACACGACTAGCGCAATCCACACCGAGACCCCTACTGAATTCAGAAACTCTCCTTCGTTCATCAAGAGCTCCCATGCCCTTACGCTTGGATCTCCTCCAGTAGAACTCCCCCATGCCGTTACCCCGTAAAAGCTTTTATACAATAAAAAGAAGAGGGGAAAAATAAAAAGGATAAAGGATATGCTGTAAAACAACGTATTTCTCATCAAGACACCTCTAATTCCCAATCCCTTTAGTGATGTGCATCCGTTTCTTGTTCGTGATATAAAGAACAATCCACATGAAGACCCCGATGCCGAGTCCGGTCATGACAAGTGAGGCAAACGCTAATGGGCGGTCACTCCAGTTACCGCTATAAAACCAGTCGTATGCAAGGATTGCAAGCATTTGTGGAGACGTGACCCCCAGCAACCGTGGAACTTCAAAGCCCGTAAAAATAAAAGCAAAAAGAATGGCCCCGGTTTCAATGAGGACAGGGTAGATAAACGGCCATTCTGCTACTTTGAACGTTTGATAGGACCCCGCTCCCAGCAAGGAAGCGACCTCTTTATACCCTTTGTGCATAGTAGCATACACGGGTAACAGCATCAGGGTCACAAAGGGAACTTCTTTCCACACATATGTCAATATGATCCCGATCCCATTCCGGTCCTGCACCAATATAGGAAATTGACTGCGATCATCAATCCAGCCGAGCACTCCTGCAATATGTGAGAAAAAGCCGCTCTGATTAAAGAGTAAGTAGACGAGATACGCCCATACAAAATGGGGGACGAGCATCGGGATCCACACCAGCAGTTTATGTCCGGTTTCCTTTAACAATGGAGAGAAAGCCTTGACGATACCCAAGCCAATGAAAAGGGACAGGATCGTCGAGATCACGGTCACCGTCAGGCTGAACAGGACCGATGCGATAAAACGATCGTGTTCAAACAATTCCCGGTAATATTCGAATGTAAAGAATCCCCCGCCCCTTACACTTTCCAAAATCGCAAGAACGATCCCGAGGCCGGGAATCAGGAGGAAAAAGAGTATGCCCGGCAGGAGGAGAAGTGCGTTATTGGCTGGCCACTTCACGGATCCAGTTCTCCTTCAGCCATTCAACATAGGCAGCATCAAGCTCACCCTTGAAGTTTTCCTCAAGCTTTGACGCCTCCAATACACTTTCACCGCGATCGATCTCCATGAATTTCTTCCTCCACTCCTCATCAAGCTTGTCGTAGGAAATGGGAGAACTTTCCCCCCAATAATCCGGTTTCAGCTTCTCATACTGCGCTTCCGGGGACAGGAACTCATTTATAGCCACCATGGCGCCTTCTTTATTGGGACTATTGAAAGGAATGGCAAGGAAATGAGTATTCCCGATCGATCCGATGTCACTCAATATGAACGACTTCGTGCTTTCCGGAAACACGCCATCCTTGATCAGATGTTCCGCCCTTGCTTCGTTATATCCCATCGTCATCCACACCTCTTCCTGGCTGTACAGCTTATCAAGATCCGTCAAGGTGGTTGGATACGTCTCCCCTTTTCTCCACAGATAAGGCTTAATGGTGTTTAATTCGTCCCACACTTCCGCTCCAATCTCCTCCGCCTTTTCTTCATCAAACCCGTCCCTGGCCAGATTCGAATCCGTTTTGGCATAAAGAAGATGTCTTAGAAACGCATTCCCAGTGAAATCACTTGGATTTGGATAAGTGAATTTCCCGGGATTCCCTTTCATGAATGCTTTCAACTCTTTAAAGGTAGCCGGCGGATTTTTCACTTTTTCACTATTATAGAAAAAAACGAATTGAACTTTACCCCAAGGGGATTCAAACCCTTCTGTTTCCGTTCCGAAGTCATATTGAAAGGCGTCACTGTCCGTATCATAGTATTCGTTGAAGTTAGGCAGTTTGTCCGTGAAGGAACCTGCCAAAAGATCCTGTTGTTTCGCATTTTTAAAATTCTCACCGTTGATCCAGACGATGTCGATCGTCCCCTTTTCTTTCCCTGCCCGTTTCTCGGTTTGCAGCTTCTGCAGGATTTCCGGCGTATCTAAAGGTACCCGGTTCAGTTCGATATTGTTCTTTTCTTTTAACATGGGGGCCATGACTTCATCGATATATCGGTTGATCCCGTCATCTCCTCCCCACATGAACATATTCACCTTGGTCCCATTTGCTTTCGACGTGATCGTTCCCCACTCTTCATCAGGAATTCTCACGCTATCGTTTGCATTTGACGAGCCGCAAGCCGATACTAATAGTAAGGAAAATACGCTTACAATCGCTAACCAAATTCTCATCCATCATGCTCCTCTGCGCTTTTCTATAATTATATAGTACTAAACCGTATAAGATAAAAAAGTAATCTGCCTTACATATGTAACTGAATGCCCCAATAATGGGTGAAAGAAACCAGAAGAGCACATCCCCCATGCCTTCCGAGCTCATATTCTCCGAAGGCTTGTAACCTTTTTTGAGCAAACTCTGTCTAATACAGTAAGGAGGTGACTCTAGCGTGAAGCGATTCATGATGATGCTAATCATTCTTATAACCGGAATGGCCGGCTGTGGAGCAGCTGATCAAAACGACAGTCAGCCGGAGAAAAATGGGACAGAACAGGGAGCTGGTGAAGATATTTCTGTACAGAAAGGAATTGTCGCAGGAGAAATGGAACCTTCATTAACCAAGAAAGATGCTAATGGTCAAAGTGTATATGTATATAGTGTGAAAAACCAAACAGAGCAGGAGAAAACATTTTCTTTCTCATCCGGTCAGACAATCGACTATGAACTTCGAAACGAAAAAGGCGAGATCGTTTATAAAGATTCAAAGAATAAAATGTATACACAGGCATTACAGGAAATCACTGTGAAGCAAGGGGAAGCGTTTTCTCGTGAAATTGTCCTCCCGAAGGTTGAAAGCGGCTCTTATACATTGACCGTCTGGATGACCGCCAAGGGGGATCAGGACTATAAAGCGACGGCTAAGGTAGTGGTGGAATAGGATAGAAAAAAGGATTAATCTCACGGGCACGGCGAGATTAATCCTTTTCTGTGTAAACGGGGATAGATCCACTGAGAGAGATGCGTTCAGGCGTCACGATGCACTTTCTTCCGAAAAACCTGACACCGTGTCTGGCGGCTTCTACCATAACCCGGGCAAAATGGGGGTCGATTTCAGGAGCGGAAGTGATTCCCCGCAAATCTGTACGCTGGGCAATGAATAAGACCGCTGTTTGATAGCTTCCCTTCATCTGCAAATGGGTCAGTTCCTCTACATGCCTCGCTCCCCTTGCTGTGACGGCATCGGGAAACTTACCTATTCCGTCCTCGACCATCGTGACACTTTTGACTTCGAGTAGTAATTTATCACCATTTTGTTTATGTTGGAGGAGGAAGTCAAAGCGGGAACCTCCCACCTTATATTCGGCTTTTTCCAAGCGCCAACCCTTCAGCTCCTCCAGTACTTCCGTCTGCAGGGCTGCAAGGACCAACCGGTTTGGATATTGAGTATTCAAGGAAACATACATATCGTTTACGGGATCATGGGTCATGACCGCTGACCACCTTGTTTTCCTTTTTGGGTCCCTGGATTCCTTTAGCCAGATCGGCCCTCCAGGTACCAGCAAGTCCTTCAGCCTGCCCGGATCGGGTAAGTGGACTTTTTCCTTTGAACCTGAAGGAAGCTCGCACTCCAGCACAAACCGATTGAGCCGTTCAAGAAAGACGGCTTGAACGAGGGTGTCATGGAATGGGATCTCTGCGAAAACTTCACGGTCCCTCATTTAAGCAAGGCGCTCCAGCTCTTTGTTTTACGGTCATATGATAATAATCCGTTCGCAGGTAATTTGCGGATCTGCTTATAGTCCTCTGTCATTTCATCCATGTCATAATAATCGCCGATCACCCATATGGGAATCTCGATCTTCCCTCTCGTCAATACTGCTTTTTCAAGGGAGATGACCATTCCTTCTTTTAACTTATCCCGGAAGGAATGAATGACTTCCTTCCCAATCACAGGATAGGGTTTCTCCTTCTTCATACCGAAGAGGCCTTTCCCACTCTTGACCGTACTGAGTTTCGATGAAAGGGTCGCTCCCAGCATATGATAGAAGTCCTCAAAGTCCCGGTAATAAATTTTATTAAACCAGCCGTCATCATTGGAAAGATAGGCATAGCGGTTATTCAGTTTAGAATAAAATGGAGGGTTTAATGGCTGTTTGATATGCCCCATATAAAGGAGTTCTGCAATTTCCTGTCCGTTCAATTCATCGACTCCGACCTCTTCTTCAAAATCGATCCAGCAGAAGTCTCCATAGCCCTGAACCCCGTCATCGATGATCTTTTTCATTTCGTCCTGTTCTACATATTCCATATGGGTATGTATATTGAAAGCACCATGCTCGTACTGATGCTTGATAAGAAGTAAGTTCTTCAAGGGTTTACGGGCATTCATTGTAAACTCGTTGAAATGGATTCCGTAAGAAACGACATATTGGCGATCCAGATTCATGTGAACATAGATGATATCTTTAACTTGGTTATTTGCCTTCAAGAACATTCCCTCCATCTGATTAACACGGTGCACAGTTCATAGCTTCTATTTTATCAAATATAGAACATATTTGTTCTTTTCTATTTCATTTCAAAATGATGACAAAAGTCGCAGGTAATTGTCGAAAATAGTCATATTTCAGTACTTTGTGTTGAAGTTATGCTTCTATTTCCTACTTTATTGCTTTAATTTGGAATGCGTCGGTTGATTTCCGTTCCAGGTGCTCGCTTTCCGCGGGGCTGGCGGTGAGCCTCCTCGGGCTTTGCCCTGCGGGGTCTCACCTGTCCAGCGTTTCCCGCAGGAGTCGAGCACCTTCCACTCCAATCAACTTTAAGGATATGACTTTCAAACACCTCTCAACACTATGGTTTGAATAACTTCATTTCAAAGTATTTATCGTCGATATTAGCTTCTAAACCAAATAGTATTAAATATAATCTATTTTTATATCAAATACCTACTATAAACATGTAATAAATGGAATATACCCTCTCTGTTTTTCTCCTGAGCCCTTCTGCTATCAACATTCCCGATGAATTCAATTCTTCACCTGTTCCAAATACGTGTCATATGCCGACAGAAGTTCTCGAATTTCTCGGGTCATGAGTAGAAATTTCCTTTCATTTCTATTAGACTAGGAATGTGAAATCTTTAGAAATTCAGGTGAATAGATTATGGAAACTCGCCAGCGATTTGCTGATAAGATCGATTGGGGTCTTCTCTTTTTATTAATGCTGTTCTTTATTGTAAGTGCAATGGGAATCAGCAGCGCCCAGACCTCAGGGCAATATGGGACAAACTTTGTGATTAGACAGGCTTTTTGGTACGTAGTGGGCGGTATCATCATCGGCGCTGCGTTATTTCTCGACTCAGATCAGTATAAACGGCTTGCCTGGTACATATACGGCGCAGGAATCTTCCTTCTCGTTTTATTATTGATTTCTCCGGAAAGCCTTGCACCTCACCGGAATGGAGCTAAAAGCTGGTTCATGCTGGGACCGCTTGGATCGATACAGCCTTCAGAGTTCATGAAGACATTTTTAATCCTTGCTTTGGCACGTATCATTACCAATCATCATGAACTTAATCCAAGAAAAACATTGCAGACAGACTTTCTGTTATTAATTAAAATCGGCTTGACCACCCTTCTCCCCCTTGCTTTCATCATGCAGCAGCCGGATTTAGGGACATCATTGGTCATACTCGCCATCATGACTGGTATCATCCTCGTTTCAGGAATTACGTGGAAGCTGATCGTACCTATCTATGCTTCTATCGGAGTCTTAGGTGCGGGCATCCTTTCACTGGTAATATGGGCACCGCAATTATTGGAGAAATACTTAAACGTGAAAGCTTACCAATTCGGCCGGATCTATGCCTGGCTTGATCCGTACAATTATGCGAAATTAGAAGGATTTCACTTGATCAACTCCCTTAATGCCATAGGTTCAGGACAGATTTTCGGGAAAGGCTACAGTGGCGGTGAAGTGTACATTCCGGAAAATCATACAGACTTTATCTTCAGTGTCATCGGCGAAGAGTATGGATTTATCGGCGCAAGTGTCGTCATCAGTTTATACTTTCTGCTGATCTACCATCTAACCAAGACGGCGCTTGATACGAAAGAGCCTTTCAACGCTTATGTCTGTGCAGGAATCATCAGTATGATCACATTCCATGTGTTCCAGAATATCGGAATGACGATCCAATTACTGCCGATCACCGGTATCCCCCTTCCGTTCATCAGTTATGGAGGGAGCTCCCTCATGGGGAATATGCTGGCCCTCGGCCTTGTGTTCAGTATGAGGTATCATCATAAAACGTATATGTTTTCTTCAGAAGATTCTTAATTACAGGTTGCATTCATCCCTGATATGTGTAAAATAATAGTAATTAGATATGGAATATTCTGTGAAGAAGAGAGTAATCCCGACGTGGATCATAAGCGAGCCGGGGGCGGTGGGAGCCCGGTGTGAAGTCCTGGATGAACCGCACTTCTGAGAAGTTCTTCTTGAAATCAGTAGGGAAGAACCGGGATCTCCCGTTATACAATGAGTGTCCTTAATCGGGAATAAGAGTGGTACCGCGAGCTAAACTCGTCTCTGTATAGAGACGGGTTTTTTTGTGTTTCATATTAATGGGAGGTGTAACAAGATGGACTTGAAATCACTATTGGCTCAAGAATTAAAGACACAGCTCTTGCCGGACTGGAGCGAGGAAGATCTATACGATTTGATTGAAACCCCGAAGCACAGTCATTTAGGGGACTTGGCTTTCCCTTGCTTCCAGTTGGCGAATACCATGAAAAAAGCCCCTGCACAAATCGCCAATGATATGGCCGCTGCGATTACCTCTCCTCTTTTCCCTAAGGTGGAGGCCGTTGGACCATATATCAATATCCACTTTGACGGGGTAAAAGTGGGGAGAGAAATCGTGACGGGAATTTTGACGAAAGGAAAGGATTATGGAACCCACACCTTTGGAGAAAACCGAACTGTCGTATTAGATATGTCCTCACCTAACATCGCCAAACCGTTTTCCATGGGACATCTTCGCTCGACGGTCATCGGGAATGCCATTGCCTCCATTGCCGAAAAATGCGGCTATCGCACCGTGAAAATCAATTATATCGGGGATTGGGGGACCCAATTCGGTAAACTGATCGTCGCTTTCAAAAAATGGGGAGACCCGGAAAAGGTCAATAAAAATCCCATTGCCGAATTGTTTATTCTTTATAAAAAATTTCATGAACAGGCAGAAGTCGATGTTTCCCTTGAGGAAGAAGGAAGAAAAGCCTTTAAGCTCCTCGAAGACGGGGATGAAGAAATAACCAGGCTTTGGAGATGGTTTAAGGATGAGTCACTCCAAGCCTTTAAAACAATCTACTCTTTACTTGGAGTGGAGTTCGATTCCTATAACGGTGAAGCCTTTTTCAATGACAAGATGGAAGAAGTCGTGACTTTGCTGCAGAAACACAATCTTCTTGAGGAATCCCAAGGGGCTCAAGTCGTTCGGATGGATGATGGGAATCTTCCTCCCTGCCTGATCAAGAAATCTGATGGAGCAACCCTTTATGCCACACGGGACCTGGCTGCCGCCCTTTACCGTCAGCGTCAATATGCCTTTGATGAAGCCCTGTACATTGTAGGTCAGGAGCAGACCATCCATTTCAAGCAAGTGATGAACGTGTTGAAAAAGCTTGGGTACACGTGGGCAGATGAAATGAAGCATATTCCATTCGGCTTGTATTTAAAGGAAGGGAAGAAGATGTCTACTCGTAAAGGCAGGGTCATCCTTCTTGAAGAAGTGCTTCACGAAGCAATCAACATGGCGGAGGATAACATTAAACAGAAAAACCCTGACTTAAAAGATGCTTATGAGGTTTCTAGAGATGTCGGGGTCGGGGCGATCATTTTTCATGACCTGAAAAATGACCGCCTCAATGATATTGAATTCTCCCTGGAACATATGCTTACGTTCGAAGGTGAAACCGGTCCTTATATTCAATATACGTATGCGAGAGCTCAATCACTGCTCAGAAAAGCAGGTGGAATAGCTCCACTGACATTTGAAGGTCTTGAAGATGCCGAAAGCTGGGAAGTGATAAAGCAGCTGCGATTATTTCCGGAAATCATCGAAAAATCATGGCAGCATTATGCGCCATCTATCATTGCCAAATATTTAATCGTCACATCACAAAGTTTCAACCGTTATTATGCTAAAACCAAAATCATCTCGGATGACAGCCAGCAAACTTCCCGTCTGGCCCTGGTTCATGCCGTGGGGATTGTCCTTTCTGAAGGTTTGCGATTATTGGGAATGAAATCTCCTGTCGAAATGTAGAATCCTAAAGAATACTGTCACTATTTCCCGAGAAATAGATGTATTTCACTTTATGCATAAAATGTTTATGGTTCAGTTCTTTAAGCTCAGGAGGAATAGGATATTTCATGACTCCCTTTATGAAAAGTGATATACTTTCTTATGTTCTATTAAATTTGAAATTAACGCTTTATTCATAAAGGAGATTACGTATGTCTGAACTACTTCACACGTTCGAAGCTTGGTTATTGGATTACGGTGTATGGGGACTGATGATCGTCTCATTCGCAGATTCATCTTTCTTTCCTATTCCACCTGATGTATTACTGATTCCCTTGGCGATTGCCAACCCTGACAGTGCCCTGCTTTACGCGCTTTATACGACGATCGCTTCCGTCATCGGCTCCCTTTTGGGATGGTTGATAGGAAAAAAGCTGGGACGCCCGATTCTTGTACGGCTATTCTCTGAAGCAAGAGTTCAAAAAGTAGAAGAGTATTTTACAAAGTTCGGTCCAATGGCATTACTGATTGCAGGCCTGACACCGGTTCCTTATAAAATTTTCACGATATTCGCGGGAGTTTCCGGTGTGAAGATCCGGGTATTAGTGATCTGGTCGATCATTGGCAGAGGGATCCGCTTTTTCCTGGAAGGTGCGATCATACTGACACTGGGAGCAAAAGCAAAACCTTTTATCGAAGAAAACTTTACTTTCTTGACACTAGGAGCAGGCGGTGTGCTGATTGTCGTATATCTCGTCTACTTGGTCATCAAGAAGAAAAAGCAAACTCCATGATCTACCGATCAAAAAAGGAGCATGGGGTTAGCCCATGCTCCTTTTTCATTCGGAAGATCCCACTACAAAGCGCAGATGCTTATGTAACACCCGCAGGGACTGCCTGCTGCCTTCATAGAGTTCCCCATCCATATCAAGCTTCTCATTTTGCCCGAGTTCAATATGGGCTTCTTGTGCTTGAATGTGCATGATATCGTCATATTCTTCGCTGATATTACCAGTACTTTTAATGACAAGAAATTCCTTCAACAACGGAAATCCACTTTTCTTCACCACATAAATGTCCATCAATCCATCGTCCATATCGATACAGGTCGGCAGAGGATTTGAACCGATGGATCGGCCGTTTGCGACCAGCAGCATGACGACCTCCTCTTCCACAATCTCATTTTCCGTAGTGACCTTCACACTCAAGATAGGTGAATCCTGGATTGATTGGAAAGCACTTATATAATAGCTCAGTTTTCCGAGGACATTCTTAGATCCGACATCTATATTATCGCTCGTCTGGGCAACCAATCCCGTTCCCCAGAAATTACTGAAATACCGCTCCCCAGCCTGGACAATGTCGATATCCTGTTCTGTCGGCCGTTCGGTTATAAGGCTTACGGCTTGGCGAATATTCATGGGGATATTCAGGGATCGTGCAAAATCATTGCATGTACCACCAGGAAGAACGGCAATCAGCGGACGATCCTCAAGGACAGCCAGCCCATTGATGGCTTCATGGATGGTACCGTCCCCACCCATTATCACCACGAGCTCATAGCGGCTTCCCGATTCCCTGCAGACCCTTTCGGCATCTCCCTTTTCTTTTGTTTTGTGAATGATCAATTCGTTGCAAATATCCAATAAAGGAGGTACCGCATCCTTCAACAGGACCTCGAGTGTACCTTGACCTGCCTTGCCATTGCATATAAGCAATACTTCCTTATATCTCGCCATGAATATCGTCACCTAACTTATAGATTTAGTATGGTACATACATAAAAAGAGGCTGACCCAAAACGATGAGTGGATATCATCCTTATCGGACCAGGCCATATGAGTACAGAGTGTTTCACTATATCTGTCGTAGTCTTGGCTTAGAAGCCAATGGATCTTGGGTCAACCTCTTTTACTAAGCTGTATTCGAATCTTCCTGAGGGACTTTGAGTACAGATCGATAGGCAATTCCGAGACGCCCTTTGATATAGCTCTGGGGGTCATAGGGAATATGCTGATTCTGCATGCGATGAAGCTCCATTTCTGCAAACATAGCCAGGGCACGACATACCTGATCTAATGCCATGCTTACACGATGGGGATCTGAAGGCTGCTCCCGGCTCATACAGTAGTATGAAATCTCATCTGCCTTCTTTCTGATTTCCTTTAATGCTTGTAGATCAAACATCATTCTCTCCATGCCTAACCCTCCCCTTTACCTATAGCTATAGTATATCGGGAAGATTGGGGAAATATGTCTGTCCAACATTTCGGATAAGCATGGATTATGAATCTTGTGTTAACGTCTTAGGTAATGGTTGATACTGCTTTAGTGAATGAAGAATTTCCCGTCTTGATTTCGTTTTAGAAATATTCACACCGACGTTCGACAATTTCGTTATCACTTTTTTAAAGCGATCGTTCTCCTTTACCACGTTATTCACCTCTTTTTAAAATATCGTTACCTATTTGTACGTTTCAGTCCGTAAAAGGTTTCATTTAATGTTATATGGTTTCCCTTTTCCCTAAAAATGAAGCGATAATCCTACTTTTACACATTTCAGAAGAATAATTTGTTTCGAATTACACAATTTATACTCATGAAGACTAAACTATCCCTTGTTATTATCACATCGTCCCTTTTCTTTAGTCTATTTGATCTACATAAAACAATCGCCGAAAACACGTATATTGTAAAAAAAGGAGATACTCTCTGGACCATTTCCAGGACGTTTCAGATCGGATTGTCTGAAATGATCAGTGCAAATCCGCAGGTGGAGGATCCGAATATCATTTATCCGGGGCAAAACATCAAGATCCCAAGCATCACATCTGAAACTTCATTCGAGAGCCGGGTCACTGAATTAACAAATCGGGAAAGACAAAAATACGGCCTCCCTCCTCTTCTGGCTGACATGAAACTCTCTAAAATCGCCCTGAACAAGTCACGGGATATGAAGGATGCCGGATACTTCTCCCATAGAAGCCCGACCTACGGAACTCCCGAGGAAATGCTGAAACGGTTTAATATCTCATATTGCGAAGCTTCAGAAAATATTGCCGCCGGACAATCGAATCCTGAAGAAGTTGTGAGGGAATGGATGGACAGTCCGGTTCATCGTAAAAATGTTCTCAACAAGTCCTATACCCATGTGGGAGTGGGATATGCTGAGGGCGGTACTTACGGAACATACTGGACCCAGCTGTTTATAGCAAAATAAGCAGCAATGAAGGTCCGTCCCCCGGGCCAGAATTGGAATACATTTTCAGAATAAGGCGGAGAAGTATGCTGGATAATAAGTGTGTACTGCCATTATGATCGAGGGGGAATTTTTCATGCAAGTACGTGATATTATGTCGACAAACGTGGAAGCAGCTTCTAATCAGGATTCACTTGAGAGCGTCGCTTCCAAGATGAGTTCCAGAAACGTCGGTTCCGTTCCTGTGGTTGAAAACGGACAGGTTGTCGGTATGATTACTGACCGTGATATTGCGACTCGTGGACTGTCTCAAGGTGCACAAGGAAATGTCTCACAGGTTATGTCACAGCAAGTCGTGACAATATCTCCGGATGCATCCGTAGAAGAAGCATCGGCTATGATGTCCCAGCATCAGGTGCGCCGTTTGCCTGTTGTGGAAAACGGTCAGCTGGTCGGGATGCTGGCTTTAGGGGATTTGGCAGTACAGCAGAAATCCGATCAAAGTGCCGGCAGCGCCCTAAGCGGAATCTCTCAGAATCACCTTCGTTAATAAAGGCTTACAGGCAGAAACTTCAAAGCTTTCTTTCACTGAATAAGGGGCTCTACAGCCCCTTATTCAGCATGTGAAAAGGTCCAATCGACTTATTGTGACGAAGAGATGGGTATATCGTCATTTTTTTCATGTAAAGGGAGGATTTTCTTTAATTGTGACGAATATGTGATTAATGCAAAAGGGTTAATGGAGGAGGAGGTTTCGTATGAGTCGTGCTGCACGATCGTACCGTAAGGAAGTTCGTCATTTTAAACGTGAGAACCGCAAAAGAGTCTTCGCCGACAGCATTCTTGATTTCTTATTTATGTTATTTGGTATTTCAATGATCACTGGAATTTTATTATTTGTTTTAGGATTTTGGGATTTTTACTGATCGAATGATTACTGCCATTATTTATTCTATTCAATAGCTTGAACACTTAACCACAGCCATGGATTTTTATGGCTTTTTTTGTGTTCGGAATTCCCCATCACATAAAAAAATGTTATTTAAATAGATGTAAATAAGTTATTTCAACATAATAATTTACCCTATTACTTTTGTCTTACTCATATTCAGAAAACCTTTATTACTATGATAAAATAGTTCGCTTCACTAAATAAATTCTGGTAATATTTTAATATTCAGATAATAACTTGACTTTCATTTTTAATTTTCAGATAATAATACATGTAACCAACACAAATTTTCGAGGGGGTTATCATGGATATTTTAAACAATTTAGTCACGGAAGCAAACTCCATATTATGGGGGTATATATTAATCGGAGTACTTCTCATTTTAGGATTGTACTTCACAATCGGATCTAGATTTGTTCAAATTCGCCACTTAGGTGAAATGATTCGATTATTAGGGGATAAGGATGTCGTCGAAGCAGAAGGGGAAAAGCAGATTTCTTCCTTACAGGCATTCTTTATTGGAGCAGGTACTCGAATTGGTACAGGTAATTTAGCAGGAGTAGCCATTGCCTTAGCAATTGGGGGACCTGGAGCGGTCTTCTGGATGTGGCTGGTCGCCATTCTGGGAGGAGCAAGCGCCTTTGTGGAAAGCACATTGGCACAGATTTATAAAGAAAAGGATACGGTTGGATTTAAAGGCGGCCCTGGCTACTATATGAAGAAACAACTGGGCAAGCCCTGGATGAGTTCGATCTTTGCGGTTACCATCATCCTATCCTTTGGTACAACCTTTAATGCTGTCCAAAGTAATACCATCGCAACGGCCTTCAGTAATTCATTTGGCATCAATACGTTGGTCATTGGAATTGTACTGGCCGGATTGACTGCACTCATCATCTTTGGCGGTGTTAAACGCATAGCCAACTTTTCATCTTTCATTGTACCGATCATGGCAGGCTTTTATATTGTACTCGCTCTATTTGTAGTCATTACGAATATCACTGAAATGCCCGGCGTCATCGCCATGATTTTCAAGAGTGCCTTCGGCTTTGAACAAGTCGTCGGTGGGGGTATTGGAGCTGCGATCATGAACGGCGTAAAGCGTGGGCTATTCTCCAATGAAGCAGGAATGGGTAGTGCACCGAATGCGGCGGCTACGGCATCGGTTTCCCACCCTGTCAAGCAGGGGTTCATCCAGGCACTGGGGGTATTCTTTGATACGATTCTAGTATGTTCCGCAACGGCCTTTATCATTTTAACGTCAGACGCCTACGGTTCCGGTTTGACGGGAATCGAACTATCTCAAGCAGCCATGTCTGAACACTTTAACTCATGGGCCGGAATCTTTCTGGCGATTGCCATCTTTACCTTTGCCTTCAGTTCCATCATTGGGAGTTATTATTATGGTGAAGCCAATCTCCCATTCATTAATAAAAGCAAGACCGGACTTATGATCTACCGCTTTATTGCACTGGGAATGGTGATCTTCGGGTCTGTCGCAAGTCTTGATATCGTCTGGAGCCTGGCTGACTTTTCAATGGCCTTGATGGCCCTTACGAACTTGGCTGCAATCGGTATCCTGGCACCGATTGCCTTTAAAGCTTTGGACAACTATATGACGCAGCGTCGTCAAGGATTGGATCCTGTCTTCTATGCAGATGACATTCCTGGTTTAAAGAATGTAGAATGCTGGCCAAAGCGCCAAAGTGACATGCCTAAAAAAGCAGTAAATGAATAATAAACCTTATACCAAAGAGCAGGAGCAGGCCCCTGCTCTTTTTTCTTGTCATTTTTTTCTATTCCATTCTCAGGTATACTATTGATAGAAAGTAAGTCAAAGGAGCCATGACATGATGAGTATCCTATCTGCTCTTCTAGGGGTATTATTTTTTCTTAACCTGATCCTTGCCGCTGTTATCATATTCTTAGAGCGGAAAGATGCGGGAGCGACCTGGGCCTGGCTGATGGTGTTGTTTTTCATTCCATTTCTGGGGTTCATCCTCTATTTGGTATTCGGGCAAAACTTGAGCAGGAAAAGATTATTTGACTGGGAGGATATGAAGAAGATCGGAATCGAAGGATTGATTCACTATCAGATCCAGTCCTTGAAGGAGCAACGTTTCCCTTTTAAAAATGAGGTTTCCTTCCATTATCGGGATCTGATCTATATGCACCTGATCAATAATGAGGCTCTCTTGACCCAGGATAATGAGGTCACGTTGTTTACACATGGAGAAGATAAGTTTGAAGCATTGATAGAAGACATTGAAGCTGCAGAGGATCATATTCATATTCAATATTATATTTTCAAGAAAGATCAGTTAGGAAAGCGCATCTTGAAGAAGCTTACAGAAAAAGCGAAAGAAGGCGTAAAGGTCAGGGTCCTATATGATGAAATGGGGTCCCGGCGAACGAGGCGGGGGTTCTTTAAAGACCTCCTCTCTGCCGGTGGAGAGGTGGAAGTGTTTTTCCCTTCGAAGATTCCCTTTATCAATCTCCGCTTAAACTATCGAAATCACAGAAAGCTGGTGATCATCGATGGGAAGGTTGGCTATGTAGGCGGCTTTAATATCGGGGATGAATACCTCGGCTTGAATCCCAAGTTCGGTTATTGGCGGGATACCCACCTCAGAATCGCAGGCAGTTCTGCCCTCGCCATGCAGACACGGTTCATCCTCGATTGGAATCAGGCAAGCCGGTCGAAGAAGATTGCCTTTAATCTGCGGTACTTCCCCCCGCCTTCCTTTACGGGGGATGCAGGGGTTCAGATTGTCACATGCGGCCCAGACTCGGAATGGGAACAGATAAAAAACGGCTATATCAAAATGATCTCATCTGCCAAGGAATCCATCTTCATTCAGACTCCTTATTTCATTCCTGACGTGAGCCTACTCGATTCATTAAGGATCGCCTCACTTACGGGGGTGGATGTCAGGATCATGATCCCGAATAAACCGGACCATCTATTTGTTTATTGGGCGACGTATTCCTATATCGGGGAGCTTCTGAAAGCCGGCGTGAAGATCTATATTTATGATAATGGATTTATACATGCCAAAACCATTGTCGTCGATGAAGTCATTTCCTCTGTCGGCACAGCCAATATCGATGTACGGAGCTTTCGTTTAAACTTCGAGGTCAATGCCTTTTTATATGATCAGACTCTTTCTGAAAATCTGGGAGTTGTGTTTAGAAATGATATTGAAAAGAGCAGGGAATTAACGTTGGAAGATTATAATGGAAGATCTTTGATGATTAAAGTGAAGGAATCCATATCAAGGCTGTTGTCCCCCATCTTATAGAAGGGATGATTGGACATTGCCATCTGTAGATAGAAAAAGGCATAATAGAGTTATTATGTGAAAGAAAAAGAGAGGGATGAAATCGTGAGTGTACATAAAGAAATTTCCAAGCATTCCAACAAGCAAAATCAGCTTGTCCAGCAATTTATGATACTGGATGAGCAAAGAGAAAAAGCGATTGACGAAGCCGTTCAGCTTTGTTCTGCCGGGAAACCTTTTACAACGGATCATATTAATCAAGTAACGAATGAAATCAATGTCCTTGCCAGACGTGGGGTCGTTCCGCAAAGAAAGCTTGTGACAACAGAAATGGTTGAGGAGTATGTGGCGAGATTAAAATAAGATAACCTTGACTCAGACTTTACATGATAAATAACCCTGATGCGTCTTCATCCATCCTGATGGTGAGGTCGTTTCAGGGTTACTTTATTTGAAGGCGGAAACTTAGGCTTTTAATGCGCTATTCCACCCATCATAAACAAATACAGGTTGTGTATCGTTCTCTGCTCGCTCTGTCACCACATAGTTTTTATGTGCTACGACAGTTTGATCATCGGGTAAGTCCAGTTTCTTCGCGATCTCCCTATCCATTTTGACGATGACGGTATTTTCTCTTAAGGTCGTGACGACACCATTGATAACATGCTTCTTCCTTTTAAACTGAATTGTATCCCCAAGGTTTGCATTCTCTTTTGAGTAAACGAATGTATTTTCCATTTTAAAGTCCCCTTTTTAGTTAAAGTGATCGTTCTCTTTTTAATTGAAAGAATTTTCTAATAATGTTATTTTAACTTGTATTTATATAAATTTCAATGAATGACTTATCCTTTTTGTACCACAAAAACATAAAGTCAAAACCTTTAAAGATTTTCTTTTTTTGAGCTGCACATTCAGCAGTGAATTAAGCCACTTATATATACTTATACAAACAATAAGGAAAATCCTTCCTTTTTGCTTAATTACATAAAAAATAGGCATCCGTGGGTAGCGGATGCCTGTTTTTTAGTAAGCTAATGCATTCTTCTTTTCTTCTTTCATTAGGACGAAGCAGAGGAAGATGCCAAGGAGTGAGAGGACTGCGAAGAAGAGGTATACCGTGTAAATGGAGTATGTTTCATAGATGAAACCTCCCACGAAGGTACTGAACCAATTCCCGAGGCCATTTCCGATGGCGGAATAGACGGTAACGGCAGTAGCTGTAATATGTGCCGGTGTGATTTCTTTAATGTAGCGGAGACCGGCCGGAATGAATAATCCGATGGCAAGACCCTGCATCACTGCTGAAGAATATACCAGCCATAGACTTGGTTCCGTAAAGTAAAACAGCCAGCGGATCATGGATGCGGCACCCGCCAGCGCCGCTACGGTCAAGAGACCGAACTTATCAATCCACCCTCCCGCGATTCTCATAAACGGCACTTCTGATAGGACGGCGATTAGAAATGCAAGGCCAATTCCGGCGTAAGTACCACCTGAATCTTCCACGAATAATCCGAAATACACATTGTTGGCCAAATTCGGTCCGAATACCAGGAATGTGACGGCCAGGAAGATCAGAAATTTTTTCATCGTGAATAATTCTTTCATCCCGGCTTTCAAATCAAGCTTTGCCGCCGCTCTCTCTTTAGGAAAACGGAAGGATAGGAACCCGGAAAGGACCAGGCAGATAAAGAACGAGTAGAAAATGATCGTCGGGCCGATGAATCCCTCTGAAAGCCTCCCCATGATGAACACGGCAATCCCGAATCCCAATGAGCCGAATAGACGGATATTACCGTAGTTATAACGGACTTTACTTATATACTTCAAGCTGATGCTGTCGGACACGGGGATGATGGCGCTTTGGAAAATCGCAACTAAAATCGCCACCACCAACAATCCATAGTAAACATCCATGAATAAATAACCAAGGGCAAAGATCCCTGCAACTAAGGAAGTTAAACCTAGCACGACGGTTGGCTTATTGGTTGTATCACTGACCATCCCCCATATGGGCTGAAAAAAAATCATCATGATCGGGCCGACCGACATGATGGTTCCGATCTGATAGCCATTCAATCCCACACTTTCACTTAAATACACACTGAGTAAAGGATATAAACTTCCAACCCCGAAGAACGTTAATAGATAAAACCCTTGTAACGTAAAAATTTGATTTCGTACATTTCTTTCCACTACCGTATCCCCCAAGATGTTTTTTGTCTATCTAATAGTAGACCTTGACCGTTCAATTGTCTATGAATTTATGCCTTTTTATGGATAAAGTCACGGTTTACCGGGCAATGGCATCCAGGACCTTCATTTTATTTTCCATAAAATTACCGTTTGACTTTTTCAATTAAACCCTTTAAAGTATGGAAGTATATTTTAAATCAACTGAATAACATATCTTCTTATCCAGAGAGACGGAGGGACTGGCCCTGTGATGTCTCGGCAGCGGACTCATGATGAGTGCTGTGCCACATCCAGCAAGCGTAATGCTTGAAAGATAAGAGGAGTGTTTCGTTTGAATGAAACCTCTTCTTATGTTGGAAGAGGTTTTTTTATTTGATTTCACACGACAAAGGAGTGTTTGACATGAACCAAGAAAAAGGTAATTTACTGGCTTTATTGCCTTTGATCATATTTGTTTCCCTGTTCCTTGGAGCAGGAATTCTTTCGGGGGATTTTTATGCATTCCCTGTTCTCGTATCCATCATCATTGCATCTATTGTAGCCCTGGCGATGAATCGTAAAGAATCGTTGACCGCTAAGGTGGAACGGTTCGCAAAAGGCGCCGGGCACCCGGATATTATGATCATGGTCTTTATCTTCCTATTAGCCGGTGCCTTTTCCGGTGTAGCAGAAAAGATGGGTGCCGTTGATTCGACCGTCAACTTTGCCCTGTCTGTACTTCCTGGTAATCTGATCATTGTTGGATTATTCATCATTGCCGCTTTCATTTCCTTATCAATGGGTACTTCCATGGGGACGATTGCAGCACTTGCCCCGATCGGAGTCGGCATCAGTTCAGGAGCAGATATTTCAATGCCCCTTGCTATGGCCACCGTCATTGGAGGAGCGATGTTCGGGGATAACTTATCGTTCATTTCGGATACAACGATTGCAGCCGTACGTACACAGAAAACCGAAATGAAGGACAAGTTCAAGGTGAACTTCTTCATTGTCTTACCGGCAGCAATCATTACCATGGTCATCCTTTTTATCCTTACGATGGGGACTCCATCCTCTGTAGACGCAGGAAGCTTCAATTGGGTTAAAATCATCCCTTACCTCGGAGTCATCATCGGCGCCCTTGCAGGATTGAACGTATTTGTCGTTCTAATCGGCGGGATCGTGTTGGCAGGGATTATCGGATTTGTTGATGGGAGCTTTACCCCATCGAGTTACTTTGGCAGTGTAGCTGATGGTATGACGGGTATGGCAGAGATTGTGATCCTTTCCATCCTTATCGGAGGAGTCGTCGAACTGATTCGTCATAATGGTGGGATTCAAGCAATCCTTTATCATGCCACCCGTAAGATTAAATCTCCCCAAGGAGCGCAGCTTGCTACAGCGGGATTAGTCAGTTCAACGAATCTTTGCACAGCAAATAATACGATTTCCATTATCATCGCTGGACCACTGGCCAAAACGCTCAGCGACAAGTTTGGCGTTGATGCCCGTAAGTCAGCCAGTATCCTGGATATTTTCTCTTGTGCCGTTCAAGGGTTGATTCCATACGGTGCACAGGCACTGTTAGTGGCAGAAGTAGCCGGCATATCACCGGTGAGCATCATCCCATATGCTTTCTATCCTGTTCTCATTGCCGTGTGCGGGTTGATTGCGATTCAATTCGCCCTTCCGAAGTTCACGCGGAGATCCGTTACGGATAGAGACACGGTTCGTTCTTCATAATATGATAGAAAAGAGACAAATCTTCTGGGTTTGTCTCTTTTCTTCTGTTTGGTTGCCTTTTTTATCAAAAAAAGCAGACCCGCCTTAAGGAGTCTGCTTATCTTCTATAACAAATCATTTACATGATAAAGTTTTCCACTTTCAATATCGGTCTCGGTTATGAGGTCCACCAGTGCACCTGCAACGGTGTCCGGACTGCGCAACATCCCCTCATCTTTGTAACGCTGGAATGATTCAACATCTGCAAAGGATTCTTTGGAGGACGAACGAATTTCCCCCTGCATATCCGTATCCATTACTCCTGGACTGAATGCGATGACCTGATGACGGCTATGCTTATTAGAGAGCTCCAGGCTCACGGTTTCTGTGAGCATATTGACTCCGGCTTTCGTTGCACAATACGTACTCCATCCATAAACGGGACGGCTTCCTGCTCCTGAACTGATGTTGACCATGATCATTTTCGATTCGGAGTCTTTGGCTGCTTTGATCAATTCATTGGTGGCGATCATAGGTGACAGCAAGTTAACGTTGACACTCGTTTCCATTGCTTCATTTTCCACTTCACCCGACGGATTGATCGGTGTTACCACTCCGGCATTTTGAACGACATAAATCTTCTCAGCTTCAGATTCAAATACCTTTGTCCCCACTTCACGGAAAACGGCTTCTGTTTGTCCTGATTGAGAAAGATCACAGGGAATGAACTCATACGATACTTCTTTTTCCCGTGCAAGCTTTTGTAAATTATCATTATCTGAACGGGAAATGTTGAGGATACCGATGCCCTTTTCAATAAAGAGCTTCGCGACGGACTCACCTAAGCCCCTTGTTGCTCCAGTCACAATTGCATAATCCATTTCGAATCATCTCCTTCTTACCTACTGATTATAAAGGAGAGTTTTCTTTCCTCAAAAAATTAAGCATCGTTTTAACCTTTCTTTTTTAAAAGTCCACAAAGGAAGTTCACCCTCAAGGCATGCTTTCATCAATCAAATGGTATTCCGGTATGAGATCAGACAGTGGCACGATTGCCGCTTTTTTCTCATAAAGGGGAAGAAATTCTTTTAACATGGTGGCCACCTTCATGCCCGTTACTCCCACATGTCCGATCGCAATCGTTGCATCATCACTGTCCAATTCCTTTGAAAGGAGCCTCGCCTGCTTCCCGATATGCTGAATGGTGTAGACGTCATCAAAGAATAACTCGTTTTCAAGGTAGGGAACACCCAATTCCTTTGCGAGCTTCGGAATGACACTCTTCCCTGTTGTTTTACTATCCAGATAGAATAAACCCCTTTCCTTGCATATGCCGAGAACAATCCTCATGACCCGCTCATCGGCTGTAGCCTTCGATCCCATATGATGATTGACTCCCACTGCAAAAGGAACCTCTTCCAGGGCTCGCTCCACTCTTTTCCTGATTTCTTCATCGGATAGTGAAGTCGTGATTGCTCCCGGCCCAAGCCAGCTCGCTTTGCCCGACACCGGTTCCATAGGAAGGTGGACAATGACCTCATGTCCATTTTTATGGGCCTTTTCCGCATCTGCCCTGGTTGTTGGGAGAAAAGGCATGACGGCAATCGTCAACGTGACGGGAAGGCTCAGAATTTCCTCTGTCCCTTTCATGTCGTTTCCCAGGTCATCGATCACAATCGCGAGTTCATTCTGATGGGCCGGAAGGGGAAGGATGTTTCTTGCTGAAACGGACGTCTGAATAGAAAAAGTCATAAGTAAACAGATAACCAAGGTTCTCATCTCGCATCACTCCTTTTTCTTTATGATGTCCATTTTGAGGAAGATATACGATTGAAGGTCCGTCCCTCTCCAATCAGCAAAAAAGAAAGCCTGGAAGCATGATCATGCTTCCAGGCTTTGGGTTCAGGAGGGACGGACCTATTGATCCCATGCTTTGGTGGGTCGGTCTCCCGGGTAGCCGTGAGTTTGGCGATATGTTTTTCTTTCAGGTGTGAAGTCCCACCAGTTCTTGCTGCTTCCCGGGTGCTTGGCGTGATGGACGACACATCTGAGTGAGTCTTCCACGCAGGGATCCATCCATACACCGTATTTCTTTTCAAGATTGATGATGAGGTCCTCTCCCTTCTCCCCTTTTATTTCTTCCAATGTATAATACCCCAGATCTTCAACCACATTGTGAGCCATGTTAGGTCCTATGGAAGGAATCTGTTGAAAAATGGATATGCCGACTAAGTAACGGGATCTCTCCATCGTAATGTTTAGTTTCTCCCGGAGAGTTTCAGGAGAGAATTCATGTATGTCCCCGAGTCGTATCTTTGCTTTACGGAGTGCAGACCTCTCGCTATCAGTCAATGAAAGTTTAGGGCTTTTTCTGCTCAATTTCCCTCTCCTCCTTATCCTTTATAGGTTTGCTGTCGGACCAATTGGAAGTCTTCCACCGCTGGACGGTTGGTTTTCTTTTTAACTATTTTACGTTTCACCTTGATCGGTTTGTTGTTCATCAGCACCCCGACTTTCGTTTGCTGGATTTCCTTCACCCCTTGAACGATGAGCTGCATGGCGATGATCGCAATCATGAAAGCAACAAGTGGTGCAATGACAATCCAGTACTTGCCGGTCATAAGGGAATTCTTCGTGGAACTGATCAGGCCGGACCATTCAAATGTTCCGGATTTCGGAGGGTCCGGAACCAGTCCGCCGGTTATGATCGTTCCCCCGAGGAAAAGATGAAATAATCCGAGATGTACGAGGATGAGAAGCGTCTGGATGAATTGCTGCCCCCATATGATGAACATCCGCGGTGCCAGATGAGGGAATAGATGCGTCCAGAGCAAATGCTTATTGCTCCCCCCTAGGAGCTTTGCTGATAGGACAAAGTCCTGCTTCCCTATTAGTTTCAGTTCATTCCCGATTAACACAGTCGTCAACGGCAGTACAAGAATCGTTAACACAACGGCTTCGAACACCAGCCTTTCAAAGATCGAGTGATCCCAACCTAACACAGGCAGCCCCCAAAGGACCGGTCTTAATAAGAGGTAAGCGATAAGACTCATGGGAAGAAAATGAATGGAATCCACCATCCGGTCAAGCCAGTTCTTCCTGCTTTCTTTCAAATGGAAATGATAGGCAATACCAAGATAGAATCCGACGATCACACGCAGTGAGGCGACAATCAAGGCAAACAACAGGGTATACTTTGCCCCTACAATAAGCTGATCGAGAATGCTGTAACCAAAGAAATCGGATCCGAGGATCATCTCCCCAAAGGGTTTATGAGGAGGGGCACTGATGATTCTACCTTCGTCATTTTTCATAAATTGAATTTGTTTGATCGGCTCTTCTTTCAACGCTGAATAGAGGAAACTGGCAGTAATCAAACCAAATATCACAATGAACCCGGTGGCGAACTTGCCGTTATGCATATGCTGCCACCACAGCCTGCGGATGGTTGAAAGTAAGCCCCATATCTTCCATTCAGTCCATTTTGTTTTATCCCGTTTATATTTCGTGTGATCTTCGCTGCTCTCGTGATTAATCCACAGATAGACACCTTGATACACGATAAAAAAAGGTGTGTAGATCATAATCAATGAAATCGCGATCACCATCGGCCTGAAATCCTGAATGATGTAGTAGGTGATGCCTCTCATGTTAAAAATGGTTTCAATGATAAACAGACTCGACAGCATCCCCCAGATGATCAGCTTTCCATGATAGAAAAGACTGGGTGAAATATTTTTCATAACATGTGAAAAGAGGATCCGCCCTTTCGACATCCCCTTACTCTGGGCAAATTCGATGTGAGGCTTCAGCAACTCTTCTTCCATTATGAAAATGAGGATACGGAAGAACGAGATCATCGGAATGATGGACAACGTAATCATCGGGGCAAGAAAGATCTTCTCCTCCCCGAATTCTGTAAAATTCATGAGTTCCACACCGAAATATTTAAACACATAAACAATCACCAGTTGGAGCATGAACGCGAACATTAAATCAGGCACCGTCTCCAGGAGATTTAATACTTTCTTGAGAGCCGATGTAATCGGCCGGGGTAAAAATACAGTGAAGACGGTAAGAATAAAGGCTATCCCAAGCCCTATTCCCAGGGCGCCCCCGATAATTTGAAGTGAATACAGGTATGGTCCCCACAGCATATCAAGGAAATCGACGGTAACCCCCTTATATGAATAACTCCAGTTTGCCCCATCCATGAAAACAAAGATGAACTTGGTGAACTCCTCCAAGTAGCCTACAACATTATATAACCCTCTCTCCCTGAACACTTCCGGAGCAATACTCACGGCTAAAATCCCAATTAGACCGAGAAAATAGTAAAACAAGAACCTGATCGGAAACTTGAGATATTTCATGCATTGAATCCCCTTTATTCTCTTTTTCCTCAGTTTAATAGAAGCGTTAAAATTTTTCAATTTTATTTCAAGTCTGACAATTCAATTACAAAAAGAGTGACTCTTCTAAGTCAGAGTCACTCTTCCTGTCTACGCCAGCAACCGGCTCGGCTTTCCCAAATAAAAGCCCTGTCCAATGGTTATTCCGATTTCCCTTGCCACCTGCATATCCTGTTTTGTTTCGATCCCCTCTAAAACAATCAACGTATCACTTCCGTAAAATTGGCTGAAGAAAGAGAGGAACCGCTGTTTCTTTTCATCCTGTGCCAGGTTTATAGCGAAATAGCGGTCAAGCTTGATGATTTCCGGTTCATATTCAATGGATTTCTTGATGGAGGATGTTCCCTGCCCGAAATCATCAATCGCATACCAGACACCAAATTGCTTCAGTTCCTTCAAAGATTCTTTCAACAACGGATTCTGCCATAGCTCTTCCGCACTGGATTCATTAATTTCAAGCACAAGCCGTCCCTTGATGTCAGGGTGGCAGTTCATAAGATTGGAAAAATAAGTGTGAAAGCTCGGGTGCAGAATGGTGGTGATATAAATATTAAGAAACAGCTTGCAGTCCTTGATCCCATTCTCCGAAAAACTTTCAAGGGCTTTTGATATGGACAGCGTATCCAGTTTGTACAAGATATTTGCTTTCATGGCCGATTGAAATACACTTTCGGGATTTTCATTATACTTATTTCGCAAAAGGCCCTCATAAGCATAGAGGGTTCGATGTTCACCCATATCATACAATGGCTGAAAATCATGGTAGATAAAGTCGTCTTGAAAAATAGTAAAGATGTTCATAGGACCCCTATACTCTCTCTTTAATTTTGGTCTTACCCATAAAAAAACCACACAAAAACGCATTACCCGCGTTCGCATGTGGTCGGTTGCGCTACTGGCTCCCCTAAATGTAAGCGCCCATCTATCATTTAGGTTCAAAGCCCCCAGTCGAATGGTCAGCTTATAAAGATATTTTCTTATAAGAAAAATATACCACATAACTAGTACTTATGGGGTGTATTTTTTTATAAATTATTAGAAAATTCATAAAGAAAGACTACCTTGAGACAAAAGGATTGCCACTAATCCAGAACCGCCATGGATAATCCCTGGCTTCCCCTGTGTTATCAATCCCGATTCGTTTCCCTGCCGTGATGTTTTCAGGTTGATACCCCTCTGTGATCATAAGCGGCGGTTGTAAATAACTCCCTCCATAGTCCTCCATGGTAATGCCAAGAGCCTTCGTCAACTTTCCCGGCCCATTGGTCCAATTCTTCTTCACATGACCGGATCGTCTCGTTTCCATAAGCTCCTGCCCATGGAGGGGCTCGACGGCTCTGATGAGAATCGCCTCAGGCTTCCCCCTTTCCCCACTCACTACATTGACGAGGCAGTGAGTATGCATGACGTATGTATAAATGCGGCCAGCTTCATGGAACATCACTTCCGTCCGCTTTGTGCGCCTGTTTCCATAACTATGGGCGGCCCTGTCTATCGGCCCCATGTAAGCTTCTGTTTCCACAATATAACCTGAAGCGATTCCTTCCTCCGTTTCTTTCACTAACACACACCCCAACAGAGATTTTGCAAGCTCCAGAGTCGGCTGCTCGTAAAAGGTTGGGGGCATAGGTGTACCCTTCATGATTTCACTTCCTTATCTGCATTGTCTAATCTATTTGTACCCTACCTTTGCTTATTTAAATCAAGAATGCACGATCGTGGTCTAAGGTCATGGCAGTAGATTCTCCGCTCCACTATTCCAGGTTCCGACTACCCTACGCCTCAGGTCCCATTCAAAAATAATCCTATGGCTCATTGTCGTAGTCTCTCCACTGCATTAAAATAAATGTATCAATTGGAAAAACAAACCAAAGTGAGGGATGGAAATGAAAAACGCGTTTGCCGTCATTATTGCGCTGCTTGCACTTGGGACACTCTATGTCATCCTGAATGACAATACTTCGTTGTTTGCAAAAGAAAGTGTGTCAGGAGAACGGATTGAAGTGACGAATAAAATCAAACATATCGACCTGAACCTGGAAAACAGCGATACAGAAGTCATACCGACAGACAAAAATGAAGTAAAGGTCGACATTGAAGGAAAAGGGACGATGACGTTAGCCCGGAAAGGGGATACGATTGACGTCACGGTCAAGCAGAAATGGTATGAATGGATCGGCTTCAATCGTAAATCAGACGTAACGATCTATGTTCCGAAAGAGTATGACCAGAGCATGGAAGTCGATATCGGCTCCGGCAATTTCGTAATGGCGGGAGAATCCGATTCGAAGAAATGGAAGCTCGATGAATTGTCTGTGGAGATGGGATCGGGAAATATGGAACTTGAAAACATCGAGACCAATCTGTTCGAACATGATGGTTCTTCAGGGGATTTGGTCGTCAACGGCCTCACCACCAAAGATGGAAAAGTGGAAATCAGTTCTGGCGATGTAGAATTATCGAATTTTGAAGGTCCCCTCGAAGGCGAATTATCCTCAGGTGAATTAACGGTCACCATGGACTCCTTAAAGGGCGACCTGAACTTCGATGTCAGCTCAGGGGGAGTGAAGCTTGATCTGCCGGAAGAAGCAAGCTTTAAACTGAATGGGAAGGCAAGCAGCGGGGATATTTCCTGCAGTCTTCCTCTAAAAGATCAAAAGATTGAAGATGGCGATATTTCAGGGGTCTCAGGCTCTGGGAAATATACCATTGATGTTTCAGTGTCCAGTGGAAATGTGGATATATATTAACGAAGAGTGCCGGATACATCCCGGCACTCTTTCATTATTTATGATGGAATGGACATTTCCCTTCGATCGGTTCCACGTCGTCTCCAATAAAATACTGCTTCCATTCACGATGTTCCGGGTCCCCATAATGACTGATATTCGGATGCTTCGGTAAGCCGTCCCATTTCTCGACCCGCTCTCTTACTTTTTCCCTGGACATGATCCCCCCCTTGGACGTACCTTCCAATCCTTCAAAAATCCTTCTTGGCTGAAACCCGAGTACTAAACTATTCCCAAGATCCCTCGTCTTTCGCTGCTTGTAGGCAGGAGCATTCCCAAACACGAAGAAAGGTTCCCCAGCAAAGGAAAATGCCCACAGATGATGATCCGGATCCTCCGGATAATCACGAGGCCACTCCTCCTTATCTTCACCGTGTAGAAACTGCAGGATCCTCCAGAAATAATCCCTGTAATGAGGGACGGACCTCTCCTCGCTCTCGGGTTCCACAAATAAAAAGAAGCCGTGACGGATCAGGCGCTCCCCTTCAGGGACATCAAACAAGTCGATGAACTCCTGAATCGTTTGGGGGAGATGCTCCCAATTGTCATGACTGATATAGGAATACCGAAGCTCACCCTTCTTCTCTCCGGTCATGCCGAAGTAACAAGGAAACGTGCGGTCAGTTACAACCTCATGAAAATTCTTATATTCTTCCATAACCCACTGAGGGACAATCTCAGGGTTGGTCATATCTTCTTTTGTCAGCAATAAACTGTTCGTTGTCAATTTTCCCACCTCAAATTCATGTCGATGGTATGCTCTTCCCGAATTTTGACAGGTTAAAACAATAACTGACAAAAAACTACTGTCATCAAAAAGGGTAAAGCGGAATCCGCTTTACCCTTTCTTCACCTCCGCTCCCAGTTCCACTCCAAGTGCCACAATCGATTGATTGATCCTCCACACATAGTAGAAATGATGAATAAGATCCACCTGGGACTTTCGCCTGCTTGGAGCCTGGGTTTCAATTCGTTCCCGCTCCGGGCTTAAATCCCACATGACAGGAGCACTTCTCTGTTCTTTTAATAATTGCCGGAGCGTCTCGATGTTTTGAGAGATCTTTTCTTCCGTTTCTGAAAACGCACTGCTGAGTTCCTCTGAAAATGTTGCCGGTACCTTTCGGGGGGAGGAAGCAAGCAGATGCTTTGCGTAATAATTAATGGCCGTCACCACCGTGATCCAGCGCCCGACTCCTGACCTCGTCAAAGATCCGGGTCTTTGCAGCATGGATTGTGCCTCATCCTTAATCGCCTGGAGCTTCTGATCCAGATCAAACGCCTGATCTGTCAACGCTTTATCTTTCGGTACCGTAAAGGTTTTAATATAGGAAGAAACATATCCTTGCAGGTCCCCAAAGAAATCATCAAAGCTATCGGCAACTTTGTCTTTTGTTCGTTTTGGAAATACATACGCTGAGACAATCAGGGCAATCACGGCTCCTGCAATCGTATCGATGACACGCGCCCCCATGAGCTGAATGCTGATTCCACCGAGGAGGAGGTCATACATAAAGGCAATGAGCATTGTAATGAACAGGCTCATCAACGTATATGAAACAGGGAAAAGATAAAAGGCGAGGAACAAGACCACAAACAGGAGAACAACCTCCAGCTTTGAATTTCCCGATACAAGGTTGGCAGCTCCGAATCCGATGATGGCCCCGATCACCGTTCCGATCGACCGTTGGAAAGCCTTCATATACGTTCTTCCTACCGTTTCAGTACCAATTTGAACAATAAAGGTCGTAAGCAAGACCCAGTACGGCTGTGCAGGTGCGATCAGCTGCCCCACGATAATCGCAATCGTTCCCGCTACAAGGGCTTGTACCGCTTTACGTGTCGACGGTTTTAAGCTCTTGTCCTCTTCAGACTCATCTTCTTTGTTTTCTTCCTCCGTTTCAGCATCGCTCTCTACAGTCGACTCCTTGTAATCTGACCCATTCAGTTCTTCCTGAATCGTAATGGCCGCTTCCAGGACATGATTCGCAATGGACTCGATCCGTCTAAGGAGATAGACCCAGCCTTCCGGTTGCTCTTCTTGATTCAGAACCTCCGACAAAACCAGACGCAGACCCTGGATTGCTTTTTCTGCTTCTTCAAGGGAGCGGGGATCATAATCCTGGGCCAATACTTCGGCGTCACGAAGTGAACGAAGAACCCATACGAGCAGGCGCCTGAGTTCCATGACTTCCAAAGCTTCCAGGTCCTTCAGCTTTTTCAACGAATCCGTTAACGTCTGAATCAGCATTTCTGTATCAAACACATATAAACGAAGTTGTGAGGCTTCGATACCAGGCCAGAGCTTCTTTAAATCATTCTCGTTAATATCACCCGCCACGCTTCTCGCATACTCATTCAGCCTTCTCACATTTCGGTCCAGTTGTTTTCTCCGCTTACTGCTCGTATTCGGATCCTCTATCATCTTCATTAAGATCGTAAACGTCAAGTTGGATTGAATATGAAACGAACGCATACTCCTTCTTAACATATGGACAGAATCTTTAAAAATGATGAAGTTATAAAGAAACGCGTACACCAGCCCAATGACGATCCCGAGGTAAAACCATTCCAGATGGGCCACATCCAGCTGTAAGATCGACGATATATAAATCGACATAAATCCTGCCATTCCCATGGAAAAATAGCGGATGGCAAAGCGTGAAAAGTAAAAAGCGCAAAAAATGACCCCTACTAATAAGGCGTTCACCGCGAGAGTGTAGTGAGCAAAGGCCGAACCCAGTGTGATCCCAGTGGCTACTGAAACACTAACCAGCAAGGTCGTGATCTTTTTTTTCCCCGTCGTATCATCCATAACGACAAGAATCCCGAGCATCCCAACCATCCCTGACACAATGGCCGGGGTGATGGAAGGATGGTCGAACTGCTTCAAAAAGAAAAGCATCGTAAATACAGCCGATATCAAGCTGATCGTAGCTTTACCCGCCTGCTGAAATCTTTTCCTGCCGGGATCGGACGCAAGGATCCTCCCCAGCCATATATGTTGTCTATGTAAATGTTTCATATCTCATCAAACCCTTATCTACGCGCCGTTTTTCATTCTCTTTTATCGTACCCTTTCCAATAAAAAAGTAACCTGTACTGCAAGAAGCAGCAGGTTACTCACATTCGCTGGTGCACGAAGAGAACGGAATCTATTTGTATGATTATAAGGGTTTTTGGCGGATGGGTAAAGGAAAGTGCTCTGTGCTAAGGCTGATTGGCACCCCTTACAAACACATACGTTGCTTTTAATGCTTTTCCCAACCTTGCATTATATAAGAGGAAAATACTATTTATATAGGAAGACTTTTGATACTTTTTGTTTAATTCCGTGAAAATGTCCTTCTTTCTAGGAAAGCACCAATTGTATACCTCTCTCACACTATGACCGAATGTGTCATAGCTTAAGAATTGAAAATCGATGAAATCCCAATAGCGAAACAGTCCACCTTTCCTTTCCTTCCTTTGTCTTTTTACAGGAAGCTTCATCATGCTTTCGAGCATTGGATACTCGCCATATACAATCGAAAGAGTGCGAACCATTCTCTTCAAAGTCCCATCTTTTCTGGCTTGTTGAAATAATGAATGAAGATCTATTCGATTGTTCAAACGGGAAATCACCTGAATGATATCAAGGTAATATCGTGGGGAATCCAGATTATGCCTCCATCCATGCAGACAGATCATATAAAAAGTATGTTGATCGGATAATCTTTTAATGTAGGAATTGTCTTCTAAAGACGTAGCCTCTTTCCAGAAGGGATCCATCTTTAAGTGTGAAGTTTTTTCCTTCACAATACCCCAATGAATTTCTACTACAAGTGGCACAGGTGAACCCGAAATTGGTTTGCTAAAGGAACAATGAAAGTGGTCCGGGATCCATTCCTCCTCCTGTTTGAATCCCAAGGACTTTACTAGCTGTACCGTGTCTTCAATCGTTTCTTTTTTTATAAGAATATCAATATCCGACGTCCCTCTGGCAGCCAGATGACCGAAATACTCCTGGGCGAAATATACCCCCTTTAAAGGAATGGTCTCTATCCCCCCTTTTTCAAGCCCGTGGAGGATTTTGTCAGTTTCACTTTTGATAAGGATATTTTGGAATAGCACCTCATCATATTTTTGCTTTAGGCGTACTTGAAAGAATAAAGGTGTTTTTTCCAGGTGTCCCTTCTCCTTTAACAAGTGATAGATCTGGGGGGAGATGGAGTGAGATTCTATTTCATCGATTGCCTGGTGGTAGTAAGATGCCTTATGAGGGAGACTTGCCTTTTTATCATATAGTGAATGAATGAGAGTTTTGATCATCATCTTTTCTTCCCTTCCTTTAGGCATTTAAAGCGACAATTTTCTCTTTCTTTTCAAAGAATTGACGTTCATGCAGGCGTTTATATAACCCTTCCTTATTCAGGAGCTCTTCATGACTGCCGATTTGTGTAACCTTTCCTTTATCCATCACTACAATGATATCCGCATGTTGAATGGTTGATAACCGATGAGCGATGACAATCGTAGTACGGTCTTTCATTAATGATTCCAAAGCTATTTTCACATGATATTCTGTTTCACTATCTAAAGCTGAAGTAGCCTCATCAAGCAATAGAATCGGAGCATCCTTTAGAATAGCCCTGGCGATGGCCATTCTCTGTTTTTGTCCCCCTGATAGCTTTATTCCTCTTTCACCTACTTCTGTTTCGAAACCATCGGGAAGGGATGCGATAAAATCATAAATATCAGCCTTTTTCGTCGCCGTTATTATTTGTTCGTCTGTGAGATTAGGTGAAGCTAATCGTAAATTTTCTTTTATAGTACCCGCAAACAGGAAGGTTTCCTGTGGTACATTAGCGATAGAGCTTCTTAATTGAGATAAAGTGAACTCTTCAGTCTGCTTACCCCCGATATATATCTTTCCTTTTTGAGGAAGGTAAAATCCTTGTAAAAGATTCAAGAGTGTACTCTTTCCTGCACCACTTGGTCCAACAATGGCTACCATCTTTCCAGAAGGTATATGTAAACTGAACTCCTCAAACACCCTGTTTTTTTCATCGTAACCAAATGACACATCTCTAAAGTATATGGAAATTGATTCGTCCTTGGGTGGTGAGTAAGCAGAAAGAGTGTTGGACTCTGTGGGAGTTTCCAATACATCAACCACTCTTTCCAAAGCAGAAACGGACCATTGAAAACCTGCCCATTGACCGGCAAGTCCCGTTAAAGGGTTAACAAGATGATTCACTAAACTAACAAAGGTTAACAGAGAACCTACTGTAATGACGTTTTGTGTCACATAATAGGCACCCAAACACAAACTAACTAGATACGTTATGGAAGTGACAATCTGCCCCCCTGAATTGAACCAGCCACTTAATTTAGCATTCTCTAATTCCAAATCATAGAGTTTCTGGTTTTGAAAGGCGTACTTATTATATGTGAGCTTTTCCATAGTAAAAGAACGGATCACTTGAAAACCTTGTAATGACTCAGTTAATAGACTGTTAATTTTTCCATACATGTCATGAATCATGCGACTGTTATTTCGTAACAACAGACCAAAAAAAGCACCTGCAACTACTGCTAAAGGAGCAATTGAAACACTTAATAGAGAAAGCTTCCAGTTAATATTTAATAAATAGATGAATACTGAAAAATATATAAGAGGAAGTCTTATTAATTCGATTAAACTGCTTCCTACCACACCATCGACGCTATTAATATCGTTCGTAAAATGGGATATGATTTCCCCTGAACGTTGAGAAGTGACCTTCCCCAATGGAAGACGTAAGATATGATGAAACAAATGATTTTTCAAGTCCTTTTTTAGCCCATTTGTTGTAACCGTCTCAATCAAAATGGAAGTGAAATTTGACACTATACTAAGTACGACCAGGGAAATCCCAATGGGTACCAGTCTTCTCAATTCATTAAAATTACTTCGAACAGCTGCATCTGTCATATTCCCGAAAAACCAGGCAAATGCAATGGTCAAGAAAATATCTGTAAATAAAAGTAGCAGCATTCCTGCATAGGCTTTCCGTTGACGATAAAGAAATGGCTTAAGCAGGGTGAACGTTCTCTTCATGTCCCTGAAATTGAGATATAATTTCATTAATGCTATTAGTTGAACGATTTTATTTTTCATATTTACACTCCAGATTAGGTTAATTTCTAACCGTATCCCTGCTGTTAAGATAACTTCTCAACCATTGAGATAAGTATGGCAACAAAAGGATAGCTTTACTCCATAAAATAGAACGTACGCTTTCTGCTGAAATCCTTCTTCTCCTTCGCTTTATGTAAATGAGCTTCCCGACGATCTGTTGATCGCCTACAGGCTCGTCAAAACCTAGATTTGTATCTCCTTTAAATATATAAAATGTATCCTCGTTAATTGTCTGTTGTTTCACAAAGCGATGAGTAACCAATTTCCCCTGCACAGTATGATACAAAGCCGTATCCCCTTTCTGCAGCTCTGCCGGTGAACACGTCACAAATGTACATACATCCCCATCTTGAATATATGGAAACATACTGGTACCCTGTGCAAGCAAATCAATCCATTTATGCTTCTTCATCACATTTGAAATTAAATGAATCGCTTCTTGATTAGCTAACATTTGTTACAAGACCATAGCGATGAAGCTCTTTTAAAAACTGATCAATGTCATGCTTGAATGATTCTGTATCTTCTACTATCTCAAAATGTTGCTTTACTTCCTCCGCAATCGAATCGACAGTGTGCTCATTATCAAGCAGCCCCCAACAAAATCCCCCCACTTCATTGACCTTGGTGGCAGTAAACTGATCTGTATTTAATATGACCCATTCATCATCGAATTGGGAAGCCTCATACTCTTTGGTTTTCACAAATTTAGTCATCATGATATCAACTCCCAAAATTTATTGTTCTTTTGAAACTTAAGATTATATACGGGTACCTGGTTTACAATCGTTTTTAACATCTTCATTATCCTTGTAACTTCCTCACCATTTCGTTTCCAATAGAAGACTTTGTCTATAAGTTGGATATAGGCTTCAGATTTCACTAATTGTAGACGTTCAATTTGCTTAGATTGAAATAGTAATTGAATACTGCTCAAAGGGACAGGTGCTTGATCACCGCTGCCTTCCTGCTCACTACGGAATGGAGAATCATAGATCGTGATGGAGTCTTTGGTCACTTTCACAAGAGTGGCTTCATCTGAAAGCAGAGGTCTAGGTGAGGACAATTTCGCAGCCGTTGATTTTCCGGCTCCAGAGTGACCGGCGAATAGATGTGCCTTATGATTTTCTATAGCACAGGACGAATGAATTAATAATCCCCAGTTATGGTGGAGAATAAAAGCACTATAAACATTCATGAGTGCATGTTTTAGAGCTAATTCATCATGGGCGAAGATTTGGGCTCTTGTAAATTGAGGATCCACTTTTATTAGATAATCCTGTCTGTGGTATTGAATGTATTCAGAGTGGTCCGTAATAGAAACATCATAATTGACAAAAGAATTTCCAAACCCAGATTCAATGTATACGTTCAAATGCGAGGGCAAGTCTCTATCTTCATTCTTAATTGGTGTGAAAGTTTTTGAAAAAAAAGAAATAAAGCGGTTTGTATCTAAGGTTAGGTTTATGATGTGTTCACCAATTTTGGTTTTGAAACTGTTCATGAGATTCTCCTTTTTATCAGAGATCAATGATGGACCTCATTGATCTCCACTAATCTATCAGTTCTTCCCTTTACCTTTTCCTTTACCTGGAGTACCTGCTCCACCAGGGATCGTATTCGGATTCCCCGGAGGAAAATTCACACCATCGTTTCCCGTTCCTTTGTGATCACGATTACCTTTACCAGGATTCCAACTCTGAGCCGTTTCAAATACAATTTGTTGATGCGATAAAACTTCTGGCTTAAAATACTTTTCATTCTGCCTTTTCCCTAGTACCATTTCTTCCACCTCTCTTCTGAATGATTTTTACTATATCGAACAGGTAATTACTTTATGTTGGCACAAATGTCTATTTACCTATTGCTTTTATCATTATATTATATCTATTGTTCTTTTTAAAGAACAAATCATTCGACAATCTACAATATAAATTAGCAATTTAATTCAAAAAATCTCATTATTTGTCGAACAAAATAACTTTATTAAGAACAAATCTCAGCATAGAATAATCATATAGTGCTTTTGATTCACGTATTTTTCATAAACAATTATCTACTATGAACGGAGGCGATGTTTTGAAGAAAGAGGAGATGTATGTCCCGAAGATTCTCGACCATCAGACGATCTCATTTGAAACAACCATTAGTGGAGGTGGTGGCGGGGACGATGGAAAGGTTTGCTGTTGCTGGCCACCATTCTATATCTGCAAACTACATAGAAAACATAAGCCATGGAAGCCGCCTGGCCATTGCTTCATTACAGACTCCTGTGTGAAAGCCAACCACCTGCCGGATGATTGCGAAGAACTAACCATTATTAGGAATTTTAGAGATTCGATATTGGTCCAAACGGTTGAAGGAAGAAAATTAGTCGGAAGATATTATGAATATGCCCCAATCATTTCTGAGCGCATTAAATCAGAAGAGAATTCGTTAGAAATCTATCAAAACCTTTATCACAACTTAGTATTAAAATGCGTGGATTTTCATTAACAAAGGAAAGACAAAAGAAGCAGAATTGAACTATCGAAAAGTGGTGGAAGAAATAGAACTGAAATATTTATAATGTGCCGGTCCATCTGTTTTTAGATGGACCGTTTTTTTAAAAAACAAAAAAATTCCATAAAAGCACTGGCTGGCACAGCCAGTTCCTTTTATGGGATCGCCTTCGTCTGTTTTTCTAATAGGTTACTGAACATGCTCTTCTTCTCATTTGCCAATTGATTAAATCCGCCAGCTTGAACAACACGTCCTTTATCTAAGACGATGACCTGATCGGCATTTCTTATGGTGGATAGGCGGTGAGCGATGACGATGATGGTCATTTTTCCCTTAAGTCGTTCAATTGCTTTTTGGATTTTGGCTTCGTTTTCGCTGTCGAGGGCACTGGTGGCTTCGTCCAGGACTAGGATGGAGGGTTTTCTTAGTATAGCTCTTGCCAGGACGATTCGTTGGCGTTCTCCTCCGGATAACCTGATACCCCGGTCACCAATCATTGTATCAAGCCCCTTAGGCATATCCTTAACAAATTCAGCAGCTGACGAAAACTCCAAAGATTTCCATATATCTTCATCAGTAGCTTGAGGATTAATCATCATCAAATTGTCTCGAATACTTGCATTGAATAAAAACGGATCTTGGGGAACATAGCTAATAGAATTTCTTATAGTTAATAGTTTTTCGTCCGTGAGAGGTTTTTCATCTATTACTACTTCACCCTTATCTGGTCTATTAAGTCCCATTAGAATATCGATGAGGGTACTTTTACCTGCACCTGATGGACCTACGATCGCAGTCATTTTGTTTGGTCGGATTGAAATATTTATATCAGTTAAAGCATACGTTGATAAAGATTCGTTGTATTTAAAATGAAGATTCTTACATTCAATGTTGTTAAATACAAATAAAGGTTTTTTAAAATCGACACTTTGACTATTAAATTCTTTATAAGCTAAGCTTTCATTCTGTATTTCTTGCAGTACTTTAAATGCTGGAAATAACGCTCCCATTTGCTCAAGATTAGATTGAATACCAGAAAATCTAGGCCACAGCCTTGAAAATATAACAATAATCAAAATCAGTTGTGCAGGCTGTGCTTGATATACTTGAATAGCAAAATATAGGAACGAGACAACTAGCAAAGCTGACACAATCTTATATATAAGCTGTGACAAAGTACTCAATCTTACCATCTTTAGTACGTTGTTTTCCATTTGCTTATTTATTGTTGTAAACCAATTTATATGTGCTTCTTCTAAATTATTACTTTTTATATCTTTAATTCCATTAAAATGATCTGTTATTCCTGCTAGGAAATCCTTGGATAAATGTATGGTTTCTTTTCCTAACTCATTTGATTTCTTTATAAATCTTTTAGATGATAGCATTAATATTATTCCAAAGAATAGTACACATAGTGATAAAGAAGGCGATAGCCAAAATGCAAGTACGATTTGAAGGAATGTGAATAAGATAGAAGTTAGGAATTGAAGAAAAAGTGCCGTTCCATTACTGACTCGAATAATTTCCTTTGTCATGATATTTATGATATCAGACTTCCGATTCACAAGAAAAAAGCTCCACTTTGCTCGTAGCAAGTTGTTATACGTAGATTCTTTTAGATGTCTGATAAAACTCTGTTGTATCTTTGTATTTAGAATAAGCTGCGTTCTCTGAAAAAAGCTGTGTCCTACAATAATAATAATATAGAGCCCTAATACGAAGAATAAACTGAAAGAGGGTGATACTCCATTGAAAAGCTGACTTAACCATGAAATGAATTGTGGACTTTCACTTCCTAGTTCATTAAAACCAATTAGACTAATGAGTGGGACAAGAAGTAGTATTCCAATCCCCTCCATAAGACTGACTAACATCATGGCTATAAGATTGTAATACAATATTCTCCCAGAGAGGTGGTGCAGCTGTCTGATAAAGTAAAACAAGTGATTCATCAGTAACACTCCTATGTTATTGCAGGTTTACTTAACTTTTTCCATGCCCAGATAATTGGTCGTAAGGGAAAATAAAGAAAATGTAGTTTCTTTGGCAACGGAACTAATTCAGCGTCTTCAGGATAAGGATGCAGAAAGCTCAATATAAATAAGATTCTATACTTAAGAGACATCATGTTAAACAAGTATCGTTGATGGTGTCTGGTTACCTCCTCTGGGACTTTTTTACTATGTAGGCATACCATCTTTTCCAAGTAGAAGGTTGTTTGATTAACTAGCTTTCTTGACTTATTCTTTTGTACTTCGGTTTTGAACTCATAAGGGATGGGTGAATTAAAAAGCATTGATGATAACTGAATCGCTTGACCCCCAACATGATTATAATGATAACGTGATAATAAGAGTCTGATAGCTTCCCAGTCCATTTCTTGTTTCAATAACTGATGAATGTCCATTAACCAACGTAATCTTGACCAACCATGTCGTCCTCCATGAGTAACGAGAAAGAAAAAGAGATCTTCTTTACCCAAAAAATAAGTAGTGTGCATACCAGAATTGTAAACTCTTTTTCTATCCCATAATTGTTCAAAAGAAGGCTCGCTGCTGGGTCCAGGGTTCAGCCTCCAATGTACTTCAACTTTAATCCCTTTTGTTTGATGAAAATAGGAAACATGGTGATGCCTCCATTTCCAATCACCTAAAACAGTCTTAATATAATCATCCTTAACATAACCTTCACTTTTAAGAACTTTTTCCATACGATCTAGGTCATTAATTGGAACCATTACATCTATGTCTCCACATGTCCTTAAAGATAGATCCCCATAAAGATCCTCTGCAAGTAGTGGCCCCTTCAGAATTAATAGTTTAATATCCTGATTCCCACAGATTTGACTTAGTATGTTCATCTCAAGACACAAGTGAAGCATCTGTAATGTGTTATGTTGGTAATATTTCCTGACCATAACTTTTATTTGCTCTGGAAGGTTGTTATTATGCTTAATCAGCGGGTATAAGACTGGATATAGCCGATGGTGCACAATTAACTGCAGAAACAAGTCCCAATCCATTTCCTGGTTTAACGTTTGGGAAGGCTTACTGCCATTAAGAATGTTTAGTATTAATTTTAATTCCTTAGGCAAAGAGCATGGAGTGTTAATGTTTGACATTTAATTCACCCTTAACATTTTTTGCGAATTGACCAACTACTGAGAAGCTTTCTTTCCCTTCTGCACCAGTAACATAAATATTCTTACTTTCAAGCCAGGCATGTGCAATCAATTTCCCATGTTGATCTTTAGATGTTCCCAAATAGAGGGTACTTCCCACTCTACGCCTTTCCAACATTTTCATGGCGGCTAGTGCCTTCACTAAACACTGACTTTCCCAAAATGTATACTTACTTACAATATCTATCGTCTGTGCTATTTCTATAATATCCTTCTGATTCCCTTTCAAATTGGCTATTCCTGGTTTTAGTTCCATGTACTCAACAACTTTAGAAAAAGGAATGAGCTTTAAGAATCTAGCCAATCCTAGAAATAAGTAAGCTTCTACATAAAGTTTCTTTGTATGAGTGTTTTGCAAACTAAATATGGAAATCCTTCTTAGTATTCGTTCCCAATTCATCTTTCTAAACCCTTAATCATTATTGACTGCTATCAGATTTTCTTCTTCCAAACTATGAAGAAATGTAAGGACATTTTCTTCACAGACTGATGGCTCCACATCATATTCATCGAGTAGTATACTAATGGTCTGTTCAATTGTCTTAGATGACTTTAAACAATCCCAAATTACACCCCCTACTTCGCCCAAGTTATAGTACTTTCCATTTTCCACATTTAACAATACTCTTTCTCCGCCCATGTTACTTTCAATACTTTCTCCATGAATGGATACTCTACAACAGAGAATCATAGATTCTTGATTTCTAATCATTACTCCATCTCCACTCTTACTTTATTTAATATTATTGATACCAATTGCTTAATACTAAAACCTGAACAGGGTCTTTCTAGTTTATATAGCGGTATTTCATTGATCATGTTTGCAGTTAAAGTCAGATGCCAATCGAGTAAACCAAATCTAGATATCAGAAAATTTCTATATGTTTGTAAATAAAGTGCGTGAAGACCTTCAAGCTTTGTGAATTCAGACATTATAGGTTGGAATTCAGAAGTTTTTCCTAGGACAAAAATACCTGCAACTCTCACAGGTTGAGTAATAAAGTGATCCTTGACTGGGATGCTGTATTTGTCCTCTCTTCCATATATAGAATGGTAATGTTCTCTACTCATACCAAGATTATCTAGGCTTTGAAGCCACAGTTTTTGGTGAGGATAGGAAGGAATAATACAATACCCTTTTTCTCTAGAATGAGAGATTGGTATAATATCATCAGTTAATATTGGATAACCCTTTTTAACAAATGCAGATGCTAAAGTAGACTTACCCATTCCAGAATCTCCTATAAAAGCATAAGCTTTATCACCAATTACAATAGCGCTTCCGTGTAAAGGTAAAATATTATTCTTAAGTAAAATAATACCCATGCAAGTTCCTAGAATGTACAAACGAACTAAGCCCTGATCTACTCTGTCATTTATTTGATTAACAATAATCTTTTTATCCTGTACTACGGAAAAACTTCCAACTTCAGGAATATAAAATATAACTTCATCACCTTCGACAATATGTTTAAATGGTGTGTTTACTAAAGGCGAATTTAAGGGAAAGCCATTAGAAATATTTACAGTTATGTCTACCCTTGTTTGATCTTCAAGAGCAGGAATTAATTCAGGCATTAATATGTCACTAAGAAGAGTTAAGCCAAAAGCTTTATAGGCAAATTTTTTCTTGGTAATTGACAAATTTTTCACTCCTTAGTTAAAAGCCCCTATTAGATTCATAAGGTAAATAGGGGCTTTTGTTAATACAAATATCCTAACAAGGACTTTCACTAAGCAAGTATTGGATTGCAAATGCTTAGACTAAATTCATATTGTTAAATCAGCTCGTAAAGCGGTCCCATGTTTTTGGATCATCTTTATCTACGTCTTCACCAGGTACGTAAGCTTCATCAGTATATGGTCCCCATACGGTAGATGCCATTGTCATTTTAATGTCTAGAGCTTCAATTGTTGGCTTGTTCCAAACTTTTTTCATAGTGTCACCTCCCTTCAATTAAATTTTTGAATATAACGATTCAAAATTAAACTAATCATTAGTACTTTATAATTTGGATCTCCAGCATCTTCGGGATGTAGATCCTTTTTAATTCTCTTAGAAGCGTCTTCTATTACTTCTTGGTCCACTAAAGATAAAAATTTTTTGTTTTTGTTAAGTTTTTGAATTTCTCCGTTAAAAGTATTCCATGAAGAGTTCATTCTATGAAGCCAGTCCGCCCCCTGGACCCCCCTAACTTTTTGATTAAGCCTAACTTCATCCGGTAAATAATGTTTAGTGGCCCTCCTTATTAAGGCTCGATCCATTCCATCCTGAACATACTGTTCCTCAGGTAAAGATAAGCAAAACCTTATGATCCTTAAATCATTTGTAGGATCACGCTTCCACAAACCATAGCGAAGGGATAATTTGGTTGCTAGAGTATTACTTGCATTCCAGTGGAAAATCTCCTCGAAATGAGATTTACGATTATCATATACATTAGTGGATGAAACCCACCCAAAATCTTCTATTCCGTATTTTTTTAGGTTCTCAAATACAGATAATCTAGCTGCAAAATCTTTGTTAATCATGTTAGGTATGAAATATCCTTGATTTGACTTAGAGAGGTTATTAAAAGCTGGGAAAGCCAATTTACTTATAGGTTTAATTAACCTAAACCTACTCCCTCCTTTGTTACGGCTATATTTGTTTAACTCTTTCACTAAGCGAATCCACTTCATTCGCTTGAGAAGATCAGCGTAATGAGGTAGAGCTGATCCCCAGGAAATGGACAAATTCCCTCTGCCACCATTTAGTAACACGCCAACATTTTTTTCACTTGCCTTTTCAAACATTCCTTTCAACCAAAAGGAATTTTCAAAGTACTTATATGGCATTTCTATAATATCTAGTAGGTCATCTATTTCATTAAAAGAATTTTTTCCTTCAAAATCCAAATAGTGAGCCTCTATACCTCTTACATAGTCCACCGTTTTCTTTATAAGAGGACTTTCATCTGGCATAATGTTTTTCGGGGTGAAATCCTCAAAATCTTTTGTTGGAACATAACTAAACGTATGTAAGGTTTTATTTTCATTCTTTAGAATCTTCCCAGCAAAACCAACAATAGCTCCTGAATCTAATCCTCCACTCAGTTGTGCTCCAACGTTTTTATAAGTACGTAATCTGCAGCGTACGGATTCAGAAAATAGAGCTTGGAATGCTTCCACATATTCCTGATTTGATTTTAGTTTTAATTCTTTTCCTGGTTTTATAATGCAAAATTGTTTTAGTGTAACTTTTCCATCCTTAATAGTGATGCTGTGTGAAGGAGGGAGCTGCTCGATTCCCTTAATAATTGATAAATTCATATTAGCTGTATCAACTAAACCGGTGATCGCAATATATTCCGCCAACCATTGTTCATTTAATTCTTTTTTAATCCCCGGTAAAGCAAGTAGCCCTTCAATTGTTGTACTAAAAGAGAATCTGTGATCAGATTGGTTAAAATATAATGTCCTGCTTCCTGAAAAATCACGGGCTCCAAACATTTTATGATTTCGGCCATCCCAAATCATAAAAGCAAAATCACCTAATAAATGCTTGGGACAATCGTCTCCCCATTTTTCGTAGCATAATAAAATTATTTGATTATCTGTCGTAATATCTCTGATTGATTTACATATTTGAAGCTTATCCAATAGTTCATTACGGTTATCAATAATAGCATCGGAAGTGATGGTTAATCCTCGATCATAATCATAGTAAGGATTAGCTTCATTAACTGACTCAGGAGTAATCCACTGCGCATGACACCCAAGAAATACTTGATCTTTACTCCAAAATTGAATATCATTAGCAGGAAACTTTTCAAATGTTCCCATCATCATGTTTATGTCTTGTATTCGTACCGGTTCCTTATTTTGGTTGAAGATACCTGCTATAGCACTCAATGAATTTCCCTCCCTCTTGATATTCTTAATAAAGAACGCCCGACTTCACTTCAACCATCTTTTTACTTACATTACTCTGCAACCACTTTATGTAATAAATTCTTTATTCGAGAATGACTCTTGGTATTCAACTCTTTTCTTACCCAGTACCCAATTATAATAATCCCAATAAAGTCCTTTATAATATCTCCAATAGAAAAAGAGCGAAAAGGAACATAATATTGATGGATTTCATCAATCAGTGAATAGGAGGCAGAAAAAAAGATAGCAATCAACTCTTTTTTCTTGGTCAGGTACCCAAACGTAAGGAGGAATAGAATGATCAATAGATACAATAATCCAAATTCGACGAAGTGAAATAGTTCAAAACCAATTCCTAATATTAATGCAAGTGATGGACTTAGTGTATTGATAAGCGCCGAGGCACTCTCTGGATTGAAGTGACTTGATTGCAACCATATGATTGAGCAATAACAGACTGTAATAAGAAGAAGAGAAATCTGTAACAGTGTTTTTTTCATATTAGATTGCCCCCAGTTTTAATGTTGTTCAAAATAAAGAACATTTTCTTTCGTATTCTCTAAAAAAAGATTCTACAATTAGATATTTCGTACTATATAAAGAACGATACAACAATTATATTAAGAACGCAATAGAAATATGATCCGTTTGTAAAAAAGGAACAATTTACTTTTAAACAGGCCTTAGAAAGTAGAATGGCAAGTTGATATCCATCGAAAGGAAGCATTAATTAAAGTACTTTATATAGGATCAGCAATGATAAACTCTTTCACACACTGGCGTCTCTTCTAAGTCGGCTTATAACCTTAACCCTTTTGTACAATTTCTCAACAACGATTCCACCCACACTTACCAAGTACCTAAATTCTTGTGTTCTAAAAAATAAAACTAAGAAAATAATATTGGGTAACAAAAGACAAGTTGTGACTTTTAATAGAAAATTCAAATTCCCATTTGGAATAACATACTTACAAAAAGATTCTGTTATAAAGCACGTCATTAAAGCAATTCCAAAATAGAGGAAATAAATCCCCCAATATTTAAAGAATGGCACTTGGAACACTTTTCGGTATACTAGCAATGGAGTAAGCCATAGTGGCACAGAAATGACACTAATCAAAGTTCCTAGAAAAACACCAGTAATCCCGATAAACTTTACTAAAATTAGAGAGGTGCCTAAATTTATTGCAGCTTGTATTAAAGGCGCAAAGCGATCTTCATGATAAATTCCTGCTGTATTCTTAACCATAGTAATAGAGTTTCTCATTCCTCGTTCAAAAAATATCAATAATAAAATAATTAATATTGTTTTTCCCATTAGAAATTCTTTTCCTATCCAGAGTGTAATAAATGGCTCAATAACCACGTACATAAAAATAGAAGAAAATGAATACAGCCAAAAATTCGAGAATAAAGAAACCTTAAAGATACTATAAATCTTTTCTTTACTTTCTGTAGCTACTAAGTTTCCTACACTATGATGAATATTATTTGAAATTTGATAAGAAAAATTACGACATATTTCGATCAACATACTATAGTTTGAATAAAGGCCAACTGCCGCTATTCCAACAAAAGAAGAAATAATGATGTTATCTGTACTTAAAACTAAAAAAACACCCACATTCTGCAGGATAATTGCTTTTATATTTTTTATTATTCCTTTTTTAGTTGAAGCGTCCAGTTTAGTTACTTCCTTACTTTTTAAGAACGGATATTTTTTATTCACTAATCCTGCTAAAATGATTGAAGTACTTATGGTAATGATGCTTTCTACTATGAGAAATAATATAAAGTTTTTAGTATAGTAAAGTATTCCGATTTTCAGGCACATAGTAATGATTGAAGATGCTGAATATATTAAAGTAACAACATAGTTTTTTTGATTAACATTTAAGAATGAAATCTTATATTGAAACAAATATGGGGCTACTGTATTCAGTAAAAATATTAAGTAAATAATGTTGATGTGATCTACACTAGAATCTTTTAGAAATAGGGGGAGAAATGGAAATAATACTAGACCCAGAATCAGAATTACTACAGCAATTGCAAGATATGCGTTTTTATATAGCCTCATTAAAGCGTTTATCCTGGCAATATTATGATCAGCTACAGGTTTATATAAACTGTAAATAATACTAGATCCAATTCCGGCTTCAGCAAGAGAAAGCATAGCAAAGATATTAGTGAATAGGCCTTGAACCCCTAAGTATTCAATTCCTAATGCACCGATAAATATGGTTCTTGATATGAAGCTTAATGATGTGATGATTAGCTGATTTGCTAGTCCTGCAGTAATGTTAAAGATAGAATGTTTGGTTCTCATATTGTGATCCCCTTAATAAAAGGTAGTTATAAAATATAAGTACATCTCATATTTAACAAATTAGACATTTAAAATTATCTTAATAATATACTCGGATTATTTGCGCATATTTCATCTCCTGTATTTAACTTTATAGTATCTGAGTTGAAAATTATTTTTATCTTTTTTCCAAGCCACAAACTAATCTTGAGTAGTTTCAGTTTAACCATCATTAATAA
>NZ_LIXZ01000016.1 GCF_001305855.1 Rossellomorea vietnamensis | reverse complement strand
GGAGAAATTAAGAAGCAGAGGGACGGTGCTGGTGCTTCCCCATGTTTGGAAGCAGGAGAACCGTCCCCACGCTTCCCTAATTCAACGAAAGTTCTTTCCCCTTTTCCCCTAGTAAGACTCCTGCTGTCACGATGGCGCACAGGGCTAATACTACGAGGATGATGAAGACGGTGTGGAGGCTTGACTCCAGTACTTGGCCGCTTAGTTTCTCGCTCAGCCACAGGCCGGACACCGCTATCCCGATGGATTGTCCAAGGTTTCGCATTAAATTGAACGTCCCCATGGCCGCTCCCCGGACCTTCCATTCAACAGAAGACTGAACGGCCACTGTGAAGGCTGTAAGGGATAACCCGAAGCCAAAGCCGATGATGGCCGTGACCACCATCATCAACGGCACGATCGTATGATCCGTAAATAAAACCAATCCGAGACATCCCGCTGTAATGACGGATATCCCCATCACGGTGATTCTTCCAATGGAGGTTTTCGCCATCAACTTACCTGATAGCACTGCAGCGAACGGCCAGGTAATGGACATCGGCAGCATCGTCACCCCGGACATGGTGGCATTCAAACCGGTGACACCCTGGACCCATAAAGGGATATAGAACGTTACGGCTACCAGAATGAAACCAAGGAGAAAACCGGCAATCGTGGAAATCGTGATAAAACGATTCTTGAATAATGTGAGTGGGAGCATGGGCTCATCGGCCTTCGATTCAATCCAGATGAACAGACTGATGCCAATGGCCGCCACAATCAGTAAAGACAGAATCCCACTCGTCACGTGTTCCTCTTCCTTTAATAACGTCAAAGCATACAGAAAAGCGGTTATGCTGACGGCAAAAGTGAAAATCCCGGCGTAGTCGATTCTGTGTTTCTTCTTTTCGATATTCTCCTTCAATGACGTCCATAATAGGAATAGTGATAGAATACCAAACGGAAGATTCATATAGAAGATCCAATGCCACGAAATCGTATCGACGATAAAACCGCCTGCAAGTGGCCCCGTTATGCCGGCTATCCCCCAGACACTGCTCATCCACCCTTGCATTTTGGCCCTCATTTCAAATGTAAACACATCGCCGATGATCGTAAACGGCAGCGTCGTCAATGCCCCAGCTCCAATACCCTGAATCAAGCGGAACAGGACGAGCTGTTCCATCGACTGCGATAACCCTGAGAGCATGGAACCTGCTAAAAAGATGCTGACACCGATCGTAAACATAATCCTTCTTCCGAATAAATCAGCCAGCTTACCGAAGACAGGCGTACTGATTACAATCGCCAAAAGATAGACCGAGATAACCCACGTATACAGCTCGCTTCCGCCGAGATCCTCTACAATCTTCGGCATCGCCGTACTGACGATCGTTCCTTCTATTGCCGTGAGGAACGTGGCGATTAATAAAGCAAACACTACGGATTTTTGTTTTGTTTCCTGATTCATTTTGTATATCCCTTTCTTCTATGTAAATTCATGGAGATGCTGGAGTAAGAGCCTTCATTGTGGTGAAGGGCATTTTTTAAACCTATATTTATTTTACCACTTAAATGAGTAAAAAACAGGAGATATAGCTCGCAAGGAAGCCTCCGACCAGACGAGTTGCAGATTTCATGCTGAAATGGAGCTTGATCGTGCAGGATTTGAGATAATCATGCGAGATTCAGAAAAATCAAGCGGGATTTCTATCAATCATGCGACATACATAAAAATCATGCGAGTAATACAATTTTCATGCCAACGTGTCGAATTTTCTTTCTTTTAAAAACGCAATCGAAAAAAGGTGCCGGAACAGCCCCGATAAGCTTATCAGAACGTCCGGCACCCATATCCAGAAAGCAGCTGATCCTTACCCAGCCACTTCCCCAAACTGACTATTATACAGATCCGCATAAAAACCGTTCTCCCGAAGAAGTTCAGCATGCGTTCCCTGTTCGATGACAGATCCCTGGTCCATGACGAGAATCAGGTCTGCATCTTTAATCGTCGAAAGTCTATGAGCGATGACGAAGCTTGTTCGTCCCTCCATCAAGCGGTTCATGGCCTGCTGGATCAATAGCTCGGTCCGGGTATCGACGCTTGATGTCGCTTCATCCAGGATCATGATCGGTGGGTCGGCAAGGATCGCCCTTGCGATGGTCATAAGCTGTTTCTGCCCTTGTGAGATATTCGATGCTTCCTCATTCAGGACGGTGTCATAGCCGTCGGGCAGCGTGCGGATGAAATGATCGGCATGGGCCATCTCGGACGCCTCCATGATTTCCTCTTCCGTCGCACCCGTCTTCCCGTACGCAATATTTTCCCGGATCGTCCCCTTAAAGAGCCACGTATCCTGCAGCACCATTCCAAAGCTTTTTCTCAATTCACTTCGAGGGACGGACCTCGTGTCGATGCCGTCGATCTTGATTTTCCCGTCATTCAATTCATAAAATCGCATTAACAGATTGATCAAAGTCGTTTTACCCGCTCCCGTCGGTCCCACAATCGCAACCGTCTGACCGGGCTTCACATGAATGTTCATATCATTGATCAACAGGTTTTCGCCATATCCGAAGTCCACATGTTCAAACGCGACCTCGCCTTTTGGACGGGATAAGTGCGCCACGGTTTCTTCTTTCACTTCTTCTTCCTCATCCAGAAGCTCAAATACCCGTTCAGCAGCTGCGACGGTCGATTGAACGATGTTCGCAATGTTCGCGGTCTGGGTGATCGGCTGGGTGAACTGGCGGGTATAGGTGATAAACGCCTGGATGTCCCCGATGGAAATCGCCCGGTTCGTCACAAGGATCCCCCCGACGACACTGATGAGAACATAGCTGATGTTTCCGATGAACATCATGATTGGCATGATGATCCCTGAGATGAACTGGGCTTTGCTTCCCGCTTCATACAATTCATCGTTCACCGAATCGAACTCCACTCCGGCCTTCTTTTCATGACCGAAGGCTTTCACGACCTGGTGTCCGGTGAACATCTCCTCAATGTGTCCATTCAGCTGACCAAGCGTCCGCTGCTGATCGGCAAAGTGTTTCTGGGACCGCTTCAAGATAGGACGAATGGCAAACACGGAAACCGGTAAGCTCACAACCGAAATGAGCGTCAACAAAGGACTGATTGATAGCATCATAATGATGATCCCGACAATCGTCACGATCGACGTGATGAACTGGGTCAGACTTTGCTGCAGCGTACTGCTGATCGTATCGATGTCATTCGTCATCCGACTCAAGGTCTCCCCGTTCGGACGGCCGTCGTAATACTTCAGGGGAAGCTTCTCGATCTTTTGATTCACATCTTCCCTTAAATCATACGCCGTCAGCTGGGCGACGCTCGACATGATGTATTGCTGGATAAAATTAAAGATGCTGCTGAACACATATAACCCAGCAAGCAGCAACAGGATCTCTCCGATTTTTCCAAAGTCGATCCCGGCACCGGGAACTCCTTTAAATTTTGCATAGGCGCCTTCGAATAATTCCGTGATGGCATTCCCCATGATTTTCGGACCGATGATGGCAAACACCGTGCTTAAGATGGCTGCAAATAGTACAGCGATCAATTTCCCGCGGCGCGGCTTCAGATAACCAAGCAGGCGCTTCAACGTGGCTTTGAAATTCTTGGGCTTCTGCCCCATCATCATCATATTTCCGCCGCCCGGTCCGAATCCTCCATGACCTCCGCCTCTTTGAGGTTTACGTTCCTTACTCATGCCGATTCCTCCTCTGAAAGCTGTGATGCGACGATCTCCTGATACACTTCATTGGTGTCAAGCAGCTCCTGATGGGTACCTATCCCGGCCACCCTTCCTTTCTCGAGCACAATGATCCGGTCGGCATCAACGACTGTGCTGACCCTTTGGGCTACGATGAGCACCGTAGCCTCACCGGTTTCTTTTTTCAAAGTGGCACGGAGTCTGGCATCCGTTTTGTAATCAAGGGCTGAGAAGCTGTCGTCAAATAAATAAATGTCCGGTTTCCGCACAAGGGCTCTTGCAATCGACAAGCGCTGTTTCTGACCTCCGGAGAGATTCGATCCGCCCTGCTCGATTTCTGCCTGAAATCCCCCGTCCATCCGGCTGACGAATTCCTCCGCCTGAGCGATCCGTGCGGCCTCCGCCACTTCTTCATCACTGGCATCTTCTTTTCCAAAACGGATATTCTCTGCAATCGTTCCGGTAAAAAGGGTTGCCTTCTGCGGGATGAGTCCAAGCTTCGACCTGACTTCATCCTGGGAAGCTTCCCTGATATCCACGCCATTGACCCGGATTGTACCGCTTGCGATCTCATAAAAGCGGGGAATCAAATTGATAAGCGTCGTTTTCCCTGATCCGGTTCCGCCAATGATGGCTGTCGTTTCCCCGGGATTCGCGGTGAAACTGATATCGGACAACGCAGGCTCTTCGGCACCAGGATAGTGAAAGGTGACAGAGTCAAACTCCAGCGTCCCTTGCTGAACCGTTGCTGTTTTCGTCCCTTTATCGTCAAAAGAAGGCTTCATTTCCAGTACTTTGTTGATCCGTTTCGCCGATACATCGGCACGTGGGACCATGACGAACATCATCGACGCCATGACGAGGGCAAACATGATCTGCATGACATATTGAATGAACGCCATCAAATCCCCGATCTGCATCCCGCCGTTATCGATCCGGATCCCACCGAACCAAATCACGGCCACAACCGTCATATTCATGACGAGCATCATGACCGGCATCATGAAGGCCATGATTTTATTTACTTTAATCGACACATCCGTCAGTTCATGATTCGTCCGTTTCAGGCGCTCCTTCTCTTCCGGTTCCCGGTTGAACGCACGGATGACCCGGATCCCGGTCAAGTTCTCACGGAGGACAAGATTCAATTGATCCAGCTTTTTCTGGACGGTCTGGAACAACGGGATCCCTTTATACAGAATCAGCAGGATCGCCCCGACCAATACCGGCATCGTCAGGATAATGACCAGGGATAGCTTCGCATCCATCAATACCGCCATGATGATCCCGCCGACCAGCATGATCGGTGCACTGATGATCATCCGAAGCAGCATGATCACTACCTGCTGCACCTGAGTGATATCGTTCGTCGTCCTCGTAATCAGTGAGGCGGTCCCCACTTCATCGAATTCCTGCAACGAAAATTTCTCAATATGATAGAAAAGCTTCCGGCGGACATCGCGCCCCATCCCGATGGCTGCTTTCGAAGAATAGAAGCTTGCAATGATAGAAGCGACCGCACCGAAAGCGGAAACGATCAGCATGAATCCACCGATCTTCCAAATATACGGGATGTCCCCGACGACGACCCCTTTGTCAATGATGTCAGACATAAGCGTCGGTAAATAGAGGGTCGACATGGATTGAATGAAGATCAACACGAAGATCCCGACAACCATCCATTTATACGCAGATAAGTGTTTTAAGAGCTTGATCATGTAGCATCCTCCTCGTTTCCTTTCTGATCAAAGAAGTCGGCAATCTGCTGATGTGCCTTCAGAAGTCCGGCAAACTCTTCTTCCGATAAAGTCTCAACAGCCCCTGCCGTCAGCTGATGAATGCTTCCTTCCTGTTTATGAATCCCTTTTAACACCGTCTCCCCTTGATTGCTGAGGGAGAGAAGCATTTCCCGGCGATTGTCTTCCACCTGCTGCCGGTGAAGGAATCCTGCCTGAACGAGCCCATCGACGGCCTGACTCAACGTGCTTTTCGGCAGGAACGTCCTTTCCCCGATTGTCTTCTGAGTCAATTCTTTCTCAGGGGCAATCGTCACTAATATCGTATATTGCGGGACAGATAACCCATTCTCGGCAGCCGTTTTCTGAACGAACCGCATCATGGTCTTATTCACTCTTGAAAATGAACGCAATAATTGCAGCGCAGGAGTGATCTGCTGACTTTCCATTGATATGCCCTCATTTCTAATGGTTAATATAATGAACTGTTCGTAATGGAACTATCTTAGTTTATTCCTTTTGTGCGGGATAGTCAAAGGGATGGTTTCGACAAAATGCATTAGAAGGAGCGCGTTAATGTAAGCAGGAAAAACGTCCATTTTATAAGGAGCTTTATGAGGATTGACACATATAGTATGTCAAAAGGGGGATTTACCAATGAATCATGAACATCGGGCAGAGGAGAGGAAAGGTTTTAATCGAAAAGCAGTCGCCTCTCTTCTTTTAGGTATCCTATCCATAGTGATTGTGATCCTTCCATTTGTCGGCTTTATTCTGGGGATCGTCGGTTCCATCCTCGGGATGATTGGACTGAAGGAAGTCAAGCGTGATAACCAGGAGGGGAGAAATCTCGCCATCGCCGGGATCATTTTCAGTCTGATAGGGATTTCATTCTCGATCATGTGGGTGGTCATTTCTTATATGACTTTTACGAGTACTGTAGCTTCTTGACGGGCCATGGGGACGGGTACCGTAGTTTTTTTCCTAAGCCTGTCCATCATGTTAAAAAAACGTCCCGCGGCCATTCCCACGGGACGTTTTTTTAACCATCTGATAAGATTCCTGCGGGATTCAAGCTTTTCGTGCGGATGATTGAATAATCATGCCTCTCCGGCAGGAATCGTGCGGGATACAGAAGATTCATGTGGGAAATTTAATAATCATGCCGGCGTGTTGAATTTTCTTCCTGCGCTTTCAAATACCCTCGATTCCGCCATTTGAAAATAAAATATGTAGTCAAAAACAAGAACAACCCCATTTTATTAAAATCGAGATAAACATTCACTGCATCCCTAAACGAATCGATCGGATAAATACCGCTCAGAAGCAGCGTTGGGAAAACCGTTATCAGCATGACCAGATAATGAACCACAATTTGTTGAATGAAGCGCCATCGTTCCATTTCATATATGACGCTTGCCACCCCCAGGAAAAAAGCGATCACACCGTAATATAAGAGACTCTTTGAAGTCGCTGATGCCCCTTCAAATTGCGTCCATAACAGCGAGAGGATGGCGAAAAACAGTAATGGGATGATGCCTCTAGTGAGTCCTTTTTTTGCTAGAATCATCGGCTTCCTCTCTCTTCTTAAGATTATAGTAATTCCACACATAATAAATAACCCAAAACGAAATAACCACTACATAAGAATAGCCCCTTTTATCCTCAGGAAGTATGAAGAAGAGTCCCAATGCTGTTAGTAGAAATGGTGGCATAAGGATCCAGTACCGCTTATTTTTGTAATGGTTCATAAAGGGACGCCTCCTATCAGCTTTATTCTATATACGAAAGAGAACTGTAAAAAGTTTCATAGGAAGGATTGTAGGACTCGAGGACTCTTACCAAATAAAAAATAGGCCCTCCTCAATAAGAAAGCCTACCTCTCAAATTTCACCTTAATTTCACCGGTGAATGTAAATCTTCAGCATCCCGGTAGGACCGATAGGAAACGAATCTCTTCCCGTCTTTGGATCCATCCAGCTGCAAAATACGGCCAGACCTGGTTTCCAGGTAGAAATCATACCCGTTCAGATTCAGCCTAAAAAAAGAAAATGCGTTCCCAATGAGATTCTTTTTCGTTACTTGGGACCCAGGATTCAGCTGAATAAAAGCTGCAAGCTCCTGTATGGACGATGATGGGATATCTGCCATCGAATAATACGTCCCTTTCACATTATCCTTCAACTTATGCATGGCCGCACGAGCCTTGTCTTTCAACTTTCTTCCGTTCAATTCCATACGTCCACTCCTCATTCCGGTCCTATTAAGAAGAATCCCCCATCTGTATGAGAATCATCCGTCAATCAAGATCACTTCATAAGAACCTTGAATAAACAAAACAAGATCTCCGAACAAACCGATGCAAAAGAAAACAAAATAATAGCTCGCACTCGTGATCTCCAATTTGAAGAGTTCTTTGAAAGCTTTAATGAATAAATGTTGAAATTTAAACCAAGAGAGCACCCATCCAATGAGTAAAAATGTGAGGATAGCCAATGTGTATCCGCTCCTTACTAAGCAGGTGTTTTACTACATTTATTTTATCATACGTATGGATGGGCAGGGGTGCACATTGGAATTTCGAGGTACCCTTACGAGAAAAACTGTATGCCCTGCCAACAGAGGACTCCCAAGCCAGCAGTGACAAACACAACATTGGCAGCCATGGATTTCTTATTCCCCTTCTTTTTATCTTCAATCGCATCAAACACACCTTTAGAAATCCAAAAAACAATCATCACAGACCAACCAATGCGATCATTATAAGGATTTTCATCAAATAAATATCTTATAAAGATGAACAGGATGATAACCAGAGTGATGTTCCGAAGCGTATGCCACATTTTTGTTGACGTTTCTTTCTTCAATATGATCCCCCCCCTATCCACCAATCTTCCCAATCAACTCAACAACCTCTTCCTCATCCCCCGTTCCCACCGATACCTTCTCCGTACCTTCCACAATCCCCTTCGTATACTCTTCCATCGATTCCTCTATCTGGTCACTGGCCGGCCAGTGAGATGGAACATCATACACATTGATTGTGCCGTCCCCATTGCCACTATAGGTGACAAATCCATCGGCCATCGCTTTGCCGCTTAATACGGTGACGTCTTCCGGATACGCGACGCTTTTGTCATCATAGGGATTCAGCTGCTCGCCTGCTGAAATACGTTTGACGTTCAACTGTTCAACATCTCCATTCCCAATGACCTGCAGCCAGACGCGGGCGTATTCGATTTTTTCTGAAGAGTAATTAGACAGGGGATCCTCTGTGGTGTTGGATTGATCTTGTGACGTTGCCTCTTCCAAATCCACCGAATCTACTTCTTCATCCGCTTCTACTGCTGCGCCTTCGCTTTCCTGTTCGGGCTGTGCCTGTCCCGCTACTTGCTGCTTTCCTTCGCTGCAAGCCATTAACAGGAAGGCAAGAGCTACGATCATACTAAGTAACAATCGTTTCTTCATTAAAAAAAATCCTCCGCTTCCGAGCCATCCAACACTCTTTGTATAAAGGCTGTTTTGCCGTCCGAGTACGCTTCCCGGTCGTCAGGAAACTGGATGGCCAGACGTTTCTTCAACTCAGCATATTCTTCTTTCAAAGAAGAGTCTCCGTTCAGACAATCCCTGAAAATTCTCTGCTGCTCCCACCGCAATTCCCCTTCCAACATGAGATGCAGATGGGCAACTCGCTTATCATCCTCCACCTTGATGAAGAACCTTCTCCACGGCCGATTATCAAGCTCCGCCGGGACATAATGCCATTGATCCCCCGCAAGTATCCCCGCGATCTCGTCCACTTCATCAAAGGATGAGATCTTAGCCATCACATCAATGATCGGCTTTGCAGGAAGATCGCGGATCGAGGTGCTTCCAACATGCTCGACTTCCTTGACTCCAAAGGGACCCAAACGCTGCATGAGTTCCTTTACCTCCGCTCTCCCCGCATCGATCCACTCCGGATTTGGAGGTGCGACCTCTATCGACTCCACCGCCCATTTCGGCCAGTCACTATTTTTCATCACCCGTCATTCCCTTCTCCAATTCAATCTCATCCCTGATTGGAATTCCATCATGTCCAATCAAGGGAATCTTCGGCTTTACCCGTCTTGCTTTCTCTACGGCATCTCGGTGGATAGTCGATATCCTGAAGCCTCTCTTTTGGTAAAATTTCAGCGCAAGCAAATTATCATTCGTCGTAATTAGAGTAATGCGTGTGCATCCGTTCTCGGCTGCCACGTTTTCTACTTCTTTCATTAAAGAGGTGCCAATCCCCTTCTTTTCTTCCAAACTATCAAGTGAAATAATCTCACATTCTTCACCTTTAACTACGTATGTAATCAATCCTTTTATCACACCAGCTTCATTCAAAACGGCAAAGCCGTCTAAAGCAGCGCAATCATAAACCCCGCTCGAGATCACCATCTCAGAACTTCCCCAATGCTCATGAAAAAAGTCGGTGACCTTCTCTTTCGGTAATTCCTCTAATGATACGATGTTCATTCGTCTTCTCCCCCCTATTTTCCAATTCACGAGGTACTCTACTGGAAGATACCACAGATTTAATTGTAAAAAAAGGAAAATATATGAATCTATATGATAAAATAAAAGAGGTTTGGTACCGCTTTCTCTATTTTAAAATACCTAAGGAGCTTGAGGATTTTGACAAAGTTACGATTCTTTATTTTAATGATGAGCGCACTCTTACTGGCTTCGTGTAATGGCAAGGACCTGAATCTGACGGATGGAGATAAACAGGTGACACAGCAGATTGATGACGTGATTTCCCAGTATATTGTCCAAAAGTACGCCACCTCCTACTCGGGCACAGAAAAGCAATTTGAAGTCCATAAAGTCTATGGCACGAGCGAAAAGAATGGGGTCCTGAGTGTCTACATGTGGTCGTATTACGGGGGATTCAATCAGGCAACCGGATTAGAGGCCCAGTCCGGGCATTCACTGCCTGCCGTAGTCCGGTTAAGCCAAAAGGATGAGACGTGTTCTGTGATCGACTACATCGAACCACAAGACGGCAGCATGTACCTGTCCTCTTTGGAAAAAATGTTCCCGGCGGCATACGTCAAATCCGCTCAGCGAGACAGCGGGAATATTGGGGGACTGGAGAAAGAGATGGATAAAAAAGTGCAAGCATGGCTCGAGAAGCAGGAATCCTAAGGGGGAATAAATATGGAACTGACGATCAGACGAAGAACCCAGGAAGACATCAACGAATTCATAACCTGGACGTATGACGGAATCTATTCGTTTTATGATAACAATAGCCAAAAAGAAAAAATCGACGGCTTGAAAGAGAGTGTCCATTTGGAAAGAGCCTTTTCAGTCGTGGACGAGAACGAAAATCTGATAGGAAATTGTGAGTTTTATGATGTAGAAGAAGACGGGAAAACCATCCTGGTCCTTGGAGTTCAGTTGAAGCCTTCCATGACAGGTAAGGGAAACGGTTCGGCCTTTGTGCAAGCGATCATCGACCAAGGGCGTGAACGGCTGAAGTTCTCTCATTTGGAATTGGCCGTTGCGGATTTTAATGAACGGGCGATCCGGACGTATGAGAAAGAGGGATTCAAGAAACGGGGATCTTTCGAAAATGAAATTAGGGGAGAAAACTATCAATTTAGTATTATGGCAAAGGATTTTTGAAAGAATAAGGGTCAGCCACAAAGCCTGACCCCCATCCCCTCACGTAACAGTAGTATCAATAAAATCCTGATCGATGTGATAAAAATGCTCTTTCAGGTTCTCTCTTCCACCCCACTTACCGTACCAATCCTGCACCCGCTTCACGTGTGCTTCGTCTCCTCTGACGTTGGCTTCGATTCTCTCATACTCTTCAAAACTGTCATATTCCCATATCGCAAACACTTCGACTTCCCCATCGGCATGTGTCGTCATCCATCTTCCCACCAATCTTGATCCGTATTTCAGCTGGGTCGGTAACAGCGTTTGATTAAAATGCAGGTTGAAATCATCTATAATCCGTGGGGAAACCCGGTACATTTTTCTGCGGTAAATCATGAACCTTCCTCTCCTTTTCATTTTTTAGATCGAGGGATGGACCTTCCATCCCTCGCTTTGGATGGAACGATTTCTAGTTTTAGAGGTCCGTCCCTCACTTCACTTCCAGTACCTTTGCTTTCACCCAGCTCCTGCCGAAGAGGCCTGTGTATACAAGTACGGTGCCGAGCATGACGATGAAGCCGATATATACACTCATCATTGTCGGCATCAGGAAGGCTCCGATGATGATGGTGGATCGTGCCACGAGGTCCGCTCCGCTGAAGGACAGGTTGGAGAAAGCGGAGTACGATCCCCGCTTGTCGCTCGGGATCATGTTCGCCTGTTCTGCGTTCCGGATCGGTGAGTAAATCAGTTCCCCCATCGTCGCGATCAGGTTAAACGCAATCAGAACGTACCACGTATTGGCTGATGTCACCGTCACATACCCGATGCCATACAGGACGAGTCCTATCAGGAGAGCGTTCTTCTTGTTCAGGCGATCGGTGTAGCGGTTGATGATGAACGTAAGGCATACGACGAGCATCATGTTCTCGATGTTCAGGATACTGAGCATCCTCACCCCGACGATTTCGAAACTTCCGATACTCACTGCCTTGAACGTTTCTGCCAGGCGGATCCCGATATAGCTGTTCAGGGAAAATTCCGCGGCGAAGATGAAGGTGGAACCGGCCACCACTTTTACGAATGCCGAATCCCTGAAGGCAATCCTGTAATTGTTGACGAGATCGATGAACACATTCTCATGCTTTTTCTGAAGCTGGTCCTTGAAATTGTCCTGAAGCCAGATCCCATAGGCAACGGGAATCGTCGTCGACGTGAAGGTCAGCATCATGAACAGTTCGGTTTGATGATTCAAGTACAGCAGTCCACCGAGTGCCGCACCGATCGCCATGGACAAATTGACGAGCCAGTAATCAAGGGCATACACGGCTTTCCGGTTCTCAGGCGTCGTCGAGTCGATTATGATCGCATGCATCGCCGGACGACCCAGGCTGCTCGTGATGATGAAGCCGATATAGGCACCCGCGAACAGCAGGATCAGATTCTCTTCCGGAAAAAGACTGGCCGTCATGATGAAAAAGAACAAGGCGTTCAGCCAGGATGTCGTCAGCAGAACCTTTTTCCGTGGAAAGCGGTCCGATATGTATCCCCCGACAAGATTGACACAAAATCCGATCACCACGGTGGCGATGAGGAAAATCCCTGCCCAGATTTTATTCAGTTCCTGTGCAAAGAACAGTGCCATGAACGGCATGACGGCGGATGAAACGGCACGGTTAAAGAATGACGTGATCATTCGTACTTTTATATTTTGAGGTAATTCCTTCCACTTCATGTTGTTCCCCCTCCTCTATTTACTGTATAGTAAACTAGACGGAACATTATAAAAATAGACACTTTTCAAATCGATGTCCCCTTTTAGGAGGAGAAAAGCTATGGAGAACAAATTACTCACCCTTTGGAGGTACTATCCCTCAGGCAACATCCGCGTGGAGGAAATCTCTGAGACTCTTCAATTAAGCCATAAACAGACCACCCGCTATTTGAAAAAATGGAATGAAGAAGGCTGGATCGCCTTCACCCCAGGTCGGGGACGTGGGAATGTCTCGACCCTGAAGTGGAAGAAAGATGTCGAGGAAGAGTTTGAAGAAGAAGTCGTGAAGCTGATGGATAAGGAACCGATTGACGAGAGCAGCAAGTATCTTATGTACAACTGGTCCACCGACAGCAAGATGAGACTGATGACACATTTTCACAGTAAGCTCGGGTTCGTGAAAGAGTCCAAGGATAAGCTGCTCGTGCCGAAGCGGTACCCCTTTTTCTCCATCCACCCATTGGAGGCGGCTGACGTCATGAGCGCCCATCTGGTGGCGAACGTCTTCAACCGCCTCGTCTCCATCACGGATAAAGGGGACATCCTCCCGGAACTTGCCCACAGCTGGGACGCTTCCCCTAGTAAACTGCGACTTTATTTAAAAAAGGATGTCCGGTTCCACGACGGCTCCATCCTCACCGCCAAGGATGTCGGCCACTGTCTCGAACAACTCAGGACCTGCCATCATTATAAGGAACTATGGGAACCGATCGAAGGAATCGAAGTCAAGGCACCACTCATCATCGACATCCACCACCCCGGAGGCTGCAGCTACATCCTTCCCATGCTCACCATGATGTGTGCGAGCATCTATAAAGAAAACAAGGGACGGACCTTCGGGACAGGGTGCTTTGCACTTGAAGAAAACACCGATTCCAAGACGACACTCGCTGCTTTTAAAGAACACTTCCAGGAGAGACCGCTCTTGGATGCCGTCGAATTCGTCCAGGTGCCGAAAGACTTCAAAGGAATCTACCATTCTCATATTGAGAAAAATCAATCGTCTTCCGTTGAAGTCGAGAGTGACTCGGGATTCGGGATTGTTGTTATGAATGCCGTCCCGGGACGAGACTCCCAGATTCAGAGGAAAGACGTACGTGATTATCTGCACTGGGTAATCGCGAAGAACAGGCACACTCTTCGTGACCTCGATCCAAGACTGACACCGAATGGGAAGAGCGTCCTCATCGGGCAGGATCAGGCAATGGTGATTCGTGAGGTTGAACGTCCCCTGTTCACCGAACCGCTCGTGATCCGCAGTGCCAACCATACAGCGAAAACAACCGAATGGCTCGTGGAGATGTTTGAAAAAGAAGGCATTCCCGTCGAACTCCAGTGGTTTTCCTTCGCAGACACACTGACGAGGCAGCCCGAGACCTTGCATGTAGACCTGTTCGTTCATGGCGAGATTTTTGAATCCAACCAGGATTTCTCGTTCTATCATTTTTTGAAAAACGGGTATTCGCCTCTCTATTCCCTGTTTGAAAAAGAAGAGTGGAGAGTGTATTTAGAGGAATTTCGTCACACACCATTCGCGGACTGGAACGAGTTGAATATGAAACTGGAGACTAAGCTGATGAAAGAGTCGATCATGATCCCACTTTATTATGAGAAACGCTACATCCCATTTTCCACCGACATTATGAATATCGAAATCAAGCATTTCGGGTATGTAGACTTTTCGAAGCTGTGGGTGCGGCCGGAGGTGTGAGGGAAGCGCGGGGACGGTTCTTGTGCTTCGTTTTTCAGCCAGAGGTAAGCCATGGGGACAGGTCCCGTGGCTTATTTTTAAGGAACATGTTTTACAATATTTATCATCCGTGTCGAATTTTCTTTAAATCACCCCACTCCTTCAAGAGGCTCTTCTCAACCCCTCCCTCCATCTGTTATGCTATCAAAAAGCCAGACGATCAAAGGAGCATCCCACAACCATGATTTCATTTTTCCTCACATTAAAACGACTGCTCAAAGCCTTATGGCAGGCCTTTAAACTAAAAAACTTCCAGGTTCTTTTTACATTAGTATTGGTCCTATTATTCTCAGGCACCACATTCTATGTAAAGCAGGAAGGCTTGTCCGTGATCGACGCCCTTTATTTTTGCGTTGTGACGTTAAGTACCATCGGGCATCCCACCTTTGAACCCCAAACCACATTTGGTAAGATTTTTACGATGATCTATATTTTCGGTGGCAACGGGGCGTTCATCGGGATGATCGGATATGTGGCGTATGCGATGATCCAGAAACCGGACAAACAAAAAAGGAATGCTGAGAGAGAATAGCATTCCGGGAGGTCTCCTATGAATACCTTATCGAAACTAAAGAACTATGCCAAAACCGTAAAGCAGGATCTTATCGTCCTTTATCTATCCTATAAAGATCCAAGAACTCCTCTGCATGCAAAAATGTTGGCCATATGTGTCGTCGCCTATGCGTTCAGTCCCATCGATTTGATTCCTGATTTCATTCCGCTCATCGGGTATCTTGATGATCTCATCCTGGTTCCCATTGGAATCATCCTCACCCTGAAATGGATCCCCTCCGAAGTGCTCGAGGAGAAGCGGAAACAGGCAAGACATATGCAGAAGAGCGATAGTCCAACGAACTGGTTTGTCGGAGCTGTGTTTATCCTCATTTGGGTTCTAGTGGCTGTATGGATAGGGAAACTGCTGTTAGTATAGTATTAGGCAATGGCGGATCATCCAGCCATTGCCTTTTTGCTCTTAGATAATCTTCTTTCTAATGGGAAGCACGAGAACCGTCCCCATGCTCACTCAAACTCCAACGTCACCCCGTCCCCATTCTTTTCCCCGGCTTTCATGATGTTGACGGTTTGGATGTATCCTTTTACCGGGTCATCGCCATGTACCATGGAGGCATCGGGATCGGCTTCCTTTGTCACCTGGAGTCCGGGCAGTTCATCCAGGTTGCCCGCTTGTTCGATTAATTGCTGCTTGATCTCTTCTTCCTGCCCTTCTGGTTCAAAGACCAATTCGAAACGGTACCGGGTCGATAAATCAGGTCTGTAATATGTCTTCTCCCTGATCGATCCGTCTTCTTCAACCGAAGTTCCGATCCCCACTGTATTAGCAGGCACTTCATTCAGAGTCCCGGCCGTTTCTTCCTTAATTTCTTCGACCGTTGCATTTCCCTTATATGGCATTAATTTAATCTTTAAAAATGTATCAGGCGGAAGGTCCGTATCCCCTGATATCATCATTTTCTCCCCATCCAATGTAAGAGTCGCATTGATGTTGAACGCAGGTTCTTCAGACTCTTCCTGCACCACTTCCTCCTGCTCCTGCACGTCCGCTTTTTGACGGTGTTCTTTTTGGATTTCCTTTTGCTCCGCGTTTTGGGCGAATGGATCAAAGACTACCCTGCAGCCGGAAAGGAACAGACAGGATGAAATGAATAATACAAAAAACAATCTATTTCGACACATTCCATTATCACCTTCGACAATATTTTCTGAATAGTGTTTACTATTCAATTTCTTTATTGTACCATTTATATAGTAAAAATTGTAATTTTTCTAGAATAAGGCAGGGGAACTTCTATGAATAAAGTATTACGCACGCCTGTTCATTTTGTGATCGTGTTCATCGGTTTGTTTTTACTCAGCGGAATCAGCGCTTTATTGGATTATGATACAGAGCTCGTCATCAATGTGGGAGCATACGGGTTACGATTATGGCAGACGATTCTCGAACTCACTTCCCCTTCATCCATCATGGTTCTGTGGGGAGCCGATCATAAACAATACGGGATGTTCGACATTTTTTTCAGCACCTATCCCTATTCGTTCACCATACTGTTCATCTCTTTTGTGGCAGCCATCCTGATTTCGGTTGTCGCAAGTTACCTGATGATGCTCATGCCAAGAAAGCTTTTCCGGGCTTCAGAAAAAGTGGTCAATGTTCTTGATGGAATTCCGGATGTATTCCTCGTCGTATTATTCCAGCTGTTTATCATTTGGCTGTTCAAAAAAACGGACGTCCTCTTATTCGACATCTATACGACCGGCGAAGAAAAAATCTATACGCTGCCCGTCATTTGCCTTTCGTTCCTTCCCGTGGTGTTTTTAGTGAAGCAATTCCTATTCCAGCTGAAGGAAGAAGAAACGAAACCTTATGTAGAATTCTCCTATTCAAAAGGGTTCAAAAAGAGCTATACGATCTGGTTTCATGTATTCCGGAATGTGTGGATCCACTTCTTCCTTCATTTGAAGCCGATCTTTCTGCTCATGCTTTCGAATCTTCTTGTCATTGAGATATTATTTAATATCAAAGGCTTCATGACGGTCCTGCTTGAAACGGCCACCTCGTCATCGCCGGCCTTTTTCGTTGGGATGCTTCTCATCTTCGTCCCATTCTATATCGTGTTTACGATCGGTTCCTTACTGTTGAAAAAATGGCTGAAAGGGGGAGAATATCATGTCTAAGCCGCTCATCAAGCGACTGGCTTTCCCAGTACTGATCATCATGGGTCTGCTTGTGGCAAGCTTCCTGGTTCCCGTCCTGAATCCTGATTATGAGGAAGTCACCCAATATTTATCGGATGAAAATAATAAGGTAATAGCCGCACCACCTTTCACGCCTGAAGAAATGCCGCTTCTCGGCAGTGATCGACTGGGCAGGAATTTCCTCTTACTCCTGATGGCCGGTGCGAAATTCACGATTTTCGCAGCCCTTGTCATTGCTGCCCTAAGGATGATTTTTGGATTTGGATTCGCCCTTCTTTACACATTTCTGCCGGGTTCATTCACACGCCCATTGAAAGGGTTGGGGGAATCGTTTCAGTACCTTCCCCTTGCAATTGTCGTGTTTGGACTGCTGGCACCGATAGAAGGAGCTTTTCAAGGAGGGGCACTTCCCTCAGGCCGCTACTTCTTCATCCAGCTTGCCGGGATCGCCGCCATCACCATCCCGTCCCTTGGAATCTATCTTGGGGAAGAAATGAAGCTCTTTATGAAGCAGGAATTTGTCGATGTCTCGAAGACCATGGGAGCGAGCCGTTTTCACCTCATACGAAAACATCTCCTGCCTCAATTTCTTCGCCACTCGATCGTGTTATTTTCCGAGCAGGTTTCACAAGCCCTTTCCCTGCTCATTCAACTCGGTATCATCTTAATGGCCCTTGGCGGTATGAAAGTGGCGGAATTCGCCATCGGTCCCTTTGAACCAAGCAACCCGGTCTATTTTTCAGAAACCAACGAATGGGCTGCCACCATCAGCATGAACATCCAGCAAGTGTTCACAAATCCCTTGCTCGTTGTTGTTCCATTGATTCTATTCTCCATCCTGATCCTGAGCATCAATTCTATCAGCGCCACGTTAAAGAAGGCATTGATTGATAGTGATCTGCCGGTGAAACAAAAGATAAAAGAAGAGAAGAAATCAACCGAACGAGCAGTTCGTTCTGAGGAATTGTTTACGTTTAAGGGGTGAAGCATGGGGACGGTTCCCGTGCTTCTTTTTTTGCTCAATAGGAAGCAGCAGAACCGTCCCCATGCTTCCTTAAATGAAACGAAAATACCTCACTGATCGATAGTCCTCGCCGTCTTTATTTCCATAGCCAGCTTGCTCACCCTCATATACAAACCCTTTCGCTTCGTAAAAAGGAATGCCTTTCTGATTTCCCTGTTGCACAGACACCCACTGCTTACGGGCATTGAACTCTTCTTTCTGCTGTTTGGTGATCGCATCCAGCAATCTGGTCCCGATTCCTTCATTGCGCCTCAAAGGATCCAGGTATAAGACATACAGCTCTCCCTCGGTCTCACTAACCATCCCCCCTCCACCAGCACCAACGACTTTATCGTCTTCAACGGCGACAAAATAGCCTCCCCACTCCCGGTTAGATGTGGTCACTTCTTTTAATATCCGCTCTTCGTTATAAAATTCTTCTATCACTCTTTCAATATATTCTTTCGCTTATATATCCCGGTATGTTGCCCAATTCCCATCGGAACAGATTTTTCTTATCCCTTTAACATGATTCTCGTTTGCTTTCAGAATATGTATCATGATCCGTCCTCCTTTTTCTGTTTCAATAATAGCTGGACGATTGTATCCGTTTGTTTCTGATTGATTTTGTAATAATATTCGCTACGATCACTAGAAATTAACGTTTCATTTGCATCAAAGCCTTCGTGAAGGTATAAAATTTCATCGGTCTCTTTATATTCCAATTGAAGTTTGTACGCAGGCTCTACGGCCAGTTTATAATGCACATTGGTTATTTTATTAGATCGATTTAGAATTCCCGTGACGGTTGCAATGACTTCATGGTCGGTAACCTTTTCAGCATCGTCAAATGTTCTATCGTGTTCTTGTATGGTTATGCTTTTCACTCCGAAAAAACCGTTGTATAACACTGAATAACTTATCCACCCAAATACAATGACAAAAAGGACAGTCAGTATGATTCTTTTCATTGTTTCCCTCCCTTATTTCAAACTCCCTCTATCATATCTACACATTTGTTCATCTAGTCATTACGTCACATAAAGCTCTCACTCCTTATGAACAAATGATTCTTAAGATACAGGCATAAAGATTCATCTTGCTAAAAGGAACCTGATTTACAAAATATTAACTTGTTAGAAGCTTATTCCATCCCCTATCATTTTAAGTAGAAGCGAAGACAGCATAAGCCAAATCCTCACTAAAAATCCTTTCTTACTGCCTGACTACGTTGTTTTACTATTAACATGCCGTTCCCTTAAGAATGACATGTTGATATAAAAAAATACATACAGGAGGCATCCCCATGCTAAAGAAATCATTGTTGTTTGTCGTTGCCCTGCTTCTCTCGTTCGCCTTATTCCTGCCGTCTGCACTGGCATTCCCACCCGGCACACCGTCCAAGTCCACAGCCCAATCACAGTTGAACGCGTTGACTGTGAAAACGGAAGGCGCTATGACCGGCTACTCCCGTGATAAGTTCCCCCATTGGATCGGCCAGGGGAACGGATGTGACACACGCCAGCTCGTCTTGAAACGTGACGCTGACAGCTACAATGGCAGCTGCCCCGTGACATCTGGTTCATGGTACAGTTATTATGACGGGGTCATATTCACCGATCCTTCCGACCTTGACATCGATCACGTTGTCCCACTTGCGGAAGCATGGCGCTCCGGAGCCAGCAACTGGACGACACAGAAGCGTGAAGACTTTGCCAACGACCTGAGCGGTCCCCAGTTGATCGCCGTCAGCGCCAGTTCCAACCGCTCCAAAGGTGACCAGGATCCATCCACTTGGCAGCCACCGCGTACCGCTGCAGCCTGCGGTTACTCCAAATGGTGGATCAGTACGAAATACAAATGGGGCCTAAGCCTCCAATCTTCAGAAAAAACCGCCCTTCAAGGCATGCTGAACAGCTGCATTTACTGAAATAGAGGGAAGCACGGGGGAAGCACGGGGACGGTTCTCGTGCTTCCTTTTTTTGCTCAACAGGAAGTAGCAGAACCGTCCCCATGCTTCCAAATATCACAAGAATGGAGGAATACATATGGACAAGAAATCAACTGTTTTCACTGCAACGCACGGAGTCATGACGTCTGAAGTCGGGGTGATCAGTGGAGAACTTGAGCTGGTGACGACCTGTGATGAGGATGGTGCACTAACGCTTTCCATCACGTACGTAGGCGCTGAGGAATGGTATTCGCTCCCCGGTGAGGAATATCGCTTGCATGATGTCCGGGATCATGAAGTTGTGCATAAGATGCTTGCTGCAGTGTTGGAGCGACCGTAAAGAAGCACGGGAACGGTTCCCGTGCTTCTTTTTTCAAATGAGGAAGCAACAGAACCGTTCCCATGCTTACTTTTTCTCCATCACCGCAAAATAGTTTTCTTCGTGATCGGCAAAGTTAAATACCCTGCCCCCAGGCATTTCAACGATTTCCCCTACCTTGATTTTTTTATTGGATAAACCGTTGTATAACTCATCAAATCGATCGGTGAAAAACATTAAGGAAGGTGTGCCGAGATTGAGGCCTGGTGACATCTTCGCCACGAATTCCTTGTTGTGAAGAATGATGCTTGTTTCGGCATCCTTTGTCGGGGCCACTTCAATCCATCTCATTCCTTGTCCGTTATCTTCCTCAGCCTTTACTGCAAACCCGACATTTTCCGTCCAAAATCGGACTGCCTCATCCTGGTTATCGACGTATAACATAATTTGACCAACTTTATTAATCAACGATTCTACACTCCTTTACCATCCGTTCATTTTACAATCAGTTTTTATTTAACTATCAGAAGAGCTTCCTCCAAACGATCCCATGTTTCCATAATGCCCTGTTCCATCCCCATGTCCATCACGGTCTTAAGGGCTTCTTCAGATGAATATTCAGAACGGCTGATCAACTTCGTCCGGCTTCCCATGTCGATGAATTCCAATGTCACATCCGTTGCAGGCATATCTTCATTCGTATGGCCTTCAGCATCTGAGAATACATCGACGTAGACGATTTTCTCCGGTTCGTTGATTTCTTTATACATCCCTTTCCCCCAGGATTCCATTCCGTAGAATTGTCCCTGTCCCCGGTCTGCGCACTTCATACAGTAATGCCAGACACCGCCAGGCCGGAAATCCACATGGCACACAGGAAGCTCCCAGCCTCTTGGTCCCCACCAAGTCTTGAGATGCTCAGGTTCTTTGAACATATTGAACACCAGATCACGCGGTGCATCGAAGACTCTCTCCAGCACAAGCACCCGGTTATCTTCTACTCTGGAAAGCATTTTATTGCTATTGGACATGTCGCTTCCTCCTCATTTTTTAACCGTTAAAATGAACGTATGTGAAGACGTGATGAAACCCTTTTAAAAAATAGTAATCGTTTGTAGTATTCTTCAGAGAACCCTTAACTCCTTCTGTCTTTCTGACAATGTTCGGAATTTATTTCACAAAACTCATTTTCCCAGTGAAAAATGGAGCATATTATCCATAGGAGGTGATAGGATGATGAACAAAAAGAAACCATCCAAAGAAACCGATAAATCCAGTAAAACCAAGCGGCACAATGATAACGCCAGAGCCGCAGCCTCACTCGAACCCGAAGCCCCAAGGATTAGTACAGACAATCTTTAAGGGAAGCAAAGGGACGGTTCTCGTGCTCCCTTTTCAGTAAAAAAAGAAGCAACAGAACTTTCCCCGTGCTTACTTATATGCTTTTTTAAATCCATCATAGCTGTTGATCACCGCTGCGACTAGTAACCCAACGGATACGGTCAGGTAGAGCCACTGGAAGTTGAAGGAGCCGTTGAATAGTTCCTGTATCCGATCTGTGAAGCCGGCATTCAGCAACTCCACGTTCCTGAACATAAACATGAAGGCTAGAACAGGAATGAACTGATAAACTGTATTCATGATCGCAAGCTTCTTCGTCCAGACCCCCGCTCTCCATTTTCTGAAAAGCAGGTGAAGTTCCAAGGCGATCAGGAACACGACCAACGGCCAATACCCGATGAGCACGCCCTGATTAAAGAGCGGCGTGAATTCTCTTCCGCTGTCAGTCTTTTCATACAAGCCGACGATACTTGATGCTTTAAAGTAAGCCGTTGACCAGATGATCGTCCAGGCCAAGCCTCCGAAAATCTCAAACTTGGAAATTCGTTTTTCTTTCGGGATATATGGGACGTCTTTCAAGTCATCAGGCGTCCACTCTTTTCCTCTCATGGTGATCGGTAGCTGACTGTCCGAGGTAACGGTCCGTTCGAGGACGGCAAAGGTGAGGGTCAGCCAAAAGAAGACCTGCATCGCTGTGCCGATGGCCTCTCCCACCCCATTTCCTGCGATGGACAGAAGCATCTCGATGGGACTGGATTCCCCTGAATAGCTCATGACAGATGAAACGGCCAACACGATGAACGTGATCGCTACATATCTTCGATGGTCGATTTCAATTCCAAAGCAATATCTTCCCGGTTCTTCTCCGGCAGCCTTCTCATCACTTCTTGAATATAGAGTTCAACAAGCTTCATCCTTCCTCATCCCCTTTTAATAAAATCGCCAATTCCCCGGACATCTTTTCCCATTCTGTCTGTAACTGCCCTAAGATCTCAGTGCCATATTCACTCAGCACATAATACCTCCTCGGCCGGCTTTCCGTCCGGTCCCAGCTGCTTGTGACCAGTTCTTGCTTTTCCAAACGGCGCAGCAATGGGTAGAGTGTACTCTGCTCCATCGAAATTCCGCTTTTCTCGAGTAGCTGAACAAGGGAATATCCATACTGCGGTGTCCGCAATTGACTCAATACGGCCAGGGTCAATGTCCCCCTCCGCAGCTCCGTCGTCAAGGATGTCAGCAGTGACTTATCCATATATTCACCTCTTTAATCGATTTATACTATGTGTCGTACACTATACGCTTTATACTATGTATCATACACTATGGACGTGCAAGAAAGAAAGATATTTTTTGAAGCATAGGAAGCATAGGGACGGTTCTCGTGCTTCCTTTTCGGAAAAAAAGAAGCAGCAGAACCGTCCCCATGCTTCCCCAGCTAACGTTAGAATCGCCTGCTTCGGGACTTCACTATATCTATACTCAAAGAATGCTTTCACACCATAGTCCAGCATGGAGGTAAAAATCAATCCCAATATCAACAAGTAATGAAAGGTCTCATTGTTAATCTGAACCAATATGAGTATGGCTAAGGTGAGCCCGGTCAAACGCCTCACCCATGTGTCCACTTTACGATGCAAGTCAATAATATAATTATTAGAAAAGAACTCCTTCTTTACTTTCTCGATCTTAAACATTTTTCGTAAAATGATTTTAACAAGCGAGATAAGGGCAAATACAATCAACGCAATGAAGATAAATTTCAACCAAAACATTCGGCACCTTCTGTCTCCTGTTCATATATTTGACGGTTCTCAAATCATGAAGGTTTCAATGAACTTCCTTCTCTATCGGGATATATATCCATAATAAGTAAATCTTATCATACATAATAAAGTAATCGTCATTTACTTATTAACATGGGAGAGATAGGATGGAATTACGATATGTTTTTTCAATTTGCTGGGCACTCACATTAGGGGGAGATACGATGATCCTGGGTCTACACCACGTCCAAATCACCATTCCAAAAGGTTCTGAGAACGAAGGGAAAGACTTCTATTGCGGTCTTCTTGGCATACCTGAAATTGAAAAACCCGACTCACTAAAAGGTCGGGGAGGGTTTTGGTTAAAAGTTGGAGATAGAGATGTTCACGTCGGCACAGAAGATGGGGTCGACCGTTCCAAAACGAAAGCCCATTTAGCTTACCAGGTCGATGATATTTCAACGTGGAGAAACGTGTTGGAGAAGCATAACATTCAAATCCTTGAAGGGATCCCAATACCCGGATTCGAACGGTTTGAATTCAGGGACCCTTTCGGGAATCGGGTGGAAATGATACAAGCAGTTTGAGTAGCAGGGGGAGAACCATTTCTCCCTCTTTCTTTTGCAAAAAGGTAAATCAGAACCGTCCCCACTCAACAAAATTCCCACTATTTCCCGACTCCCTTTTTGTTTATTTTCACTCCAATTGGATAATGAATAGTAAGATATTAAATTATAGAAATGAGGTAGTGAAAAATGAGCGAAAATCATGATCAAGTAAAAGGAAAGCGAAACCAGACAAAGGGAGATTTGAAGAAAGGGTTAGGCAAACTGACAAACGACGACTCTAAAATTGCGGAAGGCGAACGCGATAAGGATAAAGGGAAGCTTCAAGAAAAGGTTGGAGACGTGAAGGAATCCTTTAAAAAGAGTTGGTAAATGCAGTCAGGAAGCGCGGGGTTTTTTCTCGCGCTTCCTTTCACGTTAAAAGGAAGCAGCAGAACCGTCCCCATGCTTCCCCCTCAACTCTTCCTTCACCTCATCACTCACGAAAGCAGCTTCCACACTGTTCATATAAATTTCCCGATAGTCTTCCTCACTCATGGCAAATTCACCCCACACCAACTCACATTCCTTCGTCATCGTCGTATCGGATACCGTTCTGTTGTCGGTGTTGATCGTAATCTTGATTCCGTCCCTGTGAAAATCGTAGAGTGGGTGATCGCGGAACTCTTGGACGGCTTTCGTTTGGACATTACTTGTCGGGCAGATTTCAAGGACTATCCCCTTATCCTTTACAGCCTGATACGCTTCCGGACAGTCTGTAATATAGACGCCGTGTCCGATTCGTTCTGCCCCGAGCCATTCAACCGCCTCGAGTACATTTCTTCCGATTCCGGTTTCACCGGCGTGGATTGTGACTCTGTAGCCATATTCTCTGGCGAGGGTGATCGGTTCGATGAATTTCCCGCAAAACCCTTCCTCTTCAGACGCACATAAATCAATGGCGACGACTCCTTTTCCAAGGAATTTCTTCCCCTTTTCCACAACCTCAAAGGCACTTTCCGGCGACATCGTTCTCATACAACACAAGATGATATTCCCTTTGATGTCGAATTGTTCTTCCGCTTCTTTCATTCCTTCAATGACACTTTCAATGATTTCTTCGACCGCTAATCCTTTTCGTGTATGAAGCAACGGGGCAAACCGGACCTCCATATATTTCACGTTTTCCCCCGCTGCATCTTCATATAGCTCAAAGGTGATTCTCTTTAAATTTTCTTTCGACTGCATCACGTCATTAGGGATCGAGAATTTCTCCAGGTATTCATCCAATGATTCGCAATCCAGCGGAGCAATGAGTTCCCCTCTCATCTCTTCTCTATCAAATGAAGGAATATCGATACCGTCCTTCTTTGCTAAATCAATAATCGTCTCAGATCTGACACTCCCATCCAGATGGCAGTGCAGTTCAATCTTTGGCAATGTAGAATAATTCATAACTGGACCTCCTCAATTTTCATAAAAAAAATCCTGATTACGAAGAAAATACAAGAGAAAGTATCTTCTTCGTAATCAGGATTTTTTGGTTCCTGGTAGAGACCTCCAAACCATATTATTGGAGTTATACGAATGTGAAAATCGTATTCGGTTTTTTATAAAGATAATAAAATTTTGGTTGAATGTCAAGGGAAGCGGGGGGACGGTTCTTGTGCTTCCATCGAAGCTAAAAAGAAGCACCAGTACCGTCCCCATGCTTCCCAGGTCCAGTTACCCTTTTGAATCCACAAAAAAAGAACGATTCCTTAAGTCTCTGATCGCTCTTCACTCTATGGTAAAATGACCTCTTAATTACGTCTACTTTCAACAAATGCCTTATTAAAATCAGCATAATCCTGTTTATCTTGGATGGGGCTCACATAATCTAGTTTTCTATTATTATAAGTAAAGTGGTCACGAATCCAAGTGAAATCCTTATCGTTATTGCTCACTAATGTTGCATTATGTATGAAAGCGGAAGCGGCAATGATTGCATCAGGGGCTTTAATACTCTTTTGTTGCTGTATGTCCGCTCTCGCTTTTCTTCTTATTTTTGCTGCTAAGTGCATTTCACTTTTTGAAACATCATACATTTCATCAGCCATTTCAATATATCGTTCACGATTGGCTTTTATGGTCGGATCGATTTCAATCTCCCAAAAGGACATAATCTCCATTTCCACAAGGGATGTCATAATCATTACCCGATCATCGTCGATGAGTTGTGAGATAAATTCCACCACATCCTGGTAACCCATTTCATCTGCTGCGTATATGTTGGTATCAATTAATACTTTATCCAAAGATTAATCCTCCCAATCTTCACGGTTTGCAATACTTAAAGATTCTTTGACACCTTCTTTAGTGAAAAGTTTTGCACTACCCGCCACTTGTTTATGAAGGACTTTCTTTTCTTCTTTGGTGAGTTTTTTCTTTACTCTAGGTTCCACACTAATCCTCTCCTTTGGAGTGATTACTACAGTGGGTATCCGTTTATTTTCAAATTGGGAAGGGTCTACTTGCTGCCTGTCTAATTGTTTCCTTAAAGCTGGATTGCTCTGTAAGATTGATCTTCCTATTTCCAAAGCGAGCCTATTGTCTCTCTGTCTATTTGGTTGTGGTCTTGGTTGCGGATGTGGTTGAGTCGTTGCTCTTCCTGATTTATATTCCATTTTTCATCCCCACCTTTTTAGTAGCATTTACGTATATTATACCATAGAAAGGCTCTCTTTATTATCTATTCAATATACGACCCAGGGGTACCAGGAGTGAAGCAGGGAGACGCTTCCGATGTATAACGGAAACCGCCCCTGCGCTTCCCCATGCTTCCCCATCACTCCACTTCAACCACCACACACCCATAAAACCCTCCATCCTCTATCTTCTGATTCGCCTCCGCTATCTCATCCAGCGTATACGTCTCGGCAATCCGATGCTGCAGCCGATCATTTTTAAGTGCCTCCGTAATATCCTCAATCGCCGCCTGCTTCGCGCTTTCCGGCATGGCATATACAATGATCATGCGGAGGGTTAAGTCCATAAACATCATGTCTCTGAAAGGCAATGTGGGTTCTGGAACAACGGTTGAGGAGTAGGTCGCAATAACTCCACCGATACGGATCAGCTCCAGTACCCTGGGGAGATTTGCGCCAAATTCAACATCAATCACCCGGTCGACTTTCACTCCACCCGTCATCTCAAGCACCTCATCGACCATTCCATCACTACGATGATCGACGACATAATCCGCTCCTGTCTCGACACAGTGCTGTCGTGCAGCCTCGTTACTCGCTGTCGCAATCACCTTTGCGCCTCCCTGCTTTGCCCATTGAATCGCGTAATGACCAACCCGGCCGGCACCGCCTGTGATCAACAGCCATTGCCCCTCTACGGGACCATCAGAGAAGACACTTCGATGTGCGGTCATGGCGGGAATCCCCAAACAGGCACCCTCCACAAAGCTCGTGTTTTCCGGGAGAGGAACGGCACGGTTACTTTCAATGGATACGTACTCTGCAGCCGTGCCGTGGAGACGACCATACTGTGCCTGGTACACCCAGACCCGTTCGCCGATGCGTGAATGAGGAACCCCTGCACCTACCGCATCAATGATTCCTGCGCCGTCACTATTCGGGGTGACAGAACCTTTATCAAGTAAATCAGGTAATGACCCAAGTCGCTTCTTCGTGTCAGATGGATTGACTCCCGACGTGTGCATACGGATCAGCACTTCCCCGTGTGATGGGGCCGGCTTATCCACTTCCCCAATCTGTAGAACCTCCGATGCTGAACCAAACTCACTAAACCATGCTGCTTTCATACAAAAACATCCTCCTTTATTAGAAGCATAGGGACGGTTCTCATGCTTCCTTTTTCACCAATGAAAAGAATCACTATGCTTCTGATTCCCTTAATATCCCCCCTCACAAACATCTGATGCTTCCACCATTCATCTCCCTGCAACCGAGCCAGGGGACCTGTGCCCATGGCTCTTAACAGAAAAAATAGAGCGGGAACCGTCCCCACTCTACTCCAACAGCATATCAATATGCGGAATCCCATCATCCAGATAGGTTTCCGTTATCGCCCTGAATCCAAATGATCCATAGAACTCCCGTAAATATTCCTGAGCCTGAATCTTCACCGGTTGTTCCCCCCACTCATCATGAATGAAAGCCAATCCTCTTTTCACTAACTCGCTTGCGAACCCTTTGCGACGATGTTCTTCCTTCACGAGAACTCTCCCGATGGACGGTTCGTTGTATGAAACACCCGCAGGTAAGAGCCGTGCATAAGCAACTACCTCACCGTTTTCTTCCTTATAAAGATGGTGGGCGTGCAGATCTTTCCCATCGACTTCCAGGTAGGCGCATTCCTGTTCTACGACAAAGATCTGGGTCCTTACGTGTAAAATTTCGTATAGCTCGTGGGTTGATAGTTCATTAAAGCTCTTTACCTTCCAGCTCATGATATGGGACACCTCTGTTGTATAGTTTTTTTATTTGAGAAAGCCACCGGGACAGGTATCTCGGCCTTTTTTTATTATTGTACCATGGAAGCATAGGGACGGTTCTGGTGCTTCCTTTTTGGTCAAGAGTTAACCGGGGACGGATCGATGATGGGATTATCTATTTATGTACTCATTAAAAAAGATCCATTGGGATAAACTATTTACGACCAATTACTGGAGGTATTTAAATGGATATCCGCCATCACCACACTAAGATTAGTGCATCAGAACTCGCAAACCTTTGGACACAATATGTGAATGATAGCTTAGCACGCTGTATGTTTCGTCATTTCCTTCATCATGTTCAGGATCCAGATATCACTCAGGTGCTTGAATATGCCTTTGAACTTACGGAACGACACCTTCAAAAGGTGGAAGAATTTCTAACATCAGAAGGGTATCCGGTACCAAAAGGGTTTACAGATAAAGATGTTACCGTTGATGCTCCTCCTTTATTTACAGATACCTATATCATTGTGTATCTACATATCATGGCTATTCACGGACTCACTAGATATGCTGGCGCAATCGGCAATGTCATTCGGGAAGATCAAAGGAAATATTTCATCGGGGTCATGACGGAAACGTTGGAATTGTATGATAGATCTACTAAAGTCCTTACACATAAAGGTATTATTAGCAAACCACCTAGTTTTAATAATCACCAAAAAGTTGAGTTTATAAAAAAACAAAATTTCCTAACTGGTTGGTTAGGAAAACGCAGACCGATAAGTGCAGTAGAGATAAGCGGTACCTTTCTGAATTTGCAGAAAACAATGGTGAAAACAGTCCTTGAATTAGGTTTCAGTCAAGTGGCGAAATCCAGAGAAGTCCGGAATTATATGGAACGGGCCAGGCAGCTCTGTAACGACCACTACAAAGTATTATCTTCTATGTTAACGGAAGATAATTTACATGTTCCGAGGACATTTGAAACAGAGGTGACTGATTCAACAACTCCTCCTTTTTCAGACAAACTAATGTTATTTCATATAACTGCATTACTCTCTTCTGCCATTGGTTATTACGGTGAGGCAATGTCGATAAGCCAACGAAGGGATTTGGCGGCAAGTTACGCTAAAATGATTGCAGAAGTTGGACTGTTAGCTGAAGATGGCATGAATCTACTAATTGAAAATGAGTGGATGGAACAGCCCCCTCTGGCAACCGATCATAGTGACTTGGCAAAAAACAAATGATGGATAGAGATGAAAACAAAAGATAAAATCATTGAGAGCATATTATGGAGTATAGCCCTGCCTGGATTTTCACAATTATTAAATGGACGGCTTATCAAAGGAATTCTCTTTATTGGATTGGAATTCGTGATTAACGCGATGGCCAACTTTAATGAAATCATCCGCTTGAGTTTCATCGGAAATATAGAGGGTGCAGTATCACATACAAACTATCAGTGGCTTATGTTTTATCCCTGCTTATACTTCTTCGCGATGTGGGATGCCTTTAAAGACGCAGGCGGGGGAGAAAAACCTTATTCCTATCTTCCATTCGTCAGTTCCGCATTTCTTGTGACAGTCGGAATTATGTACTCAGCACAAGCGAAAATCTTCGGAATACTATTGGGATCAGTGTGGTTTCCCATGTTCTGTGTCATTCCTGGATTAATAATTGGATTCTCTTTAAAAATACTATTAAACAAAGCAAAGATAGATTGAGAAGGAAGCATGGGGACGGTTCTCGTGCTTCCTTTTTGAGCAAAGCGGAGCAATAGAACCGTCCCTGTGCTTCCTAGTTACCCTTCAATTCCTGAAGCTCATTAACCGTGACAAATGTATATCCCTGATTTGATAATGATTGTATGATCCCTTCCAGAACTCTCATTTCCTCACCCGTTTTGTCATACATGGCGTGCATTAAAATAATGGAACCCGGTGTAACATTGTCGTTCACATATTCAATTTGATCCTCAGCATCCGTATAGAAGGTATCCGGTTCGATATTCCACATAATCGTGTCTCGATTATGCTTAGATAAATAATAAGGCAGTCCCATAATCTTTTTCCCGTTTGGCGGGCGAAAGTCAATTTCTCCTGTATAACTTGCTTTCCGAATGAGATCGTCTGTTTTTTCAATTTCTTCTTTAATGAACGACGGTGATTTCAAAATCATTCGGTGATGAGAATACGTATGGTTTCCGATCTGATGACCTTCATTTACTAGTTTCTCTGCTTCTTCAGGATTCTCTTCCATTTCATTCCCGATCAAAAAGAACGTGGCTTTAATATCATACTTTTTTAACAATGGGATGATGTCATCCACATTCTTTGTTGGGCCGTCATCAAACGTTAAAGCCACCACTTTTTGATCGGTTTCCACTTTTTCTGTCAGCCCTCCGAATAATTGAAACGTTCTTGCATTCATCAATTTAAACGCACCGAATAATAAGAAGAAAATGATTAAAATGGCCGTGAAAATAAATAGGAGTTTCTTTTTCATCCGTTTTCGATTCCCCTTTTTAATTTTGTTACTGCAGTTTCAAACTTGCCTCTTTTAGTGTAAGTGAATTTCTTCGTATGAAGCATAGGGACGGTTCTTTTGCTTCCTTTTTACCAAGGTGAAGCATGAGAATCCCCTCCTCTATCATACTTCAAAATAATAGCTTCAAAAAAGCCCCACTCCCAAACCTGGAGTGAAGCTCATTCTACCTTATCCGAAAAGCTAATCATTCAAAATGGGGGAAAACATAAACAAAGGTATCTGGAATAACCATGATTCTTGTTTTACCCCTTTACCCAACTCCCCCACAAACAACTTCTCCCTCCCAATGCTTCATCATATAAAAAATGCCATCCTTCATTATCTAAGAGGATGGCATTAACTATGTATAGGGTATTAACGGGAACTAGGCTGCCTGCTTACTATTAATTTAAATGAGCCTCACTCACTCCAAAATAATGGTTTAATCTCTTTCTATACCAAATAATTTCTTAATAAAATAGATTTGTCCTTCCCCTTAACCAACCTTATAGCAGTAACTACTACATTTTACTCTCCATACACAATCCATTTTAATATTGATCAAACCCCTGAGTAAGACATAAATCCACCATCCACAGGAACAGTTATTCCCGTTACAAATCCAGAGGTTTCCTCATCAACGAGCCATAGAAGTGTACCTAATAAGTCTTCTGGTTTACCGAATCTTCGCATGGGGGTATGGGAAATGATTTTGTCTGACCTATCTGTTAGGCTGCCATCTTCATGTGTTAATAAAGACTTATTTTGCTCCGTCAAAAAGAAACCGGGAGCAATGGCGTTGATTCTAATACCGGAGTCAGCCATGTGAACAGCAAGCCATTTGGTAAAGTTGTCGATTGCTGCTTTGGCTGCGCTATAGGCGGGTACCTTCGTCATAGGTGAGGGTGAACTCATGGACGACATATTAATGACGACTGCCCCTTTACGATTCATCATGTTCTTGGCAAATACCTGAGTAGGGATGAGTGTCCCAAGAATATTCAAATCAAAAACAAATCCAAAACCTTCTTGAGATAGGTCAAAGAAGGACGTCACATCCCTTTTTTCAAGATCTTCCATGTTTAATGTTTCGGTAGAAGTTGTACCCTTGGGATGGTTTCCTCCTGCACCATTGATTAGGATGTCACAGGTCCCCAATTGTTCCGTAATCACTTTTTCGGCTTGCCTTACATTTTCCACATTAAGTACATCACAGGAGACCGAGATTGCTTCTCCACCAGCGTCCCTAATTTCGTTGGCAACCTCTTCTCCTTTTTCTGCCGATCGATTCAGGATGGCTACCTTCACGCCTTGGCGCGCCAGTTCCTTGGCCATCGAACTGCAAAGAACCCCGCTTCCTCCAGTAACGACTGCAACTTTCCCCTTCAGGTTTTCATGCTGTGGAAGCATTAGGCATTCCTCCCGGCGCGTTCTAGTGAATCCCATATTCCCCAGAGGTACATGATTCCCAATCCTCGGTCATAAAGTCCATAGCCAGGTCTGCACTCTTCTCCCCAGATATGTCTTCCATGATCTGGTCTTGCATAACCCGTAAAGCCTTTTTCATGGTAAGCTTTCATGATTTCCAGTATATCGACAGAGCCATCCCTTGATCGATGGGAAGTCTCAATGAAATCACCATTCTCATATACCTTTACATTTCGAATATGAGCAAACGGGATTCGATCTGAGAACTCCCTGACCATATCGGCTACCCGATTATCGGGATTAGCCCCAAGGGACCCACTGCAGAGTGTCACTCCATTGGAAGGACTATCGACAAGTGAAAGGACTCTTCTAATGTTTTCTTTATTGGTGATGATCCTTGGCAATCCAAATATGGAGAAAGGGGGATCATCAGGGTGTATGCCCATTTTAATGTTGTGTTCTTCAGCAACCGGAATGATTTCTTTCAAGAAATATTCAAGGTTGTGGAATAAATCCTCTTCTGTTACGTTTTGATACGCTTCAAACAATTCTTTCAGCTTCGACAATCTTTCCGGTTCCCAGCCGGGCATGGTGAAAGAAGAGTTCTTTGAAATCTTATCTACCAACTCGAATGGATCCATATCCTCCACTTTTACCTTCTCGAAAAATAATGCAGTCGATCCGTCTTCCATTTCCTTGAACAATTCAGTTCTTGTCCAATCAAAGACAGGCATGAAATTGTAGCAGATTACTTTAACACCAGCAGCTGCCAGTTTTTTGATCGTTCTCTTATAGTTTTCAATGTAGGTATCACGGGAAGACAAACCTAGTTTAATATCTTCATGGACGTTTACACTTTCTACCACATCAATATTCAGCCCATTTCTTTCTGCTTGGTTCTTTACTTCTTCAATTCTCTCCTGTGGCCATTCCTCTCCTGCGGGAACATCATGCAATGCCCAGACAATTCCTTCAACCCCGGGAATTTGTTTGATGTGTGCAAGAGAAATGCTGTCATTTCCTTCTCCATACCATCTAAATGTCATTTTCATTGATCGAACCCCCTATTCCTATGTATATAATTTTGTTTTTCTTGCTTCTCTCACAATCTCACAATATTGTTTTGCCAGTTTTGTCACCTCATCATAGTTTCCCAGAGACGCGGGTTTTGTGAGGTCACTTCCGATTCCGATAGCTACTGCCCCGTTATTGATCCACTCTGTTGCATTTTGCAAGTTCACTCCACCAGTAGGCATCACAGACACCTGCGGAAGTGGACCTTTAATGGATTTGATGATTGAAGGTGTGTACGTATTGCCTGGAAACAGTTTTACTACATCCGCCCCATATTCCATCGCTGTTTTCATTTCGGTGATGGTCATGCATCCTGGCATATAAGGAACACCATAACGATTGCACAGTTTGGCAGTTTCCCGATCAAAGCAGGGACTTACAATATATTCAGCTCCAGCTAAAATAGCAATTCTTGCTGTTTCACTATCAAGGACGCTTCCTGCTCCAAGGATGAGCTCTTCGGGTCTGAAGGTTTCTTTCAGGGAACGAATCACCTCTTCTGCTCCCGGTACTGTAAAAGTAACTTCAATGGCACTTATCCCGCCTTGGATACAAGCACTCGATATTCTTTCTGCATCGCTTTTATTTTCTGCACGCACAACGGCTACTACTCCAGACTCAAGCATTCGGTTTAATATATCGATTTTTTTAATCATAGTTTGTTACGTAATATGACGTAACTTCCCCTCCTTCATTTGAGTCTTTTTTTACTATTCGAATGAAATGACCACTTTCCTGACTTCCTGGGGAGAAGTCTCTATTAACTGAATCGCTTCATGGATATGTTCCAGTGGAAATACATGAGTGACCATTCCGTCGGTGTCCAGTGTCTTGTCATTAAACATTTCAATGACCCCCGGGAATTGATCCGTTTGCAGTCTGGAGCCTGTGATCGTGACTTCCTTTTTAGTAATGGGTAGCTGTTTGATTTGTGACGGCCTTTCATCAAATCCGAGGACTACCACCCTGCCCGCTGCTGATGCCACTTCAATTGCCTGTTCAAACGTTTGTGGCAGACATACCGCATCGATGACGACATTTGCACCTTCCTGCTTTGTGATATCCATAACTTCTTCTGCAACATTCGTCCGGGAGGCATCAATCGTATAATCCGCCCCCCAGTCCTTTGCAAATCCAAGCCGGTTCTCATTTAAATCACTGATGATCACGGTGGCCCCTTTCGTTTTAGCGACTTTCAGGCAACAAAGTCCGATTGGTCCTGCCCCCATAATAAAGACAGTATCCCCTGAGCGGACATCACCCCGCCAGTTGGCCTGTGCGCCGATCGTGAACGGTTCGACCAGGACGGACTCTTTCCAGTCCAGCTCATCGTTCACTTTATGAACCAGCTTTTGCGGCATCACCATATATTCCTGCATACCACCGTCTCGGTGGACGCCGTAAACTTCCAAGTTACTGCACACATTTCCTCTACCTGTCCGGCACGCATAGCAATGTCCACATGACTCAATGGGCTCTATGACGACTTTATCTCCTACCGATAATCCATCTACTCCTTCACCGACTGCCTCTACTTCACCCGTTACTTCGTGCCCGATGACTCTCGGTAAAGTGGCAAGGGGATTCGTACCGTGATAGATGTGGATATCAGAACCACATATCCCGACCATTTTCACTTTAATCAGCACTTCCTCTTTCGCTGTGATGACCGGTTTATCTTTTTCCACAATGTTCAGTTGGTGTGGTCCGGTGACTTGAACGGCTTTCATCGATTAGCAACTCCCTTTCATGTAAAGACTGATTTCTCTACTTAAATAAACTTGGTAAGAACAGAGTGATTTGAGGAACGAAGGCGACCAGCAACAATACGACGAGACTTGCCCCTAAGAATGGCAGAAGCGCCTTGGATGTTTTCCCGATAGATACCTTTCCGATACTGGAGGCAACGAATAGGCACACACCAACGGGCGGCGTCGATAGTCCGATGACCAGATTCAGCACCATCATCACCCCGAAATGAACCGGGTCCATTCCAACACTTGAAGCGACCGGTAACAATACTGGGAATAAAATGACTAACGCTGCGATTGTTTCCATGAACGTCCCTACAAACAACAGGAGTAAGTTGATTAATAAAATGACGATAATCGGATTCTCTGAAATTCCCAGAATTCCATCCGCTACAAGAATCGGAATCTGCTCACTGACCAGGATCCAGCCGAACAGATTGGCAAATCCTACGAGAAACATAATGGATGCTGTGCTGACCATCGAATCTAATAGAATCTTAGGGAGATCCTTCAGCTTAAGCTCTTTATAGACGAACATTCCGACAACCAACGCATACACAACGGCTACAATCGATGCTTCTGTCGGGGTGAAGTAGCCGCCAAGAATTCCGAACAAAATGACCAGTGTCATGAGCAATGCCCAGAAAGCACCTGTGAACGATTTAGCGATTACACGGATGGGCTGTCGTTTTCCTTTTGGGTATTTCCGTTTCACGGAAATAACATATGTAACGGCCATTAAACTAAGTCCAAGAAGGACCCCTGGAACGGCGCCCGCCAAGAAGAGATCTCCGATTGACACGCTTGCAAGTGTCCCTACAATGATCATAGGGAGAGACGGCGGGATGATTGGTCCCACTGTAGATGATGACGATGTAACGGCTGCAGAAAAGTCGGCATCATAACCCTCTTTTTTCATAGCTGGAATCATTACAGCCCCGATACTTGCAGTATCAGCTAAGGCTGTACCCGAGATGCCGGCAAATCCCATGGAAGACCCTACATTCGCTAAGCCTAGCCCACCTCTGATGTGACCGACGAAATTATTGGTAAAGCCGATAATCCGCTCCGTGATTCCCCCTGCATTCATTAAGTTACCTGCCAAGATAAACCCAGGTATACATAACAATACGAAAGAATTCAGCCCTGCAAACATTTTCTGTGGGACGATGGAAAGAGGAATGTCTGCCATAAGCAGATAAATGATCGAGGAGATCCCCAAGCTGAAAGCGATGGGAACACTAATAAAAATTAAGATTAAAAATGAAATAAATAGAATGACTGCTAACATCAGCTTTCACTCCTTTCCTTAGGACTGATGAATACGTTAATAACGTGAAAGATGGCATAAATCGCGATAAAAACGAAAGAAATCGCGATGCTCGCATGGATGACCGACATATCTACGGCCATCGTGGCAGAAGTCTGCCCTTTTCCTACTTCGATGAATGTATACCCGTGATAGGCAATGACGAAGGAAAGAACGACAACGACTAAGTAAATGAATGCTTCGTAATATTCTTGTACTTTTTGAGGCAATAATCCCGTTAAGATATCGACACTGATGAATTCTTTATTTTTCAGGGCAAGTGGTGCCCCAAAGGAAATCGAATAGATAAACAGGAATCTGGTCAACTCTTCTGTCCAAACAGCTGTGTATGGCAAGTAACGGGAAAGGATTTGTATCAGCACTACGACAATCACACCAAGAAACGATAGGATCGTGGCTGCTTCCAGCGTCCTTGTAAGGATATTTGTCCCTTTCACTCATCCCCACTCCTTTCTTAAAAGAAGGCATATGCTTCACATCGAACGTTTCACATATGCCTCTTATGTTTATTCTACTGCTAATATTTCTTCATATAATTCGTACTGTTCGTCCGTTAAGCTCTCTTTGATGGCCGGTTTCATCGCTTCACGGAAGGCATCTTGATCGACTTCATTGAATTTCATGCCTTCATCCTTCAGCTTCTGCTCATATTCTTTGATTTCTTTGTCAAAGAGATCTTCACCGAACACTTGAGCTTCCTTGGCAGCCTCTTTAACAGCTTTTTTATTTTCATCACTTAAAGCTTCGAATTGCTTGTTTCCAACTAGGATGTAAATCCAGGAATACACATGTTCTGTTTCATTTACATATTTTTGCACTTCATACAATCCACCGCTGTGAATAAGGTCGACAGGATTTTCTTGGCCGTCGATTACATTTTGCTGCAATCCTGTGAATACTTCATTAAAGTCCATGACTTGTGGCTTGGCCCCTGCCGCTTTCCATGCATCCAGGAACAATGGAACATTCGGAACACGCATGCTGAATCCTTTAAGATCCTCAGGTGTGCTGATCGGCTTATTGGATGTTAAATTCCGAGGTGCACGAGTATGGTAATACAAGGGCGTTAAGCCTACCTTTTCTTTGATTTCTTCTTCAATCTCCTTACCGATGTCCCCTTCCACCACTTTTTGTAAGTGATCCGCATCTCTGAACGCATATGGAACCGCCATTAAAGCAGCCTTTGGAGACCAGTTCGCCATTGTTTCCCCTGAAATGACCAGATCGGCCGTTCCAGCTTTGATGCTATTGATCGTATCTGTTTCCCCGCCTAATTGATTACTTGGATATACAGTGATTTCAATCTGTCCGTCGGTCTTTTCTTTCACTAAATCTGCGAACTCCAAAGCTGTTTTATGCCAAATATGATTTTCATCCGCCAAATGTCCAAATTTCCACTTAATTTTTTTCTCTCCGCCGCTTCCTGAAGATGATTCAGACCCACAAGCTGAAAGTAGCAAGATGATTGCAGTAAACATGGCCATCCATTTAAGTTTTTTCATTTTCTTTTCCCCCTTGTATTTGATTTCCGCCGTGAACATACACGTAAAAGAGTTATTTCTTCCCCTGGAAATTCCCCTCTCTTGAATCACTCCTTTCAAGAATATCGACTCATTATTCTGACCGTAAGTAGTGATAAACGGTTTCTGGAATGGGAACTCCTTCTTCCAGATGCTTTTCTTCCAACAGCTGTTCAGGTTCTCCCGGCACGAATACCTGCTTGAATCCTTCTGCCGGTTTGACCTGATGAATTTCCTCAATCATCCCGTCTATTCCATTTAAGAAATCTTCTTCATTTGTAAAAAAGGAGGGATTGATGGCACTAACATAGTGACCTAGTTTCCTATATTTGTTGTAGTCACCATACATTTTCGAAATATGTGGTCCAAAGGCTGCTCCGGCTAATAATCCTGAGAAGATGTCGACCACCATTCCTAGTCCGTACCCTTTTGGCCCTGCAAAAGGGGTTAAAGCGTTTACTTTATGGGGATCTGTGGTAGAGTTTCCATCTTCATCGACTCCCCATCCGTCTGGGATGGGTGTCCCCGCTTCCCTTGCATAAAGGATTTTCCCGAGAGCAACGTTACTTGTAGCCATATCTAAAATGATCGGTTTATGGTGTTTTGCAGGGAATCCATATGCGATGGGATTCGTCCCCAGAAAGGGCTCTGCCCCGCCAAAGGGCACCACGATCTTATCTGTATGCGTCATGGCTACACCAATCAGTCCTTGCTGTGCTGCCTGTTGGACAAAATAAGATAATGCCCCACAATGGCTGCTGTTTGTGACCGTGATCATGGCGATTCCGTTCTGCTTTGCCAGTTTAATAGCTTCTTCCATCGCGTTCTTTGCTACTACATGACCGAGGCCGTCATCCCCGTTATAGATACCTGAACAAGGACCGGTCTGTTCAAAGGAGAAGGCCGGGTTCTTATTCAGTCCACCCTCATCCAGCCGTCTGACATAGTGTTCCGTCCTTAATACACCGTGGGAACGGACACCCCTGAGATCTGCATGTACCAGGACATCGGCAACTGTTTCTGCCTGTTGTAAAGAAAGCCCGGCACCAACAAGTTTAGCTCCTGCCAATTCCTTCAGTTCCTCATGTGATACGTTTACTTCTCCCATTATCCTCACCACCATTTTGTAGAATAAAATACCCCTTGCTATTCCATATTCGCATGCCTTTTTAACAGATCATGATGACGATTCTTCCCTTCTAAAAGGGCAAGGATGATGGCATCCATCAGCAGATGAGCGCTTTGGTCGAATTGGCTTCCAAGGGGTTGGATGGTGGCAGGCTCTTCCTCCCTGCGGTGTTTCGTAGCTGCCGGTATCACCAGTGTTCCATCCGTCCATAACCCATGTTGTGCAGAAGCTGTCATTAAAAAGGTATAAGCATCTGTTTCTTTCGCCTTAGTGAAATGATTGGCAAGAGAAGTCGACGTACCCGATGCACTGATCCCGATCAGGAGGTCACCTTTCTCGATACTCGGTGTAACCGTCTCACCAATGACGTACACATTGTATCCACAGTGCATGAGTCTCATGGCAAATGCCTTCCCCATTAACCCCGAACGTCCTTCTCCATAAAGAAAAATGCGTCTTGCACCGTTGATCTTCTTCACAAGATCCTCCGTTTCTTCTATATCAATCGCATGCAGCACGAGTGAATTCTCCTGAAGGACCGTTTCAATCAGCTTCTTCATCATCCATCAAGCTCCCCTTTCATCAGCGGTCGATAAACTCTTTCTCCCCAAGTTGAATACGTACATCCTCAAGATAAGGGAGACCTTCATTATCCCCTGAAACACTGACCACCATAGAGCCGATTGTATTGGCAAACCTCAGGATCTTCTCCAACGGCCATCCCTGCAGGACACCATATAGAAAGCCTGCATCGAAGCCATCACCCGCTCCTACAGTGTCCACCACTTTTCTGGGGGGGACAGGATCTGAATGGATGAATTCACCCTTGTGGTATCCAACAGAACCTTCAGCTCCTTTTTTCAAAGCAATATAGGAAATGCCGAATAGCTTCGACTTTTCAATGATTTCCTTCTCGTCTCTAGTATCAAACAGTAGTTCAGCCTCCTCTACGCCCGTCAGTAAAATATCTACAAAAGGAAGGAATTCTGATAATACTTCTTTCGCCCTTTGTTTGCTCCACAATTTCAACCGGATATTCGGATCGAAGGAGACGAGGACTCCATTCCGCTTCGCCAATGTGATGGCATGCTTAATGACGTCAACATTCTTTTCATCGATTGCTGGAAAAACACCTGTTATATGTAACACTTTCGAATGGGCAATATAGGACTCTTCCAGACTATCAGGCGTCAGCGTCAGCGTAGGGGAATTCAGCCTGTAGTAGAACGTCCTGCCCGCTCCATCTTCCAGTACTTCTTTGAAATTGACCGAGGTCGGATATCCTTCCACCAACTTCAGCTGGGAAGTATCGATCCCTTCTCCCCTTACAAAGTGCTGGATGTAGCGGCCAAATTCATCGTTCCCCAATCGGCTGATCCACCCCGTATCCAGCCCCAGCCTTGCACAGCCGATGGCGACGTTCAATTCCGCTCCCCCTACATTTCGTTCAAATGAATGAACAAACCGCATCGGTCCTTTTGATGTCGGATTCATTGTAATCATGGCGTCACCAATGGTAATGACCTCTTTCATAGTGTCAACCCCCTCTTTCGTGATTGTTTTCAGCATGATTGCCGAATCATCAGTTCCGGCTGAAATCGATAAATTTGCTTCTCTTCGATAAAGTCCGGGTCTTTAATCTTATTGAGTAATAATTCGGCTGCCTGTTTTCCCATTTCGTATGTCGGCTGAGCGATCGTTGTCAGTTCCGGTGTGAACAAGCTGGCAAAGGATACATCGTCAATACCAATCAGAGCTAAATCTTTTGGTATAGTGAGCCCATGTGACTTTATGTACTTTAAAATCTCGATTAACGTTAAGTCATTTCCGGCAATTAATGCCTGGGGAGGTTCATCAGAAGTAAGCATTTCATGAAGCCCCTCCTGGATCCACTCAAGTTCTAAAGATTTAATATATTCTTCCCGTACAGGGCTCATACTCTCTTTCAATGCTTTCCTAAAGCCATTAATCCGTTCCACCCGTGGTGTTACATGTCTTTGTAAAGAAGTGGTCATGATGCCGATACGTTCATATCCTTTCTTCACAAAATGATCTACTGCCATTTTTACAGCGCTTTCATTATCAAGCATAATGGATGAGGTTTTCAGGTCCTCCACAATCCTGTCCACAAACACCAGGGGATATTTTTCTTTGACCATATTATTGTAAAGGTCAATATTCCCCCCAGTCGGAAAGATGATCAGACCGTCCACTTGTTTTGCCCTCAACATTTCGATATACTTTCTTTCCTTTTCAGGGTTATCGTCCGCATTACATACAATGATATGGAAGCCTTTTTCATTGCAGATGTCCTCCACGGCACGAATCGTTTGTGTTGAAAAAGTATGTAGAATATTTGCGACAATCACACCAATAGTAGAAGTCGACTTCTGCTTTAAACTTCTGGCCACAATATTTGGATGATACCCCAACTCTTCAATTGCCTTTTTAATACGTTCTTTTGTCTTTGGCGCCATGTAATCGTATCGCTTATTCAAATACTGTGAGACTGTACTTTTTGAAACCTCTGCATGCTGGGCCACGTCTGAAATTGTAATTTTTTTCATGAATTCTACTCCATATCCTTTTTACTAAATCGGTTTAGTAATAAAGGAAAAATTTTTGACTGTACCATAGTTCTTATTTTCTTGAAGTTAGTAAAACGGTTTACTAAATCGGTTTAGTTGTTGTTTTTTTCAATTATAAGAAAAATGAAAGCGTTTTACAATAGGTTTTTTGAATTTTATAAATTTTTTTGAATAAAGACAAAGAAATGCCTCCTCCTTCGCTATTAGGAAAAGCATTTCAATGTCTTTAAATTATTTTATAGTGAATGACCTTAAAACGGCCCCCAATTCATCATAACCCCAATCGTTAGAAAAATAGAACCAAGCACGATCCATATCAACAATAAAGGCATCATAAATCGAATCCACTTCGTCCAGGATATTCCGGCTATCGCCAGATTTGCCATGAGGATTCCAGAGGTTGGTGTGATGGTATTCGTGAATCCGTCACCCATTTTGTAAGCTTGAACCGCCACTTGGCGGGGAATTTCCATTAAGTCTGCAAGTGGTGTCATAATCGGCATAACAATTACGGCTTGGCCACTTCCTGAGGAAACGAGAATATTAAAGATTAAATTGGCTATGAACATGACCAACGCTCCTACCACGCTTGTGAAGGGGGTCATCATAGTAGCCATCCCTTCAACGACAGTATCAAGAATCCTCCCGTCTTCCAGGATGACAACGATGGAGCGGGCCATCCCGATAATAAGTGCCCCGTAAACTAATCCTTTCGCTCCCTCAAAGAATTCCGATACGAGTTTATTGGGACTCATTTTCGCCAGAAGGGCTGTACCTGCAGCAATAATCAGGAAGATGGCAGCCATTTCATTTAATGACCATTTATACTGAAACACACCGAAGACATAAATGCCAATTCCAACAACCAACCATGCCAGGACAAGCTTGTGCAGTCCCGTTATTTCCTGCTTCTCCGATACTTCATCCTGTTGATCAATTTTCGGGAATGGCTTCTTTCCTAAAACACTTTTGGAAGGATCATTCTTTATTCTCTTTGCGTACCAAGCCACATACGTCACCGTTGATATCAATATAGCAAGGTAAATGATAACTCGATAGCCGATACCGGAAAACAGTGGAAGCTGGGCAATTTGTTGAGCTGTTCCTGTAGTCAGGGGATCTAAGAAAGCAGTGTTGAAACCTGCATACGCTCCTAAATAGATTATGGATACTCCGACGATGGCATCAAGCTTCATGGAACGTGCAAGGATAATGCCAATAGGTATGAACGCAATGACCGCATTGACGATGATCCCTAGTGCTCCAAAGACAGAAAATAAAATACTGACACCGGCAATCAAAAGTAGTTCTTTATTCCTTGTCTTTTCAATGGTTTTAAAAATGAGTGCATCAATCGCTCCCGTTGATTCGATGACTGCGAACGCTCCTCCAATGATTAATACCAAGAAAATCAGCGGCGCAGAGCTGATCATTCCTTCTTGAATCGCCAAGAAAACATCCATCAATGTAGCCGGGGATGAGTCCACATTCTGATAACTATCCGGCACAACCATTGTAATGCCGTCCACTTCTTCTCTCGAGAACTCTCCAGCAGGAATTATGTAAGTCATGATAGCAATCAATACAAGGATCCCGAACAAGATAACATAAGCATCGGGGATTCCCCACTTCCGTTTCTTTTCTTTTGACGTGGCTGTTTGAATTTCCATCGCTTTCGGCCTCCTCTTTTTAATCTTCTGAATATTCTGTTGACTACCACCATAATAAATCATACAATTTAAATTAACAACAATAATTTAAAAACTTTATTTTACTGGAGATATGATGATGGCTTATTTAGAAAACACTCAGAAACACTACCACCAATTAACAAATGGACTCAAAAAGGTGGCAGAATCCTTACGAGCAAACCCTGTTCTGTTCGCCACTCACCCTGCGAAAAAAACAGCCGAAATCATTGATGTTAGTGAAACCATGGTCATCCGCTTTTGCAAAGCAATAGGCTATGCAGGGTATGGGGAATTACAAAAGGATGTACAACAAAGTCTTTTATCTTTAAAACCGCCTAAAAGGAATAACGAACACAACCAAGTGAATTCATTTGAACGGATCATGCAATTAGATGAGGAAAACATCCATCACGCCTCCCACAACATAGATTGGAAGGTTGCCGAGCAAATCGTTGATTGTCTCGTTCGATCGTCATCCACCAGCATAGTCGGCTATTACCACTCTTTTTCCTATGCCCACTGGTTCTATTTCCTGCTGCATCATTTACTTGATAACACCTCTCTTTACCGGCCGGAAACAGATATCGGATTCACGAATAAAGGGAGCGATCATACGGTAATCATTTTTTCTTATTACCGTTATGCCTTAGAGGGGATCAGACTTGCAAAGGAGGCGAAAGAAAAGGGAAACAAGATTATTATCATCACCGATTCCAAGCTCTCCCCCATTGCTGAATATGGTGATTATGTTCTTACTATTCATTCAGCTAAGAAATCTATACTTGAGAAGGGTCCCATCACGTTTTCAGTGTTGAACGCACTACTTTTACACATTGCTCAGAAGACAGGAAAAATGGACTTTGTCAATCCAGCCAACACCTATTATATAAAATGAGAGGAGAACGCACATGAAAGCACCATTTAAAGAGAAGATCCAGAATACTTTTGATTACCTGCATACCCATCCTGAAATAAGCTGGGAGGAAACGAACACCACCACCTATATCCAAAACACCCTTGAAAAAGCCGGCTGCCGTGTACAAACGTTCGAAGACTGTACCGGGGTAATTGGAGATTATGGAAACTTTAGTGGAGACGTTCCGATCATCGGCATCAGGGCAGATATCGATGCCCTATGGCAAAAGGTAGACGGCGAGCTGCAGGCCAATCATTCCTGCGGCCATGACGCCCATATGACCATGGTACTTGGGGTCCTGTGGAAAATTCAGGGGGAGGAAGATTTAAAAGACAATATCGGCATCCGCTTTATCTTTCAACCTGCTGAAGAAGTAGGGGCTGGCGCATTGAAAATGGTAGAAAAAGGAGCTGCCGATGAAATAGACTACTTATACGGGATTCACCTGCGTCCGATTCAGGAGACTTCGAATGGTTTCGCCACTCCTTCTATTCTCCACGGTGCAACAGGTTCATTGGCTTTTGAAATACGAGGAGATGATGCACATGGAGCCCGTCCTCACCTGACTCACAATGCCATTGAGATCGGGAATCACATCCTGAATGCTTTAAATACGATTCATTTAAACCCAAGCATTGCCCACTCAATCAAAGTGACGAAATTTCATGCTGGAGGAAAGAACCTGAACATTATTCCAGGCAGTGCCTCCATCGGTCTTGACCTGCGTTCCCAGACCAATGACCTCATGGAGGAACTGCATGAGAGAGTAACCGAGATCCTTCATACCACCAGTGAATTATATGGAGTGCCTATTGAAGTAACGAAGGATTACGGTATCGCTGCGGCAGAGGTAAGTGATGAAGCACAGGCTTATGCACACAAGGCTATCGTCAATGTTTTGGGTGAGGAGAAAGTAAACCCTCCTCTCGTGACACCCGGCGGGGATGACTTCCATTTTTACACCATTAAAAAACCTCATCTTAAAGCCACTATGGTAGGACTGGGCTGTGATTTAAAACCCGGTCTCCACCATCCCGATATGGAGTTTGAAAAGGATTCATTGTTTAATGGAATTGAGATCTTGACTGAAATTGTGAAACTTCATTCAAGGAAGGATGGATAAGAGTGAAACCTGTTTTTATTAAAGAAGTCATTCTTCATACAATTAACGTCTCTCTAAAATCTCCTTTTACAACAAGCTTTGGAACTCTTAAGACAAAGGAGGTCTGCCTTGTAGAAGTCATAGATGAATCCGGTATATCCGGATGGGGAGAAACCGTCACAAGCGATGAACCTTATTACAATGAAGAAACGACTGAAACGGCGAGGTATATCCTGAAAGACTTCCTTATTCCTAAGCTGATCAAGAAAGAAATCAGTCATCCGAAGGAAGTTCACCATATGCTTTCCTTCGTACGCCGGAATCACATCGCCAAATCAGCAATCGAAACAGCAATTTGGGATGCATTTAGTAAGAAAAATAATAAACCGCTATATGAACTATTAGGAGGAGAAAAAAAAGACATTGCTGTTGGGAAAAGTATTGGGATTCAGAATTCACCTGAAGAATTGGTTTCAAAAGTCGCTCAATATGTAAATGATGGCTTTCATAAAATTAAAGTTAAAATTGCCCCAGGTGCAGACATCGACTATATCAGGAAAGTTAGAGACGAATTCCCTAATATCAACCTAATGGCTGATGCCAACTCTGCCTATTCACTAAGCGACACGGAGCATTTAAGACAATTAGATCAATTTCATTTACTCATGATAGAACAGCCACTTGCTCACGATGACATCATTGACCACAGTATTCTTCAGAAAGAAATATCAACACCGATCTGTCTTGATGAAAGTATTCACTCGTATGACGACGCCAGAAAAGCAATTGAACTGGGCAGCTGTAAAATCATCAATATCAAAATCGGCCGTGTCGGTGGACTGCAGGAATCCATTAGAATTCATGACTTGTGCAAAGAACACGAGATACCTGTCTGGTGTGGCGGAATGCTTGAAACCGGGGTCGGGAGGTCTCATAACCTCCACATGACTACTCTTTCAAACTTTACGATCCCTGGCGACACTGCCCCCTCCTCCCACTATTGGGAAGAGGACATTATTACGGAAGATATCGTAATGGATGAAGGGTACATTCGCATTCCTAAAGGGGACGGTATTGGTTCAGCAGTCTGCAGAACCTCCCTGAAAGAGAAACTCATTCAAAGGGAATCTTTTACAAGTGCCTACTCTGCACATCCGATTCCAAGTTAGAAATTATACTGTATTCAAAACAATCAATAAGGGATGGTAATCACCGAAGGAAGAAAGGGTACGGTTCTTACTCTACTTTCCCAGTAAACCTCAGCGTACAATGGAGGTTTTTATTAGGAGTTTTCCCCCTGTAAAAGAAAAAAAGTAGAGTGGGAACCCCCCCACTCTACCAACACAATCACCTACAAAAAAACCTCTTCTCCTAATTCCCTAATCGCACTAATCGCCCCTATTTTTGTACAAACAGTTGCTCCAACCCGATTGGCGATTGAAATGACGTTCTTTAATTCTTCGAAATTCTCAAGGAGTGCTTTCGGATCCTGATATTGGTTGAGGTGGTGCAGGGTTGCCCCGACAAATGCATCTCCTGCCCCTGTTGAATCGACGGAATGGACAAGTATGCTTGGGACTGTAGACGATTCTTTCCCGTTTGAAACCAGGGTTCCATTCTTCCCCAGGGTGACGGCTACGGCGCTTGCTCCCAGTCTATGAAAGTAGTTGACTCCATCTGATAGATGGGAGCACCCCGAGATGATTTTACATTCTTCTTCGCTCACTTTGACAAAGTCAGCTTGACCGATGCAATGCTCTGCCATCTCAATGAAGTCCCGTTCTCTCCCTTTCCATAAGTCGCTTCGAAAGTTCGGATCGAAGGAGACGAACTTCCCTGCTTCTTTGACTGTTTGGATGAAGGCTTGGTATGCAGACTTGAAGGGATCATCCAGTAAGGCGGTTGCGGATCCGAAGTGAATGATGGAAGATTCTCTCCAGCTGCTTTCATGGAGCTCTTCCCTGTTCAGATGGGCGTCCGCTCCTCGATTAAACACGAAATCTCTTTCCCCACCTTCTTTTAATGATACAAATGCCAGAGTCGTAGGATGATGCTGATCCACGAGGATGGAGGAATGATCAATGGTAAGATCCCTCATGGTCTCTTTCAGAAAGTAGCCAAAGGGATCATTTCCTACCTTACTAAGGAATCTGGCCCGTCCCCCAAGTACAGTGATGGTAGCACACACATTGGCAGGCGCACCTCCTGCTTGCTTTGAAAAATGTTGGCCATGGGCCAAGTCAGTATCGATATCAGCACAAAAGAAATCGATGAGCAGTTCACCGACGCACAGGATCGATGATTTATTCATATGCACAAACTCCCTTCTCCCAGATAGAGGATAGCTCTGTAACCGAGAGCTCTTCAACTTGGGCCCCCCCTCCTATGGCAGTGAGTGAAAGGGTATGATTTATGCCTCTTGGAAAGATCAGGTTGGTTAAAGCTCCCCGTCCTCCCTCTGCGAATACCTCTAAGGAAGATGAGTCCAGGAATAATTGAAGGCTGAGCGTATCGTCCATTAATGCCACAGGACATTCGGAAATTGCCGGAAATGACTCCGAAAACCCGATTTCGCCTGACTGAGTGCGATCGACCGATAACAAGTGGGTGATTCGATTATATCGAATGTTGGTTTTCTCCTCTGATGAATGGTGGATAGCCAAGTTGAATTCCTTGGCGGCTTCCAACGTTACAACGAGGTTCACTTCCATTAATTCGTGATTCCCTTCCACTAAGTACGCTTCTTCCGTTAACTCTATTACTTTAGTGACCTTTGATTCTTTTCTGATTGAATGGATCTCGGATACTGGTTTTTGTAAAAGCTGCACGCCACCTGCAGTAGAAATCAAGGTCAGTTCCCTTGGAAGCGTCATGGCCCCTCTCCACGTTTCTGTCGGAACCTGGTTTGCGTACCTCCAGTTGTTCATCCAGCCAAGATAGATCCTTCTCCCGTTCTCTTCAGGGATATCGGACCAGCTTACTCCGGCATAATTGTCCCTTCCGTGATCAAGCCATAGGATCGCGTCCGCATCATGATGATTGAGGAAGGTCTTGCCGTCAAATTCCCCAACAAAGTACTGCGTCCTAGACCCTTCTTTGAAATCAGGATTGTCACCGATGCTCACCAGCATCACCCATTTCATATGATCTGGATTTCCGTCCACCATTAGTGGAAACAGATCCGGGCATTCCCATACTCCGAAATGGGCCCCTTCGTTCTGGCCAAATTCACTGGCAAACTCCCAGTCAATCAAGTTAGGTGACGTATAAATGGTAATCGTTTGACCCGTCGCAAGCACCATCACCCAACGTTCGGATTCCACATGCCAAAATACTTTAGGATCCCGATAATCGGTTATGTCTTCATCTGATAGGACAGGATTCCCCTCATATGTTTCCCATGTCCTGCCGTTATCGTGACTATACGCAAGGCTTTGTCTTTGCCTTGGACGATCTGATTCGGGATAAGTGTCAGCATTTGTATAAATGGCAACAAGCCCCCCATTCCCCTTTTCAAAGAACCCTGTTGTATTTTTCCAATCCACCACGCAGCTTCCAGAGAAAATAGCACCGTGCTCATCAGGATAAAGAGCGATCGGCAGCTCCTCCCAATGGAGCAAATCATGACTAACTGCATGCCCCCAGTGCATCGGCCCCCATGTGGTTCCATGTGGATGATATTGAAAGAAGAGATGATACTCCCCTTCAAAATAGACCATCCCATTCGGATCATTCAGCCACTTTTCCTTCGGGGTAAAATGAAATTGCGGACGATAGGTTTCTGAATAAAGGCTCATTTTTTCTTGATAATTATTCGTCATAAGAATTCTCCTCTGCATTAGAAAGGCTGCACGATTGCCTGAGCAAGGTACAGCCTGAATTTAATTATGATTGGTTTCGGTCATATCCATCCTGCTTAATTTTCAACCATTCCTGTAACCCGAGGCGATCGAGTTCTTTCAAGTAATCCGCCCATTCTTCATCGGCTTTCCCGTTGGTGATCCATTCCGCCTTTTTACGCTGCACGTAAGCAAGCAAGTCGGTCTCGATCTTCGAAAGCTTATCTAGTTCCTCAAGGGAGAAGAATACTTTAGGATAGATGTTTTCCGCCTTCATATCCGGTACCATGACATCCTTCATGAGCCCCAGTCTCCAGGCAGCATCTTCCGGTTTCGTCGTCACGGTTCCGTAGTATTCGTCCAAGATTGCCAGTGGTCCGCCGACGGATGTCTTTTCCCTGAGCTCAACAGGAGCCGTTCCTTCCAATGGAAGATGTTTTAATGAATGACTGGCATTATCCATTTCGAAGATGTTCTGCTGTTTGTCATCTCCGTAGGTTCCCCAGTTATTTTGAACCGATTGAAGCGGGTTATAGAATTGATCGATCCATTTCGCCGTTAATTCAAGGTTCTCATTCGCACTCGTGATGACCATCTTGTTCCGGTCAAACCCCATTCCGTTCGTTCTTGCCACATTCTTCGTTCCATCAGGTCCTTCAAGGGCCGGCATGAGGTCGTATTGATCGTTCATACCCGTTATGTTCGCTTTATCCCATGTGAAGTACATGCCGTAGCGTCCTTCTTTCCCTTTCGACAGGTAGGTGTTCCAATCCTGTTCAAAGGCTTCTACGTCAATCAAATCTTCTTTATATAATTCATTTAAATAATTGATGGCATCCTTATACCCTTCTTCGGCTGCTGTCAGCTTCACTTCGCCGTCATTTGTGACGACAGTGTGATCCCAGTTCTCCCCGAGTCCAAATGAACCAAACAAGAAGGATACATCTTCACCTCCATGGTTGATGATAAAGGACATCGGGATTTCATCTGCCTCTCCATTCCCGTTTGGATCTTGCGTCTTGAATGCTTTCAGGACTTCTTTAAGTTCATCGGTTGTTTTCGGCATTTCAAGACCCAATTTATTCAGCCATTCAACATTGATCCAAGGAAAGTCATCGACGGAGTGGATGCTTTCCTTCCCTGAACCAAGCTCTTCAATCCAAGGGAAGGAATAAATATGTCCATCCGGTGCCGTCATCATCGAGCGATATTCAGGCGCATCTTCCAACACCTTTTTCAGGTTAGGCATATGCTCATCAATCAGATCCTCCACAGGAACAATCGCGCCATCCTTCGCAAGCTTCAACAACTCATAATCACTATATCCTGCATTCATGATCGCGTCTGGAAGCTCGCCGCTAGCCACGGCCAGGTTCCGTTTTTCATTGAATGTTTCCCCCGCCGTATAATTGGTCCAATCGATCTTCACTCCCGTTTCTTCCTGGAGCCTTTTAAAAATCAGCTTTTCATTTGGATCGTCCGGAGCAAGTGGTGAGCTGGATGTCATCATCTTCAACGTCACCTGTTCCTCTAACGGAAACTTCACATTTTCCAGTTCATAATTCTCAGAAGAAGCACTTTCACTGTTGTTGCTGCATCCTGATGCAAGCAGTATGCCTGACATTAGAATTGCCGACATTGTCTTCGTTTTTTTCCCCATTGTTAAACCCCCATTGATAAAAATTAGATTATTTTAAAGACCCCACCATTACACCTTTTTCAAAGTATTTCTGGAAGAATGGATACATAATGATCAGCGGCAAGCTCGCTAATACGATGGATGAATACTTGATCATCTCTGAAATTCTTTGCATTTCCGCAGCAGCCTGCTGGTCAGCGATCATTCCAGGTTGCACCTCATTCTGGATAAGGATCGAGCGCAGGACAAGCTGTAGCGGGTATAAATCCCGGTCTTCAAGATAGATCATCGCATCAAAATACGAATTCCATTGAGCGATGAACGCATAGAGAGCAATCACAAAGATAATTGGCTTTGATAGCGGGAACACAATGTTCAAGAAAATCTTGAACTCCGATGCCCCGTCGATCCGTGCTGCTTCCTTCAACTCATTCGGAATCGATTTGAAATACGTTCTTGCCAGGATAATGAACCAGACGTTGATGGCATTGGGAAGGATGATTGCCCAAATCGTGTTCAGCATCCCTAAGTCCTTCACCACCATATACGTAGGGATCAATCCACCGTTGAAGAACATGGTGATGAGAAAGAACACCATGATGAACTTTTTCCCAACAAGCCCTTCAGCCGAAAGGGAATACCCTGCAAAGATACAGACACTCACGGTGATGAGGGTGAATCCCACAGAGTAGAGAATCGAGTTAATGAACCCCTTAACGATGGTTCCGTCTTCGAAGATTCGTTTATATCCTTCAAGAGTCCAGTCAGATCCGCTAATGGATAATCCCTTTTTCACCAGAACATTCGGCTCAAGAACCGAGGATAATAGAACGTATATCAAAGGAAACAAAACGATGATCACGATTCCCCCAAGCAGGATTTTGTTGATGAAAAGAATGAACTTATCACTCCTAGTGTATTGGTACACTTCGTTTCCTCCTTTCTATAAAAGACCTTCGCCTTCGTTTAATTTCTTGACCACCCGGTTAACGAATACCAACAAGATGACATTGATAACAGCATTGAACAACCCGACCGCCGTGGCGAATGAATAATCCCCTGCCTGCAGCCCCCGCTTGTATACATAAGTCGAAATAATTTCCGAGGATGGCAGATTCATAGACGTTTGTAATAAATAGGCTTTCTCAAATCCAATTGCCATGATGCCTCCAGCAGCCAAGATGAACAGCACAGCCATGACAGGCTTCAGCGTCGGAAGATCGATATGCCAGATGCGTTGCAACAGGGACGCCCCATCAACGGTTGCTGCATCGTGCAATTGGGGATCAACATTAGCGAGTGCTGCCACATAGATGATCGATGCCCACCCTGCACCTTGCCAAACCCCTGACCAAATATAGATACTTCTGAAAACATCGGGATCAGACATGAACGAAATCGGCTTATCTGTAAATACCGAAAGCATCGCATTAATTGGGCCTGTAGGTGATAAAAAGAGAAAAATCATCCCTGAGATGACGACGACCGAAATAAAATGTGGTGCATACAGGATGAGTTGCAAATTCTTTTTCACCCCTGCCTTTCTGAGCTGATTCAGCATGAGTGCAAGAATGATCGGAATCGGAAACCCGATCAGCAGCTCGAAAGAACTTAATTTCAGCGTATTGACCAGGATATCCATGAAATTCGGTGACGATAGAAAGTCCGAAAAGTGCTTCAATCCCACCCATTCACTGCCATTGATCCCCCTGATGGGACTGAAATCTTTAAATGCGATGGACGCCCCGTACATCGGGACATACTTGAAAATGATCGTAAGAATGATGGCCGGTGCAAGAAACAAATAGAGAATATAGTTCTTCCTCATATAATGGAGCTTGGTTTTGAGTTTTGAATCCTTTTTTGTTTCCGATATGACTGATGCATCCGCTTTGGCAAGTTCTTGCAATCTTTTGACCTCCTTAGTAATCAGGTTGTTTAGAACCTTTGATTCTCTCATTTCTGTTACTTTCACTTTACAAGAACCCTGATATGAAAACGTTTACTTTTTTCGGATGAAATAGTTTAATATTTTCGGAAGTTCACATCACAAAAAAACCTTTGACTGCCGTCAAAGGTTTCATTCCAAATCTTTCAGTTCTTCATTAATCTTTCTTACCGCTTCATCTGCTGACGTTTTGACATCCTTCCCCCCGATTCCCACATCTTCAAATAACGTTTTGACTGCTTCACTGACGACAGGATAGGCAGGGGTAATCGGTCTATTTCTGGAGTACTTTTGTGCCTGTTCCACGAAAATATTCTTAGGGTACTCATTTAATTCAGGAAAGGCATCGGCAACAGAATAACGGGCAGGAACATCACCGGTGATCTCCACGTACTTTTTTGCTCCTTCAAAGCTGGTGACGTATCGGACGAACTCCCATGCTTCGTCGGGATAGTCGGTTTTAGATGAAATGCCGAGGGACCATCCTCCGTTTGGAACGGCCTGCTCGCTCTCTTTCGGCAGGGCCGTAATCCCGAAATCCTCCCCAAGCCGAAAATCAGGATTCATCACACTGAGACTCTCCACCATCCAAGAACCAAGGACCGTCATGCCAAGCTTATCGCTCTCCAAAGCTTCCTCAGGGAGTTCGACCTTGGCCACCTGGTATTTCTGATATAGATCCTGGTAAAACTGGAGGGCTTTCAGGGAGGCAGGGGAGTTCAGATATCCACTGGCTGTACGATTGTCCGGATCCAATACATCTCCTCCAAATTGCCATAGGATGGGCATCTTGAAATAGGAAGGCGACTCTCCGTCCGGGAATCCCTGTGCCGGGTCGATCCCCGTGATATCAGGTGATAAAGCAGAAATCTTCTTAGCTGCCTCGAGGACCTCATCCCATGTCATCGGATCATGTGGATTTTTGGAAGGGAGGGGCACCCCTGCTTGTTCGAATAAATGAACATTATAGAATAGGGCGACACTCGATTCTGCAATCGGTGATAAGTAAATCTCATCCTTATATGTGATCCCCTTCAATGTGGGTGAGGCGAGGTCCTCAATATGACCTTCCTCTTTCATGTAATCGTCCAGGGACATCAGCCCGCCGGCACTTGCATAAAGGGCGAGAGTCGGCGTATCGATCGTCAATATATCAGGGGGGTCCCCGGCTGCCATCTCGGTTCTTAGCTTCAACTCATAATCCCCATATGGTACAGGGATCATCTCCACTTCAATCATGGGATGCTCATGATTAAAGTCTGCAACCAATTCTTCATACGCCTGATTTTCAAGTTTTGTTCCACCGTTTCTCCAGAATGTCAGGTGGACCTTCGCTTGTTCATCGAGTTTTCCACCTTCCTTCTCCCTGCTGCTTTCCTGGAAAGACGTGAAATAGAAGAGGCTATAGATTCCGGCTGTTAACATCAGGACCGCCGCCAATACATAGATAACAGCTAATTTATACTTCATCGGTTTTCCCCCTTATCCATAGTCATGGACCTACGGTAATCAATTGGCTTTAGCCCGAAGCGTTTCTTGAACACCGTACTGAAATAACCTGAATTGGAGTAACCGACAAGATGGGCAATCTCGATGATCTTTAACTGTTCATCCATCAACAGGGAACGGGCTTTGTCCATTCGAAGATTCACGAGATAATCGGTGAAATTCTGTCCCACCTGCTCTTTGAACATCTCCGATAAATAGGCAGAGTTGATATGGAATTGATCAGCAAGGGAGGTTAGTGAAATTTCATCGGCGTAATGCCTGTCCATGTACTTCCTTACATTTTCCACGATGGCCGTTCCATTAGAAGAACGGCGGGTTTCACTCACCTTTACCGCAATCATTCCCGCCAACTCCAGGAGTTCTGCTTTAGCACGGTCCCTGGACGTCAGCTCCCATATACCCAATTGACAGTTCCACATCTTCTTCTTCATGTCATCGGTGTAAAGATCATATTTTCTTGCTATGGATTCAAGCATAAAGAGCACCCGGCTTGAGGCAAAGGAATACGACATCACCGAATGCAGGTCACATTCATCAAGCGTAGTCAGAAGGTGTTTCTTGAAAGTCTCGAAGTCCCCCTGCTCTATACTGTTTGACAACTTCCATTCGGTATCCTCATTGAATTCCACTGTCTGTGTAATCGCAGAACCATCAATGAGCTGGGACGCGGTATCGGCTGAACTTTGGCTCCAGGAGAGAAGGGCTGAGATGTACCCGTTCTTTAATTGTGATAAACCCCTGACCGCTTTCCCAAGACCAATCACCGTTTCAAGATTCAGATAGGTATTGACACTCTCTTGTAGTTTCTGAACAAAGTGAGGGACTTGATTTTCCCCTGAGTGATGGTGACTAAGAAAGTGAATCAGATTCGGATAGCTCGTGTCGTAAAAGGACAGAATTCCTTCATGCTCATAGGATAATTCCCTGCAAAGCATTTTGAATGGAAGAAACAACTCCCTTACCTGCTCACGATCCCTGCTGCGTATTTCCACCGTGATGAACTGTACGTCTACGTCCTCGCCCAGCACATCCAGGTTTAGCTGACTGAGTCTCTCAGCGCTAATATTCATCCCCGCCCATTCATCTTTCACTAAATGAAGCAGGTACTGCTCCCTCATTTCCTCAGCATGGAATTGGTTCATTCTTTCCGATTCCATCTTTCTCTGCTTCTCCGCTTCGATCTCACTCTTGCTTTTTCTAAGGGCAGACGTCAGTTCTTCGGGATCGACTGGCTTAAGTAGATAATCCTTCACTCCTTCAACCAAAGAGGAACGTACATACTCGAAATCCGAGTATCCCGACAGGACGATCACCTTGATATCCGGATACTCAGCCGATAACGCTTTCACCAGCTGCATCCCATCCATGACCGGCATTCTGACATCCGTCAGGACAAGGTCAGGCATCTCTTCCTTGATCACCTGCAATGCTTCTTTGCCATTTGATGCTTCACCGACAATAACAAAGCCTTCTTCTTCCCAGTCCACTTTCCAATTCAATCCTTTTCGAATTTGAATTTCATCATCGACCAGAATCACCTTAAGCATGAGGATCCTCCTCTCCACTTTTTATGCATAAGCTAATGATCGTACCTTGATTCTCTTTGGAGGTAATGGAATAGGTAAAATTCTCTCCGTAATACAGCTTCAAACGGCCCAGGACATTCTTAAGCCCGATGCTCCGCCCCGTACTTTCCAGTACATGCAACGATTCGTGACGCCCCACCAGGTCACGATTCAATTCTTCTATGACAGATTCAGGGATCCCGACTCCATTGTCTTCCATTACGATCTCGACCCAGTCACCCACCTTCTTCGTCGAAATGCGAAGTACAGCCTCCGTCTTCTCTATGAAGCTATATTTCACAGAGTTCTCTACCAGTGGCTGGATAACAAACTTAATGATTGGAAGCGTGGCGGCTTCAGGGTCTTCCTCAATGGTAACCGAGAGGGCAGATTCATAGCGCAGCTTCATAATCTCCATAAACCTCCGTATATAGTTCATCTCTTCCCCGAGAGTCACAATGTCTGATTCCGTATTGAGGGAATATCTCATGATCCGGCCTAAATGAACCGTGACATCAATCACCTCTTTGTTCTTTCCTTGAGCTGCGAGCCCCCCGATGGTCTCCAGGGTATTATTGAGGAAATGCGGATTGATTTGAAGGAGAAGTGCTTTATATTCCGCATCACGCCTGCGTATATTGGCTTCATATTCGGTTTCAATAAGGGTGTCAAGACGGTTGGTCGTTTGATCGAACACAGCCACCACATAGCCAATCTCATCATTGGCTGTTTGAATGGAAGGAATTAATTGTTTAGCCTTCTTAAACTCTCCCCTTTCAACCAGCTTCATGGCGCCGGTCAATTTTCCTAATGGCTTGACGATCGTCGATGAAAGAAGATAAGAAGCCATGATCGTCAATAAAAATATCCACCCACTCGTCAATAGGAGGTTCCTTCGAAGCTCATTTATCTGAGAGAACAATTCGGACTTGGTTATTTCACTGACCAGGACCCATTCCCCTACCTTTGCCTTCTGATAGAAAATCATATATTCTTCCTTCTTGAAAGGGACCTCAATCAACCCTGAACTTTTAGTCCCCGTCTTAATAGTCTTTAAGCTTTGTTTTACTACCTTCTCCGGTGTATCGATACTGCCTGTCAGCACATTTCGGCCCCGGTTGTCCAGCAGGTAGACTCTTCCATTCTCCCCTAGCTTGATCTTGCTTAATGCTTTCTCGAGAAGGGATGATGGAAAGTTCACCTTGATCACCCCGGATAAATCAAGCGTATTAATATCAAAGAGAGGAAGAAGATAACTATTTACCTCATCCGCCATCAGATCATTATGAGACCTCAGCCACCGTTGATCGTCTTTATAGAAATCATCGAACCAACTCGTCTTCTCCAGGGGTGGGAGATTACCGGCGGTCCCAGTCCCATCATTGAGGTAAACCGATACGGACATCGACTTGGAATTGTTGATCATCATCGAAGATAACTCCGCCTTCAACTGATTCTTCATCAGAAGACGTTCGGCATCTGTTGCCTCCCTTTCATCCTCCTCGGACTTGATCCATTCCTGAGTCGTAGGATTCACCAGTACCTGTTTCCCTAAATCCTCTGCCTGTGACGTGATTGAGTCAATATACAATGAGTACTGCTCCATCATTTCAATCGTCGAACTTGTCGTGCGTTCCTCCATGATGGACGTAAACCAGTTGGGAATCAGAATCGACAGAACGAGAAAAGGAAAGGTCAGCAGCAAGGTGAAAATCATAAATAGTCGGTTGCGAAGTGAGAAAAACATATGGCCTCCATGGTTGATGCAAAATAGGAATCTATTGTGTGAATAGTGAAACTACTATTCTTATAAATTTACCATAGAACGCGAGGGGGAAAAAGACAAAGAAGCAGGGGGACGGTTCTCGTGCTTCCTTTTTTGAACAAGGTAAAGCAGTATAATCCCCCGTCTATCATACTTCAAGTACTTTCCCCCTCTGCATGCCAGTTTCCACAATAACACGGTAGTAACACCGATACATTTCCACTATAATAGTAGGCAGGAGGTGAGAAAAATGGACAAGCAAATCATAAACATGTTATCCGATATTCAACAGAACATTAAAGAGTTAGACAGTAACGTTAAGGATTTAGACAGTAACATGAAGGAGTTCGACCATAAACTGAAGGAATTCGGAAATGATTTGAAAGAGGTAAAGGAAACAGTCAATAGAATTGAAACATCACAAACAGAAGATGTCATTTCTTTGTTAAAAGTAGGCAACCAACGTTCTGAAACAGATTTTCAATATCTGAACACTAGAATCACTGATATTGATAAACGGGTTTTCACCCTGGAGAATCGACCTGAAAGGTAATCGTCATTTCTCTATAAACGTTATGACGGTTATCTTATACCTACTCTTCGTTCCCCCTCACCATGATCCACACGCCATTTCTTCGATTTTTCTTTTGTTAGACCATTCCATCACAAATCAAAAAAGGGTGTCTGGACCTACTTGGGTCAGGCATCCTTTTTCAGACTCATTCAACCATCATTCATTCTAGTAAACTCGTATTACCACATTCAGGTGAATCGCAACAAACTCCCAATCTATCAATATAAAAAAATAACCCCCTCTCACTATGTAAGAAAGGATTATTCATTACCTAAAATAAAAGCTCTCAACTGTGAATACAGCCAAGAATGCCTCGGGAAAATCCCCGATGGTCCAACCCGTCACACCTTTATCTTCCGCCCCTTCCACTTCACCGAATGAAAAACATTCACCCGAACAAAAGAATAAAGGAAAATCACAGCAAAGAACAAAAAGAACACAGGATAAAAAGGGAAATACCCCCACCTGAAATCCCCGACCCTGCGGGCAAACCAGGCCGTTTGAACCGCATAGAGGATATACAATGCCCCACTGACGATCATAGCGGCGGCTCTTCCCTCGATAATCGATGAAATCAATGAAGACGCGGTGGTTAAACTGCCGGTAATCCAGAGGATGACCATCAACATGACGACGGGATGAGTCGACTTGGAACCAACGGCAAAACTTTTGCACCAGCCTTCGATCAGGCTTCCGAAGCCCTCCGGATACATGCGGAACGAAATGATCCCTCTGCCGCCAAGACAGCGAACGGGAAGGTTCTGGTCAAGAAAGGCCTCTCCCAGTGCCAGATCATCCATGATGGCCCCCTCGATTTTTTCATGTCCTCCGGATAAGAAGTAATCGTCTCGATTACATAGAATACATGGACCGAACGAGCCCGCCGCTTTGAACCGTGATCCCCAGGCGGTGAACAGATTCATGCCCACCACGACGATGATGTTAAAGACAATGGAGAGATGTTCATACACTCGCTCCACTGTGTGATAGGGCTGCAGTGCGAGGATACCCCTGGCTCCTTTTCCCTCGTAGTAATGGAGAAGATTACGTAATCCATCCACACTGGTGAATCTTGTATCGGCATCCAGGAAGAGTAGCCAGCTTCCCTTTGCCTCCTTGGCACCGCGCCAGCAGGCAGATGATTTTCCCGACCCATTATTCTCGAGGACCGTTGCACCGTAGCTTTCTGCGACAGCCACGGTACGATCCGTTGAGTCGTCATCGACCAACAGAATTTCAAATGATTTGAATCGCTGCTCCTCTAAGGACTGTAATAGCGGGGTGATCCTGCCTTCTTCATTCCTGGCAGGGATAATGATGGACACAAACGGCAACCCCGCTGTAGTTTTGGAGGTGAATCTTGGGACCGGCAAGGACCAAAACACGATGATGCCAACGATAACCCCCAGGGCACCCAGGATGAGATTGATCACTTCTGAAGCTGTCATGTAACCTGCCTCCTTCCTCTTCGGGTGACGTCCTTAATGTGACAATCCCCGTTCAGCCTTTAGGTTAGTTGAATAATCGTACAAGTTGCCTGTGTCATCCTGGATCAGTTCCTGTGCGGTGATCCTGGCTGATAACAGCACGATCGGGACCCCGGCACCGGGATGCGTACTGCTTCCGGTGAAATACAGATTCTCACAGTGGCTCGCCTTGCTCTGGGGACGTTTGTGGTTGCTTTGATCCAGTGTTGGCTGCAAGCCGAATGTGGCCCCGCGATAGGCATTGAATTTCGACTCGAAATCCAGTGGTGTCGTATATGTTTCGGTGACGATCTCATCCTCGACATTTTCAAAGCCGCGGATCTTCTTTAATTCCTTCAAAATGTAGTTTCGATAATAAGAAATGGTTTCCTCGTCCCACTTATAGTCGGCTGTTTCGATATTGGAAACAGGCATCAGAATGTACAGACCGTCCTTCCCCTCGGGTGCCAGGGATGGATCCTTCTTTGACGCGATGTACACATAAAAGGAGGCATTCGTTAATTTCTTCCCGTCAAAAATATCCTCCAGGTTCTGATTGAGCTTTTCGTTAAAAATAAATGTATGTACATGATCGACCTCTTCATATTTCCGGTTCATCCCGAGATACATCAGAAAACAGGAACAAGAGTAGTTCATGCTGTCGATCTTTTTATCCGTAAATCTGCCCTTAGCAGCCTTGTCCTTCACCAAGTGTTTCATGGCATAAGGAAAGTCTGCATTACAGACCACGTAATCGGCAGGAATTCTCTTGCCGTCTACGATAATCCCGTCCGCCTTACGGTTCTGAATGGAAATTTCCTCTACAGCCTTATTGTAGTGAATCGTTCCTCCCAGTTCCTTGAAGAGCTTCTCCATGGCTAAGGCCATCGTATACATACCGCCTTTGATGAACCAGACGCCGTATAAAAATTGAATCATCGGGATCATCGTATAGAAAGAGGGACTTTTAAGCGGAGAAATGCCTATGTACAATGTTTGAAAACTGATTAACTGCTTCAGTCTTTCATTCTTAATGAATTTCCCCATAAAAGAGTCGGCTGTGTCGTATGGTTTCAGTTTCAACACTTCTTTCAGCAGGCCGAAATTATAAAAGTCGGATCGCTTCCGGAATGGTCGTTGAAGAATATGTTGTTTCGCGATGACAAAACGTTTGTAAATTTCATGCAGATAGAGGAAGAACCCTTCCGTATCCGCTTCGCTGAGGGATTCAATCGTCTTGGTCATTTGGATAAGATCTGTCGAGATATCAAACGGCTTGTCGGGAATATCACTGAAATAAGCACGGTAAATCGGATCCAATTTTTCCATCGGAATATACTCATCCGGATCACGGCCGCATAATTCGAACAGTTCCCGGTACAGCTCGGGCATCATGACGATACTCGGTCCCAAATCAAACGTGTAGCCGTCCTGTTCAATTCGGTTCATTTTGCCCCCGGGGGTGGGTCCTTTTTCAAATAACTCCACCTGATACCCCGCGTGCTGAAGTCTGATGGCACTGGCAAGCCCCGCGACCCCTGCCCCGACGACAATAATCTTCTTACTCATGTGCGTTCCCTCATTTCCTTGCAATAGTCTGCTTCATGTCCTGCCAAGTCCTGACGTAATGGCCGATATTCGCCCGCGATTGTAACGTTGAACAACGATAATCGGAAGGTTGAAGACAAGGGCATACACGATCATCACCCATCCTGCCCATGCTGGATTCCATATGAAGAACAACGGAGCAGGGAGAATGGAGAGCAAGTGGGTGAGTTCCGCGCGCTTCGTTTCCGCCGCAAATACCATTAAGTCCCTCGACTTCGTCCCATGCAACCCTTTTTTACTGTATCCCTTTTTGAGAAAAATCGTGCCATCCAGGATCAATCCCTTCCACGCCTTCACCCGGAATAAACGCTGCCACAACTTCCCCGATTGTTCAAAAGGAAATGTCTGAAACCAGAAATGGTCTTTCATAAACCATGTCAAAGGCAGCCTCAAGCAAACGGCCGAAATGAAGAGATGAAAGAACGTCCAGGCAAGCACATCAATGAGTATGATCCAGTGGACCGGCAGTGATACGATCATGATAAAACCCCTTTTTTAAAAGGTACAATGGTGTTGCTGATAGAATGGTAGTGATACGCAAAGCGAGACACCCAGCCTTCCCGGTCATGCCACCGGAAAGGCTCGATCATCTTCAGGCAGGGGATGAATCCCTCTCCACAATTTGCTCGCCTACAAGCTGGCCGCTTAAGGTCACCATCGGCATTCCGCCGCCGGGGTTCACTGTCCCTCCGACAAAGTAGAGGTTGTCATAGCGCTCACTCTGCTTCGGATGCTTGAATCCTTTATTCTTCTTCTTATCTGACACCGTCCCATAAATCGCCCCGCGGTCGGAGCCATACGTGCGCCTGATATCTTCCGGTGTCCACATATCACGAGTGACAATGTTGTCACGCAAGCCATCGAGACCCATCTTCTCCAATTTGATCAGGACCCGCTCAGCGAATTGTTCATAGTCGGCTTGAGTATACGGATTTTCATCCCGGATAAACGGAATATGGGGCAGTACTTTGATATTTTCATGTCCTTCAGGGGCCTGGGTCGGATCGGTCTTATTGACGTTCACGAGATAAATGACCGGATCCTCAGGCAGTTCACGACGATGGAAAATCGATTGCATCTGCTCTTTCATATTTTCTGCAAAAAAGAAATTATGATGGCGTAGCTGCGGATAGCTCTTCTTCACGCCAAGATGCATGACGAGACCGGAACTCGCCGGTTCGAATTTCTTTTTTAATTTCTTTATATAATGGCTGTCTTCTTCCAGCAATCGCTCGTAAACCGGTATGACTTCCATATTGGAAACAAAGTAATCTGCCGTGAGGCGTGTCCCGTCTTCCAACACGGCTCCAGTGATTTCGCCATCCTTCTTTTCAAGTTTGACGATCGGCTTTCCAAGGTGGAAGGTAACCCCTACTTCTTCAGCAAGCTTCACGAGACCGTCGGCGAGCTTGTGCAAACCGCCGGGCACATACCATACACCCTGTTCATGCTGCATGTAGATCATCATATTCATCACGGCCGGCGCATCGTAAGGGGACGAACCGACGTACTTGATAAAGTAGGAGAGCATATCGCGGAACTGCTCATTGCTGATCCGCTTATCGAGGGATCTATGTACCGTCGATAACAGGTCAAAGTTCTTCAAGGCCGAGAACAGCCCCGTATGCTTCATCATCCCTCTCGTCGAATCAACGCCATTGAATAACGTTTTATCCGTCATATCATAGAGGGTTTTCGAATAATCCAGCAACTTCTGATATTCACGAATGTCCTTTTCACTGAGAGTAGCATTCTTCTCTCGCATGTCGTTCACATCTTCATATAAGTCTATGACATTTCCATCAGGGAAAAAGGATCGCCATTGATGATCCAGCTTCTCAATCGGGACATAATCCTTCATGGACTTGCCGCTGGCCGCAAACAATTTCTCGAAAATCTGCGGCATCGTTAAAATGGACGGGCCAAGATCAAAACCAAAGCCATCTTGATCCAGCCGGTTCAACTTTCCTCCAATGTGATTGTTTTTTTCATATAAGGATACATCGTACCCCGCCTGTGCAAGTGAAATGGCAGCCGACACCCCGCCGAGCCCGCCTCCAATGATAAGTACCGTTTTATTTTTCAATGGTTACCGTTCCTCCTGTTCCGAAATCATGTTCGAGAATGTATGTTTTTCCAAAACACTTTCAACATCCGCCTGTCCTTCTCTGGGTCTTTGAACTATGGTCGGGCCAGACTTTTTCCATGAATCAAGTCTGTACCCTTTGCCCTTATCTTATACCCTCGTGCCCTCTAAAGGGAAACGTTGGATGTGCTGATCAAGGTTCAATAGAGAGGGGATTCGGCCACAGCCTTGATTTTCCCTGCGATCATTTGCCAGGCCTCCTCTGCTCTTTCTTTTGGTCCGAGATGGGTAAACGCATGGGAACAGCCCCTGAATAACTCTTCTTGCACATTCACCCCTGCTGCTTTTAATTTCTCCGCGTAACATTCGGCTTCCAGCCTGAATGCATCGGACTCAGCTATGAGAATCAGGGCTGAAGCTAAGCGACCGCTAACATCCGCACGGACAGGGGAAGCGAGAAGATGCCCCGCTTGACCCTTCCCCGGGACGTAACACCGATGGATAAAATGGGCTACTTTCGGAAAGCGGGAACGCCACCAGCCTGGTTCCGGCTTCTCAGCATGAGGGGTGACAAAATCAAGCATTGGGCACGACAGCACTTGAAGCAAAGGCTGACGCTCCCCTTTCTCTTCAAGATAAAGACAAAGGGCTGCGGCGATATTGCCACCTGAGCTTTGACCGCCAACCATGACCTTCTCTGCTTCAATGCCCAACTCCTCCGCTCTTCCCTTCACCCATTGAAAGATATCATAGCCCTGTTCAATAGCTTTCGGAAAAGGATACTCGGGTGCTTTGCCGTATTCGACATTCAACACAATACACTCGGCCTGATTCGCAAGATAGCGGCAATAAGGATCATCCAGCTCCTTATCATTCATAATGAACGCGCCGCCATGGAAGTTGATATAAAGAGGGAGTTTTTTCTGTTTTGTTGCCAAAGGATAATAGAAGGAAATGGAAGTGGGCCCGACTGATGTTTCAACCAACACATCTTTCTTTATTTTCACTTTCTGCTGAGGGATCATAGGTGTGGTTTTGGATTGATTAGAATAGAGGCGCAGTAATTTTGCGATAATTGTGGGGAACATACATATAACCTCTCTTTATGAATAGAGTATCTAGCATTCTACGAAACGGAGCTTGTCCGTCTTTCTTCTGTCTATTACACTCTTTTCACTATTCCCTATTTGTTCCCCGGAAAAACTAGGAAGGTTATACATTTTAAGTAAGTTTGTTGAGATTCGGATATGAATAGATAAGGTCCGCCAGGCTTTCTATTATCTAGTATTCCACAAAAAGTGACATAACCCTTTTTTGTGTAAGCACTGGAAGCATGGGGACGGTTCTCGTGCTTCCTTTTGAACAAAATTTCCCCTCACAAAAAAGCCCCATTCCCAAACATGGAGTAAAGCTCATCTCTACCTTATCCGTAAAATACATTTTTCTAAATGGGTGAAAACATTAAAAAAGGGACGTATCTCACTTTTCGCAAGGTGAGGTCCGTCCCCATTTAGATATTAAACAAGAAACTGTCTCATTTCTTCGTCTGTTAAATCTTTTGGCTGAACACCTTGTTCTTTGCAGTATTTGTCCAGTGCCTTTATTTTCACTTTGGGGGATTCGGCAGGTGCTGGGACATTTATATAAGAGCGCTCCTTGTTAAGTACACCTTTTATAAACTTCTTATTTTGTCCGTCAACACCATCCCAACCCCTCCCCATTACCACAAACTATTTATGAGCCAACGGACCTGTCCTCCCCGCTCACAACAAAAATACCATCCTCAATAGTCCATGAGAATGGCATTAAACTCTTAGTATGTGTTGTTCAATGATGGTAGTCATCTCTTCAAACGTATATTTATGATTCACAACATCCACAGTGAAATCTTGTTCTTCTTCTATTCCCATCGTCCATTTATAATGATTGATCTTCAGGAAAACGATGAGTGAAGCAAGAGCCGTTCGTTTATTGGCATTATGAAATGCATGGTTTTTTGCAATGAATTCAAATAGAGCCGCTGCCTTATCATAGATTTCAGGATAAGCATCACGACCAAAAGCTGATTGTTTTGGACGGTTAATGGCTGAATCAAGAAGGTGCGCATCTTTAACCCCCACTGGTTCATTTGGCGAATACAGACGAATTTGAATCGTGTTGATCGCAATCACCTGATTCGTTGTCAAATAAATAATTTGATTCATTATTTATCCACTAACCCTTTAAATGCCTGATCATGTTCCTTTATCACATCATTTAAAATGTCCATGAATTCAGCATCGACGCCTTCTGGAAGTGTTAGCTGCTCTTTTTTCCTCAACACAATTTTCCCTTCTACGACCTCAACCTGCACATCATCTCCCTGTGCTAAACCGACTTGCTTAAGTAGGTCAGTTGGAAGCGTAATGCCAAAGCTATTGCCTATCTTTGTCACTTTCCGTTCATATTGTTCCAATTATCTCACCTCTCATTATAACGTTATAACCATTATAACATACTAACGTTAGATATTCACGGGGCATAAAGCACAGTAGAAGCACAGGGACGGTTCTCCTGCTTCATTTCACCTACCAACACCCCATACAACTTCAAACTATCCCATTCCCTCCCCTATTTTCTCAGGTATTCGTGAGCCCAGGGACCTTTCCCCCGGCCTACTTTAATACGCCGAATTCAATGGCATGAAAACACTTGAACTTTCATCTATATAAACTAGACTTAAAGTAACGACCCTTAGAGAGGAGAAGCAAATGTGCAAAAGAAAACATTCACATTCAAGCTGTCTGATGAAGGATATTATGAGCTCCTCAAATACATGCCCTACTTCAGAAAAGTTCACTTCTTTGGAAACATAGGCGTGTTCGTGATCTCCACTGTATTATTTTTGTACTATAATCATGCATTTCAAGAATCAGCAAGTCCATCTTCCCCAGTGATGTTCGAATTTATATTGCAAGTGATGTTCCCAGCTCTATTGGCGTTCGGTTTATCCCTTGTCGTACACTTTCTGTTGTATCTCTATTTCCGCTTCCGAATCAATGCATTTCTGAAGAAATCAGCCCGACGTTTAAAAGAGAAATACCAGCAAGCATTCGATGAGGAATACATGATTGTGTTTGATCAGGATCAAAATGCCTTCTTACTCGGAAATCGACAACATAGGATTGGTCAGAATCTAAAAGTAGTATCTACTTCTAAACATCTTCTTTTTTATGATGGGGATGGGAAGTCTCAGACTAAGTTTTATATTCCTAAGGATGGGGATCGGGTACATCAGGAAAATGTAGCGTATATTAAAGATTACTTAATGAAAACCTCCGGAGTACAGTACGAAGAAAAAGGAAAAAGACTGCCGTAATCGATCACGACTGAAAATTAGGTCCACTAAAAGTTGTATCACCATAATCACCAGCTAAAATTAAAATATTATATCTTGTTTTATAATTCCCGTGTAGCATCATATTTGCAATATATCCATCAAATTCAATGGTTCTACCTTCATATTTTTTGCAAATTCACTGATAATCGGATCAGCTTCATTCTTCACTGCCAAGACAGCCGCAAAATCTTCATTATTTTTCACAGTTAATATTTCCTGTTCGCTTTCGACAGATGTATCATTGTTTGATTTGTCTTCTGTCTTAGAGTTTGATTTGTCTTCTTTATCATTCTTTGACTTATCATTTTTTGCAGAACTTTTTTCATCAGCAGATCTGCTATCACTTTTCTCTTCTTCTGGGAATGTGTGAAATGTAATGACTACTTCCACATCGTTTGAGTACCATTCATCTGGCGAATAGTCTTTATCTCCATCGACAGAAACAGATTCAACCTCGCCGTCTTTTGTCAACCAACCTGTTACTAAATCTTCTTGCTTCTCAGTCCTCATGTTCTTGAATCCTTTTTCCTTAAATTCAATAACTAAAAGTTGAAGGTGTAATGAAACCTATAAGATTTAATCAAGATGATGTAAACAAGCAATTCAATCGGGGCATTCCTACATCCAAGTCTGCTAACGAAAGTATTAATTAATGGAAGTAGAAGAAGTCAGTCACGATGATGGTTACCAAGTGACAGACCCTGATGAGGAAAAACAATTACTAAAGGCATTGGAGACAGATAATCCGATCCTTTCAGAAGAAGAAATCAAGAAGATGATAGAGAGCTAGCGGTAAACTAGAGATGGTTCGCATTCTACTTTTCGAGTTAGAGTGCGAACCGTCCCCAGTCTACTCCAATAGCTCTAAAAATTTGGTCAAGGGCGTTGAAAGATATTTGTCTTTCCGGTAAATAAAAAGTGTTTCAACTTTTCTGTATGAAGTTGAAATCTGATGCTGTCTTAGTGTGCCATCTTGTATCTGCTGTGCAACGACACTATATGGAAGCATACTGATTCCAAGTCCAGCAGCTACACAACCAATAATCGCATCAAGAGTACCAAATTCCATAATCTTGCTTGGAGCTACTCCTTCTTGATGCAACATATTTTCAAGCTTTGCCCGATAAGAACAGCCGGAGCGAAATACAAGCAACGTTCGATTCTGAATATCTGCGATCGATGATAAGGGTGGATGATTCATATCGGTAATGAGCACCATCTCTTCTTCAAATACTGTTTTCTGAGCGATATCAGGGTGACTTATAGGTCCAGAGACAAAGGCTCCATCTACTTCATAATGTAGAACTTCGTAAAGATGCTGGTCAGTCGGCCCTGTTTTTAACATTAGGTCCACCTTGGGATAATCGTGACTGTATTTTGAAAGCAATACGGGCAAACGGACAGCTGCCGTCGTTTCCATAGAGCCTATAATTAACGGACCTTTTGGCGTCTGATCATCTTTCATCACTCGATTTGTTTCATCGATTAACTGGAAGATTTTTTCAGCGTAGGTTACCAGTAATTTCCCTTTGGGCGTTATGGTGATGCCTCTGTTGTGCCGATAAAAGAGAGTGGCTTGCAGATGCGTTTCCAATTGCTGAATTTTAGTAGTGATGTTCGATTGTGCATAATTAAGCTCCCGCGCCGCACCTGAAATGCTTCCCATTTTTGCGACAACTTGAAAAACCTTCAAAGCTTGTATATCCATCAAAAAACTCCCTTAGTATATCTTCGTCATTTTTGGTATCTATAAAACAGATGTCTAGTATCACTTATATGCATTATACCAGATAGCTAAATGAAGTTATAATTACAGATGCAAGAGATTTTAAAGGAGGAAAAAGTTTGAATAAACCACCATTACTCTTGTTGTTAGGGGGAATGTTTTCTTTAATTATCGCCCTAGGGATTGGGAGATTTGCTTATACGCCTATTCTGCCAATCATGCAACAAGACCTTTCATTCTCTACTACTGCTGCCGGATATATCGCATCAAGCAATTATGCTGGATACTTAGTAGGGGCAGTTTTAACAGCGGTACTTCCTCTAAAGAAACATAGAACGTTTCTATTAAGGTTCCACCTTATACTCAGTATCTTTACCACTATATTTATGGGGTTAACAAATTCCCTAATACTATGGAATATATTTCGCTTTCTATCCGGATTTGCTAGTGCCTTTGTCATGATTTTAGCCTCCGGTATTGTTCTTGATAAACTTGCTTCGATAAACAAAACCCTTTGGTCGGGTTTATTTTTCAGCGGGGTAGGTATTGGTATCTTTTTATCCAGTATCCTGATCCCGATTCTTAATGACTCATTTCAATGGGAAGGCACGTGGATCGGACTGGCTGCGTTAAGCGTTTTCCTTATGTTCTTCGTGTGGATATGGCTGAAAGACACTACTCTGAATGATAAGAAAAAGGAGGTAAGAGACGTAGTTATTCCGACACCTCCTATGAAATGGCTTCCTTGGCTAACGATTGCGTACGGACTGGAAGGATTGGGGTACATCGTTACAGGTACATTTATTGTATCGATTGCCGAAAGTAGCCCTTCTTTCCATAGCGATGCTACGTTGGTTTGGCTAGTGGCTGGATTGGCAGCCATTCCGTCATGCACACTGTGGACTGTTCTCGCCACCAAATGGGGATATATCAAGTCTCTAATTCTTGCCATGGGTTTGCAGGCAATCGGTATTATGATTCCAGTAGTTTGGGTGACGCAAACGGGGGTCATTATAAGCGGCTTGCTCTTTGGTGCTACGTTTATAGGAATCACCTCGTTGGCATCCACATTAGGGCAGCAGATGAATCCCGCTAAAAGCAGCAGGATTATTGGCATCTTAACTGCTGTCTATGCTATAGGGCAATTGATTGGACCAAGTCTTGCTGGATTTATGTTTTCGGTAGCTCATAGTTTTAACGTGGCTTTAATGGGAGCAGCCGGGGTCGTTTTACTAGGAGCCTGTTTACTTTTGAACGGGATTAAATTTGAGAAGAAAGTGAATAATTTACCAAGCTGAGTCAGTTTGTCTGTAGAAAAAAATGACTGAAAGTAAAATGAAGTTCAAACGAGAGGATGATATCGATGTTATCAAATGCGCTTACTGAACTCTTGAAAATAGAATATCCCATCATACAAGCTCCTATGGCCGGAGGAGTAACAACATCAAAATTAGTGGCAGAAGTCTCAAATGCGGGGGGTCTGGGTATGATTGGAGCCGGCTACTTGACGCCGCACCAAGCTCGTGAACAGGTTAGGGAAATAAACCAATTAACCGACAAACCTTTTGGGGTTAGCCTATTTGTCCCTGAAGAATTTGATTTGATAGAAGGGGAAGTCAGCTCGGCTAACCATGCACTCCAGTCGATTCGAAATCAATTAACTCTGTCTCCAAAAGAACAATTTGACTTTCCGGCAACAGATGGTGTCCAGGAAGTATTTACTGATCACATCCAGGTGGTAATTGGAGAGAAAGTGCCCATTTGTTCATTTACATTCGGCATTCCATCAAAGGAAATCATCGCTGACTTAAAACGAAACAACGTATTCTTGATTGGAACCGCTACGACTGTCGAAGAAGCGATTGAAAATGAAAAAGCTGGAATGGATGCCATCGTCGTGCAAGGAAGCGAAGCCGGTGGGCACCGGGGGAGTTTTATGGATGGTAATCAAGAAAAGCTTATAGGTTTGATGTCTTTGGTTCCACAGGTGGTCGATCAAGTAAGCATCCCGGTTATTGCAGCCGGAGGCATAATGGATGGAAGAGGGCTGATGGCTTCCTTTTGTTTAGGAGCAAAAGGGGTTCAAATGGGTACCGCTTTTCTGACTTGTGAGGAAAGTGGAGCGCAGGAAACGCATAAAGCAGCGATTCTCAACGCTCATGAAGACCAGACGGTATTGACACGTTCATTCTCCGGAAAATGGGCAAGGGGAATTGAGAACCGGTTTATCACAGAGATGAAAATACACGAACGCTTTTTGCCAGATTTCCCTATCCAAAATGTCTTGACCCAAGATATACGAAAAGCTTCTGCTATTCAGAAAAACACTGAGTTTATGTCGCTCTGGTCCGGACAAAGTCCAAGATTAGCTAAAAATCAAACGGTCAAAAAATTGATTCAATCGATCATAGAAGATGTAAAAAAAATCAATCTTAATTTGCATAAGCACAGGGACGGTTCTTGTGCTTCGGAAGCAAGAGAGCCTTCCTTATGGTTCCCCGTAACTAAAATCAAGAAATTAAAAAGCCTGTGACCTTTTTGGTTACAGGCTTTGGTTGTTATAGATAATGACGGAATGACCCTATACTTCGACATTCTCTACCTCTTAAAGGATATTTTTCTTCAAAAGCATGAGCCCCCCTCTCTTCCGCAATCAAAAAAGAGCAGATCCATCAGCTGCCAACAAATAATTAATCCTTACTAAAATGTATATTCATTTCGCCCAGCAGTTGATAGAAAGATACGTCACTCATGGAGTTTAACCTGTGTTTCACAGTTGGAAATTCAAGTTCCCGGGTCGTTTGATTAGGGACAATGATACATGTTAAACCTGCCTCCACAGCAGCCGATGCCCCATTTGCAGAATCTTCAAAGGCAATGCACTCTGAAGGCGATACATTTAAGTCTTCTGCTGCAAGCTTATATAAAGCAGGATCTGGCTTTACGAATTCAACATCGTCTGCCGTTCTGATTGTTTCAAAATAATCGGTCAGATCAAGGTTCGTTAAATGTTCCGTGACCCACTTTCTGTTCGAGCTTGATGCCAGTCCAATCCTTAGTCCTTCGGATTTAGCGCCCTTCAAGTATTCAAGGACCCCCGGCCGTGCCTCGAGCACGCGTACCCGTTCTGAAAATTTCTGCTGGTTTTGGGCTTTCAACAGCTCACGGTCGACCTTCACCGAGGCAAGTTCCCTTTCTAATAGATCAAAGATAGTGAATGTGCTTTTTGTACCGATATGTTCAATCCAATCGGCATAAGGAAATACAAGACCATGGTCATTAAACATTTCTTGAAATATTTCCACATGAAGGGTTTCCGTATCTAAGATCAGTCCATCAAAATCAAAAATAACTGCTTTATACATTCCCTTCACCCTCTTTTATTCGTTTTGGTCTATAATATGTTCCAAACTCAATTTCACCCGTTCCGCAATTAAATAGTATTTGGAGTAATGGACAGGAGCATCATTTTCCCCGAAGATCACTTTATCCACCGATACGAGCAAATTTAAGCTATTCACCTTTAAGTGTCTTTGCAGTTCTTCATCGGGATGAACAAACTCCAAGTTCTTATTTACTCTTTTAAACTTTACTCCATAATCATCATGAATGATGGCGAAGGTTGAACTTTCAGGCGTAATTTTTTCTTCGATGCCAGGATAAAGGTCTGTCGGTAAATAGGCAAAGTCCAGACTTAACTCCTGGTCATTGCGATAAACTTTTCTTACCAGTTCTATATATTCATCGTATCGCTTTTCAAAAATCCGGTCTAAATCCTCATTACTATTCACTCTCTGGATGGAAATGACATCTTTCGTGATGGTATCATTATCGGTCGTCAGCCCTTCTGAAAAACCTTGCAAATCCAACAGATGAATTTCTTTTCGTGGAGCGCTTACAAATGTTCCTTTACCTCTGACAATTTTCAGCGTACCTTCCTCCACTAATTCCTTGATGGCACGTCTGATGGATATCCGGCTGGCATTAAATAAATCTCCCAGCTCTTTTTCAGTGGGGATTCGATCTCCTTCTTTTAATCCCTTGTTATCAATATATTGTTTAAGACCAGTCATGATTTCTTCATATAAATAATGCTGTAGATTGTCTTTTTCCATTGTCAACGCCTCAATATCTCAATTTTACAATAATTATACATGAACCACGGTTGAAATAAAATGAATTACATTTTTGCAGGGTAGCCAAATCCTCCATATACTTGACATGTGTTTTCAGCTGAGACTGTCCCTTTTTCAATTGCCTTTTCGATGTCGTTACTCTTCACATATTCGGTTAGAAAACCTGCAATCAGGCTGTCCCCTGCCCCCATTGTATCGACCACTTCTATGCTGTGCAATGTTTGTTTGTAGATGGTTTGATTATGAACAAATACCGCAGGCTCCCCTCCCCGTGTCAACCCGATTATTTCAAAGCCAAACGGTGCAAGGCTTTCAACAAATTCATTCAGTTCTGTTTGTGATAATTCTGCAGCCGAGAAGAAAGCATAAGATACATACGGGGCAATAGAAGAGATATAGTCCAGATCTTTTCGATTTGAAAAATCATACGATATCTTAATCTCTTTCGAAATCTTATCCAGTTCACTTTCCATGGAAGAATAGCAGCTTACATGGCACAGGTCGAATTGTTTAAGGTAGTCCACTTCTTCCGGAATAAGCTGGATTTTAAAGCGATGTTGGACAGTGTCTTTAGGTCCGCCGACAAATACCCTGTCGTTCTCTTCTGTAAGCGCCACTTTCGGCTGACCGGTAATGCCGATAGCCTCCCGTGAGAATCGGAAGTCTACCCCTTCTCCCTGCAGTGCTGCCTTTATATGATCAGCAGGTCCATCTGTAGCAAAAATACCAATATAAGCAACCGTGCTTGCGCCATTACGTTTCGCATTTACAGCGACATTCACACAATTCCCGCCCGGAAAATATTCGTTTCGATCCAAATAGCAGTCTACAACATTGTCACCAATCGTAATTAGTTTCATAGGTTTCTATCCTTTCACCGAGCCTTCTGATAAGCCTCGCACTAAATATTTTTGTAGAACAATCAATAGAATAACCATCGGTACTGATGCAATCACCATTCCAGATAATAAGACACCCCAATCGGTTCTTAAAGCATCCCTGAAGACCATCAAACCGGATGGAATCGTTTTCAATTCACTGGAATTGATAAAGACAGTCGCAAATAAAAACTCATTCCATGCATAGAAGGCGTTAATAATGACGGAAGTAATGACGATCGGGATGGACAAAGGCAAGTAAATCCTCCAATAGATCCCAAACTCGCTGCATCCATCAATCAAAGCAGATTCTGATAGTTCTTTTGGTACAGTGATGAAAAAAGCGCGGATGAGGATAATCGTAAGAGGAAGCCGGTAAGCCACATACGTTAAAATTAACGCCCATCTCGTATCAATTAAGTTAAAGAATGTTAGAATCTCAAACAAAGGAATGAGAGCAACCTCCGGATTCATCATTAAACCGCCAATGATGAATAGAAGAGCTGCATCAATCCAGCGGTTCCGGTACCGGGCAAGAACAAAGGCAGCCATCGTACCTGACATCACCGTAAGGAGGATTGAAAAACCAGTAACATACGCACTATTCAAGAAGTAGTTTTGAATCCCATTTTCCCAGGCCGATGCGTAATTTTCAAAATGCCATTCACTCGGAAGTGCCCAAACATTTGTATAAATTTCCTGATAACTTTTAAAAGAAGAGACAAACATCCAAAAAAGCGGGTATAGAATCATCAAGGCGAAAATCAATAATCCAAGAAAAACGATGTTTCTGGATATACGTGTTTTGAGCGGCATGTAGTTTCTTTGGGCAGCCGGTACAATTGGTTTTTCAGTTGCAAGATTTTCTAGTTTCATCTTCAATCCTCCTTTCCTGTTTTAGACACTTTGATCTGGACTAATGCAAAGATCGCTGACAACAAAAACATCAGTGTAGCGATTGAAGAAGCATACCCCATATTGTCCTTAAAGAATCCATTTTGATACATATGGACGGCTAGTGTCATCGAACTGTTGCCAGGTCCGCCATTGGTTAGAATATAGGGTTCATTAAAGACCAGGATGGAACCAGTGACAGTAATCAGCAAATTGACAAACATGGTTTCCTTTACTTGAGGGAGTGTAATGTGAAAGAACTGACGGACTTTCCCGGCACCATCTATGTGGGAGGCTTCATACAATTCAGCAGGTATTTTTTGGATAGCGACAATGAACAGCATCGTGATCAAGCCGATACTCTGCCATTGTGACATGGCAATAACACTGTAGATAGCAGTCGTGGAGTTGCCAAGCCAGGGTTTTGCAAGGTCACCGAGTCCGATTAACTCCAGAAAACTGTTTAACAAACCGATTTGCGGATTATATACAAAGCCAAACAACAGCGCGATGACCGAAATGGAGATCATAACAGGAATAAAATAAATGACCCTCAGTGCTGGAGCGACTCTCCGAAACAACTTATCTTCTAAAATACTTGCCAGTATCAAGGCAAAAAATATCTGAAAGATCACCGATATCGCTCCATATTTCACATTGTTCAAGAATGCGATCCCGACCACATCATCCCGGAACAATTCTTTTATATTACTTAAACCGACAAACTCTTTTGAATCTGAAAACACATTGAAATCAAAGAAGCTGTTATAAAAGTTTTGAATGAGTGGTATGTAAATGAAAATACCTAAAAATAGGACGGTTGGCAGAAGGAATAAAATTGGCGTAATAGACATTTTTTTAACATTCATGTGTGTCACCCTCTTTCACGATAATGAGAAAGCCCCGACACCCGAATGTCAGGGCCCTCCTTTTTACTCACTCATTTTCGCTGCTTCAGTTTGAACCTCTTTCATAATATCTTTTGGTGTTTTTTGTTTCGTTGCGAGTTCCTGACCGCCTCGCATGAAGATATCCGCAATCGAAATATCAACCGCATTATCAAACCATGGTGCTGTATTGGATGCGTCTAACACAATTTGATACGCTTCATAGCTGGTAGGACTCGTATTCTCTTCGGTGACACCATTTTTCACGGCATTTAATTGGCCGTCTGCTTTCGTAAATTCCTGGGCTGTTTCCTCAGAAGTCAAGAATTTCAGGAATTCAACCGCTTCTTCAGGAGCATCTTTGCTAAGCATCCAGCCTTCAGGAGCCCCCGTCAGGGAATCCGCTCGTCCTTCTCCATCCGTTACTTCAGGGAAGTTGAAGAAACCAATTTCTACATCCCCAATCTCTTGAACCAACCCTACTTCAGCAAACTGCATATAGAGAACCGGCACTTCTCCAGCAGCAAACATATTACGTGCAGCTTCATGATCAATGGCAGTGGAGACTTCTCCCATATAATCCGTCAGCTCTTGGAACATCTCTAACCCTTTAATATATCCTTCATCAGTATAAGGTGAATCACTTTCCAGCTTATAGTCTGCCTCGCGGATTTCAGGATCCACTACGCGGTCAAAGATCGTCCCCATATAGTGGGAAATAGCCCACGCATTTGTTAATCCTTCAACAAGAGGAGTTTCATAGCCAGCCGACTTTAATTGATCCAATGCTTTAAGCATCTCATCGTAAGTCTTTGGAACCTCAATATTATTTTTTTCAAAGATTTCTTTGTTGTAGAAGAAGGCTTTTCCATCTACTGTGAAAGGAATACCATATGTTTTATCATCAAAGGTAAACCCTTGATACTGGGATTCAAGAATATTCCCGCTCCATTCTTGATCTTCACTAATGATATCATCTAGTTCTTTTATCCTGCCAGAGCTGACTAGATTTTCAGCAAAAGAGTCTGACCATGAAGAGAAAATATCAGGCAGGCCATCATTTGATACTAAAACTCTAACCTTTTCTTTATAAGAGTCATTTAAAACAGAATCGACATTAATGGTGACACCAGGATGCGATTCTTCAAACTCTTTGATTTTCTCATCATAGAATGATTTTCTGGGCTCATTTGGCCAACGGTGAAAGAAATCAATAACGACCTCCCCTTCTTTAGATGCGGAACTTGATTCAGATGAGTTGCAACCTGCCAGAAGACTGGCAGCGGTAAAGCCTACTAGTAGAAAGCTCAACATTTTTTTCACTATTATCCCCTCATCCATACCGTTATTTTTTAATAGATTTTACACCAAGTGAATAACAATTAATACTCCATTTTCCACATGTATCTTCTAACAGACAACGGGTGGCCAGTATGTTCGGCCAAACCATCTGCATACAGGCGCATGACAGGACCTGCCAGGGCTGGACCAAAATACTCTTTCAAATCATCATCCACACCGCTGTAATCGAATTTGCTGACGTCCACCACTTCTACTTTCTCACTGTATTTTGTGACGAAATCCAGCGCACGCTGATCTAAAGGCTTACTTGGACCCTCACCTACAATCAACAGGAATGGAACATCATAATCCGTGATTTCAAACGGCCCGTGGAAGTATTCACCTGAATGAATCGCATTTGAGTTGATCCATAACATTTCCATCAGCAGACAGCTGGTGAATGAGTATGCATGGTGGTAATAAGCGCCGCTTGCCATCGTATAAATGGTTTTCTCTCTCTTATTCCGCTTACCGAATTCAAAAGCCGCCTCATTATGCTTCTCCTGATTCGTTTCGATTAATCCTTCAAGATTGCTTAACTGTTCAATTCCTCGATCATACTTTTCGTCACCTGTAAGGGTTTTTAACAATTTGAAAATAAATGTGTAATAAATACCGATTTCTCCATCGATGGCATTTGATCCATCTTTGTAATTGTAGTGAAGGACGTATTCTGCTTCTTTGCAAAGCGGGGATTCCGTATCCATAGAGATGGCAACAGTGACAGCACCAATATTTCTGGCATATGTAGCTGCTTTGACTGTTTCCGGTGTTGTTCCAGAGTGAGAACGCAAGATAACCAGACTGTTTTCATTTAACCCTTTAGGTTCGGAATGGACAAATTCGTTAGAAGTATAAACGAAGCTTGGTTTTCCAGTATCTTTCGTAACGAAGTAGTCACCAAACGATAAGGATGCCATTGATCCGCCGCAAGCGACGAAAAATACATTTTGAATATTTTTCTTCTCAATTGCGCTAATGGCGTTTTGGATCTGATTAACATGTTCTTGTTTCATTCCCACCTTTCCATTATTTTTGATAGCTGATTGAGATAATGAATGTGTCATGAAAAGCACCTCCGAGATTTTATGATGTTATGTGACATCATATTGATAATTATAATACGTCATATGACGTTATATGTARACAGTTTATTTATAATTTTCATACTATTTTTAATATACAAATAACGACAGATTCTGCAGTAGTATTTCAAGTCAGCACACGAAATAGCCCAATAATGGCATAAAAAAGACGTGCTTCTTTTGTTTTCAAAAGAAGCACGTCTCTTTTCCTATACTCTACCTGGCTTATAATTTTGATGGTTTTTGAATCAGCTTACCTTACTTTTCATCTGGGCTTAGTATTATGTCGGAAGTATCTTTGCTTGGAGAATACTTTCGTTAAAAAATCTTCCCCGGGAACCTCCACCCTTGTTGGCTTAATAGAGATCTTTCAATACATTTCGAGTTTATTATCTGCAGTCATTATGGGTTGAATCAATATTTCATTGGTTATAGTTCATCTACCGGCAGGGACGGCCCCGCCGTTGACCCGTTACGGGAAACAGAATGATTTCTTGTGGGCAGAACCTTTTACATAAACCCAGAAAACCACAATCCCAAAGTCGTCCCAATATAATTCCCAATAATATACCCCAACGTCCCCACCACAAGAATCGGACCAATCAAATCCTTCCACCCTTTCGCAATGGCCATCGCAGCAGCCGTTGTCGGCCCTCCGACATTGGCATTGCTCGCTAGAAGGATCTCTTCAAGGTCATACTTTAATAGCTTTCCTGCAGTCAAAGACACGGCCATGTTCACTACGACAATAATGAACACAAATACGAGCAGCAGCGGAGCATTTTGAACAATGAGCGGAATCGATGCCGGAATACCAATTACCACAAAGAACAAGTAAATGAGGAACGTACCGATTTCCTGGCTTCCATTAATCGATTCAAAGTACTTCGGAAACAAGGCCAGTGCCAGGAATGTCAATGTCGTCAACATTAAGTACTGGTCGCCGAACAATCCATTCAGCAAATTGAGAAAGAAAGACGTCTCCTCACCGGAAGGAATCACTCCGTCCAGGAATTCGGCGATTCTAAACGAAACCATCACGAGCAGGAAGGCAGTCCCTACAGAACGCAATATCCTTTAGAGAGATATCCTTTCGCTCCCAAAAGCTTTCCGCAAGGGTCTTTCCCTCTTCTTTCATTCTTCCGCTCTCCACCTTTTCCACATGCGGTGCGTTAAAGCGTCTTCTGAAAAAGCTCAGGGCCGGAATCATCATCAGAACGATGAAATAAATGGCCATCATTAAATTGTCTGCGACCACGGCGGAAGAAACCATTTCCCCAGGCGCTTCGAACTTTGCTGCCATCGCTGCAAAATTGACCCCGCCACCAATATAAGATGCACTAAGCATCGCGCCAATCTTATCAAGGACTGGTATATGATCCTTTAACAAAAAGAAACTGATGATCACCCCTGCAACCGTACCGATCGAGCTGATCAAAAAAAGAATCAACAGCCGCCCGCTTTCCTGCCAGATCTTTTTAAAGTTTACATGGAAAAGCAGCAGCGGAATCGCAAGGGGAATGATAAATGTCCAAACAGCATCATAAACCGGTGACTCTGTTGGAATAACTCCCGTATTTGATAGAATAATAGCACCTATCAGCGCCACAATGGCACCAGAAATCTTCGCCGCCCAACTGTAGCGCTGCTCTAAAATAATACTCACCGACGCCCACACCACAATGATTCCCCACAACGTTACATAATCATCTGCTTTAATTAACGTCTGCTCCAAAACGTTTCCTCCCTCTATAAATATTGATATATCAACGGTTTCACCCGTTGTTGGGATGTCAAAAAAATATTTTTTGACATACACCCTAACAGTATTTTATAAATATGTGATTCTCTTACAATCCTTGGGTGCGCTACGCGGTCACTACTGGGAAAATATAGTGAAGTAGTGATGATAAAATATACGATGCACAATGGATCTCTGCGTAGCTTATGATGACGTACCCTCCCATGTCTCTGGGCATCCAAGTGCCTA
>NZ_LIXZ01000015.1 GCF_001305855.1 Rossellomorea vietnamensis | reverse complement strand
ACGGAAAGCTACATGCGCAGACAACGCTGTAATGGAAAACTTTTTTGGTGTTTTGAAGCAGGAAATGTACTATGGAGAAAAATTAGTTACCTTTGAGGATTTAAGAAGCCGGATTGAAGAATATATCCACTGGTACAATCATGAACGTTCAAAAGAAAAATTGGATGGACTAAGTCCAGTCGAATACCGAACTCAGTCCATCCAATCAGCTGCATAACAAAACTCTAACTTTTGGGGTTAGCCACCGTGTGAACGGGTCTTTTTGAAGGAGTGGGTGTATGGCTCATCATTTTCATACATGGTGAACCTATTATGGGAGAGGCTTTTCTTTCTTTATGATCCGGATATTCATTTATTAATCCTTATCTCGGATATTTAATCCTGATATCCATTATTTAATCCTCATTTCAGATATTTCATACGGTTTGTCGAAAAATCTTTGCGTCGTCTACGCTCAGCCTCCTCAAACATGAAACACCCACACCACAATCGGACCAAACACCGAGCCTAGCAGGGCACTCAACGTCATGGATACGGAACTCATGGATACGGTCAGTTCACCGTATTCCATCGCTTTCGACGTACCGAGGGCGTGGGATGCGCTGCCTAAGGCTATCCCGCGTCCGAGTGAGCTGTGGATGCGTCCCATCTTCAGGATCATCGGCCCGAGGATGACGCCTGAGAATCCGGCGATCATAACGAAGACGACAGTCATGGCCGGGACGCCGCCCAGACCGGATGCGATCTGGATGGCGACGGGTGTCGTGATCGACTTCGGTACAATGGAAAGGATCAACTCATGGTCGATGCCGAGAATCCGGGCAAACAGGAGTCCACTCACCATTCCCGTCAGGAGTCCGGCAAAGACTCCTCCGATGATCGGGAAGCGATACTTCATCAGGATCTTCCGCTGCTTATACAGGGGATACGCAAGGGCGACGACGGCGGGACCAAGCAGGGAGTGGATCCATTTCCCGCCGATCATGTACTCCTCATAAGGAATATGCATAGAGATCAGCAGTCCGACGATCACGATCGTGGTCGTCAGGACCGGGATCAATACGGGATACGAGAAACGCTGATACACCTTCACCATGCCAAAATAAAGGACGGCGGTGAGGGTGATGATCAGGATTGCGATCAGTGCTTGCTGCATGCTTGTTCCCTTCTTTCAGATCGTTTTTCTAAGTGCTGACTGGCAAAACCGGATACGGCCATGGTCACGACGGTACTCACGACAACAATGAGAAAGAGCATGGCACCGGTTCCTGATAAAAGGGCGGGGTAGTTCATGACCCCGGTCATGGCCGGGATGAATAATAAGGGAAGGATCGCGAGTAAAAAGCTTGCGCCATCCTCTACGATGATCACGGGAACAATTTTCAACGACAGGCATGCAAGGAGCAGGATCAGGCCGATGATGCTTCCGGGTATCGGTAGGTGGAGGAGCTCCTCGACGGCTCCGCCTATAAAGGAAAAAGCATAAAGAATGCCGATTTGGATGATGATTCGAATGATTTTCATAACACGGGTCCTCCTGATAGGAAGATCTTTTTCCCACCTTTCAATGAAAACGCTTTACTTTTCCTGGGATTACTTGTACGATACAACTATATACTTGTATTATACAAGTACCTGCAGTGTTGTCAATGAATCTGTCAGGTTTACTGATGAAAAAAGGGGGGAGATCTATGTCCAAAGAGAGCTCGATAAAACGGATTGAATATGAATTGACCACCTTGATCAGAAAGGCGGTTTTCCGGGATCAGTCGGATCGAAAAATCGGGATCTTGGAGAGGTCCGCATACCTTCTGATGAGGCAGCTCGATGAACAGGGACCATCACGATTGAAGCAGCTTGCCGAAGCGTTCCAACTGGATATTTCGACGTTGTCCAGACAGGCGGCCGCACTAGAGGCGAAGAAGCTTATCCAGCGTTTTTCAGACCCAAGCGACGGACGGGTGAGCCTGTTTGACCTCACTGAACGAGGGAAGGAAAAGCTTGCCCTCGACAGCCGCATGAGGCTCGAATGGTATGAGGGCCTGCTTGAAGGTTGGTCCGATGAGGAGAAGAACGTGTTCGGGGAACTGCTGGTCCGGATGAACGGGACGTTTGACGAATAAAATAGGTCCGCTTTCTGTTGTTGGCACACATCAGGAGGCGGATGTTTTTGTCGAAAAATAACCATTGACCTTGGAAATATCTAACAGTAAAATAAAAATTGATTAATCAATCAATTTCGAAAAAGGAGGGGAGCATTATGTCGCGGGAGGAAAAAATGATGAAAAAGAGAGCGGCGATCCTGGGAGCAGCCGTCAAAACATACAGCGAAAACGGATTTGCGGAAACGACCATCTCTGCCATTGCCAAGGAGGCAGGGGTCAGCTTCGGATCCGTGTTCACATACTTTGCGACAAAAGAGGTCTTATTTGAAGCGGCGATCCTCGAGCCATTAGAGGAAATCAAGCCATATTTTAGTGAGATAGAGGAAAGGTATAGTGGAAGTCCGATGGAGATGGTACGGAATATGATTGACTGCCAGCTGGATGTGTTTGCGAAGAATAAGGATTTCCTGCGCCTTTCCCAGCAGGTACTGGCGAGGCCGGACCGGTATCCCGTCTTGTTCGCAGAGTTGAGTGCCTTTGTCGATGTGTTTGCAGAACGTATTTATCCTGTCATTGAAAAAGGACAGAAGGAGGGATGCTTCTATGAAGGGTCACCGGTGCTGATGGCTCAATCGTATATTTCCTTATTGAATGGGCTGAGGCTGACCTTCATCGATGACCATACAAATCTGATCTGGAGCAATATGAAAATACAGGCCCTGCGGTTATTCGGTCCTGTGACGGAAAGGGTGGAGGTGTGATGAGAATACGAGATATTCATCCGAACCTGAAACTGCGGCTTGCCATGCAGTTCCTTGGGGGACTTGTCACCATGGCGGTCATTCCGTTCATGGCCATCTATTTCGCCCAGAAGATCGGGGCAACTCAGACCGGGATCATCCTTGTCCTGATCGTCATCAGTGGGATCATCGGTGGATTTATTGGCGGTCATATCTCAGATAAGATCGGTCGCCGGAAGATCATGATTTTTGCCGAACTCGGAATCATGACGACGTTCTTCTTCATTGCCCTGTGCAATTCACCGTGGTTTGACCTGCCTTACATCACCGCGGCGTTTTTCGTTCTCAATATGTTTGCCGGCGGGATGTTCCAGCCTGCAGCACAGGCGATGATCATCGATGTGACCGATTCCGCTTCACGGAAGCTCGTATTCACCGTCAGCTACTGGTTAGGGAATCTCGCCACCGCGATCGGAGGCATCATCGGCGCTTTTCTATTTAAAACGTACCTGTTTGAATTATTCCTCGGGATTTCAGGCATCACACTCCTGTCCGTCCTGATTACCATTTTCTTCATCACAGAAACCTACACACCGGAACCTGCCACCACTGAAACCGCTTCTTCATCCAACAAGATGCTTCAAAGCTATTCAACCGTATTGAAAGATAAATTATTCATGATGTATATCATCGGTGCCGTCTTCATTTTTACACTGGAGCAATCACTGACCAATTACGTAGGGATTCGCCTGGAAAGGGATATCCCCGAGCAGGAGGCCACTCTCTTGGGCTTTGACTTCACGCTTGACGGTACGCGGATGCTCGGATTCCTGCGGACGGAAAATACGTTGATCGTCGTGTTCTTATCAGCTGTCGTCTTATTACTGTTCAAAAAGTGGAGTGACCGCTGGACGCTCGTAACGGGGATGTTCATCTTTACCATATGTTTCAGCGCCTTTGCCTTCACAAACAATATTTTATTCCTCTTTATCCTGGGGTTTGTCGGGACGTTCGGGGAGCTCATGTACGTTCCGATCAAGCAGGCGATGATCGGGGACCTGGCCCCGTCCAACGCCCGCAGCACGTATATGGCCTTCTACAGCCTGACCTTCTATGGTGCCATGATCATTGCTTCCCTCCTCATCATCGTTGGGGAATGGGTCAGTCCGCTGATGATGGGCGGCATCCTGTTGATCCTCGGCATATCCGGAACGGTCATGTATCATGTGATCATGAAAACACTGGAAGCAAAGGGGAAAGTGGTGCAGGAAGTGAAGGCATCGATTTCATCCTAAAACTGAAGGAAGACCCCCATCAAAGGGTCTTCCTTATTTTCGTATCAAAATACTATGTTCCTCCAATTTACTTTCCCCATACGCTTCCGCAATCCCCAGCTTCCGGATCGTCGCCTTGTCCACTTTCTTATAAGGAAGCGTCACATGAAAATCCGTTTCAAAAGGGTAGGCATCAAACGTCACCTCATGCTCATTCACCCACCTGGCCAGAAGCTTATGATTCCCTGGGTGAAAGCTCTCCGTGTTCTTGAAACCATCCCTGAACCACGGATGCTCGCTCTCTTTATCCACACCCGGTTCATTTAGGCAAAAGTAGAGGGAGAGATTATCGGACAATTGAAGGAGCTGGAAGTGCTGGATAAGCAGTTCTTCGTCGAGCTTCGGAAGCTCTTTCCGGATCTTCTTCTGTCTTGATGCTTCATCCTGTAAAAATTGCAGGCAGTCCGGATCCTTCGATTTGGCAAAGAAAGAGCAGAAATGAAGGCTGCATAGGAGTGCCGCATAGAGGTTAGCCTCCTTGATTTCATCCAGTCCGATTTGATAGAATGCAAGTTTCGGGAGAAGGGGATAGTCTGAGAAGGTGAAGGGAATCTGCTTCGCGTCGTTCCAGATCGGCGTCTCGTCTAGTCCAATCCAGCTCCGGTCATGCTGATGGGAGGCGTATACGAAGTCATCGAAAAACAGATCGGATTTTAATAGATTGCGATTGACATGTTTGATGGTTTCGCCGGATATGTAGGCGTGGTCGTGTTGTTTGATCATGATGAAGGAATCCACGGTTTCTCGGATAATCATAGAGTCAACATCCCCTTTTTAAGACCATTATAGCAAACTAGACATCTCTTATTCTGTCAAAAAAAAGATCGAAAGCTGCATGGGCTTTCGATCTTTGAACGTTAGTGGTGCTGACTATGATCTCCACTCTCAACAGGAGCGTGGTCATTTAAGGCTTCGACGTCAGCTTTGGATAGTTCGCCGACGGCAAACGGCAGTGTCGGCATGATGGTGGAGCCGTTGTTTCCTGCGTGGACTTTGATGTAATAGAGTCCATCTTCCGTCAGGCTCTTATTGAATGTGTAAATCCCATCTCCAGCATTCTCGGTTTCTTCCATTCCGTCATGGAAGGACCCGTCGCCTTTCCAGATTTCCACATGAACAAAGTCGGCATCCGCCACTGTTTTGCCGTCTTGTGTAAGTTCGATCTTGATTGGGTCACCGCTTCCGGAAAAATCGTCCGGCATCGTAATATCAGCCTGAAGGGGCGATTCCTGCTGGTACAATTCCGCTGCATCTTCCTTCGGGGCGCAGGCACCAAGTAGCGTGCACAGGAAAAGGATACTCAAATATTTAAAGGTTGTTTTCATATCGCATCGTCCTTTCTTATGCCGCACCGAAGAATTTTTTCGTAGCAGGGATTTTTTTGATCAATAACCGGTCAAGAAGCAGGATGACAATCAAGGAAGCCCCGACGAGAGGGAACAGGATCCCGAGTGCAATCATGACAAAAAGGAAATACTTCATCTTCAGAATGCCTGGTGATTTCGGTGCACCCATTTCTTTTTTCGGTTTACGTTTCAGCCACAGATAGAATCCGCTGATGGCGACAAGCATGATGCCAAGGCAGATCAACAGGCTGAACAGTTGATTGATGAAACCGAATTGGGTTCCTGTATGGAGGGTGATCCCCATGGCGACGATTTTGCCGCCGATTCCGTAGTTGTCAAAACGATAATCAGCGAGGACGGCTCCTGTGTACTGATCAAGGTGCATCGTGACTTCATTTTGTGCTTTAGCCGGGAAGGCGGATAGAGTATAGACGCCGTTTTTATCCTGAGGGATGTAGACGGTATAGCTCGGATCAATTCCTTCTCGTTTGGCAATCGATACGACATCATTCATGGATAATGGCGTGTACCCTTCAAGAGCCGATACGGGAACGTCCAAATTCTCGGCTGCCCAGGGGACGTCGGCGATTTCCTTTGTTTTCACGACAGACTGCGGAGCTTCCCCTGACCAGATAGACGGGGGATAGCCGGCCCCGGCATTCGTCATGATGTTCTGAAAGTTCGTTCCCCAGAAGCCGGACCAGGGAAGTCCCGTCATGATCAGGAACAGCATTCCCGCTGTGACCCAGAAAGCCGGTACTGCATGGAGATCCCTTCTGAAAATCTTCTTTCCTTTAGTGAAGCGTGGGATAAACACGCCTGATAGTTTGTCCTTTTTACGCGGGAACCATAGGAACAATCCCGTGACAATGAGGACGACGGCCCAGCAGGCAACAAGTTCCACAATCCGGTCGCCGATTGTACCCGCCATCAGCTCGCCGTGAATTTCTTCGACTTTATTCATGATCCGGTCCTCAGGCTTCAATTCACCGAGGGACTTTCCTGTGTAAGGATTCAAGAAGATCGTGGCAGAGCCTTCTTCTGTACTGATGCCGATTTCACTGGAACGGTCGGCCCTTTCTCCGGGACGGAAGCTTGTGATTTGTGCATCAGGGTGAAGCGTTTTCACTTTATCGATAAGTTCAGTTGCAGGAAGCTTCTCTCCCTGTGGATTGACTTCGTAATATTTTTGATAGAGATTCTGTTCGATCTGGGGCTTGAAGAGGTAAATCGATCCCGTTACAGCAAGGATCAATAGAAACGGGGCAATGATGATGCCCGCATAGAAGTGCCATCTCCAAATCGTTTGATATGATTTTTTGTCCATTGTTTTTTTCCTCTTTTCTTAGTCGTGGCAGCAGCCCGATCCTTGCATGTCTCTTGAGATCGCCGTGATGGCTTGTGGAAGCGTGCAGATTGTACCTCCGAATCCGGTTTGGAATTGTTCTGCCTGCTTCCTTGATTCAAAGGAGATGACTTGGGGCTGACAGCAGTTCAGGTTCAAGTCGGCATCAATCAAGTAGGTGGCCGTTTTCCCGCTGATCGTCATATCCGTCAGGAAATCCCGGCAGAGAATCTGCATGACATCCTCCTTGATGTCTTTATAACGGAGTAAACCGCAGTGGGGACAGCAGGTCTGTTCGATTGTATGATCTTTTTTTATGAGTTGAACTGCTCTTCTTGAGGTTGTTGTCTTAAGGCAGTAAACACAGGAATCAGTTGGGATACCCTCGGCTTGCATAGCAGAGATGCCGTTTGACGTCTTACGGACTTTGTTCGCTTCCATCAGTGGCTTAAGATCCCGGTAGACCGTCATTTCCGATACCTCGAGGCGGGAGCTGATGTCTGATACACGTAACGTTCCCTCTTCTTCAAGCCACGTTAAAATTTGTTGTTGGCTATCGATCGGCAGCATGATAATCGTCCTTTCTTCTTTGTGTGCTAGATTCATAATAGATAAGCTTCAGCCTTTGTTCAATAGACTTTATGTGAAAAAAAGTGAGGAAATGTTGATATGTAACATAACCGACAAAGAAACTTTTAATTTTCCACACAAGTGATCATAATGAAGAAAACGTAAGGATAGAGGGATTGGATCATAAAATGTTTTCTATTCCGCGATTTTTTCTGTTTCTTTTTGTTAATTTACTGTGATTCATCGATGGGGTAGAGATTTCGAATAAGGTCTGAATTATGTCAGAACACAAGTACGATAGAGTGAACCCTATTTAATAAATATAAAAGAAGGGTTTCTCTCCGTAATATCGAAATCATTATAATGAAAGACAGTATATGGGAGGTATGAACAATGGGAAGAATGGTACATTTCGAAGTGCATGTAGATGACATGGAACGGGCAAAGACGTTTTACGGGGAAGTATTCGGCTGGAAGTTCGAGGACTGGAGTGAATACGCTGGAATGCCTTACGTTGGGGCTGTGACAGGGGATGAGAATGAGATGGGGATCAATGGTGCACTAATGCAGCGTCAAAGCCCTCCACCTCAGCCGAATCAGCCGATGAACGGATATTCGTGTACGATGGGCGTCGGGAACTATGATGAAACCGAGAAGCTCATCCTGGAACACGGCGGCAAGGTGGCCATGCCGAAGTACGCACTGCCGGGAATGGCGTGGCAGGGGTATTACATAGACACGGAAGGCAATGTGTTCGGGATTCATCAGCCGGATAAGGACGCGAAGTAGAGGATGGGGTGTCTGACCTGAATCGGGGGTCAGGCCCTTTTTTTTGTTACATAAGAAGAAATGAGGAATCCACCATGCTGAAAAAATTCAGAATTTCGATTGCTGTTATTGTCATGGCACTATCACTCTATGGTTTAATCTCAAATAATACGAGCATCCTTCCTTTTACGATGGCAGGTTTGGCGATCATGATGGTCGTAATGGGAGCGGAAGAACGACAGAAGAATCGGAAATCGTATCGAAGCTATCTGTTTTTTGCCGTAGCTCTTTTCTTGATCCTGGTGTCCTTCGAAAGCTTTATCTACTAATTTCACCATCATGAAAAGGGGATTTCGCCCTGTTTGTGGAATTGATTCAAGTGGAAATCAGGAGGGGGCAAGTGAAAGTGGAGTATCAATTGGAAAAAGTGAATGATCATATAGATGTGCTGGCGGTTTGGGATGCTGAGTGGAATACCTATACGAATGCGTACTTTATCAAGGAAGAAGCAGGATTGACTGTGGTCGATTCGTGTAAAGAGGGTCACTTGGTGTTTCTCCAGCACGCCCTACATAAAATCGGAAAAACGGCAGACGATGTGAAGCTGATGCTCATCACCCATGGTCATGAGGATCATGTGGGAGGGGAAACGTTATTCACTAAGGCAAGGAAGGTCATTCATGCTGACGAGACGCTGCCAACTGGTTCTTCCATAAGCGGGGAGCTCGTGGATAGAGGGACCATAGGGGATTACGACTATACGAGAGTCGGCTATCATTCTCCGGGTTCTGTCGTGTTCTTTCATAGGCCGACCAGAACATTGTTCACGGGAGATTTCCTTTGTTTCTTTGGAGATCCTCTATCAGATGGAGGGCTTGTTTCAAAAGGAGATGATCTGAGACAAGCCTGGGTCGAGTATCTTCAGGGTGGCGGAGTTGCGGACCTGCCTGTATTCCTCGACGGCCTCCGAATCATGAAGGAATATGATGCGGATGTACTGTGTACAGGTCATGGTGGCGTGCTGGTAGGAGAAATTGACGTGTTCCTCCAGGAGCTGATCGAAATTGGGGAAAAGAGTCAGTAGGATGAGAAGGGATGGGCAGGGGAAAACAGGCCGATCCCTTCTTTTTTTCATCAAGTTATCTTTTTTCTGGTCATGATCTCTATGAAATCTTTCACGAACATTTGGTAATCCATTTCCAGATAAATGTTGATATTCTTTTCGGCCGGTTTGGAGCTGACCCTGAAGTCGGCGATGGAGGTACCTTGCCCGTAGCCTGTGGTCAATACTTCGACGTCCCTTCTAATCGTTTTTCCCATTTCCGGATTCACCATCAGGGAGAGGGTGACGACATCGTGGAGGGGAGCACCGTTTATCCCTGGAATGAGTTTTTTATAGGCATTGATATAGTAAGTCATGACGTCATCGAGGATTTCGATGAGGGGGTTCCCGTTCATCTCCTGGATGGCTTTGATGTGTTCGAGGGTGATGATCGCTTTGTTGGTGACGTTTAAAGGGGCGATGTACAGATTGTCGAGATTCTTGACCAAAAGCTCTGAAGCAATGGGATCTCCGTAGAAATTTGCTTCGGCTGACGGGGTGACGTTTCCCGGTACGAAAAAGGCGCCTCCCATGATATAAAACTCTTTAACGACCTTAGCAATATCTTCTCCCAGGATGTAGAGGGTGGCGAGAGATGTATTCCTCCCAACATCCACGATGGTGACGTCTTTATTTTCTTTTATGATGGTATAGAGTTTAGAAAAGTTGGTGAGCTCCCCGAAGAAGTTTTCCGGTGGCCTGATCGGACCTAAACCTTCCTGTCCATGGATTTCAGGATAATAGGTCGGGATTTCCCCGGATGATGGACTGTTGGAGCCACCGATGATCGGCACATCGGTCCTTCCGGCAAGCTTAAGCAGATAGGCGATGTTATCGGTGGCCTGTTTCTTTTCGACATTTCCGTAACTCGATACGATTCCGAGTACGTTAATATCCGGATTCAAGAGGGCGTACATGATGGCCACGGAATCATCGATACCCGGATCGGCAAATAATAGAATATTTTTCATGGGAATTCTCCTCGACAACTGTTTTTTAAAACATATCGGAGAAAAGGAAGAATTATTCCATTCGTCGATAAAATGAAACCGTAGCCTCAGCCATTTCCAGGACTTTCTGTTTGAGATCAGCCGGTTCTTTGATGTTTACTTGGTCGGCGAATCCTATCAGATAGCCTTTCGCTTCTTCTTCCGTGTCGAAGGAAAGCGTAACGGGAATCCATTCCGCACCTCTCCGTTCCCCGACTTCAAGGACCCGGGCAAACCGTCCCGTGAAGGTGAGCCGGGATAACGCTTGTGGTGCCACTGCTACTTTCACTTCAAAAGAGGGAAGCCTTTTGATGAAGGATTGAGTGGAGGATGTCCAGTACTGTGCAAGGTCAAAGCCTTTGGGTCTTTCAAATGTCCCGTCCAATGGTTCGGCATGGTGAATCCGGGAGACCCGGTAATTACGGATATCCCCGTTTTCCTTGGCTGCGACGAGATACCAAAGATCCCCTTTCGCCACAAGCCCAAGTGGTTCCACCACGCGGTCATCGGTTTCTCCATCTGCACGTTCATAGGTGATGACTAGTTTGATTTCCTGAAAGATCGCCTCTTTGATGATTTCAAGGGAGGCAGTTTTGTCTTTCTGCTTTCGCCAGGAGCTCGTGTCGATATGGATCCGGTTCCATACGTCTTTCGCATTTTCCCGATACGTGGACGGTAGGGAGGCGATGAGCTTGTTCCGTGCTTCCTCCGTCGTACGGGTCAGTCCGAGATCGTCCAGGAGATGAACAGAAGGAGACACGAATAATGCCCGGATTTCCGATTCCTTCAACCCGGTCAGGTCCGTCCGGTAATCCTCAATTAGCGACCAGCCCCCGTTTTGGCCCCGTTCCGCCACGACAGGAATCCCGGTGCCGCTCAGGGCATCCATGTCCCGGTGGATGGTCCGTTCAGACACCTCCAATTTCTCCGCAAGTGCTTTCGCGGTCATTCGGCCGTGTGTTTGCAGTAATAACAGAATGGATACTAATCGGTCGCCTCTCATATCGATCACCTTTTTCTTGGATTTTCTTTTATTTAATGAAATATGACAATAGATGTCAAGAAAGGGATCGTATAATGGGGTTATCTTACATGAAGAAAGGAATGGTTGGATGAAGTCATTGAGAGGAAAAGTGGCACTTGTCACAGGAGCAAGCCGGGGAGCGGGGCGTGCGATTGCCGTTGAATTGGGAAAAGCGGGAGCCACCGTATATGTCACCGGACGCAGCACGAAAGGGAACTCGACACAGAACTTTCCCGGAACGATTGATGCCACAGTTGCGCAAATTGATGAAGCGGGTGGAAAAGGGATTGCGATTCGATGTGATCATACGATCGATGCAGAAACTGATTCGGTGATCAGGCAGATTCGAGAAGAGCAGGGAAAGCTGGATATTCTCATCAACAACGTGTGGGGTGCACATGATATCGGTGTGAATCCGGGAGCATTCTGGGAACAGTCTCTTGAAAATTGGGACACAATGTTCACGGCAGGCGTTAGGGCCCAGCTTGCGACCAATCATTTTGCCATTCCCCTGCTTCGGGAAAATAAAGAAGCCCTGATCGTTCATACGACATTCTGGGATGAAGGCAAGTACACCGGACAATTCTATTATGATCTGGCAAAAAATGCACTCGTCCGAATGGCGTACGGTCTATCTAAAGAGTTAAAAGAAGACGGGATTGCGGTCATAGCTGTATCTCCAGGTTTTATGAGAACAGAGCTTGTGCTCGAACATATGGGAGTGGACGAGGAAAACTGGCAGAAATCAGAAGACTTAAAGCCATCTGAAACTCCTTATTATGTGGGACGCGCCATCACAGCCCTGGCGGAGGATCCGGAAGTAATGCGAAAGACGGGACAGGTGTTAAAAGCGGGTGACATGGCGAAAGAATATGAGTTTACCGATGTGGATGGGCGTTATATTCCGCCGTTTACGTTATAGTATGGATGTCCCCTCTTGAAGGGGGCTTTTTCATTTTCTGAAATCCGTTCTGAACCATCCTTTATGCCGAATAAACTATCCATGATAACCACTTTTCAAACGAATAGGGGTGGCATGATGTTTTCCGTGACAGAGATGCAAACGTTCGAGTTGTTTTCTGTTCCCCATATCTCGGTGCTTTTGATGTTTGTGGCACTATCATTCTGGCTTGTGTCCTTCAGGCATTTCTTAAAGAGGTATCAACTGGCGTTGAAGTGGACCATTTTCTGGATGCTGGTGCTGAGTGAGGTGTCCTGGCATATCTGGCTCGTGACGACGGGACAGTGGGAGCTGGGGGATCTGCCCCTGCAGCTTTGTTCCGTCAGTACGTTCATCGCGATTTATTTATTTTTGAAACAGAACCAGAAGGCCTTTTATCTATTGTTCTTTATCGGATTTCTTCCTCCAATCTTAAGCATGGTCACACCTGAAATGACTTATCAATTTCCTCATTACCGCTTTTTAAAATACTTCCTCCATCATGCAGCCATTGCGTGGTCCGTTCTTTATTTCATCGTATATGAGGGCTATCGGGTCCCGAGGAAAGCCATATGGACCGGCTTTCTCATGGTCAATCTTCTCGCCCTGCCGATCTTTTTTCTAAACCACATTCTTGATACAAACTTCTTTTATCTGGCCAATCCGACAGAATCGAAAACGATCTTGTCCTTTTTCGGAACGGGGATCATATATTATATTAATCTCGAAATTGTGGCACTTGTCGTGTTTTTTGTGACGTATGTTCCGATGGGGATGCTTATAAGGAGGGAGAGGGTTAAAGGGTAACCTTTTTCTTCAGGATACGTCTAAAGTAGAAAAGGGGCGATGAACATGAGAAAGGCATTGGCATTGAGCAATATCATTGCCGTGATCGCGATTATTCTATTTATTATTCAACCGTTCCGAACAGCGCCGCCGACACCGACTGTAACGGCTGGAGAAGAGAGCATTCCCACAACAGAAGGTTCCTATTGCTGGAAGGGGTTCTTTTCAGGCGAATGTGTGGATAAGGCTTATTCAAGTGTGGTAGCGATGGCAGGAGAAGAAAAGCCAACCGTCGTATCTCCCGGTGAGAAGATTACAGTGAAATTCAACAAGAAACCTCAACACCTCGCTGCAGAGCAGTGGAACGGGGAAGAACAGGCAGAAGGTGTGAGCGTAAGAAATCACACGATCATCGTTCCCGAGAAGAAAGGGGTCTATGTCTATCATTTAGTCGCCCACTGGAAGCAGGGGGACGGGAGTTATGCTTTTTCGGTGGAAGTAAGGTAATACCCCAAAACGCTTGGAGCCCCAAGCGTTTTGTCATGTATCAGAGCTTAAGCTTCAGACCTTCGTGGGTGGCTTTAAAACCCAATTTCTCGTAAAACCTCAGGGCATCCGGCCTTTGCTTATCCGTCGTCAATTGAATGAGATGACATCCCCGTTCTTTTGCACGATGGATGGCCCACTGGATCAACTTCGTTCCCACGCCTTCTCCCCTTACAGAAGCAGACGTCCTGACGCCTTCAATACTCGCCCTCCAACCACCTTGATGGGTGAGATAGGGAGTGAACGTGATTTGCTGAACGCCGACTACTTCATCCCCATCACTGGCGACGACCAATTCATTGTTGGGGTCAGTCTCAATTGCCTTGAATGCTTGTAAATAGCTTTTCGGAATGGGCTGTTCGTAGCGCTCGCGCTGGCTTCCAAGCACATCATCAGCAAGCATCTCGACAATATGATCGACATCTTTTTCGGTGGCTTCTCTAAAGTACAATTCTCTCTCCAAAAATAATCCTCCTCTTAATAAAAATGTTCCTTATAGCTTCTATGCTAGCCCAATTGATCTAATAAGTTAATAATGATTATTTTATGAAAATCTATAAGGTTACCTTATGAAATATAAAGAGGCACTCACACCACTATGGTATGAGTGCCTCTTCCATTTACACCTGCACCTCAAACTGCTTCGAATACAGGCTGGAGTAGGGACCATCTTGATTGAGCAATGCTTCATGGGTCCCTTCTTCGACGATTCGACCATTCGATAAAACGACGATCCTTCCCGCATTCCGGATCGTCGATAAACGATGGGCGATGACGAGCGTCGTCCGGCCTTTTGCCAATGATTCCAGGGATGCCTTGACGATGCTTTCACTCTCATTATCAAGGGCACTCGTCGCTTCATCGAGTATGAGAATCGGCGGATTCTTCAAGAAGACACGGGCAATGCTGAGCCGCTGCTTCTGACCTCCGGATAAGCGAACACCGCGTTGTCCGATTTCGGAATGATACCCTTGAGGCAGGCAGCAGATAAATTCATGTGCATTCGCCTGTTGGGCTGCCATCATTACTTCTTCATCCGTGGCTTCGGGATGCCCATAGCGGATATTCTCCATGACGGTGCCGGAAAAAAGATACACGTCCTGCTGCACGATTCCAATGTTGCTTCTGAGAGAATGCAAATCCAGGTCTTTCACATTTTTCCCGTCGACATAAATCCCACCGGCCGTCACGTCATAAAAACGGGAAATCAGGGAGCTGAGAGTCGTCTTTCCCGCTCCCGATGGTCCGACGAGTGCGACGTATTCCCCTGGGGGGATCTCAAGGGTTAAATCCTTGAAGACTGCGCCTAAAGCAGGATCAAAATGAAACGATATGTTTTTCAATGAAAGATGTCCCTCAACGTTGGCGAGAATCTTTGCGTCAGTGGCATTCTCGATGTCAGACTTGATATCCATGATTTCCCTGAAGCGCTGAAACCCTGTCACGCCTTCTTGAAATTGCGTACTCATATGCGTGAGTCTCTGAATGGGCTCGATCATAAAGCCGATATACAGAAGAAACGTAATCAAGTCAGCGAGATCCAGGGATGCATTCACAATCTGAAGAGATCCAAAGATCACGATCGTGACGGTAATCAGCTGAATGAACGCTTCTGTCCCATTATAGAAGTAAGCCTCCGCCCGGTAGGTTTTCCTCCTGCTATCCAAAAACCGTTCATTCTCCACATTGAATTTCCTGATCTCAAGAGATTCATTGGTAAACGTCTGAACGACCCGAATACCGGATAAGGAATCCTCCACCTGGGCATTGATGTCTCCGATTCGTTCTTTGTTATCCGTCAGCGCCCGGTTCAACTTTTTATTGAAGTAAAGTGAGAAGAACCCAAGGACCGGAAAGAAACAAAATACGGTCAGGGTGAGAGGACCATTGATCCAGAACAAAATCACAAAAGCTCCAACAAAACGAACCAGGTATTTCACATAATCTTCAGGTCCGTGATGATAAAGCTCCGAGACCATCAACAGATCATTCGTCACCCGGCTCATCAAACGGCCCGTCTTCTCTTTATCATAAAAACGGAAAGACAGCTTCTGCAGATGAGCGAATAATTCACCTCTCATATCGGTTTCCATTCGTGCCCCGATCTCATGCCCCTTGTAATCCACAATGTAATTCCCAACGTTTTGAGCAACAACAAGAACCACCATCACACCGCCGACCCAAAGGACATCCTCAAAAGCCGTAGAAAGACTCCTGGCCAAAATATCCTTCGTCACATAGCGGACAAGGAGTGGAAAAACGAGAGTAAGGGAAGATGTGATCAAAGCACTGAACAGCACAATCAAAAAAATGGAACGATACGGTTTGTAATACGAAAGAAATTTTTTCACAGGAAAAGTCATAACATACCCCTTTATGCGTTAGTTCACAAAACACATATAAGGGGGAAGACCGTCACATTAAAAAGGCGTTCCACCCTTATATGTTCGTACGGTTACCATCGCAATGTTTCTCATGAAAACAGCCTCCTTTAGTTTCGATATATTCATTGTATGATGGGATGCTCGGAAAATAAAGCTAATTTTCTGATAATTAATCATATGTAAAAATCAAATGGACAAAACTTTTATCTTAAGGTGATGAATCAAGAAAAATTCCTCGAACGAAATGACATCAACACAGCCACCTTCTCGCATATAGTCAATCAATCTATTGCCCCCAGGTCTTTTTTTCTGACAACCCCAATATCCTTAAACTGTAGGGTTATCCACATCACATACCTATAAGAACGAGCTACAGGGGGTAAAGAGATGAGCAGAAGGAAGTCATTCCGTTGGGTTGTCATTGCTTTGGTCTTGTGTTTAATCAGTGCGATAGGTGCTTCATTTGTACAAACGTCAGGTGGGAAGGTGACCGTAAAAGATCTGCGGTGGGAAACTCCCTCGGGTCATATGATGAGTGCGCTCTTGTATGTTCCGGATGATGTGTCGAAGGACAATCCGGTACCGGGGATTGTGACAAGTCACGGCTGGTACAATACGAGGGAGATGCAGGATCTGAATTATGTGGAGCTTGCAAGACGCGGGTACGTCGTCATTTCAATTGATATGTACGGACATGGAAATTCGGATGCCGTGAAACCGGAGGAATGGATGAACCGGGGGACGGGCATGTATGATGCCGTAGAGCTACTGGCGGATCTTCCTTATGTAGATAAAAGTAAGATTGGGGTAACGGGTCATTCCAATGGAGCACGTGCTGCCAACTGGTCCATCAATGAAGATAATAAGAAGGAAGAACCTTTGATTTCGTCTGTGCTGTTAATTGCCAATGATGCCATGTATACGAGTGATCCGGCAGAGCCATTGTATTGGTCGATGCAGCCGAAGAATCGTGAGTATGTGAATGTATATGGATCCAGGGATGTCGGAATCGTGGCCGCACAGTACGATGAATTTTTCTTCAGAAGTTTGAAAGAGGACGGAACTGCCACTGTTCCGAGGGATTTTATTGATACGGATCCTGCACAATCATTCCTGAATTTCGGAATCGATCCATCCGGAGGGGAGAAGCGGAAGAGCTACAAGATCTATAAGCAGGAGGTAGACGGTCAAGAAGCAGCGAGGGTCATCTATAATCCTGCGCAGATCCATCCGTGGAACCATATTTCTAAGGATGTCGTGACGAGTACTCTGGAATTTTTCGAAGATTCACTTGGTGCACCTCATCCCAAAGCAGCAGACAACCAGGTTTGGCAATACAAAGTGTTCTTTAATGCTGTAGGCTTGGTCGGTTTTGTGATTTTCATCGTGAGTATCACGAAGTGGCTTCTTTATACTGAAACTTTTGCTTCATTACGAGCTGAAAAGGAAGCGGAGCCAATGACATTCCGTGATGGACGAGGGAAGCTGTGGTTCTGGGGTGGTCTCATTGCGGGTGCGCTCGTGTCCTATTTCAGTTATTTGAAGTTATCTACCTGGTCTGTGGAACATATTACACCGTTCTTTCCACAGTTCCCGCCTTTTTATATCGGAATGTGGTGTTTGGTCACTGGTCTCTTTACGTTAATGGTTGTGGGGGCATGCTACTTCTTCTATTCCAAGAAGAACGGAATGGATCTGAGGGTGACAGGGGTGGTCATCAGCTTCCGGACGCTGGTAAAAACGATCGGGCTTGCCCTTTGTGTCACGGTATTGTCGTACAGCCTTGTGTTCATAGCAGATTATTTCTTCAAAACAGATTTTCGTTTATGGGTACTGACAGTAAAAACATTCACCCCTGATAAACTGTTGATCGCATTGAAATATCTACCTTTCTTCCTTGTATTCTATGTAGCGAACTCCATTGCCATCAATAGCTTTAACTTTATCAAACTCGAGCAGAAGGAATGGATGAACACGGCCGTATTGACCCTGTTCAATTCACTTGCCATCATCATCCTGGTGGCCATCCAGTATATTGCCTTCTTTGTGACAGGGGAAGTATATTACAATGATCTGTCCCACATCATCGGAATCTGGCTGTTCCCGATCATCGTGATCCTGATGGTGGCAGCCATTGTTTCCCGTAAGATTTACAAGGTAACGGGAAATCCTTATCTTGCAGGGTTCATCAATGCGTTCATCATTACGATTATGACGGTAACCAATACGTTGACGCAACTTTAAAATAGAAAAGCCTCCGGAGTCCTCTGTAAGAGGGTCCGGGGGCATTTTTTACTCTGTGGGATAAAACATTAGGGAAGGACCTTCTTTGCATTTAAGAACCACCAACATATTTATTACTCCCCGGAAGCATCTTGATTTCATTCCAGGCTTTAAAGGCATCTTCTCTCTTCTTCCCTTTATTGGCCGGATCGGCAAAGAAGTCACGGGTGAATTGATTGTATTCGAATTGAGGTGCGATTTTCTTCTTGTATGCCGGGTCTTTCTTCCGTTTGTCTTCTTCATACCAAGCTTCGATTGCATCACGATACGTCTTCCCTGCGTTATTTTTAAAATAGTTTTGGATATAAGTAGAGAAATGAAAACCGGAAATGACAGACTTAAAGTAGGTTCTGACGTTTTGACTGCAGCGATGATGTTCAGTAATGACGGTATCTAGACTTAACACTTCATTATGATGGTTTGTTTTTCGAATCCCTTTTAATTTTTTGACGGGCTTTTTGATTTCACCTGTTTCTAGGAAAGTGCAAATTCGATCCGATAGCTCTATCTTTGAACCGGAAGTGCTGATTCCGTTAGCGCGGCAGAATGATTTCAGTTCTTCCTTTAACCAATAGTACTTTTCAAACATTTCAATTGGTGTATCCCTGTTTAAGGTGGGTCTCAATGCTACCAACTCCTCAAATTCCATTTAAACCTATTTTAGAACAAGTGTTCTTGTTTGTCTACTGCCTCGGCCCAAGCAGCATCACCCCAACTCCAACAATGCATATCCCGGCACCGACCCAATCATACAGATCAGGTGTCTTCTTATCGATTCCCCATCCCCACAGGACGGACAGGACAATGAACACTCCGCCATAAGCAGCGTAGACACGGCCGAATGAAGGGAAGGACTGGAAGGTGGCGATGACGCCATAAAGGGCCAGGGCTATCCCGCCGGCGACTCCCCAATAGGCGGGTTTTCCTTCCCGAAGCCATAACCAGATAAGATAACCCCCGCCAATTTCAGCGATTCCGGCAAGGATGAATAAGATGATGGCATTCAGCATATGGACCACTCCTTCAAATTGTTTTGCGTAATTGAATTATAACGTAAATACAGGGTGGCCAAACATTTGTCTATTTTCCCAGAACCTTCTACAATGAGAAGAACAAGAGATTGTCACGCGTCTCAATACGGAGGTGGAACTGATATGGACAACACGGAGAAACATTTTTCAGAAGAAAAGTTCTGGGATAAATTGAAAAGGTACGGCTTGAAGGCGGGACATTCCGTCGTGTATACAGCGCTTCTCCTTTATTTTGTCCTGCAAAAACCGGATGTTCCGAAGAAGTCGAAGATGATCATCATCGGGGCACTCGGGTATTTCATCCTTCCAACGGATTTCATACCGGACATGGCAGTCGGGGTCGGTTTCACAGATGACCTTGGCGCCCTCGGTCTCGCTTTATTGCAGGTATCCATGTATATCGATGATGAGGTGAAAGCGAAAGCCAAGGCGAAGCTCGCCGACTGGTTCGGTGAAGGTGTGGATACGTCTGAGGTTGATGGGAAGTTGTAATAAAGAGAGAGTGTCATTGACGTTTGGGTCGATGATACTTTTTTTATTACGAAAATATTTGTGTCCAAACCACTATCATCCCAACCAACCATCATTCCCCCTTGAACCTATCGTCATATAAATCTTCATCTCCCTGTGGTTCTTTAATTCCATGCTTTTCTTCGAGGTACCTTCCGATTACGGAGTTATTTATGCCTTCACGAACGGCCCGTTCCACTATGATGTAAAAGATAAAGAGAAACACGATAAGGATAATTACACTTATAAAAATAATAAAGAGTTCCATTCTATTCACCTCTTTATTTTGGTGAGTATGATCTTTCTGTATATTCCTTTGAATAGTAGGTAAATGTCCATAAATAATATTTCATACATGCACACCCTTTCTTTTCTCAGCTAGTATGTCTAGTTTATCCACCCATTCACCACCATCCCCATATTCATCACCATATGAAAGGCGATTGAAGGATAGATGCTATCTGTCTTTAAGACTACGATGCTGTAAAATAATCCTCCGAAAGAGAAGAGGAGGCTGAGAAGAAGTGGGATTCCTATGGAGAGATGCAGGAGTCCGAATCCGATACTTGTCACGGTGATGGCATAAACGACTGAGGTGTTTCGAATCAACGCTGACAGCATTACGCCTCTCCAAATGAGTTCTTCCAGCGTAGCGTTCAGGATGGTGAAACCTATTGCGAATAGGAATAATGATTTCACTTCACTGATTCCCTCCGACCAGATTAGGGGTATGAAGATGGTGCTTGATCCCGCAAGTCCGATCAATAAAAAAAGCGGTAGTGAAATTGTGTGTGAAGGCATGGAAATGCGCATACTCCTATCCGGAAATCTCATGTAGAATCGGACCTTTTCCTTTGCTAGCCATTGTGAGACGGCTAAGGAAATCAGGAGGAATAGAAGAAAACTTCTGTTCAAAAGGATGTTGGTTTCTTTTGAGATATCCCATCCATTTATCCAGCCTGTTGCCCATTGAAAGATCAGGAACCCGATAAGAAAGAAAAAGAACAAGGAAGCGACGGATCGGTTGTTTTTAGTAGATAAATAGAGGAGTAGGAGCCCCATCATCGGCAGCATTCCCCATGCGTATGTTCGATACGAAAGAAAAATGATACCCGAGAAAAACAGGGCGGCAGAGCTTAGTAGGAAAAGGGTACGCTGTGAACGGATCATGTCAGCCTCCTTGGGCAATCGTTGAAAACAGTTTAGCATAATTTTCCTATTTTGTATCTGCTGAATTTTCATTATGGTAATATGAAGATAGTTTACATAAGAGAGGGGATTGGACATGTACAAGCACATCATTTGGGACTTTGACGGCACACTTTTCGATACATACCCTGTCATGGCAGGCAGTTTCAAGGAAACCCTTGAAATGGATGGGATCGATGAACCACTGGAAGATATCATGAAAAAGATGAAGGTATCGGTGACCTACGCACTCAATCACTATGGCGAAAAGTATGGGATTGGTGACGAATTTATCACAGCCTACGATACCCGCAGAAAAGAAGTCGAGTTCGACTTGTCCAAGCCCTTTGAAGGAATCGCTGAAATCTGTAAGTTCATTCATGAAACCGGAAGAAAGAATTATCTGTACACCCACAGAGGTCAGTCTTCCATCACGATGCTGGAGAGCTTCGGGCTGACGGGTTACTTCTCTGATTTCATCACCTCCGAACACGGATTTGAAAGGAAGCCGAGTCCGAATGCCATTCAGCATCTGATCCGCACACATGATATCGATCCATCAGAAGCGATCATGATCGGCGACCGGGATCTGGATCTCGAATCGGGGAAAAATGCCGGAATCAGTTCCTGCTACTTTGCAGATGAGCGGGTAGAGAATCCCCACGCTGACTACGTAGTAACGAGTGTAGAGGAACTGTATAAGATTATTTAAGGATGGAGACCATTGAGGGACGGACCTCGATGGTCTTTTTTTGTGGGTAATTTTGGTAAATAACGCATAAAATAAAATAATGACGCAATTATCGTGAAAACGACGCAATTAATTGAAAAATGACGCAATAAATGAAAAAACGACGCAATTCCTGTCCGCCGACGCCACTTATGACTATACTCCACTTCTCAGAAGTCTATGACACTACCAATATCCTTCTCCTTTTCAAAATCGTTCTCCATTTACGACTGCATGTGCTCATCTTTGTTTTGAACCTCCCCATTTCGGATACATTATATGAGCACACATCAAACAGATGATTTGTCATCACCCTAGTAAACATGGGATGATGAATCCATACCAAAATTATCGGAATAAGGAGATGAGGTTATGAACGTAGCAGTTGTTGGAGCAAATGGACAGATCGGGAAGCAAGTGGTCGGATTCTTGAAGGATGACGGGCATACGCCTAGAGCGATCGTGAGAAAAGAAGAGCAGGTACAGTCTTTCGAACAGGAAGGTGTGGAAGCTGCACTCGTTGACTTGGAAGGTACGGTTGATCAAATCTCTAATGGATTGAAGGGAGCCGATGCTGTTGTTTTCGCTGCAGGATCAGGTGGCAGCACAGGTTCAGACAAGACTCTGCTCATCGATCTTGACGGAGCGGTGAAAACGATGGAGGCCGCAAAAGAGGTGGGAATCGAACGCTTCGTCATCGTAAGTGCCCTACAGGCTCATCACCGTGAGAACTGGAACGACTCCCTGAAGCCGTATTATGTGGCGAAGCACTTTGCGGACCGAGCACTTGAGGACAGCGGACTCACCTATACGATCATCCGTCCGGGAGGATTACTGAACGAAGAAGGTACTGGTAAGGTATCGGCGGGTGAGAATCTTGAAAGAGGATCCATTCCGCGTGAAGATGTGGCGAAAACGATCGTGGCATCGTTGACGGAAGCGAGCACGTTTAACAAAGGATTCGATCTTATTTCAGGAAGCACTGGAATAGAAGAAGCCGTTAAAAACGTATAAATAAAAGGAAGGAATGATCATCGTTGGATGGTCATTCTTTTTTTATGTAAAATCGGGCGGACCAGTATATGGTTATAGATGGTAAAATAGGGGGCACATAGAAAAAAGGGGTGATATTCATCATTAATATCGATTATTCATTTAGCATCGTGTCGACCGTGATGTCCATCATGGAGTGGGCGGTCATTGGCTATCTTGCACTTAGAGTGTATAAAAAGCTTTCGGCAAAACCAAAGGTGTGGAAAGTCATCCTCGCCATTTTTGTAGGCTTGTTTTCCTTTACGATTAACATGGAATGGTTTCATACCTTTGTAAAAATTCCAATCCTGCCACTTGGTGTGTGGATCCTATACGCAGTTCTTAATCGAAAAGAAGATCGTTGGGACACCTATCGCCGGTTTGCCTGGATCGGATTCCTGGCCAACTTCATCTTCCTGGCAGGAATCTTGCTCACCATCCCGGTCCAATCCCTTATTTATCCAGAAAACCACCTATCCACCTACATATCAGGGACCAAAGAAGCTTCCCTCAATGTCATCCATCCATCTGGTGAGGGACGGACCTTGGATCAGGAGGAACTGAAGAAGCAACTTTCTGATGTGGATCAAGTCGAATTTGAAAGTTGGCAATGGTTTGATGAAGCAGGCGGCCGTTATTCGAATCAAGAACGCTTTCCGTTTCAGTTGGTCGGCACCAAGCCGAAATGGGGAAGCGGCCTCGAGCCGGATATCTATGTGGAACAGGACGGGAAAGGGATCCTCATCTCAACTCGAAAGACCCAGTATTATTACCACTTCCCTGAAACAGTGCTGAAGGAGGCAAAACCATGAAGAAGAGAAGCATCCTGGCTGGGGGAGTCCTTTTCGTAGGGTTATTTGCTTTCTATTGGCTGTATGTAGAAAAAACAGATTCACGTCCGAAAAATGAAGAAATACTGTCACAGATCAATTCCTCCCTTCACAATGCACAAGCCGTTGAAATACAGGATTTTCTGAAGCTCGATGATGGTCACGGGGTGGCACCTTTCCTTTCAGATAAAGATCAATATGGTGTTAGCTATTGGGAGAGACATCTGACCGGGTGGAAGGTAAAAGCCGTCCGGACCGACGGGGAGCCAAAGGTATGGATGCTCGATGGGAATGATCCGTCAAGCTTCCATATCGTCTGGAACATCAACCCCGGCAGTGACATTCAAACATTGCAGTATTATTTCACGAGGGAAAGGGGTTACTCGAGTAGCGGAGAACAACAGCATTATGTTCCCGGTATCTTGATGAAGACTGAAGCCTCTTTGGCAGGCAACTCCTACGGGGCAATGAAGATTCCCGGAGAATGGGGAGACGCATTGACTTTATCAGATGGTAGTGATGCTCCTGACCCACTCTTCGGGGATAACATCAATATGGGAATACACTCCCGGTTCGGTTGGATACCACTTGATGAGAATAACAAGGAAGTCAAATGGAAAAACAGCACAAACAACTCAAGTTACTACAAAGGGAATGTCCGTGAGCAACATATGCAGCTGCTTGACCAGTATCAGATTGAACGGGGCGAGTTTTAAGGAAAAAGAGGAATGATCCTACATTAGGGTCATTCCTCTTTTTGGGTTGAGAATATTGTGTGAATTTGGAATAATTGGTTTAGGATTACAAATTTAACAAAGAGGGCGAATAAGTGGAAAAAGTATTCGGTGAAAAAGTTCCTGGATTGGATTATCTAAAGAGAACAGGTGTCTATGCCGTCATCTTTCATCAAGAAAAAGACAAAATCCTGACGGTTCGAAACAAGACGGGTCATTACTTTCTGCCTGGTGGCGGCATGGAAGAAAATGAAAGTCATGTAGAGTGCCTGGAAAGAGAAATGATGGAGGAAACAGGTTACGATGTATCGATTAGAACTTATATCGGAAATGCGATGTGCTACTTTTTTTCAAGAAAGGGAGAACCCTTCCTTGGTGAAGGCCACTTTTATCTGGTTGAGCTGAATGAACAAATGCTGGAACCATTGGAAGATGACCATGTTCCAGTGTGGATGGATCGTAAGGATGCGAAAAGTCTCCTGGTACATGAGCATCATTATTGGGCGATTGAGGAAGCGTGGAAAAAGAGTGCCTCAGACAATGAATGATGCAGATTGACACATTGGTTGATGTGTATCGTAAGGTAGGGCATAGCATATAAATAGAGGAAGTACATGCTAACTAAGGAGGTGTTCTAAATGGGGCTATTCATAGGAATCATTATATTCCTCGGTCTTGCGGGTGCGCTTGGCAGAAGGACTTTGAGGGGAAGCAAGGAAGAACAGCTGCAGGAATTGGAGAGGGTGAAATCGAATAGTAACGGGTTTGGTGGAGGATTGTAGGCTAAACCTCCTGGTATAACGACAAAGGGGAAACCATTTGAAAAGGAGAATACTATTCTTTCTGACAGGACTCCTGTTACTCGGGGGACTGATGTTTTACCTTTTTGAGGATAAACAAGTTTACGGAAATGACAAAGATTCCATCGTCAAGGTCATCCATTCTGTGGAAGGGTATGAAAATCGATCTATTAAAATCCTGGAAATAAAAGATTTTGATGATTGGAGAGTGGCTTCTTTTTTGGCTGATAATAGTCCAGGATATATAGAGTTTGAAAAAGATAAGATAGGGAATTATCGATGGACTCTCTTGGAGGTTGCGGAAGATCAGACATTTGCATCCTTCAATCTTTTTGATCGAACCCTTTTATATGTGACAAATGATGGTAATGAAATAGCGCGGATGGAAGTAGAAATCAATGGTCAAAAAGTCCAGCGGGATTTTACACCGAATAAAGAGACTGTTACTTGGGCTGAACTTCCACTCACTGAGGAAAAAGAATATACCTTTCGGAACTATAAGTATTATGACAAAGAAGGAAAGATAATCAGCGAAATAGAGTAGTCTGGTGACAGTGGGGGAGAGGCCGTACTATTATCAGCACCAATAGAAAAGTAGACAAAAAGGAGACCATACAAAATGCATTTCCTCACAACCACAGCACTTACAGAACAGGAGCTCATCAATAAAGCTCTTAAAAACGAAGGACTAAAACAAATCTCAAGTGATTCCGAGATCACCAGATTAGGAGAAGGTGCCTGGCACTACGCCTACTTGATCGAGGCAGAACAGCTCGTCCTCCGCATCCCGAAGAGAATCGCATATGAAAAAGAGGTCGTCTTCAACAGAGATGAGCTCAAAGCGGATTATGCCGGGACCAAGGCCTTTTATGAGCATGCCAACAGGACGGGGAAAGGGATGTGTCCTGCACATTATGAATACTGCATCTCTGAGGAATTAACCTATACGATTGAAACGTATGTCGGAAAATCAGTCGGGCTTGCCGGACAGACGCCGGATCAATCGAAACGGTATGGAAGGGAACTAGGTGAGTTCTTCCTGGCCCTTGAAAAGCTGGATTCTCCCATTCCAGGCATCGGATACATAACAGTAGGGGAACAAGGAGAGATCAAAGGGCAATACGAGGGAGACCTAAGTGCGTTCATTTGGGAAGAGACGGGAGAATACCGAGAAGAATGGGAGTCCCTTCTTGAAAGCTCTTATTCTTTTGATAAGGAGAAAGTGAGAAGCATAGGGGATGAGCTGCTTGCAGCCCGGTCCGTCGAACGGGAAAAGCTCGTCCTGACGAATCAGGATACGTCGCCTGAGAATATGATTTTCACTAGTAGCGGCGTCAAAATGATCGACCCGTTCCCGATTATCTATACAGGAACTTCCCTCGCTGCCAATTACGTCTTCAACTACCGGACACTGTTTCATGCCCTGCACAATACAAAGCGGCATGGTAAGAACCAATACCATCTCTTGATCCCACAATTAAAGGCCAGTGCAGAAGGTTTCGTGGAGGGGTATGTGAACGGTTCGAAGCAGAAATGGAATGACCTGAATGTGGAAGTGTACTTGAAGCTCGTCACCATGACCCATGAACATGATCAGCTTCTGAAACAGGAGTCTTTGAGCCGTGAGCAAGTGATCCGGTACGGGACGAAGGCGCAGATTCAAGAGCGGATTGGGTTTCTTTTAAAGGAACTTGAACAATTTTAAAAAAGATGGCGTTGAAAGCTTATTCGACTGCACCTTCTCGAATAATTCCTGACATGAAACCCGGTATTCCTCATAAACTATTCTGAGGTGAGTAAAATGCCAAGAGTCAAATACACCGATGCCGATGTGGCCTTGATGGCGAGGATGATGAGAGCGGAAGCGGAAGGCGAAGGGAAACAGGGGATGCTTTACGTGGGCAATGTCATCGTGAACCGTGCGAAAGCGGATTGTTTGGACTTCAAGAAGGTGAGGAGCATCCGCCAGGTCATTTTCCAGGTGCAGGGCGGTAACTACTCCTTTGAAGCGGTTCAAAAGGGGAATCTCTTCTATAACAGGGCACGATCCGTTGAGAAACGATTAGCCAAAAAGAACCTGGATTATTGGGCGATGCATCCTGCAAAGTATTCCCTTTGGTATTTCAATCCTTATGCGCCTTGTCCCCCGACATGGTACGATCAGCCGTTTGCGGGACAATTCAAAAATCATTGTTACTATGAACCGGCAGCAGGGACGTGTGCAAGTGTATACACCGGCGGGTGAGGATTATGAGAACTTCCTGGTTAGAATCGGGTGGTTCTTTTTTTGTTCGTATCTATTTGAAACTATTTCCAAATGAGAAACGTATAGTTAGTAACAAATGGAAATGAATGGAGGGGATGGACAACATGAAGACGGTTGGGAAGGTGTTACTCATACCGGCATTATGGTTCATGTTTGTGGGATGCTCCAATAAAGAGCCAGTGGATAAGAAGGAACAGGAAACACCTATCACCTTCTCCCAAGAGGAACAGAATTTCGAAATCATTTATATGTATGATGAAGTGCAGGAGTACGTAGACACCGTACGGGAAAAGACGGGGGAAAGCAATGAGACCGTGTTCATTGAAAAGGTGTTTGAGCCATTTAAAAAGAAGTCCAATATGGAGGAAATCAGCTTTCGATATACTTTTGATCCGTCCTCAGAAGTGGACAAGCTTGCAGAATCCATAAAGGATTTGGAAAAGGAGAAGGATACGACCAGCGGGATTATGAAAGAAGCATTGATGAAATCAGCTAAAGAACTTCCGGGTAAGGATAAGAAATTAATTATTTTGCCAGCGAACCCAGAGGATACGTTTACAGTGGAGCAAATGGGGGGTGTATCGGGGTTTGCCTTGTCAGAGGATGTAATTGTGCTGCAACTTTCACCATCCATGAAAGAAGACATCTTGAAGTACACCGTCGCTCATGAATACCACCATCTCATGGCAGAAGAAAGTAATCGGGGAATGATCAGGACCATCCTCGGTGGGGTTGTGGTGGAAGGAAAGGCAGATGCCTTTGCCCATACCATCTATCCAAAGATTGATGCCCCTTGGCAAGAACCAATGACAACGGAGGAAAGGGAGAAGGTAGTGGCTGAGATTACTGAACTTAGATACTCCGATGACATGAAGTACTACGAGAAGCTAAGAGAAGGAAACTCTTCTAAAGGTATTCCCCAATGGGCAAACTACAAAATCGGGTATGAAATCGTTCAAAGCTACAGAAAGAATCATCCTGAAATCGCGATTGGAAGATGGACCAGCATGCATGAAGCCGAAATCATAGCAGGAAGCGACTTTGAGAAAATCACGGCCTATGAATGAGACAATCTCAGACTTCAGGATGATGTAAAATTTTCCATTTTCTATACCATCATAATAGAGTAATAGGAGGGGATTAACGTGAACCAAGTACGTGACAAACAATGGAATCTGGGAAGTGTACGACCGGGAAGCGGGCCGGTGAAAGATCAAATTCAGGAGATTCTTCTACATATCGAGGAAACGCAATCCATATTGAAGCATGGGATGAATCCCGATGAAGCGGTTGACGTCACGAAACGTGTGCAGGACCTTTATACGGAAGCGTTTCACATGGATGAATATATCATCTGCCTGCTATCGGTGGATGTCATGGATGGGGAAGCGCAGGATCTAAGCGCCAGGAGCACTCAGCTGCAGGCAAAAATGGACACCTTGCTCCTCGGGTATAGTCAGTGTCTTGCCCATATGGCAGACGAGGACTGGAAAGTCTTTATCGGACGGAGGGAAGTGGCAGGCAGTGAGCGGTTCCTAAAGCAACAGAGGAGAAAGGTGAAGGACCAGCTTGATCCCGAGATGGAGAAGCTGATTCATAGCCTTTCCGTTGACGGATTTGCCGGTTGGGAAGATCATTATGATCAGGAATACGCCCGATTGAAAGTGCCGGTAACGGATAATGGGAAGACGGAATACATTTCCTTCGATATGGCCTATATTCGCGGGATGCTCTCAAATGACCGGGAGACGAGGATGGAAATGGGTGAAGCCATCTCCAAGGTTTGCCGTGAGAACGAAGACCGGTTTGCCTCGATCTTCAACCATTTTGCCGGCTTCCGAAATGAACTGTACCGACTGAGAGGATGGACAAATCCCCTGAAGGAAATGTTTGAACAAAACCGGATCAGTGAAAGATCCGTGAACACCATGATGGATACGCTCCATCAACATAAATCCTTGCTTCACCGTTTTTTTGAACGAAAAGCCAAACTGATTCAAATGGAAAAACTGAGCTGGTACGATATCTACGCTCCGACCTTCACATCCAAGACGACCTTGACGTATGAGGAAGCGGCAGATATCGTGATCGGACAATTCCGTGGCTTCAGTGAGAAGCTCGGTCAATTTGCCCAAACGGCCTTTGAAGAAGGATGGATTGGCGCGGAGCCTGGAGATTCCAAACAGCACGGTGCCTTCTGTGCCTCATTCCCGAATGCGAAGGAAAGCAGAGTGATGCTTTCTTTTACGGGCAACTACAACGACGTCGTCACCATCGCTCATGAACTGGGGCATGCCTATCACAATTCTCTGCTTCATGAACAGCCTGGTTTCTCCCACAAGGTGGGTACGGGACTAGCCGAAACAGCGTCGACCTTCGCGGAAAATCTCGTCCTGGATGCGGCGATTGATATGGCGGAAACAGAAGAAGACCGGCTATCTCTATTAGAGATGAAAATCACCAACGGACTGAAATACACCACATTCATCCCGGCCAAGTTCGAGTTTGAAGCAGCCTTTTACAACAAACGATTGAACGGGAAGCTTTCAGCAGGAGACATTGTTCAACTGATGGAAGAAACAGAAAGGGACTGGTTCCATGACTCCGTGGATGAAGTGTTTGCCCATAACTGGATGACCATCCCCCACTTCTTCAGTACGGAGAAAGCCTTTTACAATCTGCCGTACACGATCGGCTATCTATTCAGCAACGGAGTCTATTCACTCTATCAGCAGGACAAAGAAGCATTCCCTGAACGGTACGACCAGCTCCTTACTCGATCCGGGAACCACTCCATGGACGAACTGAGCAACGAGTTCCTGCAGGAAGAATTAGGGACGGACTTCTGGGAGGCAGCTGTAAGCCCGTTGAAGGACGCGGTGGAGATGTATTTGGAAGAGACAGAAAAGTATATTTGAGTTTGAGGGCAATCTCTGTGATAGGAGGTTGCTTTTTGGACATATGTTTGTGAAAGATTTATTTTTCTTACAAGGTACCTGTCCACTCCAATTCTACTATTCATGCATATATATAATAGTAGAAGGGAGGGATAATGATGTTAAAAGACAATGTAATATATTATGATTCAGAAGGAAAAATGGTAGAAAAATTGGATATTGAGCAGGAGGAAAGCTGCATCCGTACCATAAGTTATTGTGCGACCGCGGTTGTACCGGATGGCTTCACGTTCCGGTTCACGACGTTCGACAGCTTCACAGCCTGCTCTGATTTGAGTGCATTGGTTTGTACTCTGGAAAAGCAGGAGGCAGAAGGGACCGTTGAGAATCCATGCGGCGGTACGTTGACCTGTCCTGTTGAAGTCGATGCCGTCCGTCTGATCGGAACCGCCAGATTTCATATCAATGTGGGAGACTTGAAGCCGATTGAAGGGGGACTTAAAATTGGCCATATTCCGTGTACACTTGCTAGCGATGTTTCCGTACCGGTCAATCAAGTGATCCAGACAATTTGCAAAACGGACATGTGCCAAGAGGATTGCTTTGATACAATCGGTGCATTTGCCTTTGCTCCTCAAGTGATCACCGATGCCTGCGGACGACAGATCGTGACGGTGCGTGGCGGATTGTTCATACGTTTTCTCGGCTGCAGATAATCTAGTGAAAAGAAACTTATTCGATAAAAGATAAGTTTCTTTTTTATGAAAAATGGTTGAGTTCATCCTTTTGGTTTGAAATAATTGGTAGAAAGCCTATGCGGGAGGTTTACAAGATTGAATACATACGGTACGGATTTATTCAAGGGGGCAGCACCCTATTATTCAAAATACAGACCCATTTATCCTTCTACTTTAATCAGATTCCTGGTAGAAGAGTTCTCATTAAACGGAGATCAGAACCTTCTTGATCTCGGCTGTGGAACGGGACAACTGACCATACGATTTTCAGACTGGTGCAAAAGAATCGTCGGAATCGATATGGAACCGGAAATGATTGAAGAAGCGGAACGTCTGCACTGGGAAATGAGGGTAGGAGACATTCAGTGGTTCAATGGGACGTTGGAAGAATACAACCATTCCCAACACTATCATCTCGTGACAATCGCCAAAGCCTTTCACTGGATGGACCGGGAAAAGGTGTTGGATGAATTATATGACATCGTGGCTCCGGGTGGCGGGGTAGCAATCATAGATAACTACGAGCCGGACAAGACATTACTACCCTGGCAAGTAAGATTTAATGAATTGATCCATAAATGGTATGGAAACGAGCGGAAAGCCGGGAACTCCACCTATAGCCATCCCGTCACTCCTCATCAAGACATCATTTCACAATCCAAGTTCAATCTTGAAGTGCACACCTTACCTACATACGAGATTACATGGACCATTGAGTCGCTCCTCGGGAACCTTTACTCCACGTCATATGGTTCGAAACGTTTCCTAGGATCGGGTGTACCGTTATTTGAACGTGAAGTGAGAGAGGCAATGCTTGAGATGAGTGAGTCGGGAGTGTTTAAAGAGGAGTCGAGATTGTCGGTGAAGATAGGGAGGAAAGAATAATGCTGATGGGGAAATACAGGATCAATCCATTTAAATATTACTCTATTGAACCAGATAAACAAAGCGAATCGAATAAGGTCATTATCATCTACCACGGCTGGGGAGGGAGTGCTCTCGGGTACAGAGACCTGGCGGAGGAACTTGCCGGAGAAGGATTTAACGTAGTAGTTCCAGAAATCATCTATCATGATACACGACAGCCGCTCGCCGACCATTTTGAGTCAAAAACCGTGCAGGCTTATTTCTGGGAGACGATCATCACAACGATTGATGAATACCATGATTTTATGAAAACGGTAGGAATAGATAAAGAGAATGTCATTCTTGTAGGCAGCTCCATGGGCGGCGGCATTGCCAATGGAATTTTCGCCCGTGAACCAATGATAGGTGGATTGGTTAATATAAACGGATCGGGCTCATTTGTTTTGACAGAAAAGCTATTTAGAGAAAGAGATGGTCGGGGTGACATACCTGATCAGTTGAAAAAACGTTTAATGGATTACGACCCTGTCGAAAGGAAACCAGGTCTTTCCCCGGTTCTTCTCATGCATGGGGACAGTGATGCCATTATGCCGATTGAGGGACAAATGGATTATGATCGTTATCTGAAAGAGAATAGAAGACATGTAGATTTCCGTGTGTATGAAGGGGTTAATCATCAGATTACATTAGAGATGATCGGGGATTTGATATGTTGGTTGAAAATATGGGTGAAATGAGAAGGGGAAAAGGATGAAGACGATGAAACATAACCCCTCAAAAAGACTATTTAAATTAGACTGTGGAGACATTTACCTCCAGGAATTTACACTGAACGATGCCAATCCTATACACAGAATTTCCAACCAACCCGGAATAGCCCACTACCTGCCTGACTGGAAATCAACAGTAGAACAGAGGGTCGAGTGGTTAACCCATTATGAAATTCCCGCAAATAAATCTTTTCTTGAAGCGGCTTTCCATACAAGGAACCCGGCAGATCATTATTTAAAATTGGGGGTATTTCGAAAGGATACAGAGGAGTTGATCGGGTGGTGCTGTACAGGGATAAAGGAAGAGTTACCCGCACCGAACCGGGAAATTATGTATGCCATTTCCAGTGAACATCAGGGGAATGGCTATGCAACCAAAGCCTCTATTGGATTGATTGAGTATTTGTTTACTCAGACCAACGTGGACCTCCTGAACGCCGTAGCTCTCCTAGACAATGATTCATCTATAAAAGTCATAGAGAAGTGTGGGTTTACTTTTCAAGCACAGGTAACGATTGATGAAGAACCGTATCTTCATTATCGACTGAACAAATCGGATTACGAAAGGAGTGCAAGGCGATGAGCGATAAATGGATGGAATGGGCGAAAAGGATACAGGCATTATCTCAATCGGGTCTGGCCTTTTCCAAGGACGTTTATGATAGGGAAAGGTATGAAGAATTAAGGGCGATCAGTACGGAAATCATCCAGGAACATACAGGTTTGGAGATGACGAAGATAAAGGATTTGTTCGCGAACGAATCAGGCTATCAGACACCGAAAGTCGACGTGAGGGGTGTCGTCTTCAAAGACGATAAAATACTGATGGTCAAAGAAAAAATCGATGATAAATGGTCGTTACCGGGCGGGTTCTGTGACATCGGCCTGTCTCCTAGTGAAAACGTTGTGAAGGAAATTAGGGAAGAATCAGGCTATGATGTTACCCCTTTAAAATTACTCGCACTGCTCGACTTGAATAAACATCCTCATCCCCCGCAGTCACATCATTACTACAAGATATTCATCCAATGCAGTATGACAGGTGGAGAAGCCAGAAGTGGCGTCGAGACGAAGGGGGTTGGATTTTTTGAAGAAGGCGATTTGCCGGAGCTGTCCGTTGGAAGAAATACAGAATCGCAGATTAAGATGATGTTTGAATTTTTGAGGGATGGTGGGAAGGAAGCGGTGTATGATTGAACCGGTTTATATCGTACAGAAAAATCTTTAGATTAACCATGAGGAGGAAAGACAGGTGGCTCACTGTATCCATTGTAAAGAAAACTTGTCTTGGTTTTTATTTTCAAGAGATTAATGATTATCAAAAGACCTGATATTGAATGCCCATCATGTCGTCATAAGTTATATTTCACCTCCCGTTTTAAGAGAATCCTGTGTGGCTTGACGATAATGATTCCGGTGTTATTTGTGCTTGCGTTCATGATCGGCCACGTGGCCTTGTTCTGTGTGTGGCTCATTGGGTATGTACTAGTGCTACCATGGATCGTGACTGTAACCGATAATGACGAGCCATTATTCTAAATGATGGAGGTTTGATAAAATTTGCTTTCCATGATCGAAGTCTTCCTGCTACCATTCATCCTCCTCCTTTTTCATGCTGGAGAGCTTTAGATCCATAGACCATATTAATTTCACTTCATTCTCTACTAAAGAATCACGGTATCCATGTTGATCAATCGTCTCTAAAGTAAATCCCTTGCCGGAGTAAAAAGTACAAGCCGGGACATTCACGTTTTGGGTTTCCACCATCAGTGTTTGGTAGTCTCGCTCTTTTGACCAAAGTATGACCGCTTCAAGCAATTTACCACCAATGCCTTTCCCCCTGGCATTGGGATGCACGCGCAAGTCCCATAAGATTGCGGTGCCTACCATTTCTGGAGCCACCGCAGCAGCCCCGATATACATGCCGTTTTCGATCGCTGCGAACAATCCCCATTCGTCTAAGTTAAACTGCTTTGTCCAACAACGTGGATGACAATCCGGTAAGAGATCATAGTCCTTTACATAGGGGGTGCATGGCTTTTCGACCAACCGAAGCCCTCCAAGTCCGTTGTGAACGGGACAAACGTGTAGCTCAGTCGTCACCTCGTATGCAATGGGAACAGTTCCGTATTGGGTAAGTTTTGAACGGTCAATTTGTTGAATGAGCATAGTATCCTCCAAATCTAATCGTATTCCTACCTCAGCCCAAACATCCCTTTCCCATCCTCCATACTGATCGGCAATGAAGAATGTTCGTGGGTGATCAGCCATGTATCCTTTACTTTCTCCAAGCAGAATGTAAAGCGGTTCGTCATCTGGCGAAGTTTCTCTCCGGATTCTTCTTTGTGGGCAGCGAATGTCACGGCACAGTGGGCAAAAGCGAGATGGGCATTTTCCTCCACCACCACATCTTGAAAGTCGACTTTTAGAATTTCTCCGTCATCCTTTAATCCGATGAACCATTCCGTCACATTCTCCTGCCATGAAGCAAGGCCGATACACTCCCATTGTCCCCAGCAGTCATAGATATGGACAGCGGGGTCATAGATGGATAGGAAGCTTTCGATATCTCTTTCGTGTATCGCATTCTTGTATTGTTCGAGCACGTCCTGGACGTTCATTGTCTCATCTCCTTTGATCTCATCTTAACTATTTCAAGACGCTGAGGTGAATTCCCTCCTTTGATTTTTTGGAAAGAGGTTGTCATCACTCTAACCTTTGTATTAACATGATAATAAATTGGATTTGTTTTCCATAAAGGGGAGGAGGGATTGAATGGGGAGGACATTCACTCGTTTTTTGATTGTTTTAGTAGCCATTACGTTAAGCGTCATCTGTATTTGCCATATTCCAGCGCTTATGTTTAAAGACATTCCGCCACCGGCTGATAAACCTTTTGCACAGGTAACAAAAGAATTAGGTTTTTTTCCTGGCAACTACTTCATTGAATTAAAGAAAACGTTTATTGAGCTGTTTCATTTTAAGGAGATCAGCTATGTAGCACAGGGTACCAACGTCGAGAGGACGATTTTCCCATACATACTGGAATCCTATACGTATTCACTTCTTCTCCTTTTTGTTTCACTCTTCATTGCGTTATTCGTCGCTGTTATTTTTACGACGGGAACGTTTTATTTGCCCCGAAAGATGCAGGAAGCAGTGAAAACCATCCTGACGGTTCTAGAGACGCTGCCCGATGTATTCGTGATTTTCTCTCTACAGCTGGGGGCCATTTGGGTATTTAAACATACGAATTTACTTGTGACAGAGCCCTATTCACTATCCGGACAAAAGATCTATTTTCTGCCGATACTCACGCTATCCCTGATTCCCATGATTTATCTCTATAAAACTACGATCTTGATGTATGAGAATGAACTCGGGAAACCCTATGTCGAGCTTGGGGTGGCAAAGGGGATGGGGAAGCTGTACATCTTGATCCGGCATGTCTTTCCAAACGTTCTATACTCCTTTTTTTATAACTTGAAATATATGTATCTACTGCTTCTATCCAACATGATCATCCTCGAATACATGTATAACATCTACGGCATTTTACAATTCATGACCAATCATCCGAGCTACGAAATCATATCGGCCGGCTTGATCTTACTCACACTCCCTTTGTCGATCGTCTTTTTCTTGATTCAATCATTTCTGCCAAAAGGAGTGATGTATGTTGATCAGAAGGCTATGTAAGCATGGAAGCCTTATAGCGGGTCTAATGTTGCTGGTCCTCCTGTTGGGGACAAGCTATGTGAATACTCATTTCTTTAAAGAAGACATAGGGAAGATTTCGCAAGAAGATTACTATAATAAAAAGCCGCTCCCTCCCTCATGGGAACATCCTTTTGGCACTTCGACCGGCGGGATGGATATGTTTGATGCGACATTGGGGCAAACCATGACGACTCTGAAGTTTGCCCTTGTTGTCACAGGTGGGAGAATGCTTATTTCCCTGGTATTGGGACTTCTTTACGGACTCCTTTATCGAAGGCTGAAATGGTTGGATGTTTTCATAGAAGGATTTCATTTTGTCCCGACCACACTTCTCGCCTTTTTACTACTCTATAATATGAGGTTAATGGATTTTAATCTTTTTATGGGAGATCCCGACTTCAGATGGACCATGACCACGTGGATCTTGATCGGAGTCGGCATTCCCTCTTTATCCCAGCTGGTCGGAAAAGAAACCTTCCTGGTCATGCAGCAGGAATTCATCCAGGGTGCCCGGGTGTTGGGAGGGAGACATCTTCACATTCATGTAAAGCACGTCCTACCGAGTGTGAGAGGGAAGTTCCTGCTGATGGCCAGCGGTCAAATGATTGCTGTACTGACCCTGATGATGCACGTGTCGATCCTTGGTTTTTATATTCCTGGATGGACGGCATTCATCGGAAGCAACTACTATGAGTTGATGCTGTCACCATGGATTGTTTTCTTTCCGGTCCTGTTATTAACCACAATGATCGTCTCACTAACCTTGATCACAAATGGCATTCGTTCCCTCTTGGATGGAGGGTATCTAAGGAGGAGGTCGTCCATTCTCTCAGGTGGGACTGGGATGCAAAGGCCTTCGTCTAAAGGTATTTCTTATTAAAAGGAGATGGAGTTCAATGAAAAGTCCGATTTTAAATCAAATCAATACGGTGTTTGTCCATGTCAGCAATCTGAAGGAATCCGTTCGATGGTACTCTGAGTTACTGGGTCAGGCGTATGATCTCGAGCAGGTGGAAGATCCCGTCTACAACCTGTCCATCAATCATTTCACTGGATTGACCCTGGACGCAGGGCCACAGGGTGTGACGAAAGAGGCTGATCAGAGTAAACATCCTCTCTTTAATTTTCACACTGAAAACATTGAAGAAGCACATTCTTATGTAGAACAGCTGAACTATGAAATCGTTTCGGAGATTACAAGATTCGATGATTTTGCTTTTTTCGTCATCCAGGATCCCGATGGCAATCGAGTGATGATCTGTACGGGATAATGAAAACAGGAATGCCCAGGCTAAAGGGCATTCCTGTTTTTATATTTTCAAATGAAGAACATTCTGAGGTCCTTTAGGCCCCACATATACTTCGTCTTCGTCGGTGAAGCCTGTCTTCAGGTAGAGGCTGATGGCAGCTTGATTCCGTTTGTTGACGCCGAGGACCACTTTGTCCGTTTCGGGAAGGTGTTCCCTGATGAAACCTGGTAGCTGGTTGAGCCCTTCCTTGGCAATGCCTTGCCCTTGGTATCTTACATGGATAGAAAAAGAGGTTAAGAGTCTTGCTTTCGGGTTAGACGAATATTTACGAAGCTTTTCCCCTTTCTCCAGCGCAAAATAACCGACAGGTGTGTCATCGAGTAGGATCACTATGTGACGGGTGTCTGGTGAGATGGCGGGATTATGGATTTTATCGAGGGGCAGGCTCGTGAATTGGAGCTGGTCTTCCGGGAGATGGAAGTCCTTAAGCTTATGTTCATAGGTTTCGTTGTACAAGGCTAAAGTGATTGGCACGATGATTCCTCCGTTTAGTAGTATAAGGGGATTATAATCTATTTAGAAAATTGGGACAAATAATCATTGGAAGGTAGGAGGAAATAAGGTAAAATTAGAACGTATGTTTGATTAGGGGGTTATTAAATGAATGCAATTCAATTAATCATACTCAATTTAGAGGAAGTGAGAAGGAGAAGTGTAAAGCTTTGGTCAGGCATTCCAAAGGACTTTTTTCATTGGAAACCAGATGGTGAGGCCATGTCTTGTATCGAGATGGTTCGTCATGTGTTAGAAAGTGAACATTATTATCACTTGGCATTAATCAATGGAGGGAGTTTAAGTGAATACGAATCACCCTTTGCAGGTAAGCCGTGCATTTCAGTGGAAAATGAGTTGGAGCTTGCCGAGCCGTTCAGAAAGAGTTTTCTGGAATATGTTTCGGATTTGAACGAAGAATCTTTATCTGCTGTTAAGATTGATCGTTCCGATGTAGGATATGTGAGGGAAATGGGCGATATGCTGATGAGAATCGCATACCACGAATCCGTTCACGCCGGTCAGTTATTGGATTACTTACGAACAGGCGGGATTACGAGGGCGAATCTCTGGGATTAGGGGGAGCATGGAATATGAATCATACGGAATATAAGACGGTTTGGAATCTCGACAGCATCTTCAACGGGGGAAGCGCATCTCCTGAATTAGAAGACCATATGAATCAGACGAAAGCAAGGGTTTCCGAGCTGGAAGAACTCATGCAGAAAGTGACGCCAAAGTCGGATCAATTGGATAATGTTCTTAAACGGATCACGGAAATAAAGGTTTCGATAGCACAGATGAGGTCATTTGCGATCTGTTTGCTTTCGGTGGATCCGGACGACCAGGGTGCCCAATATTATAGAGGGGAAGCAACGGCCCTTCAATCAAGATATGATTCTATCAGGAATGACTTGAAGAGAGTGTTAGCTTCTATAGAGGAAATGGAGTGGGGAAGTTTGCTTGCTTCAGAGAATCTCAAGGACTTTGACTTCATCCTGGGAGAGTGGCGTGAAGAAGCGGAAAGGGAGCCTTCACGGGAAGTGTCGAATCTCATGGTAGACGGATACCACGCATGGGGACAATTCTATCAGTCAATTATGAGTAGCATCAGGGTGCAGGTGAGGGGAGAGGAGCTTTCGGTTGGACAGGCCATTAATCTCAGAACCCATGCCGATGAGTCGGTCAGAAGGGAATCTCATGAAGCGCTGGTGGCAAAATGGACCGAACATGAGGGACAGTTTGCTCAAATCCTAAATCACCTGACAGGTTTCAGGTTAAATATGTATAAGAGTAGGGGCGTCGAGGATGTCCTTTGTATTCCTCTCGCTGAAAACCGTATGAAGCGGGAAACACTGGATGCGATGCTTTCTGTGATGGAGAAGTATAAGGAGCCGTTTGTCGAATATCTGAATGTGAAAGCAGGGATGAATGGCGAGGTCAAAATGAAGTCCTATCATTTCTGGTCCCCGATGAATCACGATCATCAAGGAATGGAGTACGGGGAAGCCTCAGCGTTGATCGCAGAACGGTTTCGTGCGTTCGGATCAGAAATGGGGAGGTTTGCAGAGACCGCATTCCGTGATGGATGGGTCGAAGCGGAAAACCGTCCCGGGAAGTCGGCGGTTCCCATTTGTGCAGGGTTTCCGTTGACGGGGGAATCGAGGGTGTTCATGACGTTTCCAGGTACATTTAAAGGCGTGCTGACCCTTGTACATGAACTGGGCCATGCCTTTCATAACCATGCGATGAAACAGGTGAACGGGATGAACAAATCGTATCCCATTAATTTGGCGGAAACGGCGTCGACCTTCGCAGAAATGATCATTCTTGAATCAGCCATGGAAAAGGCTGATACCGACGAAGAGAAGCTGTTCCTACTGGATGAGAAATTGAAGAGGAGCGTTATGAACTTCATGAACCTGCACGCGAGATTCATCTTTGAGAAGCAGGTTCACGAAGAACGGAGAAATGGCTTCATACCGGCAGCACGCCTGAACGAGATGATGGGGTCGGCCATGGAAGAAGGATATGCCGGAGCCCTTGATGAGGTCCCGGTTCATTCGTGGATATGGACGCCACATTTTTATAAAACGGAATCTCCATTCTATAACTTTCCGTACACCTTTGGGTATTTGCTGGCACTCCATCTTTTCGCCAGAGCAAAGGAAATAGGAAAAGGATTCGAGGACGATTATTTGGCTCTCCTGCGGGATTCAGGCAGCATGTCGGCAGAAGAACTCGTCATGAAGCATTTAGGGGAAGACATTACGGAGGAATCTTTTTGGGAAAAAGGGATGGAACTGTGCGTGAAAGACAGTGAGGAATTTGTGAGACTGGCAGAATCACAGTGAAGAAGCTTCAACTGCTCATAGCGCTTCCTTCGATTTTGTTATTAAGTGTGGCTTTGTTTTTTCACATTGATTTCCTCTTCTATCTTTCTTTGGTCGGGATCTTTCTGGCCATGATGATCAAACAATTCAGGATGCGTGGGCAGATGTATGAAATGAGGCATCCAGACGGTGTGGATGAAGACAGTACAGAAATCGATGTCAGCGGAGAAGATTAATAGTTGAGAGAAGGAGTAAATCCATGGATAAAATCTTACATACCATAGCCGATCGATTGACGAAGCAGGAAGGAAAAATGGTCATCGGCATTTCAGGTCACGGTGCTTCAGGTAAAACGACGTTTGCGAGGAAGTTGTTGGAGTTGCTTGGAAATAACGTCAATTATATCAACACCGATCCTTATATCGTAAGTTCGGCTGTCAGGAAGCACTCCTTTATAGAATATGAATACGGAAATGAAAAGCATCAGTCCAAAATGACCGCATGTCATCCGGACGCTCATCATTTATTCGCCCTTGACCGGGACATCAGGATGGTGAGGGAGGGAATGGATTTTTACACGTTGGACGTACCCTATGATCCAAGCCGGCTCATTTCTTCCCAAAACAACCTGACGATTGTAGAAGGAATGTCCGTCGCGTTCAGCAAAGCAGATTTATACGATCTGAAAATTTACTTCTACACAGATGGAGAGACAGAGCTCATGAGAAGGGGCATCCGCGACATAAACGAAAGAGGGATGGAAGTGGAGTATTTGCGGAAAACCCATGACGAGCGAAGGGTTCAATATGAAGTCTTTATGCATCCGAAGAGTGAGAATTTTGATGTCGTGGTGAGGAATTCTGATGAGGGGTATTGGGTGGAGAAAGGCATGGAGTGAATCTGAAAAGACACGAATTCCGGATGAATGAGCCTCATATGATGGAAATAACGATTGAGTGTTTTGGTTTATTTTGACATAATTAGTAATAGTGGAAGTACCTGAAACCGAGGAATGGAGGGAATGGATGAAAAGACCTTTAGGTGTATCGATCATAGGATATTTCTATATTTTTGGTGCGGTGGTTCTGTTATTCACCGCCATTTTTTATCAAGCTGACGCTGATGCCATCAGCATATCGGAACGTTTTGGTGTATCGATCCTGCCAGAACGGATGATGAGAATAGTATTGGCACTGTTTTCTCTATTGATGGTGTATGGGTACATGAGGTTGAAGAGATGGGGGTTTTGGTTGTTTGTCTCGTACTCAGTGCTGTTTGGTCTAGTCAGTTCGGTTATTGCAACGAACCATCCTCAGCAACCTTTCATAGGGAATGTTGTTTTTTCAGTGATTGTCTTGATCTATACGATTTATGTGAAAGGGGTATTTTTCACGACTGCTGAAAGAGGTCAGCCAATATAAAACAAAGGGTTTTAAGTATCGGGGGTTTATCGTGAAAGGTAAGCTCCTTTTAATATGGAGGAGGAAGTCTTATGACACAACAAACATATACACCGCCAAAACATATCGTTTCAGCGGCTACAATCGTTCTGAATGAAAGTCGGGAAATCCTATTAATAAAGGGACCAAGACGTGGTTGGGAAATGCCCGGCGGTCAGGTGGAAGAAGGAGAGTCGATAAAAGATGCCGCGATCAGGGAGACGAAAGAGGAGACAGGCATTGATATAGAGGTGATGGCATTTTGTGGAGTATTTCAGAATGTGAAACGGTCCATCTGCAATACACTATTTCTTGCAAAGCCCGTTGGAGGAGTGCCGACTACTTCTCCTGAGAGTCTAGAGGTAGCATTTTTTCCGATCGATGAGGCGCTCAAGATGGTGACGCATTCGAATTTTAGAGAGCGGATCGAGTGCTGTTTGGATGAGGGGCAGCATCCTTTTTTTGTGGAGTTTTAGAAATATGGTTGATTGGTATTTAAGTGATAAAAAGGATTTGAAATCGTTCAAGTAGAGAGGTGACAAATATGAATAAAGACAACATGAGATCCAACCTCCTGGACAGGTTCCGTATTTCTGATGCGGATTTTCTGGGTTCCGGTATGGAAGCAGAAGTATATGCTTTAGATGATCAGAGAGTGTTGAAAGTATATAATGATTTGTCTGACGCACGGAGACAAGAGAGATTAAGGAATTTCTATGCTGGACTAAAGGCGGATCACCTGAGCTATGAGCTCCCCTATATTCACGATATCTTAGTAGAGAATGGAACGTTAGTGACGATTGAAAAGAGGATGCAGGGAAGCGATTTGCAAAGCAAGCTTGCGGGGATGACCCATGACGAGCAGACAAACATGATGAAAACGTATCTTCAGGCAAATCTGGAACTGCAATCCCTTCAAGGAAGCTCAACGATGGAAGGATTCCAACTATTTCATGATCACCGTATGTCATCAGGCAGGATGGATAACTGGTATGATCTATTAAGTGAAACGATAAAGCTTAAACAGACTGAGTTGAAACCTTATTTTGAGGGGGATGTCCGGGATTACGGGGCAAAGTTAACTCTAATAATGGAAAGACTGGCAACTGGATATGAAGGGGACTATTCCATCATTCATGGAGACTTTTACCCTGGGAATATCTTAATCAATGAGAAACATGATGTTACAGGGCTGATTGATTTCGGGATGCTGACCATGTATGGGGATTATTTGTTTGATTTGGCGATCGGATGGGTGTGCCTGGATATGTATAATCAGCTGAATGCAAATCTTCGCGAAAGGTATTTGGAAATCATTGTTTTAACCTTAGGAGAAGGGGTACGGAAAGATTTATATTTCTATGTCTTACTCTACAGTTTGATGACGGCGAATCTTTATTCACCAACGTGTGAGGATGGTCATTATCGGTGGTGTGTGGAGAATTTGAATCGTGAAAAGTATTGGGAAGTTACATAATCCATTCGCCAGTGACCTCGTTTTGACTGGAATTTGAAACTTTTTACAATCCCCGAACGTAAGTATAAATAATACGAGGGGGAATCAAAATGAAAAAATTCTTCACACGAACATCTTTAGTGACGGCTGTGATCCTTGCCGTTGCGATTTGGATCGGGAGTCTTCTGTTCTCATTTTCTTTCGGGGAATGGAGCTTTTTCATCGGTCTTGGATTAACAGTGGGACTTTTCTTTTTCAACAGCAGTGGCGGTGCGTTATCCAAAGGGGCTACACTCGGAGCAAGTCAGGCAGGGTGGAAGATTCAGAAGGATAATGAGCTGAAATCCAATGTAGGTTCAGTGTTTTATGGTGTCCTTTTGTTTACGGTTATTAGTTTCGTTGTGATGATGGTGACTTATTTTTAATGAGAGTCTATATGGGATTAGGAGTGACGGCATGTTTCACTTTATCGGTACCCCCGCATTAGAAACTGATCGACTGAATCTTCGAAGGATGTGCATGGACGATACTCAGAGAGCCTTTGATCAATGGCTATCTGACGAACGGATTTCCGATCATCGTGTCAGTCCGGCGCACAAGACCATTGCTGAAACACATAAGCGGATGGAGAAGACTGTGGATGGGTACGTTTCAAAAGAGTTTTGTCACTGGGGAATCGAACTCAAGGATGGCAGCGGCCTGATCGGAGAGATTGATTTATATGATTTTGATTCATCTACAGGAAACTGTGAGGTCAGTTATTCCATTGCATTTGACTGGTGGAATAAGGGATACGGGACCGAGGCATTGAAAGCCGTTGTGGAATTTGCCTTTACCAACATGAACGTACACAAACTATCCGCTGCCCATAATACGGATAATCCTGCTTCAGGCAGGATCATGGAAAAAGCCGGGATGAAGCAGGAAGGCCTCATCCGGCATATGATCAGGAATGCTAAGGATCAGTACAAGGACTGTGCGGTTTATGGACTTCTCCGTGAAGAATATCTTCTCCGGAGGGAAGGGGACGTATGAAAAGGATAGCCATTGATATGGATGAAGTAATCGCTGACTTACATAAAAAGCACCTGAATATTTTTAATAAAAAATATAACGAAAGTTTGACTCCAGAGGACTTATTGGGGACAAGACTTTGGAAAATTCGACCCCATGTTGCCGATGACATCCTTTCGTATATAGATGACCCGACGTTCTTTAGGGATTTGGAAGTGATGGAAGGGAGTCAGGACGTAATTAAAGAGCTGAGTGAATCTTATGAAATTTACATCACTACTGCGGCAATGGAGCACCCTACTTCTTTTACGGCAAAGTATGAATGGCTAAAAGAACATTTCCCGTTTCTATCAGACTTACAATTTGTCTTCTGCGGTAACAAGAGCATTATTCATGCAGACTATTTAATAGACGACAGCCCAAAGCATTTTAAAGACTTTAAGGGAGAGGGGATATTATTTTCAGCTCCTCATAACCGGTATGAGATGGGATATGTACGCGTGGAGAATTGGGATGAAGTGAGAAAGTTCTTTTTATCATAAGTCGTGAATTTTATAAAAGGAGGAGTGAAGCGCATGTTCAAGAAATTAGCCATCCTACTTATCCTGCTCTTCTCCTTTGGAAAGACGGCTTATAGTTACGAAGGGGGAACCGCCCATGTCAAAGGATAACTTGACGCTTGTCATCATCCTGGGGATTTTGTCAACGATAGCGGGTTTTATCATGCTTTTCTTTAATGTTTATTTTGGGACGGCCAGTGCCGAAACATGGTTAATCAATAAAGGAAGCGGGGGTCAACATTATAACGTCATTGTAAAAGGATATATCAATACCTTTTTGGTTGGAGGGAGCATCTTATTTGTCATGGGAGTGTTAGCTATTGTCTTAGGGTATCATCAGCTTCAATTGAAAAAAGGCATTGAATCACAGTTAGATGAAAGTTCGTAGAAGAACACCAGGAGGAAGTAGATTGATAGAAACAAATGAGAAAACGATGAAAGAAATCATCTTCGTCACAACCAATAAGGGAAAAGTTGCTTCTGCAGAGAAGGAGTTAACAAATATAAAGGTCTTACCGATCGAGGCTGAGTTAAGTGAACCGAGAAGTGATGACATCAAGGAAATTGCGAAACAAAAGGTGTTGCAGGCATACTCCATTGTAAAAAAGCCATGTATCGCATTGGATTCAGGTTTTTTTATTTCGACATTGAATGGATTCCCGAGGGCTTATGTGAATCATATGTTGGACACGATCGGCATCGAGGGGGTTCTGAAGCTGATGCAGGGGGAGGAGAATAGAGCATGTGAATTCAGGTCCTGTCTTGCTTACTACGACGGGGAGGAAATGAGATTCTTTGAGAGTAAATCTCCCGGCGTCGTGGCAGAAAAAATACAAGGTTCCGAGAATGTGAATAGCTGGTCTGATCTTTGGTATATCTTTATCCCTAAGCATTTTCATAAAACGATGGCTGAGTTTGATGAAGGGGATTTTACCGAATATAACCGGGTGAAAGAGGATTCGGGGATGAAAAAGTTTGGGGAGTGGTATTCGGGATTGTGACAGGAGGATCAGGAATGATCAGTGTTTTGTTAATATTAGCTATTATTCTATTAATTATTGGGTTTTTGACACCCGTGGGATCAGTAATGACTTTATTCGTTTCTGCGATTCTTTTCTTAGTGGCATTGGTGCTTTCTCTTAAGAAAAAAGAGAGTCGGTGAAGAGGCTGAGAATCCGTGTTTAAATCTGAGAAGGTGAATAGATTGATGGTAATTGTTATGTAGGGGGAGGAGTGCTTCTCCAGACTATGTACACAACGAGTCTGATTAAAAATGTGAGGACTAGAAAAGAGAAGTCGTCGATTTATTAAATATTATTTGTTTCTATTGATCTCYCAATAAAGAAGAGGGGTGCCTAGCGTAAAGGCACCCCTCTTCTTTATTTCATATAATATACCACTTTGTGTGAACCGATTCACCACTATTCGAATAAAATCCACTCTTCATTTCAAAAGAAATAAAACTTTTTTTAAAAAATATGATCCATATCAAAATACGCTGCGTTATCTTACCAGAAAACAAAAAACCAAACGAAAAAGGAGAATTCATAAAATGGAAAAAACAAAATTACTTAAGAAAATCGCAGCACCAATGTTAGGATTATCTCTACTAGCTCCAACGGCAAGTTTTGCGGCAGAAACACCGACAGCGGTGACGCCGGCTTCCGATCTTCGTTCCACACTGGATCAATTACTCTCTGAACACTATGTATTAGTAGTCAACGCCATGGTAAAAGATTACAAGGATGCACCGGATGAGAAAGAGGCATATGAGGCACTTAATCAAAATGCACTGGATATGACGCCGGCCATCGAATCGATTTACGGGAAAGAAGGCGCTCAGAAATTCGAAGAAATCTTTGCCGGACATAATGAATACTCACCGGATTTCGTTGAAGCTGCCAAATCAGACGACGCGGAAATGAGAAAAGCGGCTGAAGCCGAAGTGAAAGATTTCGTCAATGAATTCTCGGCCTTCCTTTCGACAGCAACAGAAGGAAATCTTCCTGAAGCGGCAGCGAAAGAGGTATTAACAGCACATGAAATGGATGTCATCGAAGCGTTTGACAGCTATGTAGATGAAGATTACAAAGGCTATCAAACGAATTTCAAAGAAGGGTACGACAGAATGTTCGATATCTCGAAAGCCTTATCCGGAGCGATCGTGACTCAGATGCCGAATAAATTCAACAACACGAAAGTAGATGCACCGGCAGCGGAATTACGCTCTACACTCAATAATCTGGCTGCAGAGCACTTTGCGCGGGCAGCGATGAGCATGCAAAAGGGTGTCAACGAAGCGCCGGATTATGATACAGCGACTTGGGCAGAAGATATGAACACAGAAGCATGGACGAAAGCGATCGGATCCATCTATGGAGAAGAAGGTGCTGCACAATTCAAGAAATTATGGACAAGTGAGCACATCAATGCACAGGCAGATCTAGTGAGCGCAACATTAGCAGGTGATGATGAAGGCGTGAAGGCAGCGAAAGACAGCCTCGGTATGTTCACTGAAGAATTCGGTGCATTCCTGGCAACGGCAACAGAAGGAAATCTTCCGGAAGACGCGGCCATCGCTTCACTGAAAACACATGAAGATCAAGTAGTGAAAGCGTTCGACTCGTATGTAGCAGAAGACTACAAAGCAAGCACCGATACATTCCGTGAAGGATATGCGTTCATGTTCGGTGTAGGGAAAGCACTTGGTGATGCGATTGTGAAGCAGAATCCAGAGAAGTTCGCATCAAGTGACATGCCTGAGCAAATGCCAAACACCGGAATGGGTGGAGCGGCTGAAGAAGGAATGCCGATGGCTGCATGGATCACATTTGTAGCGGTAGCAATGATGGCTGGCGGAATCATCATCAAGAAGAAGTTTGCGGATCAACAATAATCTTAGAGCCAGGAGGAGAGCGGGATCACGCTCTTCTCTCTTCTCTTAAGTGGAGGGAACACGATGAAGAAACGAATGCTTATCATACTGATTGCAGTCTTGATGATAAGCGGGGTGGGTACCGCCCATAAGGAAGAAGAATTTGTTCTTCTTGACTCTTTAAAAAAGAAGAAAACAGAGCTTGAAGAGCAGGTAAAGGTTCAAGAAGAAGGAATTACGCCTTCCCGTGTCCAGATCCCGAGCATGGACATCGATACGAACGTCATACCAGTCGGACTGCTTGAGAACGGGGAAATGGAAGTGCCCGAAGAGACGGATGTCGTCGGCTGGTATGATCGTGGTGTAAAGGTAGGTGCCAAGGGAAATGCTGTTCTTGCTGGTCATGTTGACAGTAAAAAAGGACCGGCGATCTTCTTTTATCTGAAGAATATCGAGATAGGAGAAAAGGTCATTGTCACAGATGAACAAGGAATGAAGCGAACATTTGAGGTGAAATCGAAGGAAAGCTATCCGAGTGATGAAGCGCCGATTGAGAAAATCTTCGGACCGTCGGATAAACGGAACCTGAATGTCATTACATGTACAGGAACCTTCAATCATGACAAGCATCTCTACCCGGATCGGCTGGTCGTGTATACAGAACTCATCTCTGAAACGAACGTCAATGAAGTAAAAGTGCCGGAATCTCCAACGGCTGTTCAGGTAGACACAGGATCGGTTTCGTGGCATTCGGTGCAGAGTGATACCGTCATGGGATACAGAGTGTATAAAAAGACGGCGGACGGAAAAGAATTCAACCATATCGCTAGCATCTCTGCCCACGAAAGGAAGAGCTTCTTTGATGGGGAGGCTGAAGAAGGGGATTCTTATTACATCACAACTGTGAATATAGAGGATCGAGAATCTGCTCCTTCTGAAAAAGTAGAAGTGAAATAAGAATGAGGAAGAGACCCCCTTCTGTTGATGGAGGGTCTCTTCCTCCGAATGAATGGCTGAAACATGGAAATACTTCCTTTAAGGAGGTGTTTTTTTATGTTCGAAGAAATACAGCGGCTCAATCACTCAGCCAATAAACTGGAAACCAAATATTGGCTGAGTGAGGACCTGTTCAGTCTCCACTGGTGGGTCATTGTCATCCTGAACATTCTCTTTCTTATCCTATTGATTAAGCTGATAGATCGTAAGCGTCCTTTAGACATCATTGTAGCTTTCCTTATAAGCTTTATCCTCGTCGGATTCATCAATGAACTCGGCTATTACTATCATTGGTGGAGCTATCCTCACCAATTCATCACGGCGTTCAAGGTCATGAATGCAGTTGACTTCCTGACCATCCCGGTAATTCATACGCTCCTATACCAGAAATATAGTGGATGGAAACCTTATATGATTGCGAATGCTATCATTATGGCTATTATTTCCTTTGTAGGGGTGCCGATTTTTGTCCATTTTCATTACTATGTTCTATATGACTGGAACTACTTGAAATCCTTTCTGGCACTGCTGGTGGTGGGGATGCTTGTGAAGGTTCTTGTGGATTTCTTGATCGATTGGGCAGCGGTTGCGAGAAAGTCATGAGGCGGTCGCTATTTCTGTTTAAGAGGCTCCTTGATCATTGAGACGAGATGTGTTTTGGAATAAATACCCAAACGTGATCTTGGCTCCCGATTGATGAGCCAGATCCTGGAAAGTGATCTGAAATCAAACCATATAAACCAACATACATACGCGACGACTTCCAACAGTCCATTTATTAAAAAAATCCGGGATCAGCAATCAATCCCGGATTTTTGCTATTTCACGAATGTAAGTTTGACGGGCTCAACGCGATCCATACTAGCCCGATACAACGTAATTTCCCCTGAAGGAAGCTTAGGATCATTCGAGTGACTTTGAAAATTCTCATTCAATCCGATTGTCCATTCCGCCTCACCGTCCCTCATCAGGACGATGGCAATGGTGCCGAATTGGACGACGTTGTCCCAATCGTAGGTCTGTCCGGATTTTCCGTGGTAGTCAATGGAGATGCCCTTCGGTGTGCTGTCAATCCTGAGGTCGTTTCCTTTCCACTGGCCCTGAATCGTCGGGCCGACATAAGTATACGAAATACCTGAGTCCCTGGCGCCGTATGTTCCGATGTACTGGTGAATGCTGTTGTCAGAGGCTCGGTAGGTCAACGCCGCGATGTCATTTTCAAGCCATTTCAACTTGAATTTCCCTTGTGTTTCGTAGGGAAGGACTTCTTTCGGTCGTGCGAAGATCCGGTAATAGGTTCTGTAATAGACGGCTTCACCCGTTTTTCTGTCTTCTTTTAAGACGAACTGATTTTTCATATCGGGTGAAAAGCTTACAATCTGTTTGATCTGCTGACTATGGTTCACGATGAGGCCCCCTTGAAGGAGGATGAGAATACTCGCTGTCACGGATGAGACCATCTTCCACGTTTTCGGAATGGTAAAGAGAAGGAAGATAGAAGCAGCCATGCCAGCCACAATCACGATATTGATTATATAAAATAGACGATTATCGATATATTCCAAGTCATATGCGGCGTGCAGGAACAGGTATCCCATCTGGAAGATGAACAGGAGGATGGATAAGATGAATAGTAGACGCCCGATTCTTTTTTCAGTCTGTTTCATCTGACTGTACCTCCTTCTGGAATGACCAGGTCCGTCCCTGATCTTCTGAGATGAATTTCCCTTTTACTGTTCCGCCTTTATAATCACCGTTTGGACCTTGATTGACGTAGGCGGCCAGGTGATCACCTTCTTTGAAGGGGACTTCTGACATGACAAAGATCCTTTTATATTGATCCGGGATATCCATCGCTGCCCTGTTCCACGATTTTCCGCCGTCCTGTGTGACATGAAGATCCGGTTCTTCGGGGTTTAGGATGCCGAATGAGAGAAAGCCGGTGTCTTCATCCACAAATCCACCGTCATAAATGAGACGCGTGGTATCTGGGCGTGGCGTCTCCTTCCACGATTCCCCTCCGTCTTTCGTCAAATAAACAGTCGTCAATTCCTGTGACATCGTCCGGTCGGCAGAGAGGATCACGTAGCCGAAGGACTCATTGAGAAAGTCGACCTTCCTGAAACGGATAGGCGGAGAAGAAGCTGTGACCTGAGCGTCTTCCCATGTCTCCCCTCTGTCCTTTGAAAAAAGCAATCGGACGCTTTTATCGACGGAATAGTCACGGGCGTTTATGAACGCAGCGAGATCTTCTGTCAGAATATAACTATCCTCTATCAGCTCGTTCTCACTCCCGGAATACTCCCCTTGGAATATATTTTCTTTTTCCACAGGTACTTGAATCCACTTCTCACCATGGTTGTAGGTGATCTGCAGCTGATCCTGTTGAAGCGAGTATCCGACAGGGTCAGCTTCATTCACCGCTTGAAGCGGTGGCGGACCGGGATCACTTATTTCAGGCGTCTCCGGCTGAGTTACATGTGGCTCTTTCTCAAAAAAATACGTGCCTGCGATGATCCCAATGACCATCAGACAAGCCGTACCGATCATGATGTATTTCACATTACCAGACTCCTTTGGTTATATTTTCTATTTTAACATGAGGCAAGGATTGAATAGGTTAACATATTTTGGAATAATGAAAGTGAGGAGGGGATTATGTGAAAATAAATGCGTATCTCATACGCTTGTCGTTTTCCATCATGATCATCTTTGGTGGGACGCTTGCGATTGTTTATATAAAAACGGACATACCTATGTGAAAAAAAGCGATTGCCCGACCTGTCCCGTTTGTGAAAAAGAACGGAAACCCGACACTGGATTTCTATCGGTTCTCGCAAGCCCGGCAAGAAGAGCGTTGGAGAATAACGGGATCACGATGCTTGATGAGCTTGCTGAATTCAGTGAAAAGGAGATTCTTGCTTTTCACGGGATGGGCCCTTCGTCGATACCGAAGCTTCGGAAGGCGCTTGTGGAGAAGGGGTTGGGGTTTAAAGGGGAGAGGTGAAGGGAGATGGCGATTATACATAGGCGATGCGAAGGTGGGCAAGACTAAGACCGAATTTGAAGAGTACGTGAGATCTGGCAAGGCTGATAAATAGACGGAAATACTCCGTTTAATTAGTCATTACTAGATGAAAAAGGATGAAATAGACGGAAAGATTCCGGCTATTACTCTCAAAATACAAAAAATAGGTGATTTTTCTGTGGGTAAGCGGAAAAACTCCGCTTATTTACACCGAAAACAAGTTCCATTCTGAATGTAACCGGAAAATCTCCGCTTATTTTTGATGGTTTTATTTAATAGAATACGATGAACCGAACCATATCAATTGAATCCACGTTTGATGTTTTGGTTGGGTCGACATTCAATTCGCCATCCTTAACATTTATAATGAGTTTGTTATTATTATAAAGGGATGGATACTGGAAAAGAAGGTGCTCAAGTGGACATCAGACACTTAAAATATTTTATAGAAGTAACGAGATTCAAAAGTTTCACCCGTGCGGCGGATCATTTGTTTGTGACGCAGCCGACGATCAGTAAGATGATCCGGAACTTAGAGGACGAGCTCGGAGTGGAGCTATTCGACCGTTCCCGTAAGCAGCTTGTCCTGACGGATGCGGGGCGGGCGATTTTGACGCAGGCACAGACGATCGATAAGGCGTTTGAGAACGTCCAGCATGAGCTTGATGACCTGATCGGTCTGCAGCGGGGGCATATCCGCATCGGCCTTCCGCCGATCATGGATGCGGGTCAGTTCATCAAGGTTCTCGGGGAATTCCATGCGTTGTATCCAGGCATTACGTTCCAGCTGATCGAGAACGGGACGAAGCGGATTGAAGAGGATATTCTTGCCGATCAGTTGGATGTTGGTGTCGGAGTGCTGCCTGCCGCTGAGGAGGATTTTCACCAATTTTCATTTATGAGGGAAGAACTGCGAATTGTGGTTCCAAAGACTCACCGGTTAGCGGGCAGAAAGCAGGTAAAATTAATGGAGCTCGAGGATGAACAGCTGATCCTTTTTAACAAAGATTTTGCCCTGAATGACCGAATCCGTGAGGCGTGTAAAGAAGCCGGATTTCTTCCGAAAGTGGTGTCTGAAAGCTCACAATGGGACTTCATCGGGAAGATGATTGAGGCTAAACTGGGGATTTCGATCCTGCCTTACAGCGTCTATGAACAGTTGAAGGAAGATTTGGTTGCGATTCGTGTCGTAAAACCTGTCATCGAATGGGACCTCGCCATCATCTGGAGGAAAAATCAATATTTATCCTATGCCACGAAAGAGTGGCTCACCTTTACCCAGGAACGATTAATGGGGAGCATTTCCGACTGAGGAAGGCTCTTTTTTTTGCCCCGATTTAGGAAAAATGGGTATTGATGCCATTCAATTGTAAGCCGTTGCATAGACAGCATCTATGGTAATGATGAGGAACATTCATTTCACTTATCCTGATTCGGGGCGTACACTTTGGGTATCAAACGTTTGAAATACCATTACACAAACAGAAGGGACTTGTTCTTCATGCCAAACAAGAAGCATCCGAAAGAGAGTCTGGTCGTTAGTACGGATCAGGTTATGATTAATGATTTAAACAATTACAATACCCTGTTCGGTGGGGTTTTGATGAAGAAGCTTGATAATAATGCAACGCTATCTGCTAGACGTCATGCACGGGTGAAGGAATGTGTGACGGCATCAACCGATTCCATCGACTTCCTGTATCCGATCCATCAAAGTGATTCCGTTTGCGTCGAATCTTTCGTTTCTTACGTTGGGAATAAATCGATGGAAATCTTCTGCAAAGTGATCGCCGAAGACATGATTACAGGTGAAAGACGAATGGCAGCGACAGCTTTCCTAACCTTTGTCGCACTTGATGAAAATAAAAATCCCGTCAAAGTACCGGAAATCGTACCGGAAACAGAAGAAGAGAGATTTCTTTTTGAATCAGGAAAAGAACGTGCGGAAAGAAGAAGGGTCCGCCGCAAGCAGAGCAAAATCCTGAATGACATCATCGGACTCGAGAAACCTTGGAACATGGGAGGGGAGGCATCATGAGCATGATGGTAGCAGGAATGAACGAACTGCACGAAGCAAAAAAAGATGTAGAAGCACTGAAGCAGGATTACCCTGAACTGAATGAACAGCTTGTCCACGTCACGAGCTTGACGCGACAACTACAGCTGAAGTACGGCTACATGGGGTCCTTACTACGTGACAAAGAGCTGCCGGATTACGAACCGCAGTTTGTCCGGGATTCGATTCTCTCACTCTATCAGGATGAGGTCCGGAAGCTGAAAAATCATCCGAATATGGTTCAGCTGAAAGCCATCATGAAAAAGCACAGACAAATCAGTGACTCGAAGTTATTCTTATTGATCCTTGGCGCGAAGCCGGAACTGCTGCAGGGGTCGACGATTATAAAATAATGGAGAGTGAAGCCGGAAGAGGGGAGTCTTCCGGCTTTTCTTTATCGTAGATTGTAAGTGGCTCGTGTTCGAGGGAATGGGTACTACACCCCTCCGTTTAAGTCCCGCCGCAGACCGTTTATCTCCACATCACCCCTTTTTTGCGTTCAATTGCCATTTCCCTAATGGTTTCTGCCATAAGCGCAACTCCTACTCCAATCATGCGATCTTCCACGTGGGAAACACTTAGCCGGAGCTCGTCATGTCTCATGAAATCTTCCAGATACATGGATTCAGTGCTCTGTGCCAAGACGTTTCTCTCTTTTAACCGTAGAATCAATCCATCAGCTTTTAATGGAGAAGGGAGTCTGACCGTTGAGTAGAAGCCTGATGTGGGAGAAGAATATAGCGTTCCCTCCGGCATAAAAGCACGATACGCCCGGAGAAGCACCTCACCCTTTTTTCGGTACAGCGTTCGGATCTTTTCAATATGAGATGCAAACATTCCGTTTTTTAAATAAATCTCCAGGGCTCCCTGGGTGATGACCGGTGTATGGACGTCTGCGGCAAACTTGGCACGTGTAAATCCTTCGATCAACTCATGGGGAAGGACGGCAAGCCCGAGACGTAAGCCCGGCAAAAGCGTTTTAGAGAAACTCTTCGTATAAATGACCCTCCCATTCGGCTGATACGCAAACATGGGATCCTGCTTCGGGTCGGGGTCAAGATCTCCCATGTAGTCGTCTTCCACGATATACACATCATACCTTTCAGCAAGTTCGACGATTTTCCTTCTTCCTTCATTCGTGTAACTGTGCCCGGTGGGATTATGAAAACGGGAAACAACGTAGAAGAATTTAATGTCTTCTTGTTGAAAAATGAACTCAAGCTGCTCCAGGTTAGGTCCGTCCCTCCCGATGTCGATCCCGAGACAGGGCTGATCCTTCACTGATTCTATGAAACTGGGATGAGCCGGCTGCTCGGTCAGGATGGTGCGTTTGCCATTCGGAAACGGTTGCCGGATCAAGAGATGGAGGGCCTGCTGGGATCCGGTCGTGACGGCAATGCGAGAAGGATCTGCAAACACTTGGAGATCCCGCAAATGCCTGGCGAGTTCTTCACGCAGTGAGGGTAGTCCGAGAAGATCGGAATAGGTGAACATTTCTTCTTTATACCGGTCGATGGCAAGGTTCATGCAGTGCTTGTAGTCGAGGTAGGGCATGGCGTGTTTATCGGGGCCGGCGGATAAGAAGTCATAGACGGTTACTGCAGATCCTGCTTGTCTTTTATAAGGAAAATCTTCAACCAAATAATACCCGCTCTTACTCACCGCATAAATCTTATGACTGAATTCCAATTCCTTGTACGCTTTAATGACGGTGTTCAAGCTGCAGGAGAACTTTTTGGCAAGGGATCTGATCGATGGCAGGCGGCTTCCGGACTTAAGATCACCCGACTCGGCCAGTTCTTCAATGTAACGGATGATTTCTTCAAATTTGGCATAGGGCACTTCTTTTTCCTCCCATCTGTAGGGGTACAGTCTGTGAAAAACAGCATTGGGCAAACCCTTTTCTGTCAGTATACTAAAAATCAAGAAAGATAGGCATGGACCAATTGCCTGTCATTCTAGTAAATATACATGGGAGTTGAATGATGTGAAAAGAACGGCTGCGCTAGTATTGAGTATTGCCTTGGTCGTCATGGGAGGAACGTATGCAGACGCCAAAAACAGTATCAAGTCTGACATCACGGACATGCTGAACGGAAAGGATGCGACAGTTATCATCCGCAACGTGAAAACCGAGAAGGAATTCGTTTACAACAAGTATAGGAGTGAGCGGCGGTATACACCTGAATCGACGTACAAAGTCCCCCACGCCCTGATTGGATTATCGACGGGTGCAGTCAGGGATGAATATGAGGTGAAACGATGGGACGGAGTAATGAGGGAGTTTCCTGATTGGAACAGGGACCACACTCTTGCATCCGGCATGAGATACTCCGTCATCTGGTATTATCAGGCTATGGCACGTGATATCGGAGAAGAGAGGATGCAAGAGAATTTGGATCTGCTAGATTACGGGAATGCTGACATCTCAGGTGGCATCGACTCCTTCTGGCTCGACAGCAGCTTGGAAATATCGGCACGTGAACAGACGGATTTTTTCGAAGGACTTGTTGAAGAGAGCTTCCCCTTTGACAAACAGCAGATGAGAACGGTGAAACGGATCATGATCAATGACGAGCAGAATGACTATACCATTCACGGCAAAACCGGCACCCGGCTATCGGACTACGGCCTCGGCTGGTACACCGGTTATGTGGAGACAGAAAAGGGAGAATGGGTATTCGCCGTCAATCTGGATGGAAGCGGTACAGAAGCGAAGAATTTAACGTTGGAAGTATTGAAGAAACTGAATATCATCCCGAAAGAATAAAGGAGAGAGCTTACCCAAGGCGGGTAAGCTCTTTATTTACGTCTGAAAAAAAGATTGAGAAAGATTCCATTATTTGAAATAATTAGAAAAAAGGAGTGGGGGATTCGATTTACATGATCTATCTTGTAAGTGGCATCTACGACATCCTGAACGGGGTCGGGATTGTTTTTTTGGTCTTGATTTCGTTTTTAATTTTTACGATTTTAAAAGAGAAAAAATGAGGTGGCCAAATGGTGAAACGCTTTGTGGAAAGGCTCATTTACCTTGTCTTCACGCTGTTCATCTTCATCGTGTTATGGAAAGTGACGGCTTTGTTATGGGATGCATTCGTGCCGTGGAATTATAAGACCGATTTAGTAGGGTTGCTGATTGTAACACCGATACTCATCGCTTTGTCATTTATTTTATCAAGTCTTGCCTTTCAATACACGAAAGATTCTTGAGGAGGAACATGGATGAGAGCAGATATCATTCCCTTCGACCCGCGGCATGCCGAGGAAACGATGGCCATGTGGCGGGAAAGTAAGGAGCGGGCCATAGGGCAAAAGGAAAAACACAGTGTGGAAAGTCATCTCTATTTTTTAACCGATATCCTGCCTCGGGAGTTCCAAGTTGATTTGGCTCTCATAAATGGAAAAGTTGTCGGGATGGCGGCATATAATGATACGGAAATCAGTCAGCTATACATTCACGCCGAGTATCAAGGGCTGGGGATCGGTCAGATGTTACTGGATAAAGCAAAGGCGATGTCCAGCGGTCGCTTGACCCTTTATACATTTGAAGTGAATGAGAACGCGCAGAGGTTTTATGAAAAGAACGGGTTTGTGGTGATCGGAAGAGGGCATGAGAATGAGGAGAATCTGTCGGATATCCAGTATGAATGGAGGGTGACATGAGAAAATATTTTGGTCTTCTGTCGCTTGGCATTTTAGTGGTCACGTTCCTGGTACTACAGTCTCTTGTTGGGAAACAGATCGGACATCTATGGGTGTGGATTATCGCGATCGGATATGTGGGTGCTGTTATTTCCTCCTGGTACAGTGCGCCTGGATTTTGGCGGAAAGCATCGGCTGTGATTCTGCTGTTACTTCCGCTTGGGTTTATTCTGATGATTGGGTTGTTCATCATGGGTTCAGGGTTTTAAAAAAGAGCGGGAATGAGAAGTAGGTAAAAGGGAGAGTGACGATCCGGATGAGGGTCGTTTTTTTATTTTTATAATAAGAGGATTATGAAACTGTACCGGCGAATAGATATGGAAAGAAATGTATATAAGGGGAGGTGGATCCTTTGGCCGAACCCAAGAATAAAAACCAAAAACGAATTCAAGAAACCTACCGAAAGCAAATGAGAGAAAAATCTTCAAACAGTAACTGGGCATGGTTTCTTGTATTTTGTGTGATTCCGGTGCTCATCCTCCTTGTGACGAGCGCGTTATTCGACCTTGGGGTACAATTGCCGGAGTTCTTTGGAAGGTAGGGTGTGTTAGAGATGAAACGATTATGGATTGGGTTAACATGCTTGGTGGTCAGTGCGATTCTTTATGGGTCGACGCTTATAGCGGCAGCCGTTTATTCCGGTTTGCTGTTGGGAGATGGTGGACTCGGGTGGGACCCTCGATACGGTGTATGGGATACTGCATTGATTGAAATTGGGACCTTACCACTGGTGTTGGCGGTGTTAGCAGGAGGCACCGGCATTGTGTTGGTAGTGATGGAATTCCGAACGAATATGGCAGGAAACGAGGAGCAGCATAAGGAGATAGGCGGATGAAGAAGCGTTGGTGGGTGGCCGTTCTATTTTTAATGGTGGCAGTTGTAATTGGGGGGTGTTATGTCTGGCTTAGAATGCATCCTCCCATGGAGGTTGGTGTCGTTGCTAGTAATGAGTCAGGGACGTCCGTCCTCGTGGAAGTGACCAATCATGGATTCAGAGATGCGAAAGTGACAGGGGTTACAGTCAATAATGATGAAGCACCAGAGGAAGTGAAAATGCAGGTGAGCAACCTGCTGAGAGGGTATATGGTTACCGATGGACCCGGTGATCCGCTGCCGGAAGGAATCAGCTTCGAAAAAGTAGGGGATGTTAAGATTAAAGCCGGCCCCACTAATTCGGAGCAATTGGCTAGTCTGGATGATGGAACAGCTACAAAGGAAGACACGATCTATGCCGTTAACGTGTTTCATGATGAGAAGGTACATCGAGTGTTGATTGAGTATGAATATTTGGGCATGACGTATCGTGATTCGGTGCAGTCCGATTTTTGATCATCATGTGCCTTGTGAAAATCAGATACGACCAAAAAAAGAGGACTTCACTCAAAGTCCTCTTTTTATATGGCCCGAGCAGCGTCCCTTTTCCCCATCCACAATGATATCCCGATAGACACAACGGAAAGTACAACGATCATCCACACAACACCCTGCCAATCGAACTGATGATAAAAGCTTCCGCTGACGGTACCACCCACGCTTGATCCCGCGTAATAGGCAGAAAGGTAGAGGGCAGATGCCTGTGCTTTATCATGGAGTGCTAATCGTCCGACCCAGCTACTGGCGATGGAGTGGCCGGCGAAGAATCCGTATGTGAAGACGGCGATTCCGATGATTTTCACCCAAAGGTTCGGATGCAGAGTTGTCACGACGCCTGCTAGCATGATGATAAGCGACAAAGGCAGGATTTTCTTTTTTCCATATTGGTCGGCGAGCATTCCCATCCATGTCGAACTGAAGGTGCCGACGATGTAGACGATAAAGATGAAGCCGACGACGGTCTGGCTGAGGGAGTAGGGCGGTGCGATCAGCTCGAATCCGATGTAATTATAGAGGGAAACGAAACCTCCCATCAAGAGAAATCCGATCGTGAATAGGAGTGTGAGTCCCGGAACCTTGAACTGACTGAACAGGGATCCCGCCAGTGACGTGAGCTTAAAGTTCTGAGGTTCAAAATGGGCGGACCTTGGAAGCAGGACCATGAAGATAATGCTCGATAATAAACTGATGACGCCGATTCCCATCAGGGCAATATGCCAGCTGAAATAATCGGTGAGGACGCCGCTGATGATCCGCCCTGACATCCCCCCGATGGAGTTCCCGCTTATGTACAATCCCATTGCCATCCCAAGGCTCTTCGCTTCGATTTCTTCACCCAAATACGCCATGGCGACGGCGGGCAGTCCTGCAAGCGTAATTCCCTGCAGGATCCGGCCGGCCACGAGCATGTGAAAGCCCGATGCAAATCCCGTACAGATGGCGAGGATCGAAGAAGCAAGTAACGAGAAGGTCATGACGGATTTCCGGCCGTACACATCCGATAACGATCCTGCAATCAACAGACTGATCGCCAGGGCAATGGTGGTGGACGATTGGCTGAGACTCGATGTGGCCGGAGAGACATGAAACTCATGGGCGATTTCCGGAAGAAGGGGCTGCGTTCCCCAAAGGATCGCGAACGTGCTGAAGCCTCCCGCAAACAAAGCCAGGTTGGCATGTTTGAAAGCTGAAGTTCCCCGCTTGATGTATTCCATATTACAAGACTCCTTCGTACAATTCGTGTAACTTCATCATACACCTACGTGGGAAGCACTTCTATTAAAAGGCACTACCCTCCTAAAAGTATAAATTAAATTACAAAAATGTTAAAAACCCCCAAAATCGTTTATCTCTCCTATCACGAGGTATATAACCAATGTACAATCGTACAACACCATTTTACTAAACTTAAGGAGGATTTACTTTATGTCTAACAGTAACAATAACAACAACAACAGTAACAACAACGGGAACAAAATGAGTTACGAGGAAGCTGGTCGCAAAGGCGGCGAACAAACAGCGAAGAACCATGACAAGGAATTCTACCAAGAGATTGGTGAAAAAGGTGGAGAAGCCACTTCAGATAATCATGATAAGAAATTTTATCAGGAAATCGGAGCGAAAGGCGGAAGCCAGTCCAGCAACTCAAGCAATTCAAGCAACAATAACTCAAGTAACTCAAACAGCTCGAACTCAAACAGGAACAATAACTAAAATCAACGTCCTTGGTGATTTTGTTTAAAATTAATTTTACTAAACTTAAGGAGGATTTTATTTATGTCAAACTCAAACAACAACAATAACAATAATAACAATAGTGGTAACAATAACAGCAACAACAACAAAATGAGCTACGAAGAAGCCGGGCGTAAAGGCGGGGAACAAACAGCGAAGAATCATGACAAGGAATTCTACCAGGAGATCGGTGAAAAGGGTGGAGAAGCAACCTCTGATAATCATGATAAGAAGTTTTATCAGGAAATCGGAGCGAAGGGCGGAAGTCAGTCCAGTAACTCTAGCAACTCTAGTAATTCCAGCAATTCGAGCAACTCAAACAACTCCAGCCGCTCAAACAATTCAAACAACAACTAGAACCGGATGGTATCCGGGAACGAAAGAAGACCTGTCGATTACAGCGACGGGTCTTTTTTTGTATGAAATGATCGGATTTTTATCGAATGGAGCTCTTTAATTTGTCTAATAATGATTCTAACCTGGCTAAAGCGGACGATAGATCCTGATAGGTTTCCACTGTGTCATGTTGTGTGATGACGAATGCTTTTGATTCATGGGAATAAGAAACCTTCAAGAGGTCAGTATCTTGTTCAGAAAATGAATGGGTAATGTCACATTGGGAATAGGTTTCAAGTGTTTTTAAAATGGTGTGCAGCTCATTATCTTCTGACATTATCTGCATCTCCTTTCAAAAAAGGGAAGAATATTTGTCTGATTTTGGCTTATTTTAACATAAATTTGAGAGAGGGATAAGGGAGAAAAGTCGTGTTTTATATACATGTTTAGAGAGGAAGGTAATGAAATAGTACGGTTGAAATGGAAAAGGGAGCATGTCAGCTCCCTTTTTAACTATTTTAGAAGAAACAAATAAAGAAAAGTCAGACCACCGATAAGGAGACCGCTCGATAAAGAGAGCCATTTCCATTTTCTCAGGGGTGCTTTCGTTTTCATCAATACCGTCAGCTGCAGGCTGATTGATAAAAAGGCAAGGGTTAAGAGCAGGAGGATAAGCGTTGAACGGTCAAGTTGTTCCTTGCTGTATTCAACGAGCACGTATCCCCCGATGGCTGAACCGATCACAATGATATAAAGGAAGATGAACGCAGCTTTTTTCACTCTTATCCCACCTTTCCAAACAGATAGACGAGTGTGAAGATCAAGACCCATACGAGGTCGACGAAGTGCCAGTAAAGGGAGAATACCGAAAGTCTCGATGAGGTTTCCCGGCAAACCCCTTTCACCCCAAAGTGTATGAGCAGGATCCCCATCCAGATGACCCCTGCCAGCACATGCAGTCCATGGGTCCCGACCAATAGATAAAAGGAGGACAGGAATGGACTTGTGTCCAGTTCAAATCCTTTTTCATAATAGTGGATAAACTCCCTTGATTCCATTACTAAAAAGATGCCGCCAAGTAAAAGAGTCAAGAGTAATAGAAGGAAAGTCTTCCTGGTTTCTCCCCTTTCACTCCACCTGACACAGGCAAAAATCGTGAAGCTGCTTGAGAGGAGAAGGACCGTCGAGATCATGACACTTTTCAACTCAAGCATCTGTTCGCTGGAAGGACCATCGGATACATGGGATTTAAGCGTGAGAAATACCCCGAAAAGGGACGCGAAGATGACAACCTCCGCGGCGATAAAGAACCACATGGCGAGCTTCTTGTCCTGCTCTTGTTCGAATTCGAAAGTGTGTTGATTCATTGAGACCCTTTCCTCCTTTCTTCCCGCAGTTCATCTGGTGTATAAGGCGTCCATGTGCGTCCTGAAGTGAAGGAGCGCAGCGTCAGCATTCCGATTACACTGGCAAAACCGAACCATTGCAGGAGAGGGAAGCCAAAGATGAAGCCAAAGGAAGAGACGAAAAGGGCTCCTGCGAGCATCATAGGCTGAGCCGTAGGGTTCGATACGTAAATGACGTCTTCTTCTTCTGCCGTTCGAATGGTTCCATCCCCTTCCTGCTTCTCATACCACAGCTGATCGACCGTGGTGACAAGGGGACGATTGATGAAATTGCCCAGAGGAGGCGGCGACGGAATCGACCATTCAAGGGTCCGACCCTCCCACGGGTCACCGGTGAGGTCCCGCTTTTCATTCCGGTAACTCCAGAAAATGTTCCAAAGAAAGATCATCACGGCAAGTGCCATGAGGAAGGCACCGATTGTACTGATCAGATTCAATGTTCCTAGTCCGTCGCTTTTTAAATAGGTGAACACGCGGCGGGGCATCCCGTTCAATCCCATGAGATGCATCGGGAAGAAGGTTACATGAAAACCGATGGTGAACAGCCAGAAATGCCATTTTCCCAAGACTTCATTGAGCAGGAAGCCGAACATTTTCGGCCACCAATAATAGACTCCTGCAAAGATTCCGAGAACAGTCCCTCCGACGATTACATAGTGAAAGTGACCGACGACAAAGTAACTGTCGTGGTACTGATAATCGGCAGGTGCCGCTGAAAGCATGACACCGGTGGCTCCACCGATGAGGAAGGTAGGGATGAACGCCAGTGAAAACAACATGGCGGTCTTAAACCGGATGACCCCTCCCCGGAGTGTGAAGAGCCAGTTGAAAATCTTAATGCCCGTCGGAACCGCAATGGACATGGTGGAAAGGGCGAATATGGCGTTTGATATCGGCCCGAGCCCCACCGTGAACATGTGATGGATCCATACCATGAACCCTAGAAACCCAATCAGAACGAGGGCAAAGACCATGGCTGGATAGGCAAACAGATTACGTCTTGAAAAGGTGGTGATCACATCGGAAAAAATCCCGAACGCCGGCAAAATCAAAATGTATACTTCCGGGTGACCGAAGATCCAAAATAAATGCTGCCATATGATCGGGTTTCCCTCTGTCCCCGTCAGAAATGCCGTCCCATACACCCGGTCCATCGTCATGAGTAACAGGGCGACGGTCAGGGCGGGAAAAGCGAATAATATTAGGATCGATGTAACAAAGGCAGACCACGTGAATAATGGCATTCTCATAAAAGTGAGCCCTGGAGCCCGTTTCCGTATGATCGTCACCAGGAAGTTAATGGCGGACATGATCGTCCCGGCACCGGCGATCTGGATTCCGATGGCATAATAGTCGAGACCGGGTCCGGGGGTATACACATCAAGGCTTAAGGGGGCATAGCCCGTCCAGCCTGCGGAAGGGGATCCACCGAGCACGAAGCTGATATTCACCAATGCCCCTCCGACGAGAAACAGCCAAAAGCTCAGCAAGTTGAGGTGGGGGAAAGCCAAGTCCCTTGCCCCGATTTGAAGGGGGACGGCGACATTCATCAGGCCGATCAATAATGGCATGGCGACAAAGAATATCATGGTCGTCCCGTGTGTGGTCATCATCTGGTTATATTTTTCACCTTGAAAGACCCAAAACTGATTCTCCGGAAGTGCGAGCTGAATCCTAATGATTAGGGCATCAAGACCACCGCGAAGAAAGAAGGCCCCTCCTGCCGCAAGATATAAAATCCCTACTTTATGATGGTGAGTGGAAGTTGCCCAGTCCCAGGCCCACTTCCACTTTTTATAACGTGTTAATAAAAACAGGGCAGTCAATGCCATCAGGATGATCGAGATGTCTGCCGCGATGATATCAGAGGGGAATACGAATTCCCGTCCGAAAAGGGTATACTTGATATCCATATTCTCCACCTCCTATTCTAATTGTGAAAGATACGTACTTAATGCTTCCAGGTCTTCTTCTGTCAGGTCAGGAAACGGAGGCATATTGATATCCGGTTTGAAAGAAGACGAATCCTTGATCCATTTCTCCACATTTTCGTCCGTGTTCGTGAGGACATTGCCTATCCGCTCATTATCTGCAAATCCGGCAAGATTCGGACCCTTGCTTCTTTCAGTAGGCGAAACGGCATGACAGGTCAAACACTTGGAGATAAATAGTTTCTTTCCTTTTTCAGCTGTGGGATCGAGATTTTCAGGTGCCTTTACCTGAGACTGTTGATCGACCCACTGACTGAACTCCTGTTTCCCAACTGCGTGAACCTGGAATCTCATATAGGAATGGGAAGCCCCGCAGAGCTCTGCACATTGTCCTTTGTAGACGCCTTCCTCTGAGGCATTCAGCGTCAGAGTATTCGTCTTTCCTGGTATGAGATCTTTTTTTCCACCAAGCCTCGGCATCCAGAAGGAATGGATGACATCGGCGGATTTTAATTGGAATACGACAGGACGATCTACTGGTATGTATGCTTCATTCGTCAGGGTAATGCCCTGATCCGGATAGTGGACCTCCCACCAGTATTGGTGTCCCGTCACCTCGATCGTCAGTGGGTTTTCACTGGTTTCATCCGATTCGGCGAGGGAAAAGGTTCCCTTTACGGTAGGGACGGCGAGGATCACCAATAAGAGAATCGGAATGACGGTCCACGTGAATTCAAGCTTCCTATTTCCTTTCACATATGAAGGATTGACGTGGCGGCGATCCGGTGTTTCCCTGTACTTCCATGTGAAGTACACGAACATGGAAAACACGACAAAAAAGACGAACAACATGATTGCAATGGAAATTTGGAATAAGTTCAATTGAAGTTCGGCCACCGTTCCTTTCGGGTCGAGAACCTTTAAGGAACTGCAGCCGGAGAGGAACAATACGGTGAGCAAGATACCGCAACAAAGACGCTTCATGGAAATCCCCCTTTCATCATTTCGCAAGGTCCGTCCCTGAAAAAAAGGACGTAAGCCTTCCCATACATACCCTACCTCTAATTTCCGCAGATTAAACGAAAGATTTAGAAAATAGTTGAGATTAGGGAATTTGTATCATGACGGAGAATAAATACTCTTCATTGGCACACACTATAATCGAAGGAAATATCCTGCATTCAGAGCCCTCTTAGATCATCTATGAGGGCTTTTTAAAAAAGGGGATAGTGTATGCAAGAACGATATGATCAAATAAGAGAAAAGTCTCTGGAAGTGACCCGGGAGAATATCGACTATTGGCTGGAGTATTGTTTTCTTTCTCCACGCTGGTGGTTTATTCTCGTTCTTTTCATTCTGACCTGGGTGGTGTTTGTCCGTTTAACGAGAAACGATACGAACAAGCCCAAGCTTCTATTCCTTGGCCTTGTATGGATCATCGTCGCGGCAAACTTGGACGGATTTGGGTTTGACCTCGGGATGTGGGGATACCCAGGACAACTGATTCCGATTCTTCCGAAAGCATACTTATTTGACTATGCCTTGATACCGGTCACCTTCATGCTTCTATATAGATATTTTCCTAAAGGGAAGGGGTTCTTTTTTTCCACCTTTGTTCTTTCGGGAGGAGCTTCGTTTATTGGGGAAATGCTGTTTCAATGGCTGCATATTTACAAGACCTATCATTGGAAAATGTGGTGGTCATTCGTGATCTATTTTGTTCTTTCTTATTTGATCAGGGGAATGGTGGAGTATATTTTCAGGAGAAAAGATCCAATCGGATGATTGAGTCTTGAACATTATGGGTGAAAGACTAACGTGCAGCGTTGGCTTTTTTGAGTTCTCATGAAATTGGCAAGTGCTGTCAACATTCTTGCTATCTAGTAAAACAACCTGTATCGTAGAAGGAAAAGGAGTGATAATGTGAATGTTTCAGTTGCAGAAATAGATTATAAAGAAGTGATGGAATATTCACGGGATCCACTCATTATTCACACGGACTATAAGGTCCTGTATATAAATCATGCAGCTGAAGAGTTCTTCAGAAGCAACAAAGAAAGCATGATCGGTGCGAGTCCCCTCGATATTTTCCAGGAAAGCTCAAAGGCAGCCATCAGTCGGAGAATTCAATCTGCGTATGGAAAGCCTGCAGATATCATTGAAGAAACGGTGTATCGGATGGATGGGACGAGAGTGGAAGTCGAATTGTATTGTCATCCTGTGAAAATCAGGGATACGATGGCGATTCAGACATATGTCTGGGATATCTCCAAACGGAGGGAAACGGAAAAGAATCAGCATGACATGAATGAGGAAATCAATGAATTATCAGCGACCCTTGTCCCATTATTGGATGATGTGGCCGTGCTTCCTCTAAGGGGCAAAATCGATCAAGACAAAGCGATGATGCTCCTGGATTTGATCCCTCTCAAAGTGAAAAATCAAGACGTCAATCGCTTAATCATTGATTTCTCCGGTGTGTATACCCTTGATCGCATGGTGATCGAATATCTTTTCAAGATTACCAACGTCTTATCCCTGCTCGGTGTTCATTCCATCATATCGGGAGTAAGACCGGAATTAGCCGTTGAAGCGATCGAGGTTGGGATCGATTTATCCACGATTCCAACAGTGGCTAACGTGAAAGAGGCCCTGTCGCAAATCGGCATGATCTTACAAGAATAGGATTAATCATAGGAAAAGCCCCCAACGATTACTCTATTGGGGGCTCGGAACTGTGTTCTTTAATTGGTTGTATCCGCAAGTTTGACTAACACATGAGCCATATGCTCACGCTCTTCCTTATTGGCCACATGCCACATTTCATTCAGTACCTTCTGCTCGCGGTTACGCGGTTCCTCATGCTCTGCTAAATAATCTGCCACGCGCTTAGCCCCTTTTGAAAGAGCTTCTTCACTCAGTCCGAGTTTTTCTCCTTTATGAACCTGATCTCCCAAATAATCCTTGAAAGAATCAAAATGCTGCAGAATCTCTTCCTTTTTGTCTTCATTCATTTTTGCCGCTGCTTGTTTAGGATCGTGTGCGATAATGAATTCCTCCTTTTGTTGGTTGTAGTAGTGTGTTTCCCTATTAGAAGTGGATTAAACAGGGGAGAGCATATTGAAGCCTTATTTAAAGAAAATATTGGAATAATTCTTCTTTTGGTGTAAAATTACACTATATAAATAGTGTGAAGTAGGTGAGTCGAATTGAAGAAGGTTCTTTATTCTTTGGTGGGTGCACTGCTTATGTGCATTTGTATATTCAATTTTACTAACATCCTGAGTAATACAATTTTGTGGGAAACCTTCCTAATGGCCGGTTTCTTATCCTTAATTGTAAACGGTCTTTTCATCAGGGTCTGGCAACATAAAGGGGGTTTTTTAAAAAGCGGACTGTATCCCAGTGCCCTCTATCAGGTATTCTTTATGGTCGTGGTTGGCTTCGAAATCATCTCTGTCTCTGACAAACCGTATATTATGGGTGCCTGGGATGGAATGTCTCCCTACGTGACGCTTGTACTGGTTTCAATCGTGCATGGATGCGTACTGTTGTTGATGGTGAAGGGTAATAAAAGACTTGTGTAATAGGTGTTTTAGAAGAATTTTATTAAATAGAGAAGAACGATACTAAAGCCCAGGGCAGGGGAATCGGAAAATACTACGAAGAGCAGGGAAAGCTTGACTGAATGAGTCGGGCTTCTTTTTTTATGGGGGGATTGAGTTTGCCTTGAGTATTTGAAATAATTGGTAGAGATGGAGTTTAGGAGGTTTACTATGGACAATCAACCATTTAGATCAGCTCTTGAAGCATTTTTACTAGCATGGGAGAATTCATCACTTAGAGAATTGGAGACATTCATTTCCACTGACTATCAAGCGAGAGAGGTTAGGGCTGGAGATATAGATGCATTCGGATATGAGGAGTCGGTAGAAGGCTGGAAGCAGGGATTCACCTTCGTGAAAGAGCAACAGGCAGAATGGGAAATCCGCAAACTGTCAGTCATTCCACTGAAAGAGGATGAAACGATGGCCATTCTCTACGCCACCATTGTCTTGGACGGAAAGCCAATGGAGACAGGAAACATGTTCTTCAATACCTTTAAGAAAAGAGAAGAAGGTTGGAAATTAGTGAGGAGTTATATTGAGACTGGGGTTGCGGGAGGTTCTTGAGGGACGGACCTCAAAATTGGTCTCTGAAAGTTGGGGGATGCGGAGATTTGAGGTCCGTCCCTCAATGGTTGAACGGTTGCTCACGAACTGAAAGGGGCTTCATAGCCTCTTTTTTTCATCCCAAGAAGTTTGAGTTCCCCGTCCAGGTTTGGAATAATGAATAGTGAGAAAACTCATTGGAAAACAGGGGGGCCAACATGAAAACAGTCATAGCATTCAGCGGTGGAAAGGATTCCACTCTGGCATTATATAACATACAGCAGAATCCTGAATACGAGGTGGATTCGCTCCTCGTGACGCTGACGGAAGGATTTGATCGGGTATCGATCCACGGTGTTCGGTATGAGATGTTGAAGCGGCAGTCGAAGTCTCTTGGAATTCCGCTGCGTGAGGTTTGGATTCCACAGGACTGCCCGAATGAAGTGTATCAGGATCGGATGGGGAAAGCCGTTTCCGGGATGCTGGACGACGGGGTCACGCAGATGGTCTTCGGGGATATCCATCTTGCGGATGTGCGGGCATATCGGGAGAAGATGCTTGAAGGGACAGGCATTTCGCCGATTTTTCCATTATGGGGTCGGGACGTAGGAGAACTGGGCCGTGAATTTATCGAGCGTGGATTCAAAACGGTGCTCACCTGTATCGACATGGAACAGCTGGATCGGTCATTTGCAGGGAGAGTATACGACGCGGATTTTCTAAGAGACTATCCTGAAAACTGTGATATATGTGGAGAGAACGGAGAGTTTCATACATTTGTGTTTGACGGTCCGAACTTTGAGTTTCCGATCCGGTATGAGCTCGGAGAGGAGAGAGTGACGCCGGACGTGGTGACGGGTCAGGACCGCTTTTTGTTTCGGGATTTGGTCCCGAAGTGAGTCGGACCTGGGAATCACTGATATATTGAAAATTTCGCTGATAAGTGACTCCTGAGAGCCCCTTTTCACAAAAAAGTATATTTCTAGTAAGGAAGTGTTCACATGAAACTGCACCACATCACCATCAAGGGGGACGGACCTCTAAACGAAGATGCGTTGATCTTCAATGAGGGACAGTCCCTATTCGGTGTCGCGGACGGGGTATCGTCCCTGGTCCCTTTCACCTCAAAAGAATATCTGACGGGAGGCTACATCGCTTCCCAGACAGTGAAGGATGCGTTGGAATCCATGAAATCAGGGGATCCATCACTGTATGAGGCATTGACCAGGATCAATGAACGTTTACATATGAAAATGACAGAATATCAAATCGACGGTAATCAGAAGGAACAACTATGGGGGACGGCCCTTGCAGCTGTCCGCGTGCAGGATAACGGGCTCGAATTCATCCAGACCGGGGATTGTATGATCCTTGCCGTCTATGAAAGCGGGGATGTCCGTCCCTTGACGAGGCTGCAGGTAGAACATCTGGAAGAGACGGCGACTGAAATGTGGAGGGAGTGCATCCGGAGAGGTTTCAGGACGAAGGATGAAATCATGCCCCATGTAAAGGAACAGCTGATTGCGAACAGGCAGCTGAGCAATGCGGAAGGGGGATATGGTGTGCTGAACGGGGAGAAGGAAGCGGTCAACTATTTTGAATACGGGAAAATCAACAAGGTCGGGCTCTCCCATCTGATTCTGCTCTCCGATGGCCTATTCCTCCCGGCGGAATCGATTCCAGAGGGGGAGTCGTATTGGGAATACACAGCGTGCAGCATCCTGGAAAAAGGAATCAAGAAATATGCAGCCGACCTGATCGATCTCGAAGAATCCGATCCCGAATGCATTACCTACCCAAGATTCAAAAAAAGCGACGACAAAGCCGGCATCGTCATGGACTTTGGGGGAGAGACTTAAGGGAGGGACGGACCTCCAAACCTGTCCAAAAGAATCTCCCCTCAAGACAAAAAGAGGTCCGTCCCTCAAAAAGGGACGAACCTCTTAAACTCTTTAGTTACGAATCAGGTAGTCAAACGCGCCGAGTGAGGCGGTGGCTCCTGATCCCATGGAGATGATGATTTGGTTGTAGGCGTTGTCTGTGCAGTCTCCTGCGGCGAATACGCCAGGGACGTTGGTGGCACCGTGTTTGTCCACGATGATTTCACCGAATTTCGTACGTTCTACAAGGTCGCCGAGCCAGTCTGTGTTTGGAACGAGACCGATTTGGACGAATACGCCTTGCAGCTTGACGTGTTTCTCTTCAAGAGTTTCACGGTCCTTATAAGTGATTCCATTCACCTTATCAGTACCCGTGATTTCTTGCGTTTGAGCGTTCGTGATCACTGTCACGTTCGGCAGGCTGAAAAGACGTTTCTGCAGTACGTCGTCGGCTTTCAGTTCAGAATTGAACTCAAGGACCGTGACATGCTTGACGATTCCAGCAAGGTCTATGGCTGCTTCGATTCCGGAGTTTCCTCCGCCGATGACAGCGACATCTTTCCCTTCGAACAGTGGTCCGTCACAGTGAGGGCAGTACGCCACTCCTTTATTCTTGAACTTCTCTTCACCAGGAACGTTGATGTTGCGCCAGCGTGCACCAGTCGAGATGATCAGACTCTTACTCTTCAGTACCGCACCGTTTTCAAGCTCAAGTTCGACAAGGTCTTTTTTCTCGAGACGGCTTGCGCGCTGAAGATTCATGACATCAATGCCATAGTCCTTCACATGCTCTTCAAGACTCGCCACAAGTTTCGGACCTTCCGTCTGCTTCACACTGATGAAGTTCTCGATGCTCATGGTATCAAGAACCTGACCGCCGAAGCGTTCAGCGACGATTCCTGTGCGGATCCCTTTACGTGCAGCGTAAATCGCGGCACTTGCTCCCGCTGGTCCGCCACCGACAACAAGGACGTCATACGGATCTTTATCCGATAGCTCATCCGCACCGGGACCTTCGACGATTTTTGAAAGAATTTCTTCCAGAGTCGTACGGCCGCCGTTGAAGAATTCAGCATTCAGGTAGACAGCAGGAACGGCCATGACGTTCTTGCGTTCCACTTCTTCCTTGAAGGCAGCTCCGTCGATCATCGTATGGGTGATGTTAGGGTTCAGGACACTCATGATGTTCAGTGCCTGTACCACGTCAGGACAGTTATGACAGCTTAGGCTGACATACGTTTCGAAGTGGTGTTCGCCTTTGACACTCTTAATCTGATCGATGACGCTTTGATCCACTTTCGGCGCTCTGCCGCTTACTTGCAGGAGGGCAAGGACCAGGGAAGTGAATTCATGTCCAAGAGGAATCCCGGCAAAAGTGATGCCGGTCTCCTCACCAGGACGATTCACGCTGAAGCTTGGTGTTCTTGTCAGTTCTGCTTTTTCCACTGAGATGCGGGATGACATGGAAGAGAGCTCCTCTACAAGAGCGAGCATCTCCTTCGACGTGTCATCGTCGCCTGCACTGACTTTCAGGACGATGTCGCCTTCCATCATCTGCAGGTATTGTTCTAATTGTGCTTTAATATCTGCTTCGAGCATGTTTTAGCACTCCTTATAATTTACCAACTAAATCAAGGCTTGGCTTAAGTGTTTCAGAACCTTCCTGCCATTTAGCCGGGCAAACTTCGCCTGGGTTGTTGCGCACATATTGTGCCGCCTTGATTTTGCTTACTAGAATATCTGCATCACGGCCGATACCGCCAGCGTTGATTTCAACTGCTTGGATGACGCCATCCGGATCGATGATGAATGTTCCGCGGTCAGCAAGACCATCTTCTTCATTTAATACGTCAAAACCGCGAGTGATGCGTTGTGACGGATCACCGATCATTGCGTATTTGATTTTACCGATTTTTTCAGAGCTGTCGTGCCAGCCTTTATGTGTAAAGTGAGTGTCCGTAGAAACTGAGTACACTTCTACGCCAAGCTCTTTAAGAGTTTCATAGTTATTCTGAAGGTCTTCTAGCTCTGTCGGGCATACAAATGTGAAGTCCGCAGGGTAGAAGCAGAAAATGCTCCATTGACCTTTCAGGCTTTCGTCTGTAACAGTGATGAACTCACCGTCTTTGAATGCTTCTGCTTTAAATGGTACGACTTGTGAACCGATTAATGACATAGTGTAAATTCCTCCTAGTAGTGGTTGTGATTGAGAATCATTAACAGATTGTAATAATTCTAATTCGATATTCATTATTATATAAATGCGTATTTTTGTCAAGGGATAAGATCGGGGTTTAGGAGGGGGAGGATTGTATGTTGAAAAAACGAGTGTCATTGATTTCACTTCTTGTTCGTGCAGCGTTGTTTTACCTAAAAGGGGAAGCGGGTGGGTATCAGCTCAACATTCACTACAAAATATTAAAAAGGTCCGTCCCTCAGTATGTTTTAGTAACCGAGGGACGGACCTTTCAGCTAACATGGACTATCACTATTACTCATACTCCAACCCATGTAACTCACACCAATCCAAAGCTTCCTCCCTGTAACAGTTCTTCCTGAACGCAAACCATTCTTTTCTCAAACCTAACTGATCCACCTGGTCTTTGAATCTTCTAAACGCTCTCCGTCCTTGAATGGCTGAGATCAGCCGTTCTTTGGTAGGGCCGTCATTTAGGGAATAGCAGAAGTTTTCCATCATACGGTATTCATTGATTTCCTCTTTGTCTGGGAGTTCAAGGTAGTGGGAGGGATGCTCCAGAATATCCGTGGCCTGGGCATATTCGATCTGTTCCCAGTCTTCAAGCCCGTCGATGGGATCTTCATCTTCCGCTTTGGTGAAGATCTCCTCGCCAACCATGACGATTTCTCCCGTATCCCGATTTGAATAATAGAAATACCCCTCAAATTGTGATTCCATTTCATCGATCAATACTTCAAGTTTTACTGGTTTAGACATAAGCAGCCCTCCCTTTCTTATAAGATAAGTATACCTAATTTTAAAAAAATTTAAAAAGTCGGTTGCAAAATGACACTCGTGTCGATATACTGAAAGTAAGAAAACGACACTAATGTCATTTTTATAAAAGGGGCGATGGGAAATGGGATCTTCTTTACGGAAAAACAAACCGTTCATCACGTTGATGACGGCGCAGGCGATTTCGGGGCTTGGGGATTGGTTGAGTATTGTGGCGATCATTACGCTGGTTGGGTTAAAATGGGAAGCAACACCGATGCAGATGTCGTTGATCATCTTGAGTCTCGCTCTGCCGATGGCTTTATTCGGACCGATTACGGGAACGATTGCCGACCGGATGGAACGGAAGACGCTGATGGTGTTTTCCGATGTGGTGAGGGGTGTGCTGATTCTACTTTTGACCCTGGCGACGAATGTGTGGATGGTGTACGGCTGTTTGTTCCTGACGGGGATTTTCTCCTCAGTGTTCATTCCGGCGAAGAATGGAAAGTTGAAAGAACTTGTGGCAGATGAGAACATCAAGGGAGCCATGTCCTTTTCATCCACCATCGATTCAGGCACGAAGGTCATCGGGCCCCTCGTGAGCGGGATCCTCGTTTCACTGATCGGAACGTACAACGTCTTCTATCTGGACTCCGCCACCTTCTTCCTGTCGGCGATCTTCATCTTCCTTTTGCCAAAAGCCGTGAAAGAAGTGAAAGTCGAAGTCGAGAAGAGGGACGGACCTTCCTTTAAAGAGGAGATCAAAGTCGGATTCTCATTCATTAAGAAAAGCCGTTTCTTATTATACGGTTTGTTTTTACTGGGGGTCAGCTTACTGATTCTCCAACTATCGGATTCTCAATTCATCATCCTGCTTCGTCAGTTGACGGATGTGTCGCCGAACCTCCTGGGTTATTTGGTGGCAAGTGCGGGTGTCGGCATGCTGATCACAGGCATTTATCTTTCGAAAAAGACCGATTATAACGCATTCGTCTATATGTGTATGGGAGTACTCGGCATCGGGATGGGATTTGGGTTGATGGGGGTCCTGACACACTATGATCTGAGTCTGTCCATGTTATGGGTTCCCGTTCTAGGCTTGATCGCAGGCGCCTCTGCCGGCTTCGTCTTCATCCCGTTCCAGGCAGCGACCCAGGAAAAGACGCCGGTTCATATGACGGGAAGGGTATTCGGCGTCGTCAACAGCACCACCACAACGGCCACGATCATCGGACCGCTCGCAGGTGGCGCCCTTGCAACCGTGATCGGGATCATCCCGTCCTTCATCATCACCGGTTCATTATTGATCCTATTATTCATCGTATCCATTGCAGTAAGAAATAAAGTAGAGGAGGAGCCAGATGTCACCGAAAGTCAGTCAGGAGCACAAGGAGCAACGCCGCTCTAACTTATTGAAAGCCGCCCGGGACGTATTTATCGAGCACGGCTATGAAAACACGACCATGAAGCACGTTATGGAAAGGGCCGGTGTGAGCCGGGGCGGATTGTATCAGTATTTTGAAAATAAAGAGGATCTCTTTGAAGCGTTGATTGAATCGGAACAGGTTGAAGTCATTGAAGGAAGCATCCAGGCGATGCTGAACCAGCAGGGTAGCTATTGGGATGTCCTACTTATGAGTTTTTTAGGGGAAAGCAAGGAGGCGACCAATAATATGGATGCTTTGGCACCTTCCAAGTTAGAATACTTCATCACAGGACGCCACGATGAAACCAAGCAGGAGCATGCAAGAAAACGCTTCTCCCAGGCCTATCAAATGACCGTAAACATCATCGAAGAAGGAATCAAGGCAGGGGAGTTCTCCCCCCGGTTTGAACCCGAAGTCATTGCCAAGGGGATCATCTCCCATATCGACGGGATGGCGATGGATCACGCGATTCTGGACTCTGAGACGATTCAGTTGAAGGAGCAGACGGAGTGGTTGATGGGATATGTGAAGTGGGGATTGGGTGTGGATGAGTAGATGCTATATGCGTGTGAAGATCGCTGATAAGCGCTTCTTTTTCCGTTGAGAAGGCACACCTAAACCCCTTAGTAAGCGAAATTCGCCCCATCCTTCAAGCAGGCCGGTCTTCGGTCTGTTTTTTTTTGCCAATTAAACATGTATCCAATCCGAATGTATAGCAAATAATAATGGCAACAAGCATCAGGAGGTTACATGATGACCAATGCATTCGAAGCGATTTCCGCTATCATAAAGAATTTTGTAGATGAAGCGCCGAAACCGCCTCTCCATGTCGGGGAAGTGATGGATCTTTGGACGGCATTCACGGCATTTCACGAAGCCCACGCTCTTTATCAAGTAGGACTGAACACCACGACGGACAAGGATTTGAAACATGTGCTTGAGAACGCATTGCAAGGAAGCATGCATGATACGAAGAATATAGAGAAGTTCCTTTTAAGGGAAGGGGTGCCTCTGCCCTTGGTCAATCCTAAAAAACCCCTGTCCGAGCAAAGCGCCGTTCCTGAAGGGGTTAAGCTGACGGATGACGAGATTGCCAACCTCATCTCAGCCAAAGTGGCAATGTCCATCACCTTTTGCGCTCAGGCGATGTCAAAGACCGTCCGGACCGATGTGGGACTGATGTTCTTTTCCATTCAGATCAACCTGATGAAATTCGCTGCACCGTTAAAGAACTTGATGATATCGAGGGGCTGGCTCCGGATTCCGCCTTTGTATAATCCTCCGGGTTCACCGTGAAGCTTCTTTTTGTGTATGACAAACGATTCTACATTCCGCCCGAAAAAGAGAAGAGAAACAGGTCTGGATTCTGTTTCTCTTCTTTTTTCTTTTTCAGAATAGATTCTCCGATAAAATGGTTTCGTTGATAAAATCCTGATAAATGATCCCAACGCCAGGAATGACACATGAAAACGCATACCCAAGCCCCATCAGCACAACCTTAGGACATATGTCCTTTCATAAAATCACAACCTCCTATTTAATAGAACGAAGAATAGGAGGATGAACGATGAAAGGTGCTATTTTTGCCCTCTTCGGGGGTCTTTGCATTACGATGCAGGGGATCTTCAATGCACGGATGAGTGACGCGATCGGCGGGTGGCATACAACGTCGATGGTCCACCTGGTGGCGTTTGCGATTTCGATGACCATCTATATGAAAACGAGGGATGGAAAAGGGAAAACCTTCAGGGGGGTCCCGTTTCTGTACCTGATCGGAGGCACGTTCGGGGTGATCGTCGTGTTCTCGGAATTGACGGCGATCCACAGCATCGGACCGGCAGCGGCAATTGCGATTCTGCTCGTGGCACAGATCGGGACAGCCTTCCTCATAGAATCGAAAGGATGGTTCGGGGAAAAGAAAATCCCGGTCACAACGCGGCAGGTGGTCGGACTACTAACGATGATGCTTGCAGGAGTCATTCTGTTTCAACTGTAGAAAAGGAGTGGGATGATGAAAGAAATAAAAGGTGCAAAGCCAGACCGTTATATCAATAGATTCGAGCTGGATGATTTATTTCCGGCCGATTTCAGAAAACATATCAAAACCTACTTCTTTGAAAAAGGGGATGTCCTTTTTTCAACGGGGGAAGAGCTGGGCGAACTATATTTCCTAATGGAAGGGAAAATCAAGATCTTCACCCATACGCCGGAAGGGAAGCTCCTGATCAACCGGTTCAAGCGGCCCCTGGCCTTGATCGGGGATGTGGAATATTCGAAGGGCACAGCAGTGCTCAATTCGGTGGAAGCCGTCACGGACGGGGTGTTCTTGTCGGTCTGTTTCGAGGATCTCTCAAGGCTCGAGAAGGAGAATCCGGCAATCATGCGCTTCCTGTTTGATACCGTGGCTCACAAGTTCTACACCGAATCCCATATCACGAGCATGCACATGCTGTACCCTGTTGAAGTGCGCCTGGCGAGCTATTTGCTGTCCATTTCGGAAGCGGGGGAAGGGACCATGTTCCATCAGGAAATGCATACGTCGAACCTCATGGAACTCGCCGAATGGATCGGCACGAGCTACCGCCATCTGAACCGTGTACTGAAGAAGATGGCGACGGATGACCTCATTGACCGGGTCAACGGATCCATCACCATCAAGGATCTGGAAAAACTCAGCATCCTTGCGAAAGGAAACATTTATGAATAAGGAGGATCTCACATGTTCGGAATCGGATTAGCCATCGTGGCTGGAATCCTGATCAGTTTGCAAAATGTATTCAACGCCCGGGTCAGTGAAAAAACCGGTCCATGGGCCACGACGAGCCTTGTTCTCGGCCTCGGTCTCGTCTGTTCACTGCCGGTCTTTTATACAATGGAAGATAAGAGCCTTTTTGACTTCAGCGGCGTCAATCCCGTGTTTCTTTTTAGCGGAGTGTTCGGCGTCGGCATCGTGTTCTTCCTGATGAGGGGAGTCACGCTGATCGGTCCGGCGTATGCAATCTCCATCGCGCTTATTTCGCAGATCACAATCGCGTTCATCGTCAACACAGGAGGCTGGTTCGGATTTGAACCGTCTTCATTGTCCTGGGAGAAGCTGCTTGGGATTGGGTTGTTGATCGGTGGAGTGCTTGTTTATAAGTTGGAGAAGCGGTCGGGAGTAGAAGAGGAAGAAGTACGGGAGAGTATCGGGGCGTGATGCCCGGTCACATAGGAAAAGCGCCTGTTCCCCACAAGGGACAGGCGTTTTTTAATGACGGTTGTAGAAGAGCCAGTCAAAGTAAATAAGCGGAGAATTTCCGCTTACATTTAGGATGGAAGCTGTATTGGGGGTGAATAAGCGGAGAATTTCCGCTTACCACTTGAAAAAAACCTTATATTTGTATTTTTTAACTAAATAGGTGGAATTTTTTCTCCTATTTCAGCCCTTTTAATTTCACAGAATTAATTAAGCGGAATATCTCCGTTTATTGATCACCTCTGATGCTTAACCTGATCTCCCCACATAAAAGTGCTCCCCACCTTATGGGGAGCAGGCGACTTTTCCATTATGAATGCCACTTCCCGATTTCTTCACCCATCTTCACCGGTCCTTTTTCCCTCGTGAAGCTGAACTTGCCTTTCGGAACACAAACCACCACCGTCGATCCAAATGAGAAGTACCCATAAGGATCTCCACGGTGAACGACGTCATTCATATTCGTCCTCACAATCGAATTCACATTCAGTGCACCGACCATGACGTGGGCTAGAGGGGAACCTGCCACATCGAAACGTGAGACGAGTCGGTAATTTCGCGTGAGGGGACGGAGACCGTGCGTGAGTCCGAGTTCGTTGACGGGATCTGCGTGCCTACCGAGTGTGTAGACATCCTCGACCGTCGCATCGATCGGGACGTGGACCCGGTGATAATCGGTCGGGCTTAAGTAGAAGATGAGAACCTTACCGCCTGAGTAGGGTGCTGCTTTCTCTCTCGATCCTAGCAGTTCTTCCACCGTATAGTCCTGTCCTTTGACCATGAACGTACTCTCCGGGGTCAAGTCGTCGACGACGGATAAATATGCGTCGCACGGGCTGACGAAGGCATCGGGAGAATCTGAGACAGGTCGCGCATCGGCTTTTAGTTCCCGTGTGAAAATGTCATGAAGGGTGCCGTAGTCACGGAGTCCGCGGGTGGCTTCCTCCATGTTCAGTTTATAGAGTTTGGCAAATGAGCCGATGAACGGTTTGCTCACTTTTGATTGGGCGAATGATCGTAATCCTTTTGCGATGATGGGATGGCCGTTCAGTTCGAACACTTTTCGGTAAAATTTCGTTCTGATCATGTGTTGTCACGTCCTTTATTGTCTGGTATGAGCATTTGGATGAGGGAAATCTTTTCGTTTTCATCCGTCGGTCTGTTGGGTTGGAATTTACTCAGGAGCTCGTTCATACCTTGAGTTAACTCCTTTATTTCATCGGGTGTCAGGTAAAGGTCCAGCTGGTTATATCCAAATGAATCCCGGGCAAAATCCGGGTCGTTCAGAAGATAGGTCCTGGCTTGTCCCGTCACGGAAGAAAGGAAGGTCATGAACAGTTTAAGATGTTCTTCGCCTGACAGCTGCTCCAATTCTTCAACGGTCATATAGGGACTGTCTTCCTGCATGGCATACGTTTTCTCGACGGCACCGCGGATTTTCCGTTCATCGACGATATGAATGATTTGGTTTTTCGTCAAACGATTTAAGTGACGGTAAAGGGTGGCCTGCGGGACATCTGCCATCCATTCTTTCAGCTCATGTACCGTCGCTGTTCCCTTTGAAAGGTGTTGTATGATCCGCATCCGGACCGGATGGAGAAATAGGTCGGTATCTATTTGGGTCATTCGATTACATCCTTTTGTGATTGTTATCGATATTGATAATAATGGAGAGGTGGGGATTTGTCAATGAAATTGTGGGAGAGATGAAGGGGGTCTGTGCAAAAAAAGCCCCTTCCAAACAAGGAAGAGGCCCACTACTCATGATCTCAAATCAAACCGGTCTGCATCCATCACCTTCGCCCACGCGCCAACAAAGTCAAGGACGAATTTCTCCTTATTATCATCCTGCGCATAGACTTCAGCCAGTGCACGCAGAACAGAATTCGAACCGAACACAAGGTCAAAGCGCGTAGCGGTTCTCACGACTTCACCGGTCTTCCGGTCGCGGCCTTCATACTGATTGAAGCCGGCCGGTTTCCATTCGATGCCCATATCCAACAGGTTGACGAAGAAGGCGGTGTTCAGGGTACCGACGCGGTCGGTGAATACGCCATGATCCGTTCCTTCGTGGTTGGCACCTAGAGAACGCATGCCGCCGATCAGGACGGTCATTTCAGGAGCGGTCAGTCCGAGCAGCTGTGATTTGTCCACGAGCATTTCTTCCGGGCTGACGGCGTATTCCTGCTTCTGATAGTTGCGGAATCCGTCTGATACAGGCTCCAATACGCCAAAGTTCTCGGCATCGGTCTGGTCAGCCGTGGCATCGCCGCGTCCAGGTGAGAATGGTACGGTCACATCGAAGCCTGCTTCACGTGCTGCTTTTTCGACCCCCGCGTTCCCGCCAAGAACAATCAAATCGGCAAGGCTGACTTTTTTATCAAGCTTGCTTTGAAGATCCTCGTAGACACCAAGGACTTTCTCAAGCTGAGCCGGTTCGTTTACTTCCCAGTCTTTCTGAGGAGCCAGACGGATGCGGGCACCGTTCGCGCCTCCGCGCATGTCGGAACCGCGGTAGGTGCTGGCGGATGCCCATGCGGTTTTCACGAGCTCGCTCACCGTTAAGCCTGTATCCAGGATTTTTTCTTTCAACGAAGCCACTTCACTGTCGGAAAGATCGTAGTCCACTGCCGGAACCGGATCCTGCCAGATCAATTCTTCGTCCGGAACCTCTGGACCCCAGTAGCGTGCTTTCGGCCCCATGTCACGGTGAAGAAGCTTGAACCAGGCACGGGAGAAGGCGTCGGCGAATTCTTCGGGATTTTCATGAAAATGACGGGAAATCTTTTCGTAATCAGGATCCATGCGGAGCGCCATATCCGCCGTCGTCATCATGGTCTTCACTTTGATGGATGGATCTTCGGCATCAGGTGCCATATGTTCTTCGGTCATGCCGACAGGCGTCCATTGGGAAGCGCCGGCTGCACTCTTCGTTTTCTCCCACTCGTAGCCGAATAGAAGGTCGAAGTAGCCGTTGTCCCATTTTGTCGGGTTCGTCGTCCAGGCACCATCGACACCACTTGAAATCGTGTCACGGCCTTTTCCGCTTCCGTATGAGCTGATCCAGCCGAGTCCTTGGTTTTCAATGTCGGCCGCTTCCGGGTCGTCACCGACAAGCTCGGCGTCACCGGCTCCATGGGCCTTCCCGAATGTGTGACCGCCTGCGATCAGGGCGACGGTTTCATAATCGTTCATTCCCATGCGTCCGAATGTGTCGCGGATGTCACGGGCGCTCCCCAGTGGATCCGGTTCTCCGTTCGGTCCTTCCGGGTTCACATAGATGAGGCCCATCTGGACGGCAGCGAGTGGATTCTCAAGCTCACGGTCACCGGAGTAACGGTTGTCGGCCAGCCATTCTTTCTCATTTCCCCAATACACGTCTTCTTCAGGATGCCAGATGTCTTCGCGACCGGCACCGAATCCGAAGGTCTTCAAGCCCATGGATTCAAGGGCGACGTTCCCTGTCAGGACGAGAAGGTCTGCCCAGGAAATTTTGTTGCCGTATTTTTGCTTGATCGGCCATAACAGGCGTCGGGCTTTATCGAGGTTGACGTTATCCGGCCAGCTGTTGAGTGGAGCAAAGCGCTGAGAACCTGATGAACCGCCTCCGCGACCGTCCGTTTCGCGGTATGTACCTGCTGCGTGCCAAGACATACGGATGAAGAAGGGACCGTAGTGACCGTAGTCGGCGGGCCACCAATCCTGGCTGTCTGTCATGAGATTGTGGAGATCCTGCTTCAGGGCATCATAGTCAAGCTTTGCGAATTCTTCTTTATAATTGAAGTCTTCCCCCATAGGATTGGACTTCCGGTCATGCTGGCGAAGGATACTGAGGTTCAGCATGTTCGGCCACCATTCTTTGTTCGTCGTTCCTCCAGGAGCTGTCGTCGTCGTGATGGCACTATCCTTGTGATGGGGGACAGGGCACTGGCCTGAAGCTGCTGAGTGATCCTTTTGGTCAGGGCGATTTTGGTTTTCCATTATGATTCACCTTCCTGTTCTAAAAGATTGATAAAGCAACTACCACATAAATAGTGTGATAATTATAATAATTCTTAATTATCATTATAAAAGATTAGAATGGGTATTGAAAGCGTGAAGCGTCTACGAATGGTGAATTTTAACAGAGTGTGAACAAAACATGTTTTTTTTAGAGGATTAAAGAGATAGGAGGAGCGAAGAGTAGGAAGGAGGGAGCTTTAAAGGAAGAGAATATTGTATGCCAGAACGGAATAGTAGTGAATAGACATTCCATAAAAAAGGGGATGAGATGATGAAGAAACGGGTCTTTCGTTTAACGGTTTTCACAGCTGTGGGCCTGGCTGCTTGTACTCCACAACAGGAAGGAAAAGAGAAACCACCAGTGACAGAACAAAGGGAGGATAGTGATTCAAACAAAGAAGACAAAAATACACCAACCGTGTATCAAAATGAATCCTTTAAAGAGGTGGTAGTGACTCAATCTGAAGGGGAGGTCATGGTAACGGGGAAGGCACAAGTGTTTGAAGGGGTCTTTCAATACGTTCTCTATGATGGGGGAAAAGTGTTGGAAGAAAACAACTACCAAACAGCGGGGGCACCTGCCTGGGGGGAATTTACCCTATCCTTTAAAAAAGAAATCGTGACGACAAATGACATCAAACTGGAATTATTTTTTTACTCAGCGAAAGATGGCTCCAAGACGAATGTGCTGGAAATTCCTATTTCAAAACCGTAGGGAAGGGGAAACCGGTTATGAAGACGGGATGAGTGGGTAGAAGCTCATCTTTTTTTATTTGTTTGCTTTTCTCTTCTTGATCACATAGTAGGCAGATTCACCTAAAAAGAGGAAGAGAAGAAAAAAGAGAACAAATAATTCGGCAACTTCCATCACGCGAAAGGGACTGACGGCATTATGCCAGGCGTCTGAAATACCGAAGCCCTGGAGAATATCGAGACCTAAAGAAAAAGCCATTAAACATCCCATCATTAAAAAGGTAATACCGATGATTTTCATGAGGATCACGCTCCTCCTACTAGGGTTTTCCTTTCGTTGTTGCTTCATGCAATACTCCTCTTTGTTAAAAATTACATAAATCCCCCTCATTTGGTTAAAGTAATAAAAAATAAGAGAAAGGTGCCTGAATCTATGCCTTCGTTCTTTAAAGGTCGAAAACCAAAAAAGAACCAACAACCGGATCCTGAAAATCAAGCTTCTGATACCTCTGAAGAACAACTACAAGATTCTTTATCAGACAACCTGGCTACCATTAAACAGAAAACAGGGAACAGTTCAGACGTCGTCGTCCGTCAATTGAAAATGGGAAAGGATTCCGAGCTGAAAACGGCGATTGTCTATGTGGAAGGAATAGTAGACAATCAATCGATTCAAGAGTTCCTCCTGCAATCCATGATGAAGGATGATCATAAAGAGAAATTGAATCAGAACGATGCGTTGGAACTGATTTCTGAAGACATGATGACGGTCGGGAACGTGTCCTCCATCACTACCTGGGATAAACTGTTTTCATCCCTCATGTCAGGAGATACCCTTGTCATGGTGGATGGCATTGCTAAAGCATTGAGTGCCTGCACGAAAGGGGGAGAAACACGCTCCATATCAGAATCAACTACGCAAATGGTAGTGCGTGGTCCGAAAGGGGCATTTACAGAGTCGATTGGGACCAATACGTCTATGATCAGACGCATTATCAAGACTCCTGATTTATGGATGGAGAGTTTGAAGGTAGGCCGCGTGACCAAGACAGATGTGACGCTTATGTACATACATGGTATTGCCAATGATTCAGTGGTGGAAGAAATTCGTCAGCGAGTAAACAAGATTGACATTGATAGCATTTTGGAATCAGGGTATATTGAACAGCTGATTGAAGATCAGACCATGACGCCATTTCCAACCATATTCAACACGGAACGACCTGATGTAGTGGCAGGGAATCTGTTTGAGGGACGGATCGCCATTTTTGTCGATGGGACTCCTTTTGTCCTGATTGCACCTGCAGTGTTTATCCAATTTTTCCAGTCGGCTGAAGATTATTACGCTCGTTTCGATATTGCGACATCGATTCGCCTGTTGCGCATTTTGATGTTTACGATTTCGCTGATTGCCCCCGCGACGTTTGTGGCGGTCACGACCTTCCATCAGGAAATGGTACCGACGACGCTCATTGTGGCGATTGCCGCTCAGAGGGAATCCGTTCCCTTTCCTGCATTCGTGGAAGCCCTGCTGATGGAAATCACGTTTGAAATTTTACGGGAAGCAGGGATTCGACTGCCGAAAGCAATTGGTTCAGCTGTATCGATTGTCGGTGCCCTTGTCATTGGACAGGCGGCCGTTCAAGCGAGCATTGTATCTCCGGCGATGGTCATTATCGTGTCGATTACGGCGATCGCAAGCTTTGCGACCCCTTCGTTTGATATGGCCATTTCCGCCCGTCTCATCCGTTTTTTGTTTATGATCGGGGCCGCAACATTCGGTTTCTACGGCATTATTTTGATCTTCCTGATGATGGTCGTTCATTTATGCGGCTTACGTTCCTTTGGTGTGCCTTATATGGCGCCGTTTGCTCCCTTTATACCCGTCAATAATAAAGATACGTTTATCCGATTACCGTGGTGGACCCTAAGACAAAGACCACGCTTAATTAGCGCCAATACGATGCGGGAAGGGCCGAAACAAGGGCCAAAGCCTCCTGCATCACGCACGATGGTCAATAGGGATGGGAAAGAGGGTGACAACCGTGAATCGTAAAGTGGCTTTTCTCTTCATCACAGTGTCTATAACCGTCTTGCTTTCCGGTTGTTGGAGCAAGAAAGAGTTAACCGATCTTGCCATCGTGGCAGCCATAGGGATCGATAAAACGGAAGAGGGAAAGTATGCCCTGACCCTTCAAATCATCAATCCCGGAAACGTGGCTGGCGGAATGCGCGGGGGTGGCGGGGGTACTCAGAGCCCTCCGGTTACGATTTATTCTGCTACCGGTAATAATTTAGTAGAAGCAAGCAGGCGTGCTTCAAGCAAGATTTCCAGACGATTGTATTATGCTCATGCCAATCTGGTGGTCGTCGGGGAAAGTCTGGCAAGGGAAGAAGGGGTCGCGATATTGATCGATGCCATTGACAGGGATCCTGAATTCCGGATCACGACCACCATGGTGATTGCGAATCAGTCAACGGCAGAAGCTCTGATCAAAACGTTAACCCCGGTTGATAAGATTCCAGCGAATAAAGTGTTGAAAACATTGGAATTCTCACAAAAGAAATGGGGGCAGAGCCTGAAGACGTCAATCCAGGATGTGATGAGGGGGCTGCAATCATCTGATGGAGCAACCGTGGTATCGGGATTTCGTCTTGTCGGAAATTCCAAACATGCCAGCCAGCTGGAGAATATCCAGGAAAGTGAGCCTGTATCCACCCTTGAAGCCAGTGGAATTGCCATCTTAAGAGGAGGCAAACTGGTGGATTGGGCGTATGGCAAGGAGGCCAGGGGAACCGTATGGATCAGGGATGAAATCCAAGGTACAGACATCAACATTGATTGGAAAGGGAAGAAAGAAGCCATCGCCTATCAAACGACCCGTCAGAAAACAAGCGTGTCCGGGCAAGTGAAGAACGGGCAACCCCATGTGTCCATTCATACAAAGGTGGAGGGGAGCATAGGGGAAATGGAGGTACCTGTCGATATCACAGAGGTTAAGGTGATTGCACAGATGGAAAAAAAGGTGGAGAAAGAGATCAAGAAGGAAATCAAAAAAGCGATTGAACAGGCTCAAACGAATAAAGCCGATATCTTTGGTTTTGACGAAGCCGTCCGGCGTTCAAGACCAGAGGATTGGACGAAACTGAAATCGATGTGGAACGAAGTGTATTTTCCGGAATTGAAGGTGGATATTACGGTGGAAGCGTACATCCGTCGTGCCGGCCTGCGAAATAAATCGTTTCTTTCAAGTTTAGAAGAAGAGTGAGGAAAAGGAGGGACCCGTAAAGTGGAGAAGGCCAAAATAAGTGCCATTCAGCTCTTTGTCTTAATGGTTCTGTTTGAACTCGGGAGTGCATTACTAGTCCCTCTTGCAATAGATGCGAAACAAGACGCCTGGATCGCCATTCTTATTGGAATGGTGTTCAGCTTCGTTCTGTTACTCGTATATCATAAACTTTATTGGTATTATCCTGATCTTCTGCCGACCGAGTACATGCAGAAGATTGTGGGGAAAGTAGCTGGAAACGTTCTTGCTTTCCTTTATCTTTTTTACTTTATGTATGATGCTTCAAGGGTTCTGCGTGATTTTGGTGAGATGCTGTTAACCTTCGCCTACCCGGAAACGCCCTTATTCATCGCCAATGCCCTGTTAATGCTCATCATCATTTATTCCGTGCGAAAAGGAATCGAGGTCATCGCCCGATCAGGTGAACTGCTCTTCATGCTCATGTTTCTCCTTTCGGTCGTTGGATTTATCTTGATTGTCGTCTCCGGTCTCATCGATTTTACGAACCTGCAGCCGGTCCTGGAAGAAGGAATCGTACCCGTCCTGAAAGTGGTGGTGACTCAAACCCTATATTTTCCGTTTGCAGAAGCGATTGTCATCACGATGATTTTGCCGTATTTGAATAACCCGAAGAAAGCAAAGCTGACCATGTTTTGTGCCGCTGGGTTAAGTGGAATCAATTTGATCCTTACGATGGTCATTAATATCAGTGTGCTTGGTGTGGGGCTGACGGCACGTTCGCAATTCCCCCTTCTTAGTACGGTTCAGACCATCCAAGTAGCCAATTTTTTGGAGCGTCTGGATGTATTTTTTATGCTTGCTTTAGTGATCGGTATCTTTGTGAAGATCAGCGTGTTATTTTATGCTGCTGTTATCGGATCGGCCAGCTTATTCAAGGTTCAATCGCCTTCACGCCTGACCTATCCCCTGGGCCTGATCGTACTATTTATGTCGATCTCGATTGCGAGCAACTTCCAGGAACATATCCATGAAGGACTGAAGGTGGCCATGTATGTCTTACATATCCCTCTCCTTGTGGTCATCCCGATTTTCCTCCTTCTGGTTGCCTTTTTGAAAAATAGGAAAAAGACAAGGGGATAGGGGTTCTTTTATGTGAAAATAAGAGGGACAGCAGGATTTAAAGAGAAAACATAACAGATGGATAAAATAAAGGAAGTGGATAGAATGGATCTGGAAACTGTCATGAAGGAACTTGAAGCACTCGGTAAAGAACGAATGAAGAAAATGTACGTATCGAATGGTGCCCGTGAGCCGGTATTTGGCGTCGCGACGGGTGCCATGAAGCCGATGGCGAAGGAAATCAAGAAAGATCAGGCCCTGGCGGAGGAGTTATACGCTACCGGAAATTATGATGCCATGTACTTTGCCGGCGTCATCGCAGACCCGAAAGCGATGACCGAAGCGGACTTTGACCGCTGGATCGAAGGGGCGTATTTCTACATGCTGTCCGATAACGTGGTGTCGGTCACCTTGGCAGAAGCCGATATCGCGCAAGATGTCGCCGATAAGTGGATCGAGAGCGGGGAAGAATTGAAAATGTCAGCGGGCTGGAGCTGCTATTGCTGGCTCCTCGGGAACCGTAAGGACGAAGAGTTTTCCGAAGAGAAGCTTAGGGGAATGCTCCGGAAAGTGAAAGATACGATCCACGATGCACCTGAACGGACGAAATCGGCGATGAGTAATTTCGTCACGACAGTCGGCGTTTCCTATGTTCCCCTTCATGAAACCGCTCTACAGACGGCAAAGGAAATCGGGCCGGTCGAGATGGTGCGGGAAGGGAAGAAGAACAGTGTCCTGAAGTCTGCCGATGATATTCTTAAGCAGGTGGAGAAGGGACGGATCGGGTTTAAGCGGAAGTATGTGAGGTGTTAGGATATTAATGAAAAGGGAAGTGGTTCACTTCCTTTTTTAATCATTACTGATACCAAACTTTTCTTCAAATTGCCCAGGCCCGCCAACAACTTTCTCGATGATGTGTTTTAGGCTGCCATCAAGGTGTTCTATCAGTTTTTGAGACTCCGATCCAAATAAATCGTTATTTTTCATTTTCACTGAGTAGACGTTTAATACGGGTCCCTGAATAGAGTCGATGATTGTTGTTTTCATAAAATCTTTATCAAAGGTTAGTAGACTTGCAGATTGGTTTGACGCAGACGCAGCGATGAACGCGTCATTTGATTGGAGAGGAATGGATTTCTTGATATTTATCTTCTGCATAAAAACCTCTTGCTAAAACATCAATTGCTTCAGATAGTACAGTTTCATTAATATAAAGTCGCGCCTTCTGTTGGATTAAAAACATGGTATGTATAACGGTGGAGTGATGGTGGGGGTGGGAAGAGTTAATAAAGGCGATGAGATAGTTGGTATCCAAGAAAAAAGCATCCTCAGAATAATCTTTTCCAGGGATGCAATAGTTCTCAAGGTATTGAATAGTTATCATCATTCTTTTCCTCTGACTTCCCGGCAGATTTGATCTGAATTTTCACCAATATCGATGGTTCCGATGGACTTTGATAAGAGTTTTAATTGTTCTTCGAATGGAAGTTCCTTTTCTGAATCAAGCACTGGAGCTTGCGGTGCCATAATCTGATCATCCTCCTTATTCATCGTTACACCCCCTTATCACAAGGATTACCCAAAACCACTTATAATAAAAGGTATGTACGTAATATAAGTCTATTCTATTAAAAACTTGTTTTATTTACAACTATTTCCTATTGTGTAGACTTTTATTGTTGTGGGGTTATTTTTAAGTGTTTATAGAAGAAAATCCATCACTTTCTACATGAGAGAGGGTATAAATGGTAAGGATTGATACAACGAAAAGCCAAAGGGAAAGTCACCCGGGCTCTAATTGAACCAAGGGACCAGTCCCTCTGGTATAAAAGGGAGCACGAGAACAGTCCCCATGCTTATTGACGCCTTGGACATGGATCACTGACACAGTGGTTCATGTCTTTTTTTTCGTCATATTTGATCTCTAGCTCACTTTTTTTCTGTCTTCAGGACTACTGCAGGCGAGAGGCCCCAATACACATTTCATTCAGATTCTGACTGAGATAGGGGCGGTGTGAGGAGGGGATGCTTCAAGAGCTGCCCCATGCTGACTTAAGTACAAAACAAGGAATTCATCCTCCCATGTAGAACTCTACTAGTAAGAAACCAATGGGATTTTCCCCTTTCCACATGGAACTGCGGAGAAGGGAAAGGTGGAACAGGTCCGACATGAATGGGAGGAACCAACATGACCAATAAAATATCTTTTATCCGATCAACGCACTTAGCCCATGTTGATTATGCCTACGCATCACTAGTACCTTCAGACATGGACCTCCTTTTTTTAGCCGGAGCCTGTCCTCTGAATGAAGAAGGGGAAGTACCTCATCCACAGGATTACGAACTCCAAGCCAAGCTGTGTGTGGAGAATATGAAGGAAGTTCTGAAAGAGAGCGGTGCCTCCTTGAAGGACGTCGTCTACACCCGTGTCCTTGTAGCGTCTCATGATCAGTCCGATTTAGTGACGGCTTGGGAGGCGATAAGAAAAGAGTTTGGGGATCACGACGTTCCCAGTACATTATCTGGAGTGACGGTGCTCGGATACACACATCAATTGGTGGAAATCGAGGCGGTTGCTGCAATAAGGACCGTATAAAACCAGAGGGACAGGTCCCGCGGCTCATTTTGAGACTCCGTGCCACGGTACCTGTCCCTCTGTTGCATTTGAAAGGGGAAACGGATGTATGTTAACACGACCTGAGTTCAACCAGGAAAAAATCATCGGTGCATTAAAAGAATATTTTAATATAGATGCGAAAGAAGTAACGTTTCTGCCCATCGGACATGATCCGAAAGCGGCAGTCTATCGTGTAGCAGGATGGAGTGGAGAAGTCTATTTTCTGAAAATGGTCCACGGTTCCTTTGATGACACGGGAATCAGAATCATTCATTTCCTCTCCACTCAAGGGATCGACGCGGTCATACCGCCGATCCAGACATCTAGTCATGAGCTGGCGGTGCATCATGAAGGATACCACTGTATACTCTCGCCATTCGTAGACGGACGAACGGGTTTCGAATCGCCGTTAAGCGAGCAACAGTCGATTCGTTTTGGGCAGATCCTGAAATCCATTCATTCTGCAGGGATACCTCGTGAACTTCAACACCAGTTGAGTCAAGAAGATTTCTCCGGTCCTTGGTGTGGGAAAGTCAGGGAACTCGACCGGGAGATGGATTCAGACCTGTCCCGTGACGGAGTGGCACAGAAGCTCATCGATTTTTGGAAAAGAAAGCGTAGGGACATCCTGACACTGGTGGAGCGGACCGAGGAGCTTGGACAAGGGCTGCAGGATCGTGATAAAAGTGGGTTTGTACTGTGCCACGGGGATATCCATCCCGGGAATGTGATGATCGATGAGGATTCAAAACTTTTCATCGTCGATTGGGACGATCCAGTTATGGCCCCTGTTGAAAGGGATTTGATGTTCCCGGGTGTGGGCTTGGGATTGTGCTTCAAGGATGAACTTCCAGAGCATATTGATCTTTTCTACAAGGGTTATGGAGAAGTGGAAGTGGATCCGGTCCTTCTCGCTTATTACCGGAATGAGCGGGTTGTGGCGGATATCGCTTCATATGGCATGCAGTTATTGGATGAAGAAGGGAATGTTGAAGACCGGGAGAATGGTTTGCGGTTGCTGAAGGGGCAGTTTGAAGTGGGGTATGAGGTGGAGGTTGCGGGGAGGACGTATGAGGAGATGGATGGGAGAAGGTAAGGTGGCGGGTATCATCTAAACGAATGTTTGCAGAGATTAAAAGAGAGACAGGTCTCCCGGCTCTAAATGAGCCAAGAAACCTGTCCCTTTGGTAAAAAAGGAAGCACGAGAACCGTCCCCATGCTTACGTCTTCGGAAACGTAAATCCTTCCCCGAATACATCCCGCACATCATGAACGACCACAAATGCTTTCTCGTCGATCTGCTGGATCATTTTCTTGAGGAGGAAGAGCTCCTGCTTGTTGATGACGACGTATAAGATATCTTTCGACGCTTTGGAATAGTGACCTCTTGCGTTGATGAGGGTGACGCCGCGATCCATTTTGGCGCTGACTTTCTCGGCGATGGCATCGGTATCCTGGGAGATGATCGTGACCGCCTTCCGTGTATCGAATCCATCGATCAGGTAATCGAGGATCTTCGTGCTGATATAGATGGAAATTCCGGTGTACATCGTGTTTTCAATTCCGATGACGAACATGGAACTGAGGACGACAATGATGTCGAACACGAACATACTCGTACTGACGCCCCATCCGAATCGCTGGTTCAGCATGCGGGCCACAATCGTGGATCCACCCGTCGTCCCGCCTGAACGCAGGACAAGGCCGAGTCCGATCCCGATGAACACCCCGGCAAATACGGTACCGAGCATGATGTCGACCGAGTCCCCCATTCCTTCCGTCAATTGAATGAAGAGGGAGGTAAAGAAGATGGCAAGCATGGTGTACCATGTTACCCGTTTATTTAAAACCTTATATCCGATGGCGAGCAGAACCCCGTTCATGGCGAAGTTCGTGATACCCGGCGACCAATCGAATACATAGTAAAGGATCATCGAAATCCCCGTCACGCCGCCTTCCCCAAGCTCATTCGGAATCGCGAACAAATTGACCCCAAGGGCGAAGAATAAGGAGCCGATAATAATCAGTGTGATTTCTTTCGTTGTTGAATTCATATGCTCACTCCGTTCTTGATTGATACTAGGATACTATAGCATATGGGGGACCGGGGGGACAGGTCCGTTGGGTGGTTTTTGATAGGTGGATTATGGATGGTTGGAAATGCTTCTGAAGAAACAGACAGTCAGTGTTTCTTCAGAAGAACAAGCCGTCTCCATGCTGCGCTTTATGTAAGAGGGTATTATGTTGTAAATACAACAAAAACCTAGTATATTGAAACTATACTTAGATGACTGCATTTACATTAAAGGACGTGCTGAGGAGGTTATGTATGACAGGGATTCTTCGTGAAATCGGCATGATTGCAAGGGCACTGGATTCAATTAGTAATATTGAATTCAAGGAATATGACCTGACAAAGGGGCAGTATTTGTACCTTGTGCGCATATGTGAAAACCCGGGCATCATTCAGGAAAAGGTAGCCGAGATGATCAAGGTGGACCGGACGACTGCAGCTCGAGCGATTAAGAAACTCGAGATCAATGGTTTTATTGAAAAGAAAGAAGACAAAGAGAATAAGAAAATTAAAAAGCTGTTCCCAACCGAGAAAGGGAAGACGGTCTATCCTTTTATCAAAAGGGAAAATGATCATTCAAATTCTGTGGCACTGGAGGGATTTTCCGAAAGCGAAGCCGAAATTCTGGTCGATCTCCTTGAAAGGGCCAGAAAAAATATTGAAAAAGACTGGGAATATGTGAAAAAGGGAAACAAGAGGCAGTATTGATGAGGGAGACGCTTATGACGATCAGATTGAAAAAATGTACTCTTGAAGATGCACACACACTTCAAGAAATCAGTTATGATACATTCAATGAGACCTTTAAGAATCAAAATTCACCGGAAAATATGAAAGCTTATTTAGAAAAGGCGTTTACCGTGGAACAAGTAGAAACCGAATTATCCCATCGTTCTTCACAATTCTATTTGGTTTACGTTCACGACGACGTCGCCGGATATTTAAAGATCAATACCGGTGATGCCCAGTCGGAAGAGATGGGGGATGAATCACTGGAAATCGAGAGGATCTATATTAAGAGCACTTTCCAGAAACATGGTCTCGGCAAATATCTGCTGAATAAAGCAGAGGAAATGGTCAGGGAACAACACCTGAAAACCATCTGGCTTGGGGTATGGGAAAAGAATGAAAACGCCATTGCCTTTTATAAGAAAATGGGGTTTGTCGAGACGGGAGCCCATTCTTTTTATATGGGGGATGAGGAACAGACGGATTTGATTTTGACCAAAGAGGTGATTCATTATGTATACACCAAAGGACTTTAAGATCACGGATGAATCGGTGGCGCTTAGGGTCATCGAAGAGCACAGCTTTGCGACCCTTTTCTCCCAACACGACGGGAAACCGGTTGCCACGCACTTACCGCTGTTGTTAAACAAAGAAAATACGTATTTATACGGACACTTTGCACGTCCCAATCCTCAGTGGAAAGAGATCGAACAGCAAACCGTCCTGGTCGTTTTCCACGGTCCTCATTGTTATATCTCCCCATCATGGTACGAGTCGGATCAAACGGTTCCGACCTGGAACTATGTGTCGGTCCATGTGTACGGGGAAGTCGAGCTGATAAAGGACGAAAATGAGCTCGTTGATTCTCTGGACGAATTGGTATCAACCTTCGAAGCCCCCGGCAGTTCCTACAGCCTGGGGGATTTGGACCCTGCATTGCTCACCGGCATGAGCAGGGGCGTTCAAGGGTTCAAAATCAAGATCAACCAGATTGAAGGCAAAGCGAAACTAAGTCAAAATCATTCCACTGAAAGGCAAGAGCGGGTCATTCATCAACTTGAGCAGAAACCAACCACCGATGAGCAGCAGATCGCTTCTTGGATGAAGGGGAATTTGAAGTAGGGGAGGTTAGCTTATAGACGTAGCTGGCACCCTCTATTAAGACCCCGTTCAGTCTGAATTTGACTGTTTCATAGATTTATCATCCATATTTAATAGAAAAAGAGGATATATCCTAACCAAAGCCAGGTGAACCGGCTATGCTGTCCACCTGGCTTTGGTACGTTTATAACAAGCCACGTCCTCACCTTCAAAAAACTCCTCCCCAGTCAACCGTGATTTCCATTTATTAACCATTCCGTCACAATCCCTTGTCTATTAAGAAAAAACGGTAAATAACCCTATACATCCTACAAAGGATACCTTACATTTAAGATGATAATTCCATAAAAGGGTATATATGGATTTTGGTTGGATAAAGGAGGAAGACCATGGACACTCAACTGATCATCTCACTCGTTATCCTGATTGTACTGGCGGACATCGGTGCCATTATTCTTTTTATAAAATATAGAAGAGGCCACATGGAGGAAAATCCCTTGGTCACGATTTTAAAGAAAGAAGCGATCGTCTTCTACTATGCCCTGTTCAGATGGAAGGTGAAGCCGAGTGAAGGAACGTATGCTTATCATAAAGGCTCCAACTATTTCTGGCTGTTCATCGCGCTTCTTCATGAACAGGTGATCGAAGCGTTCGCGTTTCATTACTATTTAAAAGACGTGGATCCACTCCGGGCGGATATCCTTGTCGTACTGCATGTCTACAGCATTCTTTATATGCTCGGGGACTATAATCTTGTCCGGAACTCTCCGATTGCGTTCAAGGAAAACCAGGTAGAGATGAAAATCGGAGTGCGGAGGTCTCTTTGTTTTAACATAGAGGATGTTTCGGCCATACAGCCGGCCAGAACCCAATATGCAAAAAGCGGGGGCATCATCCACGAGAAAAATGTGTTTCATGTCGCCATGCTGCCTAGGGTGTTCACCCGCGTCTTCGGGATGATCGATGAGTTGAGGTATGAAATCATCTTCAAGGAACCGATAGAGGCGAGAGGGTGTTTCGGGCAGAGGAAATTGGTGAAGAAGGCGTTGATTTATATGGAGGATGCGGAGCCATTTATTCAGGATCTCCGTGCAAAAGTGCAGAACAGAGCTGCAGTCGACGAGGATTTTCAGGGAGTAATCATAAAATAGACTTGTCTCTACATATTAAAAACAACCGGCTCCCGCCGGTTGTCCCTCACTCATTAACTCTTCTGCGCATTCATTGCTTCCATTTCTTCCTTACTCGGACCATACACACCAGGCACTTTCAAACCAGCCTGACGCATGAGAACCGTTAACTGTCCACGGTGATGAGCCTGATGTTGAATCAATAAGCGGAATACGGCTTGGACCGGCATTTCCATTCCAAAGAGATTCACCATTTCGTTCATCTTCTCATCAGATACCTGCTCAGAAACGGCTTCTACCAGACGGTCGCTGACGAGCTTATACGTTTCGCTGATTTCTGCAGCGGATGTCGGTGCTTCTTTGCGAAGATCCGGTACTTCGAATGTGATGCCAACCTGAGCCGGGAAGTAGTATGTAGCTCCCGTGATGTGCCAGGCGACGCTTCCGATGCTGTACAGGTCAGGTGCCACCTCTTGTTTCAGTGACTCGTCTGTCAGTGCGTCCATTACCTTTTGGGTGACTGCGGCTTCTTGTTTCCATTCTTGTAGGAAATCATTTTTGGATGTGAACATGGTATTCCCTCCTGAATTTTAAATGATACTTTCCTTTTCATTGTATCATGGGAAGATGAAATGAGGCTTCTTTGAAGCGCTGGCTTTGAAGCGAGGGGAAGGTTTTCGTGCTTCTTTTTTATGCTTAGGGGAAGCATCAGAACCGTCCCCCTGCACACTCTACTTCAATGGTAACTCAACCTCATACTCCTTCATCTCACTCTCAAAGTCATCTTCGGCTCCCTGATGCCCGTTGAATTCCATCTTGATCCACTCGATGTCTTCGGCGTGGCCACGTTCAAGGTACCAGATGATATTGCCTTCCTTGATGACGCCTTTGTCGATCTCACCGCCGATGCTGTCTGAGACCCACATGTCCGGCATGTCAATTTGTTCACCGGTGCTGGTGACGAGGACGGCCTGATCCGGGTAGAAGGTGAACTTGCCTTCCGTTGTATTCTCCATTTTGAACTTCACACCGACGGCCGACGATTTAGCGTTCTCGTCTTCCATGGTAGGGGCTTTATCGCTCACGACAACCTTCTGGATTTCCATCTTCAAGCCGTTGTAATCATCGGACCATGTGGCGTCATTGTAATACGTCCAAATATCTTTTTCCTGGGCTTTTTTCTCTGCTTTTTCTTCGGACGCACCCGTCGTCTTGGCCTCGGCTTTTTGCGTATCATTCTTGTCAAGTTCCTCGACAGCCGCATCCCCACCACAACCTGCAAGCATCATGACTAGGGCACCAGCCATTAGAAAACTCATCTTTTTCATAAAAATATTCCTCCTTATAAGATTTAAATGTAAAACACTTCCTTGTAATTTATTGTAAATGGTTACCTTTATGAATTTTTGGTAAGGGGAAGGTTCTATTTTAAATTCCCGTTTGAATATATGTTTCATATGAAAAAATTGGTATAATGGCGTAATCGACATTTTTAACCAGCCAGGGTGTCCGTCCCTCTGGTTCAAAAAGGAGTGATACATTGACTAAAATAAAGGAAATTGGACGTTTTTGTCCCATGGATGCGAATGGTTATCTCATCAATGATTCAAGAGTAGAGAAGATCGGACCTGTTTTTCTAAAGGTGGTGGAAGAGGTAATCGTATGGTATCAAACTCATTTGAAAGAGGACTTGCACAGCATCTACATTAGAGGGTCCGTCCCTCGTGGATTGGAGATTGAGGGGGTGTCCGATTTGGATACGATCGCCATTACAAATAGGAGGATCAAGGATTTAGACCTGAATTGGGTAGAGAAGGCGGAGCAAGAGGTGAACAAAAGGTTTCCGTGTATAAATGGAGTGGAATTCAGTTTTTACGAAAAGGAAGATATTTTAAACACCGAAGCCTTTTCCATCATGCCTTTCATGATTAAAACGCACAGTGTCTGTGTGTATGGGGAAGATGTGAAGGCGCATCTACCTGATTATAAAGCAGATACAAGTCTTGGGAACGAACACCTTGTGAATGTAGCGAAACAGATCGAACTGGCAAAAGAAGATCTTAATGGAAATGACGACCGGGAGGATATAGCGGACTGCTGCGTGTGGATCATGAAAATCATCGTCCGGGCTGGGTTAGCGCTGGTCATAAATGAAGAAAAAACGTATACCAGAGATTTATATCCGGCCTATAAGCTATTTTCCAAGCACTACCCCGAAAAAGAATCCGAAATGAAGCAAGCAGTGGAATATGCGATTAACCCGGTTGACGATCCAATTGAAATCTTGGATTTCTTAGGTCGGATGGGTGAGTGGATGATTCAGGAATCTGAGAGGTGGCTGGAGGTCCATAACCCCAGGAAGGCAAGGAATTTAAAGTGTTAAAAGAGAGGGGACGTACATATGCGTCAAGAAGCAGCGGTGAGAAAAGTACTTGAAAGCCTAAAAAAAGACCCAAGCGTCCGGAGCGTATTCCTCAAGGGATCCATGGGACGGAAAGAACACGATGAACATTCCGATATCGACCTGTACTGTTTAGTGGAGGAAGGGGAAGAAAAGGAATTCCTGACCCGCCGTCTCGATCATTTGAAAGCGTACAAGGACCTCATCTTTCACGATGACATCTTCATCATCGCGCCGCAGATCATCGCCATCTATGAAGATTGGCTGCACATCGATCTGTTCACGGTGACGGAGAAGACTATACAGGAGAAGGATTTCTTTACGGTGTTATACGATCCTGACAATCTGATGGGGAAATATGAATCTAGCCAAAACCTCACCGTTACAAAAGAGCAGTTCACCGATAACGTCCTCGACTCCGCCTGGTTTCTGTTTCAGTATCAGAAAGCAGCAGCGAGAGGGAATGATACGTGGGCAGTGGAAATGCTGCGGCACTCGATGAGATGCGTGACGATCATTCTGCTTTCGCGGTACGCGAAGGAGCGGGCTGTGCTTGGATTGAAGACGATTCACAGGGATTTGCCACAAGAACGACAAGATCGTGTGGTGGAGATTTATGAGGCGATGACACCGTCACATCATGGGGAAGCGGTACGGAAGATTGCGAGTCTGTTAGAAAGTGAGTTTGAATGGATTAGGGAAGAGCTTGGTGAAGGAGAAGTCGTTTCATTTATGAGGTTGATGGTTGGGAAAGTGTTGGAGGGGTAAAGAAGCGCGGGGACGGTTCTCGTGCTTCTTTTTTACGTCGAGGGGAAGCAGCAGAACCGTCCCCTTGCTTCCTCATGGATTAACAATCTCAATCTTTTTCCCCTTATGAATATCTTCAGTACCAGCTTCCAAAGCGGTCTTATAATAGCTGCATTTATGGTCGATGACTTCCATGGTTTGCTGGAGTTCTTTGATCTTTGCTTCTACGGAGGCTTTTCTTTCGAGGAACATGTCATAACGGTGTTGCAGGGTGGCGTCTCCTTCAGCACACCAGTCGATGAAGTGCTTGATCTCCTTGATAGGCATGCCGGTGGATTTCAGGCACTCGATGATGTGTAATGCGGAGATATCCGATTCTTTAAATCGTCGGGTGCCGTTTTCTGTTCGCTCGACAAAAGGCATGAGGCCTTCCTTGTCGTAGTATCGCAGGGTATAGATGGAGAGATTCAGTTCTTTCGCCACTTCTCCAATGGAATAAGTCTTCATATTTGTGCTCCTTTTTCCGTCATCTAGACGTCGAGATAACTCTATGGTTGTGGAAAAATCGTAGCACGGTTATCACTAGCTGTCAAAACAGATTCAGGGAGGGTTATCTCTTGACCTAGAGTTAACTATAGGGTTTACCATTGGTTTAACAAGAGTTCATTCTCTCTTGAAAGCTACTATTACAGGAGGTTTTTATTCATGGTAATTGCTAAAGCACGAGCTGTAGACGGTCCTGATAAATCGTTCAGAAAGGCTGAAATCGAGCGGCGCGATCTGGATGTGCATGATGTTCTGATTGAAATCAAGTATGCGGGTATCTGTCACTCTGATATCCATACGGCACACGGTGAATGGGGAGAAGTGAAGTATCCACTCGTTCCCGGTCACGAGATTGCGGGAATCGTTACGGAAGTCGGTTCCGAGGTTACGAAATACAAAGCCGGCGACCGGGTCGGGGTAGGATGCATGGTTGATTCATGCGGCGAATGCAAGAACTGCCGTGAAGGGGAAGAGCAGTACTGCCTGAAAGGAAATGTACCTACATATGCAGGTGTGGATAAGTATGGTGAGCCGACTCAAGGCGGATATTCCACTCACATCGTCGTAACGGAAGATTTCGTCCTTCGCATTCCTGATAATATCGAGCTTGACGCTGCGGCACCTTTGTTGTGTGCAGGGATTACGACGTTTTCTCCATTGAACCATTGGAATGCTGGCCCAGGGAAAAAGGTAGCTGTTGTCGGCATGGGTGGACTCGGTCATATGGCGGTCAAGATCGCTCACGCCATGGGAGCTGAAGTATCGGTTCTTTCACGTACGTTAAATAAAAAAGAAGATGGATTAGAATTCGGTGCGGAAGGCTATTATGCTACTACCGAGCCGGAGACGTTCGAGAAGCTTGCTGGTACATTCGATCTGATCATTAACACGGTAAGTGCCAAGATTGATATCAGTGCGTACTTATCCCTGTTGACGCTTGATGGCGCGATGGTGAATGTAGGAGCACCTGCTGAGCCACTCGAAGTCAATGTATTCTCATTGATCGGCCACCGCCGCTCATTTGCCGGCTCCATGATCGGAGGCATCCGCGAGACCCAGGAAATGCTTGATTTCTGCGGGGAACATGGAATCGTGCCTTCGATCGAAGTGATTTCCGCCGATTACATCGATGAAGCGTACGAACGGGTATTGGGTTCTGATGTGAAGTATCGATTTGTGATTGATACGAGCACGATATAAAATTTAGGCAGGTGTCTGGAACATGAATATGGACGAATTCCTGGCGTTTTGTAGAGAAGGCAACCCCATTTCGGGTGAAGATAAAGAATTGCATGGCCTTCTGACTCAATGCAGTTACGAAGCTCAAAGGATCACGATGGAGTTGAATAACTCCTATCACTCCAAGGAAGAAATCGTTGAGATCTTCAGCGAATTGACCTGCACCCATGTGGATCCGTCGTTCATGTGCTTCCCGCCATTTTATACGGACTTTGGAAAGAACATCAACATTGGGAAGAACGTGTTCTTCAACACAGGGTGTTCCTTTCAGGACAGAGGCGGAATCCACATCGGAGACGGTTCACTGATCGGCATGAATGTCACGATTGCCACACTGAATCATGGATTGCCACTGGAGACGCGAAACACCACATTCGCGTCACCGGTGACATTAGGGAAGAACGTTTGGCTCGGATCAAATGCCACCATCCTGCCCGGCGTCACCATCGGGGACAATTCCATCATCGCGGCAGGAGCGGTCGTCACGAAGGACATTCCTGAAAATGTGGTAGTTGCAGGAGTGCCTGCGAAAATCGTGAAAGGGATTGATGAGTGAAGAAGCAAGGGGACGGTTCCCTTGCTTCTTTTTTTTATTTTGAAGAAGCATCAGAACCGTCCCCATGCTTCATCTAATTCATACTTCTGACGAAGGTGATGACGGAAGTGCATTCCAACGAGTTCAAACCACTCCTGGGCATTCAGCCATCCAAAGCCTCCATGTTCCTGTTTGTAGTTCGGGTTGATTTCATCCACTTTCTTTTTCAATTCTGTCATTCGTTCCATTAGTTGATCAAGCTCTTGCATCATATCCTCTTTCGTTTTTGTGTTATCCGGGGGAGCATTGAGTTCGGGCGGTAAGTGGATTTTAATTGGCGGGAATCCACCAATGTTAAATAAATATTCACCAAACTCTGTTTTTCCCTGCGTTTGCTCTCCATCAGCTATCGCACAAGCTTCGACACTGTCCAGATACTCATGAGCCACGACAATTAGATGGTCATACATTTGACCGATCGACCAGACCCCATGCTCAGGTATATACCTTAGTTGCTCCGGAGAATATGATTGTAAAAAGCTTTTGTATGTTTCAATCAATTTAAGGTCATTCACGTTCCTTTCTCCTTCCTGAAGAAATGCACCGAATTGTAATAAGGGTATTATTTTTCCTCTTCCCACTCTTGGTGTCAATCATCCACTCCTTAAAATAGTGTGAAAAGGATTACGGATAACTCACTTATCATTCTTAAAATAATGCACAGGACGAATCTCTATCCGCCATCCGAACTCTTCTCCTATATTCAATTGCGTGGTCGGATGAATAGAGGCAAGCTCGATCGCTTCATCCATGTTCTCTGCTTCAAAAATGAATATGCTGCCTATCATCTCTTTTGTTTCTGTAAACGGGCCGTCTGTTACCATGACCTTCCCGTCCACACGGCGCAGGTTTTTGATTTCTGACTCGAGACCTGCATCAAGAAGCACTTTCCCACTTTCATAAAATTTCTCCGTGTGGGGCTGGCATTCCTCCATCACAGCCTCAATCTCAGCACTTGGACGTGCATCCATTTTTTCAGAGTTGAAATAGCCCATACATAAAAAGATCATCTTTATCTCTCCTAGGTCATTCGATTTTTTTGCGCATAAATATTTTGTAAAATTCTAATAATTTAATCTTACCATAATTGATCTTCATCAAGAGGAAGCAGCAGAACCGTCCCCATGCTTCTTACTTTCGTTTTCCTGTGGTGAGTGAGATAATTTGGTCAATGACAAAACTGAAGGAGGAGTTATGAATGAAGAAAGTCATGAATGAACCGGAAGATTTGGTCGTGGAGATGTGCAATGGGATGGCCATGGCTCATCCGGAGCTTGAGTTTATGAAAAAGTATAAGGTGATGAAGAAAAAGGATTTGAATGAGAATAAGGTAACGTTGATCAGCGGCGGTGGAAGTGGACATGAGCCTGCACATGCGGGACTCGTTGGGAAAGGGATGTTAGATGCTGCCGTGTGCGGTGACGTGTTTGCATCGCCTTCACAGATCCAGGTTTATCAGGCAATCAAAGCGACGGCCGGTAAAAAGGGAGCCCTGCTCGTCATAAAGAATTACAGCGGAGATATCATGAACTTTAAAAATGCCGCACACATGGCGTCAGAAGATGGCATCCCGGTTGAGTATGTCAAAGTGGATGATGATATTGCCGTGGAAGACAGCCTTTATACAGTGGGACGCCGCGGTGTCGCGGGGACGGTGTTGGTACATAAAATTGCGGGAGCGGCTGCTGAAGAAGGCAGAAGCTTGCTGGAAGTGAAAGCCGTGGCAGAGAAAGCCGCCGAGAATGTCCGCAGCATCGGCTTCGCTCTGACATCCTGTACGGTGCCAGCCAGTGGATCTCCGACGTTCAAATTGGATGACGACGAAATCGAATATGGCGTCGGGATTCACGGTGAGCCGGGGACAAGACGGGAAAAAATGGCGTCTGCAGACGAACTGGCTGAGCGGATGGTAAACGACCTGCTGAAGGATCTGAAAATTGAGGATGGTAATTCTTCAGAGCTTGCGATTCTAGTCAACGGCTTTGGTGGTACTCCGCTACAGGAACTATACCTGTTCAACAATTCCATCACCAGGATCTTGGCGGATAAAAAAATCCAGATTAACCGTGCTTTTGTCGGCAATTACATGACAAGCATCGATATGGCAGGCGTTTCCCTGACCGTGATGAAGCTTGATGAAGAGCTGAAAACATTGCTATCCAGTGAGAGCACTGCGCCTGCATTCAGAGTGGACGGACCGGTACCGGGTGTGGAGTACATCGATCTCGAGGAAGATGAGGAAGAGAAACCAGTATCATTCGAAGTGGAGACACCTGTAGAACACGCTGTGATTAAAAACGATAAAGCAACACTCGGAAACATGATTTATCTCGTGGATAAAATGAGCGACACGATCATCAAGAATGAAGTGCCATTCTGCGAATTGGATTCCCATGCCGGAGACGGTGATTTCGGGATGAGCGTATCGAAAGGCTTCAAGCAATTGAAGCGGGAGTGGAAAGACATCCTAGGCCAGGAAAACCTGACAATCGGCAGCTTCCTGGATGCAAGCTCCATGGTCATCATGGAATACTGCGGAGGTGCTTCCGGTCCGATCTGGGGATCCGCATTCCGGGCTGCTGGAAAAGCAGCGCAGGATCGAACGGAATTGACCGTGAAAGAATTCGCGGATATGCTGCAGGCGGCTGTGAAAGGAATCCAGGATACAGGCGAGAGATCCTTCGGCAGAGGAGCAGAGGTCGGGGACAAAACCCTCGTAGATGCACTCGTTCCATGTGCAGACTCCTGGTCACAAAGTGCCGCAGACGGAGACGACTTCAAGACCGCATTCCAAAAAGGAGCGGATGCCGCAGTAGAAGGTGCCGAGAAAACGAAAGATATCGTTGCTCGGATGGGACGTGCCGGTACTGTTGGGGAACGAAGCCTTGGACATCCGGATGCGGGTGCCTATGCGCTTGGGGTAATATTTACAGAGTTATCGGAGAGCTTAAGGTAAAGAAAGAAGCAAGGGGGCTCCCCTTGCTTCTTTTCTTCTAGATGTGGGAAGCAGCAGAACCGTCCCCCTGCTTCCTTACTCCGGAAGTAACACTTCATCAATCACATGAATGACACCATTGGAAGCCTGGATATCAGCTTTCACTACGTTGGCGTTGTTGACACGAACAGGGTTCAGCTTGATATCAACTGTCTTGTTGGCCAGTGTCTCTGCCTTTTGACCGTCTTTCAGATCTGTAGACATAACTTTACCTGAAAGGACATGATAGAGAAGGATCTGCTTTAGATCTTCTCTAGCGAGTAGTTCTTCAGCTGTGATACCTAATTTCTTTAGAAGTTTTTCAAATGCAGCATCCGTCGGCGCGAATACCGTGTACGGCCCCTCACCTTTCAGTGTCTCCACAAGTCCTGCCTTTTCTAGAGCAGCTGCAAGGGTTTTGAACTGACCGGCTTCCACAGCCGTATCAACGATATCCTTCGTGGCCGGTGTTCCGCCTTCATTGGCCGATACTCCGTTCGAAAGAGTCAGGAACGCCATAAATACAACCATCATCAAAGCAAATGTTTTGTTTTTCATGATTCTACCTCCTTTTTTATGTAAACATCTGTTTACTCAGAAAGTAGTATGTGCTGGTTTAGCAGGATTATCCATTCCTTTTTTTCGGAAGCAGGGGAACCGTTTCTAAGACAAAAGAGTTCCATTAACGAAACTTTCCATATCAGTAAAACGTATACATATTAATAAAATGGAAAAAACGTTGGACTTACGGAGGGATTTGAAATGGAATTCACTATATTTCTAGCTGTTATCGGTTTGTACGTATTGATCTCCCTATTGATCGTACCTATGCAATATCGCTTCTTGATCGCTTTAAAGGCTGAAGAGGAAAAGAACCGGCTGATAGGAAAGAAACAGGGAGAGATGTATGATGCCATGAATGCGGGAGAGTTGAGCCTGCATGGGAATATGCAGGGGAACCCGTTATTCTTTTTGGCCAATGTCCTTGCATCTGTTTTATACCGTTTGAAGCATAGATAAGAAGCACGGGAGGGTTTCCTGTGCTTCCTTTTTTAGTGAGTTGGAAGCGGGAGAACCGTCCCCATGCTTCCAATAGCAACAAACTATAGGAAAAGAGCCTTTATGATAAATCCAGAAACATAAACCTTTAGCGTAATACAATGATAAAGGTTTGAGGGGATCAGGCAATGATTGTTATGACTTACGAAAGTATGGATGAATAATGTTGCTCAATATTTTCATAGCACTGAATTTTTTACTTGTGACAAAGCTTTCAATTAATTCATTCCTCATTGATTTTGTTAATAGATCAAGCTTCTTATTATCGAACTTTTCTATAGTTCTTCGCAGGGTAAGAGAATCATGGTAGCCCTTGGATAATGGTTGAATCAGCTTTTCATAATCGCCCATTCCGACAATATCATAGGCGGCATAAATTCCGGTCATCATCGATTCAAATTGCCCAAATCCAAACAAAGGTGTAATAGCCCCCCAGCAGTTGCCAACAAAGAAGGTATTCCCTATTCTCGGGGTTTGAATTTTTCCGATTCGATAATCTTTAATTGAAAATTCGCTAATCACTTTGAAGTCTTGATCCAGTCTCCTGTGGCATTCTGTCAAACACTTTTCCCAAAGCTCCTCTTTAACCAGCATCTCATTTTCGGGATATTGGGGATAGACTAATACAAGAGAGGCTTCCGAATCAGAATATGGCAGTACATAAGCCATGCCTTTCGGTGCAAAATGGTTATTATAGAACGTGTAGGCCTCGGTTTGATTAAAATTACCTTCAATTGCTGCCCCTTTAAAAGTAGCTTTGAAAGCCACATTATAGGGTTGAATTTTTTTAGTATCTAATGCGTCACCTGTCGCAAGAACCACATGCGTGTACTCTTTGGAGATATCTTTATAGGATACATTTTTATTGAATTGAATTTCTCCTTTTAACTGGTTAGCAAGTTGCTTCTCATATGATTCTTGATGCTTCCCCCGCATATTTGTAAATCCCAGGTGCCCGTCTAAAAAAGAGTGCTCGTTCTCAGAATAAATGTGTAGTTTTTGAATATTGGTCGTAGGTTTAAGGTGAATATCATGGGATTCAGATAAATATTTTACTACATCCGGAAAAGGAGAGTGAAAGATAGAAAACATGGCTTCTGCAATAACAAAACGATCCCCCACCATCGCTCTTCTTTCAAAGATATCCGCTTGATACCCATATTTCTCCAAGGTCAAAGCACAGGAAAGACCGGCCAACCCAGCACCGATAATCGCGATTTTCATAAGCTCACTCCTCTTGGTTTCATTCTCCTAGTACTAGTATAGGAAAAACCAATTCATTCTACTCGTTCTTAAAAATTTTAAAGCTGAAAATTCAACTGGGGAGTACCTAAAACGATGACGAGACGTGAAATTGTCATGTTGGAGCACTGTTTTAAAGAAGTGCCCCGTTTGTTTAGGGATTCCACCACATATCGCCGCTCTATTTCAACGCGGCAGCTTATTACTCCTGAAGCACGGGGACGGTTCTCGTGCTTCTTTTTTTATGAATTGGAAGCAGGAGAACCGTCCCTCTGCTTCTACGTATTGATCTCCCTATTGACCGTACCTATGCAATATCGCTTCTTGATCGCTTTAAAAGCTGAAGAGGAAAAGAACCGGCTGAATATTTTTCTTGGCCAATTTCTTTGCTTCGATTCTGTTTAGGGTGAAGCATGGTGGGGAGCGGAACTGTCCCTCATTGAAATAGAGCAGAAGCAGCTACGTGGCTCTTCTGCTCTTTTTTTTATTCGTGCAGTACTAAATTGCGATATTATCTGATAAATAAGCAATTTTATAATACAATTAATATTCAAATCTGTTAAAAATTTTGCGGTCAGCCAAAGGGAATCAAGATAACGAAAAAAGGAGTGCTGAAATGAAAGGGTCATGTATGATCTTGGCTGCCTGTATCATCATTTTCACCTTGCTTCTGGCTATAATAGCACCTGCAGCATGGATTGGATTATTGATCGTGGGGGTTAGCTTATACCAAACTTCTCAAAGGAGAAAAGGCAGAAGGATGTTCTTAAGGAAACCAGGCTGGTTGATTACGGTCGGGGTTGTGGTCGCCATCACCGGGGGGTGTGCAGCGCCATCAGATCAAGTGGATAAAGCAGCCACCACTGAGAAGGCTGATAAAGAAGCTGATCAACCGGCAAAGGCAGAGGAAGAAAAGAAGACGGCAGAAGAGAAGAAGGCCAAGGAAGAAGAGAGACTGGCGGAAGAACAGGCGGCAAAGGAAAAAGCGGAAGCTGAGAAAGTGAAAGAGCAGCAAGAGCTTGCCGACACTTTCGGAATGGAAGAAGTACTGGTTTCCCGGGTGGTTGACGGTGATACAGTCGAATTGAAGGATGGAAGAAAAGTACGGTTCATTGGTGTCAACACTCCTGAGTCCACAACGAGAACAGAAGAGTATGGAAAAGAAGCAAGTAACTATACGACCGAGAAGTTAGAAGGCAAAACGGTCTGGCTCCAAAAAGATGTGTCCGAAACGGATCGGTACAATCGTTCCCTTCGCTTGATCTGGCTTGAAATCCCTAAGGATGACATGGATGAAGAAGAAATACGGACCAAGATGTTCAATGCCGACCTGGTATTAAACGGATATGCCGAGCCGTCCACCTACAACCCGGATGTGAAATACAGCGAGTACTTCGTGAAATTTGCCCGGGAAGCAAGGGAGAAAGGAACGGGGCTCTGGGCTTACGGTGAAAATGGCACGACTAAAGGGGATTTGGATCCAAAGGAAGAAAAGAAAACAACGACAACATCTAATTCCAGCCCCAGTGCAACAACGGAAGAACCGGCAGCTACTCAACAGCAGGAGTACTATCAAAACTGTACCGAATTGAGAAAAGTCTATCCGGATGGAGTCCCTTCCGATCATCCTGCTTATGCACCGAAGCATGACCGGGATAAAGATGACTGGGCGTGTGAGAGATAAAGAGAGAGTATGAGCTATTCCTTTCTCGAGGGGATGGCTTTTTTTCTGGTGAAAGGTAAAATATTGGAACTTAACCCCAACTCAATCGTAAATAATGTAAGGACTAATATGGGGGAGGAAAATCATGAAACAGCTATACATCAAACAAAAGGTATTCAGTTTCAGCGAGAAATTCACCGTAAAGGACCAGGATGAGAAGGACGTTTATTATGTCGAAGGGAGCTTTATGAAGGTCCCGAAGACTTTCTCCATTATGAATACAGATCGAAATGAAGTAGCCCTGATCACGAAGAAGGTGTTGAGCTTTTTGCCGACATTCTTTGTTGAGGTGAATGGTCAGGATTTGGTGACGATCAAGAAAGAATTCTCCTTTCTAAAGGCCAGGTATTCTATTGATGCGGCAGGAATTGAAGTGAATGGAAACTGGATGGATATGGACTTTCAGGTGTTACATCAGGGAAGAGTCGTAGGAGAAGTTGGGAAAGAGTGGTTCAGTTGGGGCGACAGTTACAGGGTGCAGATATTAGAGGAAGAGATGGAAACGATGATCCTGGCCCTTGTGATTGCGATTGATTGTGTGAAGGCGGATCAGGCGAATAATACGGCGACCTTTTAAAAAAGAAGCACGGGAACCGTCCCCGTGCTTCCTTCAAAGGTTAAACATCTTTCTAAATGTCTCCAACGTTTCTTCCTGTTCTTTTCTCGAACTTCTTGGAGCTGTATCTTTGAGGAATTTATCCATTAGGGCATTGTAACGGTTAAGCATCGTTATTTGCTGCAGGGCCATGTGAATATGAATATTGCGTACATTTTCAGCTTTCATTCTTAGCCCGGAGTTGAAGTTTTTGTTTGCCATGGACTCGGCAGTAGTGGCGAGTTCTTTTAGGATATTCTCCTGGCTCATGCTTGTATATTTTTGTTGACAGTTAAATTGAACAGGGTCCCATTTATGGAGGTCTTCGATACTTATCGTTTCATTTTGAACGGGATCCATAAGGGCAATCATTACTTTCACATGGTTTTGCATGATCATGTACTGTTCTGTGGCTGCTTGCTTGATCTCTGAGTCTTGAATGGTACATATATATGAAGCTAACTTATCCAATTCAGCTTTATGAACAGGCAGGTGTTCAGCCATTAAACTTAAATCAATCATCTTAAGAATCATACTGGTCATTCCTCCTCCCCTTCATATGTATTCATATGGGGTAGGATAGTGACCTAAGGAAAGGTGTAACTGTAAAAGAAGCACGGGGTTCATTCTCGTGCTTCTTTTAACTTTCAACCTTCTTCTTCGATAATACATATCTAGCATTAATGAAGAATAAAGTGCCGAAGAAAAATAAGGCGATAAGCAACCAGCTTGCGATAGCCCAGTAGTCTCCTTTTAGAAGATACCCACTTATCAAATTCACACATACCATTATAGCCATCACAACATACATGCCAACTATGTATTTCATTTTACCTCCACCTTTCTAGATCGTAGCACCAAGCTGAAAGCATGATGCTTGCTGCATCCCATACGGTCGTTCCCACTAGCTATAGACACAACTGGTTCCTCGTTTCATTCAATACTAGCAAAATACTCTTTTATGTTACCATAATATTACATAATAGACATGATAAAAAGGAGGACTAACATGTACGAATTCGATCATGAATATCTAAAAGTAGGGGAAGGAAAACAGGTCCTCGTCTTTGAAACGAGGATCGGGAATTCCTTCTATAGCTGGCTGCCATTCATTGACACCATCAAGAAAGAGTATACGATCATCCTGTACCATCGGGCTGGGTACGGGAAAAGTACAATATCCCCGCATCCCAGGACCACCGCCAATAGAACCGTCCCCATGCTTCCCCTAACCGAGAAAATAAAAACCGTTGCTTATCCACACTTCTAATCTTCTAACTAATAAAATTAGTAAAACGTTGCTTAAACGCAACGTTTTTTTTTAATGAATAAAAGACATATGGGTCTTTTTTCTATTTTTCGACCTTATTCTCAGTTGGATAATGGCACTCACGCAACACTTGTTGCGATATTGCAACATTTTATGATATGTTTTATAGTTTAAATATTGTAAAACATTAGAATAGTCAGTATTTTGTGACCTTTTTAATGTTGGCACACTTCTTGCAATAAGAATATATGAGTGGATCACTCAGAGGGAGCGAGCACATTGTTGGTGAAAGATGCGATGACTAGTACTTCTATAAAGTTTTTTGAAAACGATTACATTGAAGTTGTTGCAAATCGTTTACTTGAATCTCGGGTGAAGGGCGGGTTGGTTTATAACATTAAGGATGAGCTGGTGGGATGTTTTACAGAGAATGATCTATTAAGTGGGATGCTAAAAAAGAAAAGAGCATTATCTGACGTTCATAAAACAAAATTTCAATATCTTCATGAAATGGATGAATTAAAACATATAGCAGAAATTGATTACGATATTTGGCCGGTACTCAATAAGAACGAACATATTTCCGGATTCTTGACGAAAGATCAGTATTTGGCTTCCTTCGCCAAATTTTCTCAACTAGAAGTCAGTCGTTGGGACGCAATTTTCAAATCTGCACATAATGGCATTCTCTCGATTGATCTTGAGGGGAAAATCACATCGATTAACCCTCCTGCAGAAAAAATGGCCATGACGTCAAAAGAGAAAGCGATCGGCCAATTTTTGACGGATGTCGTTACACCAAGTGGCTTATTGAATGTAATTCGGACTGGCAAGGGGCACACAGAAAAATATCGTGTGGGACGCAGGATGTATTTAACACACAGAACACCACTTTATGATGGTGAAAACCTTACAGGGGCAGTAGGCGTCTTTCAGGATATTTCAGAGATTGAATTCGTTTCGAATGAACTTGAATCAGTCAAACAGCTCTTAAAGGAGCAGGAAACCGTACTAGAAAACTCAACCGACGGAATTTGTATAACAGATGGGGAAGGAACCATTATTAAAAGTAATCAAAGCTTTTGTTCTCTATTTAATCTTGATTCCGACACCTCCGAAACCCCTGCCTTTATTAAAAAAATTGTCCGTGAAGTGGTAGCCAAGGGCAAGCAGCACAATGTCATGGAAACAAGTATTGGCAACGATAATTCGTTAATCATTTCCGCGAATCCTATTAAAAATAGCAGCAATAAAATGATTGAGAGAATTGTCATATACGTGAAAGATATGACTGAGTTTGATGCATTGAGGACTGAGCTTGAGAAAGCAAAGTCACTGTTGGAGACCTTACACTTATCTGAGAAAACTGGTTCCTTCATAGCAGAATCTTCAGTAATGAAGAGGTTGATCGAAACCGTGGAACAGGTGGCTAAAGTTGATGTTACGGTTCTACTGACAGGAGAATCGGGAGTAGGGAAAGAAGAAATAGCCAAATTAATTCAACAGGCAAGTCCAAGGATGGAACAACCATTCATTAAAGTGAACTGCGGAGCGATACCAGAAACGCTTATGGAATCAGAGTTGTTTGGTTATGAGGGAGGAGCATTTACGGGTGCTTTAAAGAAGGGAAAAGCCGGATTGTTTGAACAAGCGAACAATGGAACGATTTTTCTCGATGAGATTGGAGAGATCCCCACCCATCTTCAAGTAAAACTATTACGGGTCCTTCAGGAAATGGAGATAACTCGGGTAGGTTCAGCAGCTCCCAAGAAGATAGATGTCCGTGTCATTGCTGCTACCAATAAAGACCTTCAGGAACTGGTTCAAGAAGGGAACTTCCGTGAAGACTTATTCTATCGGTTGAATGTCATACCGATTTCCATTCCGCCTTTGAGAAAGAGAATGGAGGATATACCACTCCTGGTCGATACGTATTCAAGAATGTTTGCTTCTAAATATGATAAGCATCTAAGGTTTTCAACGAAAGCCATACAAGTTTTAAGCAGTTACAGATGGCCGGGCAATGTAAGGGAGCTTGTCAATATACTTGAAAGATTATATGTAACAGCTACAAACTATGAAGTTAGTGAAAACGATATACTTTCGCTGTTCAATAAAGCGGATGAACAAAAAACAGCTTCTGATAAGGCTATTGTGGTGAATGAAATTTTGCCACTGAAGGAAGCGATAGAAGAGCTGGAAAGAGAGCTTATTTATAAGGTGTCTCTTACAGAAAAGTCTTACCGTGGCATAGCCCGCGTTCTTAAGGTGAATCCTTCCACAATTGTAAGGAAGGTCAAAAAATTAGAAGGGGGATCATTAAAATCATGAGAACACTACAACCTATCGTTTCCCCTGAAAGTATTGCAATTATAGGCGCATCTGAGAGGTTTCATCAGAATGCCGGACGTGTGATGGTTAATCTTCAAAAGTCAAAATTCGCTGGGGATATTTATCTTGTTAATCCCAACTATGATTCGATTTCAGGAATGACTTGTTATCCAAGTGTACTGGAGATTAAAGAAGAAATCGACTTGGCATGTATAATCGTTCCTTTTATACATACCCCAAAAATATTAAAAGAATGCGTAGAAAAACAAGTTAAAAATGTAATCATTCTAAGCTCAGGATTTTCTGAAAGCGGTACGGATGGAATCACTAGGGAAGAGGAGCTTAAAGCTATCGTAAAAGGTACAGATACAATGGTTTATGGACCGAATTCACCTGGTTTCTATCATTTTATTGGGAATTGGGGAATCTCCTTTTCACCTCGATTTGAACCTAAAAATTTTCATAAAGGGTCTGTTGGTTTGATCAGTCATGGAGGAAGCATCGGAAGGGCAGTATTGGATGCAAATGAGAAGGGTCTTGGTTTTTCCTACTGGCTTTCTCCTGGTAATGAGATGGATATAAACATGAATGACTGCTTTGAGTTTTTGATCAATGACCCTGATACAGAAACGATTCTATTAATCATTGAATCGATTTCAGAAGAGGAACGATTTTTTCGTCTCCTTCATCAAGCCTATCTTCACAGGAAGCCTGTTATCTTACTTCCTATTGGTCACTCGAAGATATCCAGGATTGCCGTTAAGCATCATCTTGGCAGAAATAATGATTATGCCATTCCATGGGAAATGGTCAATCATCCAGGGTTAATCAAGGCGGAGAGTATTGACGAAGTGGTAGCGATTTCCTGGCTTTTCGATTCATATAAGAAAGCGAAGGGTGTGCGAACCGTCATTTTCTCATGGGCGGGTGCTACTTCGATTTATTTAGCGGACTTATGCGATAAATATGATATTGAACTTACTCCTCTATCTGATGATCTACAGCAACAAATGATTCGCATTACCGGAATTCAGAAATCCTTTATGAATCCTTTAGATGTAACCACCATTGTTTATGACGATCTATCCAAGTTGACTTCCTGTTTGGAAGTACTTCATGAATCAGGAGATTATGACAATATCATCGTGCCGTTTCCGTTCCAAGTAGACTATCAAAATGAAATTTTATCAGGACAAATCCGAACGTTGATGAGAGAGAGTAATTGCATTTTTCTACCTATATTTATGTCTCAGGGATACAACGATGAGTTGGCCATAGACACTCTGAAAGAGACCAAGAAGCCATATTTCTTCCATGAAAGCACAGCCATTAAATCTTTTGCTGCTTATGTGAACTATTCGGAATCTCAAAAACAAGGGGAGGAACAAAATGAAGAAACGATTAAGTCTGGATGATGCGCTGCTTCACATTCAAAGTGGGGACACATTGTTGGTCGGAGGTTTTGGCCTTTCAGGGACACCGCTGACACTTATAGATGAACTGGTGAATTCAAATAAAGACAATTTAACCATCATCAGTAATAACCTGGGGGAGGAAGGGCGTGGCCTCGGGAAACTTTTGATTGCCGGAAAGCTCAAAAAGGCAAAAGGATCCTACTTTACTACCAACCGGGATGCAGTCAAAGCCTGGTCAAAGGGTGAATTGGAAATTGAGCTCATTCCTCAGGGGACGTTAGCGGAAGCGATTCGCTGCGGCGGAGCCGGAATCGGTGGTTTCTATACAAAAACAGGTGTAGGGACGAAACTGGCTGAAGGAAAAGAAGAAAAAGTGATTGATGGTGAGCCCTACATTTTTGAAAAAGCAATCAAAGGAGATGTAGCGATTATCAAGGCACTGAAGGCTGATACGCTTGGGAATTTAGTTTATGACAAGACAGCAAGAAATTTTAATCCAGTGATGGCAACTGCTGCTAAGGTTGTGATTGCTGAGGTGGACGAGATTGTGGAAGCTGGGTCATTTGCTCCCGAAGAGGTCGTTACACCACATTTATACGTCGACTACATCGTTCAAAACCGATACGTGAAGGAAGGGGGAAGATACGTTGAGTCAGTATGAAAGAATCACTATTGCTAAGAGGGTAGCTCAAGAATTAAACGAAGATGAAATCGTTAATTTAGGAGTCGGCATACCCACTCTCATTCCGGATTATCTAGGAGAGAAAAAAGTATACCTCCAATCAGAAAATGGATTACTTGGTATGGGACCTACTCCAACTGGTGAGGACGTGGATATGGATTTGATCAGCGCCAGTAAAAAACCCGTTTCCATGGATATCGGTTCTTCCTTATTTGACAGCTCTGATTCCTTCTTGATGATACGGGGAGGGCATATTGATACAGCAGTCCTTGGTGCTTTACAGGTTGATCAAACCGGAGAGGTTGCCAATTGGGCCGTACCAGGTGAAACCATCCTTGGAGTCGGGGGAGCAATGGATTTAGTTGCAGGTGCTAAGCGTATGATCATTGCTTCTATGCATTTGTCCAAAAATGGTAGTCCTAAACTTGTGAAAAAGCTTTCTTATCCAAGTAGCGGGGTGAGAAAAGCGGACATGGTCGTAACGGAGCATGCGGTATTCAAGTTCTTGGAAGAAAAGATGTACTTGGTTGAAATCCTCTCGGACATTTCTGTTGAAGGGCTGCGAGAAATAACAGACGCACCATTCTATTTAGTAGAAAAAACAAAAATAAAATCAAATTAAGGGGGACGTAATGATGAAAAAATATTTAATCGTATTGGTAGCCTTTTTATTAATGACATTAGCGGCATGTTCTTCAGATGAAGCTGGAAGCACTAAAAAAGAGAGTGCTGATGGGCCACCTAAAGACATGGCGTTCGGCTCAGCAACAGTGGGCGGTTTCTGGTACACATTATCCGGTTCAATGGGAGAAAAAATGAGTGAAGTATTCCCTGATTCATCTGTAACAGTGGTCGAGGGCGGATCTGTTTCCAACCTATTGGGGCTAAGTCAAGGTACGTTTGCTCTTGGATTCAGTAATGGTCAGACGGTTCCAGAAGCTTTAAAAGGAGAAAATGCTTTTAAAGAAAAAGTGGATAATGTCAGCACGGTGGCGACTCTCTATCCGAATGTGTTCCATATCGTGGTTCGCGCTGATTCAGATATCAAATCAGTAAAGGATTTAAAAGGAAAGAAAGTAAGCCCGGGGATTAAGGGATATAGTGGAGAACTTGCGTTTCAGGATATTTTAAAGCTTAATGATATGTCTTACGATGACCTTGGCGGAATTGAGTATATTGGTACGGCTGACGGAGCAGACCTTCTTCGTGACGGTCATATTGATGCAATCGTAGGAATGGTAGCAGCACCGGTCTCCACTTTCCAAGAGCTTGATACGACACTTGGAATTCGTTTAATTCCTTTGGATGATGAAACGATTAAAGGATTGCATGATAAGAATGAAGGTTATTTGGAATATACCGTTGAAGGCGGAACGTATTCCAATGTGAAGGAAGATGTTAATACGGTTGCAGGTTATACGGTTCTATTAGTGAACGATGACCTAATGGATGAAGATACAGTTTATAAGCTTACGAAAATGATGGTAGAAGAGAAAGATACGTGGACAACATTGTCACCGATTATGAAAGACTTTGATGCAGAGTATTCAGTTAAGAACAATGTAGGCAAGCTGCATCCTGGAGCGGAGAAATATTATAAGGAAGTTGGCGCTCTTGAGTAAGCAGTAATCACATTATATCCATGAAAAAGAAGGTGAAAGTATGACTAAAAAGGATTCGTCAACAGAAATAGAAGCATCGGAAATTGTAACCCAATATGATGAAGATGGAAACCTTAACAGTAAGCTGCGCTCTTTAAAGGGTGCAGCTGCAAGAATCATTTCGATTGTTGCTGTCCTTATGTCTTTGTTCCATTTATACACGGCATTCTTTGGTGTTTTTGAGTCGATACTCCAGCGGTCTGCCCATCTGGCATTTGCTCTGATTCTTACATTTGCGATTTATAAGCCATCCAAAAAAGCAGTGAAAAATGAGAGCATTCCCTGGTACGACTGGCTGTTTATGATTTTGTCGATTGCCTGTTATTCCTATTATGTGATGAACGCACAGGTGATCTCATCACGGATGAGTTATATTGAACCGCTCAGCATGCTTGAAATCACGATTGGGATCGTATCAGGGTTATTGCTAATCGAAGCGACCCGCCGTGTGATAGGTAATACGCTGGTACTGATTATTTTCATTTGTTTGGTATACGGGATATTTGGACATCTCATCACCGGTGAACTCTCCCACCGTGAATTTACCGCCATGTGGATCGTGGATCACCTATTCTATACAGTGACTGGCATTTTTAGTGTCCCTCTTGGAGTATCAGCCACTTTTATCTTCCTTTTTATTCTTTTTGGGAAGTTTCTGGAGGTTTCCGGAGCAGGACAATTCTTCATTGATTTATCAGTTGCAGGTATGGGGAAGTATCGAGGTGGCCCTGCTAAAACGGCCATTGTGGCTAGTTCCATCTTAGGAACCATTTCAGGAAGTGCTGTAGCCAACACGGTGACAACGGGTGCCTTCACGATTCCATTAATGAAGAAAACGGGATATAAAAGTCATTTTGCAGCTGCTGTGGAAGCGGTTTCTTCTACAGGAGGACAGATCATGCCTCCGATCATGGGAGCTTCCGCTTTCATCATTGCTTCATATTTAGGGGTTCCTTATATGGATATAGCAGTGGCTGCCATTATACCAGCAGTTCTTTATTACTGCTGCTTATACTTTCAAGTTGATTTACGAGCGAAGCGACTGGGACTGAATGGCTTAAAGAAGGAAGATCTGCCAAAGGTTTCAACCGTATTAAAGACGGGATTTATGTTCTTTGTACCGTTAGTCGTGATCGTCGTGATGTTGGCATCAGGTACTTCTCCTATGCGAGCCGGATTATTTTCAATCGGCGTGACGATCGTCGTGGCAGCTTTTAAAAAGTCTACAAGACTATCATTCTCAAAAATGTATAAAGCTCTCGATTTAGGGGCAAGGGCTGCCGTTGAAACCGCCGTTGCATGTGCTGCGTCAGGTTTTATTATCGGGATTATCGGCTTGACTGGAATTGGGCTGAAATTCAGTGGGATGATCATTGATATCTCAGGTGGGATTTTAATTGTGACTCTTATTTTCACTATGATTACGAGCATTATCCTGGGGATGGGACTTCCGACGGTTGCAGCTTACATCGTTCAAGTACCTCTTACCATTCCAGCGTTGATTGCACTGGGTGTATCACCGCTTGCTGCCCATATGTTCGTGTTTTACTTTGCTGCTCTTTCAGCAATCACACCACCAGTGGCGCTGGCTGCGTTTGCTGCAGCTGGCCTTTCGGGTTCGGATCCGATGAAAACAGGAATGACAGCTGTAAGACTGGGGCTTGCCGCCTTCATCGTTCCGTATATGTTTGTTTATGGAGAGACATTGCTCCTTGTAGGGGATGCTCCTCATATTATTCTATCAGTGATTACATCCATTATTGGCATCATAGGGGTTGCTTGTGCGGCAGAAGGATGGCTTTTGAGGAATGCGCTTTGGTATGAGAGGATCATCCTATTTATTGGCGCAATCCTAATGATCAATCCGGGGATTGTAACGGACCTCATTGGGTTCGCCATTCTGGCACTAGTATTCTTCTATCAAAAATTCAATCCTAAAAGCACGTCTGTTGAACATACAATATCCAGCTAAGGAGGCTTTCATGTGCAAAATATTACAGTGGTAGGATCGGGTGTAATGGGCAAGGGAATTGCGTATACCTGTGCGGTTTCAGGTTTTAATGTTTACTTGAATGATATTAACGAAGAAATCCTCGAAAAAGCAAAGAAAGATATCTATAGCCTATTGGAAGGCAGCTTCCAAAAAGGATTTATTTCTGAAGACCAATATGGGAAGGCGAAGGACCGTCTTCTTTTTGAAACGGATTTAGAAACTGCTGCAACTAACGCAGACCTCGTCATAGAGGCAGTGCTTGAAAAAATGGAATTAAAGATTGACATTTTTAAAAGGTTAGATCGCATCTCCTCCGAAGAAACCATTCTAGCAACTAATACATCAACCATGAGTCCGACAGAAATTGGGGCACAGACGTCACGTCCCGATAAAGTGGTGGCTATGCACTTCTTTAACCCGGTTCATAAAATGAAGCTGATTGAAGTGATCCGTGGCTTGGAAACGTCAGATGAAACAGTAAGGCTTGTGAAAGAAGTCGGTGAGAGACTGAAGAAAGAAACGGTCGAAGTAAATGAATTGCCCGGGTTTGTCACTTCCAGAATGAATTGCCTAATTGGAAATGAGGCTATGAATATGCTGATGGAGGGAGTGGCATCGGCTGAAGATATTGATAAAGCATTGAAGCTGGGACTCAATCATCCGATGGGGCCACTTGAGTTGGCAGACTTAGTAGGTTTGGATACCCGGCTAAGGAATATGGAGTACTTGCATCAGACACTTGGAGAAAAATACAGACCTAGTCCTCTCTTACTTAAATACGTAAAGGCGGGGCGATTTGGGAAGAAGAGTGGAAGTGGCTTTTATCAATATACTTAAGGGAGATGAGAGCGTGCATCAATATGAAAATCTGCTTGTTCAAATCGAGCAGGGTGCGATGTGGCTGACGATTAACCGCCCGGAATTCCGAAATGCCCTAAACCTCGAAACCCTTCAAGAGATGGAGGATGCTTTCGGATGGGCAGAGGCAAGCGATGAAATAAAGGTCATCGTGGTGAAAGGGGCAGGGAAAAAATCATTTGCTGCAGGAGCAGATATTAAGCAACTTCAACAAAAAAAAATGCTGGATGCCCTGATACCGGGAATGCAGGGACTATATAAAAAAATACAACAAAGCAGCAAAGTGACGATCGCGGCCATTGAGGGCTATGCGTTGGGCGGAGGTTGTGAGCTTGCTTTAGCCTGTGATATACGGGTTGCAACGAACAACGCTAAATTCGGGTTGCCAGAACTAAACCTTGGCATTATTCCAGGAGCAGGCGGAACACAGAACCTATCCAGGATCATTGGCAAGGGCAGGGCGCTTGATATGATTCTCACCGGAAAAATCATTAATGGGGAAGAAGCAGAAAGAATTGGACTGGCAACCTATCTCGCTCCTGAGAATGAATTGGATGAGAAAGTGGAAGAGGTGGCATCTCAGATTTATAAAAAAGGTCCGGTTGCTATCAAATTGGCAAAGCTAGTCGTTCATAAAGGCTTTGATATCGACCTCGAAACAGCGATGCTGATGGAGAAGCTTTCACAAGCGGTAGCATTTGGTACAGAGGATAAACATGAGGGCACATCAGCATTCTTGGAAAAGCGAGCAGCGGAATTTACTAATCAATAAGGGAGAGGTATAAATGGACTTTAATTTTTCAGAAGATATAAAATTTTTAAGAGATAATGTACGGAAGTTTGTGAAAGAAGTGGCAGAACCTTTGGCGATGGAAATTGAAGAGAAGGATATGATACCGGAAAAACTGGTTGAAATGTCGAAGGAAATGGGACTCTTCGGTTTGAGTATCCCTGAAGAATACGGTGGACTGGGACTCGATATGGTGGGGAAATGCGCCATATATGAGGAACTTGGTAAAACACATAATGGCTATACAACCCTGATCGGGGCTCATACGGGGATTGGATCTGTAGGAATCGTCGAGTTAGGGACAGAAGCACAAAAGCAGAAATACTTGCCTAAAATGGCCACTGGAGAATGGATTGGCGCATTTGCTTTAACCGAACCAAGTGCGGGCTCCAATGCAGCAGCGTTGAAAACGACTGCGGTCAGAAAAGGAGATAAGTACATTCTGAACGGTTCCAAGCATTATATTACCAACGCAGTTGATGGACATGTATTTACCGTAATGGCCGTTACAGATCGTGCCAAAGGAGCGAAGGGGATTACTTCCTTTATCGTAGAAAAGGATTTCCCAGGCTTCGTTTTAGGAAAGGTTGAACAGAAAATGGGGTTGAAGGGATCTCATTCAGCTGAGCTTTTCTTTGAAAATATGGAGGTTCCTGCAGAAAATGTCCTTGGGGCAGAAGGACAGGGCTATATCAATGCTTTGAAAATCCTGGCGAATGGTCGCGCCGGACTTGCGGCAAGAAATCTTGGTTCTTGTGTCAAGCTTCTTGAACATTGCCTGCACTATACACAGGAACGGGAACAGTTCGGCAAACCGATCATCGAGGTACAAGCCGTTCAGCATATGCTTGCAGAAATAAGTATGCAGATCGAGGTTCTTAGATCGATGACATATCGTGTTGCCTGGATGACCGATCAAAAGATGAGGGTAGTGAAAGAAGCGGCCATAGCGAAACTATTCGCTTCGGAAGTATATAACAAGGTGGCGGATTTAGCGGTACAAATCCATGGCGGAATCGGATATATGAGCGATTACCCAATTGAGCGTTACTATCGTGATGCGAGAATTACAAAAATTTATGAAGGAACGTCTGAAATTCAGCGCAATATCATCGCGAATGAGCTGAAACGCGAATCCTCATACGTGGGGGTGTAAGGAATGAATCAGCCATATATTATTGAATCAGTACGGACGGCGATTGGAAGAATGGGAGGAACGATTAAAGGTGTTCCCGTAGACCATCTTGCCGAGAAAGTCATTAGGGAAGTATTGAATAGAAGCCAAGCGGAAGTGGGAGTAGATGAAGTCATTCTAGGTCAGGCCAAGCAAAGCGCAGATACCTCAAATCTTGCCCGTCTCGCTGCATTACGGGCGGAGCTCCCGATTGAGGTAACCGGCTATACCGTTCATAGACAGTGCGGGTCGGGACTTCAAGCCATTAATAATGCGGATATGCAAATCAGGCTTGGTTATTCGGATGTAGTGATAGCCGGGGGAGCCGAAAGCATGAGTACAGCCCCATACTATATTCGAAATGCACGTTATGGATTCCAAGTCGGTAATTCGCAGGTACTGGATCCGAATACGGAAAGTCAACCGTGCTCCCAGCCAATCGAAAAGTATGGCAACCTGACGATGGGTCTGACAGCAGAAAACCTTGCTGACAAATATAGCATCAGCAGGTCCGAACAAGATGAGTTTTCCCTTAGAAGCCAGGAACTTGCTCAGTCTGCCATCGAATCCGGACGATTTGAAAAGGAAATTGTTCCTGTTGAATATAAGGAAAAAAGAAACACTCTTCAATTTAGTACAGACGAACATCCCCGGAGCACGACCATAGAAAAACTCTCAAAGCTGAAGGCGGTCTTTAAGGAAAACGGCACCGTGACTGCCGGTAATGCGAGTGGAAGGAATGATGGTGCGTCAGCGGTTCTAATGATGAATGAAGAGAAAGTGAATGAATATGGGATAAAGCCGAAAGCCAAAATCATCGCCCAGGCGGTGAGCGGAGTATCTCCAGAGATTATGGGAATCGGACCAGTGACGTCTACATTTAAGGCTTTAAAGCAATGCGGACTATCCGTCAATGATATGGGTCTCATTGAGCTGAATGAAGCGTTTGCCGCCCAGGCGCTGTCAGTGATCCGTGAATCGGGGATGGATATCAACAAAGTGAATGTCAATGGAGGGGCCATTGCGTTGGGTCATCCAATTGGAGCGACTGGAGCGATCTTGATGACGAAGCTTCTTCACGAAATGGAACGCAGGGGTGAAAAATACGGTTTAGTCACGCTTTGTATTGGTGGTGGTCAGGGAATCTCGACTATTATTGAGAATCTTCAAGTCTAAGAGATGACGTGGCAAAAGGGAGTGTTGTAATGAATAAGCCTCATATTGTTCAGATTCTGCCCATGTATCATCGGGATGGGGAGGAGCGATTGAACAAATACGCGCTAGTAAAGAAGTTCACTGAGTTTAACGAAGCAGAAATATGCGATTACCTCCAACACCATCATGTGGATGGAATCATCCTCCGGGCTCCGGCGAGGATCACACCTTCGATTCTGGACAGTTGCCAGCAAGTAAAGGCCATTTCCGGGGCGGGTGTGGGACTTGATAACATCGATGTACGATATGCAACAAACAAGAGGATTCCCGTTTTACATGCACCAAAGCTGAATAGTACGGCAACCGCAGAACATGCGGTGAGCCTGCTATTGGCGGTCATGAAAAAAACAGCTTTCTTTGACAGGGAAACGAGAGCAGGAAACTTTCAGTCAAGGAATGGGGAATATACCTATGAACTGGAAGGGAAGCAACTGGGCATTGTTGGATTCGGAAGCATAGCTCAAAAAGTTGCAAAGATTTTAGTACATGGTTTCGGGATGAAAGCGATGGCATATGTAAGGAAAATAGACGAAGTGAAAGAGCAGGCTGCTGATCAAATTGGGGTGGAATTAACCACATCCCTGGAGAAAATATTCTCCGAAAGCGATGCAGTGAGTTTACATATCCCTCTAACGAAAGAAACAGATAAACTTGTTGACCATCGATTGCTTTCGCTAATGAAGGAAACTGCGGTCCTCATCAACACAGCCCGTGGCGGTGTGGTGAATGAGGCGGATTTAGTAGATGTTCTGAAGCAGAATCGGATTCTTGGAGCAGGAATCGATGTGTTTTCAAAGGAACCGCCGCCTGAGGATCATCCGTTCTTTCAGTTGAAACAAGTGACGATGAGTCCGCATATCGGGGGTATTAGTCTTGAGGCAGCCCGTGAGACCTCGATCCTGATTGCAGAGAATCTGATCCGTGTGATCAATGGGGAAAAGCTTTCAGTCATTGCCAATCAAGCTGAACTTTCAGAAACCGGAAAGGGGGCATTTTCATGACAAGAGATCATTTGCAGAAAGTGAAAGCAGATTTTGAAAATAGCCCGTTCTGGAATTTTATCGGATTGGAGCTAAAAGAATTGGAAGAAGGTCATGTTCTGCTGGCCCTTCCCATCCAGAAAGAGTTTATTAATGTGAGGAATTCAGTTCATGGAGGCATCTATGCGTCGGTACTTGATACAGCCATGGGGATGACTGGCAGGTCACTGGGTTTTGATGAAGTAGCAACACTCCATTTAGATATTCAATATCTAAAGTCAGTTATGGACGGGACGGTTTATTCAGAAGCATCGATTATTCATCAAAACCGGAATACGGTCTTCATTGAAGGAAGGCTGAAAAATGAAGACGGTGAACTGCTTGGCCACTGCACTGGAACATTTAAGCTCTCAAAGGGTGAACGAATATGATGAATACAGCGATAACAAAATTGTTTAATATTCGCTATCCCATCATCCAAGGCGGTCTCCAGGGACTTGGAACATCTCCCCTCGTTTCCGCAGTATCAGAAGCAGGGGGGCTCGGGCTCATCACAGCAGGGAGCTATTCGTCCAAGGAAGAGATGCTGGAAGATATCGTAGTTGCAAGAAGACTCACCTCTAAGCCATTTGGAGTCAATATTGCCATCGGGATTCGTAAGCCGATGGATGAATTTATTGAGGGTGCCATAGAAGCCCGTGTACCGGTTGTCTTTACTTCAGGGAACAACCCTGAGAAATATATGGACAGTCTGAAAGGGAACGGAATAAAAGTGGTCCATGTCGTCCCATCCGTCAGGTTTGCCAAAAAGGCGGAAGCGATCGGCTGTGATGCAGTGGTGGTGGTTGGCTATGAGTGTGGAGGCCATCCGGGAAGAGAAGACGTCACCAGTCTGACATTGATACAGAAGGCTGTCGAGGAACTTTCCATACCAGTCATTGCAGCAGGAGGGTTCTCAACAGGGAAATCCGCTCTTGCTGCTTTTGCTTTAGGGGCAGAAGGCGTGCAGATGGGTACAAGGTTTCTAGCTTCAAAGGAAGTGGTCCTACATGAATCGATAAAAAGGAGATTAATAGATTCTCAGGAAACCGATACCATCCTTGTGAAGAAATCGATTGGAAAAGCCATGAGAGTGATGAAAACGGAACGGGCGGTGGAGCTTGTCGAAAAGGAAAGAGGAGGAGCCACCCTTGAAGAGATCTTTCCTTATATCAGCGGTGAATCTTATCAGGAATTACTCACTACGGGAAATGATCACTCAGGTGTGATTTCATTGGGCCAGACAATCGGATTAATCAACGAAATTGGAAGTGCAAAAGAAATCATCCAGAACATCGTGGCAGAATACGAGCAACAGATTGAGCGATTATATCAGAATCATAGAGGGGAGTGAGTCATGGTGCAATTAGAAAATCAGATAGCCATCGTGACCGGTGCAAGCAGGGGCATCGGCAGGGAGATTTCCAAAAAGCTTGCCTTGGATGGGGCCACTGTTTATTTAGTAGACATTCAGGAACAGGCTTTATTGGAGACCTATCATCAGTTCATGGAAGAGAATCTTTCGGTTAAGGCCATAAGGGCAGATGTCACCAACGAAGCGGAAGTGGAAAAGCTATTCGCCGAGGTGGAAGGGGAACATGGAAAGGTAGATATCCTCATTAATAATGCCGGAATCATACGTGACAATCTATTGTACAAGATGAGCTCAACCGACTGGGATGATGTCATGAATGTTCATTTGAAAGGCACATTCCTTTGCAGTAAATATGCCCAGAAATCAATGGTGAAAAATCAGTATGGACGAATCATTAATCTTTCCTCCGTTTCAGCACTTGGAAGCAGAGGACAGGCGAATTACGCTGCAGCGAAGGCTGGGATACAGGGTTTTACCAAGACGTTAGCCATGGAGCTTGGGAAATATCATATCACGGTGAACGCGATTGCTCCCGGCTTTATCATGACAGACATGACGAAAGCAGTGGCAGAACGGCTGGGAATCCCTTTTGAAGAACTGATAGAAGCCAAGGTCAAACAAATCCCGGTCAACAGGGCTGGTACGCCGGAAGACATCGCACAGGCAGCAAGCTTTTTTGCGAGCCCGGATTCTTCCTTTATAAGCGGTCAGGTGTTATATGTGGCCGGGGGACCAAAAGCATAGGAGGTTGAGGATGATGAATCAGAAGAAAATTGCCCTTATCCCAGGGGATGGGATAGGACCTGAAGTCGTAGCAGAAGGTGTAAAGGTCCTGAAAATGATTGAGGAAGTCGATCCACAGCTTTCTTTCAGCTTTACAGAGTTCCCTTGGGGATGTGAGTATTATGTGGATACAGGAAAGATGATGGCTGAAGACGGGATCGATCAATTGAAGGAATTCGATGCCATCTACTTGGGAGCGGTAGGATATCCCGGGGTTCCCGATCACATCTCCCTTTGGGAATTACTATTGGAAATACGCGAGAAGTTTGATCAGTATGTAAACCTCAGGCCGATTAAACTCTTGCACCCTAATTTAACTCCTCTAAAAAATAAAAGTGAAAAAGAAATAGACTTACTGGTGATCCGTGAGAACAGCGAAGGGGAATATGCCGGAGCGGGTGACTGGCTCTTTAAAGGAAAGCCTGAGGAAGTGGTATTGCAGACAGGCGTCTTTTCCCGAAAAGGGACCGAGCGAATCATCCGCTATGCTTATGAAGAAGCCCGTAAACAGAAGAAGACCCTGACGAGCATCAGCAAAGCAAATGCCCTTAATTATTCCATGGTCTTCTGGGATGAGGTGTTTACCGAAGTAGGGAAGGACTACCCTGATGTCCAAACGTATTCTTACCTAGTGGACGCGGCTAGCCTCTATTTCGTCCTTCAGCCGGAAAGATTCGAAATTGTCGTGACATCCAATTTATTCGGGGATATCCTGACGGACTTGGGAGCTGCCATTACAGGTGGCCTTGGCTTGGCAGCAGGGGCCAATATCAACCCTGAACGAACGTATCCTTCTATGTTCGAACCCATCCACGGCTCCGCTCCTGATATTGCGGGAAAAGGTTTAGCTAATCCCCTTGCTGCCATTTGGTCTGTCAGTCAGATGATGGATCACTTTGGTGAAGAAGAATGGGGGAGTGCAATTTTGTCGACCATTCAGGAGATTCTTTCCAAGAAGAATGCTCTCACCCCTGATCTCGGCGGAGGGGCAACAACAGAACAACTGGGGAATGAATTCAGGGATCTATTAAGGCATCATGCCCCTCTTCATGACAAAGTACAAAGGGGATAAGTAACGATTTTCTAACTACGTATTTTGATTAGTAGATTGTTAGAGACTTAAAGAGAGAAGGGACAACATGTTACGTTTTTCTCTCATCATGAGTATGTGTTTTCTTTATATTGTTGAGGCTTTTATGCCAAACGTTTATATTGGTTTGGTTTTTAACATTGTGGCTACTGCCATATTTTTGCTATTCCTTCCTTTATTAGAATGTAAAGGTCGGATATTTACATTGGGTCTGTTTACTGCAGGGGGAATCATTCACTATACGGTTGGAGATACAGGCTTTGATCTAGTCCAGGGAATCACTCAGAATATGCCCCTGTTATCGATTCTCATTTTAGCTCCACTTCTATCCGTGCCACTGAGAAGAGAAGGGATCATTGATTCTGTTATCCTTTATTTGAATGAGTTGAAGCACAACCCACGAAAAACATTTTATGGCATTAGCTCGTTTATGATGACCCTGGCACCTATCTTGAATATGGGTGCCTTAAGGATTGTTCATGGGTTTGTGGAAAGTATTCATCTACCATCCAAGCTGCTATCAAGATCCTATTATGTAGGATTTACCCCGGCGGTCATATGGTCACCCTTTTTTGCTTCGGTGGGGATTGTCCTATTCTATTTAGATATCACCTATCTCTCATATGTCGCTGTAGGAGTGATGTTTGCCGTTATTCAAATGACGGTAGGGCTCGTTCTTTTCCGACCTAAGATCGCAGAAGAGACTGCTGCTGCCGCCGAGGAAAGAAACGAAATGATTTCACATGATAAAGGGCCAAAGAAGGATATGTATCTCCTCTTTGGCTTTGTCCTTGGACTGGTTGTGCTGTTGATTGTCATGGAGCAGGTTTTCCAGAAGTCCATGCTGCTCCTGGTCAGCATCATTTGTTTCCTGGTTCCTGTAGCCTGGGTGATCTTCCGGAAAAGGAAATCAATCGTTAAAGAAGAAATCATTCTCTATAAGAACAAGCTCCACTCTCAGAAAATGGAGATCTGCCTCTTCTTAAGTGCAGGGCTATTCGGTAATGCTGTATCCCATACACCCGTCAAGGAACTATTGGAGAAGTCTATACAGTGGTCGGCCACGCAATCCATTGGTGTTTTGTTTCTATTTATCATCCTATTGGTTACCATTATGGCGTTTCTCGGTGTGCATCAGATTATCGTAACACCGCTAATATTGACTTCCCTTGACTTTGCAACCATGCCTAATGTAGCGGTTGCCAGTGTTGCGTTTATGTGCATTTTTACGTGGATGCTGTCGTCCGCGATTTCACCGTTGAATGCTATGAATATTATCATCAGCCAGTGTGTTCAGAGGAATGGGATAACCGTGGCTTTTAAATGGAATGGGATATATTTTCTTTCTATTACGAGTTTGGCGTTTGTGTACGTTTATATTCTGAATTGGATATGAGGGAGGTCCGTTCCTGAGATTTAGGAACGGACCTTTACTTCATGTTCAATTTATTGTCTTAAAGTTTTCTGATGCTCATAACAATAAACCTTCCCTTTAAAAGCATGATTCGCTATACAATAAGCCCTAACCTTATCTGAAACAGGCTTATGGCAAACGGCACAAACAGAACGTGAACTGTTCTTTTGTTCAGGTGCATTCAATATCCGCTTATGTTCATCTCTAGTATTTAAGTCACTTATATTTGCCTCTTTGAAAGTTTGATAAATGGATAAAATATCACTCTCACTTAAAAGGGGTTCTTTATGCTGGATCTTCAACACCGATTCTTTCCGATGAATAAACTCCGACAACTCGATGTCATACATAATCAATTCGTTAGAAGCAATCTTCCGGTAATTCGAATCCACTTTAAATGTAGAGCGCTTAGTGAATGAAACCATGGAAACAAACCAATCATGGTACTTCTCATCAATTAGTGAAGAGAGTGCTTTCATGTGCCCATAGTTTTGCACAAAAGGATTCATCATTTTGAACTTACCATTAACCAGCCATGTGTTCCGATCTTTCCCACCATATATGGTACCCTGGTAGTTTTTTGTCTCAATGACAAAGATAGCGTAAGGAGTGATCACCACATGGTCAATTTGTGAATAGCCGGACTTCGCTTTTGAATTGGGTATAAGGAGATCGCTTAGATGGCGGTAAGTCTTGGGTAGTTGATCTAGTTGGATATCGATTTTGTATTCTCCCAGTTCTCCTTTTCTTGTAGCGATTTGTTCATTGGTTCTTTTGGGTTTTATTGGTGCGGTACTAGTAGCTTTTTTTGGTTTTGGTTCACTTTTTTTCTTTTTTAGGAAGTTTAGGAATAATAGCATGAATTTCTCCTTGGTGGTTTGATACTGTTATTATCGTATATATTTACGAAGATGTGAGTGCCAGGGGTCAGGACGAGACAGATCATTCTTTTCAGAACGGCCATAGCTTTGCATAGGAATTCTTAATATTGACGAAGGTCCGCCCCTTAGCATGCTCATTTGCTAAAAGACGGACCTTTAACAGATGTTCCTACTCCAATCTCCCCCCATAATGATCCTTCACCCAATACGTCAACGTCCCATCCTGCTCAATACGATAACGCAGGTCGGCTTTCTGCAATCCTTCAATCATCAATGGACGTAAGTCACTCATCATTTGATTACTTTCTTCTATATAAGTAGAGAGTATTTCAGAATGATAGGTGTTGGCATTTGCTGAGGACATCAGATAGTCGACGGCAGCCTGTTTGATGACGTACAGTTCGACGGTTTTGTTATGTAGCTCCTTAAATTCCCGCGGAGGATTGAGGTCAATCAGTTTCTGATAATTTTGAGTGAGCATCATATTGGTTTCGTTAATGTCGAGTGCCAGGGGTGAAAGGTTTCCATTGGCAGCATTGATCTTAGTCATCAGCTGTTTGAAGCTTTGATCGCTGGAACTGAAGTATTGCTCGCGCTCCTGCAGATAGCTTCGTATTTTTTGTTCCTGCTGGATTGTGATTTCGTTGTAAATCTTCATTGGTAATCCGCTGGCGAACAACGCCAGGAGGATGAATCCGATGACTCCCCATGACCATTTGGGGGCTTTATTGCTTTTAGGTCTATATCGATCATCATTCCAGTAGTCTCTTTCTGCTATAGGCATTAATGGTTCCTCGTTTCATTCGATACTAGTAAAATACTCCTTTTATGTTACCATAATATTACATGTTGTAATTGCAAATTTTGATAATATTAGACAAATTAATAGATAGGGAGCTTAGCCTATGTCATCATTTTTCAAAATGCCTGTTCCAGTAAAAATCAACGGGAGATCTTCCAGCATAACCAATTCATTTATCAATGGAATTATTCCTTGTATACAACCAACTGACCAAGAAATTAATGAAGTGTTAACTTTATTAGGTATGAATGATGCAATCATGTGTGCTTACTGCGGGGATCGTCACACAGAATGGGATCATTTCCGTCCATTGGTGCAAAATAAGCGGCCGACAGGATATATTTCTGAAATACAGAACTTGGTTCCAGCTTGTGGGAAATGCAATCAATCCAAGGGTAACTCAAGTTGGAGGGAATGGATCCTGATTGGTGCAAAACTTTCTCCGTATACACGGGGTATTAAGAACATCACTGAAATCATTAGCAGACTGGATTCCTTTGAAAAATGGAGTAAACCTACGAAAGTGGAGTTTGATGAAATCGTTGATCCTGAAACATGGGAAGAGCACTGGAGAAATTGTGATCGAATCCATCAGTTGATGAGAGAGAGTCAGATTCTATCGGACAAGATTAAACTGGAAGTTCAAAGACAAGTTTTGAAGAATCCATCAAACGAACATGTAAGCCAGTCTGAGGAGGTAATAAATGCAGGGGAACCTTTTGAAAAGAAGGTGGGTGTTTTGGCGAAAACCACTTTAAGAGAAATACTGGAATCGAATAGTGTCCCAGAAAAAGAGATTGCACGATTAACAACTGCTTCATATTCAAAGAAAGCATTCAATCTAAGTTTCCCATTACTGAAGCCACTGGATTATTCGTACGATGTTAAACAACAAATTAAAGATGAAAAGGGTCGTAATCGATATTATTCTTCTCCGATTAGAATAATGGAGAGAGAATACTATTTATGTTCTCAATGGTACGAACCCAGTAAAAAACATCTAATCAAGTGGATTGAGTTGAATAAAGCAGAATTAGTATAAGAGGAGGTAGTGATGGTGGAATTTGATTGGGATTGCAGAGATTTTCATCTGTTTTCTACAAGTAATATTGAAAATAGAGTAAACGGAGATAAGTTATTTGTAAGCTTCTTGATGGAAGTTGAAAATCAACAGAAAGATATGATGGGCAGTTTTAGAATAAAGGAGATAGCTGATCTTATACCCAAAGGGACGGCAGGCATCCATAATCATTCAACATATGGATACTCCTTTATGAGCATGCTCAGCACTCAGAAATACAGAGATTATTTTGTTTTTGAAAATAAGAACATTCAGGATGAGCTTACAACTATCTGTAATAATAATTCCAGTAGAGATAATTATTATTGGAGAAAACATTATACTAATGAGAAAGTTAAGGTGAATCCGAAGTATATAAGGAGACAACCAATGCCCACTCCCATCACCATTAGCAAAAATAATCAACTATTAAATGAAGCTACTAATATTCAAGAAGCTGCAGGCTACCTTGCTGATCATCTCAATATAAAGAAGTCAAAATGCTATGATCCCGTCGAGAGGGGATATGTTTATAATATTCCCTACCATTTCGAAGGGGACGAGTATCGTTTTATAGCGCCACCAGAGATAGCTACAGATCGTCGCCAGGAGTTAGAGGACGGGGACCATAAGAATGCCCGCCGTATCTGGTTGGTGCCGGCGAATCCAAACGAATATGACTTGGAAAGGGCATTCGTCCAATTTGAATACCTTGACTGGAAACGTTCCTTCAACTATGAAAATGGTGATATCTTATTTTTGTATGTTTCAGGTAGTGTCAAAAAGGTCAGATATAAGGTGGAAGTAATAGAGGGATTGGTTCAAACGGATGATACGATCTATGATAAGTCGTTTTGGGTAGATCCAGAGAAGTATGATCAATCCATTGGTGGAGACAAGACGCGTATCCGCTTGGTTGATGTGGTTGATACTGACGGTTTGTCACTTTATCAATTAAGAGAGCATGGGTTGAAAGGAAATATCCAGGGATCCATGAAACTTACTGGTGAGCTTCGTGACTACATTATGTCGTTCTTTCAAAAGGATTTATCAGCTGAGGTTTACCCTGATGTAGTGCCGGAAATGTGGGAAGGAGAGCAAAGAAGGATTACTGTTAATTCATATGAACGCAATCCACTTGCCCGTAAGCAATGTATCGATCATTATAGTGCCAAGTGCCAGGTATGTATGATGAACTTCGAAGATACATATGGGGAAGTGGGGAGAGAGTTCATTCATGTCCATCACCTTACACCCCTTAATGAAATTCAGAAGGGTTGCCAGGTGAAGCCGATAGAAGATTTGATTCCTGTGTGTCCGAATTGTCATGCGATGCTTCATAGGAAAGAGGATGGAGCGTATTTAACGGTAGAGGAATTGAGAGAGCGTATTAGAAAGAAAGAATCTATTATTAAAATATAAAAGAAAGCAGTGGCTTACCCTCCCCATAAGCCACTGCTTTCCTTCTTCACCAACCTAATAACTTCCCTCACATCCGAACCCCTAAATATAGAGGTAGATCTATCATTCTCCGTAAAATAAATCTCCCCATAAGCATTCTTATCATCAAAACCAACAATTTTAAAGCTATAAACCTGCTTATCCTTCATTAAAACAAATTCCTGCTTCTTCATCTCAATCACCTCTATAGAATAAATCGGAGTATTGGTGTTTTAATGCAGAAGACTTATTGTCTTTATGCTTTTTTACGTTCTCCCACACTTCTTCATTTAAGCGGTCCAGGCTGATTCCTAATGCTATTGCAATTTTCGAAAGGGTATAAGACTCAGGGGTTCGTTTACCCCGTTCAATATTGCTTATGGTGGTTCTAGCCAGGCCTGCTTTTTCTTCTAGTTCTGCCTGAGTATAACCCATATCGTTCCGTCTTAATCGTAATAAAATGGATATGTACTTCCCGTATAATTCCCGTTCTGTTAATGGTTTCTCCAATACTTTGACCCCTTTTACCACCATTATCAAATGGTGAAAAATGGCTTGGAACGGACAGGTCGTCAACTTATTGAAATAAATGGTATTTTAAATGTAATTTTTCTATATACAGCATTAGGCAAGGTGGAATTATATACATAAACTAGCACTACTCTTGCTAAATCCCATATTTAACTAAATAATAGGAATATACTGTTAGACGAAAGGCTGACGAATATGATCGTATATGAAGCTACTAAACAAGAGTTTCTGGAAGATGTTTTTCATGATGAACTCGTCAATAATATATGCAGCAATTACACGTCGAAGATTGGAAAGATCAATGAGCGGGAGGTTCGCTCGTGGGACAATTCGATGCAGTACATGTATCGTGTCCTTAGTGATCAAGAGATTCCTAGTGACGCCGGGGTGGCGATTGAGTTTAAGATTCCGCATACGTCACGCCGGGTGGATTTTCTAATCTCTGGGAAGGATGGGGAGAAGAATTCTATCGTGATTGTAGAGCTGAAACAGTGGGAGTCTGTTGAAGTGATCAGGGGGAAGGAAGCGATTGTAAAGACTGCGATGAATCGAGGGCTGGTGGAGACGACTCATCCTTCCTATCAGGCTTGGTCGTATGCTTCTCTTATCAAGGACTATAATGAGAATGCTCAAAGCGCAGAGATGGAGCTATATCCTTGTGCATACTTACATAATTACTTGAATCAGGGGGAAGAGGATCCCCTGACAGATCCGGTTTATGAGTATTATATCGAGCAGGCTCCCGTCTTTGTGAAGGGACAGGCGAAGAAGCTCCGGGACTTCATTAAGCGCTATATTCAGGTTGGGGATAACAAGGAGAACCTTTATAAAATAGAGAATGGTCTTATCCGGCCATCAAAGTCACTTCAGGATTCGTTGAATCAAATGCTCAAGGGGAACGACGAGTTTGTGATGATTGATGATCAGAAAGTGGTGTATGAGGAAGCCATTCACTTGGCAAAAGAAGCTCTTCGGACAAATACAAAGCAGGTCCTGGTCGTTCAAGGTGGTCCGGGTACTGGGAAATCGGTTCTCGCTATCAATCTATTGGTCCACCTTACCAATCTCAGCATGGTTTGTCAGTATGTTACGAAGAACGCGGCACCTCGAAACATTTACTCTACTAAGCTGAAGAAAGATTTCAAGAAGGGACATATTGATAATTTGTTTAAAGGATCCGGAAGCTACTTCGATGCTCCTAGGGATGAGTTTGATGCGCTAATCGTGGATGAAGCCCACCGACTGAATCTTAAATCTGGGATGTTCCAGCACCTCGGTGAAAATCAAACAAAGGAAATCATCGAAGCATCAAAGCTTTCCATCTTCTTCATTGATGAAAGACAGCAGGTCACGTTAAAGGATCATGGGAGTCTTAAAGAAATTGAACGATTTGCGAAAGAAAACAATGCACCGCTCACAATCATGAACCTCGAATCTCAATTTCGCTGCAGTGGCTCCGATGGTTACTTAGCATGGCTAGATGACGTTCTTCAGATTAGAACAACAGCAAACGCTCATTATATCGGCAGCCAATATGATTTCCGGGTTTTCAACGATCCGAATGAACTGAGAAACGAAATTGAGAGAAAAAATGCCAACAACAAATCCCGCATGGTTGCAGGCTACTGCTGGAACTGGGACAAAGAGGGAAAGAGCAATACGGATTATCACGACATTGTTCTAGATGAATACGATTTCAAGATGAGCTGGAACCTCGATAATTCAGCCACCTGGGCAATTGATGTCAATTCTGTCAAAGAAGCCGGCTGCATCCATACATGTCAAGGTCTGGAGTTTGAATACGTAGGGGTGATCATAGGTGATGACATGAGATATGAAGCCGGCCAGGTGATTACAGATCACACCGAAAGAGCTAAGACTGATTCTTCATTGAAGGGTATAAAGAAAATGCTGAAGGAAGATCCAGAGAGAGCTGAGAAGGTAGCAGATGAGATTATTCGGAACACGTATCGAACGTTGATGACTCGTGGGCAGAAGGGCTGCTATGTGTATTGTACGGATCCTAAGCTTGGAGAGTATTTTAGAGAGCGGTTTGAAGAGAGTAGTCGGGATTATGGTGGGAATGAGTTTTTTAGAGGTGGAGGTATGGTTGCTGAGGGGAAAGCTGATTATTAATTAGGTTGGAAAACTACATCTATTGGAGGAATGTTAATGCCTACTTATAATAAACTTGTTCGGGATAAAATACCAGAGATCATTGAAGCAACTGGAAAGACTTTTACAACAAGAATTCTTTCCGAACAGGAGTATCTAATTGAATTGAAGAACAAGAGCTTTGAAGAATTAGAGGAATACCACGATGCAGAAAATAGGGAAGAGGCAATAGAAGAATTGGCTGATCTGATGGAGGTTGTTCATGCGTTTGCCAAGTCTCATGATACGAGTCTAGTGGAGATTGAAGACATTCGACTTAAAAAATGTATTAAAAAGGGTTCATTTGATAAAAAAGTATTATTGATTGGTGTAGAGGATTAATAATCTAGAACTAGGAAAGTTTCACTTTTGAGTTTTTTTAAAATTAAAACATAGAAAAAACTATAATTTTGATATCTGCTCACCTGAGGGTAGGTCCTATTTTGAGCTAAATTCTTTATTGGAGGGGAATATAAAACTATTTGCTAATTAGCTGAGAAAGTATGAGCTTACAGAGTACTCACAAAGGCAATTGAGGGTGGGGTATATGTTAGGCACTATAAAAAAGGGGACGTTTCTTCTATATAAGACAAAGAAACGTCCCTAACATTAAATACTAATTGTATGAAGCCATTGAATGTTTTTTAAGTTCAAAGAGAGGATTCAGGCAATTTACTTAGCTAGGAAATTTACCATTCAAAATATAATATTTCACCCTTTTAAATCCAGAAGCTGAATTATACCCACTAAATCGGCCACCGGTGTACCAATCTTTTTCAGTAACTTTGCTATCATCTATTACTTCTTTAAAACAGTTAATTGATTGTGATAATAACTCATTTAAATTTGAAACATTATTATCTTTACTAATTAATTTATTAATGTTTGTAGAGATGCAATCAGTTAATATTAGGTGTAGTGCATGTACACCAATGCCTTTTTGAATATTATAATCTTTATTACATCTTTTGTTTGAAAAGCAGCCTGGCCATACTATAGAAACTATATTCCAAATCTCATTTATGAATAACTGTAAATGCTTAATCAAATCATTAACTTCTTTATCATTATTAATTTCATAAACTTCTATTAATTGTTTAATAATTGGAAACAGGGACTTGTTATATAAGTTTAAACTAATGACTCTTCCCTTATCTGTTGGAACTAATTTTATTGCATTGGTCCAGATGGAATCATTCATATTAGTTAAATGTTTCGTTGTTTCTGTTGCTATTTTTTCTTGCATCTTATTTTCATCTAACAGGTATTCGTCATTTAGTTTATATATTTCGTTTCTCAAATTAATTGCAAGGTCAGTACTCACCTTTTTTCCTTTACTATTTATATTAATAAATGAGCTCACTTCGTTTATTTTCTCACTTGGATTCTCTAAGTCGATTACCATGATTATTAAGGGTAATTGGAAATCTTCTAAACGTTGGCTCAGTTTATTGTTTATATTACTGCCTAATTTATTTTCTTTCTCAATAGCATATTCAAAGCCTTTTATTCTGTGCTGTCCATCAACTATTCTAATTTTTCCTTGAATCTCTAAAGTATTATGAGATTCTTTGATTATTTGTCTTTTATCTATCGCAGCTAAAAGTGCAGTAGGAAGAAAAATAGTATTACTATTATCCAAAAGGTATTTGCCTATATCACGATAATGTGTAGGGATAGGTGGTCTTTGATATCCTTGAGGATTCTTTTCTTGTTCATGTATATCCACTTCGTAATTATTAATAATTTCTTTAACTTTAAGAGATGTCATAAACATGTCTATATTACTTTGTGCTAATCTAACCAATTCATTAATAATCAATATCTTCACCCTCCTCATAATATAAGTTATCAAATAAATCATTTAAGTTTTTAATCTCTAATTTTCCTTCTGATAATTGTTCTAATTTTTGAGTTTCTAACCTCGGAGTCCAAATGATATCATCTATGGCACTATCCTTGGTCAGTGACGCTAAACATTCACTATCAAATTTACCTTTAAGATGAAATTCAATTTGCAACTTTAAAGTATTTGAAATTAACCTTACTAATATCTCTTTTTGATCATTGTTTAAGTCCTCTGAAAGGTTGATATCTAAGTTTTTCAATGATCTTTCATGAACTGTATAGAATTTTTTAATTACTTCCTTTATCTTAAGCAGGTGTACGGACTCTAAGAAAAAATCTAATTTCTTATACTCGGAAAAATGTTTAATAAGGACATCAATAACTACGTTATTTAGAAAAGATACGTTTTCTGAAAAATCAAATTCATCAATTGCTTCTTCAGTAATAAAATCTATATAACTTTGAATAAAGTTGTATGTAATATTCAAAATTGCTTTTTGATAATTTTCTTCAATCAATTTATCTTCCTTTTCTGAATCAAAAGTATTGTCTTTATTCTCCTGACTTAGTAATTGGTTATAAATTGAAATGAGACAACCCCAAAAAATATCATTTCCTTTAGTAAGCTCCTGAATTTTTTTAGCTAATTCATTAAGTAGTACTGCAGTCTCATTGTTAAACATATTATCATCTTGTTCAGAGAKAATTTGTTGGAATTCCCCCTCTAAGTCAAGGGTACTATATGAATCTAACTTAAAGTATTCACTATCTATTTCTAATTCTGAAATACTTCTAAAAAAGGAAGCAGAGAACTTTAAGGCATCTTTATAATTGTCATATGGGTAAAAATACAATTGTGAAATTAGTGAATATATTTCCCTTAAATCCAAATCAATGTCGTGGATTTCTTTTATTTCATCATGAACAGAGTTATACAATAGTTTTGTTGCCATATTCTGAAGATCTTTAATCTTATCGTTTTGGGTGAGATGTAGCTGTAAATCCTTCAACTGAGAATCGAGTGTTGTAAGTATTTTGTTAATTGATAACATAGTCTTGGAATGAATTTCGTGGTCTAGATTATATCTATAGTTTTTATAGAATAACATGTGCTCTAATTCACCCCAAACCATATGCGTTAATGATTTGACTTGAAGTTCGATATTTATAAATTTATCTTCATCATAAAAATATTTGAGTTTTAGCTTATAAATACCTTCTCCATTCTTTTGAGGAACTGGTTGAGTTTCATTGAAATATCCAAGATAGGGATAAGTGGTATCATCCTTATCACCTATTAGATATTTGGTACCATTATATTCTACTGTATTCCTCAAAAAATGTTCTTTCAGTGTTGCATAAATTTTAGCCTCCTCATCGTTTAATAAGCATAGAATTCTTACGCCTATAATATCATCAAGAATTTTATCTATAAAAACTTTCGGATCTGATTCAGAATCTTCATAAAGTTTTACTTTTCTTACGATTTTTTCTTTTAAGCTTTCAGGTTTTTTAATTCTAGTATTTACCATAAAGCTTTTAATATCTTTATTAG
>NZ_LIXZ01000014.1 GCF_001305855.1 Rossellomorea vietnamensis | reverse complement strand
ATTGAACAGAGTACGCTTTGTTTATTTCTCTTCGCTTTATACCTTCTATTCCTTGTGTTTTATAAGCTCTTACCCAATCTTGTAGTGGTGTCTTAGAGGGTAGGTTATATTTTTTCGCCAATGATTTATATCCAAGATGGCCATCCAGATACTCGGTGACAAGTTTTAGTTTAAATTCCTCACTATATTTAGCCATAAAAACACCCCCAAAAGTTAGTTTTCTACTCTAACTTTTGGGGGTCGATACCAACAGGGCCTCTTTTGTGCCTTACATTTTCTTTAATGTAAAGGGGCTGACCATCAATACAGCCAGTGTGATCGTCATACACACGATCAGCACACCCGAAACAAACGGGATGGCAAGATAGCTCAAGGTCAGTAAACAACCGGCTGCAGTTATGGGAAGGCCGGTAAAATAGCCGTCATTTTCTGAAATGTTGAAGCGGGCCAACCGGTAAGCACCACAAGCCAAGTATAAAATGGTGAAGAACATGCCGGGAAAGTCAAACTGGCTGAGGACGGCGGTATACATTAACACTGCCGGGGCCACCCCAAAGGAAATGATGTCGCTCATGGAATCCAGCTGCTTTCCCAACTCGGACTCGATGTTTAACTTTCTTGCCACCAGTCCGTCGAATCTGTCGGTCAACGCAGCGATGAAAATGAGGATCAAGCTCAGATGTAATTGGTTATGAAGAACGGAAATAATAGCAAAACCACCTAATGATAAATTCGTAAGGGTAATCAGGTTGGCTGTTTGAGTTTTAAGCTTTTTGAATGTATGATCGAGTACCCCGGAGAGAAACAATTATTACTCACTCCTTCTTTTAAGTTTGCTCACTGTTGAACAAGATTCGTGGCTGAAATATCGCTTTCAGAGTTCGCGTTCACCTGGCTAACGTTGAGGGTTAACCTCATACAGTGAAAAAGATTCTTATTCATATAGTATATAATTATATTTTATTATATACTTATTAAACTGTTAAAGTTAATCGTTTTTTTATTGAGTAATGGATCTGGTCAAGCTCCTACACCTTAGGGCAGAGGGACAGTATTCTGAAGTGTAATGGCAAGAGAGCATATATTCCATAAAAAAGAGGACGGATTTTATATAAATCCGTCCCGTTTCATGTTAGTATTCTACGAAGTAGCTTTTATTTTATTTGTAAGAGATCGACGGTGAATTTCCATTTCGATGAGGCGAATGAATTCTGTATTGAGTTTCAGCTCCAGTGCTTTGTAATACGAATCAATCAACAGTTCGTCCGATAATTTCCTCATTAATGCCACCTCCATTACTCATCATCTTTTTATTCAAAACTTAGTGTAAGTACGTTTTTTGTAATAATGTAACTTTACCAAAATTATTTTTTTAGAACAAGCGTTCCGTTATCCACAGTTCATGGTGGATAAGTTGTGACTAACTTGTATATAACTGGTAAATAAAGCTAGTTTGTGTTCTGTATAATGTGAATAAGGTTATCCACAAGTATGAAGATAGCTGGAAATTTGTCGAAAAATATTTATTTTTTATAAGAATATGTTTGGAATTCCAAGAATATATATGATTTATTTTGAATCTGTATGTAAAATTGGTTATCATTAATCTGTTATAGGTTAAAGGTATACTATAGAAATCGTTTCGCGATATCTTCTAATGAAAATATATCGAAAGCAGTTCATCATATAAACGATAAAGAAATTTGAGGTGTAGCATGTGATCAAGCAGTTTTTACCCAATGAGCAGGTCCAGGATATTTTCACTATCACCCCGGGACATCTTAAGGAAAAAGGGATCAAGGCAATCATTACCGACTTGGATAATACGTTGGTGGAGTGGGACAGGCCGAACGCCACCCCTAAATTGATCCAGTGGTTTAAAGACATGCAGGAACAGGGGATCCTTGTGACCATTGTATCCAACAACAATAAAAACCGCGTGGGGGCATTCGCTGAACCTTTGGGTGTTCCGTTCATCTTTCAGGCCAGAAAGCCCATGGGCCGTGCTTTTAAGAAAGCGATCAAACAAATGGGCGTAAAGAAGGAAGAGGCGGTTGTCATTGGCGATCAGCTATTAACGGACGTATTAGGTGGAAACCGCAGCGGCTTTCATACGATACTGGTCGTACCTGTGGCTCAATCGGATGGTTTCTTTACTAAGTTCAATCGTCAGGTAGAACGCAGAATTATGAAGTTTTTCAAGCGTAAAGGCATGCTTGAGTGGGAGGACAAAAAGTGAGTGAAGTTGTATGTATAGGTTGTGGCGTTGAAATTCAGACGGAAAATAAAGAAGGCATGGGCTATGCGCCTCCTTCTGCTCTTCAAAAAGAAGAGATCATCTGCCAACGCTGTTTCAGATTAAAGCATTATAATGAGGTCCAGGATGTTCCGTTGACTGATGATGACTTCCTGAAGATATTGAACGAGCTCGGTGACTCTGAAGGGCTTATAGTGAAAGTAGTGGACATCTTTGACTTTAATGGAAGCTGGCTTCCGGGCCTCCACAGGTTCGTCGGGTCGAATCCGATCCTTCTGATAGGAAACAAGGTGGATCTTTTGCCTAAGTCGGTGAAACATTCCAAGCTGATTCATTGGATGAAGCACGAAGCAAGTCAACTGGGATTGAAACCGATCGATGTTCAATTGGTGAGTGCTGCCAAGGGTCAGGGGATCTCAGAAGCGATCGAAGCGATCGAGGAATATCGGAATGGAAAAGATGTTTACGTGGTCGGATGTACGAACGTAGGGAAATCCACGTTCATCAATCGCATCATCAAACATGTCTCAGGTGAGCAGGACGTCATCACGACTTCCCACTTCCCTGGTACAACTCTGGATATGATCCAAATTCCACTTGATGAGGAAGAATCATTGATTGATACACCAGGCATCATCAATCATCATCAGATGGCCCATTTTGTAGATAAACAGGATTTGAAAATCATTACGCCTAAAAAAGAAATCAAGCCAAGGACGTTCCAGCTGAATCCGGAACAAACGTTGTTCTTCGGCGGATTGGCCCGTTTTGATTTCATGGCTGGTGAGCGTCAGCCGTTTACGTGCTATTTCTCAAACGAGCTGTCCATCCATCGGACGAAGATTGAAAAGGCGGATGAACTCTATAAAAATCATGCGGGTGAATTATTGCAGCCACCAAGAAAAGACGATATGGATACGTTCCCTCCACTTGTGAGGCATGAGTTCAGGATCAAAGAAGCAAAAACGGATATCGTTTTCTCAGGTTTGGGATGGATTACCGTCAATGATGCTGGAGTGACCATTGCCGCTCACGTCCCGAAAGGTGTCAGCGTCTTCTTAAGAAAATCATTGATATAGGAGGGATTCTGTGGCTCTTTATGGTGTGATAGGGGACCCGATTGCTCACTCAATGTCTCCCCTGATGCATAATGGCGCGTTTAAAGATAACGGAATTAACGCTGAATATGTTCGATTCCATGTAAAGAAAGAGCACCTGCCCGAGGCCATCCGTGGAATCAAAGCCTTGGGAATTCAGGGAGTGAATGTGACCGTTCCTCATAAAGAACAAGTCATGTCCCTTCTCGATGGGATCGATCCATTGGCAGAAGCCATTGGTGCTGTCAACACGATTGTAAATGAAAATGGGAAGCTGATCGGGTATAATACAGACGGTCTTGGATTTGTTGAAGGCTTGAAGAAAGCAGCCGGTGATCGTCTTCTAAACAAGTCGATGCTGATCATCGGGGCCGGCGGTGCAGCCAGGGCCATCTATTATACACTTGCCTCATCGGGTGTGAAGAGAATCGATGTAACCAACCGGACTCCGGGGAGAGCAGAGAACATGATGGATGCCTGCCCGTTTCCGCTGGATTCTTCGTTCCTTACCCTTGAAACTGCCGAGAATCAATTGCACCACTATGATGTCATCATCCAGACGACGTCCATCGGCATGTTTCCTCATATTGAAGACAGTCCTATAAAGGTCAATGAATTAAAGCAGGGAAGCATCGTCACGGATATCATTTATAATCCGCTGGAAACATCAATACTGAAGCAGGCCAAACAAAAAGGTGCCCTGACTCAAAACGGACTCGATATGTTCGTTTATCAGGGAGCCCTCTCATTTAAGAAGTGGACAGGAATCTTTCCGTCCTATTCCAATATGAGGGACACCGTTTTACAACAACTAGGAGGTTAACATGTTAACAGGTAAACAAAAAAGATTTTTACGTTCAGAAGCACATCACTTAAATCCGGTTTTTCAAGTAGGAAAAGGCGGAGTCAACGATAATATGATCAAAACGGTCGGAGAAGCAATTGAAACGAGGGAATTGATGAAAATCAGCATCCTTCAGAATTGTGATATGGATAAATCTGAGGTTGCACAGGAGCTATCGGAAGGTGTAGGGGCTGAAATCGTCCAGATCATCGGAAATACCATTGTCCTCTACAAAGAATCGAAAGAAAACAAGCAATTAATCCTGCCAAGATAAGGACCGATACGATGATGAAAAAAAAGGTTGGACTTCTGGGAGGGACATTCAATCCTCCCCATATGGGTCACTTGGTCATTGCAGAGCAAGTGTTAGAAAAGGCACAATTGGATGAAATCCGCTTTCTTCCTAACCATGTACCGCCCCACAAACAGGTGGATGAAAGGGTAACGGTGGACCAGCGCCTTCAAATGCTGGAGACAGCCATCAAGGGTCACCCCCGTTTTTCCATCGAACGGATTGAATTGGAACGAGAGGGTGCCTCCTGCACATATGACACCATCAAGCTTTTGATGGAAAGAGAAGAGAACACCGAATTTTCGTTTATCATAGGCGGGGATATGATCGAGTATCTTCCGAAATGGTATAAAATCGATGAGCTTCAGAATATGGTGACGTTCATCGGGGTGAATCGTCCCGATTATTCCGAGGAGACTTCCTTTAACGTCCAATTGATCGAAGTGCCGGCAATCGATCTTTCTTCTTCTTACATTCGTGACACAGTAAATAAAGGACAATCCGTTCGCTATTTGGTTCCGGACGACGTGTACCGATTTATCAAGGAGGAGAAATTATATGAATAGGGAAAAAGCGCTCGAGATAGTTGAAAAGCATTTGACTGAACATCGTTACCTTCATACATGCGGTGTCATGGAGACGAGCATCGAGCTTGCGAAACGATTTGGAGCCGATGAAAAAAAGGCCGAAACAGCCGCAATCTTTCATGACTATGCAAAGTTTCGGGATAAAGATGAAATGCAGGGGATCATTGAAAGTGAGAATCTTTCAAAGGATCTGTTGCTTTATAATAGTGAGTTATGGCATGCGCCTGTGGGAGCAATACTTGTAGAACGTGAAATCGGGATTGAAGATCAGGATATCCTGAATGCCATCCGCTTCCATACTTCCGGGAAAGAAGGGATGACGGTACTCAACAAAGTGGTTTATTTAGCCGATTATATTGAGCCGAATCGCAGGTTTCCGGGAGTGGAGGAAGTAAGGGAACTTGCCAAGGAATCCTTGGACCTTGCACTCATTAAAGCTCTGCAGAATACGATCATGTTTTTGATGAAAAAAAATCAAGCGATCTATCCGGATACATTTCGCTTTTACAATGAACTGACATTAAATCAGAGGAGATGAAGGAATGGAACAAAATTTAGTAGAATTAGCATTTAAAGCAGCCGATGATAAACGAGCTGAGGATATTGTTGTATTGGATATGAAAGGTGTTTCGCTGATTGCGGATTATTTCCTGATCTGCCACGGAAACTCGGACAAACAGGTACAGGCGATCGCGCGTGAATTGAAAGACGCAGCAGAAGAAAAGGGGTACACTGTCAAACGACTGGAAGGCTTTGACCAGGCACGCTGGATTTTGGTTGATTTAGGCGATGTAGTCGCTCATGTGTTCCATAAAGAGGAGAGAGGTTACTATAATCTTGAACGTTTATGGGGAGACGCGTCATTCGTCGAAGTCGGCCAAGGTGAGAACCTCTAAATGAGTTATGAACGTTTTGCTTATGTGTACGATTATTTAATGCAGGACGTCCCATACGACGGCTGGTTGGAGTATGTGAACCGACAGGCAGAACGTTATTCCATCCAAGGGAAAAGACTCCTCGACATCGCTTGTGGAACAGGTGAATTATCGTTGAGGCTAGCGCGTGACGGATACGATGTGACGGGTGTCGATCTGTCTCAGGACATGCTCACCATCGCGCAGGAAAAGGCATCGGCACAGGATGTTCACATCCAGTTATTTCAACAGGATATGTCGAGACTCGATTCCCTTGGTGAATACGATATCATCACGATTTTTTGTGATTCATTGAATTACCTTGAAGACGAGAGTGACGTGGAGAACACATTTAAAAAGGTGTATGATCATCTGACGCAGGAAGGGTTATTTCTTTTTGATGTGCATTCCATTTACAAAATGACGCAGATATTCATGAACCAAACCTTTACCCTTACGGATGATCATGTATCCTATATATGGGGTTGCTTCCCCGGTGAAGTCCCCAATAGTGTGGAACATGAACTTACTTTTTTCGTGGAAGATGTGGAAACGGGACAGTATGAGAGAGTGGAGGAACTTCACAAACAGCGTACCTATCCAATCCTTATGGTGAAGGAGTGGCTCGAGACTACTGGATTCGATGTGTTGAATATCAACGCGGACTTTACGGAAGAATCTCCGTCAGATCAAAGTGAGAGAATTTTCTTTGCGTGCAAAAAGAAATAAAAAAAGCCGGATTATCTCCAAAATGGAATGATCCGGCTTAACTTTGTTACCAACAGGTTGAAAATGTTAGAAAAAAGAAGGAAAAAATCAATTTATGTCGAATGTAAAAAAGGAGTCCTTTCTAGACCCCGAATTGTGATTTGGTTCCTTCAATATCATCCACGAATTTTTCTTGTGTGGCTTCGAACAGTTTCTCGAAAACATCTCCCAATTCCCTTTCCATGACAGAAATCCCTATCCCGGTTACCCCTCCTTTTACACAAACTTTTTCTTGAAGTGTAGGTAACGTATAGATGTTCTTTTTCAGCAGGTCCCCAAGACCAACCAGCATTTCAGAAGCGAGGACAGTTGCTGTTTCCTGATCTATCTCCGTAACTTCCACTGCCGCATTGATGAATCGCTGGGTCACATAGCTGAAAAAAGCCGGCCCGCAGCTGACAATATCAGACGCTACCCGAGTTACATTTTCATCAATCTCGACAGGTGTTGAGATATTCCTGGCCAGCTTCGTTAAATCCCTTCTCCATTTATCTGAACATTGACTTCCATACGTCAGAAGGGACACACCGCTCAATGCGCGGTTCGTGATACTTGGAATGAATCGTGCGCAAGAACAGGGTAATAAGGATTGCAACTGGTCCACACTTACCGGGCTTGTTATGGAAACGACACATTTATCCTTCGTGAAGCTCTTCTTACTCTCCTGGATCACGTCATACACATCATGCGGTTTAACGCAGATGAAGACTAGATCAGACGAAGAAATGACTTCTTCATTTGAATGGACGACATTCACGCTGCGGTATTTCTCTTTTATATCCTCGGCTTTTTTTAATGAACGATTCGTAATATGAAGATGTGAAGGAGAAATCGCTTTTGATTCAATGAAAGCTTCAATGATGATTTTCCCCATGTTTCCCGTTCCGATGATACCTAATTTCATGTTCAGCCCTCCTTCTATCACACTCTCTCCTAAAACTTATGAATTCCTTGCAACGAATATTCCACCAGAGGTGATTTCCATGCAGTCCTTAATTGAAAAGTACCGAACGATTCTTGTGTCCCTCGCGATTTGTGCCGTTATCCTGATTGGGTATATATTGAAAAAAGCGGACGAGCCTCCCGTTGAAGAACCTTCCTTCACTGCAGCAGCAGAAGTAGAAAAACCAATAAATCCTGAAAATCCTGAAACAGAGACAGCAAAGAGTCCTGAAAAAGTGTATGTGGACGTAAAGGGAGAGGTGGTAAACCCCGGTCTTTATGAAGTGAGGCAGGGTGACAGGCTTAAGTTTGTCATCGACAGGGCCGGGGGATTCACAAAGGATGCCGACAAAAAATTGATGAATCTCGCCGTCAAAGTTACGGACGAAATGATGATCTATGTCCCGAAAATCGGAGAAATGGAAACAATGCCTCAGTCACTTCCTGCCCCAGTTTCTTCAGGGGCAGGATCAGGAGAGGATAAACTCAATATCAATACAGCCTCAGAAGCCGAATTCGAAACCCTTCCTGGAATAGGACCATCGAAAGCCGCCACCATTATCCAATACCGTGAAGAAAATGGTCCGTTTAAATCCATTGAAGAAATAACAAAAATTTCAGGAATTGGAGATAAAACCTTCGATAAATTACAAGAACATATTTTTGTCCAATGATTGACGAAATGCAGGAAGTCTTTATACACTTAAACAAGCATTAAACTAAATCGAAAACAAGAGAAGGGAGAATGGGGATGGAAAGAATTGCGTGGCATCAATATTTCATGGCTCAAAGTCAACTGCTTGCCCTCCGCAGCACGTGTACGAGATTGGCGGTGGGAGCAACCATCGTCCGGGATAAGCGGATCATTGCAGGAGGGTATAATGGCTCCATAGCCGGCGGAGATCATTGTATAGATGAAGGGTGCTATGTCATTGACAATCACTGTGTGAGGACCATCCATGCAGAAATGAATGCACTCCTGCAATGTTCGAAGTTCGGGGTAGGGACTGAGAATGCGGACATATACGTCACTCACTTCCCTTGCCTTCAATGCTGTAAAGCACTCATTCAGGCAGGTATCAAAACGGTTTACTATGCAAAAGATTATAAAAATCATCCATACGCCATCGAACTGTTCGAAAAGGCAGACGTCCATGTGGAAAAAGTGCCTTTCCAGGAAAGCAGTATCGATGTAAAACACAAGGAAAAAGCAACGCTCATGATTCGATTGATAGAGGATTTGAGGCAGCAGGGAGTTTCGGAGGATAAGCTTCACTATTATGAGCAAGAATACATAAAGCTTTTTGAGTAGAGGCTTATGCATTTATTTGGCGTTATCGGTTCTATCAGGGACATTGCTGGCACTTCAACTCCTTTGGGGTGCTGTCGTCCTTGTTATCCTCTTCCTTTCACTTTTCCTGAGAAGAATGCCCCGTACCATCCTTTTCATTTCATTCCTACTGGTAATCGCTTCCTTCTTTCATGCCCTTGTACAAGAGAAAAACCAGAAATCAACTCTTACCCCGCAATCTGAACCTACCATCCATGGAGTATTTATAGATGAAATCCCCACCATTGACGGCAACTCATTTGTTTCATTTGCGAAAGTGAAGAATGAGAAAATCCTGATTCGCTATTATTTTGATACCGAAGAGGAAAAACGGAAATTTTCAAAAGTAAATCCCGGTTTTGTTTGCAATGTTAAAGGACAGTTGGCAGAACCCCGGCCGGGCAAAAATCCCAATTCATTCAACTATAAAGACTATCTGTCCCATCAAGGGGTATATTGGGTCCTTGAGATACAGGAATTTGAAGGATGTTTGGACCGAAGCTCTTGGAAACATGCCCTTACACAGCTCAGGTTTCATGGGTTGAAAAGAATTGAACAGGAGTTTCCCCCTGCAACGGTTGGCATCACTCAGGCATTACTGTTCGGCGAGACAGGGATGATTGCAGAGGATGCCATGAAGGCATTCAGGGAGCTCGGGGTCGTTCATCTCCTTGCCATTTCAGGTCTTCATGTGGGACTTTTGTTTGCGATGCTTCATTATTGTTTATTAAGGATTGGCCTGACGAGGGAAGCGGCATCATGGACAGGGATCATGTTTCTCCTGTGCTATATCGTCATGACGGGCGGCTCTCCTTCTGTTGTACGGGCTTCCTTCATGCTGATCATCCTCATTCTCGGCAAAAAGACCTCCCGGAATATCGGTGTAATCGATAGCCTCGCCGCAGTGTTCCTGCTCATTGTCTTATACGAACCTTTCTTGGTTTACAATGTGGGATTTCAGCTCTCATTCGCCGTCAGTTTCTCACTTGTGCTTTCTTCCCGGACCATTTTACAGGCATCTTCTTCCTTCAAACAAATGGTCACCGTCACGGTGGTGGCCCAATTATCTTCCATCCCCTTCGTGATCTATCATTTCTATGAGTTCTCATTGATCGGCTTTCTGACTAATCTCCTATATGTCCCGCTTTTTTCCATTATCATCCTTCCGATGGCCATCATCACCTATCTCGTCACTTCAGTGGGATCGGCTGGATGGTCCATGATCCCTTATGAAATTCTGCTGGAAGGGATTCAATGGTTATCCTCTGCCGTTGCTTCTTTTCCATTTAGCACCTTGATCATGGGGAGGCCGAATTTTGTTTTTCTGCTCGGGTATCTCATTCTTATTTATTTTGCATTCGTTGGTTTAGAGAGGAGGAAATATCTTTCCACCGGTTGGCTTTTTCTTTTCACCGTTATTCATCTCTTCTTGAATAACTACCATCCCTATGGAGAAATTGTCTTCATTGATGTTGGGCAGGGAGATGCGACCCTGATCGATCTTCCTTACAACCATGGCACATATTTGATTGATGCAGGAGGGGAGGTGCCGTTTCCGAAAGAAAAATGGGAGGAGAAAATGAACCGTTTTTCTGTAGGGGAGGACATTGTGGTGCCTTTTTTAAAAAGCAAAGGAATCACTTCCATCGATGCATTGATTTTAACTCATGGAGATCTTGATCATATAGGGGGAGCGGAAGCGGTATTAAACGAAATGAAAGTCGGGGAACTCTTGATTAGTCCCGGCAGCCGGGAGAAGGTGGAGGTGGATAGGATGGTCAAACTGGCTCAGGAAAAAAAGATCTCCGTCAAAGAAGTGATGTATCCGGAAAGATGGCGTGGAGACCGTGATGGGCTTCATATCGTATCCCCCCTTGATGCTGATTATGCAGGGAATAATGACTCCATTGTTCTATACGGTGTAATCGGATCAAAGAAATGGTTGTTTACAGGGGATCTCGAGAAGGAAGGGGAAAGGGAGTTCGTTCAGACATTCGATCTGCCTGTGGATGTGTTGAAAGTCGGTCATCATGGCAGCAGGACGAGTACATCGGAAGCGTTCCTCGATGAAACGGACCCCGATGTGGCGGTGATCTCTGCTGGAGAAACCAATCGTTTCGGACACCCCCACCCTGAAGTAGTGGAGCGATTAAAGGTAAGGGGAGTGACGATTTATAGTACGGCTGTGAACGGGGCAATCACCTATCGATTTTGGGATAAAACAGGAACGTTTTCAGCCCACCGGCCATAGGATGTAGAACAAAACAAATTAAGCGCTAATGAAAAAGGGGCAGACCCATAGAGGAAGAATCAGGCGCCTTCAAACCATCTTTATGATACAGTCAGTACCATATATGGAAATTGAAGTAACCGGAATCTTTCAGGCCTGCCTCCTATTTTTCATTAAGAGCCGATCATTTTGATAACTGTTGCAATAATGAACATTACGGCAAAGAAACCAAAAGAAACACCGAAACCGACGCCAGAATCTACCGCATCATTTCGTTTTGATTGTACATTCTTTTCAAATTGGTTCACAACTACCCCTCCTATTTCTATTCTAGTATAGAACAACGCTACTGAAAAATCTATACTTCCCTTTACTTTTTCCTTTACTGACAAGAGTTGTCACCCATAACTTTGAGAGACCGTGGTGACACTAATCAATACAGGAAATACCGCTTGACGGATAAGGTTCCTAGGTCTTATCCGTTAGCGTTAATATAGATATAGGGGGTGTCCTATATGAGGGATGTCCCCTTTACCCCTTGCCAAAACCAAAAAGCTTTTTTACCATAGAGTAGAGAAAAGACTTAATGGAGAGTGCTGACTTGGTTATTGATACATGGAAAAAAATAGAGAAATCTCAATTTGCCGCTATATATTTAGTTTACGGAAATGAATCATTTATTATTAATGAAACGAAACAAAGAATTGTTTCAAGGGCCATTTCAGAAGAAGAAATGGATTTTAATTTTTCCAGCTATGATCTGGAGGAAACACCGATAGAGGTAGCGATAGAAGACGCAGAAACCTTCCCCTTCATGGGAGAAAGAAGAGTCGTCGTACTCCAAAACCCCGTTTTTTTGACGGCTGAAAAAACAAAAGAAAAAGTAGAACATAATATCAAGCGCTTTGAACAATACATACAATCACCTGCACCGTACACAATCCTTGTCATCACGGCGAATTATGAAAAGCTGGACGAGCGTAAAAAGATCACCAAGTCCTTAAAAAAGAGTGCTGAAGTTGTCGAAGCCAAAAAGTTGAATGAGCAGGAACTGAAGTCCTGGGTAAGGGAACGTGCTGCCGGGAATAGTGTCCAGATCGATGAAGATGCGGTCGAATTACTGCTGACCTTAGCAGGCACAAACCTGATGATGCTCACACAGGAACTGGATAAGCTTTCTTTATATGCAAGTGACACCAACCGGATCGATGTGGAAGTCGTCGAACGGTTGACGGCCAGGTCGTTGGAACAAAATATTTTTACGTTAGTGGACAAAGTTGTTCACAGAAAGATCGATGAGGCATTAAGGATTTATTATGACCTGCTTAAGCAAAACGAAGAACCGCTTAAAATCCTTGCGATCCTCGCAGGGCAGTTCCGCCTTATATATGGAACCAAGGAGCTTTCGCGAAGAGGGTACGGACAACAAAAGATCGCCACCACTTTGAAAGTGCATCCGTTCAGGGTGAAACTCGCAGCAGGACAGGCGAAGCATTTCAATGATAAGCAGCTGGCCCATATCATCGATATGCTCTCGCAGGGGGATTATGAAATCAAAACTGGAAAGATCAAGAAAGAACTGATGATCGAAATGTTCCTGTTTAAACTTCATGATCAAAGTTTTACATAAAAAAAAACCACCGGACCAATTGGTTCGGTGGTTTTTTTCAATTAGTTCGCTTTTTTCATTAGGCGAGACTTTTGACGATCTGCAGCGTTTTTGTGGATAAGACCTTTTTGAGCTGCTTTGTCTAATTGACGTACCGCTTCAGTTACTAGATCTTTCGCATTATCAGCGCTGTTAGTCGCTGCTGCTTCTGCTTTCTTGATCGCAGTACGCATTGTTGATTTTACCGCAGCGTTTTGAGCGTTACGCTCGTTGTTTGTTTTTACGCGTTTGATAGCTGATTTGATATTTGGCATTCCTGTCACCTCCTATAAAAGGATCGAGATTCTATGTGACTCGATTTAAATTCCTAAACAATAAGAACAAATGATATTTTATCAAATGGACAGTGATATTGCAATACTATAGAACGAAATTAAACAAGTGAATGAAGACCTGCCCAAAAGGCAAACATAAAAAAATACTGGATAATATCCCAAGCCTGGAGGTAGAGTCACAATGAAAAAAGAAGAAATCGATCTTAGTAAATATTGCGTACGCACCGATCTTGCCGTGGAAGCAAGAGAAATGGTCGTCAGTGATAACGCGGAGGATACGTCATCCATTCAGGGTGTCATGATTAAAGAAAAAGAAGAAGATGGAGTCAAGGTTTCACTCGTCACGGTCACACCGGAAGGGGAAGAGAAAATCGGTAAAAAACCGGGAAACTATCTGACCATCGAGGCCCATGGCATTCGCGAGGAAGACTCAGAGCTTCAGCAGCGGGTGGAAAAAATATTCGCAAATGAATTTAATCAATTCCTGATCAATAACAAAATCGATAAAAATGCAAGCTGTTTGATCGTTGGCCTCGGAAACTGGAATGTGACCCCGGATTCATTGGGTCCAAGGGTATGCGAAGACATCATCGTGACGAGACATCTATTTGAACTGCAGCCGGAATCGGTGGAAGAAGGATATCGACCGGTCAGTGCCCTCGTTCCCGGTGTCATGGGACTCACAGGGATTGAAACGAGCGATATCATTTTCGGAGTGGTGGAGAAATCAAAGCCCGATTTTATCATCGCCATCGACGCCCTCGCTTCCCGCTCCATCGAACGAGTCAATGCGACGATCCAAATATCAGATACCGGTATCCATCCGGGATCGGGGGTTGGGAATAAGCGAAAAGGGCTGGATCAGGAAACGTTGGGTGTTCCGGTCATTGCCATCGGTGTTCCGACTGTACTGGATGCTGTGACAATCGTCAGCGATACCGTGGATTTTCTCTTGAAACATTTTGGGAAAGAAATGAAAGAGGGTGACCGTCCCTCAAGATCGCTTGCTCCTGCTGGGTTAAGCTTCGGTGAAAGAAGGAAGCTGACCGAGGAAGACCTCCCTGAAGAACAGCATCGACAGACGTTCATGGGAATCGTCGGTACCTTGGAAGATCAGGAAAAACGAAAACTGATTCATGAAGTCCTTTCTCCGATCGGCCATAACCTGATGGTGACTCCGAAAGAAGTCGATGTGTTCATGGAGGACATGGCGAACCTCATCGCGAGCGGTCTCAATGCGGCTCTGCATGATTCGGTGAATCAGGCGAATACGGGGTATCAGACGAGATAGATGGATTTAGATGATTACGCCTTGAGGGATACTATGGACCTCGAGGCGTTTTTGTCGTGGGGAACCCCAAAAACCCTTCCCGTCACAAAAAAATACTAGACTCCACCGTTTAACTTTCCACCGATCATCTCATAATGACTACTACATGAAGTTCTACTATCTCTATCAATGTCATAGATTGTACTAGAGTAGAGAAAAGAAAGGGTGGGAGAATGAGATCATACAAAGCCTCTAACTATGTCATCGCCATTCAAATGTCTACGATACTGAAAGGGACGCTGATCTTCGTTGCAGGATTGCTCTCGGTTTTTTCGATGATCGGTATCCTCACTTCCTCCAATCCTGAATATAGATTAACGTCGAATTCGTTGAATCAAGCGGCTTCCAGTGTAAAGGGTGAGACATTATATAAAATGTTGGCGCTGGAAAACCGTTCTTTTAATCACATTTTGAAAGAAGAAGATCAGGCCCTCCCAAGCTTCTCATCCATCCTCTTTCAGGTGGCCACCAATGTAAGTTTCGAAGATCCCCGAAGCTTTCTCGGTCGTGAATTGCCGGGTTTCTCGATTTTCGACGGGGATATCCTTGTGGCAGGGGAAGGGACGGACTTTACGAATATGCCGATTGAATCGGTCCCCCCACCCGAAGCTCTGGAATCCGAAAATGAAGCACCACTCAAGAATGTCGGGGATCTGAAAGAAACCAGTCAAAAGAGCGGGGACGTGGCGCCGCCATTATCCACGGGGAATAAAAAGACGGTCCTTCTTTACTTCACCCATACGAGGGAATCCTATCTTCCTTATCTGGAAGGAGTGACAAATCCGGATTCCGCCATGCACTCCAAGATCAATGTCACAAAGGTGGGGGAAATGGTGAAGGGTGATTTGGAGGACCTGGGAATAGGGACAAGCATTGATAAGACCGATGTGATTCAACACTTAAACAATAAGGGACTGAACTATTGGTCGGCTTATCAGGAGTCACGGCCGCTGGTACAGGCAGCCATGACCAGCAATAAAGACTTGATGTATATGGTCGATATTCACCGGGATTCACAGAGGAGAGACATGACGACCGCGACGATCAACGGCAAACCCTACGCAAAGCTTGCATTCGTTGTAGGGGAAGAGCACCCGAACTATGAAAGGAATCTGAAGCTTGCCTCCGAACTTCATAAGCGATTGGAATCGAAATATAAAGGGATTTCACGCGGTGTCATTGCGAAAAAGGGAAGCGGCACAAACGGTAAATTCAATCAGGATCTTTCAGGAAATGCCATGCTCCTTGAATTCGGTGGGGTGGACAATACATTTGAGGAGCTGGAGAGGACTGCAAAGGCATTCGCTGATGTATTCGCTGAGTACTACTGGCAGGCAGAAAAGGTGGATGGTTCGCTCACTGCACCTGCTGTAAGACAGTAATGAAAAGGATGGATGAACATGACGAAATTCTTTTTTAAATGTGCATTTCTTATAACGGCATTATTTATCGGCGTCCTGATCGGAATGCAGTATGCGAATCAGGGCATCGTGGATATGAAGGGACATGAACAGCAGAACTTTACGTCTCCTGTCGGGGTCAATCAGAAAGGGGATGGTGATGTCGAGGCATCGTTCCTCGGGAATGAGATAGATTCGAAAACCCTGACTGAAAAGAAAGAGAAGTTAGAAGAAATGAAAGCCTTTAATGTATTTTCTTCCATCGGAAAAGTCCTAGCGAGTACCATCGAAAGCATCACCAATACAATAGTGGATGTGATTTCCTCGCTCATTTAAATGTAAAGAAGGCCCTCAGGGAGCCTTCCTTTTTTTATGTTTCACCCTGCAGGTCGATTCACGAAATACAAGTAAATCGGTCAATTCCCAATGGGCCCTCTAGTTTACATTGAATAATATATAGTCTACTGCTATAATTCAAAATAGTGTATATGTGTGGAAATAACAGGAGTTGAACGAATAATGAACCGTGAAGAGAAATTAGAGAGACAATCGAGAATAAGGAACTTTTCCATTATTGCTCATATCGACCATGGGAAATCTACCCTTGCCGATCGAATATTAGAAAAGACGAAAGCATTGACGGCGCGTGAAATGAAAGCCCAATTGCTAGATTCCATGGACCTTGAGAGAGAGCGTGGAATCACCATTAAATTAAATTCTGTGCAATTAAAGTATCAGGCAAAGGATGGGGAAGAATATATTTTCCATCTGATTGATACACCGGGGCACGTAGATTTTACATACGAAGTATCCCGTAGTTTAGCGGCTTGTGAGGGAGCTGTCCTTGTCGTGGACGCCGCTCAGGGGATTGAAGCCCAGACGCTTGCAAACGTGTATCTTGCTTTGGATAATAACTTGGAAATCCTGCCGGTCATCAACAAAATCGACCTTCCGGCTGCCGATCCCGAGAGAGTTCGCCAGGAAGTGGAAGATGTCATTGGTCTTGATGCATCGGAAGCGGTCCTTGCTTCAGCCAAAGCCGGAATCGGGATTGAAGAGATTCTTGAGCAGGTGGTGGAAAAGGTGCCGGCTCCTCAAGGGGACCCCGATTCACCTTTAAAGGCGCTTATCTTTGACTCTTTATATGACGCCTACCGAGGAGTCGTTGCCTACATCCGAGTGATGGATGGAAGCGTCAAGGTGGGGGATAAGGTCCGCATGATGGCCACAGGGAAAGAGTTTGAAGTGACCGAGATCGGTGTCTTCACTCCGAAAGCGACTGGTCAGAAGGAATTGACGGTCGGGGATGTTGGATATTTGACTGCAGCGATCAAGAACGTCGGGGACACCCGTGTTGGGGATACCATCACTCTTGCCGGTAATCCTGCACAGGAAGCATTGCCTGGTTACCGCCGCATGAACCCGATGGTTTATTGCGGTTTATATCCGATTGATTCAAATCGTTATAATGATCTTCGAGAAGCGCTTGAAAAGCTTGAATTAAATGACTCCGCCCTTCAATTCGAGCCTGAAACTTCACAGGCATTAGGGTTCGGATTCCGTTGTGGATTCCTGGGTCTTCTTCATATGGAGATCATTCAGGAACGTATCGAACGGGAATTCAAAATCGACCTGATTACGACTGCACCAAGCGTTATCTATCATGTGAAATTGACGGACGGTGAAGAAGTGAAAGTGGATAACCCATCCATGATGCCGGATCCACAAAAGGTCGATCATGTTGAAGAACCTTATGTTAAAGCAACGATCATGGTTCCAAACGACTATGTAGGTGCCGTAATGGAGCTTTGTCAAGGAAAGCGCGGGAACTTCATCGATATGCAGTATATGGATGATACGCGAGTGAACATCGTCTATGAAATTCCGCTTGCTGAAATCGTGTATGATTTCTTCGATCAGTTGAAATCGAATACGAAAGGGTACGCTTCATTTGATTATGAGCTGATTGGATACAAAGAATCCAAGCTTGTGAAAATGGATATCCTGCTTAACGCTGAGAATGTCGATGCCCTGAGCTTTATCGTTCACCGTGACTTTGCTTACGAACGTGGGAAGCTGATTGTAGAGAAGTTGAAGGAATTAATCCCGAGACAGCAATTCGAAGTACCCGTCCAGGCAGCGATCGGACAAAAGATTGTAGCAAGATCGACCATTAAAGCCATGCGTAAAAACGTACTGGCAAAATGTTATGGTGGGGATATCTCCCGTAAACGTAAGCTTCTTGATAAACAAAAAGAAGGTAAAAAACGTATGAAGTCCGTAGGGAATGTTGAAGTTCCGCAGGAAGCCTTCATGGCCGTCCTGAAAATGGATGATACGGATAAAAAATAATCGTCATGCAGATAAAGGGGGAAAGTGGCTTGTTTTTCAAGCACAGCTTACCCCCTTTTCTCTATGAATGCCCCCAAAGGAGGGATAATCTTGGTTAAATCAGCTTATATTCATATTCCTTTTTGTGAACATATCTGCCATTATTGTGATTTTAATAAAGTTTTCCTGGAAGGTCAGCCAGTAAATGAATACTTAATCAGCCTGGGTCAGGAAATGAAACATAGAGTCTCGGCTTCTGAGAAACTGGATACAATTTTTGTCGGCGGTGGTACGCCGACGTCTTTGGATGCCGGTCAGCTCGATACGCTGTGTGAATCCATCACGACCCATTTGCCTTTTGAAAAGGGTGAATTCACCTTCGAGGCAAACCCCGGTGATTTAACACAGGATAAACTTCGTGTGTTAAAGGATCACGGTGTGAATCGGTTGAGTTTCGGTGTTCAGTCATTCAATGATGAACTCTTGAAAGGAATCGGTCGTACCCATAAAAGTGAAGATGTCTATACGTCAGTAGAAAACGCTCAAAAAGTAGGATTCTCAAACATCAGCATCGATTTGATTTATAGTCTTCCAAGGCAAACAGAAGAAGATTTTCGGGATACACTAACAAAAGCGCTTGACCTCGATCTTCCTCATTACTCAGCCTACTCACTCATCGTAGAGCCGAAAACGGTTTTCTATAATTTGATGAGAAAGGGGAAGCTGTCACTGCCGTCACAGGACCAGGAAGCAGCCATGTACGAGATCCTCATCGAAACGATGGAGAAGTATGGGATCAATCAATATGAGATCAGTAATTTTGCCAAATCGGGATTTGAAAGCAGACACAATCTCGTTTACTGGGACAATAATGAATATTATGGTTTAGGAGCAGGTGCACACGGATATATAAACGGAGTACGTTATTCAAACTACGGACCGCTCAAGAAATACATGGACCCGATTGCAGAAGGTTCCCTGCCGACGATCCAGGAGCATCAAGTCACCAAAGCCGAAATGATGGAAGAAGAAATGTTCCTAGGCTTACGTAAAGTGGAAGGCGTAAGTAAATCCATATTCCAACAAAAATTCGGCTCAACCATAGAATCCATATTTGGTCCATCCATCGAAGAAATGGAAAAGCGCGGACTGCTCTCAGTAAATGAAGAACGGGTAGCACTTACAAAACAAGGGCGCTTTTTAGGGAATGAGGTTTTCCAATCATTCCTCGGGGTAATCTAATTGGTCCAATCTTTTAGAGTAGGGGTGTTTATTTAGTCTTTTAGTAAATAACTCATACTCAGAGAGTTGATTGAAGCGGAAGGTGCTCGACTCCTGCGGGAAACGCGTGAAAGTTGAGACCCCACAGGGCGAAAGCCCGAGGAGGCTCAACTCACGCCCCGCGGAAAGCGAGCACCTGCAGCGGAAATCAACCACCACTCGCTATTTTTAAAAGTCCAATGAAAAGACCCAATCTAATATATTGACATCCCTTTACTGATTTGATAATTTATTAATTAGATTTAGCACTCATCTTAGTAGAGTGCTAACAGGGGTGATGAATGTTGTTAACAGATCGACAACTTCTAATTCTTCAAGTGATCATTGATGATTTTATTCTTTCTGCCCAGCCTGTCGGTTCGAGAAGCTTGTCTAAAAAAGATGAGATTTCATTCAGTTCAGCTACGATCCGTAATGAAATGGCAGATCTTGAGGATTTGGGCTTTATAGAAAAAACCCACACATCCTCAGGTCGCGTACCGTCAGAAAAGGGTTATCGATACTATGTGGATCACTTGCTTTCTCCACAGAAATTAAAAAAGAATGACGTCCATGCACTTCGCTCCATTTTTACCGAGCGCATGTATGAATTGGAGAAAGTGGTTCAGAAATCGGCGAAGATCCTTTCAGAGCTGACCAATTATACAACGATTGTTTTAGGACCTGATTTAAAGGAAAACAAGCTGAAAAAAATTCAACTGATTCCTCTAAACAAAGATACGGCCATCGCCATCATCGTCACGGATAACGGACATGTTGAAAATAAAGTGTTCCATATCCCTGCGACAATGGATGCGTCAGAGCTTGAAAAGCTTGTACACATCTTAAATGACCGCTTGACGGGTGTACCGATCAGTGAGTTGAACGATAAAATCTTTAAAGAAGTCGCTCTCTTACTTAAAGAGCATATACAGAATTATGATTTTATCCTCCACTCCCTAACGGACTCCTTCAATCCAACGGTCACGGATAAGCTGTTCTTTGGAGGAAAGACCAATATCCTGAATCAGCCTGAATTCCACGATGTACAAAAGGTCCGTATGCTTCTTGAAATGATTGAACAGGAAGAAAGCGTCTATAACCTGATCCGACCGTCTGCCACAGGGGTAAACATTAAGATCGGGAAAGAAAACGATCATCTTGCTATGGAGAATTGCAGTCTCATAACCGCTACTTATTCGATTGGCAAAGAACAATTAGGTTCCATTGCGATCATCGGGCCTACTCGGATGGAGTATTCCCGTGTCGTCAGTTTACTTAATTTCTTTTCAAACGATATGTCCAAGGTTCTGACGAAGCTGTATCAAAGTGGGGATTAGTGGACATATTGTATAAAGGAAAATAAGGCCCCGAAAGCGCGTTTGAACAGACGTTTCGGCGCCTTCATATGAGCGTAGGATCACATTTTTAAGGAGGTGAATGTTATGTCTGAAGAAACAAAACAAGAGCAGCAAGCGAAAGAAGAAAACAGCGAAGCAGTGGAAGAAATTTTCGCTGAAGAACCTCAAGCTGAGGAAGTAGCAGAAGAGCAGCAAGAATCAGATGAGCTTTCACAATTAGAGGAAAAGCTGAATGAGTCTGAAAATCGTTATCTTCGTTTAAGAGCCGATTTCGATAATTTCCGCCGTCGTGTAAACGTCGAAAATGAATCGAAGGAAAAATATCGTGCTCAAGGACTGATTACGGAACTATTGCCAGCACTTGATAATTTCGAGCGTGCTTTGAATATAGAAGCTGATAATGAGCAAACGAAACAATTGCTTCAAGGAATGGAAATGGTTCACAGAAGTCTTGTAGAAGCCCTTAAGAAAGAGGGAGTGGAACCAATTGAAGCAGTAGGTCAGGAGTTTGATCCTCATATGCACCAAGCTGTCATGCAGGTGGAAGACGAAAACTTCGACAGCAATGTCGTTGTCGAGGAATTCCAAAAGGGATACAAACTGAAAGACAGAGTAATTCGTCCTTCTATGGTGAAGGTCAGTCAATAATAAATACATTACATATACAAAACAGGGAGGTTTCTTACTATGAGTAAAATTATCGGTATTGACTTAGGTACAACTAACTCATGTGTATCAGTACTTGAAGGCGGAGAGCCAAAGGTCATTGCAAATGCAGAAGGAAACCGCACAACTCCATCAGTTGTTGCGTTCAAAAATGGAGAAAAGCAAGTTGGGGAAGTAGCGAAGCGTCAAGCAATCACAAACCCTAACACAATCATCTCAGTGAAGCGTCATATGGGAACAGATCACAAAGTAGAAGCGGAAGGAAAAGAATACACTCCACAAGAGATTTCAGCCATGATTCTTCAACACTTGAAATCATATGCAGAGGATTACCTTGGAGAAACAGTTGAAAAAGCGGTTATCACAGTACCTGCTTACTTCAACGATGCAGAGCGTCAAGCAACAAAAGACGCCGGTAAAATCGCAGGTCTTGAAGTTGAACGTATCATCAATGAGCCGACTGCTGCCGCACTTGCATACGGACTTGATAAAATGGATCAAGACCAGACGATCCTTGTATATGACCTTGGTGGCGGTACATTCGACGTATCGATCCTTGAACTTGGTGACGGAGTATTCGAAGTACGTTCTACTGCCGGTGACAACCGTCTTGGTGGAGACGACTTTGACCAAGTGATCATCGACTACCTTGTAGCTGAATTCAAGAAAGAGAACGGAATCGATCTCTCTAAAGATAAAATGGCTCTTCAACGTTTGAAGGATGCTGCCGAGAAAGCGAAGAAAGATCTTTCAGGAGTGACTTCAACTCAAATCTCACTTCCTTTCATCACGGCTGGGGAAGCAGGACCACTTCACTTGGAAGTGACTCTTTCAAGAGCGAAATTCGATGAAATCTCTTCTGACCTTGTAGAGCGTACAATGGGACCTACTCGTCAAGCAATGAAAGATGCCGGTCTTTCTGCAAGCGAAATCGATAAGATCATCCTTGTTGGTGGATCAACTCGTATCCCTGCTGTACAAGAAGCAATCAGAAAAGAAACTGGTAAAGAGCCATCTAAAGGTGTTAACCCTGACGAAGTTGTAGCGATGGGTGCAGCGATTCAAGGTGGAGTTCTGACTGGTGACGTGAAAGATGTCGTTTTACTTGACGTTACACCACTATCACTAGGAATTGAAACAATGGGTGGAGTATCAACGAAGCTGATCGAGCGTAACACAACGATCCCGACGTCTAAATCTCAAACATTCTCAACTGCTGCTGATAACCAGACTGCTGTTGACATTCACGTATTACAAGGTGAGCGCCCAATGGCTGCTGATAACAAAACGCTTGGACGTTTCCAATTAGCGGACATTCCACCGGCACCACGCGGCGTACCTCAAATCGAAGTTAAATTCGATATTGATAAGAACGGTATCGTGAATGTTAGTGCGAAAGATCTTGGAACAGGCAAAGAGCAGAACATCACAATCAAATCTTCTACAGGCCTTTCAGATGATGAAGTAGAGCGCATGGTGAAAGAAGCCGAAGAAAATGCCGAAGCAGACAAACAACGTAAAGAGGAAGTTGAACTTCGCAACGAAGCCGACCAACTTGTTTTCCAAACGGAAAAAACGTTAAAAGATCTTGAAGGCAAAGTAGAAGAAGATGAAGTGAAAAAAGCGGAAGATGCGAAAGCTGAACTGAAAGAAGCGATCGAGAAAGATGACCTTGATCTTATCCGCGAAAAGAAAGACTCATTGCAGGAAATTGTTCAAAGCTTAACGATGAAGCTTTATGAGCAGGCTCAAGCGGAAGCCCAGGCAGCTCAAGGCGCTGAAGGCGAAGCTTCGAAAGATGACGATGTGGTCGACGCTGAATATGAAGAAGTAAATGACGACAAGAAATAATCAGATGTAAACGAACGAAAAAGTCAAAGTCAGGGCGGTTCTTGGCTTTGACTTTTTCTATGATTGAAAGAAACCTTCAATCAACAGACACAAACTAATGTAAGGAATGTTGAGTTTTTATTGATAATAGTCGAAGCTCAATGTTAAAATAACCTTTATGCAAAGGATTCGGGAGTGGTGTTTTAATGAGTAAACGGGACTATTATGAGGTTCTTGGGGTTGGAAAAGACGCCTCAAAAGACGAAATGAAGAAAGCATACCGCAAGCTCTCCAAAAAATATCATCCGGATATTAATAAAGAAGCGGATGCGGATGAAAAGTTTAAAGAAATATCGGAAGCGTATGAAGTGTTAAGTGATGATCAGAAGCGCGCTCAGTATGATCGTTTCGGACACACGGACCCCAACCAGGGATTCGGCGGCAGAGGAGACTTTGGCGGCGGCGGTTTCGGTGGTTTCGAAGATATCTTCAATACATTCTTCGGTGGAGGCGGCGGAGGCCGCAGAAGAGATCCAAATGCACCTCGTCAAGGAGCGGACCTTCAATACACGATGTCTCTGACATTTGAAGAAGCGGTCTTCGGGAAAGAAACCGAAATCGAAATTCCGAGAGAAGAAGAATGTGAAACGTGCCATGGTTCGGGAGCGAAACCTGGGACAAAGGTTAATACATGTTCTCACTGTAATGGATCCGGTCAATTGAATGTGGAGCAGAATACACCATTCGGCCGCATTGTGAACAGAAGGGTTTGTCACTACTGTAACGGTACAGGTAAACAAATCAAGGAAAAATGTTCAACATGTGGCGGTGCGGGTAAAGTACAGAAGCGCCGTAAAATCGCTGTTAAGATCCCAGCCGGTATCGATGATGGACAACAGCTGCGCGTGACAGGTCAAGGGGAACCGGGTATTAATGGCGGTCCTGCCGGTGACCTGTATGTGGTCTTCCACGTCCGTTCACATGATTTCTTCGAACGTAATGGTGATGACATTTACTGTGAAATGCCTGTGACGTTTGCCCAAGCCGCATTGGGTGATGAAATTGAAGTACCGACCTTACACGGTAAAGTTAAGCTGAAAGTCCCTGCAGGAACTCAGACGAGTACGAGATTCCGTTTGAAAGGCAAGGGCGTACCGAATGTCCGAGGTTACGGTACGGGGGATCAGCATGTACAGGTGAAAGTGGTCACGCCTTCCAAGCTGACGGATAGGCAGAAACAATTATTGAGAGAATTCGCTGACATCAGCGGTCAAATTCCTGATGAACAGCATGAAAGCTTCTTTGATAAAGTAAAAAAGGCCTTTAAAGGCGAATAACTAAAGAGCGGAGTTGGTAGATCAATGAAATGGTCAGAAATCAGTATTCTTACAACGAATGAAGCGATTGAGCCGATTTCAAACATTCTTCACGAATCAGGGGCAAGCGGTGTGGTCATTGAAGACCCTGCCGAATTAGTTAAGGAAAGAGAAGATATGTTTGGGGAGATCTACCAACTCAACCCTGATGACTACCCAACGGACGGCGTCATGGTCAAAGCTTATTTGCCCGTCAATAGTTTCCTGGGGGAAACCGTTGACGAGATCAAGCAGGGCATCACGAACCTTGTTACTTATGATATCGACATTGGTGAAAACAAAGTGGAGATTTCCGAGGTAAATGAAGAAGAATGGGCAACTGCCTGGAAGAAATACTATCATCCTGTGAAAATTTCGGATAAGTTCACGATTGTTCCAACCTGGGAAGACTACACGCCGGTTCATAGTGATGAACTCATTATTGAACTGGATCCGGGCATGGCGTTCGGGACGGGTACTCACCCTACTACCGTCATGTGTATCCAGGCACTTGAGCGAATCGTAAAAGAACATGATTCCGTCATTGATGTTGGTACGGGCTCAGGTGTATTATCCATTGCATCGGCTCTATTAGCCGCAGACCGGGTACGTGCATATGACCTTGATGAAGTCGCGGTTCGTTCAGCAAGACTGAATGTGAAGTTGAACAAAGTACAGGAAACGGTATCCGTGGATGCCAACAATCTATTGAATGGGGTGACCGGGCAGGCTGATGTGATCGTGGCGAACATCCTGGCTGAAATCATTCTGCGCTTTACAGAAGACGCATACGAGCTTGTGAAGCCGGGTGGATATTTTATCACTTCCGGAATCATCCAGCCTAAAAAGCAGGAAGTACGTGACTCGTTGGAAGCTGCCGGTTTCCATATCGAAGAGATCATGGTAATGGAAGACTGGGTTGCGATCATCGCTGTTAAGCCTGAATAATACAAAGTAAAATCGGTGGAGTTGAAACTGTATGCAACGATATTTTATAGAAGACCTATATCGAGAAAATGATCCGATTATGATCACGGGGGATGATTATCATCATATTGTCCGTGTCATGAGAATGAAGGAGCAGGATGAAGTATTCGTTGTCTTCAAGGATCAGGCATCAGCGATCACCCGTATTGAAACGATTTCCAGTGACGCAGTCAAGCTGTCAATAGTACAATGGGAAACATCGACGAAGGAATTACCAATTAAAGTAACCATTGCGAGCGGACTGCCGAAAGGGGATAAATTGGAGTTGATTTTCCAAAAGGGAACAGAGCTTGGAGCCACTCAATTTATCCCTTTTAATGCGGATCGCTCCATTGTGAAGTGGGACGAAAAAAAAGCAAAGAAAAAGACAGAGCGTTGGGAAAAGATTGTGAAGGAAGCGGCTGAACAGTCGCATAGACTTCTCGTCCCTGATGTCTCTGCACCCGTTTCAATCAAACAATTGATTCAAGCAGGCAGTCAGTTCGATTATAAACTTGTCGCATATGAAGAAGAAGCACGTGCCGGTGAAAAAGGGAACCTGTCAAAGATGTTGTCCTCCATCGGTAACGGGCAAAGTGTACTGGTCGTATTCGGCCCTGAAGGTGGATTATCGGAGAAAGAAATAGAGCTGTTGAGAAGCGGGGGCTTTCTTACATGCGGCCTTGGCCCAAGGATTCTCCGGACGGAGACTGCTCCATTGTATGTTCTCTCAGCCATCAGCTATCAATTAGAACTTATGAGGTGATTGCAATGCCATCAGTAGCGTTTCACACTCTAGGGTGTAAAGTGAACCACTACGAAACTGAAGCCATCTGGCAACTATTTAAAGAAGAAGGATATGATCGTGTAGAATATGACTCGATCGCAGACGTGTATGTCATCAATACATGCACAGTAACCAATACAGGTGATAAGAAGAGCAGGCAGGTAATCCGCCGTGCCATCCGGAAAAATCCAGACGGGGTCATCTGTGTAACAGGATGCTATGCCCAAACGTCCCCAGCCGAAATCATGGCCATCCCGGGAGTCGATGTTGTGGTAGGTACCCAGGATCGCAGGAAAATGCTTACGTATATCGAGGAGTACAAAAAAGAACGTCAACCGATCAATGGTGTCACCAACATCATGAAGAATCGTGTGTACGAAGAATTGGACGTTCCGGCATTCACGGACCGTACCCGTGCCTCCCTTAAGATCCAGGAAGGCTGCAACAATTTCTGTACGTTCTGTATCATTCCCTGGGCACGTGGACTGATGAGATCCCGCGACCCTGAAGAAGTCGTTCACCAGGCTCAACAGCTTGTTGATGCAGGGTACAAAGAAATTGTCCTGACTGGGATCCATACAGGCGGATATGGAGAGGACATGAAAGACTACAACCTTGCCATGCTCCTTAAAGATCTTGAGCAAAACGTGAAGGGACTTAAGAGAATCCGCATATCCTCCATCGAAGCGAGTCAATTGACGGATGAAGTCATTGAAGTAATCGATCAATCCGATATCGTGGTAAGGCATCTGCACATCCCGCTTCAATCAGGATCCAACACGGTCCTTAAGAGAATGCGCAGAAAGTATACGATGGAATTCTTTGCCGAGCGTTTAGAGAAGCTTAAAAAAGCCCTTCCAGGACTTGCCGTTACATCCGATGTCATTGTTGGTTTCCCGGGTGAAACGGAAGAAGAATTCTTGGAAACATATCATTTCATCAAAGAGCATAAATTCTCTGAGCTTCACGTTTTCCCTTATTCAAAACGGACAGGCACGCCTGCTGCCAGAATGGACGATCAGATTGATGAAGACATCAAGAACGAACGTGTCCACCGCTTAATTGAACTTTCGAACCAATTAGCGAAAGAATACGCTTCAGAGTTCGAAAACGAAGTACTAGAGGTAATCCCTGAAGAAATCCATCAGGATGATCTCTACGTAGGATACACGGATAACTACTTGAAAGTGGTGTTCCCTGCAACCGAAGAGATGGTAGGGAAACTTGTGAAAGTGAAACTCACCAAAGCGGGTTATCCTCTAAATGAAGGACAATTTGTCCGGGTACTAGAAGAATCAGAAGAAAAAGCAGCCATTTAATAGATGAAGGCACCTGACGTTTCGCTCGGGTGCCTTGCATTTTATTTTCGTGCAATAATACTTTGTAACCACTTTCTTTTTTTTGGTTAGAATCGAATTATCTATTGATTAGTGCAGAAGAAGGTTGTAAACTATTATTATATTTGAAAAGAGTCTTTTTTTTTAAACAATAGTGCAAACGATTGCATTAAATGTAAGCGTTTGTATCTTACTATACTTTGATGAGGTGTTACGATGAAAAAGGCATGGCGTAAAGAGGCAGTGGGATACCAAATCTATCCGAGAAGTTTCCAGGATTCCAATGGTGACGGAATCGGGGACTTACAGGGAGTCATCCAGCGTTTGGATTATATTAAAGAGTTAGGGATCGATGTGATTTGGATCTGTCCAATGTATAAATCCCCTAATGACGATAATGGTTATGATATTTCGGATTATCAGGATATCATGGAAGACTTCGGAACGATGGAAGACTTCGACCAATTATTGAAAGAAGTTCATAAAAGGGATATGAAGCTAATCATTGACCTTGTCCTGAATCATACTAGTGATGAGCATCCTTGGTTCATCGAGTCAAGGAGTTCCAAGGACAATCCAAAGCGTGATTGGTATATTTGGAGAGATGGCGCGAAAGGCAAAGAACCGAATAACTGGGAAAGCATTTTCGGGGGATCAGCCTGGGAGTATGATAAAGAAACGGACCAATACTTCCTTCATGTCTTCTCGACGAAGCAGCCGGATCTGAATTGGGAAAATGAAGAAGTGCGTGAGGCACTATATGACACGGTAAATTGGTGGCTGGATAAAGGAATAGACGGCTTCAGAATCGATGCCATCAGTCATATTAAAAAGCGCGCGGGTCTGCCGGATATGCAGAATCCGAAGAAGGAAAAATACGTTTCTTCCTTTGACATGCATATGAACCAAAAAGGGATCCATACGTTCCTTCAGGAATTCAAGGATCGTACGTATGCCAATTATGACGTGATGTCGGTTGGAGAAGCAAACGGTGTGAAGGCAGATGAAGCAGAACTATGGGTCGGTAAAGAGAATGGAAAGATGGATATGATCTTTCAATTTGAACATCTTGGATTATGGGATGCGGAAACTAATCCGGATCTCGACATCGTCGAATTGAAAAAGGTGCTCACACGTTGGCAAAAAGGGCTGGAAGGAAACGGCTGGAATGCCCTTTTCATCGAAAATCATGATAAACCCCGCGTTGTTTCCACATGGGGGAATGACAAGGAATACTGGAAAGAAAGTGCCACAGCCATGGCAGCCATGTATTTCCTGATGCAGGGGACACCATTCATTTATCAGGGGCAGGAAATCGGCATGACCAACGTTCAATTTCCTTCCATCGAAGACTATGATGATGTAGCCGTGAAAAATCTATACCGTCTTAAACGTGAAGAAGGGGTGCCTCATCAAGACATCATGGAAATCATCTGGGCTTCCTCCCGTGATAACAGCAGAACACCGATGCAATGGTCAGCAGGGGAAAACAGCGGATTCACAAGTGGGACTCCTTGGATGAAAGTCAATCCTAACTTTAAGACGATCAACGTAGAAGCACAGGAAAAAGATGAAAAGTCCATACTCAACTTCTACAAGAAAATGATTCAACTTAAGAAAAGGGAAGACGTCTTCACGTACGGAATCTATGATTTGCTGCTTGAAAAAGACAAGCAAATCTATGCGTATACACGCACCGGAGAAAATACAACCATGATCGTCATCACAAACCTTTCCACAAAAAACGCCGTTTGTGACCTTGGTAAACTAAACGTATCATCAGAGAACCTTCTATTGAACAACTATGAAGTAGAGAACCATGGAGAGTTAAGCAAGTTGACCCTCAAACCATACGAGGCGAGAGTATATCGACTAAAATAATCGTGTTACACCGCTGTTGATTTCCGTGCAAGACTTCGCTTTCCTCGGGCGGAAGGCGAGCCTCCTCGTCTCTGACGTTCCTGCGGGGTCTCACCTATTCCGCTTTTCCCGTAGGAGTCTTCGTCTTGCACTCCAATCAACAGCTAGATTTGTCTAAATACACTTCAAATGCGATGACAAAACAAAAAAATCCGAACGAATACGATTTTCAATAAAGAATCTCGAATTCGCTCGGCTTTTTCTTTGACAAAACGTTTTTGTTTCAACCTCTTTTACACCATTACTGATAGCTACAGTCTTTAAATGATTCATTAGAATTAACTTTTAGTTGCCCTCTTACAAAAAAATATTAATGACAATAGTCTTTTTCGACACTTCTTCGATCAGTTGATTGGAACGGAAGATGCTCAACTCACGCCCCGCGGAAAGCGAGCATCTGGAGTGGAAATCAACTACTGCTTGCTTCTGAAATGCAACCCTGTTGCAAGAATATGAAAAGGTTTTCTTTATTTTGGGAGATACTACAAAGTGCTCGTCTTTTTCTCTTAGTTTTGGTATGATAAGAGAGGTACGGACAACTGTTAAAGGAGAGATAATCAATGACTATGAACATTGCAAGTATGATCGATCATACTTTACTTAAACCTGAATCAACAAAAGACCAAGTGGAGGTACTTTGCCAGGAAGCGAAAGAATTCAAGTTTGCTTCTGTGTGTGTAAATCCTACCTGGGTACAATATTCAAGCGAATTATTAAGCGGTACAGAAGTGAAAGTGTGTACGGTGATCGGGTTCCCCCTAGGAGCTTCTACACCTGAAACGAAAGCGTTTGAAACAAAAGATGCGATCGAAAAGGGAGCAACGGAAGTCGATATGGTCATCAATATCGGTGCACTGAAAAGCGGCGACCATGAACTAGTAAAACGTGACATTGAAGCTGTCGTTGCAGCTTCTAAAGGAAAGGCACTTTCTAAAGTCATCATTGAAACATGTCTTCTTACTGAAGAAGAAAAAGTAAAAGCGTGTCAACTTGCTGTGGAAGCGGGAGCAGACTATGTGAAAACATCAACCGGTTTCTCGACTGGCGGTGCGACTGTAGAAGATATCGCTTTAATGAGAAAGACGGTTGGACCTGATATCGGCGTGAAGGCTTCAGGCGGCGTACGCTCCCTAGAAGACGCGAAAGCGATGATCGAAGCCGGAGCTACTCGTTTAGGAGCCAGCTCAGGTGTGAAAATTGTCCAAGGTTTAACAAGCGATTCAGATTATTAATAAGATAAAAAGCTGAACGGGTATCATGCCCGTTCAGCTTTTTTTTGGAAGGTGAACCTTTTCAATTAACCGGGCAAACGAATTGGCGAATGGAAGAACAAGCAGGGAACATAGAAGGTTGAACAGGACACTGGCGTGTGCCAATTGCATATCTGCAGAACCGGCAAGCGTCTGTACCACCATACCAAGCAAAGGGATGAAGGGAATGAAAAGGGCGACGCCCATCACATTCAGCCAGATGTGTGCGTATGCCGTCAGCTTGGCCTGTGTGCCGCCGCCGATGCTTGCAATAAAGGCTGTGATACAAGTGCCGACATTCGCACCGAGCATAATGGCTATTCCGGCATGGAGATCAATCGAACCTGCAGCGAGAAACCCCATCGTCACTCCTGTAACGACGGTGCTCGATTGGATGATGGCAGTTAACACGCATCCAATCAGTAAGGCAAGGACAAGATGTTCATTAACCTGAATCATGTAAGAACGCAAGGACTCTTGCGTCGTCAAAGGCGTTGCAAGCCATTGGATGGCCCGGATCGATGTAAAGATCAATCCGAAACCCATAAAGATCATGCCGCTGCTTTTGATCTGTGGAGATCGGAAAAAATATAGTACACATCCGAGGATCATGGATGGAATAATCAGATAGTTCATATCCAGGGTGAACATTTCAAGAGTGAAAGTAGTCCCTATATTCGAACCGAGCATGATGCCGATGGTTTGACGGAAAGGGATCAGACCGGAGGAAGCAAGTCCCACTGTGAGGACCATGACGGCCGAGCTGCTGTGAATAAAGGCGGTGACAACGGTCCCTGTCAGGACGCCCTTGACAGGGGTGCTCGTGAGATAATGAAGCCAAGTCTTGATTTTTTGATTTGCAATATTAAATAGCCCGGACCTGAGCCATGTCATGCCGAATAAAAAACATAAGATGAAAAAAATAAAGGCGATTCCATGTAAGATCATTGAATTCCTCCTGTACACCAGTACGATTAATACAAATGTATGGGGGGAATCAATGAGACATGCCTATTTATGTGAGTGTTTTATGATAAATTGTTGACCTGACACATATCATATATTATAATGGCAAAGTACATGGATTTCTTTATAATATTAAAGAATCCATCCAAGAAAGACATACACTTTCTGTCCCCTTGTGACAATAAGGCAAGGGCAAAGCCATAACCTATTGGTGAAGTAAAGGACGTCAGAAATCTCTGCGTCTTAAGAAATTGGTACAAACCATTTCTTGACTTGAACATGTAAGTGTAGTGTGTTCGGAGGGAGGGAAAGAGAGATGTCAAAAACAGTTGTTCGTAAAAACGAATCGCTTGAAGATGCTCTTCGTCGCTTCAAACGCTCAGTTTCTAAAACAGGAACTTTACAAGAGTTTAGAAAGCGCGAATTTTATGAAAAGCCAAGCGTAAAACGCAAAAAGAAATCAGAAGCTGCAAGAAAGCGTAAGTTCTAAGAGAGGGTGTAAGTATGAGTCTTCTCAATCGTTTAAATGATGATATGAAACAAGCGATGAAAAATAAAGAAAAAGAGAAGCTTTCCGTTATCCGCATGCTTAAGGCTTCACTTCAAAATGAAGCCATCAAACATGGGAAACAGGAACTCTCTGAAGACGAAGAGTTGACTGTCCTTTCTCGAGAAGTGAAGCAACGGAAAGACTCCCTCCAGGAATTTCAAAACGCCGGTCGCGAAGACCTCGTTGAAAAAATTCAAACAGAACTGACTTACGTCGAAATATATATGCCTAAGCAGCTTTCAGAAGAAGAAGTCTCTGCTATTGTCGAACAGACGGTAGCGGAGGTAGGTGCTACTTCTAAAGCCGATATGGGCAAAGTGATGGGAGCAATCATGCCTAAATTAAAAGGGAAAGCCGATGGGGCTCTCGTCAACAAACTTGTTCTTCAACATCTATCATAAGATTAAAGAAACCGGAAAGCTTTGATGCTTTCCGGTTTTTTTAAAAGGTTCTATAATATTTGTTGGGGTTCCTACACAATTAGATGACACAAAAAATGCACGTAATCGCCCAATCTTTTATACTTGAATTGTCGAGAAACAAGTAAAGATTGGAGATACGTGCATAATGAATTCTACCATAATGTTGCCTGGTTTTGAAGATGTAAACATCATAAAAATGGAGGAAGTGGATGAGCGACTTTGTTTACATATAGAGCTTCCTCTTATGTCGCACAACTGTCCAGAATGTCCGGCCAGCACAATGAAAGTTCATGATTACCGGATTCAAAAGATTAAACATCTAAAGCTGTTTGAAAGACACACACTTCTTTTCTACAGAAAAAGGCGCTATGTTTGCCCTTGTGGAAAAAGATTTGCGGAAAATAACCCCTTTGTGGAACGATACCAACGGTTATCTGTAGAGTTTAATCAGGCTTTAAAGATCCGAAGTATTAAGGGGAAGACATTTAAAGAAACGGCAGAGGTGTATGGGACTTCGGCTTCCACTGTGGTAAGGCGCTTTGATCAATTGGCAGAGGTTACGGTCAACGAAGAAGCGAAAGAACTGCCTAAGGTTATTGCCATAGATGAGTACAAAGGGGACACAAAAGAAGGAAAATATCAGCTCATTATCGCGAATGGGATCACTAGAGAACCGATTGATATCCTTCCCAATCGTTATAAAGACACCATTAAACACTATCTAAGAAAATATGGTTCTCAAGTGGAGGTGGTCGTTATGGATATGAGTCACTCGTTTAAGGCAGCTGTACAACAAGCTCTGGGTAAGCCCGTCATTGTGGCCGACCGATTCCACTTTGTCCGCTATATTTATTGGGCACTCGATGGTGTGAGAAGAAGGATCCAATCTAGTTGGCATGACTATGATCGGAAGAAATGTAAAAAGATGCGGCATGTGTTTTATAAGAGGTCAGATAAATTAAATGAGAGCGATCAGTGGTACCTTCAAAGGTATCTCGAGATGTCCCATGAACTGAAACAGGCATATGAACTCAAAGAGAGGTTTTGTCAGTGGTTTGACAAAGCGAAGGTGAATGGGGAAGAAAATATCCTCAAGACAAAAAACGCCTTATATGACTTCTACGAAGCGATTGATGAGGCTGGAATTCCTGAATTCCAACGTTCTGCCCAAACCCTAAAGAATTGGCAAAATGAAATATTGAATAGCTTTCGATATAACTATTCAAATGGGTTTTTAGAGGGCATAAACAACTTAACGAAAGTGATGAAACGAAACGCTTTTGGCTTTAGAAGCTTTCTTCGTTTTCGAGCAAAGATTTTACTGACACATAAGTATAAAAGAATGGGTACGCATATTGGATAAGGGTGAAGTAAAATTCACTTCACCCCAACATTTGACGTTGAACCTTTTAAAATCGATACCAGGTGGAATAGGGGACCTAAGACACTTTTTATAACATATTTTTTCAAAAAGATGAAACTTTAATAGTGGGTTATCCGTACATAAAGTATTAAGGAATATCACCTGAAACGAGGGGGTTAAGTTGAGAAGAAGTATACTTGTAATGTTGATGCTGATTCTTGGGTGCAGCTTTATTCAGCCGCTGATCAGTACGGCCGCGGATTCGGGAAAGGTCTACGTCATTCCCATTCAAAAGGAAGTGGAAAGGGGACTTCATGCGTTTTTGGAAAGAGCGATCAAAGATGCGGAAGACGACAATGCGGAACTGATCATTTTCGATATTGATACACCCGGGGGATTGGTGGATGCCGCAGGAGATATCGGGCAGCTTCTGGATGGAATCGATGCCAAAAAGATTGCGTTCGTAAACGACCATGCGCTGTCTGCGGGAGCATTCATTTCCCTCCATGCAGATGAAATCTATATGGTCCCGAATGGACAGATGGGTGCAGCAGCGGTCATTGATCAGGAGGGAAATGCGGCAGATAAGAAAGCCCAGAGCTACTGGCTGTCTGCCATGAAAAGTGCCGCTGAATCAAATGGGAGAGATCCTCAATATGCTCTGGCCATGGCAGATGATTCCCTCGTCATCGAAGAGCTGGGGATTGAAAAAGGGGAACTATTGACGCTGGGCTCAAAGGAAGCGAAGGAGATCGGGTATTCGGAAGGCACAGTCCGGAACCTCGATGAATTGTATGAAACGCTTGGGGTGGATAAATCCTCTGTGAAACGAGTGGATGAAACGTTTGCGGAAAAACTCGCCCGCTTCATCACTAATCCTGTCGTTGTCCCCATTCTTTTATCCTTGGCAAGCATTGGACTGATTGTGGAGCTGTATTCACCCGGTTTTGGGATAGCCGGTTCTATCGGCTTGATCTCCCTTGTATTATTCTTTTATGGACACTTGGTTGCAGGACTTGCGGGATACGAAACCATTATTCTTTTCATCATTGGTATCATCCTTATAGTGGCGGAGTTTTTCCTCCCTGGTGGATTAGCAGGGGGACTCGGTATAGGAGCGATCCTTGCAAGTATTATGTTGGCAGGGGGCGATATGATGCAAATGGGAATCTCTGTTTTGATCGCTTTATTGATTGCCGTTGCAACAGTGATTATCTTTGTAAAGGTGTTTGGTAAAAAAATGAAATTTTTCAACAAAATTATTTTAAACGATTCCACCAGCACAGAAAGCGGTTATGTATCAAATGCCAATCGATTGGATTTGATTGGAATGGTAGGTGTGACCAAAACACCTTTAAGGCCATCCGGAACCGTGATTGTGGAGGAAGAAAGAATCGACGCAGTGACAGAAGGCGGCTTTATCAAAGCAGGTGAAAAGGTTAAAATTGTGAAGGTGGAAGGATCAAGGATTGTAGTAAGAGACATTTCATAATATTTCAGGAGGTAAGAAAATATGGTTATAGGACCAAGTACGATTCTACTGCTCGTTGCAATTGTGGTGGGCATTATCGTTTTAGCTGTATTATTTACATTTGTACCAGTCATGCTGTGGATTTCAGCAATCGCGGCAGGAGTAAGGATCAGCATTTTCACACTTGTGGGGATGAGATTAAGACGTGTTATCCCGAGCCGTGTGATCAATCCACTGATTAAAGCCCATAAAGCAGGAATCACGGTGACGATCAACCAACTGGAGAGTCACTATTTAGCTGGCGGTAACGTAGACAGAGTAGTCAATGCACTGATTGCGGCTCATCGTGCAAATATTGAATTGACGTTTGAGCGTGCTGCGGCGATTGACCTTGCAGGTCGTGACGTACTTGAAGCGGTTCAAATGAGTGTTAACCCTAAAGTGATCGAAACACCGTTCATCGCGGGTGTGGCCATGGATGGAATCGAAGTGAAGGCCAAGGCCCGTATTACGGTCCGTGCGAATATCGACCGCCTTGTCGGGGGTGCCGGGGAAGAGACGATCGTTGCCCGTGTAGGAGAAGGGATTGTATCGACAATCGGTTCATCCGACAACCATAAAAAGGTATTGGAAAATCCGGATCTGATTTCTCAAACGGTCCTTTCAAAAGGCCTGGATGCAGGTACGGCATTCGAGATCCTCTCGATTGATATTGCGGACGTTGATATAGGCAAGAATATCGGAGCAGAACTGCAAACAGAACAAGCGGAAGCTGATAAGAACATTGCTCAAGCGAAGGCGGAAGAAAGAAGAGCAATGGCCGTTGCCAATGAGCAGGAAATGAAAGCAAGAGTAGAAGAAATGAGAGCGAAGGTTGTGGAAGCAGAAGCAGAAGTACCTCTTGCCATGGCTGAAGCACTCAGGTCAGGTAACATCGGTGTGATGGACTATATGAACATAAAGAATATCGATGCCGATACAGAAATGAGAGACTCGATCGGAAAGCTGACAGGGGATAAAAAAGATCCGAAGAGTGATAAGTAATCTCCCTTTGTTCAGAAAGGAGTATTCCCAATGGAGCCATTGATCATTGCTATATTGATCGGGATCATCACGTCCATATTCAATAAAATGAAACAGCCTCCTTCCAATAAACCCGTGAGGCAAAAGCCGATTCAAACGGCCTCGCCCGCTTCCCCTGAGCCTGTTGGAAGAGGCAGGGAAAGAGCGGAGAGCGAAAGAAGCGGACGGAGGGAACCAAGGGCTTACAGAGAGCCTGTAAAAGAGCCTGTTTCTTCCATTCAAACCCGTTTTGAAGATAAAAAGAGGGAAACGGAATCAACTTATTCCAGCCTTCAGAAACAAGAAGAACGATATTCAAGAAAGCTTGAAGCCCACCAAAACCGGGCAAAAAAGATTCGGGAGGGTTCAGGTCTGATCCTTGATTTTAAAAATGAAGATGATATCGTAAAAGGATTTATTTTTTCAGAGGTGTTCGGTCCTCCGAAATCAAAAAAACGCCATCATCAAAAATAAAAGTGATGAAACCCCTTTTCATTTCATAAATATGAGATGAAAGGGGGTTCTTTTTTTATGGCAAAAAGCTTTTTACAACAGATGCGTAAATGGATGACACAGAAAATGGATTTACCTGAAGATGTCATGATGGACCTTCCTCGCGTCACAATGATTGGACAAATTCATATCTATATAGAAAATCACAGGGGTCTGTTGACCTTCACAGATCGGGAGGTGCGGCTTCTGCTTAAACAGGGTCAACTGCTGATAAAAGGGGAGCAATTTGTCATCAAGATGATCCTTCCGGAAGAAATTCTCCTTCAGGGGAAGATCGTAGAAGTGATCTATTTAGAACAATAGGAGGGACGGATTTGAAGAATCAATGGTTCACCTTTCTGAGGGGAAAGGTATTTGTGAAAATGGAAGGCAGATTAGTTGAGCGGGTCATCAATCAATTGCTCCGGGCTGGTATCACCATATGGAATGTGAAGAGAGCGGGAACGGAGACGATCACCTTTTACTTATCCTTAGATGATGTACATAACTTCAGAAGAGCAGTACGGACATCCGAGTGTAAAGTGACATTTCTAAGAGGCCAGGGGGTTCCCTTTCTATTCAAGAGATCACTGAAAAATTCGGGTTTCATGATTGGTGGACTGGCATTCTTCATCATCGTATTCCTTCTTTCCAATATGGTGTGGGGCATAGAGATCAAAGGTGCGTCACCACAGACCGAGCACAGTATACGAAAGGAACTCGAGCAGATGGGTGTTTCCAAGGGGAAGATGCAGTTCTCTATCCCCGATGTTGAGAACATTCAGCGTGAGCTATCCTTCAGGATGGATAATATCACGTGGGTCGGGGTGGAGTTACAAGGGACAACCTTTCACTTTCAAGTTGTGGAAAAGAATGCCCCCCTGCCCCCTGAATCAACTGGCCTGCAGCATATTGTCGCCAAAAAGAAAGCCATCATCACAGACATGTTTGTAGAAGAAGGGGATCCCCAGGTGAGCGTCAATGACTACGTCAATAAAGGACAGCTCCTTGTGTCGGGTTTGATCGGGAATGAAAAAGAGCCGAAAGGAGTCTCGGCGAAAGCGAAAATACTGGGGGAAACCTGGTATAAGACATCGGTTGAACTCCCGCTGAAGTCACGATTTATCGTGTTCAGCGGAAACGAGAAAAGAAAACATTATCTCGGGTTCGGATCAATGAATATCCAGGTATGGGGATTCGGGAAAACGGAATTTAAGGACGTCGTCGTGGAAGAAACGAAAAAGCCACTGCGGTTTTTGAAATGGGAGCTCCCCGTTTATTATATTGACCGGAGCATGAAAGAGAAAGAGGATGTGGAGAGGACCTATACAAAATCCGAGGCGATCATGGCTGCTGAAAAGCTTGCCAAAAGTAACCTGGAATCCTCCCTCCCGGAAGATGCAGAAATAAGAGGGGAAAAAATTTTGCAAGAAAAGGTGGAGAATGGTAAAGTTAGGGTAACCATTCACTTCAAAGTAATAGAAAATATTGCAGAAGGACAACCACTTATTCAAGGAGACTAACGAATGTCAGATGAAATCTTAATGAAATTACAACTTGAAAACCCAAACGAAGCCATCGCTTTGTTCGGTGTTTCAGATTCTCACCTTAAATTAATAGAACAGGAATTACACGTTTCGATCGTAACAAGAGGCGAAGAGTTGCTGGTTTCAGGTAAAGAAGAAGATGTAAGTCTCGCCGTTGATATTTCTGATCGACTGGTGGCTGTAATCCGTAAAGGGATCAATATCGGCCAGCGTGATGTCCATTATGCCATCGAGATGGGCAGACAAGGGACGCTTGAATATTTTACAGAGTTGTACAATGAAGAGATTACAAAGAACGCCAAAGGTAAATCCATCCGGGTGAAAACCCTGGGGCAGCGCCAATACATCCAATCCATCAAGAAGCATGACATGGTGTTCGGGATCGGGCCGGCGGGAACAGGGAAGACCTATTTAGCCGTTGTCATGGCTGTACATGCCCTAAAGAATGGACAGGTCAAGAAGATCATCCTGACGAGGCCGGCTGTGGAAGCAGGTGAAAGCCTCGGGTTTCTTCCGGGTGACTTGAAGGAGAAGGTGGATCCTTATCTCCGCCCCCTATATGATGCCCTGCATGATGTATTGGGAGCAGAGCATACTGCACGCCTGATCGAGAGGGGTACCATCGAGATCGCCCCCCTTGCCTATATGAGGGGCCGTACACTGGATGATGCATTTGTGATTCTTGATGAGGCTCAGAACACAACGAAGGCCCAAATGAAAATGTTCCTGACAAGGCTTGGTTTTGATTCCAAGATGATCATCACGGGAGACCGCTCCCAGGTGGATCTGCCAAGGGGAAGCGAATCAGGATTGATTTCTTCTGAACGGATTTTAAAAGATGTTAAAGGAGTGTCGTTCATTTACCTCGATCAAGCCGATGTTGTCCGACATCCGTTGGTCGCGAAAATAATCGATGCCTATGAAACAATCGAAAAATAAACAGTGAGAGATTGATCCAGATGATCCATGCCGCCATCATAAGATCCGGCATGTCCCTGGATCAATCTTTTTTTGTTGGGCTATACATAGATAAATAAGTCAAAAACTGTTATCATTTTACATAATTACTAAATGTTTTTGAATGGGCTATTAGAAATTGCTTATACATAACAGGGGGTTCTTTATGCAAACTCACCCATTTCTACTCAAGATAAGGAGCTTTCTGAGCTACCGATTATTTACCAACCTCTTATTTGTGCTGCTTGGCATCATTGTTTTCGGAGTCCTATATGGAAATGTGACACCGAAAACGCTGGATATTCATTTGTATGAAGATGCCCCCACTACGATAAGGGCTCCTAAGAAATTCGTCGATGAGGAGGCAACTGCCAAGAAGAAGGAAGAAGCAAAGGCAGAAGTAGCGAGTGTATATACCCCGAAAGAAGGGGCGATCGATAACTCAACTTCATTGATTCACTCTTTGTTGGAAAGCGTAAATGAAGTGAAAAGTGAGAATCCACAGGCCGGGGGAGAAGAAGATCTAAAACCTCCATCAACTCCGGATCTAAATGAACAGCTGAAGCTCTTGAAAGCCAAATTGCCGAAGGATAAAAATAATAATGTCACCAACAGTCTGAGTGATGATGTATTAAAAACCCTCCTTGAGGCCTCAGAAGATGACTTATCACGTGTAGAAACCATCGTTTCAACGCAGATAAAAATCATCATGGAAAACGGGGTGAAAGAGGAAGAATTAAATGAAGCGAAATTGAATCTGGAACAACGGATCACCAACTATTCGTTCAAAGGTGATTTATCCACCGCAGCAGTGAAGCTTGGGAAAGTCGCCATCGAGCCGACGCTTTACTACGATGCTGAAAAAACGGATGAGTTAAAGAAGCTCGCCGAGGCAAATGTGGAAAAGGTTGAAATCATTGAAGGCGGGGTCATCGTAGAAGACGGGGAGCTGATCACACCTAAAAAATACAGCATCCTGAAGTCTCTGGGGATGGTGGAGGATACGTTCTCCTTCAGGCCATATATCGGTCTCGCCCTTTTTGTCCTGGTTGTGATCAGTTCATTATATTATTTCTTCTATACACTTGAAGTCACCGAGGAGCGGAAGCAAAACTACTTGATCCTCACAAGCATCGTGTTTGTCATATCACTACTGATCATGAAGATCGTCGGACTGATAGAACAGCTGGAGATCAACGATATTGTTTTCATATTCCCGGCTGCCTTCACGGGTATGATATTGAGGATCTTACTGAATGAACGGATCGCAATGATGATGGTATTCATCCTGTCTGCGTGCTCGAGTATCGTGTTTCATCAGCAGTTCTCTGGATCCATCGATATCGAAATTGCGATTTATACATTATTCAGCGGTGTATCCGGGATTCTTTTCCTTGTGAGCCGAAATCAGCGTTCGAATATTTTAAGGGCGGGGATTTACGTAGCCCTTGTCAATATCCTGATCCTTGGATTTTTAATCCTATTAAGCGGTACTTCCTATTCGAATAGTGAATATGTGTATTATATTGTGTTTGCCCTCGTATCGGGTATCATGTCTTCCATCCTCACGATCGGTTTCCTCCCGTTTTTTGAAGCGGGATTCGGGATTCTTTCTTCTATGAGACTGGTCGAACTTTCAAGTCCTACACAGCCGTTATTAAAGAAGTTGTTGACCGATGCGCCGGGTACTTATCATCACAGTGTCATGGTGGCGAACCTTGCGGAAGCCGCGTGTGAAGCCATCGGGGCTAACGGTTTACTCGCGAGGGTCGGCTGCTATTATCATGATGTAGGAAAGTCCAAACGGCCGCATTTCTTTATCGAGAATCAACTGAATATGGGAAATCCCCATGACCGGGTCTCGCCTGAAACAAGCCGGGATGTTATTATTAGTCATGCTTCAGATGGAGCCCAGATGCTCCGGAAACATAAATTGCCAAAGGAAATCGTTGACATCGCCGAGCAGCATCACGGGACGACACTGTTGAAATTTTTCTATTATAAGGCAAAAGAACAAGGGAAAGATGTTAAGGAAGAAGAATATCGCTATCCAGGCCCTAAACCTCAGACGAGGGAAGCGGCTGTCATCAGCATTGCGGACAGTGTAGAAGCGGCTGTCAGGTCGAAGAAATCACCGACACAGGCAGAAATTCAAAAGCTTGTCCATTCGATCGTACAGGACCGCCTCCAGGACGGGCAGTTTAACGAATGTGATATTTCATTAAAGCAATTAGAGACGGTAAAGAGGTCTCTATGTGAAACATTGAGTGGAATCTTCCATCCGAGGATCGAGTACCCTGAACTTCAAGCAAAAGGAGATAAGGCATGACTTTATTAATCGACTTTATTGACGAAACAGAAACAGTATCCGAGGAACAGTCACAGCTGGTTCAGAATATCCTGAACTTTGCTGCAGAAAAAGAAGGGATCGAGGATGAAAGCGAAGTTTCCGTGACCTTTGTGACAAACGACCGTATCCAGGAAATCAACCGGGAATACCGGGCTAAGGATCAGCCAACGGATGTGATTTCATTTGCCCTGGAAGAATTGGGGGAAGATGAGGTTGAAATCATAGGGGCTGAGATTCCCCGCGTTCTTGGGGACATCATCATTTCCATTGACCGTACGAAGGAACAGGCGGAAGAGTACAACCATTCTATATCCCGTGAACTTGGTTTTCTTGCCCTTCACGGCTTCCTTCATTTATTAGGGTACGACCATATGGAAGAAGAAGAGGAAAAGAAAATGTTCAAGAGACAAAAGGACATTTTAGATGAATATGGACTCAAAAGAGACTAAATTCGGCTTATTCCGGTTCATAAAATCCTTTGGATATGCAGCGGAAGGAATGAAGTCTGTCTGGGCAACGGAACAGAATTTCAGGATTCATTCATTCGCAGGTATTGTGGTTTTCTTACTTGCCTACCTGCTCTCTGTATCCGTCATGGAATGGATCATCCTGATCATCCTGGTCTTTTCCGTGCTTGCTCTTGAAACGATGAATACAGCCATTGAAAAGGCGGTCGATCTTACCACAGAAGAGTATCATCCACTTGCGAAGGCTGCGAAGGATCTGGCTTCGGCGGCGGTCCTGCTCTTCGCAGTTTGTACTGCCATTGTAGGAACCATCATCTTTCTTCCAAAGCTTTTGGAATTGATCCTCTGATCTGAAAAGGCATTGTAACACCGCAAAATAAAGGCTGCAGGGAAGAAATTGAGCAATTTCTTTCCTGCAGCCTTTAATTCATTTGAAAACGTTCTTATACTTGTATAGAATAAGTGGAGCAAAGAACAAAATTGATAAATAGTTTGAATTATCTAACTATTTTATTACAAAATGATAACAGCCCATTTTCTTTTACGAAAATTGTAGTAAAATGAATGTGTTAGGGTTAAAGGAGAGTTAAATCAATGAATGCAGAACAATTAATACAAGAAGCTAAACTAGCGAGGGAAAAAGCATACGTACCCTATAGTAAATTCAAGGTGGGAGCGGCTCTTCTGTCAAAGGACGGTAAGGTGTATCATGGCTGCAATATTGAAAATGCAGCGTACAGCATGTGTAACTGTGCTGAACGGACTGCTTTATTCAAGGCGTATTCAGATGGCGACACAGATTATTCGATGATTGCGGTTGTGGCAGACACGGCAAGACCTGTTCCACCATGTGGAGCATGCCGGCAAGTCATTTCAGAACTTTGTCCGAAAGAAATGAAAGTCGTATTGACGAACCTTAAAGGCGATGTAGAAGAATTAACCGTAGCAGAACTATTACCAGGAGCTTTTTCACCGGAGGATCTAAATGAGTAATAATGTCAGCAATACAGAATACAAATCAGGCTTTATCTCCATCATCGGAAGACCGAACGTCGGGAAATCCACTTTCCTGAACCGGGTCATCGGTCAAAAGATCGCCATTATGAGTGATAAGCCCCAGACAACACGCAACAAAGTTCAAGGAGTTTACACGACAGATGATGCCCAGATGATATTCATCGACACTCCTGGAATTCACAAACCGAAACATAAACTGGGAGACTTCATGATGAAGATTGCTCAGAACACTTTAAAAGAAGTGGACGTCATATTGTTCATGGTGAACGTCGAGGAAGGATTGGGAAAAGGAGATCACTTCATCATAGAGAAGCTGAAAGGTGTGAAAACGCCGGTCTACCTTATTCTTAATAAAATCGACCAGGTCCATCCAGACTCATTACTGCCTATGATTCAACAATACAATGACCTGTTCCCGTTCGCTGCGACCGTCCCGATCTCAGCACTCGAAGGGAATAACGTCGACCAGCTGCTTCAGGTACTGAAGGATCAATTACCGGAAGGGCCTCAATTTTATCCTGCAGACCAGATTACCGATCATCCTGAACGTTTTATCGTGTCGGAACTGATCCGGGAAAAAGTCCTGCACCTGACACGGGAAGAGATTCCCCACAGTATCGCGGTCGTGATCGACAAGATGGAGAGAAAAGAAGAGAAGGACCTGATAGACGTCATCGCCACCATCATTGTAGAGAGAGATTCCCAGAAGGGGATTGTCATCGGCAAGCAGGGTTCCATGCTCAAAGAAGTCGGAAAGCGGGCACGTGTAGATATCGAGAACCTGTTGGGATCAAAGGTTTATCTTGAACTATGGGTGAAGGTACAGAAAGATTGGCGCAATCGCTCTGCAAACCTTCGTGACTTTGGCTTCAGCGACGACGAATATTGATAATTAACAATATTTAGGCCACATGTTTTAGAGAGAAAATGCTCATTCTAATCACAAGAAAGCTTATGAAGTCTTGCTAGTTTAAATCCAGAAAGGTGGGTTTTTTAATGTTAGACTTAACATGGAAATTTTTTTCGCAGACAGGGAGTATCGACACCTATCTCCTTTTTAAGGAGCTTGAGAAGGAGACATTTGAGGATCCTTACAGCTTTGAAGAAGAAACAGCGGAAGTTGATTTTCCTTTAACGTGATAAGTTTGTCATCACCCGGGAAGATAGAGATCGGGAGGTGGCTAAATGCTGCAGAAGTGTGAAGGAATTGTCATTCGAACCAATCATTACGGTGAGTCGAATAAGATTGTTACCATATATACACGGGAATTTGGAAAGATTGGATTGATGGCTAGAGGGGCAAAGAAACCTAATAGCCGTCTATCCGCCATTTCACAATTGTTTACATATGGTTATTTCCTTTTTATCAAAGGAAGCGGGCTTGGTACCCTTCAACAGGGAGAAATGGCAGAGTCCCTGAGGCATGTGAGGGAGGATCTGTTTAAGACGGCTTACGCCACTTATATCGTTGACCTCCTTGATAAAGCGACCGAGGACCGAAAGCCGAACCCCTTCCTGTTTGAATTGCTTTACAAAACTCTTCACTACTTGAATGAAGACTATGACCCGGAAATCCTGATGCATATTTTTGAAATGAAGATGCTCCCTGTACTGGGGTTGTATCCTCACCTGAATGGATGTGCTGTGTGTGGGGAAACCGATGGTGAATTCGCTTTTTCTTTTAAAGAAAATGGATTCATCTGTCATCGCTGTTTAAGTGAAGACCCACATCATTTACCGATCTCACAAAGCACTGTGAAGCTTCTCAGGGTATTTTACTATTTCGACCTCAATCGATTGGGAAATATATCGGTGAAAGATGAAACGAAACATCAATTGAAGCGGGTAATCAGGACTTATTACGATGAAAACTCAGGTCTGACATTAAAGTCCAGGAGGTTTCTGGACCAAATGGATAACCTTAAGGACTTATTCTAGTTTTATAGATGCTGCTTGTGATATAGAAAGGCCCATTCACTTTTGTGAATGGGCCTGATTTTTTATTGTGTCTTCTAGCTCCGGCGGCTAGAGGCTCGAGGTCATAAGTCAACCCTGCCAAAAAGGCAAAGAACGCCTTTTTCAGCAGGGCCGTCTTATGCTTGTCGCCTCTGAACGAGCCGCCTCCGCTTTAGGGGTCTTCTAGCTCCGGCGGCTAGCCCCTCGAGGTCATATCTAAAAAAATCCCCAAAGGCAAAAAGTGTGCCTTCAGGGATTTTCCAGATATGCTTGTCGGGGCTGAACGAGCCGCCTCCGCTTTAGGGTTTAAAATTTGGTTTTCTCTAGCAAGAACGCTTTAACTTCACTGATTGGCATCCTTACTTGATCCATTGTGTCACGGTCACGTACGGTTACTTGACCGTCTTCTACAGAGTCAAAGTCAAATGTGATACAGAATGGTGTACCGATTTCGTCCTGGCGGCGGTAACGTTTCCCGATGGATGCCGTTTCGTCGAAGTCGATCATAAGATCCTGTGACAGCTCTTCGTACACTTTGATTGCATCGTCAGAAAGCTTTTTAGAAAGTGGCAGCACAGCCGCTTTGAACGGAGCAAGCGCCGGGTGAAAACGTAACACGGTACGTGAATCGTTCTCGAGTTCCTCTTCTTCGAATGCATCGCATAGGAATGCAAGGGTTACCCGGTCTGCCCCAAGGGAAGGCTCGATGCAGTATGGGACATATTTTTCATTCGTTTGTGGATCCATGTAGTGGAAGTCCTCATTCGAGTGTTCCATATGACGCTTCAGGTCGAAGTCTGTACGATCTGCCACACCCCAAAGCTCACCCCAGCCAAACGGGAATTTGTATTCGATATCCGTTGTCGCGTTGCTGTAATGGGATAATTCATCTTGATCATGATCACGCAGTCTCATGTTATCTTCGCTCATTCCAAGATTCAGTAACCAGTTTTTACAGAATTCGCGCCAGTATGAGAACCACTCAAGGTCTTCACCAGGTTTGCAGAAGAATTCCAATTCCATCTGTTCGAATTCACGGGTTCTGAATGTGAAATTACCAGGAGTGATTTCATTTCGGAAGCTTTTACCTACTTGAGCAATACCGAAAGGCATCTTCTTACGCATGGATCGCTGAACGTTTTTGAAGTTTACAAAGATTCCCTGTGCAGTTTCAGGACGTAAATAAATTTCATTTGTAGAAGATTCCGTTACTCCCTGATGGGTTTTGAACATAAGATCAAATTGGCGGATACCCGTGAAATCATGGCTCCCGCAATCAGGACACGCAATATCATGCTCTTTGATGATTTCTTCCATTTTCTCGAAAGAAAGACCATCGACGATCATTTCGATACCTTTTGCTTCCAGAGCGTTTTCGATGATTTTGTCTGCGCGGTGACGAGTTTTACATTGCTTACAGTCGATCATCGGATCATTGAAGTTTCCAACGTGTCCGGAAGCTACCCATGTTTGGGGATTCATCAGGATACTTGCATCAAGGCCTACATTATAAGGGGATTCCTGTACGAATTTTTTCCACCAAGCTTTTTTAATATTGTTTTTTAACTCTACACCAAGCGGGCCGTAATCCCATGTGTTGGCAAGTCCTCCGTAAATTTCAGAACCGGGGAAGACAAATCCTCTGTGCTTTGCTAAGTTGACTACTTGTTCCATTGACATATAAGTCACTCCTTTTTATCATTTATGTAAATAAAAAAGCTCGTCCTTAGGCGCTTGAGGCCTAGGGACGAGCTTGTTACTCGCGGTTCCACCCTAGTTGATATACATACAAGTATACCCACTTTTAATCGGTAAATAGCTCCGGATTGCCGTCTCCATGCCTTCTGGGCTTTCACTGTCCCCAGTCGCTTATCTGTCAGCAAGGATTATTGATCCATCATAGCTTTATTGGTTATAAGATGAAGACATTTTATCATGATAAAGAAATAAAAACAACTAATGATTTAGAGAGGAGAAAAGATTTGAAGTTTTATTCAAAAGAAGATACTCTTTGTAAAGTGAAATTCAGCTATAGGTTGTCACAAATGGATGATAATATGCTCTTTTCATTTCGGTTAAATAGTATATAATATTTAATATAAAGTATAACATAAATCGTTTGACCGTTAGGTGGTGAGTAACAATCGAACTTAATAAGCGTCAAGAACATATTCTGCAAATAGTAAAAGACAATGGGCCAATCACTGGTGAACATATAGCGGATCAATTAAATTTAACCAGGGCGACTCTGAGACCCGACCTTGCGATCCTGACCATGGCAGGTTACTTGGATGCCCGTCCAAGGGTGGGGTATTTCTATACAGGGAAAACAGGTACACAGCTGCTGACGGAGAACCTGAACAAAATATTCGTCAAGGATTATCAATCGATCCCCGTTGTGGTGAATGAAAATGTTTCCGTGTATGATGCCATCGTAACTATGTTTCTGGAAGATGTGGGAACATTGTTTGTCGTGGATGCCAATACATACTTAGTGGGTGTCCTCTCCCGTAAAGATCTTTTAAGAGCGAGTATCGGGAAGCAGGAACTCAGTACGTTGCCGGTGAATATTATTATGACAAGGATGCCCAATATCACGGTTTGTGAAAAAGATGACCAGCTGATCGGAGTGGCGAAGGACTTGATTCATAAGCAAATTGACTCTGTACCCGTCATCAAAAAGACCGAAAACGGTGATTTAGAAGTCATAGGCAGGATTACGAAGACCAATATAACAAAAGCATTTGTTGCGTTGGCAGATGAATACTAGAAGGTGGTGAACGATCGTGAAAGAACCGATCATCTATGTTGTATCCGACTCGGTGGGGGAGACTGCCGAATTAGTCACAAAAGCGGCGATTAGCCAATTCAATGGTTCCAATACGGTCATTAAACGCTTTCCGTATATAGAGGACACCGAACATATCGATGAAGTGATTTCCTTGGCGAAGCTCAATCAGGGGTTGATTGTGTATACCCTTGTAAAACCGGATATGCGTGCATACATCAAAGAACAATCTGAAAAGGAAGAGCTCTATGCATTTGATATCATCGGTCCGCTGATGGACAAATTTCAATCTTCCTACCAAAGGGAACCGTTGTTTGAACCCGGGACTGTCAGAAAGCTTGATGACGACTACTTCAAGAAGGTGGAAGCCATTGAATTTGCCGTCAAATACGATGATGGGCGTGACCCGCGGGGCATCCTCAGGGCGGATATTGTACTTGTCGGAGTGTCCAGGACGTCAAAGACCCCGCTGTCGCAATACCTTGCACTTAAAAGGATCAAAGTGGCGAATGTTCCGCTTGTCCCGGAAGTAGATCCCCCGGAAGAATTATTTATGGTTTCACCGAAGAAATGCTTCGGATTAAAAATAAGCCCGGAGAAGCTGAATACGATCCGCAGGGAAAGATTAAAGTCTCTCGGACTGAACGATCAGGCGAGCTACGCAAATATAAAACGTATAGAAGATGAACTGACGTATTTTGAAAAAATTACGGACCGCATCGGATGTCACGTCATCGACGTAACCAACAAAGCCGTCGAAGAAACAGCCAATGTCATCACAAACATTTACCAAAAAGCCAACGATTGATCGGCGGACACATTTTTCGTGTTGAAAGGGTGATTCCCCTAATATGGAAAGGGAATCATTCTTTTTTTTTGGTGATTTTTAAATGATAACAAAAACCTTAAAGGAATTAAGTTTTTATAGTGGTCAAACTTGTCCGATTATACTATAATAAAAAATTGTGATAAAAATATTTAAAATAGGTTTAGACTAAACTCTTAAGGAATAAACTAATTATTGTGATATGTCAAGTCTCGTCTGAATTAAAATTCGACAATTTCAATCAAATCTCTGGGAAAGTTCTAAAAAGAGAGAAGGATAATGCGGAGTGATGTAGAATAGTTAGTATTAGCGATCATAACCCTACCGTATATGTAGACGCGGATGCTTGCCCGGTAAAACAGGAAATCATTAAAATAACAAGAGGTTATGGCTTTAACATCATTTTTGTTGCTTCCCATGCCCACAGAAAGAACACACCGGATGAAGGTGAATGGGTATATGTGGATAGTTCGAAAGAAGCGGCAGACTTATACATCATGAATCATGTCAAGGCAGGAGACGTCCTGGTGACACAGGACATAGGGCTTGCAAGTCTGGTATTACCGAAAAAAGTTTATGCCATCTCTCCCAGGGGAAAAGCCTACAGGGAAGAGAGTATTGTCACGGCACTCGATTATCGGTATGTCGCAGCCAAAGAACGCAGGAGAGGCAACTATGGTAAAGGTCCCAAGCCTTTTACAAATGAAGACAGAGAAACATTTTGTACGTCCTTCGATAAAATCTTGTCGGAAATTGCAGGAGAATCGCAATAAGTACAGAATGGATTAAGAGGGTAAATAAAAACAGGTGATAGAGTATGTCTGAAAGAATCCCTGAGGATAAGTTAAATAAAATTTTATCGTCAACCGATATCGTCGATGTTGTCAGTGATTATGTACAACTGAAAAAGCAGGGCAGGAATTATTTTGGTTTATGTCCGTTCCATGGAGAAAATACTCCATCTTTTTCTGTTTCTCCCGACAAACAAATCTTTCATTGCTTTGGGTGTGGTGCAGGAGGAAACGCATTTACGTTTCTCATGGATGTAGACGGCCTCAGCTTTCTCGAGGCGGCTCAAAAGCTGGGATCAAGAGTCGGAGAAGAAATTGCCATTCAAACCCCTTCTTCTGATCAACCGCTTCCTCCTCAAGAGGACGAGAAGCAAATGATGGAAGCTCACAGCTTATTAAGTAAATTTTACCATCATCTCCTTCTAAATACAAAGGAAGGTCAGGAAGCACTGGAATATTTACTGGCAAGGGGCTTTACAACGGAAAGTATCACGAAATTCCAGATAGGTTGGTCGCTCCCGAGTTGGGATTTCACGGTCAAGTTTCTGGAGAAGAGGGGTTACTCCCTTGAACTGATGGAAGCTGCTGGTTTACTCGTGAGAAGGGAAAGGGACGATTCATTCCTCGATCGCTTCAGGGGAAGAATCATGTTTCCGATTGTGGATACAAAAGGGAATACTGTTGCATTTTCAGGCAGGACGATCGATGCGAATGACCAGCCTAAATACTTAAACAGTCCAGAAACAAAGATCTTCAATAAAAGCAGCATCCTTTATCATTATCATGATGCACGAGCAATGATTAGAAGAAAACAGCAGGCGATATTATTTGAAGGCTTTGCCGATGTTATTTCAGCAAGCGAAGCCGGGGTTGAAAACGGAGTAGCCACCATGGGTACTTCATTGACGGAACAGCAAATAGGCCTATTAAAGCGATTAACGGATTCCATCATCATTTGTTACGATGGTGACTCTGCCGGAGTGGAAGCTGCATTCAGAGCCGGGAAGCTTCTTCACAAACATCAGTTGGACATACGCGTAGCCGTAATTCCCGAACAATTAGACCCTGATGACTACATCACCAAATATGGTTCAGAAAGATTCCAACAGGATGTAATAGGGGTAAGTTTGACGTTCATGGCTTTTAAGCTTCGGTATTATAAACTGAATAAAAACTTAAATGATGAAGGAGATCGCCTTAAGTATATAGAAGACATACTTAAGGAAATTACTCAATTAAGTAAAGCGGTTGAAAAGGATTATTATTTAAGATACCTGGCTGATGAGTTCGAACTATCGTTAGAGGCTCTTCAACAACAGCTGTCTGAATTGCAAGGTCCGGAAAATCGCGTTGCTAAACCACCTAAACAGGTCGGTATGCAAGGGAATTTCAAACAGCCCACGCAGTCCAGGCTGCTGCCGGCATACCAAACCGCTGAGCGAAGGTTGATTGCCTACATGCTGAAGGATCCGACTATCGCTTATAAGATTCAGGGGTGGCTTGCAGGCACGAACCTCAATATCGATGAGCATCAGGCTATTATTACTTATTTATTGGGTTATTATGAAGAAGGTCTGCCTCCAAGTGCCAGTGCGTTCATCGGGTATCTTCCTGATGAAAGGCTCAGAAGGATCGTGACGGAAATCGAAATGATGTCCATAAGTGAAGAAAGTACGGATCAGGAATTGACAGATTACGTTAACCAGGTGTTAAAACATCAAAAGATGTTGAGAATAAAAGAAAAAGAAGTGGAAAGAAAAGAAGCGGAAAGACTAAAGGATTACAGGCAGGAAGCACAAATCGCAATGGAAATCTTACAGCTGCGTAAGTCTCTATAAAGTTTTGTAAGGAAGTTGGAAGGAGGGGAACAAATGGCTGAAAAGTCAGCGCGTTCCAAACAAATAGCGTCAGAATTAACTGTTGATCAGGTGAAAGAATTTTTAGTTAACCAAGGTAAGAAAAGAGGAGTCCTCACATACGAAGATATTGCAGATAAATTATCCGGCTTCGAATTGGATTCCGATCAAATGGACGAATTCTATGCACACTTAGGTGAACAGGATGTGGAAATCGTTAATGAAAGTGACGAAGATGATGATCCAGGTGCCACGGAGTTAGAGAAGGAAGAGGAAGAAGAGTTTAATCTCAATGATTTAAGTGTTCCTCCCGGGGTTAAGATAAATGATCCTGTACGTATGTACCTGAAAGAAATTGGTAGAGTCGATTTACTTTCTGCAGAGGAAGAGATCAATCTTGCCAAGAGAATTGAAGATGGTGATGAGGAAGCAAAACGACGTCTGGCCGAAGCGAACCTGAGACTCGTTGTCAGTATCGCAAAACGCTATGTTGGCCGCGGGATGCTCTTTTTGGATCTTATCCAGGAAGGAAACATGGGTCTTATTAAAGCAGTGGAAAAGTTTGATTACCGGAAAGGGTACAAATTCAGTACGTATGCCACTTGGTGGATTCGACAAGCCATCACCCGTGCCATTGCTGACCAGGCAAGAACGATACGTATCCCGGTTCATATGGTTGAGACCATTAATAAGCTGATTCGCGTCCAAAGACAGTTGCTTCAAGATCTGGGCCGTGAACCCGCACCGGAAGAAATTGCTGAAGAAATGGACCTGACTCCAGAAAAGGTTCGTGAAATTCTCAAGATCGCTCAAGAACCTGTATCCCTTGAGACACCGATTGGTGAAGAAGACGATTCTCACCTTGGAGACTTCATCGAGGATGCAGAAGCTCAATCTCCTTCAGAACATGCAGCTTATGAACTGTTGAAAGAACAGCTTGAAGATGTCCTGGATACTCTTACAGACCGGGAAGAAAATGTTCTACGGTTACGTTTTGGTCTGGATGACGGCAGAACCCGTACATTGGAAGAAGTGGGTAAAGTGTTTGGTGTTACCCGGGAACGTATTCGTCAAATCGAAGCAAAAGCCCTTCGAAAACTGCGCCATCCAAGCAGAAGCAAACGCTTGAAAGACTTTTTGGAATAGAACCACTCTTTACTGCCTCTATTGTGCATAGAGGCAGTTTTTTTGTCCGATTTAAAGGGTTTTTTATGAACGTTGCCGAATAGAGCTAAAGGATGCAATAAAAAAGGTGTGACAAAAGTGACCAGAATAAAGGATTCAAAAACAGAAACCATTATCCATGAAATTCTCCTTTGGAAGCAAACGAAGATGCTGCCTGAACAATATTGTGACTTTCTTCTTGCGCTGTATACAGAAGGAGCAGGGATCAATGCCAGTCAAACTGCGGAACCTCAGAAAAAACCCTTCCTAAAAGAATTCCTGATTTCCATTTCTTCAATAGTAATTTCATTATTTGTCATTTATTTTACTGAATTGTCAATCGTTTTGCAAACAGCGATTTTGGCAAGTTTTGTCGGATTATTAATGGGTGTAGGAATTTATTATACTAAGAAACAATTCTCACCTTTGCTTCTCTATACGTCAGCTGCGTGCATCCTGCTTCTTTCCTCCATAAAAATAACGGGGGAGATCTTTGAAGAGAACACTTCGCAATTATACATAACCTTATTTCTGAACTGTTTTATTTGGATAGGTGCAGGGGTGAAATGGAAGATGAATTATTTCACGCTGGCGGGATGTGTGGGAGCGTTCCTTGTAGGAATTTATATATTACTATAACTTCTGAAAATTTAAAAGTTTTTTAAAGTTGAGAAAATTCACGATACCCTCTTATAATAGGAATGAGAGCGCATTCATAGAATCGTATGACTATGATTGAAAGAGCTCTATGTACTGTAGAAGTCTGTGGCTTTCAGTCATCAAAGTTAGACAAGGGGGATAAAGATGAATTTCGACTTAACACAAGAGCAAACAATGATTAAGAAAACGATCAGGGAATTCGCTGATGAAGAAGTGGCGCCTGGTGCTTTGGACCGCGACCGCACAAAGGAATTTCCAAAAGAAATTTTCAAGAAACTTTCTGATCTGGGGATGATGGGACTTCCCTTTCCGGAAGAATATGGTGGAGCCGGAGCGGATACGGTAAGCTTTGCCATCGTAACGGAAGAACTCAGCCGTGCATGTGCTTCAACGGGGATCACGTACTCTGCCCATATTTCACTGGGAGGCGCCCCGATCAATTTATTTGGTACACACGAGCAGAAACAGGAATACTTAACGCCGATCTGTACAGGGGAATCATTTGGGGCTTTCGGCCTGACTGAACCCAATGCCGGTTCAGATGCGGGGGGAACCCAAACCACTGCTGAAGATAAAGGGGATAAATGGGTCATCAACGGTAATAAATGTTATATCACCAATGCAAGTTATGCGAATCATCTCGCGCTGACGGCGATTACAGGCAGGAACAATGGTGATAAAGAGATTAGTGCGATCATCGTACCTACCAAGGCCAAAGGTTTTACGGTCATTGATAATTATGAAAAAATGGGGCTTCATTCCTCCAATACAACTGAGCTGGTCCTTGAGGACGTGGAAGTCCCGAAGGAAAACCTTTTAGGGAAGCAAGGGGAAGGCTTCAAGCAGTTCCTCGTAACCTTGGATGGGGGCAGGATCGGAATAGGGGCAATGGCCGTCGGTGTGGCTCAGGCTGCTTTTGACAAGGCTCTTCAATATGCGAAAGAAAGAAAACAATTCGGTAAAACGTTATCTCAATTTCAAGTTACACAATTTAAGCTGGCTGACATGGCAATGAAGATCGAGCTCGCTAGGAACATGGTCCATAAAGCAGCCTGGTTAAAGGATCAGGGAAGACCATTTTCCAAAGAGGCTTCAATGTGTAAGTTATATGCTTCGGAGATCAGTATGGAAGTAGCCGACGAAGCGATTCAGATTCATGGCGGATACGGTTACATGAAAGAATATCATGTCGAGCGCTACTTACGTGACGCGAAACTCCTTGAAATCGGAGAAGGGACATCAGAAGTACAGAGAATGGTTATATCAAGGTTGATTGGCTGCCAATAGGGGTCAAGTCCTAAATGAGGAAGAGTGAGCTCTGTCGGTCCACTGGGGGCCGGTAGGGCTCACCTGTTTTTTCCTTAAGGGATTCGTTCGTCCGTAGAAATGGAAGATGAAAACAGGAAAAAAGAAGGAAATGTGTCTAATTTGTGAGAAAGATGGAAAAGTTAATTGATAGTACTTTTACTTTGTCGGTTTTTACAGTAAAATAAAAAGTGTTGAAAAGAGCACTATTTTTTGGATGTTGTACATAAAGGAGGTTAAATTCATGAATCGTAATCCAATCATTCCATTCGTACTGATCATGGCCCTTGGAATTGGTCTTGTTTTCTTCTTATCGATTGAAGGCCTTAACAATGCCGATGAAAAAGCGAAGGATGAAAAGCATGGTGAGACTGCCGGCAAAGAAGGCGAAGAAGCTTCAAGCGGGGAGTTCGATCCGGAAGCTAAGTACAAGGAGTCTTGTGTATCTTGTCATGGTGGGAACTATGAAGGTGGCGCGGGTCCTGCTCTTAAAGGAACGAAGCTGTCAAAAGACGAGATCAAAGATAGAATCAAAAATGGTGGAGGCATCATGCCGGCTGGTCTTGTAGCAGATGAAAATCTTGATGCAATGGCAGACTGGATCAAATCACTTAAATAATGAATGAATGAAAAAGGTTCTTTGTCTTTGGGCAAAGGGCTTTTTTTATATGGAAAAGTTGGTTAGAATGAGTATCAGATAAGCAGGACCAATAAAAATGAGTAAAGGTGAACGAATGAATATTCAACAATTATCAAAACGACTTGAAACAGTTGTTTCATACATACCAGAACAATCTAAAATTGCCGATATCGGTTCAGATCATGCCTACCTTCCCTGCTATGCAGTCAATAAAGGCATCGCTTCACAAGCGATCGCCGGTGAGGTGGTAAAAGGACCTTACCTTTCTGCGAAAAAACAAGTGGAAGATGCTGGGCTGACCCGGGAAGTAGAAGTGAGACTGGGCAATGGCTTAGAAGTCGTATCTCCCGGCGAAGTAAATTGTATTACGATTGCGGGAATGGGTGGTGCATTAATTGCATCGATTTTGGAGGAAGGCAAGGACAAGCTTGCGGACGGTACAAGACTGATCCTCCAGCCCAATGTGAGTGCGAAATCGATCAGGACGTGGCTGATGGACAATGGATGGGATTTGATCGGTGAGGAAATTCTTGAAGAAGATGATAAGCTATATGAAATTTTGATAGCGGAAAAAGGAAATCCACACACTCACTATTCCAAAGAACTTGAAAAAGAACTGCTGCTCGGGCCGTTCTTGATGAAAGATCGGAATGATGCATTCATTAAAAAATGGAATCAGGAACTCCGTCAGTGGAAGAATATCGTGAATAACATGAAAAAGGCAGAGCAGACCGTAGAGTTGGAAGCGCGTAAAAATGAGCTTCTGCACAAAATCAAAATGGTTGAGGAGGTCCTTATCACATGAAAACAGTAAACGGCCATGAAATGATTCAGCTTTTTGAAGAATTCTCCCCAAAATATCTGGCTGAAAGCGGAGATCCCATCGGACTTCAAATCGGTAAGCTGAATGAGAAGGTCGAAAATGTAATGATCACCTTGGACGTCTTGGAAAATGTCGTGGATGAAGCGATCAAGAATAATGTCAAATTGATCATTGCCCATCATCCGCCATTATTTCGACCACTAAAATCTTTGCAAACTGATTCGTATCAGGGAAGAATGATTGAAAAGCTGATCAAACACGATATTGCTGTGTATGCTGCCCATACCAATCTGGATGTGGCAGTAGGCGGTGTGAATGATCTGCTCGCAGCTAAGCTCCAGTTACAGGATCCTTCTGTACTCGTACCTACCTATCAGGAAGAACTCCGTAAACTGGCGGTATATGTGCCGAAAGAACATGCAGGGGAACTGAGGGGGGCTTTAGGGAAAGCCGGAGCCGGACATGTCGGAAACTATTCCCACTGCAGTTTCTCCTCCGAAGGACAAGGGAGATTCCTGCCCGGGGATGGGACCAATCCTCATATCGGGAAGCAGGGCGCACTTGAAGAGGTTTCAGAAGAAAAGGTGGAGACGGTGTATCCTGTTTCCCTGGAGAAAAAGGTATTGAAAGCGATGTTTACCCATCATCCATACGAAGAGATCGCCTATGATATCTACTCCCTTGAGAACGGGTCTAAAGCCCTTGGGCTCGGCCGGATAGGAGATTTAAGAGAGGAAATGAGCCTGAAGGACTTTGCACTGTTTGTGAAGAAAACATTAGGCATGGATGGAATCAGGTTGATTGGGGACGGCGAAGCGAAGGTGAAGAAAGTGGCGGTACTCGGCGGGGATGGAAATAAGTTCATCGGAAAAGCCAAGAGACAGGGTGCTGATGTATTCGTCTCCGGAGATATCTATTATCATACGGCTCATGACGCCATGATGATGGGGCTAAATGTCGTAGATGCAGGTCATCATATTGAAAAAGTGATGAAAGATGGTGTAGCCGCTCATTTGGCCAAAAGATGCTCGGAAAAAGGGTATATTGTGAATATCTTTGCTTCGAAGGCGGAAACGAACCCCTTTACGTATATGTAATAATAAAGGCCCTCTGCAAAATAGCAGGGGGCCTTTCAACATTCTTATTTTGTTCCCATTTTCGCTTTTCGGACTTTAGGGAGTATTTTGTTTAAAGGAACATTGCGCTCTCTTGTCCAAGTGGTTTCATCATTTGGGTCAAAGGCTTCAAGGAATTTAATGACTTCCTTGACAATCGGCGTTGGAGTGGACGCACCGGCTGTGACAGCGACGACACCCGCATCTTTGATCCACTCTATGTCGAGTTCACTGATGTCTGAAATACGGTGTGCGGGAGTACCTGCGATATCCTTCGAGACTTGGGCAAGGCGGTTGGAGTTATTACTCTTCGGATCACCGACGACGATGAGAACATCGGCATCTCCTGCCTGCTCCGCCACTGCTTCCTGTCGGACTTGTGTCGCAAGGCAGATCTCCTTGTGCAGCTCGACATGAGGATACATCTCCTTCACTTTGTCCATTGTATCGAGTACATCCCACTGACTCATGGTCGTTTGGTTCGTCACGATGATTTTCTCATTGTCAATGGATAGCTTTTCGACATCCTCCGCCGTTTCTACAAGGTGAACGATATCGGGTGCGACCCCGACAGCCCCTTCAGGTTCAGGGTGTCCCTTTTTCCCGATATAAATGACATCATAGCCTTCAGCTTCTTTTGCCCGGATCAGGTCATGAGTCTTCGTGACGTCTGGACATGTTGCATCCAGGGTGACAAGTCCTTTTTGCTTTGCGATTTCCTTCACTTCAGGGGATACCCCGTGAGCTGTGAAGATCACCGTTCCTTCATTGACCTGTTCAATGATTTCTTTTCTGTTGCTGCCATCGAGAGTGATGATTCCGTCTTCTTCAAACGCATCCGTTACATGTTTGTTATGGACGATCATCCCCAGAATATAAATTGGACGAGGAAGCGATTTGTCTAGTGCGGCATTTCTGGCAATGACCATTGCATCTACCACACCATAACAATAGCCTCTCGGAGTAATCTTAATAATATCCATCTATAAATATCCTCCTACAAGAGAGTGTGTTTTGTCTTCATTATAAAGGAGAAAGGTCAGTCTGACAAAGAGAACGAAGTGAAAGGGCATTTTTACATGATATACAAGCTTTGGACCCTTGGATAGCAACTCAAAAAAATAATCCCTGTCAGGTGAGTTAATACCTTTAGGGATGCGGCTTTTATATATATAGTTTTGGTTTTGATTGTGATTTAGACGGTGCCTCTTCTTCCCAATCTTCTTCTTCAGTAATTTTTACTGAGGGTTTCTTTTTCTTTTTTTTCTTCACAGGGGTTTCTGTTTCAGGGATGTTGTCGCTTTCGTCACTTTGTATCTCTACAGATGGTTCATCAGGCGTTTCAGCAGACATATCCTTAAACCCGCGGTACAGCTTCCAAAGAGATGGGATATTTTTGACCATTGGACCGTATTGCTGAAACATCGGACCCAGTTGTTGTGCAGTCTGTAGCATTTGTTGAGTGTTAGACAGAAAGGAATTGACATTGCCGGGATTCAAGAGAGATTGGATGATTCCGCCCGCTGCCTGCGGTGATCGTTCAAATCCCGCTTCACCTGCAGAAGACCTCGTAAACTGTTCTAAAAGTCCGCCACCGCCGGCATTGCGATTTTCCCCTTTTTTCAGGAACTTCGAAAGCAGCCCTTTGCCTTGTCCTCTGCCTCTGCCTCTTTGATTCATTCCCATATTAAAGCCTTGATTTGGATTTTGCCTTCCAAATTGAAAAGGCGGGGGCTGTGACTGTCCCATCCCGAATTGATTCCTGCCAGATTGCTGCAATCCGAACCCGTTACCTTGCCGTTGTCCCAACCCGAAAGTATTTCTCCCGGCTTGCTGTAACCCGAATCCGTTACCCTGGCGCTGTCTCATTCCGAAAGGATTTCGCATATCCTGACCTTGATTTCTCATTCTTCTAGGCGGCATAATGACAGCCTCCTTTCATTTCAATAAATTCGTTGTCACTATAGAGTATGCAACAGGTCAAAAAAGGGTATTGTGACAATATCATCTGAAATAAAATCAAGTTGACCTAGATGTTTTGCTGAAAATTGATTATAATGATTAGATGTTCTTTAAATATGACGCTTGCTAACGTTAAAATAAAATCACTGACAACTGAAAAGTGATTCGTACATTTTATATAAATCTGTGGTGATGATGTGAACGGCACCTGACATCCATCCCGATGACAGCGTAGATAAAAGGATATGACGATAAAAGGAGATGTACTCAATGAAAAAGAATTTATTTCTGCAATTTGGATTTCAGTCTTTCATCAATGAAGCTGTAGAAGAACTGGGTTTCTATGAACCAACTGAAATTCAGAAGAAAATGATCCCTCTGATCTTAAAAGGACAGAGTGCGATCGGCCAATCTCAAACGGGAACGGGAAAAACCCACTCGTATCTATTACCGATCATCGAAAAGGTAGATGCAGCTTCTGAACAGGTTCAAGCTGTCATCACTGCACCTACCCGTGAACTGGCACAACAGATCTATCAGGAAGTACTTAAGATTACAAAGGGCACTGAGATCGTATCCCGTTGCTATATCGGGGGAACGGACAAGCAGAGAACGATCGAGAAGTTAAAACATCAGCCGCATATCGTTGTCGGCACGCCGGGACGGATCAATGACTTGGTGAAGGACCAGGCGCTATTCGTCCATACAGCGAAGCTTCTTGTAATTGATGAAGCTGATTTGATGCTTGATATGGGCTTCATTGAAGATGTGGATCAAATTGCTGCGAAGATGCCTGAAAAACTACAGATGTTAGTGTTTTCTGCCACGATCCCTGAGAAACTGAAGCCGTTTCTTAAAAAGTATATGGAAAATCCCCAGTATGCCCATGTTGAGCCTGAACAGCTGTCGGCAAAAAATATTGAGCACGTGATCGTACCTTTGAAGAGCCGGGATAAAACGAATCTCCTTTACAATATTTTAGTGGAGATAAATCCTTACTTAGGGATTGTGTTCACGAACACGAAGCAAAAGGCGGATGAAGTAGCCGATGGCCTGATTGCCAAAGGTTTAAAGGTCGGCCGAATTCACGGTGATCTTTCTCCACGTGAGCGTAAGAAAATGATGAAACAAATACGAAACCTTGATTATCAATACATTGTGGCTACAGACCTTGCAGCCAGAGGGATCGATATCGAAGGGGTCAGCCATATCATCAACTATGAACTGCCTCAGGATCTGGATTTTTATATTCATCGCTCTGGCCGTACAGCACGTGCGGGGAACAGCGGTATTGCCTACACCATTTATACGCCTTCGGATGAAGATGCGCTGAATCGTTTGGAGAAGCTGGGAATCAGCTTTTCCCATCGGGACATTAAAAAAGGTGAATGGTCCGAGCTGCCTCCTCTGAACAAGCGTAAAAACCGTCAAAAATCGAACGTGGACGAAATCGATGAAAAGGCGAAATCGTTAGTCCGTAAACCGAAGGCTGTTAAACCGGGATATAAAAAGAAAATGAAATACAAAATGGATCAAATCAAGAAGCGGGAAAGAAGAATAAAAAACAGAAACAAATAAGTGTTTGAACGTGATTCATTTGTACACATTCGATACAATAAAGAGAGATTTTCTTAGGAGTTGAGAAGAATGGTTAAGATTGGATCCCATGTTTCCATGAGTGGAAAGAATATGTTACTCGCTTCAAGTGAAGAAGCCGTTTCGTATGGTGCGAATACCTTTATGATTTATACAGGTGCACCTCAGAACACGAGAAGGAAAAAAATAGAAGACCTGAATATCGAAGCAGGTCTTGCTCATATGAAAGAAAATGGCATAGAGGACATCGTCGTGCATGCTCCTTATATCATCAACATCGGAAACACGACCAACCCGGCTACATTTGAACTCGGTGTCAATTTCCTCCGTTCTGAAATGGAGCGTACGGAAGCTCTTGGGGCAGGACAGATCGTACTTCACCCGGGTGCCCATGTCGGTGCGGGAGCAGATAAGGGAATCGCCAAGATCATTGAAGGCCTGAATGAAGTATTGACCAAGGATCATAAAGTTCAAATTGCCCTTGAGACAATGGCGGGAAAAGGCTCTGAATGTGGAAGGTCGTTTGAGGAATTGGCTCAGATCATCAACGGTGTCGAGTTGAATGATCGCCTTTCGGTTTGCTTTGATACATGTCATACACATGATGCTGGATATAATATCGTAGAAGATTTCGATGGGGTATTGGAAGAATTCGATAAAATCGTCGGCATCGACCGCTTAAAAGTTCTTCACATAAATGATAGTAAGAATGAACGAGGGGCGGCAAAGGATCGACATGAAAATCTGGGATTCGGACATATCGGATTCAAGGCACTGAATTATATAGTGCATCATCCACAGCTAAAGGATATCCCTAAGATATTGGAAACACCATATGTAGGGGAAGATAAGAAAAATAAAAAGCCTCCTTATAAGTTTGAAATCGAAATGCTTCGTAATCAAACTTTTGATGAAGAGGTACTGACGAAAATAGAGAACCAGTAAAGATTGGAGGAGGTCATGTCTTGAGACGCCTCCTCTTTCTTTATTTTTATTATCGGATGAGCTGCAAAAAGAGCTGGTTGATTTCCTTGGCTTTCCTTGGACCGATGATCTTGGCCAGATCCTTAACCAATTTGCTTCTCTTCGTATCATCGAAGATATTGATGTTTTTTCCTTTCACACTTGCGACGATGCTTGTTGCCTGCTGGGACGTGAGAGAAATATTATATTGTTTTGCATACTTTAATAACTCATCATTTGTAATATTGTTGATCTTGTGATTAATCACATTTTGTAATAGCTTCATGTTTATCACTCCTCAAATGATACATATGTATCTCATATCAAGAAAGTGACACTTTTATTAGAAAATAAGTAAAAGGAAAGGAATTAACGATGACTCAAAGAGTACATAAGAAGGAAAGTCCTCTTCATTTTATTTATCGTTTGTTTTTCATCACGATCGGAGCGGGACTCGCCGCTGTTTCGATCGAACTGTTTCTCGTACCCAATACTATTATTGATGGAGGGATCATCGGTATTTCACTGATCCTGGATTATTTGGTTTCCGATTCCATCCCGTTTCTCAATTTTTCAACCCTACTGGTCCTGTTGAATCTTCCATTTATGTATTCCGGCTACAAACAGATCGGGAAGACGTTTGTTGTGTCATCACTGTTTGCAGTCATTGCATTGGCGGTTATAGAGAGTTTCCTTCACCATATTGATCCATTCGTAACCGAAGAGATATTGGCAACCGTGTTCGGTGGTCTGATTCTCGGAGTGGGTGTGGGACTTGTCATCCGCCACGGAGGGTCGCTGGACGGTACCGAGATCCTCGGGATCCTCCTGACGAAGAAACTGCCGTTTTCCGTGGGTGAGTTTGTGATGTTCATGAATATTTTCATTTTTGGCTGGGCAGCATTCGTCTTCGGAATCGAAGAAGCGATGTATTCGGTCATGACGTACTATATCGCATTCAAGACGATTGATACGGTCATTCAGGGGATGGACGAGACGAAAGCGGTCATTATCGTTTCTGATTATTACCTTGAGGTATCCGATGCAATCCTGCAGAGGCTCGGCAGGGGAACGACCATGTTAAAGGGTCGTGGCGGATATACGGATAATGACAAAGAAGTGATATACGTCGTGGTCACCCGCCTTGAAGTCACAAAGTTAAAGTCAATCGTGTCTGACGTCGATCCGAATGCATTCATTACCATCATGAGCACCCAGGAAACAAAAGGTGCACGTTTCAAATCGGCCATTCATTGATCTGTAATACCCCCCCATTAAGAAATTTCAGGACTGCCCAAACAAGAGGGCGGTCCTTTTTAAATGAAGAACGGAATCATTTACAATTGATGATGCATCCTGTATACTACCCTATGTACTTTTAAATCGTAATGATTCTTATAAAGAGAGTTGATAAAGATGGATATGACAAATCCAGTTATAAAAATAGAAGATGTAAATTTCCGCTATGAGCGTGAAAGAGTACTTGAAGATATTAATCTGAGCATACCAAGAGGAGCTTTTCTCGGAATCGTCGGGCCGAACGGTTCAGGGAAATCCACCTTACTGAAGCTTGTCCTTGGCCTGCTCCGGGTGAAGCAGGGGAATATTGAGCTGTTTGGGATCCCGCAGCAAAAGTTTAAACAATGGGACCGCATCGGCTTCGTATCGCAAAAGGCCAACAGCTTCAACTCAGGTTTTCCGGCTACCGTATACGAAGTGGTGGCCAGTGGACTTGCGAAAAAGGCCGGATTGTTCAAGCGGGTTTCATCAGCATATAAGCAAGATGTGAATAAAGCGATCGAATCAGTCGGCATGGGTGAGTTCGCGAAACGGAATATCGGGGAATTATCAGGAGGTCAGCAGCAGAGGGTCTTCATCGCAAGGGCCCTCGTGAGTCATCCGGATGTATTGATCCTCGATGAACCGACAGTGGGAGTCGACAGCCGTAACGTCCAAAACTTCTACGATATGTTAGAAAAATTGAACAAAGATTTAGGTATCACACTTGTGCTGGTCACCCATGACATCGGGTCGATCTCTAATAAAGTCACACATGTTGCCTGCTTAAATAAACATTTACATTTCCATGGCAAAACAGAAGAGTTTGAAAAGCTCAAAGAAAATCAGCTTTCCTCTTTTTATGGTCATGATGTACATTTTTTGAATCATGAGCATGAACATCACCATTCATGATCGATCGGAGGGAAGAAAATGCTTCAAGCTATTTTTCAATATGAATTTTTACAAAATGCATTTCTGACAGGAATCCTTATCGGGATCATTGCTCCGTTATTGGGGGCATTCATCGTGGTAAGGAGATTATCCCTGATTGCCGATGCCTTGAGCCACGTGACGCTATCAGGCATTGCGGCAAGTCTGTACTTAAGTAAAATGGTGCCCGGGTTTTCAGGTTTGAATCCCCTTTACTTTGGAATGGCATTCTCCGTAATAGGATCCTTATTCATAGAACGATTAAGAATGGTATACAAACATTATCAGGAGCTTGCGATTCCGATCATCCTGTCCGGGGGAATCGGGATAGGTGTCATATTCATTTCACTCGCAGATGGTTTCAACACTGATTTATTCAGTTACTTATTTGGGAGTGTCAGCGCAGTCAGCAGGGGGGATCTGTATCTGATTGGCGGGATCAGTGTCCTTGTCATCGGAGTGATTTTCTTATTGTATAAAGAGCTGTTCCTGTTATCATTTGATGAGGATCATGCAAAGGCATCCGGGATCCCTGCGAAGGCGATTCACTTTATCTTTATGATCATGGTCGCCCTTGTGATTGCGGCCTCCATGCGCATTGTGGGAATTCTCCTGGTCTCATCTCTAATGACATTACCGGTTGCCGCAAGTATCAGGATCGCGAACGGCTTTAAACAGACGATCGGATACTCCCTTTTATTCGGGGAAATTTCTGTCATTGTCGGATTAGTGAGCGCCTTCTATTTGAATCTTGCTCCCGGGGGAACGATCGTCATGACGGCCATCCTGATACTCCTCTTGACGATCCTCATCAAGAAATTGAGGTCGTCCGGTCATTCTTCAAAAGGTGAGGTGTAGAAAGTGAATGTAACTGAAGCGATGGATCTGTTAAAAGCAAAAGGGTATAAGCATACGGGGAAACGGCAGCAATTAATTGAGTTGTTTTCAAGCTCGAATAAATATTTAACGGCCAGAGACGTGCTTGAGTATATGAAAGCCGATTATCCCGGTCTGAGCTTTGATACCATTTATCGTAATTTAAGCCTTTTCGTAGACCTGGGGATACTGGAAGAAACGGAGTTATCCAGTGAAAGGCATTTCCGTATTACGTGTGAAAGTCATCATCATCATCATCACTTCATTTGTATGGATTGTGGGAAAACGAAAGAAATTCATACGTGTCCAATGGAAGCGTTGAAAGAAAATTTAGCTGAAACCGGCTATGATATATCAGGACATAAATTTGAAATTTATGGTAAGTGTCCGCAGTGTCAATAGGGATCCCCCTGAGGGTCCCTTTTTTCTTTCTTATGGCTTCATGTGTTTAACCTTGTGTAAAGGAGGGGAAAAATAGGTATATAGAAGCGATATAGAGGAGATGTAGCCATGGAATCGGTACCTTTCACACATTGTCCAACAAATAAGAAAAATTGCGTGAGTACGATAGATCTTACGTCATATCACCGGATTGCGCCGCTTCCCATAAGCGGGGAAGTGGAAGATGCGAAAGCAAGGATACACCAGACGCTGGATCAGTTTGATCATGTGGAAATCAAGGAAGAAGGGACGCATTATGTGCATGCCGTCTTCACTTCCAAATGGATGAAATTCAAAGATGACCTGGAGCTTTATATTGATGAGAAGACCCATCTATTGCATTTCAAGTCGGGATCACGCCTGGGATATTATGATTTCAAAGTGAATCGAAAGCGCGTTGAACGATTTAAATCCTTGTTTAAAAAGGTATAGAAAAAAGCCTCTGAATGAGGCTTTTTTCTATGATTAACGTTGTTGCTGCAGCCAGTGCTGTACCCAGGAATCTGCTTCTTTCCAATCATTCACGCGAATGACTCCATCAGGGATCGGTTTTTGATTATAAGGCGTGTTAAATAACAAAACCGGGATGGATAACTCTTCGGATATGGCCACTGCATTATCGTGTTTATCTTCGAAGAAAATGTCGACTGCATGTTTTTTAGCAGTGGATATTTTATCGTGGGATCCGATTAATTCGATATGATGATACATAAGGTCCTGTGCATCGAACCATTTCTTCGTAATCTCGAATAGGTCGGTTCTTCTCGCACTGATAAAATAAAGCTCGTGCTTCTCTTTCCATTGATCCAGGATCGTTTTTGCGCCGGGAGCAAGGGGAGATTCTTTGTAGATGAGTGGTTCAGCTTCTTTAAACCATTTTCCAAAGGTTTCAGGTGATATGTCCAAGACCTTTGTCAGTTCGTATTGGGTGATGTCCTGTAAGGTTAAATTCAATTGAAAGTGATCATTTATGTGAGGCAGTAAAGATTCTGGTGACGTGACTGTCCCATCAATATCGATTCCAAAACGTTTCATTCTTTATCATACTCCCCTTTATAAAAACTCCTTCAAGTTTATCACATTCACCGTATTGAAATAACCTCGAAAATAATTATTCATTTAAAGGCGATGAGCGCAATCGCACAGATAACAAAAATGACAAAGATTAGCATAGTAAAATAGCTGAACTGACACACAATAAGAAGGCTCCCAAACACAGAAAGTGAGGGATTGCTGTATGAGTGATGAACGACGCGAATTAAACAGCGTTGATCGAAATCTTCAAGATATCGACGTGTATTACGACAATCCGGAAACAGATGTGAGTAGAGATGATTACCGTGAAGAAACAGCAGCAGAAATTGCTGCTCCAATGAATGTGAGCCGCGACTTTGAAGATGATGCCGCAGAAGATGCGACAACATCAGGTCGTGTGTTAGGATACTCTGCGCTTGCACTATCCATTCTTTCCTTATTTATTCTCCCGGTCATCATGGGGGCAGCGGGGATTGTCCTTGGGTTTGTGGCAAGGCGCAGGGGAGCAGAGATGCTCGGTGCCTGGGCAATCGGAATTGGGGCCGTATCGATAATCGTAGGATTATTTGTACTGCCGTTCTTTTAAACTAAATCGTTTTTCTTGAAATTGGGAGCGTTTCAGGAAACCAAAAAAAGAGGACTGATCATTGATCAGTCCTCTTTCATTCACAGGATTAGACTTGTTCCTGCTCTTTCTTTTCAGCTTCCTGCTTTGCGAAGTATTCTTCAGCAATCTTGTCAATTTCTTTCTTCAGTTCTTCCACCATTGTCTCTTCAGGTACTTTACGGACCGTTTTTCCTTTACGGAATAGGAGTCCTTCCCCCCGGGCACCGGCAATGCCGATGTCAGCCTCTCTGGCTTCACCAGGTCCATTCACTGCACATCCAAGGACAGCAACCTTGATTGGTGCTTTAATCGTGGAGATGTATTCCTCCACCTCATTGGCAATTGAAATCAAGTCGATTTCAATACGACCGCAAGTCGGGCACGAAATCAGTGTAGCTGCATTGGCTGCCAAACCGAATGACTTCAATAATTCTCTTGCCACTTTCACTTCTTCAACGGGGTCCGCACTCAAGGAAATCCGGACCGTGTTACCGATCCCAAGACTTAGGATGGCTCCAAGACCAGCGGCACTTTTAACGGTACCTGCAAACAGAGTACCTGACTCAGTGATCCCGAGGTGAAGCGGGTAGTCGAAAGCTTTTGCAGCTTTCGTGTAAGCCTCGATGGCTAAATTCACATCAGAAGCCTTCATGGAAACGATGATGTCATGGAAATCAAGGTCTTCAAGGATTTTAATATGATGAAGGGCACTTTCCACCATTCCATCAGCTGTCGGGTATCCGTATTTCTCAAGGATTTTTCTTTCCAGGCTCCCTGCGTTCACACCGATTCGAATCGGGATGCCCTTTTCTTTTGCTGCCTTGACTACTGCCTCGACTTTTTCACGGCGGCCGATATTCCCAGGGTTGATCCGGATTTTATCAGCTCCGCCTTCAATGGCTTTCAGGGCTAATTTATAGTCAAAATGTATATCGACAACAAGTGGGATATTGATTTGCTTCTTAATATGAGCAATGGCGTCGGCTGCACGTTCATCCGGGCATGCGACACGTACGACCTGGCACCCTGCTTCTTCCAGACGGTGGATTTCTTTAACCGTTGCTTCAACATCATGCGTTTTGGTCGTGGTCATACTTTGGATCACCACTTCGTTATTACCGCCGATCGTTAAATTTCCTACTTTGACAGGACGTGTTTTTGTACGATGTATAATTTCACTCAAGTGTAATTCGCTCCTTTAGAAAGGTTCTCAAAGTTTCATTATAAGTAATACGAAGCTATTGTAACAGTGTTTTGTGTGAAATGACAAGAAATAGGTGTTTATTACATGGCCGAGTCATTGATAATTCGGTATTTTATAGGTTTTCCCTATTTGGATCTTGGCCGGGGGGACATCATTCAATTCTTCAAAGTCGGTGATCACCCTCTCGATGGAAACGGGGATGGATCCATCCAGAAGATCTTCCACAAGGCTCAATACGGTATCGCCCGGCTTCACTTCCATTTCCACGTAAGAAAGGGAGGAGGGATCTTCTCCTCTGTTAGCAGGTTCTTCTGAAAGTTCCCTTTGATTCCCATTCACCCGGGGCTCAGAGGCGGTGACGGTCGCTTCTTTATACAAGAGACGTAAGGTACCCTTATTTAAATCATAATAAACACTGTATAGAAGAATGATAATACCAAAGAAAATTGCCATTCTTTTCATCTATATTTCCTCCCGATTAGTTTGATGTCTGAATGGATCAATGAAGGAGTTGTAAGATATGAGAGAGAAACTTCTCCCATTAGTGATCGGATTACTGCCCATACTGATGGTACTGGGAAATTCCATGTTGATTCCCATTCTTCCTAATATTGAAGCAGATTTGCATTTAGGGGACAGATGGTCGGGATTTATTTTAAGTTCATTTACAATACCTGCAGCTGTGGTGATACCCTTTGCAGGGGTATTGTCTGATCGCTATGGGCGTAAACGGTTAATCAGCATTTCCTTATGGATCATGATTCTTGGAAGTATACTGTGTATCTTTAACGGTGGGGTCATTAGCCTCTTTATGATCGGCAGAGGACTGCAAGGTGTTGGAGCAGCAGGGACGATGCCCCTCGCTATGGCATTGATCGGTGATCTTTATCAAGGGGAGGAGCGCTCAAGGATGCTTGGTTCATTGGAGGTTTTCAATGGTATCGGCAAAGTGGCAGCTCCACTAATTGGTGCCACCCTCGCCCAACTTGTTCTTTGGGACCAGTCTTTTTGGGTATTCCCTGTGATTTCTTTAGTGATCTTAGTCGGTCTGAGACATACAGTTGATTCAGAAAAAAGTGTTAGAAAATTGGATGTGAAAGCTTTTTCCGCCGTGTTTTTGTCAAAGGGAAGGCTGCTGATCCCCCTCTATGTAATCGGGGGAATTGGCTTATTTTTATTATTCGGCATTCTCTTCTATCTTTCCTACCATATTGAAAATACTTTTCATATTGATGGGTTTTTCAAAGGATTTTCGTTCATTTTCCCCCTTGGGGCGATGACGATCAGTTCGTATTGGTGCGGAAAAAGGTTGAAGACCGATGAAGGTTTGGGTTGGACCTATTTGAAATGTGGACTGATCACGATGAGCATCCCTTTAGGATTATTGATTTTCTTTTCTTCATTGGGATCACTCATGTTTTTTCTAACCATAAGCTTTGGGGGATTAGGGTTAATGCTCCCTGTCATCAATACTTTCATAACTGGAAGCGTATCTGAACAAGAAAGGGGGATGATTGTGAGTCTTTATGGTGCTGTAAGATTCAGCGGTGTGGCATTGGGCCCGGTTGCCTTTGGGGTGTGGAGGCAGGATCCAACACAAATGTATATCATCGCATTTGGATTCACGTTGTTAAATATCCTGCTATTTGCTTTTCTTTCTATACGGACAAAAGGGGAGGTCCGTACTGAAAGTCTAATAGAACATTAACAAAGTCCCCGTCAAGTGGAAACGGGGACTTTGTTTAATGGCGTATTTTCCTTTGAGGGATTTCTTTCACTACTAAATATAAGATGACGGTGATGACAAACCAGTCCAATATTGGAGCAGCGGGAATCCGGGTTTGTAATAATTCCATTAGGGTAAAAAATACGGTAGAAACCGTAGCCGCATACGCAGTGATCCGAAAGCTTTGGCGGTATGGTAGATTTCGTTTAAGAACATTGGCAAAGGTAACACCGATAATGGCGAAAATGGTTACTTTTAAGAATGTCATTCCGGAGGTGAACACATAAAGAATGCTTAAAGCCACGGGGATCAATATCCATTTCAGATCTTTGAGTGAATTCAGGATGTCGAGTAACTTATCCTCTGTGACAGTGCTATCACCAAACAATGTATAAGATGAGGACTGAGCATGTCCCTGGCTAATGACCACGAAGTCATTCTTAAGGAAAGCAACCGTATCTTCATTCCTGTCAAGGTTCCCTTCTTTCACTTGACCCGTATCATCTAAGACGATGGTCACACCTTCTTTCTCGAGGGTCACGGGTGCAGACTGGTCAGAAGATAAAGTGCCATTCTCGATCGAAAACGATGGCAGTTCCTTATCCAGGGAATCCCTTAACGTATCAAGGGCACTGGTTGCGAACGATACAAATTGTACGGCCACAGGAATGATGGATATAAGAGCAAGCAAAAAAATGAAACGGATCGTCTTACCGATTCCCTGGAAACGGAATTTTGCAATATCTTTTGGGGAATAGATACTTTTATACAATTGCTGAAATACATTCATTTCGTTTTTTTTCTCCTTTCGTGCATACCCTATCTATTTTAAGCTTGTCGTCAGGCTTCATCAAGTAAGGACTTAGAGAATAATTTAGAATTAGTATCGTTTGTAATATAAATGTCATAAAAGTCGACTTTTATTAACCTATTGTAAATTTGGGGTAAAAAGTATTTACGTATGCTCTGTAATATATTAAAAATGATATGGGGTTTTTGTTGTTTAATGTCGAAAATATATGTAGGGGTTGAAAAAATGGAATTAAATTGGCAGGAAATGTTGTTTCAGTTCTTTGGAGGACTAGGTATTTTCCTCTTTGGGATAAAGTATATGGGGGATGGCCTTCAGAAGTCAGCGGGTGAACGCCTCAAGGAAATCCTTGATAAGTTCACGACCAATCCGTTCATGGGAGTGTTGGCAGGTGTTTTTGTTACAGTCCTGATCCAGTCCAGTAGTGGTACGACGGTCATCGTTGTCGGACTGGTAAGTGCCGGTTTCATGACCCTCAGACAAGCAATCGGTGTCATCATGGGTGCCAATATCGGGACGACGGTGACAGCCTTCATCATCGGTGTTGACGTTGGGGAGTATGCCCTTCCGATTATTGCCGTTGGTACCATCTTGTTATTCTTCTTTAAGAATAAAAAAGTCCATAATCTTGGACAGATGATCTTTGGTTTCGGTGCCTTATTCTATGGGCTTGAACTGATGGGCGGAGGAATGAAACCTCTTCGCTCACTGGAAGCGTTTCATGATTTGACCGTCAGCATGAGTGATAATCCGATTCTTGGAGTCGTGGTCGGTACATTGTTCACCGTGGTCGTACAGAGTTCATCTGCAACGATCGGTATCCTTCAGGAGCTGTACAGTTCCAACCTGGTTGACTTACAGGCGGGACTGCCGATTTTATTCGGGGATAACATTGGTACAACCATCACGGCGGTATTGGCTGCACTTGGTGCATCAGTCGCTGCCAGGCGTGCCGCGGCGGTACATGTGCTCTTTAATTTAATCGGCTCAACGATATTCTTGATCATCTTGCCGTTTTTCACAAAGTTCATCGTGTTCCTTCAATCAACATTCAACCTGAATGAGCCAATGACCATTGCATTTGCCCATGGTACTTTTAATATAACGAATACCATTATTCAATTTCCGTTTATTGCCGTATTGGCGCTGATTGTAACGAAGTTGATTCCGGGTCAGGACGCTATCGTTGATTATAACTCTAAACACCTGGATCCTGTATTCATCGAACAATCGCCATCCATCGCGTTGGGTCAGGCGAAAGAAGAAGTTCTCCGCATGGGGACGTTTGCCGTTAAAGGATTACAGGAAACAAATGAGTTTTTAAAGACAAAGAGCTCGAAGAATTCAGAAGCAGCTTATCAAATAGAAGGTGCCATCAATAATCTTGATAAGAAAATCACGAATTATCTTGTCGACCTATCGTCTGCTTCCCTTTCGGAATCTGAATCTGAGCGTCATTCGATCCTGATGGATACGGTTCGGGACATCGAACGCGTGGGTGATCATTTTGAAAACATTGTTGAGTTAATTGAATACCAACAAGCCAACAAAGTGAAAATCACCGATGATGCCATGTCCGATCTTGAAGTCATGTTCAATCTGACAATCGAAACGGTTGAAAAAGCGATCAAATCTTTGGACTTGAACGACACTGAAATTGCAAGAGAAGTGGCTGAGAAAGAAGATCAGATCGATAAGATGGAACGTAAGCTCCGCAAACAGCATATCCTGCGTCTGAACGAAGGGAAATGTTCGGGACAAGCTGGTATCGTATATGTAGATATCATCAGTAATTTAGAGCGTATAGGAGATCATGCCGTCAATATTGCTGAAGCAGTATTGGGAGTGGAATAATATATACAAGGCAAACTGACCTCTTTGATATTTGTCAAAGGGGTCAGTTTTTTTATACTCTTAAATAAAGTGAGGTGTTGACATGTGGAGATTGTTTATTGGAGCATCATTATTATACTCATAATTTTATCTTTTGTTGGACTTGTGTACCCGATTTTGCCTAGTGTCGTCTTTTTAGTGGGCAGCTTCCTGTTGTACGGGGTGTTTTTCAGCTTTGAACCTTTTAGCTGGCTGTTCTGGACGGTGCAGATCCTGTTTGTAGCCCTATTATTCGGAGCCGATTATATGGCGAACCTGATCGGAGTCAAAAAATTCGGTGGTACGAAGGCAGGTATTTGGGGAAGTACCATCGGACTGCTCGTTGGTCCATTCGTCATCCCGGTCATAGGAATATTGATCGGACCTTTCCTTGGCGCCATCATGGGGGAGTGGGTCGTTCATCGCACCAACCTGAAGTCAGCCATAAAAGTGGGGATAGGATCAGTAGTAGGATTCATCTCAAGCGTATTCACCAAAGGATTCATACAAGTTGTTATGGTCATCTATTTCTTTTGGGTCATTTAATCCGCTATTTTCAGACTCCCCGCTAATCAGAAAAATCACAAAAAATATTCAAATGACTAGTCATCAGAAAATAGGGTATTTTATTCTTGTAAGAAAAAAGTCAAAGATTGAAGGCAAAATATTTGAACAGATATAGTAGTTTTGGTAATCTTATACTGAAACGGCCTGAATATAGCTATTCAGGAAACTATACATAGGGAGGAATTTATAATGGCTTACGAATTACCGCAATTACCTTACGCATATGATGCTCTTGAACCTCATATCGACAAGGAAACAATGAACATTCATCACACAAAACACCATAACGCATACGTGACGAAAGTAAATGATGCACTTCAAGGACACGACGATTTATTAAGCAAATCCATTGAAGATCTTGTTTCTAACTTAGACGCTGTTCCTGAAGGTGCTCGTACTGCAGTTCGCAATAATGGTGGCGGTCACGCTAATCACTCTCTATTCTGGACGGTATTATCACCGAATGGTGGAGGCGCTCCGTCTGGAGAGCTGGCAGATGCCATCTCTTCAAAATTCGGAAGCTTCGATTCATTTAAAGAAGAATTCGCAAATGCCGCTGCAACACGCTTTGGCTCAGGCTGGGCTTGGCTTGTAGTAAACAACGGTGAATTAGAAGTAACAAGTACACCAAACCAGGACAGTCCTTTAATGGAAGGGAAAACTCCTGTATTAGGTCTTGATGTTTGGGAACATGCTTACTACCTGAACTATCAAAACCGTCGTCCTGATTACATCAGTTCATTCTGGAACGTTGTAAACTGGGATGAAGTAGCTAAGCGTTATTCAGCTGCTAAGTAATTTTATTAATAAGAGAAGGGAGGTTCTTTTTAGGAACCTCCCTTTTTTTTGTATAAGTTTCTTCCCTTTTTCACAAGATAGGGGTACGTTAAAGGGGAGTTTTCCACATGAGCAGCTTTAAAAAGATATTAGGTGACATTGATTTAACGAAAGATCTGACTTTGCTCCTGTTGATCGGGGGATTATACTCCTTGAGTATTGCCCTATCAAACACATTTGTGAACATATACTTATGGAAACAGTCAGGTGAATTCATTGATTTGGGTGTCTATAATTTAACCGTTGTCATCTTTCAGCCCCTGACATTTATTTTAGCTGGAAGGTTGGCAAAGAAAGTGGACCGGGTGATTGTATTACGCTTCGGTGTTATTTTTTTGGCTCTCTTTTACATATCCGTATTGGCATTCGGAGAATCGGCAGAAGATTATCTTGTCGTGTTGGGAGCGTTACTCGGGATCGGGTATGGTTTCTATTGGTTAGCTTTCAATGTGTTGACTTTCGAAATCACCGAACCGGAAACTAGGGATTTCTTCAACGGCTTCCTTGGTACCCTGACTTCAGCCGGGGGAATGATCGGACCGATCCTCGCCGGTTTCATCATTTCAAGGTTTGCTTCGTTTAAGGGTTATACCATTGTATTTGGAATCTCTCTTTTGCTTTTTTTCATCGCTGTTATTATGAGCTTCTTTCTTAAGAGGAGGCCGGCATCCGGACGCTATCTATTCCTAAGGATCCTGGAGGAAAGAAAGCACAATCATAATTGGCGCTTCATCACCAATGCCCATTTTTTTCAGGGGCTGAGGGAAGGAACCTTTATCTTTATTATTTCGGTGTTTGTCTTCATCAGTACGGGAAGTGAATTTGCCATCGGTACCTTTGGCTTGATCAACTCTGGCATTGCCTTTGTAGGTTATTATGTCGCTTCCCGGGTCATAAAGAAAAACCTGAGAAAACGTGCCATCCTAATCGGTGGAATCCTTCTTTACCTGGCCATATTCCTGATTGTGTTTGATGTCACGTATACAAAATTATTGCTTTATGCAGGAATCATCGCCATTGCTTATCCCATCCTGCTGGTTCCTTATATCTCTATGACATATGATGTGATCGGTACGGGATGGAATGCAGCTGAAATGAGGATCGAGTACATTGTGGTTAGAGAAATCTTCTTGAATCTGGGAAGGATCGTCTCTGTTCTGGCTTTTATCGTAGCGGTGACTTTCTTTGATCAGGAAGTGAGCATTCCGATCCTCCTATTGATACTTGGGGCAGGACACACCCTGATTTATTTATTTGTACGGAAAGTTGTGTTGCCTTTATAAGGGACTTAATACAAAGAGAGGGAAAGATTTCCTCTCTTTACTTATGGCTAGATTATCCTTGAAATTTTCTATAAAATAAGGGGAGAGGATAAAGATGATTCTGTTCCCTCCTTGTTAGATGTCCAGTCAACCAGGAACATAACAGAGCCTAGAGAGATTTTTACATAGAGGAAGGGTTGGAAGACTTGAAAAAAAATAAGAGAAAAAGGAAGACGCATGTTCCCGTCAGGATGAATTTGCTGTTTTTTGCCGTGTTCTTATTATTTTCCCTTCTTGTACTTAGACTTGGACTTGTTCAGATCGTGAATGGGGAGAGCTATAAAAAAGAAGTGGAAAGAACGGAAGACGTCGTGGTCAATACAGGTGTGCCGCGAGGGAAAATGTATGACCGGTACGGGAATGTGATCGTCGATAATATTCCGCTCAATGCCATCACGTATACACGGGCAAACAATACGAAGATCGATGAAATGATCGATGTCGCGTCCAGGCTTTCCCGGTTCATCGAAAAAGATACAGGGGATGTGACTGAGCGGGATAAAAAGGATTATTGGATCATCAAGCATCAGGAAGCAGCCGATGCAAAAGTCTCGGACGAAGAAGTCCAAAAGCTTCAAAACAATGAAGAACTGTCTGAAGATGAAGTGAATAAAAAAGTGTATCAAATGAGACTCGACCGGATAACCGACAAAGAACTTGATTCACTTACTGAAAATGACCTGGAGATCATCGCCATTTATCGTGAATTCTCCAGTGGATATGCGCTGAATCCACAGATTGTGAAGAATGAAGGGGTCACTCCCGAGGAATTCGCAACCGTCAGTGAGCATCTGAGTGAACTTCCAGGTGTCAATACGACAACAGACTGGAAGCGTTCCTATGTATTTGATGATACGTTACGCACCATTTTAGGGAACGTTTCCTCTTCAAGGGAAGGTTTGCCAAAGAATCTGGTGGATTCCTATCTAGCCCGGGATTACAACCGAAATGATCGTGTTGGCAAGAGCTATGTAGAACTCGAATATGAAGATGTTCTTCAAGGTCAGAAGGAACAAATCAAGAACGTCACAAAGGGTGGCAGTGTACTCGAATCCGTCCTTGTTCAACAAGGACAGCGAGGCAAAGATATTGTCCTGACCATCGATATGGAACTCCAGCGTGAAATCGAAAAAATCATCGAAGAAGAATTAAGCAAACAAATTGTCCATCGCGACGCATCACCTGACCTGGATCGTGCTTATGTCGTCATGATCGATCCGAATACAGGTGAGATACTGGCTATGGCAGGTAAACAATATGTCAAGAATCCTGAAACGGGTAAATACGAAATGCGCGATGCCGCTCTAGGAACCTTCACTTCTTCTTATGAAGTAGGTTCAGTGGTAAAAGGTGCAACCGTATTAACGGGATATATGACCGGTAAATTGACGCCGGGTGAGGTTCTGATTGATGAACCGTTAAGAATCAAAGGGACTAACCCGAAAACATCCTGGTTCAATAAATACCAGCAAATCCCGATGACCGATTTATATGCATTGGAGAAGTCCTCCAATGCCTACATGTGGAAGGTTGCCTTGAAAATTGCGGGTGGCCGGTATGTACCGAATGAGCCGATTGTGAACAACCCAGAAGCGTTCGATGTGTTCAGAAATCACTATGCTCAATTTGGTTTAGGAGTCCCGACAGGCATCGACCTGCCCGGCGAATCGGCCGGTCTGACAGGAACCAAGACAGACCCTGGTTTCTTACTCGACTTGGCAATTGGTCAGTTTGATACGTACACAACCATGCAGTTGGCACAATATGTTTCCACCATCGCGAACGACGGTTACCGTGTACAGCCTCACATTATGAAGGAAATAAGAGAACCGACGAATGAAAAGGAAAGCCTGGGTCCTATCCTGTTCGAGAAAGAAACGAATGTACTGAATCGCATCGACGCAACGCAGAAACAGATCGATCATGTCCAAAAAGGTTTCTATCGCGTTTACCATAACCCTGAAGGAACGGGTTATATATTTCATGACGCCCCATATAATGCAGCGGGTAAATCCGGTACAGCCGAGACATATATCGACGGGGAACTGAGCTATAACACCACGTTGATTGGATATGCGCCTTACGATAATCCCGAGGTGGCGTATGCCACTGTGGTTCCTGCATCTCATATCCAGGCAAGCGGAGTGGCCGATCCTTACGTGAATAAGTATATCTCCAGACGGGTGATGGATAAGTACTTCGAATTAAAGAAGAAACGTGCAGAAGAAGTGAAAGATCCCACTTCAGTGAACAAAAAGGTGGAGAACGCTGAAGAGGCAGAAGAGCAGATGCAAGAGGAAAGAGAAGAGAATAACTGATGTATTAGCTGATTCATGGGAAATTTGTTCCTTGAATCAGCTTTTTTATTGGTAATAATAACGTCGGTCCATAAATCGGCATACTAAATTCATCAAAAAAAGATATTTTTTGATGATCTTACATAATTCACGGATCATTACACAATACTAGTGTTAATAAGGGTTTTAGGCTTTTATGAACCGCGGAATCATGAAGGGAAATGTCGAATTTACAAAACCTTTACAAACGATTAAAACACCATTAACACTCATCTATTAATCTAGTACTCGTAGGACAAAACAACCAATATCTTAGGGGGAATAAAAGAATGAAGAACTTCAAGAAATACGGTTTGCTTTTAATCATCGCAATGCTGGTTGCATTTGCAGCTGCTTGTGGAAACGGAAGCGCAGATGAAAATGCTGGAGATGATAAAGAAGGTTCAGAAACAGCTTCAGGTTCAATCGTAGTTTCAGGTTCTTCTGCAATGCAACCACTTGTTGCAGCAGCAGCTGAAGAATTCATGGCAGAAAATCCGGATGCAGACATTCAAGTGAATGCTGGAGGATCTGGTACAGGATTATCCCAAGTTTCTGAAGGATCAGTTCAAATCGGTAACTCGGACGTTTTCGCTGAAGAAAAAGAAGGAATTCCGGCGGACGAGTTAGTTGACCATAAAGTAGCGGTTGTAGGTATGACCGCTGCAGTTAATCCTGATGTTGGTATCGAAGACATTTCTAAAGAAGATCTTAAAAAAGTATTCACTGGTGAAATCAAGAATTGGAAAGAGCTTGGTGGTAAAGATCAAAAGATCACTCTTGTAAACCGTCCTGACTCTTCTGGTACTCGTGCAACATTCGTTAAATATGGACTTGATGGAGAAACACCTGCAGAAGGAATTACAGAAGATTCTTCAAATACAGTTAAAAAAATCATCAGTGAAACAGACGGAGCAATCGGCTACCTTGCTTTCTCTTACTTCACAGATGACAGCGTGACTCCACTTGCAGTTGATGGTGTAAAAGCAACAGATGAAAATGTACAAAAAGGTGACTTCCCAATTTGGGCTTATGAACATTCTTATACAAAAGGTGAACCGGATGGTTTGGCTAAAACATTCCTTGATTACATGATGAGTGAAGATGTTCAAAATGGTTTACTCAAGGATCAAGGTTACATCGCTGCTACAAAAATGGAAGTAGAACGTGACGCAGAAGGGAAACAAACGAAGAAGTAAAGATGAGGCAATTAAATAAATTGATAGGGTAGATGCGTAAGGGCATTTACCCTATTATCTCGTATTTAGGGGTGTTTATGGATATGGAAAACAAGCTACCTGCCTCAAAGAGGCTGATCAAAAGTAATAGATCTTGGATGAACGGTGAATTTAAGGGAAGATTTTTAGTGACGCTAAGTGCAGTCATCATGATTGTGGCAACACTATCAATCACCATTTTCTTAACATCGAAGGGGTTGCAGTCATTTATTAAAAATGGTGTAAGTCCAATTGAGTTCTTAACCAGTCCAGATTGGAGTCCTACAGGGGAGAACCCGTTGTATGGTGCTCTTCCGTTCATTTTCGGGTCCTTTGCGGTTACGATTCTTTCTGCTTTAATTGCAGCACCGCTTGGTATCGGAGCGGCTATCTTTATGACGGACATTGCTCCGTCATGGGGAAGGAAAATCATGCAGCCTATTGTAGAACTCCTTGTAGGGATTCCTTCCGTTGTTTATGGATTTATAGGGCTTACAGTATTGGTTCCATTCATACGTAACCATACATCCGGAATCGGATTTTCATTATTGGCGGGAATGATCGTTTTATCCGTGATGATCCTGCCTACTATCACAACCATTGCCACAGACGCCATGAGTTCATTGCCAAAAAGCCTTCGCGATGGATCATATGCTTTAGGGGCAACAAGATGGCAAACGATTAGAAAAGTATTAATCCCTGCCGCATTGCCAACATTATTGACAGCAGTCGTACTCGGTATGGCGAGAGCATTTGGTGAAGCATTGGCTGTTCAGATGGTCATAGGGAATACAAGAGATCTTCCTCAAAGTATAGTAGATGCGTCGGCAACATTGACAACGATCATAACGTTAAATATGGGACATACCACTTATGGAAGCGTAGAGAACAATACGCTCTGGTCGATGGGCCTCATTCTATTAATCATGTCATTCATATTTATCTTATTAATCCGCTACTTATCATCGAGGAGGAAAGTCTAATGAATAGTAAGAGAGCAGACAAGATCGCCACTGGCGTGTTCATTGGAATCGCAACAGTCATTATCGCACTTTTAGTGGCTCTATTTTCATATATTTTAGTGAAGGGTCTCCCGTATGTAACGTGGGATTTTCTGACCACTCCATCCAGTGCAGTCCGTGCCGGAGGAGGAATTCGTGATCAATTATTCAATTCCTTCTATATCCTGATCATCACAATGATCATAACGGTTCCTCTAGGTGTCGGCGGAGGCATCTACATGGCTGAATACGCAAAGCCAGGTAAGATTACGAATACCATCCGTTCTTGTATTGAAGTATTGGCCTCATTACCATCTATCGTCATCGGAATGTTTGGACTATTGGTGTTCGTAAATACAACGGGTTGGGGATATACCATCATAGGTGGAGCCCTGGCACTTACAGTATTTAATCTTCCTGTATTGGTTCGTGTTAGTGAAGATGCCATCAGAGGCGTCCCACGTGAGTTGAAAGAAGCGAGCCTTGCGCTTGGGATCACCAATTGGCATACAGTTAAAACCGTGCTCATCCCTGGTGCATTCCCATCCATTTTGACAGGGGCCATCCTGGCATCGGGCCGTGTATTCGGTGAGGCTGCTGCCTTATTGTTCACAGCCGGCCTATCGACTCCGAGATTGAACTATATGGATTGGAATCCAGTTTCGCCTACATCACCTTTGAATCTTTTCAGACCGGCTGAAACCCTTGCCGTTCACATCTGGTCAGTCAATACCCAAGGGTTGATTCCCGATGTAGACGAAAAAGCAGCCGGTGCATCAGCAGTTCTGATCCTATGTGTCTTGATTTTCAATCTGGGTGCACGATTCATCGGAAGCTACATTCATAATAAAATGACAGCGACAAAATAATAGAAGGTGTGATAGTACATGTCGGTTCAATTAGAAAATAGACAGGAGCGCTCTTCAGGAGTGGCTGAACAAATCAAAAGAGAGACCATCATTGATGTTCAGAATTTGGACTTCTATTACGGTGATAATCATGCAGTTAAGAATATAAATATGGAAATCGAAAAAAATGCAGTAACAGCTTTAATTGGTCCTTCAGGTTGTGGAAAATCAACCTTTTTACGAACGATTAATCGGATGAATGATTTAGTACCAATCGCCCGTGCAGAAGGGAAAATCATGTATGAAGATGTGAATCTTCTCGGTAAGAACATTGATGTCGTGGCCCTTCGAAAAGAAATCGGGATGGTTTTCCAAAAACCGAATCCATTCAGTAAGTCCATTTATGAAAATATTGTACATGCACTGAAATTTACCGGAATCAAAAAGAAAAGCGTGCTGAATGAACTTGTAGAAGAAAGCTTAACGAAAGCGGCACTTTGGGATGAAGTGAAAGACCGTCTTCATACTTCAGCATTGTCACTATCCGGCGGGCAGCAGCAGCGTTTATGTATTGCACGGACCATTGCCATGAAACCGACTGTCATGCTATTGGATGAACCGTCCTCAGCACTGGACCCGATTTCAAACGCAAAGATTGAAGAATTGATCACCGATTTAAAGAAAGAGTACACGATTGTGGTTGTGACTCATAACATGGGGCAGGCTTCCCGTGTTTCTGACAAGACGGCATTCTTTTATAATGGAGATTTAGTGGAGTTTGACCAGACAGAGAAAATCTTCACAAATCCATCGGAAAAGAGAACGGAAGACTATATTTCAGGGCGTTTCAGTTGATCAATTAGTTGGAGGGGTTTCACGTGTCAGTAGCTACAACGAAAAAAACGGCATTTAACGTAAACGACTTAAATTTATGGTATGGAAATAACTATGCGTTAAAAAACATTACATTTCCCATTTATGATAAAGAGGTTACAGCGATCATTGGACCATCAGGATGCGGAAAATCCACATTCGTAAAAACATTGAACCTGATGAACCGTTCGGTTCCAGGGATTAAAATGTCCGGAGAAATCAATTATGACGGAACGAATATTCTTTCAGACAAGATCGATTTAGTTGAATTGAGAAGAAAAGTGGGGATGGTGTTCCAAAAAGGAAATCCATTTCCTCAAAGCATTTATAACAACATTACGTTCGGACCGAAAGTGCATGGTGTCAAAAAGAAGAAAGAGCTTGATGAGATTGTCGAATCCACGTTAAAGAGTGTTGCGTTATGGGACGAAGTAAAGGATCGATTGGATGCTCCCGCAATGGGACTTTCGGGTGGTCAGCAACAGCGTTTGTGCATTGCCAGGGCACTTGCGACAAAACCTGAAATCCTTCTGATGGACGAACCGACGTCAGCTCTCGATCCCATTTCCACTGTCAAAATCGAAGAGCTGATCAGTGAGCTCAAGAAAGAATATACGATTGTCATTGTCACTCATAATATGCAGCAGGCAGCAAGGGTTTCTGATAAAACAGCCTTTTTCCTATTAGGGGACTTGATTGAACTGGACGAAACGGATAAAATATTTTCTAATCCTAGTGACAAAAGAACGGAAGACTATGTGTCGGGACGATTTGGATAAAGTGCACTTTGAGAAAAAAGGTTCTTCATCATTACTTAGCAAAGGGGAATAAGTATGGCGATAAGAAGAAATTTCGATAATAATTTAAAAGAGTTAAAAGACAAACTTTTCGATATGGCGGATCTTGCTAAAGCATCTTTAAAAGAGTCCGTCGTAGCCTTGAAGACACAAGACATTAAAAAAGCAGAGGAAATCATCAAAAAAGATCATATCATCAATCAATATGATAATGAAATCAATAATCTGGCCATCATTCTCATTGCGAAAGAATCTCCCGTCGCTACGGACTTGCGGAAAATCATTTCTGCATTAAGGATCTGTTCTGAAATTGAACGGATCGGGGATATGGCGACGAATATCGCGAAGTCTACCCTGCATATCGGGAACCAGAAATTGATCAAGCCGATTGAAGAAATTCCGAGAATGCTCTCGATTGCTGAAGAAATGCTCGAAGAAGCGCTGACGGCTTTCTATACAGAGGATGCTTCCTTGGCGAAAAAAGTGGCTGATCGTGATGATGAAGTAGATGAACTATACGGTCAACTTGTAAAAGAACTGATGACGTATATCCCGAACTATCCAGATGAAATCAGTCAGATCACCCAGCTGGCGTTTACGTGCAGATACATTGAACGCGTAGCGGATCATGTGACGAATATTTGTGAAAATGTCATCTTCTTAGTGACCGGTGAGCGGTTTGATTTGAATAACTAAGTGAAAAGCGTTCCTTCTGACGAAGGGGCGCTTTTTTTTTATCCTGGGATTTCGGATGTGTTTTGTAAAGATTATATTAAGATAACAGTGAAAGTATAGAAAAAATGGGTATTTTGGTACATATTCTTAATAGGCACAAAGTTTTACATACAGGAGGATATAATGAAAACCAAACCCTTTTCCATGAGAAAAAATATATGGTCTTTTATAAACTGCTTTAACAGCAATAAAATTTTTTCGAAGATGTCTTTTAAGCATTCTATTAAAAATAAACTGGCCTATACGTTCCTTTTGAATGCAGTTTTATTTATTTCATGTGTCGGATTGGCATTATTCAGTTTGAATCATTTGATGCAGGATATGCGATTTATGAAAGATACAGGTGAGCATTCCGTAGAAATCACCGAACTAAGCAGACTAATTAATGCGAAAGACATACGGATTGCAGATTACATAACATTTTTAAATGATGAGGATGTGAAAGAATATCGAAAATTAAGAGGTGAGCTGAACAGTAACACTGATGAAATACTAAAAGGCCTCGACGAAAAGGATCAAGGGATGATAGAGACTTTTTCTCGAAATAACAAGAAAATCGATGAGCTTTTCATTAAAGAAATTGCCCCCGCCGTTGTTCGCTTAGATGAAGATCTCTATACGGATGCCAGAAGACAAATAAGTGTTCTGAGAGACGAAAATAACCGACTATTATTAGAAATAAGAGAGCGAACCCTCCAACAACAAGATTCTGTCTTGAAAACAACAGAAAAAAATATGAACACACTCTTTTTTTGGTTAATTGGTTTTGTGATCCTTTCTTTGCTCATAAGTGGATTGATAGTAAACCTTGTTTCAAACAAGATAAACAGGAGCATCGGTAAAATCCTAACGGTGACAAAAGCTGTAGCACATGGGGATTTGACCCTTTCTGTTCCGCCGACCAGAAGAAAAGATGAAATTGGTCAGTTAAACTTCTCCATCAGGCATATGGTGGAACGTTTAAGAGAGTTGGTCGTAGCGATTAAAGACAGTTCATATACTGTCCAGAGCAATAGTCAGCATATTAAACATCTGACGGATTCAATCAATTCCTCGAGTCATCAGGTTGCAGACTCTATGTATCGTTTATCAAGTAGCTCTGAAGATCAGGTTGCAGCAGCGGGGGAACTTAATAATCAGTACCAGACCTTTGATGATCAGGTCACCCAAGTAGAAATCAATGGAAAATCCCTGTTGGAACTCTCATCATCTATGCAAGGGACCACAGTGAAAGGATACAAATCGATGATTGCTTCTACAAATCAGATTGAAATGGTCTATGAAAAAATAAAGAAAACCTACGATCTCCTTGATCGATTGGAGAACAGTGCAACCGACATCAGTAATTTGACTGAAAGTATAAAGAAAATAGCCGATCAGACCAATTTGCTTTCGTTAAATGCTTCAATAGAGGCTGCAAGGGCCGGGGAAGCGGGGAAGGGGTTCTCTGTTGTAGCCAACGAGGTTCGGAAACTGGCTCAGGACGTTGATACTTCCCTGGTTGAAATAAATCATAGCGTCAAAAACGTTCAACATATATCCGGTGAAGTATCCAGTTCGTTAAAAGACGGTTATAAGGAGCTTGGAATCGGAAAGGATTATATACAAACGACAGGAGATAATTTTAAAGAAATGAAAAAGCAGGTTTCAGGTATGGTTGTGAATATTACTGAAATCTCCAGTAGTCTTGATTTGTTGAAAGAGTATAAGGGGCATATTCACGTAGCGTTTCAAAGTGTGTCATCTGTAGGGAAAGAGTTCAACAATGGCACGATTACCATTAATTCCTCTGTGCAGGAACAAAACGGTTTAATTGAAACTTTATATGTTCAATCCGATGACCTGATGCAAAAAGCGGATCAGCTTTCAGGCCTGGTTAAGACATTTAAAATGTAAAAAAGCGGCTTACTCCAAATGGCGTAAGCCGTTCCTGTTAAAACACTTAAAGAAAATGAATGTTAGGATTCATTAATGATGGATAGGACCTCTTGTTTAGAAAGAGTGGATTGCTTTGTAATCTGATCTACATTGACTCCCTGCTTATAAAGAGACAGGACTTGATTCTTAATGATTGCGTTAATTGGACTCTTGTGAATAGTCATATCGCCATCCAACATGAGCTCTTCTTCCAAAACGCTTATTCGCTTCTTCAATTTATAATGCTCCTGCAGAACATTCATCGATAATTCTTCCATGTCTTTTTCTATATCGCGATACCGATCCCGTTGGAAAAACGAAATGACAAGTAATAGGATAGAGAAGCTTACTAATCCAATGAATAGGTAAGTCACTTTATCACCCCAAGATGTATTATTCTACTTTATTTATAGCACAGATCATGTCCCAACTCTATATGATACGTGGATAAATGTGTGTGATAAACCAATATTTTGTCGAATGCCGTGACCAGATCAACAAAGAAAAATGTCGTTATGGAAATGTAATCGCTTTATTATCATTTCAGCATACTAAATCATAAAAAAAATGCACGTTTAATCCTATTGCCATCATGTGTAACAAGATACGACAAAATGCGTTCATTGTAGGTTTTTCAATACGGTGTTACGATAAATTTAAGATTAATTGTCATAATATTTAGATTGAATTCATATAATAAAAGCTTCGTTTTAGGAGGAATGGTTTTGATCACAGAAATAATCAAGTTAAAGGAACAAGGTGTATCATTCAGGAAGATTGCCAAAGAACTGAATACAACCGTGGGCAAGGTTCAGTATCAATGGGTGAAGTACCAGAAAGCTTTGGAAAAAAGTCCGCATCCAGCAGACGTTGAAATGATTAAACCGGAAACACCGAAGAAACGGGTAGGAAGAGCTGCTTTTGGCAGGAAGATGCCTAAGCACAGATCAAAAAATTCGAGAGCCACCGAGTTATCGATTACGTTTTCTACTTCGTCGAGGATCTATTGTTACTGGAACATTTCCCAGGAATGGATCCGGTATGTGAAAGCTCATTTTAAGATGAACTCCGACCCCCAGCCGTATGTTCTTCGATTATATGATATTACCTCTATTTCGTTTAATGGCCATAATCAACATCACCATTCGGATTCGTATGTCCCATTTACAGAAACGGATTGGTTTGTGAACGGATTAAAGGAAAACAGAAGCTACTGCGTGGAAATCGGTTTGCGGTTACCATCAGGTGATTTTGTTGCCTTCACTCGTTCAAATGTCATTCATACACCAAGGACCTCTCATCATCAGGAGGCGCACAGTATGAAAGAGTTGATGGAATACGAGCAGGGGTTAATCAAGGAACCCAAGTGGGTGGAGCATGTGAGCACGTATTCGTATTATGTCATGAACGGGGAGGAAAACGCATGAAGGCTCTTTCAGAAATCATCGTGTATCCAACATGTAATGAATGTTCATATTCTCAAGTGTTTGAACGGGAAGATTTGCTTACCGCATTACTTATAGAGAATGGTGAATTGATCGATTTCCTTGATCGGAATGAAGGTGGTCCCATTCCTGTCGTGTTGAATCCTCTCCTTTTCTCACTTTTTATGAATGATGAGTTTAAAGAGAGGGCGAACGCTATCATTCAAAGCAACCTCCTGCAAGCAGGCTCTCATGATAAACATAAGTGGCAGCTCATCTATTCACAGTGGTCAACCTATGACATGAATCTCGTACAAGTCTACAAACATCTTACAGTGAAAAGAAAAGCAACCGTCATCCCTACAGCGGTAAGTCCTTTTCCATTGACCCATTACAGGACTCCACGTGCGATTGAAGCCCAGGTTCGGATGAGTACATTATTATACAAGCAATACTTCCAAATGATCCCTAAGTCGTTCTGGTTACCTCAAGCCGCGTATGTACCGGGGATTGATCTATATCTCACTCAGCAAGGCATTGAGTATACATTCATTTCGTCCTTTTCTTATGAACATAGTGAAAAGGAACAGAACAGAAGTGTAAGCAGGACGCCGAGAGGGTTGAAACTCATTCCCGTTGCGGAGGGCATTGACTCCCGGGAAAAAAGCGATCAACCCCTTTCAATCGTATACGTTAAGGACCAATCAGACTATGATGCATTAATGGAACTGGATAGAGGAAATGCCAGTCATACAATGGACGTCATGATGGAAGAACCTACCGCTCTATCAAGGGTGGGCTTCGGGTATCTGGGAATGGTGAAGCAAATCCCGATCATGTCCGATTCAGCCATTCGGAATATTCGGTTGATTCACCGCATGGAAGAGCAGTTGGAGAATATGGTGACATTGTCAGCCGAAACAGAGTGGACCTTTCAGATTATAAGGGAATGGGTATCAAGCATGGAAGGGTTTAAAGATGAAAATGGATTGTCCACGGTTCATTTCGACCTGTTGCTCCACCAAGTCATGGATGGGCATAAGGATGGTCATCTCCTTCTTCATCGCAAAAGTATGATCCCTTTTCCATCTGACGACATTCTTGAGAAGCTCTCGATTGGAATGAAGGGTAGCGTGGAAGAGAAGGATGATTCAGTGCTCATCCTTTCCTGGGAGTATCCGCCCAATATCGTGGGTGGATTATCGAGACATGTGTATGATTTAGCCAATAATCTTGTGAAAAAAGGGAAGCATGTGCATGTTCTTACCACCAAGGCAAATGATGCACTTCCCCTTGAGAAAATGGAAGGTGTCACGATTCACCGGGTGCATCCTTTGCATCCATATGAAGAAGATTTCTTTAAATGGGTATTTGATTTGAATCAGTCCTTCATTCAGTACGCCCATGACTTGATACGAGATGAAAGAATCACACATATCCATGCCCATGATTGGATCGTATCGACATCAGCGATGAAGCTGAAAGACTATTACTCGCTCCCTCTTATTACAACGATCCATGCTACCGAACATGGCAGGAATCAAGGGATATATACCGATTTGCAACACAAGATCCATGGGGAAGAACAGCTGCTCATCGGTGCCTCTGATCATCTCATTGTTTGCAGTGAGCATATGAAAGATGAAATCAAGAGCTTATTCACGATAGAAGCACCAATCGCTGTCATACCAAACGGTGTGGAACTGGAGAAACTGGACCAGTCTTCCCCATATGACTTTTCTCAACCATCGACGCCTTACTTTTTTTCAATCGGAAGGATGGTTCATGAGAAAGGGTTTGATACCATCATCCGCGTAGCTTCCCGGTTAAAGGAAAAGGGTTATCATATCTCATTTGTCATAGCAGGGAAGGGTCCGATGCTCGAGCAATACCGAAAGACGGTTATCGAGGAGCAGCTTTCTGATATCGTTTCATTCGTCGGATACATTTCGGATAGAGAACGAAATGACTATTTGAAGAATTGTCTGGCCGTCATCTTCCCAAGCTTATACGAACCGTTTGGGATCGTTGCCCTGGAGGCGATGGCCTTCCGGAAAGGCGTGGTCGCTTCCAATACCGGCGGGCTAAAGTCCATTGTGAAACACGAACAAACCGGTTTATTATTTGAACCCAATCAGGAACACAGTCTCTATGCTCAATTGATTTCATTAATCGAAGATCCCCATAAATCGGAACAGCTGGGTGAACTGGGCTTTAAAATGGCAAAGTCCATGTTTAGCTGGGACCGGATCGCAGACCAGACCATTCATGTATATGACGATGTGCTTCTTCAATCGAAAGTGGAGGGTATAAAAAGATGAAGGCGGTTATATTGGCAGGGGGAGAAGGGAAGCGATTAAGACCCTATACGATGTCGATTGCAAAGCCTATGGTCCCGATTCTGAATAAGCCAATACTTGAATATAGCATTAACCTTCTAAGTTCTTATGGAATAAGAGATATTTTGATTACGACTTGTTATAAAAGTGAGACCATTAAAGACTACTTCGGAAATGGGAAACGGTTCAATGTGAATATCACCTATCTTGAGGAACGATCCCCGCTCGGAACAGCGGGTGGCATCTTCCTCGCACGGCACAGGCTGCGAGAACCGTTCCTCGTTCTTAGCGGAGATGCGTTTACCAATATCCCCATCGATAAGGTCATTGAATTTCATTATGAGAAAAGAGCGGTCATGACCGTAGTGTCAAAGGAAGTGGCGAATCCAAAAGAATATGGAATCTGTCATACGGACGAAACCCGCAAATTAGTCGATTTTATCGAAAAGCCCGAAGAGTGGGTGGGAAATGAAGTCAACACAGGTGTATATATGCTTGATCCCCGGCTCTTGGACCGGTATGCCCACATTGGGGCAAAAGATTTCGGCCAGGATTTCATTCCCCGGCTCCTGTTGAATAATGAAGAGGTATACGTGTTCAAGACCAGTGCCTATTGGAGAGATATCGGTAACCCGGAAGAATATAAGTGTGCCAGGGACGATCTAATGAGGGGACACTTCTCTCCTCCCTCTTTGAAGAAAGGCTTACACCGTTCAAATGACTTAAGGGAGCCTTTCATCACCCGACTGCAGGTAGCCTGTCCGAATGGGAAGAAACCGATGGTGCTTGCAAAACTGCTTGAGACGGTCCCATCTTCTTCAAGTCAGAAAGAAATCGTATTTGACCATAGGGATGGAGGCAGGACGAAAATCATTAGTGATCCAAAAAGAGGATTCATCATTTATTCCAATGCGGACAGAAGAAATCTGGCGAGGGAGTTTGCAAGATATTATGGCAAGAAAATAAAAATCTGGCAAAAGGTGTAGAGGCTAATGAGGGAGAACCCGAATCGAACGTTTCATATTGAAGGAATAGCCTGGAATAAGAAAAATGAGTATACGCCCATCCACTCTGAAAAATGTTCTTCCCTTACGGATATTAAAGTAAGTGTGAAGGAAGAGGTTGAGGGTTGGGGTGAATCTTATGTATTCGAAATGGAGAATACGTCAAAAGAAACCTGCCGGCTAAAAGTATTCTTTCTCATCGAGTGGCTCGCCTGCAAGGAAGATGGAGTAGGCGTCCTGTCCCTGTCTGAGGATACATTCTGGAATTACAGCCGAAGGCGGGTTGCCATCACCAATATTGTTTCCTGTGCCGAATCTGTAAAGAAAACCATCTACCCTCTTAATCTGAAGGGGCTCAAACTTTGGAAGAAATCCTTAACGAATGGCAGCTTATACTACTATCCCATAACCAATGGCCTCAATATGATGGTATATATGCTGGATTTCTCTTTCAAGCCCTTCGAAGTGAAACAGGGGAAAGTATATGCCATTGAAGGTGGGATGGAAGAAGACATTGCAAATTTAAGTGATAGAATAAAAAACGGACTAGCATTTCCCGGGGAAAAGTGATATTATATAAAAGTCGTATGAATAGTAGAAGATGTATATGTTTGGAGGGAAATTATAATGCGTGTAAACATTACTTTAGCTTGCACAGAAACTGGTGAGCGTAACTATATTACTACTAAGAACAAGCGTAACAACCCAGACCGTTTAGAGCTAAAAAAATATTGCCCGAAATTAAAGCGTGTGACTCTTCACCGCGAAACGAAATAAGCAGCCGGATTTTATCCGCTGCTTTTTTTTATGCTTTATTTGGCTCTGATTTATGTTGAATAGTAATGCCTTTTCCGAATAGTGGTGTAATGTCTGTCGCATTTATGCGGGAAATCCATTAAAATAATTGCAGGATAGTAAGCATGGAGGGATCATATGTCTAAAAAGGAAAAGCGTAAATCTCAGCTGCAAGTATTAAAATCCATTGGTCATATTTCATTTCAACAAAAATGTTTCGAAATAGAACAGCGCCTTTTTGAGTCTCCCGAGTGGAAGCAAAGCAGCACGGTATCTGTCACCGTTTCAAAGCCTCCGGAACTTGATACTTGGAATATCATTAAGAGAGGCTGGGAAGAGGGAAAGACGGTCGTCGTGCCAAAGTGCCTCCCGGAGACCCGCCAGTTGTTTTTTTATAAACTGACTGATTTTCATCAGTTGGAACAATCTTATTTTAATTTATATGAACCGGACCCGGCGAAATCCGTTGCTGTACATAACGAATCCATTGAATTGATGATCGTACCGGGGTTATCTTATACAACCGCCGGTTACCGTCTTGGATTTGGTGGTGGATATTATGACCGGCTGCTTTCAGGTTATTCAGGAACTTCCATGTCCCTTGCCTTTGAAGAACAAATGGTCGAATACTTGCCGATTGAATCCTTCGATATGCAGGTCTCTACCATACTGACGGAAATGAGAAGGATCGATTGTGAAGATTGAATTATTTCCGCTTCTTCTCTTTATCCTCGCCATCGCGATTGGAGGATGGAGGACAAAGAATTTAAGTATATCAGGGGCTTGGATGGCGATGTTGGTCGGTCTTTTCATCGGTATTGCTTTTGGTTTCCGGGGCTTGTTTGTATTGGGGGCATTCTTCCTATCATCTAGTATATGGTCTCATCTATTTAAGAAGGATAAGATCGGGACCCTGGACCGGCTTGCTAAGACGTCCACACGGGATTGGCAGCAAGTATTGGCAAACGGGGGGCCTGCAGCACTATTCGCCCTGTTGTTCAGCTTGACGGGTGAAAACGTGTGGACATTTGCTTTTGTTGCATCGGTTGCAGGGGCGAATTCAGATACCTGGGCTTCTGAAATTGGTCCTTTGAGTCGGAAACATCCATTTTCCGTAAGGTCGTTCCGGAGAGTCCCGAAAGGCACCTCGGGAGCCGTCTCTCCCGCCGGTACCGTAGCGGCGGTCCTGGGGGCAGCCTTTATCGCACTGGCAGCCCTGGTCATGCTGGATGGTATGGATACCACGCTCTTTATAGTGATCACACTTTCCGGGTTCCTTGGAAATCTCCTGGATACATTACTGGGTGCATATGTACAATTGGATTACAAGTGCCGAGTGTGCGGAATAGAGACGGAATCCACTGTCCACTGCGGACAGCAAACCGAAAGAACGAAGGGCTACTGGATGAATAATGAACTGGTCAATGCCCTTTCAAGCTTAATGTCGGGAGTGATCCTCCTTCTCCTATATCGGTAGCAGGCAAAAAAATACCAGGTTTAGATAAATTTATGGGATAAGCTAATCGGTTATGATCCACACTATAATCAGGAGGGATCATGATGAACGGATGGACAAAATGGTTAGTGCTCGGCGGTTTGGTTCTTTTTCTGGTTCCGAATCGATATCGTTTATTAAACTTGTTATTAGGGAATTTTGTACTTCGCAAATTTGCCGTAAGAGCGGCCATGGGTATACCCGGTATCCGCTCTAAATTCATTCAAGGCGCATTCCGCTCTTGATCAAAAAAAGGCTGCAGGGGGGCCATACCCCATCCTGCAGCCTTTTTTGTTTACACATTAAAAACAGGTTCGGTATAGTAGGGGGAGGCACGTTATTTTTATATGATTTCGGTAGGTTAAAAGAGTAAAAAGAAAGTAGTGGATGATGTGGATTTACGATATCATTATTTATTTTGGAAAGTAGCCCACTATTTAGTGGAATATAAACACTATCGGATCCTGAACCTTTCCCCCGACCAGGATGAAATATGGTTGGAGAATTCAGGCATGAAAGAAGGAAGCATCGTCCGAATCGTTCGAAAGGACTTGGATTGGGGTAACTGGGTCAAGAGGGATTTGGAAGTGACCTCCATGAATGGAGAAAAAATCAGGAAATCCCTGAGGAAAAGACAGCTTCACATAAAGAATCTCTACATATCTACTTTTCCACCTGTCGATGGGGATCCAGGTCTATTCCTCGACACGGTGAACCGTCATAAAACGACCATCCAGCCTATTCTGCTTCATGGTGATGAAAGTGTGGAGAAGCTTAGAACCGATCCACTTTTCAATGACGGGGAATGGGAGCTTCCCCCTGAAGTGTTGGAAGCCAATGTGAATTGGATCAAAAATATGACCATGACATCTTCCTCTAAGCAAATTCAGAAAGAGAGACAGTTATTTGAAAGAGGGAAGCCGTTTTTTACTTATCTCTTTATTGCGGTTCAGGTGATCATGTTCCTTATTCTTGAAATGAATGGAGGGAGTAAGGATCCCGCGACGCTCATTCAATTCGGTGCAAAATATAATCCTCTTATGATAGAAGGAGAGTGGTGGCGACTCGTCACACCGATTTTCCTGCATATAGGATTACTTCATCTCTTGATGAACACACTGGCCCTTTATTATCTCGGAATGGCAGTAGAGAAAATGTTCGGACGCATCAGGTTCGTTCTCATTTATATGCTGTCGGGAGTCGCAGGGACGCTTGCAAGCTTCCTGTTTACCTCCAATCTTTCAGCAGGAGCAAGTGGGGCGATCTTTGGTTGTTTCGGTGCTCTCCTGTACTTTGGGGTATTACATCCAAATGTTTTCTTCCGCACCATGGGCACCAATATCATTGCGGTCATCTTATTGAATCTGGTCCTGGGATTCAGCCTTCCCGGCATCGACAACGCCGGCCATATCGGGGGTCTTATTGGAGGTTTTCTTGCTGCAGGGATCGTCAGTCTGCCAAACGCCAACCGGCCGGTGCGTCAGCTCCTGTTTCTTCTTGGGAGCATTCTTGTTGCAGGTACATTGGTGTGGTATGGAATCGGTGGGGACTCAACCTCCTGGAACGTCGATACGGCAAATGGAGTCGCCCAGGAAAAAATATCGAACCAGGAGTGGGAGGAAGTCGTGGATATTCTTACCCCTGTGGTAGAAGAAGGATCTCCGAACGCACAAACCTATTTCTACCTTTCATATGCTGAAATAAAGCAGAATAAATTAGAACCGGCGAAGAAACATTTGACGGCCGCAATAAAGGAAGATGATCGATTTCATGAAGCCCATTACAATCTTGCGTTGATTCTGATCGATAACGGGGAAAGGGAAGAAGCTCTCATCCATGCAAAAAAAGCCTATGAATTAAATAGGCAGGATGAAAATTATGAGAAACTTTATAAAAAGTTGCAAGGGAACAATTAAGATATCAGCTGTCTGAGTAAGGACGCTTCCCCGTATTGATCAACGAGCAGCACAAGGACTTCCTTTTTATCTTTTTTTACTAATAGTAGAGGAATGGCACTGTCGATGGATTCCACCACAGAGCCGTCCTCTTTTTTAATCCCTAGATAATAGTTTTTATATAATCCTTCCCATAGATTTCCGATCAGACGGTCCCATTCCTGTCTGGTGTAGCCTTCCAAGGGACGCTCATCAAACATCGGGAGGCTGGTCAGTGGGATGGGGGTGTATTCATCGACCTTGATGCCCATGGTGGAGATGGCCTTTTCCCATAAATAATCGAGTTGTTGGGACGTCACTTTGTCCAATATGTTCTTCCATTCTTTTTCTGTGTCGGTCCCCGGTTGCCTGAAGGCATTTAATGGGCTGAAATTGGAATCGATCACGTACAGCGTATCTTCGGTCATTTTTTGGGCACTGGTGAACTCTGTGTCTGATTCATGTATTTCAGCATAGTGAAAAGTTACTGCTTGGAGAATACTGCTCTCTTTCCCCTTTATGGTCGATTCCTCCACAATCTGATCTGTATCTTGTTCCCATTCATTCATCCGCCCTTTCAATCTCCCGTTCATATATAAAAAACCGACATCCTGACGTAAATAAGCGGGAACATCAAGTTTTGAAGATACCTTCCAATTCACTTCATAATGATCATTTTTCTTTTCAGGTTCAAGCATCAGAAGCGTAGTGGCCGATTCATAAGATACGTTTTCATTAATGGGAAAGAAAATAATGCTCTCCCGGGTTTGCGGCTTGTAAATAAATTGAATGCCCATGGCCACTACACACATGAGCACCATAAATGGCATTGCTTCTTTCAGCCTATCCTTCATTTTGTTCACTCCAGTGGTTTGTCCATTTTCTACATAGTATGAATCGATGGAATTGAATATGATAGGATGTATGATTTCGGGCTTCTTTGTCTAGGATGGTAAAGATGGAAATTCATGTAAAGGTATTGGGAGTGAAGGCTAATGTCGAATGAAAAGAAAAAGCCTGTCTCTACTCAGATTGAAGAAAACACCAATTATTTAAGGGATACCTTAGCAGTGGACAAGAGCTTTGATGTCATTCAATTGGATCTGGAGTATGCAGAAAGAAAAATGGCCATGTTTTTAGTGGATGGCTTCGTTAAAGATGATATTATGCATTATCTGATGAAGCTCTTATCTGGACTCAGTTCTGAACAATTGGAAGAGGATACTTTAGAAAAGCTTTTAAAGACGTATATTCCTTATATAGAGATTGAACAAGTAGATGACTTGAATCAGGTGATCGATTTAGTATTGGCAGGTCCGACAGCCCTTGTCGTGGACGGTATTGACAAGGTTATTATGATTGATGCAAGGACGTATCCTGTCAGAGGGCCTCAGGAGCCTGATTTAGAACGGGTAGTAAGGGGTTCAAGGGACGGATATGTCGAGACGATTGTATTTAACACTGCATTGACAAGACGGAGGGTGCGCGATCCCTCTCTTCGCATGGAATACATGCAAATAGGCAGAAGATCCAAGACGGATATCGTTGTCAGTTATATTGAAGACATTGCCGACCCTAAGTTGGTGCATAAAATCAAGGATGCTCTCTCGAAGATCGATACTGACGGCCTTCCCATGGGGGAGAAAACGTTAGAAGAGTACATTGCGGGACGGCATTGGAATCCCTATCCGCTGGTCCGGTACACGGAAAGACCTGATACTGCGGCATCCCACCTGTATGAGGGACATGTTCTCATCATGGTGGATGGTTCCCCCAGTGTCCTCATTACACCGACCACGTTTTGGCATCATCTTCAGCATGCGGAGGAATACAGGAATAAACCTTCTGTAGGGGCTTATCTGCGGTTTGTAAGGTTCATTGCGGTATGGTCATCGATCTTTTTACTGCCTCTATATTATTTATTTGCGATCCACCCGGAGCTGCTGCCGGAACCCATGGCTTATATTGGTCCGAATGATGTAGGGGAAGTCCCGTTATTCCTTCAATTCTTAATCATTGAAGTGGGGATCGATATTTTAAGGATGGCCGCCATACATACCCCGTCTTCCCTGGCAACCGCCCTTGGTCTCGTTGCAGCGTTGATGATCGGGCAGGTTGCTGTTGAAGTCGGACTGTTCATCAATGAAGTCATTCTTTACCTGGCGATTGCTGCCATTGGAACATTCTCCACCCCGAGTTATGAGATGAGCCTGGCTAACCGCCTGGTGAGGATCTTCCTATTGATATGCACGGCTTTATTCGGTGTTTATGGATTTGTAGTTGGTGTATGTTTGTGGATCATCATGCTCTCAAGAATGAGCTCGTTTGGCATTCCATATATGTGGCCATTTATTCCATTCAATCTCCGGGCATTCAGGGATGTATTCCTGCGTTCCCCGATGCCCCTTAAGAACAGGCGGCCGCGATTTCTGCATCCGAAAGATCCGGATCGTTAGAAATGATAGAAAAGAGATTTTCTTACTGGATATTCCTTTAAGGAAATCTCTTTTTGTTTTGTGTTGGAACTGGTTTGTTTAGGATTGAGAAGAAAGCGGTTTTCACTTATACTTTAAAGGGAAGAAGAGAAAGCAGGTGTTTGGCATGAAAACGATTTATGATATCCAACAACTACTCAAAAGTTATGGAACGATTATATATGTTGGGCATCGTCTTTCCGACCTGCAACTGATGGAAGGCGAATTAAAGGAACTCTATCAATCCCAACTGATCGATACCCGGGATTTTCAGACCGCTTTATTTTTGTTGCGTCATGAAATAGAAATTGAAAAAGAAAAACAGGACAGGTGATAAAATTGACAGAAAAATGGTTAGTTGGAGTCGACTTAGGTGGAACGACAACAAAGATTGCATTCTTGAGTAAATACGGTGAGCTCTTACATAAATGGGAAATCCCCACTGATAAATCGGATAACGGTAAAAATATCATTGTGAATATTGCGAAAGCGATCGATCAAAAGCTCGAGGAATTGGATCAAAGCAAGGATAAACTGGTTGGTATCGGAATGGGTGCACCGGGCCCCGTCGATACGGCTAAGGGAATCATTTATGAAGCGGTCAATTTAGGCTGGGAGAATAATACACCTTTAAAAGATTTGCTTGAAGTCGAAACAGGGTTGCATGCAGTCATTGACAACGATGCAAACTGTGCGGCACTCGGTGAAATGTGGAAGGGTGCTGGAGACGGGGCGAAGGATATCGTATGTGTGACATTAGGAACGGGCGTCGGCGGCGGTGTGATTACAAACGGCGATATCGTTCACGGGGTGAAAGGGGCAGGCGGTGAAATCGGCCATATCACTGTCGTCCCCGAAGGCGGATATCAATGTAATTGCGGGAAGACAGGGTGTCTTGAGACCGTTGCCTCAGCGACCGGTGTCGTTCGCCTTGCAAACGAAAAACTCGATGCTACAGGAGAAGAATCAACTCTTCGGTCCATGAGGGATTCACACGGCTCAATCAGCGCCAAAGATATCTTTGATGCAGCAAGAAACCAGGATGGAATTGCCCTGGCAGTCATTGATCAATTAGCCTTCTATCTCGGGTTATCCCTTGCAAATCTCGGGAATGGGCTGAACCCTGAAAAGATCGTGATTGGTGGGGGAGTCTCTAAAGCGGGCGACATCTTATTAAATCCGGTCGTTAAATTTTTCGAACAGTTTTCATTCCCGACGGTCCGTACTTCAACACGCTTAAGTATTGCCACACTTGGTAATGATGCCGGTGTGATCGGGGCGGCCTGGCTGGTCAAGAACAAAATATGATTTGACCTTAAAGTAATATTCGATAGAGAACTTTCCTTTATGGAGGGTTCTCTTTTTGTACATGAAATAGTAGTCTAAAACACCTAATGACCATTGGACCGTTTTTAATTTATCCTAAATTTTTGAAACTTTTAATGGTTTCGTTCGTCTAATAGTATGGGTAAGAGAATAAGGCCTTCCATTATACACCCCCATTATGTATCCACCTTTGACGTTTTGTAAATAAAGAATAAAGATGAATCAAGATATCACCATATTTTTCTCTATTAAAATCATGAAAGTTGTTACATACGCTTGAACCGTTTGTAGCAAGGAGGTTGATTATATGAATATAAAGAAGGCACCAAAGGTACCGCTTATCCTTCTCGCAGCACTGTTCCTTTGGATCAAAACGTATATTGTCTACAAAACCAGTTTTGATATAAAGATAGAAAACGCTCTCCAGGAACTGATTCTATTCATTAACCCAGTAAGTTTCTTACTATTCATCTTTGGAGTGGGCTTGCTTTTTAAAAAGGATAAGTTTCGGACCCGGTATATCATCACTGCAAGCTTCGTCCTCTCGTTTATCCTGTACGGAAACGTAGTGTTTTATCGATTCTTCGATGACTTTTTGACATTGCCTGTCCTCTTTCAAACAAGCAATTTCTCTGACCTGGGCACGAGCGCCAGTGCAATCATGGGCTGGAAGGATCTATTCTATTTCACCGATGTGATTGCATTAATTCTCATCATAAAGTTGAAACCCACCTGGTTTTCTTTACAGAACTACTCGAAAGCCAATCGACGCGCTTATTTCCTCGTTGCAACGGCATTGTTTTTCTTTAACCTGGGATTGGCAGAATCGGAAAGACCTCAGCTTCTGACCAGGACATTTGACCGTGAAATGCTGGTCAAGAATATCGGAACGTATAATTATCATGTATATGATCTTTTCCTGCAATCCAAATCTTCCGCCCAGAGAGCCCTTGCGGATGGAAGTGAACTGGCGGATATCGACAATTATGTCAGAGCGGGTTACACCCGGCCCGATAAGGAAATGTTCGGGGTAGCAAAAGGCAAGAACTTAATCATCGTGTCCCTTGAGTCACTGCAGAATTTTGTCATCAACAGTGAAGTGAATGGCCAGGAAATCACTCCTTTCCTTAATGATTTCATAGGGGAGAGCTACTATTTTGATCAATTCTACCATCAAACTCAGCAAGGGAAGACGTCCGATTCCGAGTTCATCCTGGACAACTCCCTTTATCCGTTGAACCGTGGAGCGGTCTTCTTTACCCATTCAGGGAATGAATTTGAGTCCATGACGGAAAAACTTGGAGAAAACGGGTATTTTACATCGGCTATGCACGCAAACAACAAAAGCTTCTGGAATCGTGACATCATGTATGATTCACTGGGATATGACCGTTATTATTCGTTACCTGATTATGATGTGACAGAAGAAAACTCAGTGAACTGGGGGATGAAAGATATCCCGTTCTTCGAGCAATCTGTGGAGCATATGAAACAAATGCCTCAACCGTTTAGTACGAAGATGATTACATTAACGAACCATTACCCTTTCACGCTTGATGAAGAAGATAAGCTGATCGACCCTTACACTTCAAATGACGGTACGGTGAATCGTTATTTCCAAACCGTCCGTTACATGGATGAAGCGGTGAAGAACTTTATTGCCGACTTAAAGGAGTCCGGTTTGTATGACAATTCCGTCATCGTAATGTATGGAGACCATTATGGGATTTCAGAGAATCACAATAAAGCGATGAGTCAATATCTCGGGAAGGACATCACACCATTTGTAAGCACACAGCTTCAACAGGTGCCACTGATCATCCACGTTCCCGGTAAGGAAGGAAAGACGATTTCCAAGGTTTCAGGACAAATCGACTTAAAGCCGACCATCATGCATCTTCTCGGGATCGATACCAAAAAGGACATTCAATTTGGTTCTGATCTATTCTCAGGAGAACATGAAGACCTGGCTATACTCCGTGACGGTCGGTTCATCTCGAAAGACTATGTATATGCAGGTGAAAAATGCTGGAGTAAGGAAACGGAAGAAAATACCGAAATGAAGTATTGTGATCCATTTAAAGAGCGTGTTAATAATGAGCTGGAATACTCCGATAAGATCATTTATGGAGATCTGCTCCGCTTTTATGGGGAAACCGAATATCGTGATGACGATGAATCATAAAGTAAAAGCTTGCGAAAGGTTTCGCAAGCTTTTTTTTGTCATGAATCTATGAACCATTCATACATGTAAGTAAGGACATATGAATGGGGAGGTTCCATCATGAAAGTGAAAGTACGCAGTGGCGATACCCTGTGGTACTACAGCCAACTGTTTTATATCCCGATCCAGTTGCTCATCGATTCAAATCCTTCCGTTGATCCGAATAGATTGAAAATCGGTACAGAGATACATCTTCCAGGATTCAGGATAGAAAGTCATTCGATTAAACAGGGTGATTCTTTTTGGTCCCTTGCCCAAAACCGGAACATCAGTGTCGATGCGTTACTTCTATTGAACGAAGGTGTCAATCCCACTGGATTACAAGTAGGAACGACTATCTTTCTTCCATCAAGGGTGGTCTCACCCATCGTCAATGGGAAACAGGCATACGGTTCACAAAGATTTGAGGGAGATGTCCAACGTTTAAAAGAAATCTATCCTTTTATAAAATTAAGATCCACAGGCGAAAGTGTAGGTGGAAAAGATCTCATCGAAATAAGGATAGGAACAGGAAAGAAGAAAGTTCATATGAATGCTTCTTTCCATGCGAATGAGTGGATCACCACAGCTGTCCTCATGAAGTTCATCAATGATTATTTACTTTCTTTGACCAACAGTCAGCTTATTAGGGGAATACAAACCCTGCCGATATATAGAGATGTGACGTTGTCACTCGTTCCCATGGTGAATCCGGATGGAGTGGACCTTGTTCTGAACGGTCCCCCGGGTGATAAACGGACGGAAGTGATCGCTCTCAATCGGGGAAGTTCCGACTTTACCGGCTGGAAAGCCAATATTAGAGGGGTGGACCTGAACAATCAGTTTCCTGCCAAATGGGAAGTCGAACAGGAAAGAAAGGATGAGAAAGAACCTGCTCCAAGAGATTTCCCAGGATATAAGCCACTCTCAGAACCTGAGACCATCGCAATGGCTAAGCTTGCCCGGCAGGAAAAATTCGATCGACTTCTTGCCCTGCACACCCAGGGGAAAGAGTTTTACTGGGGGTACGATGGATTGGAGCCTCCAGAAGCAGCCAAACTTGCAAGGGATTTCACCAGAGTAAGCGGATATAGATCGGTCCGTTACATTGATAGTTACGCTGGATACAAAGATTGGTTTGTGAAAGAATTCAAGAGATCAGGCTTCACCCTTGAATTAGGAAAAGGCATCAACCCCTTGCCCCTATCACAATTCGATGAAATCTATCAGGACGTACTCGGTATATTACTCGTAACAATCTATCGGTGGTATGAATAAAGAAAATACTCGAAAAATCTTTTGGTAAGTTCTATAAATATCTATTGTAGAAAATGAAAATCAGGAGTAAAATTAATCATCATCCTAATGAATAGCAACCTCTCGTGGTGACCCTAAAGATGTGTGTATGAACATCTGGTCATCACTTTTTTTGAATTTTTGTAATGTTTTTTAATCTTATTGAAACATTTTTGTCTTTGAAACGTACTAATAAATACGGAATACAGGAGAAGGGGGAAGAGGATGAAAAAGAAAAAAATAAGCGTGTTGATATTTTTCATGATGTGCATTGTGTGGTTATCGGCATGTCAGCCGGAAGAAACACAATCTTCCCCCTCAGAGAAAGAAAAGGCCCATAAAAAAGAAATGATGGTGAAAACCCTTCCTGCAGAAGGGTTTATAGAAAATGTCGGCTGGCTTTCAAACTCAGAAATCCTTTCTGTACGGGAAGAGGATAGTGTGACGTCCTTCTATATCTACAATGTGTACGACGGAAGCAATCAAAAAATTTATGATATAGAACCCTCCTATGTGAGCGCAAGCCTCTCACCGGATAAGAAAAAAATACTCATTCATTCCTCTCCGGCATCCTATTCAGCACAGCTGACGATCATCAATAAATCAGGGGAAGTTCAATTTCAAAAGGACGTTCCTTCCTATGATTTGACCTATTCCTGGAATCGATTCAATGATGAAACATTGTTAATGACAACTTTCAATGAAGATTGGAGCTTTCAGGTCTTTGAAATGAATATCGGGGACAGGACCATGGAACCCATTGATGTAGAACAGCCGTTTGTTCAGTGGCATTCAGCATCCTCCGTCCTTTATCAGGATTGGAGTAAAGATGAAGTGAGCGTATCGGCTCCCCTGATAGCTCAAAATATCCTCGATGGTGAAAAGGAAATGATCGTGGAGGATAGTATCCATTTCGATCAATTCAACGATTCTCTGTTATCGGTCTTTTCACGGGAAGAAAAAGGGCCGTTTACGTATCAGTTCATTCATCCTACCGGAGAAATTCAGTCGGAATTTACAGTAGACCTCTTAAGCCGTTACTCTGATTGGTTAATCCCTTATTATGATATGATAGAAGGGACGGGTCGATTGATTACGTTCGTTGCCAATGAACCGGGTTCCTTTGATACGTACGCGGGGACCTTCTCTTTAAAAGGATGGGACACCAATTCCGGACAGGAAGAGGTCCTGTTTGATGATCTTCCTTTAGAACCTATACAGTGTTCGCCTGATGGAGAATCGTGTTTATATGGAAATCAACTTGAAAAAGTAATCAATTTAAAGAACTCCAGTATCGTTCAACTACTAAAAGAAGAAGGAGCAGATATGTAATGGCGATAGTCGATGTAACAGTTATACCAATCGGAACGGAATCTCCCAGTGTGAGTTCATATGTTGCGGATCTGCATAGAATCCTTAAGGGATATGAAGAGGAAGGGAAGATCCGCTTCCAGCTTACTCCCATGAATACGATTATAGAAGGGGATCTGCCCGTTCTTTTCCAAGTGATACAAGACATTCACGAATCCCCATTCCAACAAGGGATCCAGCGTGTGGCAACCAATATCAGAATTGATGACCGCAGGGATAAGCAAACGACCATGGAAGGAAAGCTTTCTTCCGTCCAGCGTCAATTAGAAAAATAACGAATACAAAAAGAGTGGGCATAGATGCCCACTCTTTTTGTAAGTACAGCTCAAACTTATTCGCTTTCCAAGAGGACTTCACTTTTGTCGGGATAGGTCTTTTCGATATGCTGTTCACCCCATGCACATAGCATATCGAGAGGCTCTTTTAACGACCATCCGTATTCTGTCAGTTCGTACTCCACCTTTGGAGGGACCTGATTATAAATGATCCGGTTTATGACTCCATCTGCTTCAAGTTCCCTCAATTGCTGGGTCAACATCTTCTGGGTTATTCCAGGCATCAAACGTTTTAGTTCACTTGTTCTCCGCTTGCTTTTGATCAAATGACAGAGGATGACGACCTTCCACTTGCCACCGATCACTTCCAAGGAAGCTTCTACGGGTATATTGTATTTTTTCATATCATTGCCTCCATATCTATGGTCGAATATTATATAGAATCAGTTGCAAGGATAGGGAGTATCCCATTTCCTTGAAGATATATTTGGTTCAACGTCAATTGTTGGGGTGAAGTGAGTTTTGCTTCACCCTTATCCAATATGCGTGCCCATTCTTTTATACTTATGTGTCAGTAAAATCTTTGCTCGAAAACGAAGAAAGCTTCTAAAGCCAAATGCGTTTCGTTTCATCACTTTCGTTAAGTTGTTTATGCCCTCTAAAAACCCGTTTGAATAGTTATATCGAAAGCTATTCAATATTTCATTTTGCCAATTCTTTAGTGTTTGGGCAGAACG
>NZ_LIXZ01000013.1 GCF_001305855.1 Rossellomorea vietnamensis | reverse complement strand
GTTATCCCAGTCTTACAGGCAGGTTACCCACGTGTTACTCACCCGTCCGCCGCTGATATCAGGGAGCAAGCTCCCATCAATCCGCTCGACTTGCATGTATTAGGCACGCCGCCAGCGTTCGTCCTGAGCCAGGATCAAACTCTCCGATAAAAGTTTGAATAGCTCTTTAAAAATAAATCTAGAATTAACGTTGACGTATTGTCTTGTTTTGTTCAGTTTTCAAGGTTCAATGTGTAAGCGCTTCGTTTAAGCGACTTTTTTATCTTATCAAGTTGCCTTCATATTGTCAACAACTTTTTCATTTTTTTAAGTCGCCACTGACCGCTCGTTGCCGTCGTTCAGCAGCGACATTTACTAATATACCAAGGTAGCAGATTGAAGTCAACGAAAAATTAATATTTTACTATAATTATTTTGCTGCACGGTAATAACGGTGATAAATCCCTTGTCCTTTCGTCTCTACATCGACGATTTCAACAAATCCCTTATCCGTTAAATATTCAATGAGCATACTTAAATCCACGGAGTAGTGTCTCGCTTCTGAATGATTAAGAAGATCCTGGAACGTCCAGTGTTCCTTTTGGGCAAGGATATCCAATAGATGTTCAGTGGAAACCTTCGTTCTTGAATGGATGAGAAACTCGCTTGCCAAGAACAAGAGCTCCAGCCGTTTATCGATTTCTTCATCACTGGTAACGAGTTCTTCATACAATTTATAAATCTCGGGTTCTATTTGCTTGACCTGGTTCCAAACGGTTACCTCTGGATGGAATCCATTTTCTATGACTGCCAGTCTCGCTAAATGATGCAATGAGTGGACAATGTGATTGTAAGCATCCAAATAATGTTTGCTTTCAAAGAATTCTTTACCGTCCATATAACGGCGAATCAATTTGGCAAATTCCATGCCCATTTTGATCTTTCTGCCATAGAAAGGGAAGTCCCGTAACTCCGTTTTAAGATTCTGGATAAACTCATTGCGATCAAACAGGACTTTTCCATTGAACAGCCAATCGATCACTTTCCGGTTTGATCCGAGTAAAATCCACTCGTTCAGCTTGGCTTCTGTCACGATATGTAACGCTGCCTTTTGTTCTTTATAAGAATAGTGCTTGATGAATACCGGCTCTTCCGCTTCCTTCACAATCAGGAAAAGGACAATATCAAAAGTATCCGTCAACGGACTTGATTTCTTGCTTTGTTCTATTAGAAGCGCTCCTAAAGTATTGGGGTGACTTGTACGCTCTTGGTATATCGGTCGTAAAATGTCTTCCATTTCATACTCCTCCACATCACTCATTGGTTGGTTACTATTTCGACATTCAAAGAGGATTTCCTTCTCTGAATATAGTCATTTTTCGACAAAATGGTTTCGTATCCCTCTACTGTCAACAAATATGGTATAGTACTTTTTTAGGGGGGACAAACAAATGGCTAAGAAATATTCAAGTAAGATCAATAAAATCCGTACGTTTGCCTTAAGTTTAGTTTTCATCGGATTTATCATTATGTACGTCGGTATATATTTTAGAGAACATCCATGGATCATGACAACATTCATGCTGCTGGGTTTTCTGGGAATCATCGGAAGTACGGTTGTCTACTTCTGGATCGGGATGCTGTCTACGAAGGCCGTACAGGTGACATGCCCCAATTGCGGTAAGGTCACCAAGGTCCTTGGACGAGTAGATATGTGCATGTACTGCAACGAGCCCTTGACCCTTGATCCGAACCTTGAAGGTGAAGAATTCGATGAGGACTATAATAAAAGGAAAAGATAAAGCTGAATGAGAAAAGACCTTCAACGGGGACCCGACCCCCAAAAGTTAGAGTAGAAAACTAACTTTTGGGGGTGTTTTTATGGCTAAATATAGTGAGGAATTTAAAGAAAAGCTTGTGATCGAGTATTTGTATGGGAATCTTGGCTATAAATTATTGGCGAAAAAATATAATATGCCGAGTTCTACTCCATTAAAAAATTGGGTGAGCACCTATAAAAGTCAGGGGATGAAGGGGGTAAAAAGGAAAAGAAAGAATAGGGCGTATTCTGTTCAATTTAAAGTAGATGCTGTAAAATTTACTTTAACTACAGGTGCTTCTTATTCAGAAACGGTTAAGCAATTCAATTTGACCAACCCTGCCTTACTTGCACGATGGGTGAAAGTATTTCGCGAACAAGGGGTAGAAGGCCTGAAAACAAGATCAAAGGGGCGTCCTTCTATGTCTAAGAAACCCAAGAAATCCAATAAAAAAGAGGAAGCAACGTTAACACGTGAAGAAGAATTAGAACGTGAGAACGAGCTACTGAGGCTAGAAAATACGTATCTAAAAAAGTTGAAAGCTTTTCGGGAGAATACGATTGCCTATCGCGAAAAGCACAAGCAAAGCTGGCGCTCGAAATCAAACAGGAAGGATTTCGACTAAAGGATGTTCTCGTGGTCGTTGATATTCCTGAAGCAACCTATCATTATCATGTAAAAAACGTTGGGAAAGAGAATGCTGAAACAAAACTGAAAGAGCTCATCACAGACCAATTTAAGCAGTCTCATGAACGATATGGATATAAACGGATTACGAAAGAATTAAAGAAATCAGGTCATCAAGTTAACCATAAAAAAGTGTATCGCATCATGAGAGAACTAGGTTTAAAGTGTGTAAAATTCATGCGCAAATCCCGTAAATATAATTCGTATAAGGGAAAGGTCGGGAAGGTAGTGAAAAACCGATTAAACCGACGTTTCAGCACATCGGTCCCCCTTCAAAAATTGGTGACCGATATTACCGAATTCAAATGTCTTGGAGATAGAAAATTGTATTTGAATCCGATTCTAGACCTTTATAATGGAGAAATTCTTGCGTTTGACATCAAGCAGAAACCAACATTAGATCTCGTCATAGAACCGTTGAAAAAAACGATCGAAATCGTCAAAAAACACGCCACCTATCGCACCACCATCCATTCTGATCAAGGCTGGCATTATCAACACAACCAATGGGTCAAGACATTGAAAGAAAATAAAGTATTTCAGAGTATGTCACGTAAAGCGACCTGCGCAGACAATGCTTCCATGGAAAATTTCTTTGGCATTTTAAAACAGGAAATGTATTATGGGGAACGATTAGTGAGCTATGAAGAATTAAAAAAACGGATTGAAGACTATATCCACTGGTACAACCACAAACGATCAAAAGAAAAATTGGCAGGATTAAGTCCAGTGGAATACCGAACTCAATCCTGCCAATCAGCTGCATAATAAAAACTCTAACTTTTGGGGGTTAGCACCCAACGGAAGGTCTTTTTTTTGAGGGCAAAAATAAAAGAATGGTCCTAAATTAGAACCATTCTTATCTAATGTGTCTCCTTAACAGAGCAGTCAGTGCATGTTCCGTAGATTTCCATGCGGTGGTTGTTCACCTTGAATCCAGTGACATGGGAAGCCAGCTGTTCGACTTCATCAAGTCCCGGGTAATGAAAGTCAACGATTTTGCCGCAGCCATCGCAAATGACATGATAATGATCCGTCGTCACAAAGTCAAAGCGACTGGATGCATCCCCATACGTCAGCTCTTTCACTAAACCTACTTCACGGAATACACGTAAATTATTATAAACAGTCGCGACACTCATGTTAGGGAATTTTCCTTCGAGCGCTTTATATATGTCATCGGCAGTTGGATGGGCCATTGAATCAATGAGATACTCTAATATCGCATGACGTTGAGGAGTGATACGGACTCCCGTTTCCTTCAATGTCGAAATTGCTTCTTTCAATTGTCCTTCTTCAGACATCGTCATGCACCTCTTTTCATAAGAATTATTATTTTATAATGTTTATAAATAGTGTACTAATCAACGGTCCCTTTTGTCAATCTTTCACCCTGTTACTCGTGGAGGTTTTTCTCCTGCTCCCCAAGCTGCTGGTTGATGTATCTCCCTGCTACGAACAAGTAATCGGAAAGCCGGTTCAGGTAAGAAAGGACCAATGGATTGATGTCTTCATCAATTCCTACAGCTTCTCTCTCAGCTCTCCTGACAATCGTCCTTGCAGTATGCAGGGCTGCACCTGCCGGCTGACCACCGGGAAGGATGAAGTTTCGTAGAGGTGTGAGAGATCCATCCAGGAAATCGATTTGATCTTCCAACTCTTTGATATGTGTTTCATCAAGCTTCCATTTCACTTCTTTTCCAGCAGGAGTGGCAAGTTCTGCCCCGACATGGAACAGGATCGTTTGCACCTTGTGAACAAACTCTTCGAATTCTTCTTTACCATCAAAGTATTCAGCTTTGATATAACTTAGACCAAGACCAATCATGGAGTTCGCTTCATCGCAAGTTCCGTAGGCCTCTACCCGTTGATCCTTTTTGGATACCCGTGTTCCGTATACTAGGGAAGTCGTCCCTTTGTCTCCCGATTTTGTATAAATCTTCATGTTAATAACCCCTCTCTGTATCGATCACGTTAATAAAGTTTTCCCTCTTCTTACTATATGTAGATAAATTCTTTTTAAAGATTTCAAAGGCCCTTGGCATATACTTTTTTGTAATGCTTGATAGGTGAGGTGTCACCGTGATCCCTTCCGTCTTCCAAAATGGATGATTTTCAGCTAACGGCTCTTGATCAAATACATCCAGATACATATGTTGTATCAACTTCTTGTTCATCGCTTCAAGAAGGATCGATTCTTCAACAAGATCACCGCGACCAATATTGATGAATACAGCTGAATCCTTCATCTGTTCAAAATGGTCAATGTCCAATATTCCTTTGGTTTGACTCGTACTTGGCAGTACCGAAACAATGTAATCGGCTTTCGGAAGTTGATCCGTGAAGGTCTCCAAAGTGAACATACTGTCAAAATGCTCCGAGGGTAAACCGGTAGAATTCACTCCGCTTACGTTCATTTGAAACGCCTTTGCCAGTCTCGCAATTTCCCCTCCAATGGCCCCTGCTCCAAGAATAAGAAGAGATCCTTCATGAAGTTCAGTGGTAGGTAACCTTCTGCTCCACACGGCATCTTTCTCCTGTTCCCAAACTGACTGAAGCTGTTTCGCATGCTGAAGCATCAAGCCGATTGTGAACTCAGCCATGGGGATCTTGTGGATTCCCCTTGCATTGGTGACGAGGATCCCCCTTCTTTTGATCGCTTCAAACGGCATTTTTTCAAGTCCCGCTGAAGTAACCATGATCCATTTGCATTTCTTGCTTCTCTCAATATGATCACTCGTTAAATCTTCCCCCATTGTGACGATCACTTCTGCATTGGGAAGCTCACTTTCCGCTTGACTGATTTTTTTATAAAAAAGGAACTCAACCCCGGGGAAGCTATTCGTTAAATCTGAAACGAATTCTTCCTTCGGTTGAAATGTAACGATGATTTTCATGTAGCTGCCTCCCATCCCTATTGCCCATTATTTTACCATATAGGAGAGGATTCCCCCTAGCTTTGAGCATCTCTTTGAGCATAAAAAAAAGAGGATCGACCTGGTCGATCCTGCTACACGGATGAGACTGACTTATTTGAGGAGGTTGCCCTACTCTTACTATATGTCCTTCCAGCCTTTGTGAATGGACAAAAGCCTCAAGCCCGTTAAAATAGGCTTGAAAATAGGCTTAGGACAGGTTGTCTTGAATATACTGAAGAGCCTCTTCTACATGTCCCTTCACTTTCACCTTCCTCCATTCCTTGGAGAGGTTTCCATCCTTATCGATAATGAAGGTAGAGCGCTCGATACCCATGTATTCTTTCCCGAAGTTTTTCTTCAGCTTCCACACTCCGTATTCTTCCGCCACTTTATGATCTTCATCCACAAGCAGAAGGAACGGCAGTCCATGCTTGTCTACAAACTTTTCATGTTTATCGACGGGGTCCGGGCTCACTCCAAGGATAACGGCATCAAGATCTTCAAAGTTCTCATGCTGATCCCTGAAATCACACGCTTCTGTTGTACACCCTGGCGTCATGTCCTTTGGATAAAAATAAAGGACGACGTTTTTCCCTTGATAATCGGAAAGCTTCACCTTTTCTCCATTGCTTGCGAGTAATTCAAATTCAGGTGCTTTTTGACCAACTGTCATACATCTTCCCCTCCTAATGGTTATCGTTCTCACTTTAGCGTACCCAATAGGAGGGAAAAACTCAAACCATACGCTACTTGTTCTCGTAGTGTAAGAAGGACTTCACGACAAAGGCTGCCGGTATCGTATAACCAAGCCAGGACTCGATAAGGGCAATCCCTCTTCCGATCCCCACAGGGGTTACATCTCCATATCCAACCGAGAAGAGGGTAATGCCACTGAAATACATCGTCGTAAAAAAATGATCGAGGAAGTCCCCCGAGAGAGGTCTCCCCGCCTCGACGAGAATCTGGATGCCCTCGATCTCAAGGAGCATAAACAATAACCCGAACCCGATCATAATCGTGATGTAACACATTCCCAAGAAAAGAAAATGATGCAGTGAAACATGGTGTTCCTTCCATCTTGAAGGATAAAATAATGCCCTCAGGCTCATAACCATGCAAAACAGAATAAAAAATCCAATGATATAAAGCATGTACATACCCTCTTTTTTTCTGCTTGTCTTAGTATATGTACGCTTTTCATCGTGGAATCATTCTAGTTACCTGCACCTCTGTACCGCTTCACTCCCTCATTCCAAAGAACGATGGAGAAAACAAAAAATCCGATTCCGACAAATGGAGTCAGGAACGAATACGGATACCATTCCGTCTTCTCAAGGAAAAAGGCAGATGGATATACGCCAACGAACGCAAAGGGAAGGATCCAGGTCAGTACAAATCGGATGACGCTATTGTAAATATCAACGGGATATCTTCCATAGTTTCCGATATTGTACATCATCGGCATGATGGACGTTTTCGCATCCGACCAGAAGCCAATGCTTGCGAGAGCAATGAAGATCCCTGCATAAACGAGGGCACCACCTAACACAAATACGAGGAATAAAACCGGCTCATACCATTCAAAGGTGATATCAAGCCTGCCACCTGCATAGTACATGACCGCCAATCCCGTAATGACGCCGAAAAGGGACTCAAGCTCCATCCGCTCCAATATCACTTGAAACAAACTGTGGATCGGTCTCGTCAGGATCCGGTCGAACTCCCCCTTCACTACATACCGGTCGTTAAAGTCCCAGATATTGAAGAAGGAACTGAACAAGGCGAAAGGTACAAGAAAAAATCCATAGATGAATATAATTTCATCCCTTGTCCACCCGCTCAACAGCTGTGTGTGACCGAAAACAACTAAAATGAATACGAGATTAACAGCTTGAAATAATAAATCTGATAATATCTCTACGATCAGATCAGCCCGGTACTGCAGTCTGATCTTCATGTATTGGGCGACGTATTGAAAAAACATCTTCACATAAAACATCGGTCACCCTCCTTGTATGATCATTTGTTTTTTGGCCATGACCCAAAGTACTTTGATCGGTATGAGGAGAAGCAACGACCAAAGACCCTGCATCATGATCGCGTTGAAGGCTTCCGACGTTGAAAAGCCATTCGTGAAAATCATGCTCGGGACATAGCTGATACTCTGAAACGGCAAGTACTCCATCACATTTTGGGCCCACAGGGGGAAAAAGTGAATCGGAAGGAGAAGTCCCGAAAATAAATCGATGACAACCCGTTTCGCCCGGATGAGACCATCGTTATTAAATAAGAAAAAGGTTGTGATTCCTGTCAGCAAATTGATTTGAGTATTGATGATGAAGCTGAATAGAATGGAAATCGCGAATAAACCGATCGTGTCAAAACCTGTACCGATTTGAAGCGGGAAAACGAGGCTCACAATGATCATTCCCGGGAATGAGAAAAACACCAAGCGGAAGACTCCCTCACCGAGTCCCTGCATCGTTTTCATACCAAGGTAGTTATACGGACGGATGAATTCAACGGCCACTTTCCCCTCTTTGATTTCCTGCGCAATTTCACGATCGATATTATTAAAGTAAAAGGCCCTTGCCATCCATGAAACGGCGACATATGTCGTCATCTGAATGATCGATAATCCTTCAATATCCTGCTTCCCACCGTAAATGGCCTGCCACAAGAAATAGTAAGCCCCGATATTGATACTGTAAATCAAAATTCCACTATAATAATTCGTGCGGTAGGCAAGCATCATCAGAAACCGGATGCGAATCATTTCGATATACTTAGCCATGATGCCTCACCCCACACACGTACAGACATTTCATGGTTTTTATTCCACAGCTCATCTTGTCACAGCCCCTTTTTCATAGATGTTGCGGATAATTTCCTCAGTGGTCGTTTCTTCTATCTTCATATCCTTCACTTTGAAATTTGCCACGACATTCGTGATGAGCTGCGAGATGACTTCTTCATCGGCTTCCGTTATAGCAGCATAGGATTGCTTTTTCTCATCAAAAGACCAGGAGATATTCTCATTTTTAGTAAGGTCGGATAAAGCCGACAGAGAGGTTCCATCAAGGAATTGAAAGACGACTTCTTTCTGATCTCCCCAGTTTTCTTTCAGCCGACTCAGTTCACCATCGTAAATGATCTTTCCTTCATCCAGCATCACGACCCGTTCACACAGTGCTTCGATATCGGATAAGTCATGGGTCGTAAGCAATATGGTTGTGTTGTATTTCTCATTGATTTCCTTTAGAAACTGACGGATTTTCAATTTCACAAGGACATCCAACCCGATTGTCGGTTCATCCAGAAAGAGAAGGGGTGGATTGTGAACAAGTGCTGCGGCAAGTTCACATCTCATCCGCTGTCCCAGGGATAATTTACGGACTGGCTTGTCCAGGAGCGGAGCGATATCCAGGGTTTCAATCACATGATCCATATGCTCTTTGTATTGCTGGTCCGGTACTTTATATACCTTTTTCAGTAGTTGAAAAGATTCCTGCACGGCAATATCCCACCAGAGCTGTGAACGTTGTCCGAAAACGACCCCGATCGTCTGGACAAACTTTTCACGATCCCGGTGAGGATTCATTCCATTTACGGTTATATCTCCCCCGGTCGGAGTCAAGATCCCGGTCAACATCTTGATGGTCGTCGATTTACCCGCTCCATTTTCACCGATGTAGCCGACCATCTCACCCTGCTTCACATTAAATGAAATATCATTCACAGCAGGGACGACTTTATAATTACGCGTAAACAAATCCCTGAAGGCCCCCTTCAGCCCCGAACGGCTGGAAAAGGCTTTGAATTCCTTACGCAAATGATTCACTTCAATTGCATTCATCTTGCGTCCTCCTAAATTCCTAAAAAATAGATTTCTCTTTAACAAACAAAGAATAGTGTACCACAGTGATGCCCCTCTATTTGAACAGTCTGCTTAAAAATGAGGGTCCCCATTGATTCCCTATTTGCTAAAGTGGAAAAGGCCGTACTACAATAGAAGGGTAGTTCATAGACAAATACACATTTACCGGGAGGAAAACATGAAATTCACTGAATCAGAAACTTTACATACAGAAGCATTGGAACATATCGTCGGAGGCGTAAACAGCCCGTCCCGTTCCTATAAAGCGGTTGGCGGCGGATCCCCCGTTGCCATGGAAAGAGGAAAAGGCGCCTACTTCTGGGACGTGGACGGGAACAAATACATCGATTACCTGGCAGCATACGGTCCGATCATAACGGGACATGCCCACCCGCATATTACAGAAGCGATCACAAGAGCTGCAGAAAACGGGGTCCTTTACGGAACTCCTACGCGCCATGAAGTGAAATTTGCGAAAATGATCAAGGAAGCCATGCCTTATATGGACAAAGTCCGCTTCGTCAATTCAGGTACCGAAGCCGTGATGACGACCATCCGTGTGGCGAGAGCCTATACAGGTAAGGACAAAGTCATCAAGTTCGCCGGCTGTTACCACGGTCACTCGGATCTGGTGCTTGTTGCAGCAGGTTCCGGCCCGTCCACCCTGGGAACGCCTGATTCTGCAGGTGTCCCAAAAAGCATTGCCCAGGAGGTCATCACCGTTCCATTCAACGACATCGAGCCATTTAAAGAAGCGATGGAGAAATGGGGAGATCAAATCGCCGCTGTTCTTGTGGAACCGATCGTCGGGAACTTCGGGATCGTGGAACCGAAGGAAGGCTTCCTCGAGCAGGTGAATGACATTGCCCATGCCTCTAATTCCCTTGTCATCTATGATGAAGTCATCACGGCATTCCGCTTTACATACGGCGGTGCCCAGGACATGCTGAAGGTAAAACCGGACTTGACTGCTCTTGGAAAAATCATCGGCGGGGGGCTGCCGATCGGAGCCTACGGCGGAAAGAAAGAAATCATGGAACAGGTGGCCCCACTTGGTCCTGCCTACCAGGCTGGAACGATGGCCGGTAATCCCGCCTCCATCCTTTCAGGAATAGCCTGTCTTGAAGTATTAAAAGAAGAAGGCGTATACGAGAAATTAGATCAACTCGGGGAAATGCTTGAAAAAGGTATTTTATCTGCAGCAGAAAAGCATAACACCCCAATTTCCATCAACAGGCTGAAGGGTGCCCTCACTCTCTACTTTACAACTGAAAAAGTGGAGAACTATGAGCAGGCGGAAGCAACGGATGGAGAGATGTTTGCGAAGTTCTTCAAACTCATGCTTAACCAGGGCATCAATCTTGCTCCATCTAAATATGAAGCATGGTTCCTGACAACGGCCCATACAGAAGAGGATATCAAGGTGACACTCGAAGCTGTAGACCGCGCCTTTGCACAACTGTAAACACAATCAAAAGACTGCATGCCAAAAGCTTGCAGTCTTTTTTTGATGAAGAATACTAATCCTCTACCTTTTTGCATAGGGATGAAAGTTGTGGTAGAACGATTGTTTAATCCCTTTTTTAAAGTAATTCGTAAAAACTTATTCGAATTTGCCTATTGATATTACTTGTAAGTACATGTATAGTACAGTATTGTTTATTAATAAGTTACACAAGAAAGGATTCTAATTCCATGAAACTTGGTGCTCGCATCCTTAAAACGGGAATTGCGATTGTATTAGCTTTACTTGTATCCCAGTTGCTCGGCATACCTTCACCAGTGTTCGCGGGAATCGCGGCGGTATTTGCCGTCCAGCCCACGATTTATCGTTCTTATCTATCCATCATCGAACAAATTCAGGGAAACCTGATCGGTGCCGGGATTGCCGTCATCTTTGTATTATTATTCGGAAGCAATCCTTTGATTGTCGGTCTTGCTGCTGTTATCGCCATTGCTATTATTCTTAAATTAAAGCTGCAGAACACGATCGGTCTGGCGCTGGTGACGATGATTGCGATCATGGAAGTGACGGATCAGGACTTCATCCAGTTTGCATTCATCCGATTCTCGACGATCATGATCGGTGTCTTCTCATCGTTTCTTGTGAATCTCGTCTTCCTGCCTCCAAAATACGAAACCAAGCTTTATCATAAAGTATCCGATTCAACGGAGGAAATCCTGAAATGGATCAGGCTAAGTATGAGGCATGCAACAGAGTTCCATCTTTTAAAAAAGGACCTGGAACGCATAAAAGAAAAGTTGATAAAGGTCGACCAACTGTATCTTCTCTATAAAGAAGAACGAGATTATTTCAAGAAAAATTCAATTGTCAAAAGCCGGAAGCTCGTGATCTTCAGACAAATGATATCTTCAACCAATCGGAGTTTTGAAATATTGAAGCGCCTCAACCGCTATGAAAATGAAATCTATCAATTGCCCGACGACTTGCGTGGCGTCATAAAAAATCAACTTGATTGTTTACTGACCTATCATGAGCAATTACTGTTGAAGTTCCTTGGCAAGATGCATCCCCATGCAGAATCAGAAGCCCAGCAGGATGTATGCCTGCACCGTAAAGAGCTGATGAAGATCATGCTGGAAGAAGTCAATCATCATACTAAGGATGACAACATCCATAATTTTCACCTGCTTCATATTTTCTCTGCCATTTTTGAATACGATGAGCATCTCGAGCACTTGGAAAAACTGATTACAAGCTTTCAGTCGTATCATAAAGACGATAACGAAGTAATGATCGGGGAAGAAGAAGAATAAATGGGAACGGAGCAAAGGATGATGTCCTTTGCTCCGTTTTTAGTTAGTTTTTCATTTTTGGATCAAGCGCATCCCGAAGTCCGTCCCCCATCAGGTTGAATCCTAACACAGTCAGCATGATGGCAAGTCCAGGGAAAATCATCGTCCATGGTGCCTGAAGCATATACTGCCTTGCATCGGATAACATTTTCCCCCATTCAGGTTCCGGCGCCTGAGCTCCGAGACCCAGGAAGCCAAGTGCTGCCGCTTCAATGATGGCAGTCGCAATGGCAAGTGTCCCCTGTACGATGATCGGAGCCATACTATTCGGGAGAACGTGACTGAAGAGAATCCGAACATCGCTCATCCCGATCGCTTTTGCAGCCATGACGTACTCTTCCTGCTTTACACTCAGTACCCGTGAACGGATGAGTCGACCGAAATTCGGAATATTGATGATGGCGATGGCAATCAAAGCATTTCGGAGTGACGGTCCAAGAGCTGCCACAACCGCGATTGCGAGCAGGATACTTGGGAATGCAAGCATGATGTCAAAGACACGGGAGATGATCGTATCAACCCATCTGCCATAATAACCCGCTACGATCCCCAGTAAACTTCCTACCACGGAAGAGCCGATGACGGCGAAGAAACCGACCCATAATGAGATACGCGCTCCATGGATGATCCGCGATAAAATATCCCTTCCAAAGTCATCCGTCCCTAACCAATGTTCTGAGGACGGTGCCTGCAGCCTTTTCGATAAATCCTGTTCATTGATCCCCTGAGGTGCAATGAGTGGTGCTGCAATAGCCAAAACGACAAAGAAAAGAACGATACAAAATCCGACTAAAGCAATTTTATTCTTTGTGAAGCTTTTCCAGGCTTCCTTCCAGGGAGAGACCGTTTCTTCTTCCAAAGAAGGATGAAGCTCCTTTTGCGGTTCTGCTAATTCTGCCATGAGAGTTCACCTCTTTCTTCATTGATGTTAGTTGTATTTAATTCGTGGATCGACAGCCGCATACAGTAAGTCGACAATTAAGTTAATCGTGACAAAGATCGTGGCAACGACCAGGATTCCTGATTGAACGACTGGATAATCACGGTAACCGATCGCTTCATAAATATATCGTCCGATTCCAGGCCAACCGAAGATGGTTTCCGTCAGGATTGCTCCCCCAAGGAGAAGGCCCATTTGTAAACCAATGACTGTCAGCACCGGGATGATGGCATTTTTCAAAGAATGCTTATATACGACCCAGAACATTTTCAATCCCTTCGCACGAGCTGTACGAATATAATCCGAACGCATGACTTCCAACATACTCGAGCGTGTCATCCGGGCAATGATGGCCATCGGGATGGTTGCTAATGCAATCCCCGGCAGGATGATATGTTTCAAAACGTCACCAAGCTGATCGAACCGTCCTTGCATGATCGTATCGAGAATATAGAAGTTGGTTATGGAATCAACGGGATTCCGTATATTCTCCCTTCCTGTTGTAGGCAGGATGTCAAGCTGAATACCGAATGTCCATTGCTCCATCAATCCTAACCAGAAGATCGGCATGGAAACACCGATAAGGGCCAGGATCATAGCCGTATAATCGAACCAGGAGTTTTGGAACCACGCACTGATGATCCCTGCATTCACTCCTATGACAATCGCTATGATGATGGCGACGATGGCAAGCTCAGCTGTAGCGGCCAGATAAGGCCAGATTTCGGTTGAAACTTCCGTCTTCGTTCGCAGGGAACTTCCTAAATCCCCGGTCAATAATCCTTTTAAATAATCAATGTATTGGATATACCAGGCATTATCGAGACCCAGTTGATCTCTTAATGCAGCCACGGCTTCTTTCGTCGCCTGCTGCCCTAGAATGACCTGAGCCGGATCTCCCGGAATCGCACGGATGATCGAAAATACGATAAGAGTCATCCCGAGTAATACCGGAATGAGCTGAAGTAATCGACGAATGGTGTATTGGAACATCTTGTTCACCTCTCTGAGTGGAGATTCTGATTAACTAGTATTAATTTAATAAGATTGCATTGTAGCTTTTCTATTTGTCCAGCTCCAGCGGCTAGTCCCTCGAGGTCATAAGGCCAGCCCACCCAAAAGGCAAAAGGCGCCTTTCCGGTGGACTTGCCTTATGCTTGTCGCCTCTGGGCGAAGCCCTCCGCTTTTCTATGTACAAAGGGGAGAAATCGTAGATGTCTCCCCTTTGGTTTGTTGCTTATTACTCCATGTCCACAGCGCCTAACCAGTCTGAGCCGGTTGGATGCGGTTTGAAGTTTTTAAGAGCTGCACTTCCTGCAAGTAGTGGTGTAGAGTGAGCAAGTGGTACCCATGGAGCATCCTCATGGATGATTTCCTGGGCTTTCTTGTACAGTTCTTCACGTTTTCCAGGATCTACTTCTGTTTGAGCGTCGATCAGGATTTTGTGTACCTCATCGTTTTTGTAGTAAGAGTAGTTGTTGCTTCCGATATTGTCTTGGTCAAGAAGGACATACAGGAAGTTATCAGCGTCTCCATTATCCCCTGTCCAGCCAAGTAAGAATGCGTCAGCTTCTCCGTTTTTCGCTTTTTCAAGGTAAGTCGCCCACTCGTAAGAAACGATTTTGGCCTTCACTCCTACTTCAGCAAGATCCGCTTGAATCGCTTCTGCTACCTTTTGGCCGTCCGGCATGTATGGACGTGGTACAGGCATTGCCCATAATTCCATATCAAATCCGTCTTTAAGACCCGCTTCAGCAAGAAGTTCTTTCGCTTTTTCAGGGTTGTACTCATAAGCTTCGATATCATCATTGTATCCACCGATTACCGGAGGCATCGGGTTTTTCGCCATCTCAGCTTTTCCTTCGAAGAACGCATCGATGATTTCCTGCTTGTTGATGGCATAGTTGATCGCCTGACGTACTTTAGGATTATCAAAAGGTTTACGAGTTGATGTTAAACCTAAGTATCCAACGTTCATGGATGGACGTTCGAATAATTGCAGGTTGTCATCACCTTCGACTTTACTTGCATCACTTGGGTTTACACCATCGGCAAGATCAATTTCACCTGAAATCAACGCATTCAGACGAGCTGAGTTTTCAGGGATCGATTTGAACACGACTTGATCTAATTTTGGTAAATCTTTGTTCCAGTAGTCTTCATTTTTCTCGATGACGATTTTGTCATTACGCTTCCACTCAACAAATTTGAAAGGACCAGTCCCCGCATCTGTCGGCGCTTCAGCAAGTTTGTCACCCAGTTCATCAATCGCTTTCGGACTTACGATCGCGAATGGACTCATGGCAATATTTTTTAAGAATGGTGCTTGAGGACGCTTTAATACGAATTCAACCGTCATGTCGTCAGCAGCTTTCACTTCTTTGATGACATGACCTTCATCGCCCTTGAAACCGCCAAACATTGAACCGTAGTAAGGGAACTGATCTGCATTCCCGTTCATCCAGCGCTCGAAGTTCTTCACAACGGCATCTGCATTGAAATCTGTGCCGTCCTGGAATTTCACTCCCTCGCGCAACATGAATTTGTACGTTAACCCATCATCGGATACTTCCCACTTTTCAGCTAATCCCGGGTTTACTTCTGTATCCTGCTCTCCGAATTTAACAAGAGTTTCGAAGATGTTTTTCGTTACTTTAAATGATTCACCGTCAGTTACTGTTCCCGGATCAAGAGCTACAGAGTCTCCCCCGCGACCGAAGATCAGTACTTTAGGATCTCCATTATCTCCGCTTTTGCCGCCGTCTCCTGAAGATTTCTCATCTCCTCCACATCCATAAAGCGCGGATGATACGAGCAGGATGAGCAGCATTAAAATTGACCAGCTTTTTTTCCTCAACTAAATCCCCTCCTGAATATTGTTTATATAATTATGAGACTTGTCTTCTAGTAAAGATGACAAGCTACATAATGCCCTGGTTGGTGTTCCTTGAATTCCGGCACTTTTTGTTTGCATATCTCTGTTGCATGCGGGCATCTGGTGTGGAATGTGCAGCCGCTCGGTGGATTGGACGGACTCGGGATGTCCCCCTGTAAGAGAATGGTTTCCCTTTTGAAATCCGGATCCGGTACCGGCACCGCCGACAGGAGCGCCTGGGTGTATGGATGAAGCGGCTTTTCATAGAGGTTCTCACTATTACTGAGCTCTACCATCTTCCCGAGATACATCACTCCTACCCGGTCGCTTATATGTCTGACTACACCCAGATCATGCGCAATGAAGATATAGGTGAGTCCGAATTCTTTCTGTAGATCCTGCATTAAATTCAAAACCTGTGATTGAATGGATACATCAAGGGCCGATACCGGCTCATCGGCTATGATAAGCTTCGGCTTTGTCATGAGAGCCCTTGCAATCCCGATCCGCTGCCTTTGCCCTCCACTGAATTGATGTGGATAGCGTTTGGCATGGTAGCTGCTCAAGCCGACGATATTGAGGAGTTCATGAACCCTTTCTTTTCTTTCCTTGGCTGAACCCATTCCATGAACCTTGAGTGGTTCTTCGAGAATCTTCTCTACCGTATGTCTTGGGTTCAAGGAAGCGAAGGGATCCTGAAAGACCATTTGCATTTCCCGGCGTACCTTCCTCATCTCCGAGTTTGATAGACTCGTAAGTTCCCGATTCTCGAAGGTCACTTTTCCTTCTGATGGGTCGATAAGTCTCATGAGCATCCTGCCCGTAGTCGATTTTCCACAGCCGCTTTCCCCTACGATCCCTAGGGTTTCTCCTTTATTCACCGTGAATGATACCCCGTCCACCGCTTTTACAGAGCTGACAGGTCGTCCGAGGATCCCCCCTGTAATCGGAAAATGTTTCTTAAGATTCTCAACCTTTAGCAACGGTTCCGTCATAAACTCCCTCCTCCACTTCATCGAACAGGAAGCATCGTGTGCAATGTCCTTGTGATGTTTCATATAATTCCGGTGTTTCCACTAAACAGCGATCGAATGCAGCATCACAGCGTGCGGCAAACCGGCAGCCTGTCTTGATTGAGCCCGGCTTGGGTACATTCCCCTGGATCGAGTGCAGCCGCTGCTGTTTGATGCGCATGTCGGGTACAGATTGTATCAACCCTTTTGTGTAAGGGTGCTGAGGGTTTTTGAAGATTTCTTCAACCGTGCCCTCTTCCACTACCTTGCCTGAGTACATGACGACGACCCGTTCGCATGTTTCTGCGACAACCCCTAGGTCATGTGTGATCAGGAGGACCGCTGTGTTCAGTTCTTTATTTAATCGCTTCATCAATTTCAATATCTGGGCCTGGATCGTTACGTCCAGTGCCGTTGTCGGCTCGTCTGCAATCAGGACGCGGGGATCACACACCATTGCCATGGCGATCATGACCCTTTGTCTCATCCCTCCGGACAATTGGTGAGGATATTCCTTGATCAATTCTTCCGATCTCGGTAAACCGACCATTTTCATGATCTCAACAGCTTTATCCCTTGCTTGCTTCTTTCCTACTTTCGTATGTATGCGTATTGCTTCGGTTAATTGATCACCTATTGTAAAAACAGGGTTTAACGATGTCATCGGTTCCTGGAAGATCATCGCTATATCATTGCCACGAATTTCTCTCATCCGTTTTTCTGATGCCTGTGTCAAATCTTCATCTTTATAAAGAATCTTGCCACCTACGATTTTCCCCGGTGGTTTTGGTACGAGACCCATGATCGACAGGGATGTCACACTCTTTCCACATCCACTTTCCCCTACGATTCCAAGCACTTCCCCTTCATTCACGTGAAAACTCACTCCATCGACTGCAGGAACTTCTCCATCATCAGTAAAAAAGGAGGTCCTTAAATCTTCCACTTTCAGTAAAGGACGCTGTTCGCTCATTCAAATCCTCCTCTTCAAAACTATCTCTCTTTTCTTAATAGTGCTTATTTTCTAAATTTTATATGTTTCTTATTATACAAGATGTTACAAATGTTGCAATCCATTTTCAGAATTTTTCTACAAGAAGTCGATATTCCCACTTCAATTCAATATATGTCCAATTGACCCTTTCATTCCTTCCATATAAAGTTATTTAGTCCTACTTTATATATGAAGCACCTGATATAAGTTTGATATATTTTTTAGAAATACAAAAAAAGTCATGACATTTATCACAGAAATCGTGATATGTCATGACTTTCATTCTTATTGGTCAAGCTGTTGTACTTGGAAGAGTTTGTAGTAATGTCCCTGCTTTGCCATCAACTCTTCATGAGTTCCCATTTCGACAACTTCACCGTGTTCCAAATGGATGATCCGGTCCGCATGGGTGATCGTGGATAAACGATGGGCCACGATAAAAGTTGTTCGATCTTTTGCCAGGATCTCAAGAGATTCCTGGATGAGGTGTTCACTCTCTAAATCAAGGGCGGATGTCGCTTCATCCAGTATGAGGATCGGCGGGTTCTTAAGGAATACCCTTGCAATCGCAACCCTTTGCTTCTGACCACCAGAAAGCTTCACGCCGCGTTCTCCTACACGGGTATCGTAGCCTTGCGGCAGTTTCATAATGAAATCATGGGCATTTGCCGCCTTTGCTGCCTCGATGACCTCTTCGTCTGTCGCTTCGGGATTACCGAACTTAATATTCATCTTAACGGATTCACTAAAAAGAATATTGTCCTGCAGTACCATTCCGATGTTGTCCCGTAATGATCTGACTTGAAACCTCCTGATGTCCGTACCATCTAAAAGGATCTGTCCATCGGTTACATCATAGAAGCGGGGTATCAGACTGACGAAAGATGATTTCCCCCCGCCACTCATCCCGACCAACGCGACGGTTTCACCCGATCTGATGTCTAAATTAAGGTTGCGGAGCACTCTTTCTTCATCTGATTCATATCGGAAAGAGACACTGTTAAACTTGATATCCCCCTGTACATTTTCACACGGAACCGCTCCCGGTTCATCATCGATATCATATTTTTCATCCATGAATTCAAACACACGGTCCATGGAAGCAATCGATTGAGTCAGGGTGGTAGATGAGTTCACCAGTCGTCTGAGCGGACCATACAGGCGGTCGATGTACGCAATGAAGGCCGCCATCGTACCAATCGTAAGATCTCCATTGATCACTTGCAGGCCGGCATATCCAATGATGATCAAAGGTGAGATATCCGTGATCGTATTGACGACCGCAAACGCTTTGGCATTCCAGCTCGTTTGCTTTAAAGCCTTCGTCAGGAAATTATGATTCTGATCCTGAAATTGCTTTTGTTCATAATCTTCAACAGCAAAGCTCTTGATGACAGCCATCCCCTGGACCCGCTCATGCAAATGACTTTGAACTTCCGCAAGCGCCTGGGAACGATCTCTCGTCAAGCCCCTTAACCTTCCGAAAAAATAGCGGACGGAGAAAGCGTAAAATGGAAAAGCAATGAGTGAGACTAGGGTGAGCGATACATCCATCGTGAACATGATCGACAGTGCGATCACAATGGTGGCCGCGTCCAGCCAAAGATTCATCAGCCCGGTGATGACGAAATTCTTCGTCTGTTCCACATCATTGATGACCCTCGAAATGACTTCCCCTGCCCTTGTATTTGAATAATACTTAAAGCTGAGTTTCTGAATATGCGAGAAAAGAAAATCCCTCAAGTCATACAGGATCTTGTTGCCCGTCCATTGTGCAAAGTACTGCCTGTAATATTCCACCGGCGGCCTCACTAGAAGGAACAGGACAAGCATGATCCCCATGATCATGAGCAGCTGACTAGTCTTCTCATCGGTTGTCAGTCCTTTAGCCCCGACGATGTCATCAATGACATATTTAATTAATACGGGGATTAACAAAGGAATGGTGAATTTGATGATGCCTATGATTAATGTACCTATGATCTGCCACTTATATGGTTTGACAAACTGGAGGTACCGTTTGATACTATCCAAGTGATTACTCCTTTCTAAGATGTGTGTATTTATTTTCCCCAATAAAAAGGGATGACCCCGTATGGAACGCAGCACTGTTCCTCTTCACATCCTGATTGGAAGTGAGCAGGTTGCTCCTTACTGGGTCAGCCCTTTGATACCTATACAATTTTTAAAGCTCCGTTATCCCCTGTGAGTCAAATAGCGCTCGTACCAGATATCAATAAAGTCAGGGGCAAATGGCCCTTTTCTTTGTCGGATCCAGCGAACAAGCTTGTCTACATTCCGCTTCAGGATATGATCGATCACATCCGGGTAACCGTATAGTTTCCGATGAGCTTCGTACTCATCTTCATCGAGCAGTGTATATGTCATATCAGGAAACACTTTTATATCCAAGTCGTAATCGATATACTTGATCGCCTCATGATCATATACAAATGGTGAACTTAAATTACAATAATAATAAATACCGTCCTCACGAATCATACAAATAATGTTAAACCATAGCTCAGAATGAAAATAGCAAATAGCCGGCTCTCGGGTCATCCATGTCCTTCCGTCTGACTCCGTCACCATCGTCCGGTCATTTCCACCGATGATCTGATTGGTCGTTCCTTTAAGGACCGTCGTTTCATTCCATATGCGGTGAATGTTTCCATCATGCTTAAAGCTATGTATTTGTACAGATTTTCCTTCAGTGGGAACCGCCATCGTATCCCCTTCTTTCATTTCAGAATTACCTTTATATATACTTGTCTATTTTATCATTATAACGTTTCCTCAGAAAATTTAAAACAAAAGGGCTATCCTTAAAGAAAATATCCTTTAAGAATGGCCCGAAATTGATCCTTATTGGGGTCTAATATAGAAATGGAAGCGGTATTTCTCCTGATTTTATGATGTGACACCGCTTTGTTCCTTTTGATAGGAACGGATCACCTCATCGGTCTGCTCTTGAAAGGTTTTCTGGATTTCCCTGAGATCCTTCTTTTTCCTAAGGATTTCCTTCTGTATTGATTCTACCTTTGTCATCTCCTGAAGTTCGATCAATTCTTCCTCCAACGCCTGGCAACGCTCTATCTCGGACTGAAGATATAATAACTTATCCATTGTATCCAACTGTACGGAAACCAACTCATTAAATCGTTGCTGCAACACTTCGACCAACTCCTCTAAACAAGCTCTCCTAACACATTCTCCCTTCGGTGCACAAACCCTTTGACTTTTTATGTCACAATCGTGGAAGTTTTGTCGATGTGAAAGTTGAAAGCTGTGGTGTCAGTTGGATATTCCAATATTTGTTAAACGACGCAATTCACGACCAGAATGACGCAATTATCATCCAAAATGACGCAATCCCCCATTTACGTGCCTCTTCAAAAGGGACATTTTACTCACCAGAAGTACTTCCTGTTCTGTAATCCGTTGAACATGCATTGATAATCAGGTAAATGAGGCAAAAATGAAAAAGCACCCATCGAAATGGGTGCTTTTTCTGTCAAGAACAATGAGATTATTGTTGTTGACCGTATTTTCCAGAAGCTTTCGCTTTGTTAGCTTCTGCTTGTTGGTTTTGTTGCTTCACGTGTTGAGCTGCTGTCGTTTCTGAAGCGAACTCAGTACCGTATTGTTGTTGCTGAGCTTGACCAGCTTGAGCGTTTTGTTGTTTCACGTGTTGAACGCTTGTACCAGATTGAGTTTTGTTTGGTTGTTTTGCCATTGTAATCACCTCCACGCTTATTAAGATAACCAAGCGTGGATTTCACTATTCGGTTAATTTCAGGAAAAACATTCCATTACACGAGAAGTGAGCGGCCACCGTCTACGATGATGGTTTGCCCTCTGATCATGGAAGAATCGTCTGAAACGAGGAACATGACAGACTTCACAAGATCATCGATTTCGACCATGCGTCCTGCAGGTGTTTTACTGCGGGCATCTTCCAGGAGCTCTTCGCGATTAGGAAAGTGCTTGAGTGCATCCGTATCGATTGCGCCGCCTGATACAGCATTTACAATGATGTCACGGGGTGCAAGTTCAACGGCAAGATAACGGGTCAATGCTTCCACGGCAGCTTTTGAAACTCCGACCGTTGTGTAATTGTCCAAATAACGGATGGACCCCAAAGAGCTGATGCTCACGATGCGTCCGCCCTTGTCCATTAATTTAGCTGCTTCCTGAGCACAGAATAACAGTGCTTTACTGTTTATATTCATCGTCCAGTCCCAATGAGACTCTTCAAGCTCCATGACAGGGCGCAATACCCCTGATGCCGCGTTGCTTACCAATACATCCAGGCGGCCGAATTCTTCTCTGATCTGTTCAAACATGGATTTGATCTTATCCACATCGCCGACATTCGCCCGGACAACAAATGCTTTCCGTCCAAGCTTCTCAACTTGTTCAGCCGTCTCGAGGGCACCTTTTTTACTACGGGCATAATTGATGACGATATCGTATCCTTTTTCTGCAAGCTGGATGGCGATTTCCCTTCCAAGACCACGGCTGCTTCCTGTTACTAATGCTACTTTTTGACTCATGTTACTTCATCCTTTCAATTTCATTTTTCCAATTGGTCCAAAGCATAAAGCGACCCTGAACACGCAAACTAATAAGAAATATCAGCTAAATGGAGGAATGAGTTATGTATGTAGGCAGAGATATGACTGAGCTTTCAATGATACCCAAAGATGAATGGAAGGAAAGCGAGCTTGCTTTCTTTCACCATTCACTACAACAAATAGTACCTTATTTGAATGCAGAAGGACAATCGATTCATCGGGAAATTATCGAAGAAATAGAAAATCGTGGCGGAATGAAGCGCGGTGAGGCCGATTATACTCATGGTACGAAAATTAGTTACGACTGAAAGGGTATGGATGAAAAGAGCAGCGGGGCACGCTGCTCCTTTCTATTTCAGTAGTATCCCTGCACCTGTTTCCTTCCAGATCTTCTGGTGTGAAACAGGAAACGCATACTTTTCGATTTCTGCAGGAGTAACGGCAATCAGTTCGCTGCCTTCTAGCGTGTTGCTGTCTACAGATCCCACATATACTTCAATATCCCATACAATATGAGAGAAAATATGCTGAATCTTTGTCACAACTCCGGTCTTTAAAGAGCAATCCACATCATACTCTTCTTCCATGAGCTGAAGCAATTGCTTCCGGCCACTGCTCGCATTTCCCACTTCAAAATTAGGGAATTCCCATAAATTAGCGAGCAGACCCTTCCCAGGGCGCTTATGGATCAAAACCCGATCATCTTCCGTGAACAAAACAGCTGCCGCCATATTTAGCTTGCGGGCGGACTTTTTCTTCGATTTAATCGGAAGTTCAGTTTGAACTCCTTCTTCAAAAGCCTGACAGTGCTCCCGTACAGGACAAAGCAGACAGGATGGGGATGTAGGTGTACAGATCAGAGCACCAAGTTCCATCAGTGCCTGATTGAAATAAGAAGGGTTTTCTTTTGAAATCAGCTCCCTTACTGCTTCATCAAACACTTTCCTTGAGGATGGTTTGGCAATATCCAGCCATATGGATAAAATACGTGAAAATACCCTCATCACATTTCCGTCTACGGCTGGCTCTGGTTTACTATAGGCAATACTTAAAATCGCACCCGCTGTGTAGGGACCTACACCTTTAAGAGAAGAAATTTCCTTCGGTGTATCCGGAACGATTCCTTCATACTTTTCCCTCACTTCTCTTACGGCTGTTTGCAGATTCCTGACCCTGGAATAATAGCCGAGGCCTTCCCACGCTTTCAGGACATCTTCTTCATCAGCGGAGGCAAGGGCATCTATTGTAGGAAATTTCTCGATGAATCGGTTAAAATAAGGTATGACCGTATCCACCCTCGTTTGCTGAAGCATGATTTCTGACACCCATACTTTATAGGGATCTTGATCATTCCTCCACGGCAAATCACGTTGTTCTCTTGAAAACCATGAAATCAAATCTTTCTGAAATTCCTCACGGTTGATGGTTTGTAAGTGTTTCAGTGGTTCTATCAATTTTGTACCTCCAGGATGTTAATTGTTACATTGAATAGGGAATAAATAATTAGTACTCTGTTTTTAAACAGACAAGGTTTATTTCTTGTAACCCACCACAAATACATTCGTCCAATAATCCAAATAATAAATGACGACGGGACATCCGTAAACGTTTTAACGCATGAAAATGGGACTCGGTCGGAACCACGAAGGTTTCGATATAGCGATTCGAATCGGCTTCAGCCTTCTCCCAATGGAAGTTTAAAGCGTCATATTGTGGTAATGTCTCTGCGATATTGGTCATAATTTGCTTATACCGAGGTTTTAAATTCTGCTTTATTTCATATTCCAAATGTATGTGTAAAGTGTTTTTCATTGAAATAATCTCCTTTTAACCATATCATGTTCACCAATGATACGTCATAAACAAATCTTAGAAATGCGAGCCAAGGGAGGACTTTTTTTGGATACAGGCACTCATATCGTCATGGGCTTCGCTCTCGGGGGATTGGCTACTTTAGATCCCGTCGTAGCTGAAAGCGCAGCCACTTCTCAAAGTGTGTTAGTCGCTGCAGTGATCGGCTCTCAAATACCTGACATCGATACCGTGTTGAAATTACGTAATAATGCGGTTTATATTCGCCACCATCGTGGAGTTACTCACAGTATTCCTGCGGTCGTTCTCTGGCCACTCTTGATTGTCGCTTGTCTTTATCCGTTTTTCCCCGGAGCAGATTTGCTTCATCTATGGATTTGGACATTTGTGGCGGTATTCCTTCATGTATTTGTCGACATTTTCAACGCCTATGGGACCCAGGCCATCAGGCCGATCTCGTCGAAATGGGTCGCTTTAGGGGTCATTAACACGTTTGATGCAGTAATATTTGGAATACACTTAGTAGGCTTGATTTTGTGGGGCCTTGGATTACCACCGGGAAGAATCTTTTTGGTCATGTACATTGTCATTTTTGCTTACTATGTATTGAGATTCCAAGTTCAAAAAGCCGTGAAAAATGCGGTGAAGCGAAGAATCCCGAAAGCCGAGAAAATCATCGTTTCACCGACGATCCGATTTTTCCAGTGGCGGTTAGCCATCGTAACGAAGGAGCATTATTATGTGGCACGGGCATTTAGGCGGTCGATCACCATCTTTGATAAATTCAAACGTGTGGAGCTCCCTGATAGTCCGATCATCAATGCTGCCAGGAAGGATAAGAACCTGGCTGCATTCCTCTCCTTTTCACCGGTTTACCGTTGGGAAGTGGATGAGTACGATGACCATTATGAAGTACGCTTCATCGATCTACGATATCGGAATAACGGTCACTACCCATTCGTGGCGCTGGTACAGCTCGATAAAGACCTGAACATCGTGAGCTCCTACACAGGATGGGTCTTCAGCGAAGAAAAACTCCGTTCAAAAGTGGACATCGACATTTTAATTGATTAAAACAGTGAGGGACGGGCCTTTAAAAGGTCCGTCCCTCATCACTTTAATGCACTAAACCATCATCTTCTTTATCGTCGATCAGGTGTTTGTATTTCGGGTTTTGTGCGGCAAATTCATGAATCTGTTCACCATACGTATTGACCCATTGACGGACGACTTTCTCCGTCACTGCTTTTCCTTTGTAATCGTAACCTGCTTTCGCGTATGTTGCTTCGAAATCTTCCCACACGAGTTCAATCCAGGTCCTTGCTTTCTCATAAGAAAGCTTATTATTTTTTTCAATTAACAATTGTGTTAATTCGTGGAATGTTGACTCCATTTTGTCCCCTCCTTTTCCATATATTTAGTTTGTACATTTATGATAATGTCGATCATTTCACCCATACTAAAGGTACGTGGTTAAGCTTAGTTGTGAATCTTTGCTTCTTCACGGTATGAGTCAGTACATTTCACCTTTTAGGAGGCACATTATGCGAAATAAATCGACAGGGTTCCCGAACATGAACAACAATAAATTCGAAGGTGAACCGAGAGCAAAAGCGGAATATGCATCTAAAAGGGCTAACGGCACCATCAATACCCATCCTCAAGAACGCATGAAATCTTCAGGACAAAGAGATCACGACTCACTTTAATACAGTGAAATTTGATTAGGGGGTAGTCACGATGGCAAACATGAAAAACAACTTCTACCGCAACAAGTACAGCAGTCCATTTAACAAGGCATTCTACAATCCGAAGCATGCCCATTCCCAGGCAAATGGACAAACAACACAAACTCAAGACTTAATCATTCTGGAAAACCAGACACGTAAGCGTTCCTAGATCTTCAGAGGTCCGTCCCTAATGACGGACCTCTTCTTTATTTCTTTTCTGCAGCTAAAAGGGAAATGGGTAAAGCTTCTTCTTTTCCGTCTCCGCCCAGTCTGTAGCCCCACGCGAATACTCCATTCAAGTAGTCAATTTTAAAATAAGTGCCTGGATCGCCTTCAATCCCATAAATCCCACCAGGCTTATAAGCATCAGGATTCATCAAATAAGCCTGAGCCATAAGGGCTTTTCGCTCCAGTACGGCAAACTCATTCACAATCCCCAACTGCTCAGCCTTTCGGGCCTTCTCTTTCAACGAAGCAATCTCCTGCCTCAACTCATGCTCCGTCATCTCACTATATCTTCTCTCTTGTTCCATTCTCATCACCTCTACTAATAGTAGTATAGAGAAAATGATACAATAAGAAAAGCGCAAGCGGCTGGTCAGGCCCGACAAGCATAAGACGGGATGGCCGGAAAGGCGTTCTTTGCCTTTTTGGCCATCACGACTTATGACCTCGAGGGGCTAGCCGCTGGAGCTGGACAAAGAAAAGCGCAAGCGGCTGGTCAGTCCCTACAAGCATAAGAAAGGATGATTAATCATGAAGACAGCCCTCATTACAGGTGGAGGCTCGGGCCTCGGTAAAGAATTGGGGAAACTTCTTAGCGGGCAAGGATATCATATCTTCCTCCTTGGTCGAACAGAAGACCGTTTAAAGGAAGCAGGAACAGAAATTGAAAACATGGGCGGACAAGTTTCATTTACCACGTTGGATGTTCGCTCCGCTCATGACATTCACCAATTCTGCAAGAATCACCTTAGTGATCTTAACGTTGAATTACTCATACATAACGCTGGCGTAGGCTACTTCGGTCCTTTCAAGGAGTCAACTGACGATGAGTTAATCAGTATGTTTGAAACCAATACCCTCGGGCCAATCCGGTTAACAAAGGCACTGCTCCCTCAATTGGAGAAAGGATGCACAATCATCAATATCATCTCTACAGCCGGCCTAAGAGGCAAGAAAAACGAGTCCCTTTACGTAGCAAGCAAGTTCTCTCTAAGAGGGTTTGGGGAAAGCCTTCAAAAGGAATACGAAGGCTCTAATCTTCGCATCGTGAATGCTTATATGGGTGGAATGGATACTCCATTCTGGGAAAACAGCGATCATATCAGTGACACGTCAAGACTGCGTTCTCCCAAAGAAGTAGCGGAAACGATCGTGAATGAATACCGAAAAAAAGATGAGATCGTCATCGAATCAAAAAAATAAACCAAAAAAGGCAGCCTTCCATTATAGATGGCTGCCTTGATTTAAGGAGCAAACGGAAAAAACATAAAGGCCACAAAAAATAATAGCATTGGGACTAAAAACAATGCGAATACATCAATGACCACGACAAAGGCGATCCATACCCAGCGGATTCCATCCTTTCGTTTTAAAAACTGCTGAATCATCCTGATATTGACGAGGATCAAGAAGATTGCCACTCCCAGAAGAAAAAATGGCACGACCCATTTTCCCATATCCTCAGAAAAGCCCTGCTTGTACCACTCCTGCCTGCCTAATGAAAAGAAGTCCGTTTGCATTTTGATAATCAATTCACCGATGAGAAATAGCAGGGCATTACCAATTACGATTCCCCCGGCATAAAGCTTGAATTTTCTCCCTGTCCCAATGATAAGTGGCAGGGTAACAACAACAAACAGGATCGCAACGATCTCCACTGAACTCTCCCTTTCCCATCCGGTTTAATCACTCTTCATTTTCTTTTAATTCTTCCAACAACCTTTCAATGTCTTCCATTGAAAATCCTTTCCGATACAACGTTTGTTTCATTTTCTGTACATACTCATAACCATCATATTTTGAACTGAGTTTTCTGTGTGCCTTCAACCCCTGATGGTAAACAGCATCCCATCTCTCATCATCATCCCGTTCGGATTCGACTGTTTCCCATACGATTTTCATGATTGAGCCAGGATACCCTTTCCTCATCATGTTTTGTTCAATCTTTTGCTTGGCAATCATCTTTGAATCTTTTCGATATTTATGAAGGAGCTTTTCTGTCAGGGCAACCGCTTTGTCTACCTGCTTTTCTTGTGTGAAAGCGGATAGGGCCTCTTCAATATGAGAATCCCCTACGCCTTTCCTTCTTAATTCCCCGCGGATCCAAGTCGGCCCCTTATCAGCCGTATTCATCTGCGTACCGACAAACGCATGGGCGAATTCTAAATCATTGATGTATTTAATCTCATTTAATTTATGAATGACTTCCTGGATGACCCCTTCCTCCGGGTCCCCTTCCTGCAGGTGATCACGGATTTCCTTTTCCGTTCTCATCCGGTAGGCAAGATATTGAATGGCTTTATTGAATGCTTTTTTTACATCGTCTTCATATTGAAGCTCCGAAATCTCGAGCTCATCCACCTCCAGCCCTTTTCTGAGCTGAAACTTAGCAAGGACCGCTTCGTCGACACTGAAAGAATATTTGCCATCTATAAATAAATTGTAACGCTCATCGTTCTTCACTTGCTTCGTTATTTTCGTAATCTTACCCATTTTTTCCACCTCATATTAATCCTAACACATTCAACATATGTTTTTTATTGTGAAGATAGGTAAAATAATAAGTATAACTGGAGGGATGATGATGAAGATCGCTATAACAGGTGGAACAGGTTTTGTCGGGCGGGCACTGACAGAGGAACTTCTCAAACACCAGCATGAAGTGATGATCCTGACCCGAAATCCGGATAAATATGAGGCGCAGCCAGGAGTGACGTATGTGAAGTGGCTGTCGGATGGCGCGAGGCCGGAAGAAATGCTTGAAGGTATTCATGCGTTTATCAATCTTGCCGGTGAATCGATCAATAGCGGACGCTGGACAGACGAACGGAAGAAACGCATCATTAATAGCCGGATCAACTCCACCAGGGAAGTCATCAATATCATCAAGGCCCTGAGAGAGAAACCATTATGCCTTATCAATGCAAGCGCAATCGGCTATTACCCCTCTTCCAAGACGAATACGTATACGGAAGCCTCAACCGAGACCGCAGACAATTTCCTTGGGGAAACCGTTCAAATATGGGAAAAGGAAGCAGCAAAAGCCGCACAAATCGGTATAAGGGTAGCCTATACGCGATTCGGCATCATTCTCGGCAGGGACGAAGGTGCCCTTCCCCGCATTGCGCTGCCCTATAAAATGTTTGTCGGTGGGACTGTCGGTTCTGGTGAACAGTGGATGTCATGGATTCATATTAAAGATATCGCGAGAGCCGTGCATTTTGTTGCCGAAACGGAAGGGATTGAGGGACCGGTTAATGTCACCGCTCCCTCTCCCGTCACCATGAAAGAATTCGGAAAGACACTCGGGACGGTCCTCGGGAGACCTCACTGGATACCGGTCCCTTCACTCGCTTTAAAAGTGGCAATGGGTGAAATGAGCGCCCTTGTGCTGGAAGGTCAAAAAGTCCTTCCGAGTGTCCTGTCAGAACACGGTTTTCAATTCCAATATCCTGAATTGAAAAGTGCCCTCAAGGATATTTATCAGTAAATCATAGGTATGTCCCTTTCATTTCACGGCAAAAATAGAATTAATCTTGAAAAGAAGGGATGTACATAGGAATGGATAATAAGAAAAAGAAAGACAAAAACAAGTCGGTTCTATCAAGTGCTCAGGAAGTAACGTACTCAAGGGAGTTCAAAGCAGCAGACCGTGCAGGCGGTTTCAGCTCCAAAGCACACAGATAGACAATTATTACCTAACTAAAAGTCCTTACTTTGAAGAAAGATAAAGGTACAGGTTCCAAAGGATCCTGTACCTTTATTTTTTAACCAAAAGGGGATGTTGATATTGGGAAGATCACGCGGCCATAGCAAAAGAGGAAACAAAAACAGCCTGCCACAAACACCCGCTCAGCTCAAATCTGATGGTGTTGACGAAGAGTTCTCAAGAGAACTTGCCGACCAGGCGGATATGGAAGCACAAGCCCGTGCGAACGCTGCAAACCAACGTGCACGAGTGAAGAAAAACCAATAGTGAATCCCGTTAGTTAAAAATGTCGGGTTTGAGGAATTCAGTTATAAATAGCCCCACGCTGTGACAGCATGGGGCTATTTCATATCCGAAATTTTCATACAACAATCGGCTTCTTGTGCTTTCTGTCATGTTGGGTGAACACCTGTTTCAAGTAAGGAATCATCCAATGGTCGGCTCCCCAGAAGTAGGCACCTCTACCTGCAAAAAGAAGGATGATGGCCGCTGTGTAAAGGATGGGGTTCGTGCTCACAGTCCCTGCCAGTAAGAAGTTCAGGTTCATAAATGCTCCTGCGAGAAGAGCCGGAATGGTCATGAATCCAACAATCAACCCTACCCCTACCAATATTTCTCCCCAAGGAATCAAGACATTGAACAGTTCTACGTTTGGCAAAGCAAATCCTTTCAAGAATTCTGCATACCATCCTTGGACGGCAGGATGATCTCCTGTAGCATTAGCCAAAGCCCCCTGCAAAAAGCCGCTTGCATCAAAGCCGTCATTCACCTTATGCCATCCAGCTTCAAGCCATTGAACTCCAAGCCAAACTCTCAACACTGTCCAAACCGCGCTCACTTTTTGATTTTCCCACCATCTCATGATGGATCATCTCCTTTTGAATGTATAATTTGTGAAACTTTTCACAAATATCATTGCGTTAAGATGTCTTGTTGTCATTTATATTCGTGTGATTGTGAATTGTTTCACATGTTCTTTACACTCTTACTATACCTCTTCTTACACCTTAATACAATAGGCTTTCATGTCGTTCACAAAGGTGTCAAAGTCTTGAATATTATGATGAGTACAGGTGCTGAATTTTCAACGGTATATCACTTATCAAATTTCTTTCCAAATTAACGTTTTAGAATCAATGACGTTGATTTAAGTGAAACTTTCCTATTTTACTTTCGTACTACATAATAGACATATAAACAGTTTCCGAATGCGGGGGATGAAACAATGAAGTCACAAAACAAGCTTTGGAGAATGTGGAAGGTATTATCACTCGCCTTATCCATAGTGGTGAGGGTCTACTGGTACCGGCTGCGGGGTAAGTCTCAATGGGACAAAGAAAAGCTTTGGGAACGAATCGGAAAAGAGTTCAAAGAAACCCTTTTTGAACTGAATGGCGTGTTGATCAAAGTTGGACAACTGTTGAGTATACGGGAGGATTTGCTCCCGAAAGGGTTCATCAATCAAATTCAGGACTTGGTTGACCATGTACCTCCTTCACCTTGGGAAAAGATTGAATCCGTTCTTGAAGGGGAATGGGGAAGTTCCCTTTCTTCTAAGATACAAAGCATAGATAAAGAAGCCATCGCTTCGGCTTCCATCGGAGAAGTGTACAAAGCGACATTGCTTGATGGCACACAAGCAGCCATCAAGGTACAAAGGCCGGAGATCCCTTCTCTTGTGAAGACTGATTTCCGGACGTTGTCCATCATCATCTGGTTTGCCCGGCATTTTGCTCCCATGCCAAAAGGATTCATCGATTTTAAGATGCTATATAGAGAATTGAAACAGGTCATCGAGCAGGAGCTCGACTTTTCCAAAGAAATGAGTACTGCCATTTCTTTTAAACAGAGGTTTAAAGATCATGCCAATGTGAAGATCCCGACGATGTACCCTGAACTCTGTACAGATAAAGTATTGGTGATGGAATGGGTCGATGGTGTTCGATTGAATGATAGAGAAGCGATTGAATTGTATGGACTGAATGGCCAGAAGCTCTCACAGGAACTATTCCGGCTCTTCCTCCCTCAGTGGCTTGAGCCCGGAATCTTTCATGCCGATCCCCATGCTGGGAACATTCTGCTTCAGCCTGATGGTACATTCGTTTTATTGGATTACGGGATGATCGGGGAAATCTCAAAAAGGGATTCAGCCCATTTCCAAGATCTTCTCGAAGGGGTTCTTCTAAAGAATTTCCGGAAAGCTTCGGAAGCTCTTGCCGAATTGGGGTTCCTGCTTCCAGACGCCAGTCCGAAGACGATTGAGCCTGTGCTAAAGGAATTTGTCTCTCTTGATATGGAGCAGTTTAAACAGATGGATTTGATATCAGTAAAGAAGGAAATCAACGAAATGGTCAAATCACTTCCTGTACAGGTTCCGACACGCTTTATCTTTTTAGGGCGATCCTTCGCCACCATCGAAGGACTTGTCCACACATTGAATCCCAATGAGGAAACCCTTGATGTCGTTAAACCAGCCTTCATGGATTGGGTGAAGGATGGGAACACGAACAAATGGGAGCTTCTCATGAAATGGGTCAGCGCCCAACCTCTATTTCAGACCGTTCAAAAAGTACGGCAGTTGTTGGATATACCGGAAAAAGCATTGGAACAAAAGGATCATCATCAGCTAAACGGCTTTCAGTTCAAGATATTTGAGAGCCAAAAAAAGCAGGCTTTTATCCTTCTGCTTGCAGGATGCATTGGGGGATTCTCAGGACTTGCGTTCGGTATGGAGGTCATCTGGCAAGGTAGCTTTGGACTTGCAGGAATCGGTTTAGCTGCGTATTGGATAATTGCCACGAAGCAAAGAAACTGGTTGAAGAAGTTGAAGAATGGACAATTGCATTAAATCTAAAAAGGTAACCTATAATGAGGTTACCTTTTTATGGTAAAATACAGAGGGGAAGGATACTATGACAAATCGTAAACAACCGTTTAATGATGTGATTGACCATATGTCTAAAATCGAAGGGGCACCCATGAACAAGCCCGAAATGGGAAGTCTTCCACTCGGGATCCGGATCATCGGTTATACCATCATTGGGTTCACGGGCCTTCTGACTTTATTTGCCCTCATTTTCGGTTTGTTTGATTGAAACTTCAGTATGTGTGTTCCACTCAGATTCAGGGTGATGCTGATATTTCCCAAGCTCAATCCTGTTATTCCCTATAAAATGGACTCCCTCCGCTTCAAGGGACAGCCTTTGGCCCATCATTTGCTCCTCATCACGAAATCCGATTTCCCCTTTGCTGTTTAGAACCCTGTGCCAGGGGAGTTTATACTTTTCACTCATGGAGTGTAGTATCCTCACGACCTGCCTTGCCGCCCTCGGGCTTCCTGCAAGCTCTGCAATTTGCCCGTACGTCATGACCTTTCCCTGAGGAATATCGGCTATGATGTTCACCGCCCGTTCAGTAAACGGCTTCATGCTTGTTCACCTCCCCTTCTTCCTCTCAACTATGTTTTAACCTTATTGTAATAGGAAGTCCCCGATTTAGGAACTCATGCCCTTCAGCAAGTCACCTTCCTAGGAGTTTCGCTCTCTTTATATTACACTGTAGATGAATGAAAAGAAGGACGTGATAAGAATGAAGGATATTAAACTGATTGCACTGGATATGGATGGGACACTCGTCAATCATGAGGGCGAGGTATCCCCGGAAAACGAACAAGCCATTCAGCGGGCAAAGGAAAAGGGAATTCATGTTGTACTGAGTACCGGCCGCTCCCTATTTACATGCAGGGATATTTCAGATGAGCTTGGTCGCTCCTCTTACCTTGTCACCGTGAATGGCGGGGAAATCTACGATCATGAATACAATCTTGTAGATCGCATCCCTCTTGATATTGATCTTGTAAAGCAGCTATGGGAGCTTAAAGAAGAGCATGATGTGTATTTCTGGTCTTCCACGTCCCAAGGCTTATTCAATAGCAGGAAAACTTTTAATCAGGATATCGAATCTTATAACTGGCTGAAGTTTGGCTTTGATATCCAGGATGATGATGTCCGTAAAGTCATGATGGACGAACTGGTGAAGAATGAAGCACTTGAAATTACGAATTCATCACCCACCAACATCGAGATCAATCCAGCAGGGGTCAATAAGGCGGCTGCATTGGTGAAGGTGTGTAAATGGCTGGACCTATCAATGGATCAGGTCATGGCAGTCGGGGACAGTATGAATGACATCGCGATGATCCGTGAAGCAGGATTCGGTGTGGCCATGGGCAACGCTCAGGAAGCAGTGAAAGAAGCAGCCGACTGGGTGACAGGGATCAATACTGATCACGGAGTCGCTCAAGCAATCGATAAAGTACTGAAAGAAATGAACTAATTAGAATAAAGGTGCCTGATTCTCAACCGAATCAGGCACTTTCTCTTTACACAGGGTCTATTCCTTTCCTGTTACGTCCATACTAATGGAAAAAACAAGGATTGTATCCGATATGTATCTAATACTAGTAGTAGTGGTTTATTTACTTTTCGCAAAGTTCTTTATTGATTGGAAACGGTGGAAAGATTTTTATCCAACGGTTCAATTTTATATCATTTGCAATCTCACCTATAACCTGATTTTTTACAACCACACCTTATGGGAGTATAAAGCGGTGACGGTTGACTGGCTCAATCATACGTTGATCGATTTCGTTTTCACCTTTTTTATCATTCCGGTGGTGATTATGATCTATCTTCGTTATTTTCCCTATCGTAAAAAGAAGATTCTATATGTCTCAAGCTGGATTACTTACTTTACGTTCCTGGAGTACTTATTTCACAAAAAAGGTTTGTTCATTTACGAAAATGGCTGGAACTTAGGATGGTCTGCTGTTTTTAATATCATCATGTTTACCATCTTGGGATTGCATCACAAAAAACCGTTGCTTGCACTCATCATTTCGATTCCGATCATTGGCATCCTTTTACTGATTTTCCATCCATCTTTTCATGAATTAAAGTGAGGCTGTTTCGATGACTTCCTTTCCTACCCCTGTTTTTATTGTATCGGTTATTTGTGTTTATATTGCGATGGCCATTTATATCGCGATATTAAAACGAAAAGAATAAAGAAAAAGAAGCACCCTCAAAATTCCGGATGCTTCTTTTTCAATTTATTTCACGATAATCTCATCATTTTCAAGTGACACGTTCATTTCCGCCACACCTTCTTCATCAAGAAGGAAGTCGGCAATTTTATCTTCCACTCTTTCTTGGATTACGCGGCGCAATGGTCGTGCACCAAATTCAGGATGATACCCGAGTTCCACGAGCTTGCGCTTCGCTTCCCCATCGATCGTCATGGTAATCCCCTGCTCCTTGAGTTCTGCCTGAAGCTCATTCAGCATCAGATCAAGAATTTGAAGCAGTTCTTCTTTTTCCAGAGATTTGAATTCAATGATACTGTCAAATCGGTTCAGAAATTCCGGCTTAAAGTAGGCACCAAGTGATTGAAGAATGTTCGTTTCTTTAATGGCATCTGTACCTCCCGTATCGAAACCGACGACTGCTTCTTTCTTGTCCGTCACCCCAGCGTTGCTTGTCATGATGATCACAGTCTCTTTGAAGCTGACCGTTCTTCCCTGACTATCCGTCAGACGCCCATCTTCAAGAATCTGCAGGAACATATGCTGAACATCCGGGTGGGCTTTTTCAATTTCATCCAGGAGTATGATGGAGTAAGGATTTCTTCGTACTTTTTCCGTCAGTTGACCGGATTCCTCATGACCTACATACCCTGGAGGGGAACCAATCAACTTAGAAACAGAGTGTTTCTCCATATACTCACTCATATCCAGTCGAAGCATGGAATCTTTAGATCCAAACAACTCTTCTGCCAGTGTCTTTGTTAATTCTGTTTTCCCTACCCCCGTCGGTCCGACAAAAAGGAATGTGCCGATTGGACGGTGCTTTGCTTTCAGGCCTGCCCGACTGCGTCGGATGGATTTCGCCACTTTTTTCACGGCTTCCTCCTGTCCGATCACTTTATGAGCAAGGTTTTCTTCAAGGGACTTCATCCGTTTGCGATCATCACTTTGAAGCTTTCCAACAGGGATGCCTGTTTTGGTTTCAATGATCGCCTGAATCAATTCCTTTTCTACAAGTGCCTTCGAATCAGAAATACCACGGCCTAGTTGTTCCTCCAAGTCCGCTTCCTGATCTCTGAGAAGTGCTGCCTGCTCATAATTTTCTTCTTTCGTTGCCTGCTCTTTCTTCAATCTTACCTCATGTAATCTTTTGTGGAGGGCCGTTTTATCCTTGCCTTCAGATAGAAGGTTCACTTTTGAACCTGCCTCATCCATCAGATCAATCGCTTTATCCGGCAGGAATCGGTCCTGTATATAGCGGTGGGATAATTTCACACAAGCCTCGATGCTCTCGTCGGTGAATTCCACCCCATGATAGTCTTCATAGCGGTTTTTTAAACCCTTTAGAATTTCAATGGCTTCTTCTTGTGTAGGCTCATTGACCATAACAGGCTGGAAGCGGCGTTCGAGTGCCGCATCTTTTTCGATTTGACGATACTCTTTAAGGGTTGTCGCCCCAATCACCTGCAGTTCACCACGGGCAAGGGCCGGCTTTAGGATATTCCCTGCATCCATGGACCCTTCTGCAGAACCTGCTCCCACTAATTGATGGATCTCATCGATGAACAGCATGACGTTCTCACGACTTTGCAATTCATTGATGATGGCTTTCATCCGTTCCTCGAATGATCCCCTAACGCCAGTACCAGCTGTCAAGGAAGCAACATCCATCACATATACTTCTTTATTCAATAATTTTGACGGCACATCACCTGCTACGATTTTACGTGCCAATCCTTCCGCTATGGCTGTTTTCCCGACACCGGGCTCACCGATCAGTACCGGATTGTTTTTATTGCGGCGGTTCAGAATCTCAATCACACGATCCACTTCTTTGTCACGACCGATAACCGGATCGATCAAGCCGGCTTTGGCTGCTCCAGTGACATTACGGCTAAACTGATCGAGGATGCCGTTTCCTCCATTTCCGTTTCCACCTTTCGTTTGAGGTGAAGTTGGCTGATGTTGGTTATGGAATCCGTGGTCTGGACTTCCACCCATATTCATCCCTTTGAACAATTCATCAAACGGGAATCCTCCTTGAATGCCAGAAGGGATTTGCTGCTTTTGAAAGCAAGCAGAACACATTTTCATACTGAATTTATTACCATTCACTTGCGTATACACTTCAACCGTTGCTTGATTGTGTTGACATACTTGGCATTTCATGAAACATGACCTCCTGTTGTCTTGTTATATATAAATAGTTTATTAGTAGGTTTATAGTTAAGGTCAAATCAAAATTTGACTATGTTTGACTTTGACTTTATTTGACCTTATAAACACAGTATACTTTGACCTTTTTTGACTTTCAAGATTTTTGCTTATGGAAATTTTTGGTTGGAATTTATTTTCCCGTTGATTGAAGAGTATAGTAGGGTGGAATAGAGAAATCAAATAATTGATTTATTGGTATACCCATCCTGAATTGCACAAAAAAAAGCCGGCATATACGCCGACTCCATTAATACCAATGCTCCCAGTTGTCTTTGTAGCATCCATGCTTCTTTTTATGGCAAGTACATTTTTTAATCTTCTTTAGTTCTTCCAGAATCTCTTCTAGAAGATCTTTGATGTCTTGATGCTTGTCTTTTTTACAACCATCATGCTTGTAGGATTCGGATTGTTTTTTATACATACGCTGATTCACCACCTTTTCAATCATTGGAAGAATATTCATCATGTTTGCCATGGACCCTAAGTTTCCAAGTGAACCTAGTGCATCCAGAGACCCCTTTCCTTCCGAACCTAACAGTCCTTTAAGATGATCCTCATTCAGTAATGAACTTACCTTTTCTTTTGCCGTTTCCAGATCCAGTTTACTCTCATCTTCTTTTGTGTATTGGTTGATCAGATCCATAAGTCCTTCTAGTGGATTATTTTTTTCACTCATCGTTTTCCCCTCCATCTTTTTGCAGTTTTCAATGTAATGGTATTCCTTGAAGACTCCTCATCCCGTCTTCAAGGAATGGTGAATCTTTAAATATTAGCTAATGGCACTAACGGCTAGTAGAACCAAAATAGCGATTCCAACAATCAATGCTGCTAGAGGGTTAATTGCAAGTAGAACTAGAAAAGCTACAATTAACAGAACTAATAGCAAGCTGTAAAAATCAAATTCGTTATGAGAATGACCGGCACTCATCCATAATCACCTCACTTATTCAGTACTTTTAAATCACCTTACATGGCTATCTTATGTATGTATTGCTAGTTTCGAATGATATAAACGTCTATTTACTAGTAAAAAGGGCTATTTAAACCATAAAAAATGCCAGACCTGGAATCAGGTCTGGCATTCTACTATTCATCTTATCCTTAGCTTTATATCAATTCACGATCCCAATGGCGATGTTCCGCAATGGCTGCGGTGAACTCCCGGGCAAATGATTTCATGTCTTCTCCGGTTACAACCCCTGAACCCTTCACACCTGCTTCTTCCAGCCAGTGTAAACCTTCATGGGTGGCACCTATCGGTTTAAAGTGAGAATACGCTTCTTTTACAAAGTAGGTAGTATCTTGTGAGAATTTTTTATCAACGTTTTCTCCACCTACAACGTATAGACTGTCGAATAAGACCGATTCTCCCGTTAAGAATGTATGGTCGACTTCAAGCTCTGTACCGTCATTACCTTTGCGGGTCCCCAGTTTATCACTTATGATTTCAGGCTGAACCCCTTCTTCTTTTAGAGCAGAGAGAACATGATTCACTTCTTCTCCTTTGAAGCCATTACCGACGATGACACCCACTTTACGGGTAGCCGGCTTCTTTTTCGTATTTTCCTGACTTAAAGCCGGTGAAGATTTCGTTACCTTCGATCCTTCTCCTTCAGGTACTTCTATATTGATCGCTTCTGCGAAACCTTTTGCCAGGTCCATACTCACGTTCGCAAACATATCGACGATCTGCTTCTGAACCGATTTGCTCTTCACTTTTCCCAGTTCAAAACTGAAGGCTTGAATGATGTGCTCCTTCTCAGGTTTACTCATGCTGTTCCAGAATAGTGTCGCCTGTGAGAAGTGGTCCTTGAAGCTTTCACTTCTTGTACGTACTTTCCTGCCTTCCATCTTTTCCTGATAGTGGGTGTACCCGCCTTCTTCCTTCGAAGCAGGGGCCGGTGTATTATGAGCCAATGAATTGTTATGATAGCTCACCTGGCCTTTATTAATCGTATGACGTCCATAACCATCACGCTGGTTATTATGGAAAGGACATACAGGTCTATTAACCGGAAGCTCGTGGAAGTTCGGTCCTCCAAGGCGGATCAATTGTGTATCTGTATAGGAGAATAAGCGTCCCTGCAACAACGGATCATTGGAGAAATCGATTCCAGGAACGACAGATCCAGGATGGAATGCCGCCTGTTCCGTCTCGGCAAACACATTGTCCACATTCCGGTTCAGGGTCATTTTCCCGACGATCTTCACAGGGATTTCCTCTTCCGGCCATAACTTCGTAGGATCGAGGACATCAAAGTCAAAATTGAACTCATCTTCTTCTTTGATGAGCTGAACACCAAGTTCATACTCCGGATAGTCCCCTCCCTCGATTGATTCGTATAAATCACGGCGGTGGAAATCAGGGTCTTTCCCGTTAATCTTCTGTGCTTCATCCCATACGAGTGAGTGTGTTCCGAGTACCGGTTTCCAGTGGAATTTCACAAAATGAGCTTTGCCTTCTTCGTTCACCAGGCGGAATGTATGGACACCGAATCCTTCCATCATACGGAAACTCCGTGGAATCGCCCGATCGGACATGGCCCACATCACCATATGAGCGGACTCCTGATTATTTGCAATAAAGTCCCAGAATGTGTCGTGGGCAGAAGCAGCCTGAGGCATTTCATTATGCGGCTCAGGTTTAAGAGCATGAACAAGATCCGGGAATTTGATTGCATCCTGAATGAAGAACACCGGAATATTGTTTCCGACAAGATCATAATTCCCTTCTTCTGTATAAAATTTCGTGGCAAATCCCCGCGCATCACGTACTGCCTCCGCTGAACCCCTGGACCCAGCCACTGTTGAAAAGCGTACAAATACAGGAGTCTTCGTCGACGTATCCTGAAGAAACTTAGCCATAGTATATTCTTTCATAGAGTCATAGAGTTCGAACTCTCCATGAGCCGCAAATCCACGTGCATGGACAATCCGTTCCGGTATCCGTTCATGGTCGAAGTGGGTCATCTTCTCCCGGAAGTGGAAATCTTCCATTAAAGTAGGTCCGCGCTCTCCGGCTTTCAGTGAAAACTCATCCTCAGATACCTTCAGCCCTTGATTGGTTGTAAGATGCTTTCCTTCGTCATCCACCCTATACTGTTCAAGCTGTTCATCTTTACTTTTACCATTCACCTTCGTACGACGATCGTCTCCCATTCTTTCATCCCTCTCTATGTTTATTAATGTTTACTATGTAATACATTCTGATTAACTAGTACCCATGATGAGTTGATGTAAACATTTATTGGAAAGTTCGGGAATCATCTCTTTTAATATTTTTCCAATTTTTCTTTACTGCGTAACATTGTTCTGTTAAACTGAATGCAAAGTAACGTAACAATGTTTTGTTACAGAAAGAAGTGAACCCTCATGGAAACAGATCTTATTTCTAAAAAAGAAGTGCTGGAACTCACCGGGATATCTTACGGACAGCTTTACCGCTGGAAACGAAAGAATATCATCCCTGAAGGCTGGTTCATCAAGAAGTCCAGCTACACCGGTCAGGAGACGTTCTTCCCGAGGGAAAAGATGCTTGCACGGATCGATACAATCAAAGAGATGAAAGATGATTACTCCCTGGATGAGCTCTCGGATTTCTTTTCACCCAATCCCACAAGGATCGGAGTCAGTGAAGGAGAGCTTTCGTCCCACGGCCTTCTTTCAGATCAAACCATGGCTTTCTGTACCTCTCTATTACCAGTAAAAGACGCTTACGAATTCCAGGATATCTTAAATATGTTGATTATCGAAAAGTGCAACAGATTAGAAATCCCTAAAGAAGCTCAGCAAACCCTTTATCTTTTTCTTCATGAAAAGTTTACACCATTGAAAGAATCTTCCCTTGAACTAATCGGTATCAGAAAAGGTGAGGCGCATATGTGGATGCTCCTTCCCCTCCCTTCAGACTTCCTGGTGGACCATACGGCTCAAGTCGTGTTGAGATTCGATTTACAACAAATGATGGAAGAATTGAAAATCACGTTAACGAATACGAAAGGGATCTGACGTCCCTGAATTGGAGGAGAATTACATGAATACAGTGGAAAAGAAAAAGCTTCATGATTTGAAGATCAGCGGGTCCGGAACATCCGGCGGAGGACAATTTGATGAAGTGAAGATCAGTGGAAGTGGGAAGATCGCTGGGGATATTGACTGCCGTGAAATGAGAATATCGGGTTCAGGTACCGTGGCAGGGGATGTAAAAGCAGGGCTGATCAAAACAAGCGGCTCTTCCTCAATTGAAGGAGATACGAAAGCCGAAACGATTACAACGAGCGGCAGTTCCAAATATGAAGGGTCCGTGATTGCATCCGAAATGACGATAAGTGGATCCAGTAAGGTGAATGGGGATCTTATCATCGAAAAATTCAAGGTAAGCGGTTCATGCAAGGTAAGCGGAAAGATTCAGGGCGGATTGATCAGAGCGAGCGGATCTTTAACGGTTGGAGAGGATTGTGAAGTCGAAACCTTCTCATCTTCAGGCTCTGTGCACATCGATGGGTTACTTAACGCTGATAACGTCCAGATTGAAATCAACCATGAATCATCCATTAGAGAAATTGGCGGTGAAAAAATTTCAGTGACTCACCACCATTCAACCAAACTATTCAAACAGGTATTCAACTTCTTTCTGCAAAAAGAAGATTACTTATCCTCTGAACTGATCGAAGGTGACGAAGTCAATCTTGAACATACGAGGGCAAAGCTTGTTCGCGGTAAAAACGTCGTGATAAAGGAGAACTGTGAAATCGATACGGTTGAATACTCAGGTACCATTGATGTACACAAGGACTCCTCCATCAGAAACAAAGTGAAAATCTGACTTACACGAAACAGGGAGTGGCCCGGCCATCCCTGTTTTTTATATTTACGACTCCTTTACATCCCCTTAACCTCCACCTATTCGAAATTTCATATTTTTATTCTGAATGTTCTGCTATATTAATAGGTATATAGTAAAATCCTGCGAGGATATTGGAGGACATTATGAAACGTTTGACGGATCACCTCATAGTCATCTCTTTCGATTGTTTATCAGCCTTGGACTTTCCCATCCTGAACGAACTTCCCCACTTCCAGGAACTGATTGCACATGGATCTTACTGCAAAGGGGTTGAAACCATCTATCCTTCTGTCACGTATCCCTGTCACGCAACAATCGTAACCGGAAAGTACCCAAATCGTCACGGTGTGGTGAATAATACACTCCTCCAGCCTGGCAGAGAGTCGCCGGACTGGCATTGGCACCGGAAATCCATAAAGGGCACCACCCTGTATGATGAAGCCAGAAAAGCGGGAATGACGACGGCAGCCCTCCTTTGGCCGGTGACAGCCAAAGGGGATATTGGTTATAATATGCCCGAAATCTTCGCCAACCGTCCCTGGCATAACCAGATACTCGTCTCGCTTTTGAATGGAAGTCCCCTCTTCCAACTGCAGATGAATCGTCTTTTTGGCCATATGCGCAACGGCCTGAATCAGCCTGAGCTGGATGATTTCGTCCTCGAATCGACGGTTGAAACAATCAAAAGGAAACCAGACTTATTGCTTGTGCATTTTACGGACCTTGATACCATGCGGCATTACCATGGTTTTTCTTCTGAAGAAGCACATGCAGCCCTCCGCCGCCATGATGAGAGATTGGGGAGAATCATAGAAGCGTTAAAGGAAAACGGCATGTATGCTAAGTCGACGATTGTCGCCCTTGGAGATCATAGTGCCTTAGACGAATCGAAGGCCGTGCAACTCAACGTTCTTCTTAAGGAAAAAGGGTTAATATCCGTAAACCGTCGCGGGAAGGTAACTGACTGGAAAGCGTATTGCAAAGGGTGTGATGGTTCTGCCTATGTGTACACTCGGGATCCCGATTCGACACAAGAAGTGAGGTCGCTCTTGGAACGGTTACAACCGGACCCTTCCAATGGTATTGAATCCATTCTCACAGGAGAAGAAGCTGCCGGAAAAGGAGCCGATGCAAATTGTGCATTCATGCTCGAGGCCCGACACGGTTTTTACTTTAAAGATACTCTGGATGGATCCTTCATCCATACAATCACTCAGGAAGATGTGAAGGATAAGCGGTACACGTATGGCTCTCACGGATATTCTCCGGAAAAGGAGAACTACTCCACGATCTTCATGGCTGCAGGAAAAGGAATCCGTCCAAACCTTGAAATCCCATCAATGCGCCTCATTGATGAAGGACCGACATTTGCAAAATTGCTCGGCCTCACCTTAGAAAATCCAGACGGAAAACCGATTGAAGAATTATTGGATGTATAAAGAAGATTCTGTTTCCTTAGGGGGAAAAAATCATGAAACGTTTTTCGAAAGAAGAAAGCAGCTGGATTTTTTATGATTGGGCCAATTCAGCGTATTCCATTATCATTTCTACCGCCGTCTTTCCGCTCTTTTATAAAGCGGCCGCTACAAATGCCGGAGTCAGTGCCGCTAATTCAACGGCCTATTTGGGATACACCATTGCGATTGCGACCTTCATCCTGGCCATGATCGGTCCGATCCTTGGGACCATCGCCGATTATGAGGGATATAAGAAGAAGTTCTTTACCTTCTTCTTTGCACTGGGTGTGACATTCACCCTCTTCCTCGCTTTCGTACCCAGTGATCAATGGCTGCTTCTTTTAGTCTTTTATACAGTGGCAGCAGTCGGATCAGCCGGTTCGAACGTCTTCTATGATGCCTTTCTGACCGACGTTACGGCGGAAGAGCGGATGAACCGTGTATCGTCACGGGGATTTGGATTCGGGTATATCGGAAGCACGATCCCGTTCATCTTAAGCATCGCCATCATCATTTTATCCCAGAATGGGACCCTTCCCATCTCCGTCACCGTCGCCAGTAAGATTGCCTTTGTGATCACCGCTTTATGGTGGGGGCTCTTCTCTATACCGCTATTGAAGAATGTACACCAGCGCTACTTCATCCAACGGGAAAAAAGCCCGGTCGCAAACAGCTTCAAACGTCTTGGCAAAACGATGAAAGAAGTCAGGAAATATCGGGCACTCTTTTTATTCCTGCTTGCTTACTTCTTTTATATTGACGGGGTCGGCACCATCATCACCATGTCCACGGCTTACGGGTCGGATCTTGGGATCACCTCCACCAACCTTTTGATTATTCTATTTGTGACCCAGGTGGTGGCTGGACCTTTTGCGATTCTATACGGAAGACTGGCCGAAAGGTTTACGGGGAAAAAGATGCTGTATGTGGGAATCTCAGTGTATATCATCGTATGCATATACGCCTATTTCTTAGAGACAACCATGGACTTCTGGATCCTCGCCATGCTCGTTGCTTCTTCTCAAGGTGGCATCCAGGCACTGAGCAGGGCTTATTTTGCAAAGCTGATACCGAAGAAAAATGCCAACGAGTTCTTTGGGTTTTACAATATTTTCGGTAAGTTTGCATCGATTCTCGGTCCCTTATTAGTGGCAGTCACCGCGCAAATGACCGGTGCGTCCAACAGTGGTGTCTTCAGTCTTGTCATCCTCTTTATCATAGGAATTATCATCCTTGCTTTCGTACCCGAACCGACAGAGGCTGACGTAGAGAAGTCAGCCATCGTATAAAGAAGAAAGAGCCCGAACATTTATGTTCTGGGCTCTTCTAATTTCATTAGAAAGAATGTGCTGCATCTTTCGCACGGGCAATCGCATCTTCCTTGATCTCCTGTGCTTTATCCGGCATTGCGGCATGTCCCTCCACAAATACACCCTCAAAGGAAGGTACACCGAAAAATTGCATGATAAGGCTTAAATAGCGATGTCCCATCTCCATACCTGCCGCCGGTCCTTCAGAGTAAATACCGCCCCTGGCCTGGATATGTATCGCTTTCTTGTCCGTCAATAATCCAACCGGCCCATGTTCCGTATACTTGAATGATTTCCCTGCCACTGCCACGGAGTCGATATATGCTTTCATCACCGGTGGAAATGAAAAATTCCAGAAAGGAGTAACAAATACGTATTTATCAGCCCCGATGAACTGATCGGATAGTTCATTGAGACGGTTGACTTTCTTCTGCTCTTCCATGGAAAGCTCCTCAAATCCTTTACCTGATTGAAGCTTCCCCCATCCACTGAACACATCCGCATCGATATGAGGAATATGCTCACGGTACAAATCGAGATGAATCACTTCATCGCCCTGGTTCACTTCCTTATACGTATCCATAAATGCTTTCGCAACCGCCATGCTGTACGATTGGGTATCGTCATGGGGATGCGCGGTTATATATAATACTTTTGCCATTCATCATCCATCCTTTCTTCTATTGACTCACAATCGTATTTTGTGAAGATATGAATGGTATTATCCTTTTTTTCAAAAAAAGAATGCTGCCCGCTTAGGACAGCATTCAAATCTTACTCTTCTTCACCTGGTGTTTCAAACGGGTTTCCTCCGATATTTTTTCTTATTTCGTCTGTTAGTTCAAATGGAGTGTTTTCTTGCGTTTCCCCAGCTGCGAAATGGTGACTGCCATCAAAGTGAAATGGTAATGGTTTACCTTCCAAAGTCGACACCTCCGTTTTACTGTAGTATGACCATTATGTACGGGTCCATACAGAACAGACCTTTTACCCAGTAGTATTTACTCATTATAATATGCTTTACTTCCAGAAGATATCCTTTTTTCCCATTTTATATTGATATTTTTTATTTTCTAATACAACAACCTGCTCTGACGATGTTGTTGCCACACTCTTTGTTTCTTCCACGAGATGTTGAATGAGACCATGGCATTGCTTCGCCCCTTTCACAAGGAGGGGCACGCCGATCCAATCGATCCCCAGTTCCCTTGAAAAGAAGCCTCCCGCTGTCATCGTTGGCGGGACGGTTGGTGAAGTATTGGAAATGATGATTTTTTCCTTTTGTCCGTAGCGATTCAATAAAATGCCACTCAGATCCGTTAAGGCAGGTACCACATACTTGGAATTCCTTCGTCCGATTGTATAGACGGAATTACCTTCCTCGTCGGTCCCGTGATAGAAAATGTGTCCCGTGTCTTTTTTTCTGAGCTGGTTAAAATATGGAACCGAAAGGATCTCCTCCTTCGTTAACTTTCCCGGCTTCAACAAACGCAAGTGATAAGCTGCAGCCAAGGAGGTGGTATGAGTCCCGCCGAAATCATTGTATATATATATCATCTGATCACCTATAAGAGTCGTTTTCTTCAGTATGGACGGTTGGGTTGGAGAGTATCCCTTTTCATTTTAATACAATAAAAAATCCTGCTCCCACGAATGGGGAAGCAGGAACTCACAGCCTGAATCAACCACCCGCAGGAGCAGTACCTGCTGCTGGTGCTGCTGTACGCTGACCCAATTCCTGGTCCAGCACCAATAGAGCGGCGGGATTATCTCCGGCAAGTTTCAACCGATCTACAATAGTCAGTGCCTGAGCTTCTTCATCAATCTGTTCTCTCAGAAATTCCTGAATGATGACAGCAGTCTGTTGATCATTTTGAGCGGCATAATTGTAGGCCTGTTGATAGGAGTTGGTAACGAATTGCTCATGTTCCAGCACTTTTTGAAAAGTTTGAAGAGGGGTTCCATACTCTTTCGGCTGGGCAGGGAGTTGCTGAATATCCACCATTCCTCCCCTGTCTGTCACATAGTCGATGAGCTTCAACATATGTGTCCGCTCCTCTTCAGATTGGAGCCTCAGCCAGTTTGCCATTCCTGTGTAATTCTGATTCGCCATATAGGCAGACATAGCAAGATAAAGGGTAGTTGACACATGCTCGATCCCGATTAGATTATTCACCAGCTTTTGAATTTGCTCATTAAGCATATCGTTCCTCCTCAAAATGTATTGACCATTTATTTTATTGAAGGAAAGATAAAATTATGATGAATAAAAAAACAGAACCATCTATGCTTGATGATTCCGTTTTCCATCCAGGAACCGTTTCCGTTTTCTTTTCACCACAATTTCTTCCAGGGTACCGGATCCACATACGACACCAAGGACGATGAACACAAGACCGACCAGGTGATAGATTGTCACGGTCTCACCAAGAAAAATCGCCGCTCCGAGAAGTGAGAAAAAAGTATTAAGGTTCAGGAAAATCGATGTTTCAGCAGCACCTATTTTTCCAATCGAATGATTGTAGATCATATGTCCAACAGCTGTGGCCAATATGGCTGAAGCAAAAAACAGCACCCATATCGAGGCCGGTGCCCCACCTAATTGCTTCAGTCCTCGGGGTTCCGTGACCAGGCTGATGACAAAAAGAACAATGGAACCGAACACAAGCATATACCCCGTCAATAAACGGGGATCCAACGTCTTGGCGGCACGGCTTATGATGATGAAGCTCAATGCCTGTGAAAATATGGAGATGAAAATGAACAGATCCCCCATCTTCAATCCACCGATTCCTTCCCCACCTGACAATACAATGATCGTCACACCGACACTGCCTGAAAGAAACCCGATGATTTTAATCACGGTCGGCCGATTCCTGAGGATGATCGTCGCCATTAAAGCCGTTAACAATGGCCCCGTTCCAAGGATCAACCCCCCATTTGTAGACGACGTTCCCGTTAACCCGACCGATAAAAAATAATGGTGACTGACCACATTTAACAGACCACCGGCAATGATGAATAGGAATTCCTTTGCTGTCGGCTTTCTGATCTTCCCCATAAGACCAAGGAGAATAAATACTGTCATACCTGCTGTGAAAATGCGAAGAGAGGTAATCGTAACAGGTGTAAATTCGCTTACAAGCGTTTTCAACGCCGGCACATTAAAGCCCCATATGAGCATGATGAACACAAGGATGATATACGTTTGCCATTTTTTCAATTCAAAGGAGCCTTCTTTCTATCGGATATTTCATCCAATCATAGCACCAGAGAGGCATTCCGACTAGAGATAGAAATCCTTTTTTGGAAACAACAGGAACATTTTAGCGGTAATATAGACAGCACCTTATATTCTCCTCCACCCTAGACTATGCTATAGTATAGGTCGAAAGGGGTTTTTAAACATGACAAATCATGAACTGCCACCAAAAACATGTACCATCGAACGTTTAGTAACAAATGCGGAAGACGTTGAAAAAGTGCTTCAAGGAACGAAAACGGCAACCCGTCGAAATGGAAGATACGCGGATGTCGGGGAAATCATGGAACTTCAAGAAAAGAAATACATAGTGAACAGCGTCTATTCCCAGTCTCTGGGCGAACTGACAGACGATCACGCCAAGCAAGAAGGATATCAATCTGTAGAGGATTATAAAAATGCCATCCTCTCCTTCCATCCAGGAATGCCGTGGCACCCGGGCATGAAAGTATGGGTCCACGAATTTAGTTTAGTGACAGAATAGAGCACTTCACATGGAGCAACTGCTATATAAAACATTGATTTACCTTCATGTCATAAGTGTCGTGGCTTCCATCGGGCCATTTTTCTTACTATTATTGACGATGAAAAAGTTACGGACCGCGTCTCCGTCCATCCTGCCTTCGTACCTGGATACATTCCGCTACACCGTGCAGCTTTCAAAGCATTCAGGACACGTCCTTGTCGGATCGGGGATTCTCCTCGTTCTTCTTGGACCATGGACATGGACGACACCGTGGATCATCATGACCCTTTTCATCATGTTCTGCTCTCTTTTCTTTTTGGCACGGGCATTTTCACCGACTCTGCGGAAATTCGGGGAGGAAGATGCGGACAGGGAGAAGCTTGTTGGAAAATTGCATAGGACCGTTTGGATTTATCTCGTTCTCCTTTTGGCCATGCTGTGGTTTATGGTGGTGAAACCGGGGATGTGGGTGTAATTGTTGCGTGTACCGGGTACAATCGGGGATGATTGTACCCGGTACACGCTTTTTTAGTTCGATTCCTACTCATCCCCCTTATTCCCCTTCGACTCTAATACTTTCATAAAGTAGGCAGTCGGAAGTAACAGTCCGATCGCGGCTTCAAGCAGCGCAAAGAATCTGAGATGCCCCGTCGGGATATAGTCCCCGTAACCGACTGACAAAATGGTCACTCCGCTATAATACAGGTAATTGAGGAATGAATGTTCCACCGGCTTACCACTCGGCGAACTAATCCGGAGCATAGGATTGTCAAACGACAGGGCATAATAAAGTGCAGCAAATGCAATCATGATGCTGAGAAGCACAAAGAACAGCTTCAGAAATAACGCTGTGCTGAAATAACTGTATTTGAAATGCTTATCCTTAAAGAAATATATTAAGTTTACTACTATAAATAGGATGGCTCCTAAGGTAACGATGGTTGCCAATGCGTGTGAATCCTCCTCTTAAACAGACTATGTTTCCTATACCACGTTCGGTTTGTTTAAAACTCATGACTTCAAATTCTTATTCCTAATCCCTAAAATCCACATATGATGTAGCAACTCCTCTATTTTGAGAAAGGTGAGAATGACATTGAATCTGCCATATAATATGTATAGACCCGCCCACGGCGGTGGAGGGCATGCAAGTTGGGGAAACGGACACGGCCACGCAACCTGGGGACACGGAACAAGTTGGAATCAGGGAGGTAACTGGAATCACGGTGGAAACTTTGGCTATCACGGCTGGGGATACCCCGGCTTTGCTGCCGGAACAGTGACCGGTTTAGCCGTTGGGGCAGCTGCGTCCCCTGGACCATACCCGGTGCCGGTACCTGCTTATCCATATCCGTATCCTTACCCTTATCCCTACCCGACACCTTACCCCCAATCATAATGAAAACGAAAATCCCCCCTCCTGGATGGAGTCGGGGATTTCTTGATGATTGGCTTTATTTGAAGCACAGAAGCTGCATTTTCATTCATGTCACATTCTCTCTATTAACCATGAAATTCCTCCCATGGAATAGAGTTTAAGGGTCCACGTGAACGGTGGAAGTTTCTCCATTATTAAAATGTGGTATAATAGATTAGTTAGCAAATTATTCATAGATTCGTATACACAAGGAGGAAGCAATATGGATTTCTCATTTCCACTTGGACTTGCCATCTCTACCGGAGCAATCATTGCCCTATTAAAAATCATAGCCATCGATATCATTTTATCTGGAGATAATGCGATTGTCATTGCCATGGCAACGAGAAGATTACCGAAAGACCTTCAGAACAAAGCGATCTTCTGGGGAACGGCAGGTGCCGTCACCCTACGAATCTTCTTTGCAGCCGTCATCGTTTATTTACTACAGATTCCTTATGTTCATCTCATAGGAGGAGTCCTGTTACTATGGATTGCCTATCAGGTACTTGTGGAAGATGAAGAAGATGCCAATGTTAAATCGCACACCGGACTTAGACAAGCCATCATGACCATCATCATCGCGGATGCTGCCATGAGTCTTGATAATGTCGTTGCTGTCGCAGGTGCCGCACATGGACATCTCGGTATGATCGCCCTCGGCGTCTTCATCTCGATTCCTATCATGATATTCGGATCCAAAGCCATCGTAAAAATACTGGAAAGATTTCGCTGGATCGCCTACCTTGGGGCTGGGATCCTTGCCTACACAGCAGGGGAAATGATCGTGTCGGATGAGAAGTTCCTGGATCTGATCAATATCGAACACGGACTGATTACTACCATCATCACCATCGTACTAACCGCCGCGATTCTTATTGGAGGGTTCCTGGCAAATAAACGTTCTCAATCTGATCACAAAAATGTACACCAATATAATGCATAACCCTGGAAGATGCCTGCAATTGTAGGCATCTTTTTTGTTTCTTACAAGTGCTTTTTGGAAAGACTAATTGTCAGTTAAGAAAGAAGGAGGACGTGTTTATTGGATTTCTTCATGAGCCAGGAATCATTAACCGCTGTGGAATGGATTTTCCGTGCTGCTACAGGATTCACCTTTTTACTTGTCATAACCAAATTAATGGGACAACGGTCCATTTCTCAACTGCGATTCCTTGATTTTGTTATGGCACTTTTAATCGGGAATATTATGGCTCATCCCTTGTCTGACGAAGGGTTAGGAATGAAAGGATCTATGCTCACTATGGGAACGTTGGTGATTCTCTATCTAATTGGGGTTTACCTCAGCCTTCATTCAACCTTCATACGAAAAATACTCGATCCCTCCCCTATTCCCATAATACATAATGGTGAAATCTTATATAAAAATCTCAAGAAAGCAAGGATTCCTATAGAAAGCCTGTTATCTGAATTAAGGAAGCAGCAAATCGAAGAAGTTCATAAAGTTGCGATAGCCCTGTGGGAGCCTGGAGGAGAGATTTCATTTTTTCTCAAACCACAGTATCAGCCCGTTACAATTCAGGATGTCGCACTCCCTTTTAAAGCATTTGACCTCCCCATCCCCATTATCGAGGATGGCAGAGTCAATCTATCAGCATTAATGAAGCTTAATAAAAACGGATCCTGGTTGTATGATCAATTAAGAAATTCTCATGATGTTACAGTACACGAGGTCTTGCTGGCAACGATAGATAAGCAGGATCAGATAAAAATCTATCTGTATAAATGAAGACTCCCTCTACCCTCGGAGGGATCATTACCATTATGAGTTCATCATCTGCTTAACCAATTCTTTATTCCTTTTCTTGAATGCTTCGTTATGAGAAGAGACCATGGCAAATTCTTTGGCGTCGGGTTGAATGAATTGCTTGGCTTTATTGACCGCGTTTGCGGCATCCTGGAAAGCGCCGGCAATCAAATTCACTTTTCCTTCATGTTTCAGGATATCGCCTGCCGCATAAAGCCCTTCTATTGAGGATTCGCTCGTTGTTGTACCAGCTATATAGTAATCATCGATCATATCGATATCGAGTGAACTATTCTTTAGTAAAGATGTATCGATTTCATATCCATGATTGATGATTACTTCATCGATCGACAGATAGGATACTTCGTTTGTCTGGTGATTCGTCAACTCTACCTTCTCAATGGAATCATGGCCGGCACCAGCTATCAGCTTGGAAATGGACGTATTCAGTAAGCAAGTCACCGAGCTGGTCATGAGCTGTGCGCACTGTGCTTCGTGTCCTTTGAGGGCATCCTTTCGATAGGCAATGTATACTTTCCCAGCAACCGGCTCCAGTTCATTTGCCCAGTCGATCGCAGAGTTGCCTCCACCTGAGATGATGACGGTTTTTCCTTTGAACCGTTTCAATGACTTTACCGTATAGTTTAAATTGGAGACTTCAAACCTTTCTGCTCCCTCGATGTTAAGCTTTTGTGGATTAATGATCCCACTTCCCACTGCGACGATGACCGTTTTTGAATAGTGCTTTTCACCGGAAGAACCTTCGAGAATAAATATTCCTTCTTCATCTCTCGTCATCGACTCGACCTTTTCATTCAGGACGACAGTCGGATCGAATGTCAGCCCTTGTTGAACAAGCTGCTCAATAAGTTTTGCCCCCGGTACAGGAGTCATTCCCCCTACATCCCAAATCATCTTTTCTGGATAGACGTGTATCTTTCCGCCTAAGCTTGGCTGAAATTCAATGATCTTCGTTTTCATTTCTCTTAATCCGCTGTAAAAGGCTGAGTAAAGGCCAGCCGGTCCTCCGCCGATGACTGTTACGTCGAATAATTCTTTTTCCAATTCCGTTCACTCCTTGAGTAACCAAACTATAATTGATTATCATTCTCAATTACATCCTATCTCTTTTTCATTCCCTTGACAACCAAATTTTATGTTGACATTGGTAAAAAAGGATTATAGTATTGAAATTGTTCGAGAATGAGAATCATTATCAATTTTATAAATGGAGGTCATAAAATGGTACGCCTCTGTACAGACGAATTAAACATTGGTTATGGGGACCGACTGATTGTGAAAAATCTCAGCGTCGACATCCCGGACAAAAAAATCACAACCATCATCGGATCCAATGGTTGTGGGAAGTCCACCCTGTTGAAAGCGATTACCCGGATCATCCCCCACCACTCCGGGAATGTCCTGTTGGATGGTGAAAACATTTCAAGGGGAAATACAAAAGAATTGGCCAAAAAGATGGCGATTCTCCCTCAAACACCTGAAAGTGCAAGCGGACTCTCGGTTGGTGAATTGGTGTCGTACGGACGTTTCCCTCATCAAAAAGGAATGGGACGGCTGACCAAAAAAGACTACGACGTCATCAACTGGGCTCTTGAAGTGACAGGGATTCTAGAATTTAAGTACAGAGAAGTCGATGCCTTATCCGGCGGTCAGCGTCAACGCGTATGGATTGCCATGGCTCTTGCCCAGGAAACGGACATCATTTTCCTCGATGAACCTACTACCTATTTAGACATGGCCCATCAGCTCGAAGTACTTGAACTGTTACAAAAGCTCAACCTGGAAGAGGAACGCACCATCGTAATGGTCCTCCACGATTTGAACCAGGCAGCCCGGTTTGCCGATTATATCGTAGCGTTAAAAGAAGGTGAAATCGTCAAATCCGGAAGCTGCGAAGAAGTCATCACCCACGACGTATTGAAGAAGGTATTCCACATTGATGCCGAAATAGGAAGAGATCCCCGAACAAATAAGCCAATGTGTATCACATACAATTTACTCAAAGGAGAAGCTCAACATGAAAAAATGGCTCATTCCGTTTACTCTGCTGTTGGTGTTACTGGTTAGTGCCTGCAGCAATGGTTCAACGAAAGAAGAAGGTTCAGATTCAAAAGAAAAGGATAATAAATCAGATACCATCACCTATCAATCAGAAAATGGTCCCGTTGAAGTACCTGCCGATCCACAACGTGTCGTCGTTCTATCCTCATTCGCAGGAAACGTCATGGCACTCGATGTGAACCTGGTCGGCGTCGACTCCTGGTCCAAACTGAATCCAAGCTGGGATAAAGAGCTCAAAGGCGTTGAAGAGGTCACAGATGAAAATCTTGAAAAAATCATCGAACTTGATCCGGATCTGATCATCGGGTTATCCAATATTAAAAATGTCGACAAATTAAATGAAATTGCCCCTACGGTTACATACACTTATGGAAAAGTAGACTACTTAACTCAACATATCGAAATTGGGAAACTACTAAACAAAGAAAAAGAAGCGCAGCAATGGGTAGATGATTTTAAAGAGCGTGCCGGAGCTGCAGGTGATGATATCAAAGCAAAAATCGGTGAAGATACAACCGTTTCTGTCATTGAAAGCTTCAATAAGCAATTATACGTATACGGGAACAACTGGGGACGCGGAACTGAAATCCTTTATCAGGAAATGGATTTAAAAATGCCTGAGAAAGTAAAAGAACAAGCCTTGGAACCTGGATATTTCGCCCTCTCCACTGAAGTGATGCCCGAATTTGCCGGAGACTACCTGATCATAAGTAAAGATCCAAAAGCAGATAACTCCTTTATGGAAACTGAAACATACAAGAATATTCCTGCAGTGAAGAACAATCAGGTGTTTGAAGTGAATATGATGGAATTTTACTTTAATGATCCACTTACTCTGGATTACCAGTTGGACTTCTTCAAAGACAAATTTCTAGGCAATTAATTTTTAAAGGGGAATTCTTAATGATAAGAGTTCCCCTTTCCCATACTCTAAAAAGAAAAGATGATTGATGATGAACACTCAACAACAACGGATTCCATTTATTTATAAATTGATCGGGGTCTTCCTTTTGTTTGTTGCCGCCTTTTTGATATCTGTAGTGTATGGAGCTGCAGAAACACCCGTAAAGGAAGTCTTTCATGCACTGACTTTTACCGGTAAGGGAGATACCATCAACATTCTTCAGGAAATCCGCTTTCCCCGTGAAGTCGCTGCCATTGTAGTGGGAGCATCCTTGGCTGTATCTGGAGCCATCATGCAGGGAATGACACGAAATCCTTTGGCCGATCCAGGACTCCTTGGACTGACAGCCGGAGCCAATGCTGCTTTGGCAGTTGCTCTCGCGTTCATCCCTTCGGTGAGCTATTTCGGCATCATGATTTCCTGCTTTATTGGTTCCGCCGTGGGTGCCCTTATGGTATTCGGGATCAGTTCCATGAGAAGAGGCGGTTTTTCCCCCTTTAGAATCGTACTGGCCGGAGCGGCTGTTTCCGCCTTTTTATTTGCCATAGCAGAAGGAATCGGCCTATTTTTCAAGCTTTCAAAAGAAGTCTCCATGTGGACGGCAGGCGGGATGATCGGAACCACCTGGGGGCAGCTTCAAGTAATTGTTCCGTTCATTTTGATCGGTATACTGGTTTCCTTATTTTTATCCAGACAGCTGACGATCTTGAGTTTGAACGAGGAAGTGGCGGTAGGCTTGGGGCAACGGACGGCATTTGTCAAAGGTATTCTTTTCATCGTGCTCGTCCTGCTTGCAGGTGCTGCCGTGGCACTTGTCGGGAACATGGTGTTCATCGGCTTGATGATCCCTCATATTGTGCGGGCGATCGTCGGAACGGATTACCGTTTCATCATCCCCGTCTCCACCTTGATGGGGGCTCTATTTATGCTGCTTGCAGACACACTAGGACGTACCATAAACGCTCCCTATGAGACACCTGTGGCAGCGATCGTCGCGATGATGGGGTTACCCTTCTTCCTGTTCATCGTTCATAAAGGAGGGAAAGGCTTCTAATGATACATCCTGATTTGATAAAAAAACAACGGATGCTTCTTATAGCCCTATTCGTACTAATCATAACAACAGCGTTTATTAGCATCGGACTTGGTTATTCTTCAGTATCGTACAGCCGGCTCATCCCGACCCTTTTAGGTGACGGGTCATTTAAAGAAGAATTCATCCTTTTCTCCATACGCTTGCCGAGAATCATCATCACAATTCTCGCGGGAATGGCCCTTGCCCTATCAGGCTCCATCCTGCAAGGCATTACCCGGAATGATCTGGCAGACCCGGGAATCATCGGAATCAATTCCGGAGCTGGCGTTTCCATCGCCATCTTCTTCCTATTCTTTCCGATCGATGCCGGTTCATTTGCGTATCTGCTTCCCATTGTGGCTTTCGGGGGTGCGCTTCTTACAGCATGCTTGATCTACTTCTTTTCATATAGTAAGAAAAACGGGATCCAGCCCGTCCGCCTGGTCCTGGTGGGAGTCGGATTCTCCATGGCGATGTCCGGTCTCATGATCATTCTGATCTCAAGCGCTGAACGGGCGAAGGTGGACTTCATTGCCAAGTGGCTGGCGGGGAATATATGGGGTGCTGACTGGCCGTTTATATGGGCTATTCTCCCTTGGCTTGTGATCCTCATTCCCTTTGCACTCTATAAATCTCAAATGCTTAACCTCCTTGGATTAAGCGAGCCTGTTTCGGTGGGTGTTGGCGTCTCCATCAACCGTGAGCGCTTCATGATGCTGATCGTGGCAGTCGCCCTGGCAGCCTCTGCAGTTTCTGTCACTGGCGGGATCGCCTTTATCGGCTTGATGGCCCCTCATATGGCAAAAGCCATGGTCGGACCGCGCAATCAAATGTTCATCCCCATCGCCATATTGCTCGGGGGATGGCTCCTTTTACTCGCCGATACCATCGGCCGGAACATCCTCGAACCCGACGGAATCCCAGCCGGCATCACAATCGCCGTCATCGGCGCCCCTTACTTTATGTACTTGTTACTAAGGAAGTAGATTTGAGGGACGGACCTCAAATTCCACGTAAGAATGTGATAATGACGGCATTTGTCACTCAATTTGGGAGGTCCGTCCCTAACAAAAAGGTACCGGAAGTATCCGGTACCTTTTTCGATTGATCTATCTCGCATTCGGGGTGACTGCTCCTCTACTATATTCCTCCTCCACCTCGACATCTACAGGTTTCTTACTCCAAAACGTTGCAAGGATCGGTCCTGAAATATTATGCCATACTGCCGCAATGACACTCGGCAGGGCAGCGAGGGGACCAAAGTGGGCAGTGGCAAGGGCCACTCCGAGTCCGGAGTTCTGCATTCCCACTTCTATAGAGATTGCACGTCTCGTCCCTTCATCCAGCTTCATCAGGACACCGGTGCCGTATCCCAAGCCGAGTCCAAATAGATTATGAAGGATCACCGCCGTGAAAATGATTGCCCCAGAAGATGCGATATTTTCAACATTCGCAGAGACGACGGCTGACACGATGATGATGATTGCGAGAACTGAAATAAGCGGAATAACGTTCAGGCTTTTTTCCACGGTACCCGGGAATAGCTTTCGTACCACTAACCCAATCGTGATCGGCAGGATGATTACCTGCACGATTGAAAGAAACATGGCGACGGGATCGACGGGCAGCCACTGACCGGCAAGACCGAGAAGGATCAGGGGCGTTGCAATGGGTGCCAAAAGCGTCGACAGTGAGGTCATGGCAACGGATAGAGCAAGATTCCCTTTAGCGAGATACACCATGACATTGGATGCCGTCCCTCCTGGAACAGATCCTAATAATACTAAACCGGCAGCCAGTTCAGCCGGCAGACCAAGTATGTATGCAATTAAAAAGGCACCCAGTGGCATAATGAGAAACTGTGCCAGGACCCCAGTGATGACAGGTAGAGGTTTTTTTAGTACCAGTTGAAAATCAACAGGCTTCAAAGTGAGCCCCATGCCAAACATCACGACTCCTAATAGGATCGTAATATAAGCTCCTAATGAGAGAAATGACGCCGGAATAAAATAAGCGATAGCCGCTACCAGGATGACCCAAACGGCAAAGTACTTCCCTGCCAGATTACTGATGGTTTCAAGTAGTTTCATTTTGAGTCCTCCTTCTTTTTATGTACTAGTTTGTGAGGGTTGAAGATTCCATCGGGATCAAGTGCCAGTTTGATTTTCTCCATGACCTTCAAGGCTCCCCCGTGTTCACGCTCTTGATACTTCATCTTCCCTACCCCTACTCCATGTTCCCCTGTGCACGTACCATTCCGTTCCAGGGCGTATTCCACAATCCGTTCGTTATAGATGCCGGCTCTCTTCACCTCATCCGGATCATCCAGGTCAATCATGAGTGAGGTATGATAATTCCCGTCCCCCACATGCCCAAGGATCCCTCCGATGAGCTCTAATTCTTCAAGTTGTTTTCGGGCGTGCTGAACGGCTCCGGATAATTCAGAAATGGGTAAGCAGACATCCGTCACCATGAGTTTCCTTCCCGGATGCCCATGCACGTAAGCATAGGCGAGATTATGCCTCGCTTCCCACAATTTGTTCCGTGCTGCCGTATCCTCTTCAAAGACAATGTCTTCACACTGATGATCTGCAACGATTTCTTTCGTGAATTCAACATCTTGATTCAGACCCGCTTCATTGCCATGAAACTCAAGGAATAGAGTCGGTTTTTCCTTATAATCCGTATCACTGAACCGGTTCACTTGAATCATGGACGGCTCATCTACAAGCTCACATCTGGCAATCGGGACGCCCGCCTGCAGGATGGATACGACCGCTTCCACTGCATCATCTACATGTTGGAATGACGCCCGTGCGGCCACGGTGTATTCAGGAATGCCATATACGCGGAGGGTTAGTTCCGTAATGCATCCAAGCGTCCCCTCAGACCCTACAAATAAGCTATTCAAGTGATAGCCTGAGGAGGACTTCTGAGCCATATTACCTGTGTGGATCACTTCCCCATCGGGCAGTACCACTTCAAGATCACGTACCTGATCACGCATGACACCATATTTAACAGAAGTCGTTCCACTGGCATTCGTGGCAGCCATTCCTCCGAGAGTCGCATCCGCTCCCGGGTCCACGGAGAAGAAGAGGCCATATTTCTTTAATTCTTTATTCAGCTGGGTGCGGGTCACACCGGGCTGAACCTTGACGAGGAAATCCTTCTCCCGTACTTCAAGGATCCTATTCATCTCGGAAAAATCGATCGTGATCCCCTTATCATATGGGATGACGTGCCCTTCAAGGCTGGTGCCAAGTCCAAATGGAATGATGGGTATATGGTGAGCAGACGCCAATTTCACAATTGCACTCACGTCCTCACTGTTCTCGGGAAATACCACCACATCCGGTGAGCTTGGCGAATGATAAGATTCATCCCTTGCGTGTTGATCCAATACCGTTTCATTCACCGACACCTTCCCACTGCCGACAACCTCCCTTAACTCATCCAACAAACGTCCATCCTTCACACTCACAATCCCTCTCCCCTTCCATAAAAAAGTATAATGTAACGAATTATACCTAATAATCTGAATATTTCAATAGTCAATTGGGATCCCTTTTGAGGGACGGACCTCCAAAAGACGTGTTTTCACAGGCAAATCCTTATCACAACGGGATTTTGGTGAGGTCCGTCCCTCAAAAAAAGTGGTATCGGAAGAGTCCCGATACCACTTTTTTGTCATGTGTTTTGTTTTTGGAGTTTTTCATTTAAGAGGGTGAACATGTTTTTCAGTTCTTTTTTTGGTACGTTTTTGTATTGATCTCCAATATTCGCTTCAAAAGCGCACTCATTGTCACTTACTTCATTCACGTATCCGGTTAAGCCGATCCCCGTTTTTTCATACATTTCGATCAGAATGGCTTCGATCTGCTTTTGAGGGTAGTGGAAGAAGACGTGAAACATATTCGAAACGGGCGTTTCAGGGAGGGTCCTGATCCCCTCACAGCCATTGAAATGAGTAGCCAGTTCCTTCGCTCCTTCATAATACTGATCCATCTTATCAATTCGTTGATCGAAATAGTAGTCGGCACTTATGATGTATGGATACAGACTGATCAGATCACCGCCATGGCGCCTTTTCCACACCTTGGATTCGTCTGTGAATGCCTCATCACCAGCAAGGATCGCTCCTGCAATTCCACCGAATCCCTTATAAAAGGAAATATAGACACTATCAAACAAATCGCAGATTTCTGCTGCCGTTTTCCCGTAATAAGGGAGCACTTCATAAAGTCTCGCCCCGTCGAGATGGAGCTTGATCCCTTTATCCCGGCAGTACTGAGAAATCGCTACAAGGGTTTCATACTCAGGCAGCTGACCTCCTATTTCCCTTTGAGGAAGCTCCAATAGTAAGCATGCAATCTCTTCTTTTAAACCGACAACATCTTCAAGATTAATCACCCGGTTTTTTTCCGCCAATAAAATAGGCTCAATCCCGTGTAATTTCTTCAAGCCATCCTCTTCATGAATTTCGAGATGGCATAAAGGATGGTACGCCACTCTCTGCACCTGTTTTTGATCACACCAAATGCGCAGGGCAATCTGCTGGGCCATCGTTCCACTTGGAAAGAACACGGCTCTTTCTTTCCCAAGGCTATCCGCCATCTTCTCTTGAAAGTCTTCTATTATTTTTCCTGATCCATATATATCGCTATCCACATCACCATCGAACCCCTCAAGTGCCTCCTTCAGGACGTCAAAATTCCTCTTCCCATGACCCTGCACCGGATGTGTAGCATTTTTATACGCTTCAAATAACGTTTTTTCCCCCATCACGATTCATCCCTTCTATGATTTCATCGCCTCGGCAATGAACCCCTTGATCCGTTTCTTATATTCTTCTTCTTCCACTGTGAACCCTTCTGTATGTCCCGCCCCAGGTACGATCCATAATTCTTTCAGGCCGCCTGCAGCCTCATACAATCGCTTGGCCATCTCCGTGGGAACCAGTTCATCCTTATCGCCATGAATGATGAAGATGGGCAAATGATTCTTCTTTACCTGTTCCAATGCGGAGGCTTCCTTGAATGAATAACCTGCTCTCACCTTTGTCACTACACCCGTGATATCCATAATCGGAAATGCAGGTAAACGATAGAGGTATTTCAACTGATGGGCAAGCTCCTCGTCCACAGAAGTATATCCACTGTCCGCAATGATACCCTTCACCTCTTCCGGAAGGTCTTCCCCACTCGTCATCAATACGGTGGCGGCCCCCATTGAAAAGCCGTGGAGAAAGATGGTGTCCTGCCCTTTTTCGTTGATCAGAAGATCGATCCACTTTTTCACATCCAGCCGATCGTCCCAGCCATAACCGATATAGTTCCCTTCACTCTTACCATGCCCCCGTGCATCAGGCTTCAGGATATTGTATCCCTCTTCATAATAAAATCTCGTGATCTCCGGCATTTGCTCACTGTTTCCCTTATATCCATGAGCAAGGATCACCGTCTTCCCATTTGGCGACTCGTTCTCGAGGTATTGGGCTCTAAGTGTCAATCCATCTTCCGATTCCACCTCCACCGTTTGAAAATCCCGTTTACTTGTCCAGTTTCTTAATTCTTCCAACCTCTCTTGTTCTTCCTCTAATGCACTGACCGCTTCAACCGCTTCTTCCGTCCCGCCGTATAGCTCCACTGCATCATTGCTGCGATTGATGGCTACATCATAAAAGTAGTTGCCGGCGACAGTCAGACCAATGAGTAGAAACAACAACAAACTGCTGACAATCCACACGATTTTCTTTTTCATGGCACGTTCTCCTTCATACTAGTAGTTATCTCTATTTTACTTGAAGGCTGCCTATGTTTCACAGAAAAAAGACCTGCTTAAATGCACAATCCATGCTTAGGGTGTGACGGATTAACCCAGTTCTCCCCCGTCAAGCACGATTGTGGTCTCATCTTTATGCTCTTTGATCAGTGTAGCCGCTCTCCCGAATGCCTCAAAGTGGCTGTGTACATCATTTGCATGTAATATTTTTAGTTTCATCTTAACCTCCACACGTGTTTTTCAGAAAACTCTCTCTATTAATAGTAAAGGAATTTAACACTGTGTAAAGCCTTTTCATGGAAAAAAAGAGCTTATCTTCCACTGGATGGGAGGTAAGCTCTGCACTTAAGATTCTTCAGTTTGATCCTCTACCAGCTCGGTATAGACAACAAGTCGCTCAACGTAGTTATGAATGTCATGATCGAAATAACCTGTGCATGTGATCAGATTCAACATCCGTTTCTGACTCGGGCCGAAAATCTTTCGAAGAGGTGCATCATCTTTATCATAGGCGACCTTTTCCCTCACCACGAATGTAAGGGTTTCTCCAGATTCCCCCTCTAGATGGATCTCATCACCAGGCTCAAGCGTCTTCAGCTCAAAAAAAACAGCCGGCTTTTTCTCATCATCTACATGCCCTGCAAGAACGGCATTCCCCTTTTCGCCAGGTTGGAAGCCCGGTTCAAACCATGCTACATCACTTCCATTCTTCGGAAGCTCCATATTCCCGTTCTTATCCAGCCCAAACTCCTTAATCGGCGCCTCGAGTTCAAGCTGAGGGATTGACAGGACAGATGGTTTGATCTTGTTCTCTTCTTCTACTGCTTCTACAACGGGTGTTTTGGCTTGAACAGGTTGTTCGACGGTGGATGATTGAACACCGGTATCCGGAACAGTTTGAGGCTCTTCGGCAGCACATGCCGCCAGAAGAGCCATAAGAGGAAAAGTCAGTAAAATTTTTTTCATTATTTTTGCAGTTGTCTGCGTGTGACAAATAGTAGAGCCGCTCCACCTAATACCACTGTTGCAAGTACAATTGGAAGATTGGAAGATTGTTCAGTCGCCGCTCCGCCCATTCCTGTTTCAGGCATGCTTCCAGGCATCATGGTATAGTCCTTCAATACAAGCACTTCTAATTGATCGGCCGTGTTAATGGCAAAAACGCTGTATACCGTGTTTTCTTCAAGCATTGTACCGGACAGATCCAACACTTGATCTCCTTCAGGTGTTCTGATTTCTAAATCATATGTTCCAGGATCTAATTCCTTGTAATCTGTGATCGCCTTGAATTCTGCCCCGCTGAATAGTTCATCCCCACCTACAGGACCGACATCAACGGTCGGTGCATCCGGTGAAAGATGTCCCACTCGGACCTTCGTCATTCCTTCCGTTACATCCATAGAGTCCTGGGCTACGACCAGTTCAAGATTCTCAAGCGTATTGGCTGCCGCTACTGTGTAAGCCATCCCTGCTTCAACTGTTAGATCTTGAGAGATGACAGGATCTTCGCTTCCCATTGTCCCTGCAGCATAAATTTCCACTTTATGGTCGCCGGCTGGAAGATTCATATAATCCGTCGCTGCTTTAAATTCTGCACCTTCCACCACGGCATTTCCGTCAATATATACATCGACAGCCGGGGCATCTGGTGACGCATGTACGATACGAACCATCGCGTCATTTTCTGCTGCAAAAGCACCTCCTGCCAGTGATAGGAAAAGCATTGCAGTTACAAAAATCGTAAAAATCTTTTTCATTTCATCCACTCCTTTTATTTTGTGAAAGTTTTGTAGCTTACTTGTACACTAAATGTATAATTATATGAAAAAGATTTCAACTTTGAACTGCGCTACTCAGCACATTCACTTTTCCGCGTACAAATTAGTGACTCCTCACTCAAACATAGGTATCTGCGGATCCTGATCATAACAATGGACAAGCATAGCATGAAGCTGTCCACGGTGGTGATAAAGATGAGCTGCAACCTCCACCAGCCACTCGAATCTTGTATATGTCACTCCCCAATAGGCCGTGGTCTCTTCTACCAGCATATCTTCAGTCCATGCAGCCACCTGCTTTTTCAGATAGTGAAAATCCTCCCGTAGTTCCACTCTCATGTCGTCGAGGGTATGCATAGATTTACTCCTATAAAAAGAATCCATTTCTTCTTGGCTGGCTCCCCCGGCGATGAGGTCATCCGCCATGCATATGAGAGAAATATGCGAAAGCAGCTCCCCTATGGAATGCTTGGAAGGAGTCGGTCTCATGATCAGGTCTTCCTCTTTAAGCCCGTCCATGATGCCTATGATCGACTCTATGGCTACTTCGATTTGGTGCAGGGTGCTTCGGCAAAATACATTCATATTCATTCTCCTCATGACGTTTTACCTTTCATTATACAAGGGGATAACCATTGACACATTCCATTCGATGGAAAAAAGTTTTGCCTGTTGAATTAGAGTGATCGTTTGACAGTTGAATTTCCCCCAGTTTTCAGCTGCTGATTTTCACCGTTTTTTCAGCAGCTGAGATCCACTTCCAACACTAAAAGGTGCCAGGCACAGAATCTTCATTCCGTGCCTGGCACCTTTTCAAATATCTTACTTATTTTCCTGACCCGTTTCTTCAAACTCGTTTTCTTCCACTTCGTTCGAAGCTGCTGCTTCCTTGTCTCCTGACTCGGAAATAGCAGGCTGGTAATGCGTCGGTTGAGTCCTGTTTGCATACGACTTCAGTAATTCCCCCACATCGATGCCTGTCATTTCACGCAGTGGCTCCTGCATGTCGAGCATCGTTCTGGTGATGCTTTTACCAAAGGAAGGAACCCCTTGGCCGTTACCGGAATCGATGATTTTGACCGAATCGATATTATTGAGAGGCTGAGCGATTTTCTCAGCGAACACCGGCAGCATTTCGATGAGTTTCTCTGTGATAATGACATCTCCGTGTTTTTCCATGGCCTCAGCCAGCAGTTTACGGGATTCAGCTTCGGCTTTACCGCGTTCACGGATAACATCGGCTTCGGCAGACCCTTCTTCCCGGCGGATCTTCGCTTTTGCTTCCCCGTCGATTTCCGATTTACGAGCTTCGGCTTCAGCTTTACGAGTCGTTTCGTAATAGTCTGCATCGGCTTTTGTTTTACGGACCTTGGATTCTTCCGCTTCGAGTTTAACCGCACGCTCCCGTTCAAGGAATTGAAGGGTCAGCTCTTCTTCTTTTACTTCCTTGGCAAGTTTCGCTTTTTCAAGCTCATAGGACTGTTCGGATTTTGCTCTTGCACGTTCTGTTTCTTCTTTGAAGGCAGCATCTTTTATGTCTTTTTCCTTTTTCGATTCTGCAATCGTGATTTGGCGTTTGTATTCTTCTTCTTTCGCTTCCTGGTCGGTTTGGGCACGGTGAATCCGTGTTTCACGTTCTGTGTTCGCTTCAGCGATTTCAGCTTGTTTCCTCACCTCAGCGATACGCGGGCGACCAAGATTTTCTAAGTATCCATTTTGCTCGTCAGCATCCCGGATGTCCGTCAAACCGAGTGATGTGATTTTAAAGCCCATCAGATCAAGCTGTTTCTGGGCGATTTCCGAAACATCGGCATTGAATTTCTCGCGGTTGCTGTTTATGTCTTCCACGGTCATTTTTGAAAGAATCGCGCGGAGGTTACTTCCCAGCACCTCGATGATTTCATCTTCAATTTCTTTTTGATCCTTGCCGAGGAACTGCTCGGCATAGTTGGCGATCCCGTTCAAGGTATCGGCAACCTTTACCATGGCCACGGCATCGGCCACGATCGGAACTCCTCCGTTTGTGTACACTCTTGGTGTCGATAGTTTCAGTTGGAATGATGTAAGATTAACAGGAGTGGACGTCTGGAAACGTCTTAATCTGTATCCCCCACCACGGATGATTTTCATGGAACGGCCTTCCTGGTCGGTGAAAATATTCGATTCCTTCTCAGGATCCCCCAGTTTCGGTCCGGTAATGATCAGTGCCTGGTTCGATTTCGCCGTACGATAGCGGAACCTCATCCAGAAGTAATATGCGATCCCCACGATTGCTGCAATAACCAGAACAGGAATCAGGAAAACGAAAAATCCAATTACACTCAATGATCCTAGCATTCTGACAACCCCTCTCAACATTTTGTTTAAACCAGCATGCTGTCTGATAATTCTAAATAAAAGTGCTAGCTACACTACTATATACGTAGCCCACCCTTAAAAAGTTTCAATAAATTAGGCGAATCTCCTATTTTTATATAAAAAAGCCTGAACCTGTAGAAGTTCAAGCTTTCATATGCTATAGAAATAAACCGTGCAATGCACCAAGCAAAGTGAAAACGATGAGATGGTCTCCGACAGCAATTAGAAACATCCGTTTAGTCATGAGTCCAAATAGTGTATTTTTAAAATAGACGATGGATATAAGAAATCCAACAAGTCCACCAATCAAGACTCCTGAAGCAAAGCCGCCGGAATTCGTTGCATGAACGAGAACTCCCACCAGTGCTGAACTGATGAATGCCACCAAGACAGCCACGACATATTTCACCGGTCCTGTTTTTTCCTGATCTTTTTTACCGAGTAAAAGTGAATAATAAATCCCGCCGTATATCATATAGAATACGGCACCAGCCAAAAACGCAGACACATTAAAGTCTATTGTCATCCCTATTCCTCCATTAATTGGGTTCAATGGCCAGAGCGATCGCCTTTATACCGCATCTTATATCAAGCGATCCTTGTACACCTCTTACCTCAACTAGCTCCACCGGGTTCCCCAGATATCTAAAGCCGCTTTGTGGCAGCCAATAGCTATATTTCTGAGTAATATTCAATCAACATGCCCCTTTCTCCATAGTCGACAGGGTCTGGAAACTCATATATTACATGCTTACCTCCCGAAAAATGATTGACATCATCTCCCGATAAGCTTTGATCCTTAACCGCCAGGCGGCATTCGTACCTGTTTTTATCTGGTGGGGTAATGTAAGGATTGCTCTTTGGGACTCCGAATAGTAGTGAATTTCCCTTCATCAAATTTCTTGCATTTCCCCAATGATAGAGATCTCGCCACGTTTCAGGGATTCCCTCTGTATAGGAGCCTGTAAAGTAACGGTTGATGGTAGTACACTCAGGTAACTCGGCAACCTTCACTTCAGTAAGATCCAGCCATTTAAATTCATTATAGGATTCTCTGCTTTGGATTGCTTTCGGATTTGTGCTGAATGTTTTAGATTTCTTGCTATTAACATATTCCCGTGGAAATCGTTCTAAATACGCACCCTCTCTCCAACGTTTCGGATTACTGTTGAAATACGCATTGAACGAATAGGTGAAATAAGATAACGATGCAAATCCATTTATCATAGCAACTTCTGTAACAGGGATGTCAGGCTCATATATCAGCATATGTGCCGCATTCTCAAGTCGGATCCGTTTTACATATCCGGCAGGGGTTTCACCGATGAACCCTTTAAACAAACGTTGAAAATGATAGGGTGAATAAGTAGATACTTTGGCGAGCTGTTCTAAAGATAAATCCTCTGTAAGATGTTGATCTATGTAATCAATTACTCTATTAATCAGTATTTGCTGGTCACTGTAGGTCATGTCAATTCCTCACTTATCTTAATAAAAAAGCACGTCCATCATTCTATGATGAATAAAATGGTTGGAGCTCCCATTTTATCATAAATAGTCCTCATACAATGGAAGTCTATGATAAAATAATACCGTTCACAATTTAATCATTGCTCATTGGTGGAAATGACTTCAAGTCATTTTCTTAAAAGGGAAGTTGGTGAAAACCCAACGCGGTCCCGCCACTGTAATGCTGAGATTTCATAAAGATCCACTGTTTCACGTCGGAATGGGAAGGAATATGAAATCGGAGACGCCGAGCCAGGAGACCTGCCAAATGAGAAGAACACGAAAGTTCCTACGGGAGATAGGAGGGTGTTGCGCATATGAAACGTCATACAGGGAACCAAGAGATCCTGGACGCTCGTTTGGAGTAGCTGCATCTTCTTTTCAAAAAGGAAGATGCTTTTTTGTTTCGCCATTATACACTCAGGGAGATGACAAGAATGGAACAAGCTTATTCTATTGAGCGTTCACGAACCGTCCAAACCAGATTGGTACTGCCACCGGATACCAATCATATGCAGACAATCTTCGGGGGGAAGGTATTGGCATTTATCGATGAAATCGCTGCACTGTCAGCCATGAAGCATTCGAGCTCTGTGGTAGTCACGGCTTCAATCGATTCGGTCGATTTCCTGTCATCCGCAACTGTCGGGGACGCACTCAGCCTAGAGGCGATAGTAACTTCCACTGGAAGGACTTCGATGGAGGTGTACGTAAAAGTTTTCTCTTCGAATCTATTGACAGGTATCAAAACCTTGACGACGGAATCATTCCTTACCATGGTGGCGGTGGATGAAAACGGTAAGCCGAAACCGGTGCCTAAAGTGATACCGGAAACAGAAGAGGAGAAGAGATTGTTCAAATCAGCTGTTCTGAGGAAGGAACATCGTAAAAACCGGGCATTGATAAAATAAGTTTATGGGTATGAACAGCTCGCTGTTCATACCCTTTATTAACACTAAATATTGTCTTACCAGTAAAAGAAAACCGAGCAGATGATGACAGCGATCCATGCTGCGGATGACCAAATTCCTGCCCGCATTAAATCCTTGTCGGTAAAATAACCGTACGAGTAGCTGATCAGATGAACCGGGGACTGGGTGACGAGGAAAAAGCCCGGGACGCATGCCAGGAACACCGGCATGGCAATTTGCATGGGTGATAAACCCGGTATGGTGTGCCCTATCGTGATGCTGAGAGGGAGCATGATGGTCAAAAAACCCAGGATATTAACGAATACGATCCGAATAATACTCGTACATAAGATGAGGAGCAGGATGATCACCCAGGGTTGGCGGCCAGTAAGTATAGTATTCAACCCTTCTGCCATCCATTCAATCGTCCCTGTCTTTACCAGCATCCCCGATACCATCAGAGTGGAGGCAAAAAAGAGCATCAGATCCCAATCAATCGATTCCCGCGCTTCTTCCCACTTCCATACTCCCGCCAAAGGAATGACCGTCATACATGCACCCAGAAGGCCAACCTGAGGAATGGAATATCCATGCAGAGGCTGTGCAATCCACAGGATCAACGTTCCCCCGATGATACACATGATTTTCTTTTCATTGATGCCGACCGGCCCAAGCTCACTGATTCTTTTTTCGATCAATGCCAATAACAGCTTTCGGTCAATCTTCTCAGGGGGAAAGATCATTAAGAATATTCCCCACAACATCACGATAAATAGCAGCACCGGTATTCCAAAAATCAGGAACCATCTTATATAATTCAGATCCCTTGAAACGTCGCTCAGGATCCCAAAAGCGTAGATAGTGGAACTTGCCCCAGTCGCGACAAACGCCCCTGAAATGGCAGCCAGATAGGCAACCCCTATAAACAGCGACTTGCCCAGATAATGGACATCCGCTATTTTTCGCAGACTTTTCATCAGGCTGTCGAGTACTGATGATAACAGGCTGCCCTTCCCTACATTCGACGGTATCAGAACAGACAGGACAGTCATGAGCAGAAACGAAATGAAAATCAACGCCTTCCCCGACCCTCCAGACAGCTTTAACATATAGAGCGATACCCTGCTTGCTAGACCGGTTTTGATGAATGCAGTTGAGATAATGAATGTGGAAAACAAGAGCCAAACAATTCCCGAACTAAAATAACTCAAAGTCTGTTCATAACTGAAAAAATGAAACGATATCAGCAATATAAGCAGCAGCGAACTGAACGCTAGAGGAAATACTTTGCCGATCCACAGGATTTGAATGATAATGAGTGCAGCGATAGCCTTCCAGGTTTCATCCCACTCAAAAAATGGGAGAAAGAATAAGGCATATAATAGAAAGGTAATAACTAGTAACAGTTGTTTTTTCATGACGATTACTCCCATCTTTCAATCAAAGGAAAAAGCCACCGGAGATGGGGTGACTTTTCCTTTTCATCAATAACTGTCAGTGAATGATCGTTGAATCCTGTTTATTGCCGAGGGCATACCGGGCAGCTGAAGAGCCGGCTGTTTTCCCATATACAGCCCCGGACATCAATCCCGATCCCCCAGGATAATTGTGATAAAAAATACCGCCGACCATTTCTCCTGCAGCGAACAGGCCGGATAGTGGTTGATCATCTTTTTTTAATACCTCACCTGAAGGATTGACCCGGAGTCCCCCAAATGAAAACGTAATGCCGCACGTAACCGGAAATGCATAAAATGGCCCCTTTGCGATTCTTAATGCCCAGTTCGTCTTTTCTGGTGTAAGCCCTGCTGTTTTCTTGCCGTCTTTTTCCGTAGGATTGTATTCCCCGTCTTGAACGGCTTCATTATATTCCTCAATGGTCTGCAGGAATTGCTTCTTGTTAACGGAAAGCTGATTAACAAGCTCCTCCAGGGTTTCACCCTTGTAACAGGTCGCTTCCTCAAGATCATATTCCTTCCTCAGCAGCGGCCGGACTTGGGAGTCGTAAACCTGATAGGCGACATGACCAGGCTGTTTCAGGATTTCCCTCCCGTACTTTGCGTACGTATAATTACGGAAATCCGCACCTTCGTCTACAAATCGTTTTCCATCTTTATTCAGCATGATGCTGAGGGGGTAGGAATGTTTCTTGAAGATGTCACCGGGTTTTTTAAAGTCACCGACTTTCGGTGCATGATAATCCGTACCGATTGAATGACAGCCGGAGTATTCACCAAACTTCTCCGCTCCTGCCGCAATCGCCATTGTTATCCCGTCCCCTGTGTTATATTCGGTTCCGCGTACGATTGCCGCTGCCCATTCTTCCCCGATATGTTGTTTCCGAAGCTTTTTGTCTGCTTCAAAACTGCCACAGGCAAGAATGACACCTGTGGATTCAATGTTGATCCGCTCATCATCCTTCTGCACAACCACACCGCTTATCTTTCCACCTTCTTTTATAAGCTCCACTGCAGCAGCCTCATACCAAATATCGATACCCATTTCCCCGGCACGGGAAAAAAGCTGCTTCATCAACCCGATGCCTTTGTTTTCCGTCTTGACCGGAAGACCCCCCCAGAAATGCCGCTTGCCTTCCTTTTCATACGATTGATTATCATAATTGAGTTCGAATTTCACACCATGCCCCTTCATCCACACGAGCGTTTCAAACGAGCGGTCAACAAGTTGTCTGGCAAGCTCCGGCAGACTCTCCCCTTCCGTTACGCGCATGATATCATCATAATAGTCTTCCTCATTGTAGTCGGGCATGACGATTGAATCCGCTTCTTCATCAGAGAGATCCCTCACGACCTTCCGAATATCTGTGAGATCATGATAGGCCACCCTAATCGCTCCATCGGTAAAAAATGAATTTCCGCCTCTTTTATGTTCAGGACCTTTTTCGAGGACCAGTACTTCCGCACCTTCTTCACGGGCTGAAATGGCCGCACATAATGCTGCATTCCCCGCACCAACGACAACTACGTCGTATGAGTTCGTTTTTGACATCGATACTCCTCCTTATTACATGTCTTTTGAGATAGGGTCGATAGGATTCTTCCCTTTCTTTTTAAACGTTTTGATCAGCAGTGGATAAAACAGTGATAAAAGAGTCAATACAGCCAATGCGATGGCAATAGGTGTATCAAAGAAGATACCGAGACTGCCATTTGACGATAGCACCGCCATCCTGAAGTTCTGTTCCATATCCGCTCCGACGATCAATGCCAGAACAAGCGGGGCAATCGGGAAATCCATGACCTTAAGGAATAAACCGAATATTCCGAAAATCAAGAGCAGGAAGAAATCCATTGCACTGTAACTGAGCGTGTAAGTACCGATAAATGCAAGAATCACAATGACCGGATACAACACTTTTGCAGGTGTATCCAAAATCTTTACCAACAGGCCGACCAGCAGGATATTGATGATGACAAGTGCAATATTCCCGATGAACATACTATTGATCAGTGTCCAGACGGTATTGGGATCATTTTCGAACAAAAGCGGTCCAGGCTTCATGCCAAGCATGACGAGAGCTCCTAGCATGACAGCGGTTGTACCCGATCCCGGGATCCCCATCGTCAATAGCGGAATCATGGCACCTACTGAAGCAGCATTATTGGCAGATTCAGGAGCTGCAAGCCCTTCTACTGCACCCTTCCCGAATTCTTCAGGATGTTTGGAAATTTGCTTCTCTGTCGAGTAGCTGATCATGGATGCGATGGATCCCCCGGCTCCCGGAAGGACACCAACCACAAATCCAAGTGGTCCACTTCTTAGAATCGGCCATAATGAGCGTTTCCATTGCTTCTTCGTAAACCAGATCTTCCCGACTTTCTTTTTCTCTTTTTTCTCCTGATCGATCGTCAAGTAATTATAAAGGACTTCCCCGACTGCATATACACCGATGATCACGATTAGAAAATCGATTCCTTCACTTAGATGGGAACTTCCGAAGGTGAATCGATAGACGCCGCTCTGAGTATCAATGCCCACCGTACTGAGCATCAGCCCAAGAAACATGGCAATGAATCCCTTCACCATTTTCCCTACTGACAGGGCAACAATCGCCGAAAGAGTCAGCAGCATTAATAAAAAGTATTCAGCAGGACCGAATTTCAGGGCAAAGCTTGCCAGCGGCTCGGCAAGGAAGATAAACCCGATGACGGCCATCATTCCCCCTATGAAAGAGGCGACTGCCGATATGGCCATGGCCTGTCCTGCCTGACCCTTCTGAGCCATCGGATACCCGTCGAATGTGGCGGCAATCGCAGAACCGTCACCCGGAGTATTTAATAGAATCGAACTCCTTGATCCTCCGTACATCGCCCCATAATAGATGGCAGCCATCAGGATGATGGCACTGACGGGCTCCATGCCGAATGTAATCGGGATCAAGACGGCTACGGCTGTTGCCGGTCCCAGGCCGGGGAGCATCCCGACGATCGTTCCAAGGAATCCTCCGATGACAACCCACATAATATTGATCGGTTCCAACGCAGTTGTTAACCCTTGCATAAAATTGCTAAAATCCATCTAGTGCACCTCCTATGGAAGACTTACTCCTAATAAAACGCTGAATGCATACCATGATAGAAAAGAAAAGCTGATTGCCACTATCACATTCACAACATATTTCTTCCCGTTGACCGTAAATAATAAAGCGCCTAAAAATAAAATAGTAGAAAATAAGAACCCGATTCGTTCAAATATGAACGCATAAACAGCTCCGTATAAAACAGTCAGGGCAATTAATTTCGGTGTTCTCCCTTTCAGCAGTAGCTTGATATCTTCATTATGGATATGCAGGCTCTTCCACTCCTGGAATAAATAAACCGCGCTGAATATCAGCATGAAGACACTTAATCCGACAGGAAAATAAAGCGGCCCGTTTGGGTTCCCGAGATTTGCCTTTGGCAAATTGATGGATGCTATCAAAAAAAAGAAGCTTAATAGAATTAAAAAAATGGGCATCCCGAGTTTGATTGCTCTCATGCATTTCAACCTCCTCAATGACAGTAGACCGGCGGGAGACTCTTATCAGTCCCCTACCCGTCCGTCAGACTATTTTTTCAATCCGGAGCTTTCAACAAGATCCGAATATAATTTTTCCTGTTCCTTCATGAATTGCTTTGTTTCCTTGCTGTCTTTATAAAAATCATCCCAGTCATTGTTTTCAAGCATCTTCTTCCATTCATCCGTTTTGACCATTTCGCCTATCTTATCATCCCAATAGGCGATTTCTTCTTCTGTCATATCACCAGGGCCCATGATGCCTCTCCAGTGAGGGAATACCATGTCCACTCCTTCTTCCGTCCAGGTTGGAACGTCATCCAGTCCTTCCAGCCTTTTTTCTGAAGAAACCGCAAGAATCTTAAGCTTCCCAGCCAAATGCTGCTCTTTTACTTCTGAAAGGGAAGTCGTCACTGCATCTACATGTCCGCCGAGCAGCGCCGTCACGACGTCACCGCCGCCTTCATAGACAAGAAAGTCAAGATTAGTAGGATCGATCCCCTTCTCACTTGCCGCCTGTACAATCGACAGATGGTCATCGTTCCCGAGCCCCGGACCTACTCCGATTTTGAGCGACTTCGGATCTTTCTTCATCTGATCCAGCAGTTCAGAAGCGGTTTCAAATTTTGAATCAACCGGTACCGCGAGTGCCTGCCACTCTGTGGCCAATGTTGCAATCGGTGTAAATTGTTCATGGGATAGATCGCTTTGTCCCAATAATTTATTTGTCAGTACCAGACTTGAATTGATTGCAAGATGATGGGCATCCTTCTTCTCAAGATACTTCCATCCCGCTTCTCCGCCTCCACCCGGTTTGTTGATGACATTGATGTTTTTATCAACAATGTCGTTGTCACGCAAAACCTTCTGGACAGAACGAGCTGTTAAATCCCAGCCTCCGCCCGGAGAAGCCGGTGCAATGATTTCAATATTCTTTGACGGAAATTCCTTATCTCCCGAAGCAGAGCTGGAACAAGCTGTCATTAATGCCATTACACAAATAATCAATACGAAGCCAAACCTTTTCATTTTTTCTGCACCCCTTTTATTTTGTTTGTACTCACCAGAAACATCCCCTGTTAAAAAGGTGAAATACGTTAATTTAATCCTAGTTGCCGAATGAGTCTATGTAAACGTTTCCAAAATATTATGTTTTAAAAAACTTGTGGGGATTTTGTTCATTTTGTTCACCGCTTTCTTGCCTTCTGCAAATAAAGAAGTCTGCCACATCGATTTAAGTGATCACTTAAATCGATGTGGCAGACACAATCTCTCCCGGAAACTATTTCACTGCATTCTCACTTCCAATTCGGTATCTTCTTTCGGGACGTCCGACTATCCCATAGACATGCTCGACAGTGGCATCTTTTATCCCCACCAGATATTCGAGATATCTCCGTGCGGTTGTCCGGGATGCCCCCATCTTTTCGCCGACTCTTTCCGAGGTGATCCCTTCTTTTTCCTCTTGCAGGATTGATGTCACTTTATGAAGAGTCAAATAATCGATGCCCGGCGGAAGATCGTATCTTTTTTCGGCAGTTCTCTTTTTTTCCTTCCCAAAGAATTGATCCAAGATCTGCTGATTGACCTCTTCAGCAGAATCAAGCGTCACTCTTTTCTGGAGATAAGACGTGATGGCTTCTTGGAATTTCTCCAGTGTCACCGGTTTGATCAAATAATGTTCGACACCGTACCGGAGTGCCTTTTCTAAAAAAGCCTTATCTTTCGCAGCTGTGATCATGATGACATCAACGGAAGGATAATCAGAGCGGATTTTATGCAGTAATTCAGTTCCAAGCTGATCAGGCATATATACATCAAGTAGAAGCAAATCAACATATTGTTCATCAAGAATCGTCAATGTTTCCTTAGCATTCATCGCTTTACCGACTAATGTTAGCTGCTCATTCTTCGCCAGAAATTCTTCATGTATTTGTGCAATGCGAAAATCATCTTCGGCAATGACAACTTTAATCATACCTATTCCCCTTTTGTGTGTGATTTCGGCAGGATGACTGTGAAAACCGTCCCTTTATCCTTTTTGGAATCCCATTCGATTGTACCCCCGAGCAGGGTTAGTTCTTCCTGGACGTTTGCAAGTCCATACCCCCGGTGGTCACCCTTGGATGAGACTCCTTTCTGAAGAATACGTCCCTCTTCTTCTTCAGATATCCCTTTTCCGTTATCAGCGATTTCAAAGATGATATCGTTGCCAATGTCGGTAACGAAAAAAGAAACGACCTTGATCTTTTGTTTTTTGTCCATCACCGCTTCGAATGCATTATCAATCAGATTCCCCAATATAACGATAAGGGGTGAAAGACCGATGAATACAGGAAGCGGGGAAAGCGAACTTTCACTGTCTATTTGGAAATCTATTTTCTTTTCTGATGCCTTTGCAATCTTCCCTAATAGAACGGCCTGAACTTTCTCATCCAGGATACTCTGAAAGAATATGGTCGAATGATACTCCTGCAGATCCGATTCCTCCGTGAGGAATGTGATGGCTTCTTCATATTTATGGAGTTGAAGCAACCCGAGAAGTACATGCAGTTTGTTTTTAAATTCATGCGTTTGTGCCCGTAAGTCCTGCGAATATTGCTGAACTTCCGAAAGGGCATCCACCATTTGTTTAATTTCTGTCCGGTCCCTGAAGCTGAACACAGTTCCTGCCTTCTGATTATTTTCGATGATAGGCTGGGCATTTACGATCATCGTCTTTTCTTTATATTGAAGTTCGATGTTGGAAATATGCAAAGAAGAAGCCAGCATGTCGGACATCGTTTGAGAAGAAATGACTTCTGTCACGAATTTACCCTCAACATTTTGCTTAATATCAAGTAACTCACGGGCAGATTGATTCATCATCGTAATCACACCTTGTGTATCGATGGCTAAAATCCCTTCCTTTACAGATTGCAGAACCGCATTTCTTTCTCTGAAGAGCGCACTGATCTGATACGGTTCCAGACCGAGTGTATCCCTTCTGATACTCCTGGCCAAAAACAGACTGCCGAACACCCCGAGGATCAGGACTCCCCCGGAAAGAGCAAGCATTGTGCGGATTTCATAGGCAATCTTATTCCGAATGGTTTTCATATCAAACTCCACCGTTACGGTGCCTTCGACTTTTTTGTAGTTGTCATACCGGATCATGACTGGGACAATCCCCTTTAACACTTCTTCGTCGCCATCCCCGGTATGAATCAGATTATTACTTCCGAATACCAATGCACGATAACGGTCTTCGGGATCCCCATCCCCAATCGCTTGTCCGACAAAACTGAATATCTGTCCGTCCCTGTTTTCAATCAGGACAGCAGAAGCATCCACCTGGTCACGGATTTGTTCCGTGACCACACTTAGATCTTCAACTGGCTCCTCATTCTTAAAAGAATCCTGAATCACCGGCATATAAGAAAGTGTCTTGGCCGTTTGCATCGCCAGATCTTCTGCCTGAGCAACGTCTTCCTGTGATTCCCGGTATGCAAACATCCATGTAAGCAGCCCAATCACGATCAGCAGAAGCGAAATGACCAAGCCCAATATTTTGACCTGAAGCGGCACCTTAAGAAGTCTATTCATCCAAATACTCCTGATTATACTGAATTTTCTATTATATTAATATATCATACTCATTACAGGATAAGGAACTTAAAAAAACCTTAGTTTAAAACCCTTCTCAATCTGAAGAAGAGAAGAGGTTAATTAAGACCGCACCTCTGCGAAAGGAACATAGAAAAAACCGTGCATTGATTTTATAAAAAAAGAACACTCAGAAATTGTTTCTGAGTGTTTTCTATATCAAGTACGGAATAAGGATGTATATAAGAACTGAGAAGGCTATTATACTATGTCCGATTGTATAATAGCGACGGCTCTCTTTCATGTTGATAACAACATACATTACGTTGGTAGTGAGAATTATGAGCGGAACCCATATGGAATGTTCCGAGGATGGTTGAAACCCAGTGTATACAGAAACGACTCCCCCTAAAAAGAATAATAATAGGGATACGACCAGAAAAATCTTCCCAGCTTGATTATCCTCCATCCATCTTCATCCTATTGCTTCAACGTAAATAGGTCTGATGATACGGAGACCTTCTCCTCTAAAGTTTGTTCTTTCGACTTCTTCTTAACCTTGGCACCTTCCCCTTCAATCAATGATCTCCGTAAAGTGGCATTGATCGAGTTCACACACAGAATCAATATGGCGAATAAAGTCAGTGGAACGACCACAAGCATCGGACGGAGGAAGATCTGCTGAATATTGATGGCGATCGTTGCCGCCCATTCGTTCGTTTCAGAGAAATAAACCGGAATGGTTTCCATGATGCCGAAGTTAGCGATTTTCAATCCTCCAAGACACATATGAAGAATGCCGAGTTGAATGAGCAGGGCGAGCGTCTGGGAAACCTGTTCTGAAAATAATACGATCGAATGCCTTCTGAACTGGGGAAGCAGATGTTGTTTGAACAGGTGGAATCTTCCTGCACCAATCGTCCGTGACACCTGTATGAAGTCATTTCCCATAAAAAGCTTCATCTCTTCCCCCAAGTAGATTCCGAGAGACGGGACTGTCACAGCCGCAATGGCAATCACTTGAATGAAGAAGTATCGGTTGGAAGGGAGGATCTCTGAATGAAAGGCACCTTCCAGTGGCACCAGAAGCGCAAATACGATGATGACAAGGGGGATATATTGAAACGACTCCCCCAGCCCTTTAATGAATCTACCAACAAATGCGGGTAGGAATGTGTACAATACTGCAAAGAAAAAGCCCAGTACCATTCGCAATAACGCAATGGCCAGCGAAGCAAAGATGGTATATTTCGCTCCGACTAATAATAGCAGCAGAAAGTTTCTCCCTAGTTTATCACTCCCGAGAGGAGGCATTTCGCCAGGGGTGAATGGCGGGGCCGCTATCACTCTTCCATTTTCATCTGAGAGATAGTCCACCACTTCATCATAATCGGGATTCATTACCGGAACCAGGAAACTGACGCCAATCAAGGTAATCAGCAGGAGGATGGGAAGTGCCAATCGTTTGACCATCCATCTATTCATTTTGCTCCCCTCCTTTCAACCATTTTGATAGAATCACTGATCCAATCGTAAACACGATAAAGAACGGAATAAAAATGAGTAACATCCCGAGAAAGAATGCAGCAGGAGAACTTGTCGCTGTTCGCAGTAAAGTCTGCATGAACCCATTGATATTAAATAGAAGTTCAATGATTAGTAGATTTGAAAGCATTAGTAAAAAGATAGGTTTGAGGTGAAAGAAGAAGTGAACCCAGACATTCCGGAACAGATGATGCCAAACCGTATAGGCTCTTCTGAATCCTTTTGAATAAGAAAACTCCACATACGGTTTACTTTCTTCTTCCTTGAGTTGAAACAGAAACTGCTTTAACAAAAAGACAACAGGCAGTACAGATAAGCAAAGAATCGGCAAAAAGTAAATCCGACCTTCACCCAGGGCATAAATATCGAACACGAGCAGGTCCGTCTTTTTGAATAACCAGATGATGAAGAGCTGAAATAAAACCACAATGAAGACATCCGGCAACGCATCCAGGACATTTATGATCCTCGTCGAAAATCGATACGCTTTCCGGGGCAACAACATGAGGGCATAACTAAAGAGCACCGACAGGCAGATTGCAAGGCAGAATGAACTGAAAAGGATGAGAAAGGAGTATGAATACGTATTAGAAAAGACCTCGGTGATGCTATATTGCTTATTCCCATCTCCCCAATAGATGTAGATGGACGATGGATGCATGATTTCAATCCACGTCTGCTGCAAACGGTCACCATAGGCAGCCAGATTTATCAGAAGCTCTGTATCATATGCAAGCAGCGAACCAATCCCGCTTAGTAAGTACAACCCCAACACAACCACCAAAAAATGAAAGGGAGTCTCCAGCGCCCTTTTCATAAAATCACCCCAATCCATTTCCAAAATGATACAATTTTTCTATATTTATGTTACAATACTGTAATATAATTGTAAACACAATTCTGAAAACTGATGGTCCGCATAAAAATCACCCATAATAAAAAACTTGAGGAAATCTCCTCAAGTTTTTATCAATAACCTGATTTCTTAAAAGCATTAATCAATAGATCGCACATAATCGGCGATCTTTGACATTTCGATCTGACTGAGTTCCGATTTCCCATCATATTGATGACGCTCAATCGACTCTTCAATTGTCCTGGCACTTCCATCATGCAGATATGGACCAGTCGCCCAAACACCTACAAGACTTGGAGTGTCAAAGCTTTTCCCATCACGTGGATTCGTGAAGTCCGCCCTCGCGTCACCTGTAGTTGACACGTCATATTGGTTGGATGTCCCGATATCATGTAGATAGTCTGTCACATCCGTTGTCAGCTTCCCGTCCTCACCGATTGCTTTCACACTATCCGTAAATTGAGTTCCGCTATGACAGGAGATGCAGGATGCCTTTCCTTCAAAGAGAGCCTTCCCATCTTTCGCTGAGCTTGTTAATTCCCCGTTTTCTTTGTAAGGGCTCTCTGGAACGGGGAAAGATGACGGTTCCTTCAGATAGGCGAATAAATCATCATACATCTTCTCAACATCCGCCGGCAGTTCATCGCCTGGCTCATACTTCATCATGCCGCCCATTTCACCCTGCACCGTCAGGAGATAATCCGTAAAGTCATCCCGGCTACCGTCCCATGTGAAGAGTCCGGTTTCCGCAGTTCTTGTGTTCGTTGGTACATTCCGCTGACCCCTTCCAGTCATCAAGGTCAACCCATTGATCTCTCCATCACTGTGACAGGACACACAGCTCATCCAGTTGTTACCGGTAATATCAGCTTCAAACTCATCGCTGTTGGCACTGTAAAAAATGGTTTTCCCTTTACGAACCTGTGGGTCGAGTGGATCTTTTTCGATCAGGGAGATGTTATCATGAAGCTTTCTCGCCCTTGAATGAGTAGAGCTGCCTCCCGAATCAATGGTCGCAAGGTCGTGACTCATGGCATTATGGACATAAAGAGTTTCCCCGTTCTTACTTAGTATGATTCCACGGGGATTGTCCCCCTCGATCCTTCTTAGAATTTGAGTCGCATTCCCACCGCGCTTCAGATCAAAAACAACTAAATCTTCACTTCCCGACATCACTACATATGCTTTCGATCCATTCTTCTGGAAAGTCACATCATAAGGATTTGATACGATCATCGTCTCATTTTTCGAATCCAGCACATTGATTTCATCAAATAATTCTTTTCTCTTATCCACCAATTCTTTGTCGTGTTCCAGATCGATGATGGAAATCACAGGAAAGATCGTTTCTTCAAACTGAATGGGTGTATCGACATTGGTCACCAAGTGGGGGACCCATGCCGTTTTCCCATCGGGGGCAATCACAAATTGTTCAAGGGTGTTCGGGATCCCCTGGCTTTTTTTCCGGTCAGAAACATCAGGCGAGTCTGCCAGTTTAATTGTGTTTGCAACTTTTTTCTTTTCTGTGTCCAACACGGATATTTCACCGGATAAATAATGGGGAATGTATACCTTCTTCCCATCTGCTGTTAGAGCCATCGTTCTTGGTCGATCGTGCACCGGAATTGTCTCAGTTACATCCCCACTCTTCACATCAACCATCATAATCGTGCTTTCCCGGTAATTGGCTACATACAGGGTCTTACCATTCTGGCTTGTGAGGAGTCCAAAAGGCTCCGTTCCCACTTCATAGGAATCTACCACTTTCCCTTCTTCCAATGAGATGACATTAATCTTATTATCATACCTGCACGAAACATACAGGCGGTCTTCATCCGGTGACAACGCCAGTTGGACCGGCTCTTTTCCGACAGGAATTTCTTTTTTTACCTTCTGGGTTTTCTCATTCACTATGGAAACCGTATTGGCATCGAGATTGGCGATATACAGCTCGGTTCCTTCTTTATTCTGAAGGATATTATCGCTATTTATCGCTTCTTTCCGAACTGACTCGAAGCTCGGGTCATCTTTGGTTGCCGTTTGAACTGAACATGCAACAAGCGTTCCTGCTATGAGAAACGCTGCCGCATATCCTATCATTTTCTTCATAGGATCCCTTCTTTATCGTTTTTCAACCGTGACAGGAAGCAATACGGGAGCTATCCCGTTCTTTCCGTGTCCGGCCTGAATTTGTGGAACATTGTCTCCATCAGTATTTCCTGATGAATCCTTGCTGTCATAATAATCCCCTGTATCCCAGAATTCACTCGCCTGCATTCCTTCCTCAAGGGACGGACCATCGATGACCGTGTCATAGAAATCACTGTAGCGGGCGGTGATCGCATCGATTTCGAGGCTTTCAGGTGTTTCTGAATCTGATTCCCTGTTGCTTAAATTTTGCAGGGCAACCCTGTATGTGGCAGAAAGTGCGCCGGCTGTATATGGGGTATAGTCCATTTTTCCTTTTGATGTTTCGTACGCTTTCAGGTCGTCATCCCAAAGCTGTGAATCCATCGCTTCATAGATCGAACGGGCTGCTTCTCGATATTTCTCATCATCAGTCGCTAAATAAGCAGCCGTCAATCCTCTGATCGCCCCTAGTTGAGCATCTAAAGTAACCTCTTTATCCGCACCTTTATCGGCATCGAATCCCTTTGCTACAAGGCCAGAATCCATGACCAAGTCGTCTATCATGAAGTCTGCCTGCTTACGGATCATTTCCAGTGCACGTTTGCCTTCAGGTGTCTTCAATCCTTCAGCGGACTCCCCGGAAGCGTACCCGACAGGAAGTCCATCGATTGCACGTTGGAAGATCCTTATCGATTCCATTGTATAACCTGCCTGGAACGTGTCCATATACGTCCCTTGTTCTTTTCCATCATTTTCTGTTACGAACATTCCTTTATCGTCATTGAAATGCATGGCATCTATATTCTTGAATATATGAAGCATCACGTTTTGATTGGCTGTGAACGGGTCTGTTCCATTTACATCGTTATCAGGTGAGTCATCCGTATTTTCTTTAGGTGCTGAAGGATACGGTGCATCGTCAAACAACGCCTGGAATGATGGTGTCTTGTTCGGGTTGCTTTCCCTCTGGTCCGTCATTCCGTAGAATTCCGAGCTCGGCCAAAGCATCATCCACTGGTCTTCTAGGACACTGTTGGAATCTTTAATGGACAATGACTTGGCGCTTGGTGCCTCCATACCGTCTTCTGTAACCTCTATACTATGAGGTAAATAAACATATCCTTCAGACGGATCATACTGGCTGCCAAGTCCTGCTGCCGCCAAATCCCCTGTCGAAGCATCAACGAACAGTTCACTTCCTATGTAGTTCACTTTATTCCATATTTCTTCCGTCAGAACCGCTCCCTGGAAACCATCAGCTGAGCTCACTCCGAGTGCAACATTCTTATCTTCGTCATCCTTTGACGTTTCTCCTGAAAGCTCCTCATCCCCATCAATCGTGTGGAAGCCGCCCATGAAATCCCCGGCCCATAGCGCCTGCTTTAAGAATGTTGCCCCATAAGCTGAAGGGACAAGGGTTTTCTCCATTTTATCACGGTCCCAGCGGAGTGATTCGAAGTTTACTTGATACATAGGTACATAGCTTCCATCATCATTCGCTGCATACTCACTTGTATCTACTTTGCCTTTGTAATGGGGATCACCGGCAGAGTATTCAATGAAAGTCGGATACATATTCCTGAAAATTTCATCTTGTGGATACCCGACAGCATCCGCCAATTCGTAGAAACGGTTACCCAATTTTTCATCAGCTGTTTTTCCATTCTGAAGAGTATCTACCACCGGACCATTGATCAGGTGCAATCCCATCCCTGATTTTTCAACCACTTCATACATGGCTTCCTCAGAGTATTCATAAGATTCAACGCCGGCTGTATAATCGAATTGGGTCGGTTCATCGATTTTATTTATATCCAATATATCTAAATCCAAGCCGAGGCTTTCTGCCAGCGGCTCGCCTGATAATTCAAATTCTGCATAGGCAAACATATTCCCGGCAGTATCAAACGTATAATCGGATACATTCACCTTGCTTGCTCCCTTTTTCGCTTCTTCAGATTGATTTCCATCTGTTTTCGTTGCTTCATCCTTCTCGTTTACACATCCTGCAAGTAGGAGTGAAGATGCCAAAACGGATGCGGATAATACTTTCCATGGTTTATTCATTCTATGTAGCCCCTCTCAACGTTCACGAATCATTCGAGAATGATTCTCATTACTATTTATCAGTATAGGTTAATTGAGAAATAATCTCAATAAGAATTTTTCAAAAAAAGAAATCGATTTCACTTTCCCAAATCATTATCCATTTATTTGAAACTTTGTCCTTTTGAGAAACGTATTCTTACTATACAAAAAACAGGAAGAGTGATAGAAGTGAAGAAAAATATTGTCCTATTGGATCTGATGATTTATGTGGCGCTCCCATTATTTATGTGGAATATCATGAGGGACTACACCGGAGATTACTATGCCATGCTCCTCTCTTCAGTCCCGGGAATCGTTTATTCCATCTACCGATTCATCGAGATGAAGAAAGTGAATACATTCGGCTTGTTCATTCTTTTCACATTAATTGTCGGCACGCTGATTGACGTCCTCGCTGGTTCATCCATACAGCTTCTTTGGAATAATGTCTATTACGCTGCTGGAATTAGTTTGTTTTTCTTGGTGACCATGATCATCGGAAGACCCATCACCTTATATTTCGGTCTCGATTTCGCAGAGCTTCAAGGCTATGATCGTTCTTTTAGTAAGCGACTCTATCACAAGAAGCCTTTATATATCTTGTTCCAACTGATCACGCTCTGCTTCGCCATGAGGAGCGGGATCCTTGCCATCGTGAATACTTGGCTCATTATGGAGTATGGCGTAGAGGCATTTGATAAAGGGATCATCCTGCGCCAGGCGTTCAGCTGGATCATGACCGGAGTCACCGTAGCGGGATTTTTCTATATCGGGAAAATCATAAAGGACTCTCCTCATTTGGTTAAAGAAGTACAGGATGAACTTCAAGAAGAAAAGACGGATGCCGTATAACCGACTGGATGTTTCTGCCTTCAGACCTCCGTCTTGTACGAACCCTATAGAACATTGTGAATATTTTTCCTATAATGGATAATAAAATGTTCACTTCGAGGTGTACTATGATAGAAGGTAAATTGATTAAATTTCATCGTGAAGAATCTGGATTGACACAGGAACAGCTTGCACAGGGGATCTGTTCCACCACGCATCTAAGTAAAATCGAAAGGGGTATCACAGAGTACTCAAGTGAAATCACCAATTTACTTGCTAAAAGGCTCGGAGTCGATATGGCAGTGGAGCGTTCGCGATATGAATCCCTCCAGCATACATTAGCCGTCTGGAACGATGCGATCATTATGATCCGGACCCATGAAATTCATCAGCTCAAATCAGAAATAGAACAAGAGCCTCTGCGGTTCTTATCCGATTTCTTTGTTCAATACCATTTATTATTAGCACGATATCATCTGTTCTTTGATAACCCTTCAAAAGCAAAGGAAATCTTGAACATAATCGAGAATAAACAAGACTCCCTTTCCCCTTTTGAGCACAACTTATTCCTGCATGTGAGGGGAATCTATTATTATTCAATGAGAAAATTCGACTGCTGCATCCAAGCCTTGAAGCAGATCGATGATGAATACCCGAACGCTGAATATTATTTTCACTTGGCAACAGCCTATCATAGCATCCATTCAAATACGTTCGCTTATTATTACGGCCAAAGGGCACTGCAGTTTTTTCAAAAATCATTAAACATTCTCAGAGTCATTGATTCTGAAATTCTCATATTAATTCAATTGAACGCGAAAGAACCTTTCGATATGGAACAGACCAAACAACAATATGATAAGCTCCTAAAAGTCTGTGAATCTGTCAACTCGATGGAAAGGGCACATAAAATCCATAATAACCTGGGATTCGAATATTTCCGCAGAAAACGCTATGAGGAATCGAAAGAATCGTATGAAAGGGCACTTGAGCTCACGACCGAGAAAACCCCGGCTTCTTCTTATTTAGTCACGCTCAGCGGCTATATCCTTTCCTGTATGAAAGGGTGCCTGCTTCCTAAATCAGAGCTCATTCAATTGGCAAGCAAAGGACTGAAACTGGCTGAAGAGAATCAGGATCCCACCTATGCATTCTTTGAAATTTACCTCCTCACCCTGAATGAAAAGGAGGAAGACCTTTATACATATATTGAAAAGACCGCCCTTCCTCACTTCAAGAGTACGGGAAATCAGTTAATGTATCAGCATTATGAAAGACAACTCTTTCTGTATTATGTCAAAACCGGCCAAACGGAAAAAGGATTCCAGCTGGCATCCGAGAAGATGACAAATGAAATCAGCTATTATGAATTGGAATGATACCCCTAAAGCAGGATAACAAATATTGGATTCAACTTCCGGTTCCCTCCTTCATATGCTATCTAAGAAAGGAGGCATCACACCATGGATCGATTTATTCTTTTGTTAGTAGCGGGTATTCTTTCCGGTTTCGCTTTGTTAAGGGTTCCACTTGACGGCACATTTTTAGAAAGCGTTTCCCCTGTAACAGACATCATCGGTATTTTAGCTATTCTCGTATTCTCACTTTTCCTCATCTTCAAAGGGGTTATGGCCGTACTCGGTAAGTGAATTTGAGAGACCCGGAGTGATTTCGGGTCTTTTTTAATTGGATAAAGGAAACCAGATGTTCAAGAGCTCATTGTACCTTTCACTGTCTATTTCCTCTTTTGTCACTTTTCCTGCTTCCCACCGGGTAAAGGATTTGTCCGTCAAGGTGACGCTGCCGCCATCTGTCCGCTTTGTCAGTAGAGGATGTTTATTGAATGGTGATTCAGCATGCTCTTCTACCGTGATACGGACGCCGTTCAATCTGCTTACGTCACTTATCGTCTCCTCAATATCAAATGCATATCCGATTCTCCAATCGGTGTCCTTATGCTTCAACTTCATTTCTAATTGATAATGGCCATGTGCGGTGTGACCTTCGCTGATCCTGAATTCCCCATTGGAGGAAGAGACCGTTTCTCCTGACAATGGTACAGGTTTCATGGGAAGATTCCCTCCGAAGCCTCCATCCACGATATAAAGTTGGTTCTCATGTTGGACGAGAATGGCCACATGTGTCCTTCCCATTTTACCGAATTCTCCTCTAGCAGTATCATAGACAATCCCCTGAATAAGGGAAGCTTCGAAATGGTTCTCCTTGAGGAATAAGTAAAGGAGTGAATTTAATTCGTAACAGAGACCTCCCTCTTTCCTGACGAGCACTTTATCTATGATGTTCTCTTCGGACATTTCCTGTGATCGTTTTTCAATAATGCGCACATTCTCGAATGGTATAGCATGGGCCATTTTCCCTAAAATGCTGTCCAGGTCTTCAAAGGTCAGGGGACCCGAGGGTGAAAAATGAATTCTGTCGCGGAATCGTTTGTCCAGATTGTTGATGACGGGCACATCCTCTCTTGGTGGTTATTCTTTTAAGTTTATCTGCTTCCTTTGACAAGTTCAAGGCGACAGAAAAGGCGTGAATCGAATTAGCTGCATACGGGTATCCACTTTCACCATGCAACCATTAAGAGGGACGGACCTCAACCGTATTTCTCTTTGTAACGGCTGAGTGTGATCAGTGGCCAAATCCACCCGTAGCTATGGTAATGAACATAGAAATTCCCCGGAAGCCCGACGCCTGTAGGATATGTGTTGGCAACGCCATCAGCCGCTCCATTCATTAAGTCAAGAAGTGCCATCATACCAAGATCGATGGCAGGTGTCGGTTTGTCTTCGAGACAGATGAGTGCCTCCAGTGCCCATGCCGTTTGGGATGGGGTACTGAAAGGAAGGGGCACGAACGCCTTTTTTTGGTCACTGTAACACGACTCACCCCACCCCCCGTTTGTTTGTTGGATGCTTTCCAACCAAATTTTGGCCTTTTGGAGATTTGGATCAGATGAAGACACCCCTACTGCTTTCATTCCTGTGACGGCAGCCCACGTCCCATAGATATAGCAAACTCCCCATCGGCCATACCAGGAACCTTCGTCCTCCTGCATGAGCTTCAGCCACTGGATTCCCTTTTTCACCTTTGGGTGATCCTTTGTCATTCCCGCCCTTCCACCCAGGAATTCCAAGGCTCTCCCTGTTAGATCAGGAGTGGAAGGGTCGATGGCCGCTGCTTCTGCTCCGTCCATGGGAAAAGAAGTGAGAATCGTTTTCGTCTTATTCTTTTCAAAAGCCGGCCAGCCTCCATCGCGGTTTTGCAATCCAAGTACCCATTCCATTCCCCGATCCCATGATGGCCGAATCGAAGGTTTCCCTGCAGCGGAATAAGTGATGGCCCTGAGAGCCGCTGTCGTATCGTCTACATCTGGATGGATACTGTTGCTTTCTGAGAATCCCCATCCACCAGGCTTCACCACGCTTTCGTATGCCCAGTCCCCATACTTGAATTGCTGCTTCTTGAGAAGATAATCCACTGATTTCTCTATGGAATCTTCCCCTGGACCCACTCCTGCTTCCTGCAGGGCATAGCTGATCAGAGCTGTATCCCAAACGGTTGAGGGGGAATTCTGGATATGGGTGCCATTCTTCGTTTCACATGCCATCCCTTTTAATCCCTGTAATGCCTTTACGATGATTGGGTCACTCTTTTTATACCCTATGGCCAAGAGGGCATAAATCATAAAGAAAGTCGAACTGAAATAACTGAGATAGGTTCCGTCCCGCTCAATCCTTTGGAGCATGTATTCCACGGCAAACTGCCCGGCTTGCTGATGAAGATGGGCGGGTATGCTCGCAATCGCCTGTATGCCTTCTGTGATTTTCGACAATAGTCTTAACTCACGGTCGTTGTATCCCGGTTCAATTAGTGAACGGGGAGAATTCTTCATATGCGGGGTGACATTTGTTTTCAAAATAAATCGTTGATTTTTGAGCAACATCAATGGTGCCAGATGCCCTCGTGCATAACTGCTTAAATCCCAAAAGCTCACCGGGAATGTTTTGGGAAGCAACAGGAACTCAATGGGGATCGGCATAAGATGCTTCCAGTCGTATTGACCATGTACGGCCAACATGAACTTTGTAATGGAATGTGCCTTGTGAAATCCGCCGTTTCCATCGATGAACCGTTCGGCTTTGCGAAGTCTATCGTCCCCTGGATCAACCATACCACTGAATTTCAAGGCAAAGGTTGCTTCGATGGTTGATGACAAGTTCCCTTCTCTCTCATCTTCAAAGAGCTTCCACGTTCCTTCAACAGACTGCAGCTTCCAAAGACGTTCAACCAGCCTTCCGATGAGTTCATCCTCCCCTGTCTCCAGCGAACGAAGAAGGATGATCATATACGCATCGGTCATCACGCTGTTTTCAAAACAAAAGTGCCAGCTTCCATCCCCACTTTGCATCGTCTTCAAATCATGAATGAAACGGTGGATCGTGCCCTCTATCTTTTTTTTCATCATGTGTCCTCCCGGGTATCTTCTCTGTTGTTATGTATATGAGAAGAACGCGGGTACTAGTAGTGAGAAGCAAAGAAGAGCCTGCCCCCCGGTTTCCCGGCAGGCAGACTCTTACTGATTCTCTTCTATTTTCCGTGAATAATAACTTACAAGTTCGGGATAATCCTGCATTTCCTTCCTGCCGGTTTCCGTGATTTGATACACACCCCTTTTTACCCTCTCGAACCAACGGTAGTAATTCTTCTGAAGGATGGACGGCGTCTTGTCTCCGGTACCAAGCTTTGCCAGGTTCTTCGGGGACATGGGCCCATGTTTCTCAAGGCAGCAGGCGATGTGTATGCAGCTCTCCTTATAGGCGGTCATGATCTTCGTTTTATTGCTTCCACCCACATTGTAATCCGCACTTCGCCCTTCGATCTCCTTGATCAGGGACGCACGCTTCTTTTTACCGTTCGTCATGACCTTCTTCCGATCAAATGCTTCCGGATGAAGAACAAAATCAAGCTTGGGGGTCTTTGTCGTGAATGAAACGGTGATTAACCCTAGCTCAAGCCGCTTGACCAAATGGCGTATATCATTCCACCTTTTCGAACGGGTGCGTTTCGGTTTCGGAATCGCAATGTAAACAAATTCCGTCAGCCGCTGGCGCTTCGTTGCCTGGATGAGGAGCTCTACGTTCAGGGAGAGCTTCAATTCGACGATCACAAGCTCTCCCTCTTTCATCGCTGTCAGATCACAGTCTTTCACTTCGCCGTTCACCTGATATCCCTGTTTATGAAAATGCTTCTGGACCGGTTGATAAAGATCCGATTCTTTCAGTTTCGTCATGCTTCAAAAACCTTTCCGTGGAAAATTCTATAAGATAAAGTATAGACCATTTCAGTGATTTTTGCAGTTTGGAAGAAAGAGAGAAGATGACAGCTGATGGAATCGTTTATCTCCCGATTCAGGGATTTTTATGCCATTTGAGAAATATATCTGCCATTCTTCAAAACACGACACCCTCAGGCCTTACCTTCGAATCCTCTCGATCTCATCTGCGACAAACTGCACGGACGGTCCGACAATCACTTGAATACTATTTTCACCTACCACATGGATACCCGGGACCCCCGTTGCTTTGATCCTTTCTTGGTCCACTGCACCCATATCCTTCACTTCCACTCTCAATCTTGTAATACAATTCTCAACCGAAGTTACATTGTTATCTCCGCCGAGCCCTGCATAGATCTCCTCCGCCATAACGGCAAACTTTTCGTCTTGAGTGAATACTGCCGCATTCATCCCCACCGCTTCTTCGCTGTCTTCTTCACGACCCGGCGTCATAAGATTGAACTTTGCAATCATAAAACGGAATAGGAAATAATAGAGAAGAGCAAATACCAAGCCTTGAATGAGAAGCATGTATGGAAGATTTGCCAATGGAAGCCTTGAACTCAGAACAAAATCGACGAAACCGGCACTGAATCCGAAACCGGCCGTCCAGTGGAAGAAGGAAGCAATCGCAAGAGAAAGCCCTGTCAACACTGCATGAGCAACATATAAGGCCGGTGCCACAAACATGAAAGCAAATTCTAGAGGCTCCGTCACCCCGGTAAAAAAGGAAGCAAAACCTGCCGCAAGCATCAGTGAAGCAACCTGTTTTTTCTTACCTGGTTTCGCTGCATGATAAATGGCAAGTCCAGCAGCGGGTAGACCAAACATCATCACAGGAAAGAATCCTGCTTGATACATCCCGGTTACACCTTTTTCCCCTGTACCCGACCAGAAATTCCCGATATCATTGATTCCCGCAACATCGAACCAGAACACGGAATTCAATGCATGATGTAAGCCTGTAGGAATCAATAATCGATTAAAGAATCCGTACAAACCTGCGCCAGTAAACCCAAGTCCGCTTATTTCCTTCCCGAAGGAAACAAGCGCCGTATAGATGACCGGCCAGACAAACAGCATCACCCCTGAAACAATGAGCATCGCAACGGCCGACATAATCGGCACCAACCGTTTCCCACTGAAAAAGGCAAGGGCATCTGGCAGCTTTACAGAACTAAAGCGGTTGTACATACTTGCCGCCACGACCCCCGACAGAATCCCGACAAATTGATTTCCGATTTTCTCGAAAGCAGGATTCACAGCCTCTTTATCGATCCCTTGCAACAAAGCAACGGAATCCGTCGACAACAATGTAGTAATGACCAGATACGCGACCAATCCGCTCAGTGCCGCAGATCCATCCTTCGCTTTCGCCATCCCGAGTGCGACACCCACCGCAAACAAGATTGCCATATTATCAATGATTGATGCCCCTGCTTTGATCAGGAATGCGGCAATCGGACTATCCGCCCCCCAGCCGGAAGGGTCGATCCAATACCCGATCCCCATTAAAATTGCCGCTGCCGGTAACACGGCCACAGGAAGCATCAACGAACGACCAATGCGCTGCAAATAGTTCATCATTTTTGTTTTCCCCCTATCAGACTGTTTTCAAAGATCCCTTCCCCCATGAAAGAGGACAAATCTCTTCTATAAAAAATATTCCGATAGGGACTTGTTTAGAAGTGGATGAAGGTGTCTATTAAGGTAGTTTGATAGGTTATTTAGATTTATGTTGTGTAAGAATGAGGGACGGACCTTGGACTTGGATGGGATATATGTGGGTAACAGTTCTCCTTGTTGCCAGATGGAGATGTTGTTAATTGAGGGACGGACCTCTGGTTTTCGATGAATCGATAAGATATCAATATGTATCAAGGGTGTAAAATGAAAAATGATTTAAAGTGAAGGAAATGAGGTGTTCTTTATGAGAGATAGTCATTTTTTCATGATATCTCTCTCAATGGTACTGACATGACAATAAAAAGGTCTAAATGCTTGGTTTAGATACCTTTCGAGAGCCTTCCTCATATGATCCTGAACATAATTGCGTCATTTTAGAAAGTGATTGCGTCATTATTAAATTTATTGCGTCATAATTATTTTAATTGCGTCGTTTCCCAAGATAATTGCGTCATTATACATTTAATGGAAATCAAGAAAAGGTCGAGGAAGGTCCGTCCCCCCAAACAAAAACCCCCATCAGGCATCAAGCCCGACGGAGGTCCGTCCCTCAAAAAGGTTAAGGTAATTCAGTTGTGCCCATGAGGTAGCGGTCGCATTCGCGGGCTGCTTCACGGCCTTCGTTGATGGCCCAGACGATGAGGCTCTGGCCCCGGCGCATGTCTCCTGCAGCGAAGACACCATCGACGTTTGTCATGTAATTTCCGTACTCTGCTTTCACTGTGGAGTTGCTGTTTGTTTCAACTTCAAGCTCGTTGATCAGCTCTTGTTCCGGACCGCTGAATCCGATGGCAAGAAGGACAAGGTCCGCCGGCCATACTTTTTCAGTTCCAGGAATTTCATCACGGATCTTGTTTCCATTTTCGTCATAGCGGAGTTTCACGTTAACCGTGTGAACTTCCTTGATATGACCATGTTCATCACCGACAAACTTCTTCGTCATGACAGCGTACGCACGCGGATCATCTCCAAGTACCTCGGCGGCTTCCTTTTGTCCGTACTCCACCCGATGAATGACTGGGTACTGTGGCCACGGATTGCCGACTTCATCACGCATGGCACCCTTTTTATCGTAGATATCGAATTGAGTCAGGCTTTTACAGTTATGTCTAACGGAAGTGGCCAGACAGTCTGTACCCGTGTCACCTCCACCGATGACGATGACGTTTTTTCCTTCAGCAGAAATATAGTTACCATCTTCTAAGTTCGAATCCAATAAGCTTTTCGTATTCGCATGAAGGAATTCCATTGCATAATGAACGCCTTTCAAATCACGTCCATCGACTTGGATGTCACGATGAACGGCTGCCCCACCACATAGGATGACGGCATCAAAGTTTTCCCGGAGGTTCTCGACTGTGTAGTCTTTCCCAACCTCCGTATTGGTAACAAATTCAATACCCTCTTCTTCTAAAATATCGACACGGCGCTTCACGACTGAGTATGGAAGCTTCATTTCAGGAATGCCATACGTCAAAAGTCCGCCTACTCGATCATTTTTTTCAAAAACCGTGACAAGGTGCCCTGCTTTATTCAATTGAGCAGCGGTAGCCAATCCGGCCGGACCTGATCCCACAACTGCCACGCGTTTGCCGGTGCGGTACTCTGGCTGTTCCGGAATGACCCATCCTTCTTCAAAACCTTTTTCAATAATCGAGCGTTCAACGGTTCTGATCGCAACGGGCGGTTCATTGATTCCGAGGACACAAGCACCTTCACATGGCGCAGGACAGGCGAAGCCGGTGAATTCAGGAAAGTTATTCATCTGATGCTCCCGTTTCAAGGCTTCCTTCCACTGACCCTGATACACAAGGTCATTCCATTCCGGTATCAGGTGATACACGGGGCAGCCAGATGTCGCCCCGTTGATCTCCATTCCCGATTGACAAGTCGGTACGCCGCAGTCCATGCAGCGTGCCCCTTGTTTCTTGATTTCTTCTTCTGAAAGAGGAGTGGTGTAATCGTTCCAATCTTTCGTTCGTTCAGCTGGATGCCTCTCAGCTGTTGTCTGTCTCGTATATTCCATGAATCCGGTTGGTTTTCCCATCATATCCCCCTCCCTCTTTATTTCGCGGGTTCCAATACTTTTTTCTCTTCTTTTGTACCTTCTTCAAATGCAGCCATCTCTGCATCGAATTTTTCTAAACCACTATTTTCAAGCTCACTGATCCTCTCTCTCATCTTGAGATAGGATTTCGGAATCACACGGACAAATTTGGACACATATGACTCCCAGTTGGCCAATATTTTCTTACCATTATTGCTATCTGTGTAATGAACATATCTTTCGATCATATCGGACACATCTTTCATCTCTTCCGGATCGAATAGAGGCTGTACGAGGACAAGTTCCTGATTACATCTTGAACGGAAGGTTTCATCTTCGTCCAGTACATAAGCGACTCCGCCGGACATACCGGCCGCGAAGTTCCGTCCGGTCAAACCAAGGACGACGACTTTTCCTCCAGTCATGTATTCACATCCGTGATCCCCGACGCTCTCAACGACCACCTGTGCCCCACTATTACGGACACAGAAACGCTCGCCTGCCACTCCGTAAATATAAGCTTCTCCACCGGACGCCCCGTAGAAAGAAACGTTTCCGATGATTGTGTTCCTTTCAGGGATGAAGGTAGCCGTCGGATCAGGATGGACGATGATTTTACCGCCGGATAATCCTTTTCCGACGAAGTCGTTGGAATCCCCGACGAGTCTCAAGGTCAATCCTTTAGGAATATATGCACCAAAGCTTTGACCTGCAGAGCCTTTGAAGGTCAGACGGATCGTGTCTTCGGGTAATCCCTCTGCTCCATATCGTTTTGTGATTTCACTGCCGAGCATCGTCCCGGTGACGCGGTGAATATTCCGGATTGCCGTCGTCCATTCAACCGGCTCCCCTGTTTCAATCGTGTTGCGGCAGCGTGGAATCAGCTCTTGGAAGTCCAATGTCTTCTCAAGTTCGTGATCCTGCTTACGGGTAGCATATCTGCCGACCTTCTCAGGTACATCCGGTTGATAAAGAAGGGCTGACAGGTCGATCCCCTTGCCTTTCCAATGATCGATCGCTTCGTTTGCTTCAAGGATATCGGTTCTTCCAATCATTTCATTGATCGTTCTGAAGCCAAGTTGAGCCATGAGCTCCCTTGTTTCCTGGGCAACGAAACGCATGAAGTTCGCCACATGTTCCGGATCCCCCGTGTACTTTTTGCGTAATTCTGGGTCTTGTGTCGCAATTCCGACAGGGCATGTATTCATATGACAGACACGCATCATGACACAGCCGAGGACAACAAGTGGTGCAGTCGAGAATCCGTATTCTTCTGCTCCAAGAAGGGATGCGACGACCACATCCCGGCCCGTCATCATCTTGCCGTCCGTCTCAACGACAATTCTGTCACGAAGTCGATTTAACAGTAAGGTCTGATGGGCTTCGGCAAGACCGATTTCCCAAGGCAGTCCCGTATGTTTCAGACTGGTTCTTGGTGCAGCACCGGTCCCTCCGTCATATCCACTGATCAACACAACATCGGCTCTGCCTTTTGCCACACCTGCTGCAATCGTTCCGACACCTACGGCGGATACCAGCTTGACGCTGATGCGGGCCTGAGGGTTCGCATTTTTCAGGTTATAAATCAGTTCGGCAAGATCTTCAATCGAGTAGATATCATGATGAGGTGGAGGTGATATCAATTCTACCCCCGGTGTCGATCCCCTCACTTCAGCAACCCAAGGATAGACCTTTTTACCAGGGAGATGTCCCCCTTCACCAGGTTTTGCCCCTTGAGCGACCTTGATTTGAATCTCATCGGCGTTTACAAGATAATGACTCGTTACACCGAATCGTCCTGACGCCACTTGTTTGATCGAGCTGCGGCGTGAATCTCCGTTCTCATCAGGAATGAAGCGGTCAGGGTGTTCCCCGCCTTCCCCTGAGTTGCTCCGTCCACCGATTTTATTCATGGCAATCGCCAATGCTTCGTGGGCTTCCTGACTGATAGAACCAAATGACATGGCACCGGTCTTGAACCGGCGACAGATTTCTTCGACTGATTCCACCTCTTCAATCGGGATTGGCTTCGTTTCTTTGAATGAAAGAAGGCCGCGCAGGGATTGAAGATTCTGCTTTTCATCTGTCAGCATATTGGAATATTTCTTGAACAACTCATAATTATTCGTACGGCATGCATGCTGAAGAGTGTGAATGGTACTTGGATTGTACGCATGATCCTCTCCATTTTTACGATATTGGAATTCGTCTCCCGATTCCAATGTACGGTGGTGATCTTTTCGATCATTGAATGCTTTCCGATGTCTTAAGAGTACCTCTTTTTCGATGATATCCATTCCGATTCCGCCGAGCCTTGAAGCGGTGCGGGTGAAATATTTATCGATGACATCCTTATGGATGCCGACTGCTTCAAAGATTTGAGCCCCACGATAACTTTGAATCGTTGAAATCCCCATTTTGGATAGGACCTTGATGACCCCATCTGTTCCCGATTTAATAAAACGCTGCACCGCTTTTTCATAAGTGGTATCTTGAAGTTCGCCTTTTTCAATTAAATCACGCAGCGTTTCATAGGCCAGATACGGATTGATGGCTTCTGCACCATATCCAAGCAGGGTTGCAAAGTGATGTACTTCCCGGGGTTCCCCTGATTCGAGGAGGATACTGACGGTTGTACGCGTACCTTGACGGATTAAATGATGATGCAGGCCGGAAACGGCAAGGAGTGCTGGAATCGCTGCTTTATCCTTCACGACTCCCCGGTCAGATAAAATAAGGAGTGTGGCACCAGCTGCAACGGCCTGGTCAGCTTTTTCATACAGAGCATCCAGCGTGCCTTCGAGCAGGTTTTCTTCATCTGTTACGTTAAATAAAGTCGATAACGTAACAGCATTGAAGCCCTTCTCTTTTTGATGACGAAGCTTCTCAAGCTCTTCCCCGGTTAAAATCGGTGACTTCAAATGGATGTGCCTGCAGCTTTCAGGACCCGGATTCACCAGGTTCCCTTCTGCTCCGATCGTTGTTCCCACAGAAGTGATGATTTGTTCCCGGATCGCATCGATCGGCGGGTTTGTGACTTGAGCAAATAGTTGTTTGAAGTAATTATAAAGAAGCTGTGGCTTTTTGGATAACACGGCGAGAGGGGAATCATACCCCATGGAACCGACCGGGTCTTTCCCATCCGTCACCATCGGTTTGATGATTTTGTTCAGTTCCTCTGTCGTGTAGCCGAATGCCTGCTGCTGCAGGAGGACTTCATCAGAATCAAATTGCACCACTTCCTGGGTCGTTTCCGGAAGATCCTCAAGTTCAAACTTATTATTATCCAGCCAGTGTCTGTACGGCTGCTCGGAAGCAACGCGCAGCTTGATTTCTTCATCCGGGATGATTCTTCCCTTTTCCAAATCGACGAGAAGCATCTTCCCAGGCTGCAGGCGGTCTTTGTATACAATATCATCGGCAAAAATATCCAGCGCCCCTACTTCAGATCCAAGAACGATCATGCCGCTCTTTGTCACATAGTATCGGGCCGGGCGTAGTCCATTTCGATCCAGACAGGCCCCGATCTGCGTTCCATCCGTGAACACGAGGGCTGCCGGTCCATCCCACGGTTCCATCAAACAACTGTGATATTCATAGAAATCCTTCTTCTTTGGATGGATCGTGTCATCGTTCTCCCATGGTTCCGGCACCATCATCATGGCTGTATGTGCAAGGGATCTTCCTGATAAGTGAAGGAATTCAAAGCAGTTATCAAACATGGAGGAATCACTGCCTGTCTCATCGATAACCGGTAGGATTTTTTCCAGGTCTTCTTCATTGAAGGCACTTGAGCTGCACAGTTTTTCACGTGCGCGCATCCAGTTCACATTTCCTCGCAATGTATTGAATTCTCCATTATGAATGGTATATCTGTTTGGATGAGACCGCTGCCAGCTTGGGAAAGTGTTTGTACTAAAGCGGGAATGTACAAGAGCTAAAGCTGAGCGGAACTCAGGGTGGTTGAGGTCAATATAAAAGGAATCGAGTTGTTCCGGGATAAGCATCCCTTTGTAGACGATGGTCGTGGAAGACAAACTGCAAAGGTAAACGTCCTCTTGTCCTTCGACGGTCGCCACTTCTTTTTCGATACGCTTACGGATCACATAAAGCTTGCGCTCAAAATCCATTCGTGACTGCATGTCTTCCGATGCCCCGATGAACACTTGACGGATGAACGGCTTCGACTTCGATGCCACTTTCCCTACAAAGGAATCATTAAGTGGAACAGGTCTCCATCCGAGTGTCTTCTGGCCCTCTTCTTCAATGATGCGTTCAAAGATTTCCTTACTCTTCTGGCGCTTGTCATAATTTTCAGGAAGGAACACCATCCCGATCCCATATTCACCTTTCCTTGGGAGGATGATGTCTTCTTTCTCACATTGCTTCTTAAAGAAATGATGTGGGATTTGGGTAAGGATACCTGCACCGTCCCCGGTACTTGTATCAGCGGATTGTCCCCCGCGGTGCTCTAAGTTACATAGAATATTAATGGCATTTTGAACGATGCTGTGACTTTTCGTCCCATCGATATTTGCAATCATGCCAATTCCACATGCTTCATGTTCTTGCGCAGGATCATACATGCCTTGCGCTACAGGAAGATTCGTTTTCATCCAATGTCCTCCTCTACCAAACTTGTATATTTTTTGAATAATTAACCGGTTAATTAAATTTTCTTAATTTTCGTTAGTATATCATGAAATTTAGAAAAAACGAAAAATTATGTTAATGGTAATTCTGCATATTTTCCAAATATATATGGAACCAAAAGGAAGAACGTTGATTTACTCACATTACCTTTAACATAATATTCAGAATCTTTAAAAGCTTGATACAAACATAAAGAAATCGCTTACAATAATTCGTGTTCCTAAGTATATTTCATCAAAACCACATATGAATTTTCATACAAAAAATTCACTAAAAAAAATTTTTTTCAACAAAATTTGTCATCAAATCAGCCCTTTGGTTGGAGGGACGGACCTCTACGGATGAAAACGAAATTGCCATTTTCTTCTGAAACTCCTCTTCTATTCCCTCTCCTCCACCGTTTTAAACCAAATGAAAGAGGGACGGACCTTCGTAACCACGAAGGTCCGTCCCTCTTTCTTCTAACAGACAACATCTAACAAAACCCTCACCCATCCTCATGGGCAAAGGTCTCAGTGATTAGAAACCAAGGGGCTTTTCTTAGGAAGGAGCTTCTTGATCTCTTGGTATGCTTCTTCGATTGAATTCACCTTAACCGTGGTCTTTCGATCCTCGGGATATTGATTCCACATATGCAAGTACCTTGGGTCATAATAGTATTCAATAAGCAGTTCTAATATCCGCTCATAATTTCTCTCTTGCAGCTCACCTTCGATTTCATTTGCAATCGGACTGTGAATCCGCCGCTTTATGGTCCTGAACGCTTTCACAAATTCTTCATGATGTTCGTGGAGGCGGTACTCTTCTAATATATGGTGAACCCTTTCTTTCATGGGCATTTCGATAAAGATATGAAATGCCTCTTCCTTCTTCTGAATGAGAAAATCAGGAAGGAGAACCTTTCCAATCCGCTTACTTTCCGCTTCAAATAAAAGAAAAGGAGATTCCTGCTTCTTCTTCAGTTCCCGAAGGAGGAGGGAATCGAATGTTTTCTGGTTGTGGGCTGTAAGTCCGATTTCCCCAAATATGGATCCTCTATGGTTGGCGAGGCCTTCTATATCAAGCACCGGATATCCTTCCTCTTGAAGCTTCTTCAAAATCGCGGTCTTTCCGGTGCCTGTCCCACCGTTTAATACGAATGAAGCAGGCTTCATATCAATATTCTCAAGCCCCTTCAGCACCCAGTGGCGATAAGCCCTGACCCCTCCCAGAATTCGGGAAGTCCTGATCCCCATCAGGTCCAGGAAAGTCGCGGCAGCTTTGCTTCGCATACCACCCCGCCAGCAAAATACGACGATTTCTCCTTCTAGTTTCTTGAACTCGTTAATGAACCTGGGTAACTTACCCGAAAAAATCTCCAGTCCCCGGTCCGTCGCCACTTCCTTACTCACTTGCTTATATAATGTCCCGACTTCTGCTCTCTCTTCATCATCGAAAACGGGTATATTCAGACTGCCCGGAATCGTCATTTCCCTATATTCAGAAGGAGACCTTACGTCCACGAATGTATACTTTTCTAAATCGCATTGTTCGATCGGTAGATCTTTGAACATGTCATCCTCTCCCTTTTACATTTCTCTTCTATTTTACACCACTTCATTCATTCTTTCCCTTTTTACTCTTTTTAGAAGTATTCACCTGGTTCTTTCCTCCTCTTTAACGATTGAATATTCAGTTTTTTCACCTCATTGGTACTATATACCAGAGTAATGGAACCCCTTATAATTAAAGTAGAAATAATATTTCATATTTTCGTTAAATTTAATGAAGTATTATTTCAATAAAATGAAAGCGGTTTCTTTTAATCGCAAGAGAGGAGTAGAGAAATGAAAGCAGTAAAGTACATGATTATTGCCTTGATGTTGTTGTCACTGGCTCTTCCCTTTTCTACCGGGAAAGCGAAAGCATCCGGTACGTCTGAACCGAAGCATGAGATGCGGGCTGCGTGGATTGCGACCGTGGCGAATATCGACATGGCGCCTGGAATGGACAAGCAGGAATTTACGGATTGGGTGGTGAACACCCTGGACGAGTTGAGAGAATTGAACTTCAATACGGTGATTTATCAAGTCAAGCCGACTGCCGATGCCCTATATCCTTCCGAACTTGCCCCATGGTCCCAGTATATTACGGGGGAAGAGCAGGGTACCGATCCGGGCTATGACCCACTTGCCATCATGTTAGATGAATCACATAAACGAGGGATCGAGGTGCATGCATGGGTGAACCCTTACCGGATCACGATGCCGAATCAAACGATCGAGTCCCTTGCAGATGACAACGTTGCCAAGCTTCATCCGGAATGGGTACTGAAATATGGAAAGCAATACTACTTCAATCCCGGAATACCTGAAGTGCAAGATTACTTGATTGAAACAGTAAAAGAATTAGTCACCAATTACGACATTGAAGCCGTTCATATGGATGATTACTTCTACCCTTATAAAATCGCAGGAGAAAGCTTCCCAGATCAAGATACATACGAGAAATATGGCAGCACATTCGACAAAATCGATGATTGGAGACGGAACAACGTCGATGAACTGGTGGCTGATATCAACACTGAAATCAAAGCAATCAAAGAGTATGTCCAATTCGGGATTTCCCCTTTTGGCGTATGGAGAAACATTGCCGATGATCCGACGGGAAGCGAGACAAAAGCGGGACAAACGAATTTCGATGACCTGTATGCCGACACCCGACAGTGGATCAAGGACGGTAGCATCGACTACATCACCCCGCAAATCTATTGGTCCAGGAAACTTGCCGTCGCCAACTACTCCGTCCTGCTCGACTGGTGGAGCCGGGAAGTGAATGAGTATTCCTATGAGCATCCGGTCAATCTGTACATCGGGATGGCCGATTATAAGGTCGGGGACAATTTTGACCAGGAATGGTTCAATCCTTATGAACTGCCGGAGCAAATCATGGACAACCGCGCTAACGGGACGGCCCTCGGCCAAATGCATTTCTCCTTAAGACAAATTTTTGAAAACCCACTTGGGTACGCTGATATTTTACGGAATGAAGTATATACGGAAACAGCCTTGACGCCTGCCACTCCTTGGAACAATGATGACCTTCCGAAGAAACCGAACACCGTAAAAGCAAAAAAACAGAAAGACGGCATTACCATTACCATCGATGACAAAAAACATTCAGATGCCAGAAAGTATGTCATCTACCGCTTTGACGGCGTGAAAGAAGGAGATTACAAGAATTCTGCGAATATCGTGGATGTCGTGTATTCTCAAGAGAAGGTTACGACGTATCAAGACACATCAGCTGTAGAAGGAGCAATGTACACATATGGTGTGACATCCGTATCTCCGACAGGTGTTGAAAGTAAGGACGCGAAAACAGTGAGAGTACGATAATCATAGAAAGAAGCGTTTCCCCGTGGCGGGGAAACGCTTCTTCTTATCTCAACTGTATTTCCTTTACCTTTTGCCTCATATGATCCGGCCACCATGCCCCACATTCATCCGATACCACACAGGCCGCACATTTCTCCAAATCGTACACCATCATCCCTTGAATCGGCGGTGAATACAGGTGGAGAGTCACAAGATCCCCTGTACTCCCCTTTTTCATTTTATGAACCCCTTTCTTCGGTGCAAAAAAGAAAGAACCTTCCCTATATTCCCGGTCAAATAACTCCTCGGGAAGATTGTTATCCTTCACTTCAAAGATCGTGTTGACGGAAGTCCCATTCATCACCTGGATCCATCCCTTCGAATTCCCGTGATCGTGCGGGGCACATTCCATATCGGACCAATTCATGACGAGGAGCTCCACTGCTTCATTTTGATAAAGGAGTTTTCGATAATATGGTTTTCCTTCCGGAGACTCCAGGTAAGGCTGTAAATCTTCAAGACGTATATTGAGAGACTGCAAGACTTCTTTAAGTTCTTTCGTTGAAGGATGAGACAATTCATCCAATCGATTCTTAATCCGTTTCTTTAAGGTCACTGAGGATCCCCCCTGTTGTTATCGTTTCCTCCATAGAAAGCGATGGAGGACAGAAATCACCTGACCATTGACAATGACAACTCCTATTATAATTATGACTCCACCCAGGATGCTTATGAGAAAAATTTTCTCGTGCAGGAGGAGAATGGCGGCAATGAGAGTTGTGACAGGTTCCAAGTAGAGAAACATTGACACCTTGGACGCATCCAATACTTCCAATGCCTTCGCCCAGTACCAATACGCGATCCCTGAAACGAATACACCTAGAAAAATCAAGTGTGCCCACTCCACATTTGATAGTTGGGAAATGTCTTCCCAGCCACGGTTGCGGATGAGAAACGGGATGGTCAAACTGAATCCCAGCAGGCTCATATAAAAGGTGATCACGAGGGATGGCAGCTCAATACGAAGTTTTTTCAAAAGCACGGAGTAAACCGCCCAGTTCAACGTGCTGAGAATCATCAATATATATCCGATGTTAACCGCAAGTCCAATCGATTGCCCACTCCTCGCTGTCGTCACCATCAGCACACCTGTAATCGCGATGATCATCCCCAGAGCTTTAGGGAGTGTCATTTTTTCATGTAGAAACATCATGGAGAGGATGACGGTGAACACCGGGGAAAATGAAATCATCCACCCTGCCGACGATGCATCAATATTCAGAAGTGCCGTCGCCTGGATGACCTGGTGAATGAAGACTCCGAGGACCCCCAAAATGATCAAGTGAGGGACATACTTCAGAGGGATTGTGAGCCTATATCCTTTTAGTAATAGGAGTACGAGGAGAAACAGAGCTCCGATCCCAAAGCGGAGAACGAGGAGCGTATACGGATCAAGTGTACCAAGCACCGCTTTCGTTGACACGAAGGAAATGCCCCAGAAGCTGATGGACATCGTGGCATATAATGAGGCGGCAACCTTTGTTTTAATTGGAATCATGGACGGGGCATCCTTTCTGGACAAGGTTTCTTTTTATCAAGGTATGCTAGTCCCGGGGAAAGATGTGCAGGGGTTTTTTTGTGTGGTTTTGAAAATATATTCTGGTTTTTGAAAATAAGCTGGTCCGGTTTGAAAATAAAACCGGGAAGTTGATAATAACCCGTTCCTTCACTCTCTTCCCCACCAAAAAAACGTCCCAAATCACAATTCGGGACGTTTCCTATCTCTAATTACGGGTCACTCCCGCATCAAACTGCGGTAAATACTCTTTATGAACCTCAAGCATTTTATCCAGCAATTGTTTCGCTTTCACATCACTCGTCACCAACGGATTGATCGTCATGGCAAGCAATGCTTTTTCATAGGAGCCGGTTACGGATGCTTCTGCAGCCACCCGTTCAAAGGATTTAATTTGTTGCACGAGCCCTTTCACAGATACGGGCAGTTCCCCGACAGCAATCGGCTTCGGTCCCGCTTTCGTCACGACACAGTTCACTTCCACAGCAGACTCCCTGGGCAAATCACTGATTGCTCCATCATTGCGTACATTCAAAGTCTGGATATCTCCACGATCATTATAGATGGACGCTATGAGATTGCATGCTGCATCACTGTAATAAGCTCCTCCCCGCTCTTCAAGCTGCGGAGGCTTAACCGCCAAACCTTCGTCCTTATACAAATGAAACAGCTCACTCTCCAACTGCTGGACGACTTCCGCACGAGTCGTACCCATCTTGAATTCCTCAAGCTGCTTGTCTAAGATCTCACCCGTTTTGTAGTAATAGCGGTGATATGGACAAGGGATGACTCCCAGACTCCTGATGAATTCAGGCTCCCACGGCAGCGGAGCAATATTCCTCATGCTGACCTGCCTTTCGGGATCACTCATGATGTCGAGTACTTCCCCTAATACAGACTCTCCGTCCACGCGCACGTCCAATCCATATACCATATGATTGAGTCCGGCAAAGTCAATATGCAGGCGTTCCACCTCGACCCCAAGGAGTCTTGCCAATGTCATTCTCGTATTGATGGGAAGATTGCAAACGCCGACGACCTTCGGATGCGAACCATAGCGGAGCATCGCTTCTGTCACCATGCCGGCTGGATTCGTAAAATTGATCAGCCAGGCATCGGGACAAAGCTCCTGCATTTCATTTGAAATTTCCAAAAGAACAGGGATTGTCCTCATACCCTTGAACAACCCCCCCGCCCCATTGGTCTCCTGGCCGATCATCCCGTACTTGATCGGCAGGCGCTCGTCCTGAATCCGGGCTTTCAGCTGTCCTACCCGCATCTGGGTCGTGACAAAGTCAGCTCCACTCAACGCCTCTCTCCTGTCCAGTGTAAGATGGACTTTCATCGGGACTCTTGCCTTCTCCACCATTCTCTTCGCTAAGTTCCCGACAATATTCAATTTCTCTTTTCCCGCTTCAATATCCACAAGCCACAGCTCACTCACCGGAAGCTCATCATAACGCTTGATCAATCCTTCAACAAACTCGGGAGTATAGCTCGAGCCCCCGCCGATGGTGACGATCTTGATTCCTTTTTTCATTACAAGAGCCTCCAGTTATCTGGCCACAAAAGCCAGAATAAAACTTATGACGAAACTGACCACGACTGCCAGTAGCATCCGCTTCTTTTTAATAGAATCATCCTCCACCGGTCCTTCAATTTTCAATAAAATATACGAAAGCCCGATGGAAGCTGAAACGCCCGTAGCCAAAAACATACTCCATTCTTTTGCCAGTCCCGTACTCATCAATGGTTTAGAAAGAAGTAAAAGTCCAATAGATACGGAGATTAATAATACAAACACACTTTTAAAACCGATTCTCTTTGGCACAACGGTTTCTGTCATGTCAATCACTCCTTATGCTAGTAAAGAAGTGGGAATCCTAGGACCCCCACTTCTTTTTTAGATAATACTCTTATGCAAGCCGCCTCCGCTTTTCTAGGCTGCTTGTTGCTCACTTTCTTCCATTTTTAACATTTTCTTGTCATACATTTTCAAGAATGGGAAGTAGATAGAAAACGAGATTCCGATGTTGATCAGAACCATGACGATCGCTCTCCAGTCACCACCCGTTGCAAGGTATGCTCCGATTGGTGCAGGAAGTGTCCATGGCGGCATGATATAAGTTGGTGATACCAGCCCGACAGTGGTTGCCACATATGAAAGAGTCGCTGTGATCAACGGTACGGTGATGAATGGGATGATCAAAATCGGGTTCAATACGATTGGAGCACCGAATATGACAGGCTCATTGATATTGAAAAGACCCGGTACAAGACATGTTTTCCCTAATGCTTTTAAATATTTTGAACGGGAGAAGAACACCATCGCAAGAACCAATCCAAGCGTGGCTCCTGATCCACCGATCCAGATGAACCATTGGTAGAACGTTTCCGGCGCGATATGGGGGATCGCTTGCCCGCTTGCAACCGCATCAGCGTTGTTCACAAGGAATACTTCCCATAGTGGACGCGCTACGGTACCGACAACGGATACGCCGTGGATCCCGAAGGACCAGAAGAAATCGATCAGGAATACCGGAACCAATACTCCGAATATGCTGTCACCGGCAGTGACCAATGGAGCGACCGCAACTCCAACCAACTTATGCAGATCCACTCCTGCTAAAACAGTCACGGATGAAATCAATAAAATAACAATTGCTACAGGTATAAGTGCTTCAAAGCTTCGTGAAACGGATGCCGGTACTTGCTCTGGCATCTTGATCGTGATGTTCTTCGTTTTACAGAATCGCAGGATTTCCACCGCCAGAATCGAGACGACCATGGAAACGAATAATCCCTGCCCACCGAGGTTGGTCATTGGGAGGACCCAGCCTTCTCCGTCCATTACTTTCGGTGTGATGGTCAATAGAAGTGCCGCCACTGAGATCTGTGCTCCGGATAAAGGATCCAATTTATAGCTTTTCGAGAGATTGTATCCGATCCCGAATGCGACATAGAGCGACATGATGAACATCGTCAGACGGTATGGAATCAGGATCTCGACAATATTGTCGGCGGCCCACTGTTTAATGTCACCGAATATCCATGCATCAGGCAGTGGCGGAAACGCTAAGATCAGAAAGAATGAACCGACGATAATAAATGGCAGTGCTGAAATAACCCCATCCCGGATTGCTTGCAAATGCCTTTGTTCAGAGAGTCTGGCCATAGGACCTGACAAATTATTCTCCAGAAAGTTCACAAACGTTTGCATGTTACTACCCCCTTGTTTCCTATTAAATTAGTTTGTTAATTCCTTTACCGTTTTCAGTAAAGTCGGCCCGCCCAGTGGCGTGTAAGCCTGTGGCGGAATCGGCCCGCATGGAACATTGGCCTCATCGGCAGCTTTCTTCACTTGATCGAAACGGTGTCTGATCTGTGGTGCTACCATACATACATCCCATCCCTTAGAGATTTCCTCGGATACTTCCCCTGTTCCGATAGCATGGACTTCCATTTCAATCCCCTCTTTTGTTCCTTCTTTCTTCAGGGCATTGACGACGATCGCACTGGACATCCCTCCAGAGCATACGAATAATACTTTCATCCCTATTCCTCCTCCTCTTTCATTCGCTGAACCACTTCATGTGTATGAATAATTTGCTCGTAAACGCCATGTCCTTTTTTCATGCATAATGCCACGAATAAAGCGTCGATCACGACGAGTTGAGCAATTCTTGCCGTCATAGTACCGATTCGGATATTATGTTCCTCCTCGGAAATCGTCAGGACGATATCGGCGAGCTTTCTTGCCGGTGATTTTCCGTGCTGTGTCAGGAGTACGATGGTGGCTCCCTTTTCCTGTGCGACATTCATCAGCTTCAATATTTCTTTCGTCTGCCCGGAAGTCGATACGACGAACAAAACGTCACTCTCTGTTAAGTTCGCAGCCATCATCATCTGCACATGGATATCACTTGCCTGGAACGCCAGGTAGTTCAATCTCAACAGCTTCTGGGTGAAATCTTCCGCCACCACAGCGGAACCGCCCACTCCATACAGGTATACTCTTTCTGCTTCATGAAACGCATTCACCGCTTTACCGAGTTCATCAATGGAAAAAAGCTTTTCCGTATTCTTGATGGCTTGATAGGTATTCACCAATACTTTATTGAAGACGGTCTCAAGATTATCTTCAAAGGACAGGAGCGTATTGATATCATGACTCTTCGTTTCTTCGATGTTCGTACTTTTCGCGAGCTCGATCTTCAGGCCGCTGAAACTGTTGATCCCGATCCGTTTACAGAACCGGATGATGGCGGCTTCACTGCTGCCGCATGATTGTGATAGTTGCTTTGTGGTCATTTCCATCACTTTCTCAGGAAATTTGAGCACATATTGAGCAACCGCTATTTCAGACGGTGTAAAGCTCTCCATCTGACTTTTGATGTGTTTTAATACCTGGAATTCCGTCATGGTCACCTCCAAAAAAATGATTGTCTTGAAAGGGCTTTCAGTTTAATATGATTATATGCGATAATGAAATTAAATTTCAATATTATTTTAAAATATCTAAATTTTTATTTTACAAAATTAGTAGGAAAATGTTCTAAAAAGGTTCAGGGAGGAATATACGAATGGCAGAGATCCGCAACGTGGAAATGGAAATATTTGAAATCATCTCAAACGGTGGGAATGCGAAGAGTACGGCTTATGAAGCCCTTGCTAAAGCACACGAGGGGAAATTTGATGAGGCGGAAGAGATGATCAAGACCGCCCATGACGAATTGAATAAAGCCCACAAGACACAGACAAGCCTGATACAGGCCGAAATCAATGGGGAAGAATTTGAAAAATCACTTCTTATGATTCATGCACAGGATCACTTGATGACATCGATCAGTGAAATCTCATTAATTGAACAAATGATTCCGATGTTAAAAAGAATTCATGCACTCGAAAGTCAATCAAATTAAGGAGGGAACCACATGAGTAAAAAACTGGGCGTTTCAATCTATCCGAATCATTCTACAACTGAAAAAGATAAAGAGTATTTGACCCTTGCCGCTTCTCACGGATTCAAGCGTGTGTTCACCTGCTTACTATCCGTTGAAGGTGATAAAGAAGGCATCATCGCGAACTTCAAAGAAACGATCAACTTTGCCCGTGAGAAGAATATGGAAGTCATAGCCGACATCAGTCCCCGCATTTTTAAAGAGCTGGATATCTCCTATGATGACCTTTCCTTTTTTGCCGATCTCGGGGCTCACGGAATCAGACTGGATCTTGGATATACCGGTCACGAAGAATCCATGATGTCGTACAACCCTTATGATTTAAAAATTGAACTGAATATGAGCAATGCCACCAAATACATCGATAACATCATGACGTATCAGCCCAATAAGGATCAATTATTAGGGTGCCATAATTTCTATCCTCACCGCTACTCCGGTTTATCCTATCCTTTCTTCATCGAATGCAGCCAGAAATTCAAAGACCTCGGCATGAGAACAGCAGCCTTTGTATCTTCCGCGGATGCCACATTCGGTCCGTGGCCGGTCACTGAAGGATTGCCTACACTGGAAATGCACCGTTCCCTTCCTATTGATGTGCAGGCGAAACATCTGTTTGCGACTGGATTGATTGACGACGTCATCATCAGCAATGCGTACGCATCTGAACGTGAAATGCAGATCCTTAGTGAACTCAATACATCCAAGCTGACTTTCACAGTTGAAACCCATGAGACAACCACGGAATTAGAGAAAACGATCATCTTTGAAGAACCACATTTTTACCGTGGGGATGTGTCGGACTATATGATCCGTTCCACTCAAAGCCGCGTCAAATATAGAGGAAGAGAATTTGCTCCTCATCACACCGTCGATATTAAGCGTGGAGACATTATCATCGAAAACGACCTGTATGCCCAATATGCGGGAGAACTTCAGATTGCCCTACAGGATATGGAGAACTCCGGGAAGACGAACGTGGTGGGCAGGATCCGTGAAGAAGAAGTCTTCCTTCTTGATTACTTGAAACCTTGGGGCAAATTTGCCTTTCAGCCAAGTAAGAAGGTTTAAGAGATGACTAGAGTAATAGGGATCGATGCAGGGGGAACGAAAATTCAGGGACTCGTCATGGATATGGAGAAGAATATCCTTTTCCAAAGTTTATCCGGACACGGGAACCCATCAGTCTCGTATGAGGAAGCATTGCAGAACCTCTCCTCAGTCGTTCAACAATGCCTGGACCATACTGCTTCAGATGGTGCCACCCACGTTGTAATCGGGATGGCAGGTGGCGGGTCGGGGAACCTTTCCCACCGAATTCAATCAGAATTGAGTCGGATGACTTCCCTTCCTATCATTCTGATAAACGATGCGACACTTGCCTATTTCAGTTTGATCGGTGACCGGAACGGGGTGATGACGATTGCGGGAACGGGATCGATTTGTTATGGAAGGCACGGCACACGGGAAGGAACGACCGGTGGCTGGGGGCATCTTCTTGGAGATGAAGGCAGTGCGTATCACCTAGCCATCGAAGCGTGTAAAAAGATCATCGGGGAAATCGATTTCGGCATCCCGCTCTCCCCCCTATCCTTGAGCCTGATGAAGGAAATGGGCATCACTGATGCCAAAGGGTTGAAGGGATTTATCTATTCTTCTTCAAAAGGGGAAATCGCCCGGCTTGCGAAAGTGATCCACAAGGAAGCAGAGGCAGGGGATGAAACGGCCCTTACCTTATTGAAAACCGCCGGCAAGCAGCTTGCCGCACAGACCATCGCATTGATCGAAAGGTTACAGATTGAAACAAAGCCGGTGATAGCTTTGAAAGGCAGTGTCCTCGAACACAATCCTGTGGTTCAATCCACTTTTAAAGAAACGATTTCAACAGTGTTTATCGATCCAATTTTCATCGTTGATTCTTCGTCCCCCGCTACAGGCGCAGTGGACGTCGTTGAAGCAATCCGGAAAGGAAGGTTGTCATATGAGTAAACGATTAGCAGTCGGATTGATGTCCGGCACCTCCGTGGACGGAGTGGATGCCGCCCTTGTTTCCATTGAAGGGTCCGGGACGGATACAGTGGTGGAGCTTGTACACTATTCGGCGACCCCCTTCCCTCACAGGGTGAAAAAGAAAATCTTTGATGTCATGAGTCCTTCCGACTCGTCAACTCCCCTTTTGTCCAGCCTGCATTTTGAACTTGGAGACGTGTATGCACATGCCGTAGAAAAAGTATGTACAGAGGCAGGCATCTCTGTTGATGAGCTTACCTTTATCGGATCTCATGGTCAGACGGTCTATCATCAGCCCTTTCATACGGAAGATTCGGTTCCTTCCACTCTTCAAATCGGCGAACCGAGCGTGATTGCCTACCGGACCCGCACACAGGTGGTATCCAATTTCCGCTCCATGGATATGGCTGCAGGAGGAGAAGGCGCTCCCCTTGTCCCTTATACAGAGTTCCTTCTCTACCGGAAAAAGGATGGGGGCAGGCTGCTCCAGAATATCGGGGGAATCGGGAATGTGACCGTCCTTCCGAGGAACTGCTCCCTTGAAGAGGTTTTTGCTTTTGATACTGGTCCCGGGAATATGGTGATCGATGGACTATGCGAGAGGTTATTCGGTTTGTCTTTTGACGAGGATGGAGCGATTGCCGCCAGGGGAAGTGTTCACCCTGAAGCAGCACGGAGATGGATGGAGTGGGAAGCGGAATTCTTTCAGAAAGCGCCGCCTAAGTCCACCGGCCGGGAACTGTTTGGTGAGGTGTTCGTGAAGCGGATCCTGGATGAATATAGTCATCTTGCGAAAGAAGATTTGATTGCGACGGCCACCTACTTTACCGCCCTATCCATTTCGGATGCCTATAAGACATTCGTCTTCCCTCAGCATCCGATCAACGAGGTCATCATCGGCGGCGGGGGAAGCTATAACAAAACGCTTCTCCAAATGATGAGGGAACTTCTCCCTGAAGTGACAATCTTCATTCAGGAAGATATCGGATACTCCTCCGATGCCAAGGAAGCGATTGCCTTTGCCCTATTAGCCAACGAAACCCTGCACGGCAATCCAGGCAATGTCCCAGGGGCAACCGGAGCGAAAAAACCCGTCATCCTCGGGTCAATCACCCCAAGCCCTACAATCACAAAATAAATATATTCGGAGGTCCGTCCCTCGATTTTTATCTTTTATTAAATTTTATGAATGAAAAGTAGACGAGGAATGAGAGGATAATTCCATAGGTTGCAAGCAGTGAGAGGGCATTGGTGACATTGGTTGTGAGCCATATGGTGATGGCGGCGATTGAGACGAGTACGGCGCTTAGTGTGATGAGTCTGTTCATGAGCGGGCCTCCTTTATGATCGGGATGGATGATAAGGTTATTTACGTTTCAAGTGGGTGATTGGTTTCCTTTTTTTAAGTAGTTTAAGATAATAGATTGTTTGTATGTTCAGCTGCTGATTTCAAACTATTATTCAGCCGTTGAATATTCCCTTTTATTCACCTGCTGACTTCCCCCCAATAATCAGCAGCTGACTACTTCCCCTAATTCACCTGCTGAACCCAACACCCACAAAAAAACGGTTCAACGTCAAATGTTGGGGTGGAGTGAATTTTGCTCCACCCTTAACCAATATGTGAACCCAATCTTTTATACTTATGTGTTAATAGTATTTTCGCTCGAAAACGCGTAAAGCTTCGAAACCCAAATGCGTTTCGCTTCATCACTTTCGTTAGGTTATTGATTCCCTCCAAGAAGCCATTGGAATAGTTGTACATAAAGCTATTTAATATTTCAATCTGCCAATTCTTTAAGGTTTGCGCTGCTTT
>NZ_LIXZ01000012.1 GCF_001305855.1 Rossellomorea vietnamensis | reverse complement strand
GAGCACCCGCCCACGGTCATCGACAAAGCAGGCGAAATGTTTTCGCTTCGCAATGTCAATGCCTACTACGAGTGTTTGTTCGGTGACTTGATTTATTTTCTGATTTTGTTTAAAATCCAATTTGGAGTCCTCCTTGGTTAACTAAGTTAGGGGTCATCTCGGTCCACGATTTGACACCCCGTATCATACCAAGAGGGCTCTTTTTTGTTCAAGTCCCCAAAAATCCTTCTAACAGGAATGCTCCTTTAATAGAATATGTCCCAACCATTCTTTTGATATAGGCATGAGATACGAATTTCAATAAAACCATGAAAATTAAGGAATCTAAGATAGAAGTCTAGTACACTATTCCTTCCTTTACATATAAATGTATGGAGTGAAAAATAGTTCAGAGGGGTGAAAAGGGTGAGAATTTTAACAGTGGTTGGGACAAGGCCAGAATTAATCCGATTAAGTGTGCTAATAAAAAAATTAGATGTATTGTGCGATAAACATATATTGGTTCATTCAGGTCAGAACTTCACACATTCCCTAAATGGAGTCTTTTTTCAGGAATTGGGGATCAGAAAACCAGATTATGAAATACAAAATAATGGAGCGTCTTTGGGCGGCCAGTTATCAAATTTATTTTTGGAATTGGAAACGATTTTAAAGAATGAAAAGCCGGACAAAGTATTAATTTTAGGGGACACAAATAGTGGACTTAGTGCCATTTTGGCGGAAAGACATAGAATTCCTGTAGTTCATATGGAAGCGGGCAATCGATGCTTTGACTTGAATGTACCTGAAGAAATAAATAGAAAAATAATAGATGCGATTTCTTCTGTCAATTTAGTTTACACACCTTATAGCAAAGCAAATCTGTTAAGAGAGGGAGTCAATCCAAGTAAGATCATCATTTGTGGTAATCCCATTTATGAAGTCATAAAAAATCACGAAGAAGACATCGATCACAGCCAAATCATGGACGTATTAAACCTATCAAAACAAGATTATTTCTTAGCCACCATCCACAGGGCAGAAAATGTCGATGTACATGGAAATCTGCAATCGATTATAAACGCTTTAAATACGTTGGCAGATAACTATGGGAAGCGAATCATTTTCAGTACCCATCCACGTACCAAATCAAAATTAATGAGTCAAACCAAGTTTGTAACCCACCCCCTAATAGAATTCCACGAACCCTTTGGGTTTTTCGATTTTATCAAACTGGAAAAGAATGCCCTGTGTGTTCTGACAGATAGCGGAACTGTACAAGAAGAATGCTGTATATTTAAGGTTCCGACCGTTACAGTCAGAAATTCGACTGAACGACCGGAGACGGTAGATTGTGGCAGTAATATCGTTTCAGGATTAATAGATAACCGGATTGCAAAAGCGGTTGATGTCGTGCTGTCACGTGAAACTTTATGGGAATGTCCCAAAGAATACCTGGACACAAATGTTTCCAATAAAGTGATAAATATATTATTTGGAGGGGCAAACATTGTTTACTAATAAAAAAATTCTCATAACAGGGGGAACGGGTTCATGGGGACATGAATTAGTTTCACAACTTCTAGAAAAAAAGCCTAAAGAGATTAGGGTTTTTTCAAGGAATGAATCAAGTCAGGTTTCAATGAGTAGGAAATTCGAGAATGATTCAGTATTGAAATTTGTTATAGGTGATGTAAGGGATAAGGAAGCGGTTTTTGAAGCTTCAAAGGGAATTGACTTTATTTTTCATCTGGCGGCGCTGAAACACGTTCCTGTGTGTGAATACCAGCCACTAGAAGCTCTTAAGACAAATGTATATGGCACGCAAAATGTAATTGATGCAGCCATCGCAAACGGTGTTACAAAAGTGATCAATATTTCTACGGATAAAGCAGCCAATCCTTCTAATTTCTATGGCTTCACGAAAGCGATGGGAGAAAAGCTTATCATTAATGCGAATGTGTTGACGGACAAGACCAAGTTTGTCTGTGTCCGCGGTGGGAACGTACTGGGAACAAACGGAAGTGTCATTCACGTATTCAAGCATGGAATCAAAACGAAATCGAAAATCGGAATCACGGATAAAAAAATGACCCGATTTTTTCTGACGATCAAAGATGCTATTAAACTGTTATTCAAAGCTACGTATGAAAGTCATGGGGGGGAGATCTTCGTGATGAAAATGCCGACATGCAAAATCATCGATCTTGCACGAGTATTAATCGATCAATATTCACCTGATAAAGAGGTAGATATCGAGGAACTCGGAATTCGTCCTGGAGAGAAATTGCATGAACTTCTTCTTACGGAATTTGAAAGTCATAATACGATCGTTTATGACAATGAGTATTTTGTCATCCTTCCGACTATTCCAATCGAAGGTCTCATGGAATATTATGAAGACTTCCCTAAAGTTGACCTCGACACCTATTCTTCAAGTGATAACATCATATCATATGATCAGATAAAAACGATGCTGAAAGATGGAGGTTTTCTAGAATGAAGATTCTCGTTCTAGGTGGCCAGGGAATGGCTGGCCATGTCATCGTTGACCATATGAGACGCTGTGGTCATGAAGTGTTATACACCATAAGGAATCAGGATCTTGAAGGTATTCAGTTGGACGTCAGGGATCTAGAAAGAGTAAAGATCGTTTTGCTTGAAACAAAACCTGATATCGTCATCAACGCGACAGGTCTACTAAATGAAAATGCTGCAACCCATGTAATGGAGTCCATTCAGGTCAATAGCCTATTACCACACGCATTGATTGAAATGTTAAGTGGATTCAATGGGAAACTGATTCACATCAGCACAGATTGCGTGTTTTCAGGTGAGAAAGGGAAATATACTGAACAAGATATTAAAGATGGTACCAATATTTATTCTAAGTCAAAATCCCTTGGGGAAGTTGAAGCAGATCCTCATTTGACGGTCAGGACATCCATCATCGGACCGGAATTGAAAAAAAACGGAATCGGTCTTCTTCACTGGTTTCTTCAGCAAAAGGGAAGGATCGAAGGCTATCAGAATGTGTTTTGGAATGGAGTTACGACATTGGAACTCGCTAAGGCAATCGAATCCCTCATTTCGCATAAAGTGTCTGGCCTTTATCATCTCAGTAATGACCAAAAAATATCCAAATACGATCTTCTGCTTCTGATTAAAGAAACGTTCAGTCATGAGGGAGTGGACATTGAGCCTGTGTCGGAACCGGTCCATGATAAAACCCTGGTTCATACAAGGACCGATTTCAAATACCCGGTTCCAAGCTATAAGGAGATGCTTATTGAACTTCGGGATTGGATGAGGGAGAGATGAAGAAAGTTTTCATTTCAGGGGCAACAGGTTTCACTGGAATCCATGCATGTGAGTATTATCTCAAAAGGGGATATGAGGTATTTGCAGCCGTACGCAATGAGCTCCACCCCGTAAAAGAAGTGCGAAGCGTGTTATGTGATTTGTTGGATGCAGAATGGATGAAAGCGTTATTTGATAGAATCAAACCTGATTTGATTCTACACCTTGCTGCACAGAATCATACTGGTCAATCATGGGCCGATCCCATTTCCACCATGACGACGAATGTACTTGGGACGTTGAATCTCCTGGAAGGAGCTAGGAGTTCTGCGCCTCATGCAAAGATTCTCATTGTAGGTTCTGTCATTGAATTTGATCCTTGTCACGCTAATGAACCCCACCACCCATATGGTTTATCAAAATACATTCAGTCTCTTTTATCAACAAGCTGGTCATCTCTTTATGAGCTAAATGTCCTGGTGGTGAAGACTTCCAATTTGATCGGGCCGGGATATTCCAATGGGATTTGCTCCCTTCTTGCAAAAAGATGTATAGAATATAGTAAAGGTGGCTTGGAAGGCTTTCATTTCCAAAACATACTCGACCATAGGGATTTCTTAGATGTAAGGGATGCAGTTAAAGCGTACGATTGTATCCTTCAAAAAGGCAACAGCAAAGAGACCTATGTCGTAGCCTCAGGGCAAAATCATCGTTTTCTTCATGTTGCAAAAGAATTGAAACGCCTTGCTGATAGTGATCTCCCGTTAACGACTGACCGCTTTCAACGCAGCCCGGACATCGTTTTTAATATCGATTCAATAGAAAAGCTTGGTTGGAGAAAGAGAATCCCAATAGATCAAAGTTTAAAAGATATAATTGAATATTATCAGACGTGATACGTTCAAGACGCTGAGACATCAGTGGAAACCTTTAACTTTTTTCACGGTTTACACTGATGACCGGTTTCTTCGCCCGTGGCTTTTAAGTGAGCATCCTCGTCGATGACGCTTCTCCAGGGATCTCGCTTTTCTCGGAGGAGTCTTTGTGCTGCACTTCAAATCACCTAAAACAAACCTTTATAAAGGACAATTGAAAAATCCGAACGATCTCGAATTTCACGTAGGAAGTTCGAAGGTCGTTCGGATTTTTGTTAGGCTTCAACCATTTTGTCCCGGTCTCCTTCAGGTTAAAAATAGATATGGAACTTTTTAAATAACTCTTCGATATCCATTTTTCTTCTTCTTAAATATTGCCCTCGCTTGTTAAGGACACCGTCTTGGATTACCCTCTTTTCAATCTTAGCTGCGGAACCATGGATAACGAGTGTTTTGGCTTTTTTGATTCTTTTGTCATCAAAATGAAGATACGCCATCCTCAACATATTATAGTAGATTCCTTCATAGTTCACGCTATATGGATGACTTGTTCTAAATAAATGCAGGACGGTGACATTGGGTTCGCAGTGACATTGGTAGCCGAATAGCCATAGCTTAAGAGATAATTCCACATCTTCATGTCCCCATGTTGAAAAACCGGTTTCAAACCCGCCTATATCTTGAAAGACCTTCTTGGAGATAACGATACAGGCTCCTGGTAGTACGGCTGTTTCAAACAGGTATTTGTGTTTCTGGTGCCACTTAATTTTAAGGGAGGGAGTAAGGGATTGACCATACCCTTTGATTAAGGGGTCAGTCAAAGAACCGATGGCCGGGCAAACAGCATTGCTTCTTCCATGAATTACATGATGGACCAGGCGATCAATCCAGAAAGGTTCAAATGTCATGTGAGCGTCGCAGAAAGCAAGATAGTCAGAGTGTGCATTCTCCGCTCCGAGGTTTCTGGCATTCGCAGGACCGATACCGTTGGTGCGGATATAAGTCACTTTGTCTTTGTGGGGGTAGTTCGAAAGAAAATGGCAGCATTGATCAGTAGACGCATCATCCACAATGATGGCTTCCATTTCGATGTTGCTTTTGACGGTAAACAGTGAGTCCAATGTCATTTTTACATTTTTCCCTTCATTACGTACCGGAAAAATGACGGATACCTTAGGAAGCTTGCTATTCATGTTCTCGCTCCTTTATTCAAAAAAATCCTATGGTATTGTATGTAAGTAGGGATTTTCTGTGAATAATGAAAGCACGATGGAAGCAGAATGGATGTGCTATTAAGTAAAGGCAATGATGAGGATAGGACAAAAAGGTTTCAACTAAAGAAAAATCCGAACAAGTGATTTATCGAAAATTTGACTTGTTCGGATTTTTCTTTGTTAGTACTATAGCATACATGTATATAGCAGATTCTCGCTATTGATTGTAATACAAGACGAAGACTCCTGAGGGAAAGCGGGTAGCGGTATAAACACGTGATCTAACAAAATATATTGTGAATCTTTAGAGTGAATGGAATTAGTTATATCCGATCACTTTATTTATCCCACACAAGAATGATGGATTTTTAAGATCTTTTTTATTGTAAAAAAGTGGAGTACCAGTATCATAATTGATTACTAGCCCTCCAGCTTCTTCAACAATGATCTGTCCTGCAGCTGTATCCCATTCCATTGTAGGGGCCATACGAGGATAATAATGCGCTTCCCCTTCTGCAATCAAACAAAACTTCAATGAACTTCCAATCGAAGTGAATTCAAGTTTTCCTTCTTGCCGTTGAAGGTCTTCGATGTATTCCTGAGTCGCGTCCGACAAGTGAGATCTAGAGATCACGATTTTCTTTACACCAGATGATGCGGTATTGATCTTTACCTGCTTTCTTTTCTCCAAAGAACTGGCAGTCATGAGTTTATATGCTCCTTTATTCTTTTCGGCGTAATAAAGAGTATCTGTTACAGGTGCATAAATGATCCCCAATACTGGCCGGTTTCCTTGGATAAGGGCAATATTGACCGTAAATTCGCCATTTTTCTTAATGAATTCTTTCGTCCCGTCCAGAGGATCCACGAGCCAAAAAGATGACCAGTTCTTTCTTTCCTTGAAAGGGATACTGGCTCCTTCTTCACTGAGTATAGGAAAGGTCGGGAAGAGTTTGCTTAATTCGTTTAGTATATGTGTGTGTGACAACTGATCTGCAATGGTGAGGGGGGAACGATCCGCTTTATCATGGATCGTATAGGCATCGTCGTATACTTCCAATACTTTTTTTCCTGCTCCAATCGCAATTTCAATCACTTCATTCAGCATGTTCCAGCAACTCCTCGTAGGAAATAGATAAAAATCACAATGACATTAATCGCTTATCTCTTAAATAGTTTACTATTTGCCGGACGGAATCATCTATTCGTTGATTCTCAGTATCAATCACGATTTCAGGGGATTCGGGGATTTCATAAGGAGAATCGATTCCACTAAAGTTCTTTAATTCCCCTTTCTTCACCTTTTCATAAAGGCCTTTCGGGTCTCGACTCGCGCATGTCTCAATGCTCGCCTGTACATAGATTTCTATAAACTCCCCATCGGGTAATAGTGATCTGGCAAATGCCCGATCTTTTTTATAGGGGGAAATAAAGGCAGCCAAGGTTATGATTCCGGCATCGACAAAAATCTTTGATACCTCACCGATTCTTCGGATGTTTTCCGTACGATCTTCTTCTGAGAATGCTAAGTCCCCATTTAAACCGTGACGTATATTATCTCCGTCAAGACGGTAAGTGTGATGGCCAAGCTCATGTAATTTCTTTTCTACTTCCACTGAGATTGTGGACTTCCCGGAACCGGACAACCCTGTAAACCAAAGCAATGCGCTTTTATGCCCATTTAAATCTTGCCTGTCAGCTTTCTGGACTTTGCCCTCGTGCCAAGTAATATTTTTCTGATTCATCTCCTCACCTCCAATGTTATGGATAGTCATAACCAAAAGTAATAGACCAGTATTACTGTGGTGATCATTGTCAGGATATTCAAGGGGATCCCCACCTTCAAATAATCTTTGAATCGATAACCGCCCGGGCCATATACGATCAAGTTTGTCTGATAACCGATCGGTGTTGCAAAGCTTGCGGAAGCGGCAATGGTTACCGTTACGGCCAATGCTGTTGGATTTAAATCCAGAGTATTCGAAACTTCCAGGATAATGGGGAACATGAGGACGGCAGCAGCGCTGTTCGTCATCATTTCTGTAAATAGATTCGTAAGGAGATAGATTGCTATAACGATGGCAAAAAGGCCAAACGGCTTTGAAGCTTGCATCAGTAGGTCGGCAAGGAAAGAGGCGACACCTGAGTCGATCATCGCATAGCCTATACCGAACGAGCAGGAAACCACCATCAGTACATTCCATTGAATGGAATTCTTTGCCTGCAGGGGACTGGCGATTCTTAATGAAAGTAATAACATGGTCACAAACGCCATTCCTGTCAGCATCGTAATATATCCTAATGTCACCATAAGGATCATCGTTCCCAGTAGTACGACGGAGAACCACCCATTCAATGTCTGTTTACGGGTGATCATGGTCTTGTCCAGTGTAGCGGCAATATAGAAGTCATTTGTGTTCGCTTTCTTATAGAAATCGGTTCCTGTGGCAAGTAGTAAGATATCTCCAGGTTTTAGAATGATATCGCCAATTTTATATTTCAACCGTTGATTTTGTCTATGAACAGCTATGACAGCTGCATTGAATCTGCTTCTGAAATTGGTATCCTTAATCTTCTTATATAATAAGGAAGAATGATGGGAAACCACCGCCTCCGTCAACTGATGGTGTTTTGGAAAAGAGGATCCGCCATTACTTTGTAACAGGAGGCCCTTGTGTAATTGAAGTTCTGTGATGGTGGTAATATCACCGGTGAATATTAAGCGGTCCTGTGCCTTTAATAGGGTTGTATTCGATACAGGAGTAATGGTCTCATCTTCCCTGATGATACTAACAAGAAATAGACCTTTTAAGCTTCTTAACCTGGCTTGTTCAACCGTTTTTTGTATAAAAGGGAAGTCATCGAGTATTAAAATCTCTCCAGTGAACTCTCTTAAGGACTCAATATTGACAGGTCTGCTTCTTCTCTCAGGAAGTAAGGAAGAACTGAAAAATATGAGATAACATAGGCCTATGAGAGTAATCGGTATCCCTATTTTACCCAGTTCGAAAAAGGTGAAGCCAGGCAGGTTCGAGTCAAGGAGCAAACCATGGACCACGAGATTTGTGGAAGTACCAATGATGGTTATGGTACCTCCTAGGATGGTAGCATATGAAATGGGGATCAGAAATTTTGAAGGGGAGAGATGATGATCTTCACACCATTTCTTCACAAGTGGCGTAAAAGCAATGACGATGGGGGTATTATTCAGGAAAGCGGAGAGGAAAGAGATGGGGAAGAGGAGCTTGGCAAGCATGTGTTTTCTTGAAGCTGAACGGTTTAATAGCTTCTTGAAGGCATGATCCACAATCCCACTGTTTTGAATACTTCCGGCAATGATGAACAATAAACCGATCGTCAGCATCCCTTCATTTGAGAACCCCCTTATGGCTTCCTGTGGTGTAATGACACCGGTCATGACGAAAAGGAGGAGAGTGGATGGAAGAATGATTTCGGGTCGCTCCAATTCAAAAACCAGAAATGACAACATAACGATCATTCCAAGGATAACAATATAAAATTCAATCATGATGTAGTCTCCTTCAGTGCTCCCTTTGAGAACTTTTTCTCATTTCATTGAGAAGTACTTCTATCACTTCTGGCCTTGAAAACTCTTTTGGAGGCATCATTCCGTCTTTTAACATTTTTCGCACCTTTGTTCCGCTAAGGTGGATATGAAATGGAGTCTCATGAGGGCATGTCTTTGAAGTAGCCATCGATCCACACTTAATACAATGGAAGGCATGTTCGAACTTCAGTATCTCGATACCGATCTCTTCTTTTGAAAATTGGTTGAAGATTTCCTGGGCATCGTAGGTACCATAGTAATCCCCGACACCAGCGTGATCCCGGCCGACTATAAAGTGGGTGCATCCAAAGTTTTTTCTTACAATACTGTGGAATAAGGCTTCCCTGGGTCCGGCATATCTCATGGCTGCAGGGAATGTGGATAATAAGACTCTCTCTCTGGGATAATACTCGTCGACTAATACCCGATAGCTTTTCATACGAATGTCTGCGGGAATATCATCTTGCTTTGTGTCGCCTACCAAAGGGTGTATCAAGAGACCATCGACTAGTTCAAGTGCTGTTTTTTGCAGATATTCATGGGCTCTATGAATGGGGTTCCGGGTTTGAAATGCTACGACTGTGTTCCAACCCAATTCATTAAATCGCTCTCTAAGCTGTTTCGGCGTTTGAAAATCTTTTTTGAAAATGGCAGGAAACCGAAGAAGTTTGACCGTACCTGAGACATACACGTCTTCTTTCTTATACGTCTTTTGAACCCCAGGATGAAGGTTGTCCAATGTCCTAAATACGAAAAGGGCTTCCGCCTCTTTACTATATTCATATATTTCTTCAATTTCTAATGTTCCGTAGATCACCCCATCTTCTCCTTTCAGGGAAACGGTTTCCCCGATGGAAAATGACTTACTCACTCTTTTGGGAACGGGGAGTGTAATGGGCAAACTCCAAACCAACCCATTCGATAACCTCATGTCTTTCAATACGTGTAAATAGTCTTTTTGATTCATGAATCCCGTTAAGGGGCTGAATGCTCCCGTTGAGAGCAGAACTAGGTCGGACAGACCCCAGGAATCGAGCGTAATTGCGGGGAGAGTGGATGACTTTTCAAGTAGCTCATCTCTCTCAATCCCTCTAACAACTTGATTAACAAGCATACCTCCGTGTGGGGATATCATACTGATTTCTCCTTTCGGTTGAACTAAATTTAACACAGCAGTTGATGACCATAATCCATCTGAACTACGGCTTCATTTTTTCGCTGTGCAAAACACTAACCATCTTACTTTTACTAGTTTATGTGATGATCTTCAAGTGGGAGAGGGCTGTTGAATAAAACAAGCATCTGCCTAGAAATGAAAGCGGAAGCTGGTTTGGCGATAATAAGTATCAGAAATTCATATTTTTTCCCCTGTATTCATAAGATACATAGACTACAACAAAAGGGTGGTGAGCCTGTACATGAAATTATCAATCAACAACCATGATTGGGGAACGATTCCATCACATTCCGTAGCTGCCATCCAATTTTATTGTGCGGAGAATAATCATCAATTTCATTTGGATGAAGAAGCACAGAGGGTGGAAGTGAAAAGTTCCCTTCATGGAAAGAAAGTATGGCTATCAGTGAATACAAAGAATGCAAATATAAACAATGAAATAAATGAAAAAGTGATTGGATTATTAACTGATTATGGGATTATTGTTTCATTAAAACGAGATACAGGCACGATCAGGGAGGGGGAATTGTTTGTTGAATTAGTGTCCAGTCATTCACAGGGTGAGGGCAAGTCTGTTTCGGTCGGTTATAATGAAAGGCTGAATTCCATCAATGTAAAGAAAAATCTCTCAATATATAAGAATGAACTGCCATTCAAAGGATATTATTTGATACCTGAACACCACTCCATTCCCCATCTTAGATGCTCCATTAAGTGTAAAGATGAAGAATTCCTGTTGAAAGAAACCCCTGTCCTCATAACGCATTGTGTGCTTAAAACACTGCTTGGAAATCAGAAGCCAAGTTTACTGGATCTTAATGTTCTCCATCTATTTCAAACTGTAAATAATCAGACAGGGAAATCAAGCAGTCAAACAGTTCAGAAGAAGCCAAGTAAAGATATCCAAATGGATGATAAAACGTACGAAGAAATCAAAATGCGAAAAGCAAATCGTAAAGTTCAAAAAGCTCAGGATAAAAAGCCTTATGCGGAAATATATTTTGATTACAATGTCATACCTAATCGAAAATCAGAACGCTATTCCATCAAAGCTGATTTCTTCATAAAGAACACAGGAAATGTAGACCTGATGAACCCGAAGATCTGCTTTCGAATGGATCCGCCGGATAAGATTGAAATAGGAGGACAGATTCTCCCACCTGAAATGAGCGAAATCTTTTCCCTGCAAGGTCAAAACGGGGCACAGGGATGGAAGTATATGGGGAAGGATTGGTTGGAGAAGGCCTATTCCACAGGAGAGTATTGGATAGAATCGATACAGGAATCATTCATCCCCCCTGGTGAAACGATAGCAGTGGAGGGGGTGCAATTTACGGTTGAATCCCTTGAAGAACAGGAAGTTTCAACTATTTTAGGGTTTGTATTATTTGAAGGTCAAGACCTTCAGCTCAGCTCAAATAACAAGATAAAGATTACATTTTAACTAAAAACGATGCCACGGATCTACTGTGGCATCGTTTTTTTCATTCTTTTTCATCCTCTATGAAATAATAATCCATTGGAGCTGGAAGTTTTTCTGCAGAAGATTTTTGACGTGCTGTAATGATATGGGACTGACTGCGTTTTTGGCTCTCCACCAGTCTTTTGAGCTCCAATAGACTGTGGGTCAAGGTTAAATTATATTCCCGTATGGAGTCGACCTCTTCAAGAAAATCAACAAACTTTTGCTCCACTTGCGCAAATTTACCCTCCAGCACCTCATTCTGTAGAGTAAAGTGAATTTCCTGTTCCTGTTCAACCGCATCGATTCGTTCATCCTGCAGTTTGGTCCGTTGATCGATATCAGCAAATTGTGAGGAAAGCCACCATTCATTTTCTTCAAAATGCTTTTGGTATTGACTGATGAATGTCTTAATGTACTCCATTTTTTGCTTTTCGGCTTGGATTAAGTGCTCCTTTGCCAATTGCAATGAATCAAGGGTATGTTTCCTTTCTGACAAGGCTTTTTCCAACTCTTCGGTTTTAGCTATCAGGGTAAAGAAAATTTCTTTCTTCGTATCTTCTGAATGGACCAAAGCTGAGTTCAAATCTGAAATATGAAGTTTTTTTCCTTGCAGTTCACTGTTTAAGCTGTCTATTTTTCTTAGGTGCAGGATGTTTTCCTCTAAAAGGGATTGATTTTTACTGAAAAGATCTTGTTGATCTTTCTCGATTTCCGTTATTCTTTGAGATATTTGTTTTTTTTCGAGCTTGATGGAGAGGAGTTCCTGTTGAAGGTCATTTTTACTCACTTGCGACTGCTGCAACAGCTCATCCTTGCCGTGCAAGGCGTCATGAAGAGCACTTACCTGACTCTCCAGCTTCTCTTTTCCCTCTTTAAACAGGTTTCGGTCTTTAATGAGTTCCCTCTCAACGGTTTCGTTCTCATCGATCCGGCGGTAAGCAAGCGTTAATTCCTCCTGAGCCTTCTGAAGTTGTTCCTTATGGTACTCGTTTTCAGCATACAGATAACTGCTTTTCAAAGTTCGAATCGTTTTATTCAAGTTCTCGATCTCTGATTTCAAATAGAGGACCTCTTGATCGGAAATGGTGTACATCGGTGGTAATTTTGCATCCTCCCTTATGATAATCTCCTCCTCAAGACTTTTACTCTATTGTATGGACCCAATTGGCTAAACGTTACAAATACCCAAGCTGTTTAGATTGATTAAAGCTTACTGTGTATGAGTTCATAGCATGTTTCATAGATTACTAGAAGTATTGCTAGAAATATGTTGAAGCCTACCGACAGTCGTCCACTCATTTCTTTAAAAAATTCATAGATTATAGTAAGTCAATAGAAAAGGTATCTTCACTGTTTTTACTACATCTATGGCCTTTTCCATTGATTAATTTATGACTATCAGGAGTGAATGGATATGAAAAAGAATACAGGCTGCGGATTTGGTCATCACGGATGCCCTCCTCAACCATCAAGCGATAAGGCAAAATCAAAAAGCTTATTTACAGAAACATACGTGCCAGATCTTGACTTGGAAGAAGTAACGGTTGTTCTTGGAGATGTATTTCTTCAATCTTTAACAGAAGCGGATATTTATCTGCCAACCTATGCTAGTGCTATTAAAAACATCGAGAAAAACGTCTCGCTCACACAATGTAAAGCAATTCCTGTACCAGGGTTTCCGGATTACGTGAAATTATTCGTAGAAGGGATTGTCCATAAGAACATTCAATATGTAGAAGGTTCCTATGGAGTAGTAAAGGATTATAGTGTTGACATTCCTTTTAAAGCGTATGATCGGGTGAGACTGGCTACCCCTGTCAACAATCCGTTCGGAATTGACTTCAGCATTAAGAAGAATGTGTTGCAAAGAAGAGAACTTGCGAAAGACGGAATGGGAGCGAACCGCTGCGAATTTGGATCATTGACATTTGAAATCAATAATGAGCCAATCAATTGCAAACTCCTTGCTTCGGCTGTAAATCAATGGGATATCACGGAAAACTTTGACAATTGGGGACGATTTAATAAAATTACAGAAAAAATGGACATCAATCTACTCATTAAATTAACTCAGAAGAGACAACAAATGGCTGGAGACGGGGATACAGGTGGAGGAGAAGAGCAAGGTCCAGAAGTAGTCTATAATCGTTTCAGAAATATCATCCAACAATAATTACCAAATAAAAATATATTATAATTGAAGGGGCATGCCTTCTTGAAAGGCATTGTAAGAGATTACGAAGATAACTGTGAGAGGGCAGAGTGACGAGTTGAAGGGGTTCACCTTGAGGGTGAACCCCTTCCTCTTTATACATATCATTGAATCAAATCATCTGATTGGATGTGCACAAATTGTTCTTGTGTTAAATGAAGGCAAGCCTGTAAACAACCTTGAATCTTTAAAGTTGAATGGCCATTTTGTTTAAAGGGTTCATGGTGACTGATAAACGTGAAATCTTGTAGGAAATGTTCAATTGGTTCACAGAAGGAATGATGACATTCATGATGAGTGCTTGGTTCTTGGGTGCTTTCTGCCATGAATGTGTATTCTCTCTTCTCACTCTTAGGGACCTTAGGCGGAAATATCCAAGGAGTGGGAATGGTGCGATCCCATTGAATCGGAATGTTGATAGAGTGTATGGAAGCGGTTTCCCCTGGATTTACATATTGAATCGAAGCAACAAGAGTCCCTTTCACAAACACAATTCCAGCAGGAAGTGGAATATTCGTTTTAAGAGATTGGATGGACCAATGTATAGAAAGGATATGTTCAATTGGAAACGGTAATTCAACGTCTTTAAAGATGGCGACCTCCATCTGCAAAGTGGACAGTACAACGGGAATCTTTACATTTAAAGAGCGAGAGTCGGGTAAAGTGGTTTCATTCCCACTTTCCAGATGTTGTTCTTCCGAAAAAAGTTCATTTTCGAAAAGTTCTTTTAATGCCGTCAGATTTGGGTGTTGGGGTTCGGTTTCCTCGACATCCTCTTGATGTTCATGCCTGACTTCATCGGTCTCCTCTTGATGTTCAGGTTTGTCGTACCTGATATCTTCTTCATGCTCCATGATCGTTTCCCGCTCTGTGGAAATTTTTTTGAGAACAGAGGTTAAGGAACCAATGCAATGAACGAAATCAGTCTCCTTACTTGTCAACGGACTCAAATTTTTTTCACAATATATTGTTTCTAAGTAATGACTAAATGAAGGCAGGTGATTTTCATTATGATCAAATTCATGATCCGAGTATAGCATTTCTTTTTCAAGTGCAGGAGGGGGAGCATCGTTGGAATCCCCATTCTTTTCATAATGATTTTCTTGGTCCACATGGAGATATTTTTGTTCCTCCAGCTCTTCCTCCAACATCATAAATATCTCTTCCCGGATCGATACAGGTTCATTTTCTTCTTCAGAATCCTCTATAATAACCTCTTGTTCCACGGAAGGCACGATATCGTTATTTTCATTTAAAGTCGAAGGGGCCGTGTTGTCCCGGGTTTCAAATATTTCCTTTACAGTGTTATCGGACTTTATGTCTCCGTCCTGCTCATCAGCCGACCCATCGGTTTTGCTCAGTTTATTTTCTTGGTTTACCTCCATATCCATCACCTTGGGTGGAGGGAAAAACGTGGGTTGGGTATGAATCTTTTCCTGAGCTCCCTTTGGCTGGTCTGTATCTTTTATGGGACTTTTTTTATTCGTCTCATGATCTTGTAAGGAAAGATCTTGCTTCTGAGTCATATTAAACAGAGAAAATGAAGACAATCTTCTGCTGTTTTTTTCATTTTCTTTCGTCTTATCCAGAAAATAGCTTTCTATATCATTATTGCGTTCTTCTCTCATAATCATGGTGATCGGTGCCCTTTACCATCACACCTAATCATTTACCTCCTCTCTAAAAATGAATGAGCAGTCATGATCAGTCACAATCAGTCACAATCATCATTCGTGGTGGAGGTAACACGTATTTGTTGGTTTTGAAGAACTTTTACACATATATCTATGACCATTTTTTCTTCAATTGTGCGGAAGTAGCCTTCTCCAATGGGACCGGAATGAGGGAGTGGGCACCGGTCGATGGCTTCATCCCATTCGATGATTTTACTTGAAACCAACTCACAGTAAGGGATTTCATTATAGTATTGATGGCTTTCCTGATGGAATTGTGATAAATCATGGGTTTGTAGTTCATCTTTCTCCGGATACCCGGAAGGCAGCGGTTTTGAAATGAAGAAATCAAATTCCTGACGGTTATTCACTTCCGGCATGACCGGCATGGATAAGAAGTGCTTAATGTCTGTCACACATTGAAAAGGTATATCCACTGTGTATGAGTGAAGATCTGATGCAATTGAAGAAAGGGACGACTCTTCAATTTCTTTACATGGGCTTGCATACTGGATGTTTTTTCGGACAAAACCTTTTACAAAAAGTTTATTAGAAGGAAGAAGAAGTCTGCACTGTGTTAATTTTATCGTTTTTTTAATATCCTTAATTTCCAAAACGGCCTCCGGAAAGGTGATCGTCGCATCTACATTTACCTGTAGTGTCAGTTCAGCCAATACGACAGGTACCTTGGTCACAATTTTTCCGATACTGACTTTTGGATGGTGACAATGGTTTTTACATTCATGCATATTTGATGTTCCATGACATTCGGACATTTTGTGATGATTTTCAAACATAAGGGGCCTCCTAAAGCAAGATAATGCCATCTTATGATGTGAATTGATAGTTGTTTGGGCCTGAGCCTATATGTATAGAGACTAATTATGGAAAGCCTGCAATAAATACTGATGCGAATGTTGTACAGAAAGAAAATACACTCCTCCTCCGGTTATCGATAACAGGAGGGGGAGTGCTGATGATACTAGGTTACTGCTTATTCTGCAGTAAGACGGATTTGCTGTTTTTGTAATACTTTAATGGTAAAGTTGAGGGACATTTTTTCTAGCATATTGTAGAAATATCCTTCACCTACAGGACCTTCGGATACACGATCTGTTGATTCATCCCACTCTAAAATGCTGCTTGAAAGCAATTCACAATAAGGAAGTTGATTGTAGTATTGATTGCTGTATTGATGGAATTGAGAAATATCATTTGATAAATATTGATCCTTCTCTGGATAGCCTGTCCCTAAGTCTTGAGCTCTAAAGAAGTCAAATTCCTGACGGTTATTTGTTCTTGGGAGCTGGACTGGAGAATCCAGGGTAATCGTAGTCATGCATTTAAAAGGGACGCGGACCGTTAATGATTTAATGTCAGAAGATATACAGGAACCATCGAATCCAGATCCTCCACATGGTGTTGCGTATTGAATGTTCTTGCGCACATACCCTGATAATAGCAGAGGAAATTGTGCACCATCTTCACTGAAGTCGCCATTGCTTGTTGGAATCGTCATTAAACGGCATTGTACAATTTCGACTTTCTTTTTTACATCTTTGATTTCCATCACAGGCTCAGGAAATTTAATGTGTGCCTCAAGGTTACTTGATACACGATATACTCCTAAATCTACTGGAACATGGACAATTCTTTCACCTGCCGGGGTTAGAATGGGATCGACTGTTGTGTTGTCACAGTGATCGAGTGAAGCAGACTTATCTACGTTCACACAATTTTTACTCTTATTATAATCACTCATTTTTTTTCCTCCTATTTAATAAACAATATTTAAACTACACTTTATAATATGCGGGGCGAATCTATTAAGAGTGGATATATGAATCAGTATAAGAGTGGAAATTTACTAGGGAAAATCATTTTAGTAGAAAGAGCGCTCTTCCATTTTCCGTTACTGCCACGGAAATTTATGACTGGGTACGTGCACAGATGTTTTCTATCCCGGCATAAGCTTTAGGGAAGGAGGAGGATGGAATGGATAGGCATAATTATGTTGCTGTGGACTTAGGGAACAGCTTTTATAAAGCGATTGTTTCAACAAAAGGTGAAACGACAGAGTATTTCATGCCAAACGCAATTGCTTTATATGATGAGGAATTTTATGAGAAACCTTACGATGATGAGGATGTTTTATTAGGAGACAATTTGATTGTGGAAGTGAACAGTTCAGCGTTGCATGAGAAGAGAGATATCTTCTATATCGGCAAAGCAGCAGCAAGACAGCGTAATGTGAGTTTAACATCTTTTAATAATCAGAAAGTAGATGAAGACCGTACTTACACCCTTTTATTTGGCTTGTTGGCCCATCATGCTGTAATGAACAATCAATCTGACACAGATGTCACCTTTGAAATCGATCAATTGGCGGTTTCATTGCCAACTACTCAATATAAAGAACGGAAAGATACATTGAAAAGCCGTCTAATCGGTACTCATACCGTGTACCTCCATAAGGTGCCAGGAATGATCGCCCCTAAAGAAATTGTTGTAAGACTTCAAATTAAAAATACCATTATCGGTGCTGAAGGAGCCTGTGCCTACCTGGCGTTAACACGGGATAGTGAGACACTGGGGGTTAAAGATGAATCTCTTTTACAGGATTCTGCCAAGGGAATCCTCATTGGTGATCTTGGGGGGGACTCAGTCGATTTTGTGGGAATCAAAAACAATAAGCCAGTGGCATCCATTGAGGGTGAGCCATTTGGGATTAACCAGTTTTTAGATCATATCATACAGAAGGTCAGTAAATATGAGTTATATAAGTTCGATTCAAGATCTGAACTTGAAGAAAAACTTGTGGCCGGTCAATCAGAGTGGTATGTAGAACCATTCGCAGGTGTGAAAAAGGATATTAGTAAATATATCATTCCACAGTTGAAATCATTGGCGATTAAATATCTGGAACATTTTGACAGGGTTAGAAACAGTTCAAATGAAATCAAAGGGGCAGTCAAATATATTGCAGTAGGCGGTGCCGCAAAAATAGCCGAATCCCATATCAGGGAAGCGGCCGTGAAATGGGCAGAAAGAGGACGCCCCATTGAATTATTCTTCCCGCAAAATATGGAAACATTAAATGTATCAGGATTGATTATCCTTGCAAAGTTAAATCAATTAAAAAACAATCCTTCACATATTGAATATACAAAAAGCTAAAGGATGATGGGCATGTCTAGGAAATATTCAGATTACTTTCAGGAAACGATTCTTACAATCCCCGAGAATTTCATAAATGTTAAAACAGGGGAAACAGAAGCCGTCACCTCTAAGATTCATGAGCAAATCGCCTATCATTCTAAAAACAATACGTTGAGTCATTTTATTTTTTCTGCTTTGCATAACTACTTGCACCACTCTAAAACTGTTCAAGTTAACGTTGCATCAGATCATGCCATACTAGAAGAATTATCAAATTTAAAAAGACTTCTTCTTCAAAATGGATATGATGCCTCTAAAAGCTCGAACGAATGTACCATCATGAGTCGAAAAAAACAGGATCATACTACCGTAGGATTGAAAGAAATCGACGATTTGCTTGAGGCGTTTGGAGGATGAAAAAAGGTGAACGATTTTCGTTCACCTTTTTTTGCGGAAATTAGTATAAATGGACGGCAGGCAGGCAGGTAATCGCACAGAAACAAGACAAGTCAACTGTTATACATATCCCGGTATCCATCAAATCCTCCACACTTTTGTGGTCGATCTGCTTACAAGGTGAAGAGAGTGCACACTTATTATCATGATGATGGTGAGAATCGTCTCCTTTATGGTCCGATTTAAATGTCAATAATTCAAGGGTCGCACATTTATAATCCAGGTCTATTATTTTGAAGACATAGGTTTCAATGCATTTGAATGCTTTTTTCTTTTTTGAATGACAATGATAGGTTGTAACACCAGTGCCCTTAAATGGCTCGCATCCACAATATAAAATAAACGGGATGGTATTCTTTTTGTGTTTCTTTTTTTCACAAAGTAAATCTTCTATCGACTTTTTACACGAAGTATCACAGCCGTGGTCTTTTTTTGCTTTTTTCTGAGCTTCAAGGATGGCTTCTAGAACGTCTTCGACACAATGTTCATAATGCCTGGAACGGGAGTCAGGGCATTTGTGCTTTTGATAATCTTCATGGAAATAGGTGTCCTGAGCATTTGATTTCTGACTATAACTCATTATTTAACACTCCTTTACAATTTACTACTAATTATCATACGTTCATAAGGGAATATTCGATTGAGCTTCTAGCCTAAAACGAAAAAAATAGATTTCAGGTACATAATTGGTAGTTGAGCATTGCTTAGGGATATGTCGATTGATGAATGTCTTTGGGTAGCCGAAAGAAGAATATAGAGAATATATATGAGATAATACGATCATAGTACAGTAGATTTACTAGCTAAAATAGGAATGAAACATTTTTCAACACTTAAGCGACTCTATTGTATGTAGGGTTGAAAACCTTTATACTATAGTAATGTGCAACAATGTATATCCTGTTAATTCGGCCGGCTATATATATAGAAGAAAACGGTTTGGTTATAGAGGTAGAAAGGGGATTATTCATGAACGAAGAACAGCGAAAACATGGACAACAATCAAAGTCTGTATCTCCAGCAGACCAAAAATCTGATAAGGATTACAGCAAGTACTTTGAAAGTGTCTATATCCCACCGTCGTTAAAAGATGCTAAGAAGCGTGGGAAGGAAGAAATCCAATATCATAATGACTTCACCATCGATGATCAATTCAGAGGTCTTGGGGAAGGCAAGAAATTCTATATCCGAACATATGGGTGTCAAATGAATGAACATGATACAGAAGTCATGGCAGGGATTTTCATGGCACTCGGCTATGAAGCGACGAACTCGACAGAGGATGCGGATGTCATCCTATTGAATACATGTGCCATCCGTGAAAATGCGGAGAATAAGGTGTTCGGCGAATTAGGCCATCTGAAACATCTGAAACGAGAAAAGCCTGATCTATTAATTGGAGTATGCGGATGTATGTCCCAGGAAGAATCGGTTGTCAACAAAATCCTGAAAACGTATCAACAGGTGGACATGATCTTTGGAACGCATAATATTCATCGTCTTCCTCAAATATTATCTGATGCTTATATGTCTAAGGCGATGGTCGTTGAGGTGTGGTCAAAAGAAGGAGACGTCATTGAGAACCTTCCGAAGGTCCGCCGGGGCAATATCAAGGCATGGGTGAATATCATGTATGGCTGTGACAAGTTCTGTACATACTGTATCGTGCCATATACACGGGGGAAAGAAAGAAGCCGCCGTCCTGAAGAAATCATTCAGGAAGTCCGTCATCTGGCTGCACAGGGATATCAGGAAATCACTCTCCTTGGACAAAACGTCAACGCATACGGGAAGGATATTGAAGACCTTCAGTATGGATTGGGAGACTTAATGGATGATCTTCGTAAGGTAAATATTCCACGTATCCGGTTCACTACCAGTCATCCAAGAGATTTCGATGATCATTTAATCGAAGTGCTTGCCAAGAAAGGAAATCTGGTCGAGCACATTCATTTACCTGTTCAATCAGGTTCGACAGACGTTCTGAAAATCATGGCACGAAAATATACCAGGGAACAATTCCTGGAATTAGTGGGTAAAATTAAAAAAGCCATGCCGGACGTGGCGCTTACGACAGATATTATCGTTGGTTACCCAAATGAAACCAATGACCAATTCGAAGAAACTCTTTCTTTATATAAGGAAGTTGGCTTTGAATCGGCATACACTTACATCTACTCTCCACGGGAAGGTACCCCTGCAGCAAAGATGAATGACAACGTGCCGATGGAAGTGAAGAAAGAACGCCTACAAAGGCTGAATGCAGTTGTGAAAGAGTATTCTGCCGATGCAATGAAGAAATATACGGGCCAAATCGTTGAAGTGCTTGTGGATGGGGAAAGTAAGAAAAATCCAGACATTCTGGCAGGCTACACAAGACGCAGTAAGCTCGTAAACTTCAAGGCTCCTAAAACAGCCATTGGGAAAATAGTGAAAGTAAAGATCACAGATGCCAAGTCCTGGTCATTGGATGGGGAAATGGTAGGAGAAGGCCAAATTGGAACAGAATTCCAGGAAGCGGTAGAGGTGAAATAATATGGCAAAGTATACAAAAGACGATATTATGAAGCGTGCAGAGGAACTTGCAACAATGATTGCTGAAACGGAAGAAGTGGATTTCTTTAAGCGGGCGGAATCACAGATCCATGAAAATCAAAAAGTCCGTGAAATGATCGCAAGCATCAAGAGTTTACAAAAACAAGCCGTTAACTTCCAACACTATGGGAAAATCGAAGCCCTAAAAATGGTGGAGGCGAAAATTGAAAACCTTGAAAAGGAAATCGATGAGATTCCGGTTGTTCAACAATTCAAGGAATCTCAAACTGATGTGAATGATTTACTGCAAATCGTCGCTTCAGTGATTTCGAATAATGTAACAGATCATATTATCGAGACGACCGGGGGAGACTTACTCCGTGGGGAAACAGGGTCACATGTGAAAAATTCATCCCCTGGTAGCTGCTCCTGATTTAAGAATTATATTAAACGACAGACGATTTCAGTTCACAACGATCTATACAGGAAAGGGATATCCCTTTCCTGTATAGATCGTTTTTTTGTTCGTTTTTTTCACCGTCCCCGTCGAGCGCATTCCGGAACATTCAATGGGTATTCGCATACAATACATTATCTAAGCAACAATCCCATCATGTAATTAAATTTACTCGCACAAACACCTAGATAGTCGCATAAGATGAATTGAAAATGAATGAGGAGGTTCGCTCGAATGGCAGAATATAGAGAGATTATTACTAAAGCGGTCGTAGCGAAGGGACGTAAATTTACACAGTCTCATCATACGATTTGCCCGCCGCATAATCCATCGAGCATTTTAGGCTGCTGGATCATTAATCATCAGTATGAAGCACACAAAGTAGGCAAGAAGGTTGAAGTTCACGGTTCATACGAAATTAACGTATGGTACTCCCACAGTGACAACACAAAGACATCTGTTGTAACCGAAAGAGTAGAATATACAGATTGCATTAAATTAAAATACCGTGATCCAGATTGCTTAGATGACATTGAAGTATGTGCCAGAGTACTGCAACAGCCAAATTGCTGCGAAGCGGTCATTTCACCGAACGGTAACAAAATCATCGTTCACGTCGAACGTGAATTCCTGGTGGAAGTTATCGGAGAAACTAAAGTATGTGTCCTAGTGAATCCTGAAGGTTGTGACGATGAAGACTGGGATTGCGACTTGGATGATGAAGAATTTGAAGAGTTAGATCCAGACTTCTTAGAAGGCGACGAAGAATAATATTTACTAGGAAGACGGCCTCTTCCTAGTTTTTTTCTTGCTAATGGCAAGCGAGGGGTATGGGTTAGAAACACCGGGCATCTGACCAGATGCTCTTTTTTATGTGTTAAACCCATCACCAAGACCCGGTGATGGGTTTTTCTTTACCGTGAATCAACATACTCTACCCCTTTTATTGTATGTTAAAATAGAAAGGACATAAAACATACATCCGGTAATGAAAGGATTTTTTACATGAAAAAGATTTTGGTCCTGGCAGAAAAACCTTCTGTCGGTAGAGATATTGCCCGAGTACTTCAGTGTACGAAAAATGGAAACGGATATTTGGAGGGAAACGATTTTGTCGTCACATGGGCCCTCGGACATCTGGTGACACTGGCCGAGCCTGAAAGCTATGATGATCGGTATAAATCATGGAATCTTGAAGATCTACCCATGCTCCCGTCCTCCCTTAATCTTGTTGTGATCAAGAAAACGGGAAAACAATTCAGCACGGTCAAAGCGCAAATGAACCGCCCTGATGTAAAAGAGATCGTCATTGCCACCGATGCGGGTCGTGAAGGGGAGCTTGTTGCCCGTTGGATCATCGAGAAAGCCAAGGTGAATAAGCCATTAAAACGTTTATGGATTTCATCTGTCACAGACAAAGCCATCAAGGATGGGTTTGAAAGACTCAAAGATGCGAAAGGTTACGAAAATTTATATGCTGCCGCCGAGGCACGCTCCGTTGCCGATTGGTATGTCGGGATGAATGCAACAAGAGCGCTGACAACCAAGCACAATGCCCAATTGTCTTGCGGACGTGTCCAAACACCGACGATCAGTATCATTGCCCAGCGGGAGGAAGAAATAAAGAATTTCATCCCACAATCCTTTTACGGGATACAAGCTGTAACGGAAAAAGGGACCTTTGTGTGGTCCAACAGGAAATCCAATGATACGAGAACGTTTTCCAAAGAAGAAATCACCTCAATCTTGGAGTCTTTAGAAGGCAGGAAGGAAATCGGCATTCAATCAGTGAAGAAAACATTGAAGAAAAATTATGCACCTTCCCTTTATGATTTGACTGAATTACAAAGAGATGCCCATAAAATCTTTGGATTTTCTGCTAAAGAAACGCTTTTGATCATGCAGAAATTGTATGAGCAGCATAAATTAGTGACATACCCGAGAACAGATAGTAAACATTTATCAAGTGATATGGTTTCAACATTTAAGGACAGATTGAAAGCGGTGAACGTTCAACCTTATCGACTGATGGCCCACAGAGCGTTACAGGGCTCAGTTCAATTGTCAAAGGCATATGTAGATGATCAAAAGGTGACAGATCATCATGCGATTATCCCGACGGAGGAAACACCTTTTCTTCAGAAGCTACAGGACAGGGAAAGAAAAATATATGATTTAATCGTCAAGCGTTTCTTAGCCGTATTCCTTCCTCCGTATCAGTACGAACAAACGACTGTAGAAGCCACAATCGGGTCTGAAACGTTTCAAACAAAAGGGAAGCGGATTGTAGAGTCCGGATGGAAAGAACTCTATGATCATAACACTGATGCAGACCAACTCCTTTCCCGAATGGAGGAAGGAGATGTCTACCCGGTCCTCTCAATGAAAGAAACGGAGGGACAAACTAATCCTCCAGGCAGATTTAATGAGGGAACTTTATTATCTGCCATGGAGAACCCTAAGAAGTTCATGAAAGAAAGCAATAAAGACCTGCTCGCTACAATTTCTGAGGCAGGCGGACTCGGGACTGTAGCAACAAGAGCAGATATTATTGAAAAGCTCTTCAATTCAGGGGTAATAGAGTCAAAAGGAAAAGATATTCATATAACATCAAAAGGGAAGCAACTATTGGAACTTGCTCCTCTTGACCTCAGGTCACCTACTTTGACAGCGGTGTGGGAGCAAAAGCTTGAAAAGATCGCCAATGGATCCCTGCAGAAGCAGGAATTTCTGAAAGAAATCAAGGATTATACGAAGAAGTCAGTCAGTGAAATTAAAAATTCAACTAAAAAATTCACCCATGATAACTTGACAGGTACAAAATGCCCGGACTGTGGGAATTTAATGTTGGAAATCAAAAATAAGCATGGAAAGAAACTGGTTTGCCAAGACAGGGAATGTGGTCACCGGAAAAATATCAGCAAGAAAACGAATGCCCGGTGTCCGAATTGCCATAAACGCCTGGACTTAAGAGGAGAAGGGGAAGGGCAGACGTTTACCTGTGCATGTGGACATAGAGAAAAATTATCGACATTCAATGATAGAAGAAAAAAAGAAAAGAATAGTAAAGCGACAAAAAGGGATGTCAATAAATATTTAAAAACACAACAGAAGGAAGAGCCGGTCAATACAGCATTAGCTGATGCCTTGGCAAAATTAAAGTTGGATCAGTAGCCTTTCCTGGGGATGAGTGCCTATTTTGGCAAACATCCCTATCTTTTATCACGATAAATTGGTAGAATATTTGTAATTATGAAAAAATGAGGTGGAATCAATGACATCCTTTACAATTGAAGAGTTTTTTGATGCAATCGAAACCGGCGATAAAGCGGTAGTGGAACAAACGTTACGAAATGATACAAATCTTTGTAATGCAGAAAATGAACAAGGTTTAACCGCACTCGGGGTGGCGTCGCATTTTGATCAAAAGGAAATTGTGGAGCTTCTTCTGAATTTTGGTGCGGATATCAATTCCATTTCCAATTCAAAGGTATCGTACATTCCATCCAACACAGCATTACATGCAGGAATTGCCGGTAAAGCATCGAAAGAATTAGTGGAATTCCTGCTGAATCAGGGAGCAAATGTAAACCAGAGCGATTCATCCGGCCATACACCTTTACATATTGCTGCATTCGATGGGTCAGCAGAGATTGTCTCCTTGCTGCTGGCTTATGGTGACGACCTAGCCATCCAATCAGAAGATACGCAATCTCCTTTGGAGATCGCGACTGAAAGAAATAATAGAGAGTTCTTGAGGGCTCACGAGACATTTGTAAAAACGAAGATATAGTATCAGATGAGGCGCATTCCCTAATGGGGATGCGTATTTCTTATATTAAAAAAATTTTATTAGAATTGTACGCGGTTTCATTGTTGTTTTGATAGGTTTTATTTGAAATTGTTATTGTTAATTTATTCTGAAAAAATAATATTTTTAGAAAATTCCGTTGTTTTTTGTCGTTTTTCGTAATAGAATAAACGTTAATTTCAATTAGTGAAGGGAGGACATCGTGATGCTCACATTTCTTGCATCCATCTGTATTCTGGTAGTTGGTTATTTCTTTTATTCAAAGGTGGTAGAAAAGATTTTCGGTGTCGATGATTCCACCATCACACCTGCATATGCAAATAAAGACGGCTTGGATTATATGCCCATGAGCTGGTGGAAAGCAAGTCTGGTACAACTCTTGAACATTGCGGGATTGGGTCCGATCTTCGGTGCAATCCTTGGGGCTTTATACGGTCCTGTGGCATTTCTGTGGATTGTGATAGGTACATTGTTCGCTGGAGCCGTACATGATTATTTTTCCGGAATGCTCTCTCTCAGACATAATGGGGCACAGTTCCCGACAATCGTAGGGAAATATTTAGGGAAACCAGTTCAGTCCGTCATGAACATATTATCCATCGTGTTAATGATCCTTGTAGCGGCTGCCTTTACATCGGGGCCCGCGCAACTTATGGCAGAGGTGACGCCCCTTAACTTTATGACCTCTCTGGTCATTATCTTTACATATTTTCTAATAGCAACAGTTTTACCGATCAATAAAATCATCGGTAGAATTTATCCGATTTTCGGTGCGATACTTATATTTATGGCGGTAGCAATCGGAATCGGATTATTCTTCTTTGAACATCCTGTACCGAATTTAACATTTGAGAACATGCATCCAGGCGAACTGCCTTTATGGCCGCTCTTGATGGTCACGGTGTCATGCGGAGCAATTTCCGGCTTCCATTCCACTCAAAGTCCGATACTTGCAAGAACCCTTAAACGGGAAAGTGAAGGTCGGAAAGTATTTTATGGGGCGATGGTAGCTGAAGGCATCATAGCACTTATCTGGGCTGCTGCTGGTATGGCATTTTTCAATGGAACAGAGGGCCTCCAAGAAGCATTGGCTTCAGGAGGACCTGCAGGGGTAGTTAATGAGATCAGTAAAACGACACTTGGGACTCTTGGCGGGATACTGGCCGTCCTTGGTGTCATCATCCTTCCAGTGACAACAGGGGATACCGCCCTCAGATCTTCACGTATGATGCTCGCAGATTTACTGAGAGATTTCAGGAAGAAAGAAATGAAAGGGAAATGGCTTCCCGGATTACTCGTCATCCCTGTTGCAGTACCTACTTTCCTGCTTACTCAAATCGATTATACCTTTCTTTGGAGGTATGTGGGCTGGTCGAATCAAGTAGTAGCGACTGTGATGCTATGGACCGCTTCCATCTATTTATTGCAGAAAGCAAAATTCCACTGGATTTGCAGTCTTCCCGCGTTGTTTATGACAGCAGTGGTAAGTTCGTATATTTTCTATGCACCGGAAGGCTTCGGACTTTCTTATTCAGTTTCGATGGTTCTTGGAGCAATCATCTGGTTAGCCGTACTCGCCTGGTTTATTGGACAAGTAGTAAAGTACAGACCGGAAAGACAGCAGTCAGTGAAAATGAACTCAGTCAATTCATACCGTTAATCGAGGAACAGCCTTTTCATTTGATGAGGCTGTTTTTTTGTAAATAAAAGATAAGGTGAAATGAGGGATTTGTGAACTTTGTCGATTAAAAACTGAATTTTTATAAGATTTAGACAAATTATTCTACAAATTTTTCGAGGTGCGTATGATACGTTATGAGAAACGGACAAAGTGTCTTACTAAATTGATATCAATACATAATGACAAATGATGAGGGTAGTTCGTGTTACACAATGTATAATGCAAACTATTTTAGTACGGGTTAAAATAAAGTGAAAATACTTAAAATTCAGAATTCAACCAAACGGTAGTGAAATCTAGTAAGTGTTTACATGTGAAGCAAAAACAATGAAAGCGCTTACTATTTTATAAAAATCTTAACGTAATGGGGGAATTGGAATGTCAGATTTGGTTACAATTGGACTCATTCAGGCTTCTCATGATGTCGACGGGAAGGAAACAGTGGACGTCCATAAGGAGAACGCAATCAAAAAGCATGTGGAACTAGTGAGAGATGCAGCGAAAAAAGGTGCTCAGATCATATGTTTGCAGGAGATTTTCTACGGGCCGTACTTTTGTTCAGAGCAGAATCCTAAATGGTATGACTCTGCAGAAGAAATCCCGAATGGTCCGACTACAAAACAATTTCAGGATCTTGCCAAAGAGCTGAGTGTGGTCATTGTTCTACCAATCTATGAACGGGAAGGAATAGCAACCTACTATAATACGGCAGCTGTCATCGACGCAGATGGAACATACTTGGGAAAATATCGAAAACAGCATATCCCTCACGTGGGTGTCGGGGAGGAAGGATACGGATTCTGGGAGAAATATTATTTCAAACCGGGAAATCTTGGGTATCCGGTATTTGATACGGCTTATGCGAAGGTAGGGGTCTACATTTGTTACGACAGGCATTTCCCTGAAGGAGCGCGTTTATTAGGGTTGAAGGGGGCGGAAATTGTCTTTAATCCGTCAGCGACCGTAGCAGGGCTTTCCGAATACTTATGGAAACTTGAACAGCCTGCTCATGCAGTAGCAAATGGATACTATTTGGGAGCCATCAATCGCGTCGGATATGAAGGTCCCTGGAATATGGGTGAATTCTACGGCCAGTCCTATCTGGTCGATCCGAGGGGGAGCTTTGTTTCAGTTGGAAGCAGGGATCAGGATGAAGTGATCATCGGGGAAATGAATAAAAAGTTATTAAGGGAAGTAAGGGACACATGGCAGTTTTATCGTGACAGGAGACCCGAAACCTATAACGATATGACGGCGTTACTTCCATAACCAAGCAGGAACCATAAGGAGTGTTCCATCATTGATTCATTAATCGGAAATGAAGAGGGGGAAGTCAGTTTGTCCAACACACTTTCATTACTCAATCTCGAGAAAAATTTTCAGGAAACCCATAAGGGGTTAACTGGCAGGGAGGCACTCGAGGAAGCAAATCGATGTTTGTACTGCTATGATGCACCTTGCATTCAAGCCTGTCCGACAAGTATCGATATACCATCATTTATCAAAAAGATTGCATCAGGGAATTTAAAGGGTTCTGCTAAGACAATCATGTCTGCAAATCCCGTCGGGGCGAGCTGCTCAAGGGTCTGTCCGACAGAGGAGCTATGTGAAGGAGCATGTGTACTAAATTCTTCAACCAAACCGATTATGATCGGGGATCTTCAACGGTATGCCACAGATTGGGCAAGACATAATGACACTGTGCTCTTTGAAGCGGGAGAGCCGAACGGAAAGAAAGTCGGAATTATTGGAGGGGGACCAGCCGGACTTTCGGCAGCCAGGGAACTCGCGCGCTTAGGATATGATGTAACGATCTATGAGGCTGAAAAAGAAGCGGGGGGCTTAAATACTTATGGCATCGTTTCGTTCCGCCTTCCTCAAAGCATTTCTTATTGGGAAGTGGAACAGGTAAAGAAACTGAATGTAGAGATCCGGACAAATGTTAAAGTGGGTCGGGATATATCTGCAGGGGAAATTGCAATGAAACATGATTTTGTCATCCTGGCTGCAGGAATGTCCAGTGTCCCGGACTTGAGGATTCATGGAGAAGATCTGATAGGTGTGCATGATGCCATTAAGTTTGTGAAGAAAACCAAAAGTGGCAAGTTAAATCACGACTACATCGGTAAAAAAGTAGTGGTGATTGGTGCAGGAAACACAGCGATAGATGGAGCCACTTGCTCCATTCGTCTGGGAGCAGAGAATGTGAAAATCTTATACCGGCGTACAAAAGAAGAAATGACAGCTTATGATTTTGAATACGAATTTGCTAAGCAGGATGGTGTGGAGTTCCGCTGGTTGACGGCTCCCCGTAGAATCATCGGGAATGAAAAAGGAGAGGTTACAGGGATCGAATGTATCAGGATGGAGCTTGGAGAGCCGGGGTCAGATGGAAGAAGACGACCCATTCCGGTTAACGGCTCCGAATTCATTTTGCCGGTTGATGTCGTTATTAAAGCCATAGGGCAGACCCGTCATCTTACACTGATTGAACAATTCGGGTTAGAGCACTCTGAGGGAGTGCTAAAGGTTGACCCCGGTACTTTTCAAACATCGAACCCTTCGATTTTTGCCTGTGGGGACATCGTATTCGGTGAAGGAATCGGGGAAGCAATGGTCGTTACGGCTGCAGAGCAAGGGAAGCAGGCAGCATACCATTTACATGAGATATGTTCGACAGTGAAAACGAATTAAAACTGTTTAAGAGGGGGGAATTCCATGGCGAATTTAAGCATAGATTTAGCGGGGATCAAATCACCCAATCCATTTTGGTTAGCATCTGCGCCACCAACGAACTCAGGGTATCAGGTTCAAAGGGCTTTCGAGGCTGGATGGGGAGGTGCGGTTTGGAAAACGTTGGGTGAACCCATTATAAATGTTTCATCCCGGTTCGCAGCAGTAAGCTTTAATGGTCAGAGGGTAGCGGGTTTCAATAATATCGAATTGATTACGGATCGTCCATTGGAAGTGAATTTAAAAGAAATATATGAAACTAAGAAGAGATTCCCGAATCACGCCATCATTGCTTCATTAATGGTGGAGCCGAAGCAGGAAAAATGGCATGAAATCGTTAAAAAAGTAGAGGATGTAGGCGTTGATGGATTGGAATTGAATTTCGGCTGTCCCCATGGGATGGCTGAACGGGGGATGGGGTCTGCCTCCGGTCAAGTGCCTGAGCTGGTCGAGAAACAAACTCACTGGGCAAAGGAAGTGGCCAAGACACCGGTAATTGTAAAGCTCACACCTAATATAACGGATATAACCGTGACAGCCGAAGCAGCCGTTCGAGGCGGAGCGGATGCTGTCAGCATGATCAACACGATCAATAGCCTTGCCGGAGTGGATCTGGATTCATGGAACACAATTCCCCATGTTGGCGGTAAGGGTGCTCACGGTGGATATTGCGGACCCGCAGTGAAACCTATTTCCTTGAACATGGTGGCAGAATGTGCTAGAAACCCGAGAATCAATGTTCCGATTTCAGGTATGGGGGGAGTGTCAAATTGGCAGGACGCCGTGGAGTTCATGCTTATGGGTGCTTCCGGAGTCCAAGTATGCACGGCAGCGATGCACCATGGTTTCAGGATCGTCGAGGATATGCTCGATGGATTGAATAATTATTTAGATGATAAAGGAATACCAAGCGTTCAGGAGATTGTTGGAAAGTCAGTGCCGAAATTTTCCGATTGGGGTAATCTGGATCTGAATTATAGTGTAGTGGCCCAAATCAATACTGACGTGTGCATCAATTGTAATAAGTGCCACATTGCATGTGAAGATACTTCTCATCAGTGTATTGATATGCTGAAGGATCCTGATGGAAATAGCTATCTAAAGGTGAGGGAAGAAGACTGTGTCGGATGTAATCTTTGCTCGATTGTCTGTCCGGTTGATGGCGCCATTGATATGATTGAAGTTCCGAGTGGTCAGATGCCGATGACCTGGAACGAACGTCAAGCAGTCATGAGTAACCTGTCGGGCTCTAAAGTTAATGCAGTAAAATAAACCAGGAGGTACCGTAATGGATAAAATCATTCAAAATGGAACGATTGTAACAGCAACTGATACGTATAAAGCAGATATCCTGATACAAGACGGGAAGATTGCAGCGATAGGAAAAGGATTTGATGCAGGAGAGGCTGAAGTGATTGATGCAAGCGGAAAATTCATTTTCCCCGGAGGAGTCGATCCGCACACACATCTGGAAATGCCATTTGGCGGGACGGTTTCAAAGGATGACTTTGAAACCGGAACGATTGCCGCTGCGTTCGGGGGGACAACGACCCTTATTGATTTCTGTTTAACGAATAAAGGAGAACCACTTCAAAGTGCCATCGATACATGGCATGCGAAGTCAAAGGATAGAGCCGTTATCGATTATAGCTTCCATTTAATGATCGGGGAGATCAATCAAGAAGTACTCTCCCAACTGCCTGAAGTCATACAGGAGGAAGGGATTACATCTTTCAAAGTGTTTATGGCGTATAAAAATGTATTTCAGGCAGACGACGAGACTTTATTTAGAACATTGGTTGCTGCAAGGGAGCTCGGGGCTCTCGTCATGGTTCACGCAGAAAATGGGGATGTCATTGAATACTTAACCGAGAAGGCATTAGAAGAAGGGAAAACGGAACCGATTTATCATGCTTTGACGAGACCTCCTGAACTTGAAGGGGAAGCCACTGGCAGAGCGGCTAAACTAACGGGATTAGCGGATTCACAACTATATGTTGTACATGTTTCATGCTCGGAGGCCGTGGAACAGATTTCAGCGGCGAGGAGTAAAGGGTTGAATGTATGGGGTGAAACATGTCCACAGTATCTGGTCCTTGATCAAACTTATTTAGAACGTCCTAACTTTGAAGGGGCGAAGTACGTATGGTCGCCTCCACTCAGGGAAAAGTGGCATCAGGACGTCTTATGGAATGCTTTGAAAAGCGGGCAGCTTCAAACATTGGGATCTGATCAATGTTCTTTTGATTTCCAGGGGCAGAAGGATCTTGGGAAAGAAGACTTCACTAAAATTCCGAATGGCGGACCGATCATTGAGGACCGTGTATCCATATTATTCTCAGAAGGGGTTGAAAAAGGACGCATAAGCTTGAATCAGTTCGTGGATATCATGTCGACGAGAAGTGCGAAATTGTTTGGGTTGTATCCTCAGAAAGGAACCGTCGCCGTTGGTTCGGATGCAGATATCGTCATCTTTGATCCGGAAGCAGAAAGAGTCATCTCTGCTGCGACCCATCATATGGCAGCAGATTATAACCCGTTCGAAGGCATGAAGATTAAAGGTGAACCGGTTTCTGTATTATCCAGGGGTGAATATGTCATCAAAGATAAAACGTTTGTAGGGAAACAGGGTACCGGAAAGTATATTAAGAGAGCAAAATACGGTAACCTGCTGGTAAATGAAGAGAGTGCAGCACTTCAATCTTCTAAGAGCTGATCCTTTTTTAGGGAAGCATCCATCTTAATGGTAGAACGACTCCTCGCGAGCGGGTGTAAAGAATTTCAGACTTTATACCCACTCGCCTCTCTTGTGAAAAGATTGGTAAAGCCATTCGAAGCAAACAAAATGGGGTGTTCATGTTGAAAAGAAGTTACTTAAAGTCTCCAGATTTATTACCGGTCAAAGAAAGTGAAAGGAAAGTTACAAAGCTTGGCTATTCCTTTATGTGGGTGGGGATGGTAGTCGTACTTGCAACATTCGCCATCGGTGGGGCCGGTGTCGTATCGTTACCATTACCCCTCGTCGTTTTAGCCACGATCATAGGTTCCCTTGCAATTGGGTTATTTATTACCTTAACCGGCGATATAGGAATCGAACATGGTTTATCCTTCCCTGTATACATGAGAGCACCCTTCGGAACGATCGGCACGCATATCCCATCCGTTGTTCGTGGCCTGGCTGCTTCCATGTGGTTTGGAATTAACACATACTTCGGTGCTACTGCGATGAACGGAATTCTAAATATATTATCAGGTTTTGATAATTGGTTTGTGTGTTTTCTGATTTTTGCTATTCTTCAATTGGTGAATACTGCGCTTGGGATTAAGGCTGTAGAACGTTTTGCAGACCTTGCTGCCCCAGTCATCATTCTCATCTCAGTCTGGATGTATTCGTCATTGTCAGACTCCGCAGCTTCTCATGGAAGAGATATATGGAGCTGGGTTGAAAGTCCGGTGACGGGAGCAGCCACTTTTACCGCTTTCCTTGTCGTGATTTTTAGTAATATGGGATTTTGGGCAACACTTTCAGCAGATATTCCTTCCATTTCACGCTTCATGAAGGCTCCAAGCAATGAAAGGAATTGGTTCAAGAGAAACCGGAGTGCTCTTATTGGTAATCTTATAGCCCTGCCGATAACTCAAGCATTTATGGTATTAATCGGCGGTATTTCGTATATAGCCGTTCTGAATTATGATCCTGTAGTTGCCCTGCAGGAGGCAGCAAGCGGATTTGTCTTGGGAATCCTGCTCCTGATGATCGTCCTGGCACAATGGTCCACGAATATTGCGGCCAATATAGTACCTGCAGCTACCATCTTTTCAAATGTTGGGGGGCCAAAGTTTCCATTTTGGGCCGGTGTGTTAACTGCCGGGGTCGTAGGGACGATCGTCCAGCCATGGAACCTTTTCGATATCATCATTCCCGTTCTTCTGTTTGTAGGGGGGATTTTATCCGCGATCGTCGGAATATTGATATCAGATTACTATTTTATAAGAAAACGCCGGGTCAATGTGCCGGCATTATATGAAGATAGTGGACAATTCAGCTACATGAAAGGAATTAATCTTGCGGGCTTCATCTCATGGATCTTTGGGGCAGTCGCTTCATATTTTGTTCCTAACTTTTCGTTTTTGGTTGGATTTGGTATAGGAGCCCTCTGCTATTACGTATTGGCTAAATATTGGTGGTTCAAAAAGTATGAGCAGGCCGAGCTTTCCGATCCCAGTGATGAGAAATATCTGGGCATGTCGGTAGGACGTGATTGGATCATTGAAGAATCAGAAGAAAACGTTATCGAAAAATCCCCAACGGGCACAAGCTTTTCTTGAATGGGCTACAGTGGTTCCAAATAGGAGAATGGGAGGGTGTTGAAATGTCCGATTATCAAGAGTTCTTAAGTGAAAGGGATAAGATTGATTTTCTCCTGCAAAAGGGCTTTAAGATAGAAAAGGTCACCGAAAATCTCAGTGGAGCTTTTGTTGTTTTTAAACATACAGAAAATAAAAGAAGCGCTACTTTGCATGTGAAAACGGCGAATGCGCGAAAGTATTTTTCAAATCTTTTATTTCATACCCATCCTTGAAAGGGGGCTAAGCGGCATGAGGGATCTGTCCGCAGATAAAGATTTGACGCTCTGCCCCAGAAATATGCAAACGACGGATGAATTAATACACTGGGTATTATCCGTCTTGTCTTCGAATCACTTGACTGAAGAACAATTAGTGAAGTGGTGGGGTGAAGAGATACAGTTTGCAATCCCCCATACTGAAGCGGATTGAAGGATTGGTTCTTCCAATCCTTTTTCTCCATTTACTACGCCGAATAAAAGGAGAGAAAGATGAGAAGTCATTACTATTTTTCAGTGAAAGATATCCTGGAAAGAAAGTACTTTGAACATGCTAAGGTTATGGCTGGGCACAGAGGTCTCTCCAGACAAGTAAAATGGGTCCACATTGTCGAAGTCACTTCCATTAAAAATCTTCTTAACGGGAACGAATTGATCCTTTCAACTGGTCTTGCCCTAAAGGAGGAAGGCAGTTTCCTTTCTCTCATACATCAGTTGGGAGCCTGTGAAGCAGCAGCACTTTGTATCGAACTTGATACAAATATCTCTACCATACCATCAGCTGTCCTCGAGTGGGCGGATGAATTTGATTTCCCCATTATTGTTTTTGAAAAAGAAGTTCCCTTTGTCAGTATCACTCAGGATATACACGCGGTTATAATCAATCAGCAATATGAGATGATCAAGAAACTTGATTTCTATGCTCAGAACCTGAATAAATTGCTGCTTTCAGTTAAACACTGGAGGGATATTCTTCAAGTGTTACATAAAGAATTGGATGTTCCGGTACTTTTTCAGTTGAAAGAACAAGATGTAAAGGTTCATCCCTTAATGTGCTCCTCTGAAGAAGAGCTCTTCCTACAAAACTACTATAGGGACAAAGACAGTAAGGATCATCATATTGTTTCGACGAAAGTCATTCTGTTTGATCAGGAGTATGCGGAGCTGTGCATCTATCGGTACAATCACCCGTTTAGTGAATATGAGCTATTAATCCTTGACCGGACGTCCACTGCCCTTGCTCAATATTTGATGAGGGAATTGTATTTTGATGAACAAAAACGCTTGGAAGAATCAAAGTGGATCATGTCGTGGTTAAAAGGAGATCAATCATACGACAGACTTGCCACTTTTATGGATGAACTAAACGTATCGGTCCATGGGGGTGTCGTATGTATTTGCAAGACGAATACACTGGATGAGAAAGAAATGCTTGATTTCACCTTCTTTAACCTTGTAACAAAAAGTATATTTGAGCAATATGGATTCAAAGTGGTGCCCGAAAGGATAGATCATGATTTAATCTTCATACTTCTTGATACCAGGAATGCCGGTAATTGGAAGGGCAGATTGATAAAAGCATACGGAAAAATAGGAAGATCGGGATTTTTTGAAAAGTCGTCACATTCAGTATTCGCCACAGGTAAATATCAATTCGAAATGATGGATATCCATAAAAGCTATGAAACTGCGAAAGATACCCTTGCATTTCGAACAAAAGTCGAAGGTGGAGACCACTATTATTTCTTCGATGACCTACATTTATTCAGGTTGATCTCAATCGTTAATGAAAATGTGAACATGGGGGAAATGATCGAAGAGTTTCTTTCTCCATTGATAGATTATGACCGGGAACATGATGGGAATTTAATGATGACACTTAAAGTTTTCCTATCTTGTCAGGGATCAAAACAAGAAACCTCTAAAAGGTTATTTATCGTAAGACAAACGCTCTATCATCGATTGAAAAAAATAGAAGATTTGCTGGGTGAGGATTTCATGAGATCGGATAAACGGGTGGCAATCGAATTTCTATTGGCCGCTCATGAGTATTTACAGCCTCAAAGCTTATTGAAGAAGACCAAGATACAGTAAATCAAGCAATTAGTTATAGTGTCAAGCGTAATACCCTGGTTATGTTACACAATGTCTAATGAATGACCAGACGTTTTCTTTCATAATGAAAGTATCAAGTATACAGAAAGTTCTGAACTTCTTTGGGAATATCTTATCGAAAAAAGGAATAAGGAGGAACTGAATATGACTGTAATAAAAAAGGATGTAGAAGTTTTGAAAAATTATATTGGTGGTAAGTGGGTGGACTCCCTCAGCTCACAAACATTGGAAGTCTTAAATCCTGCCAAAAACGAAGAAATTGCAAGGGTGCCGATATCCACTAAGGAAGATGTGGCGATGGCTGTGAAAGCTGCGAAGCTTGCCTCAGAAACGTGGAAAAAGACCCCGGTGCCAAAACGTGCGCGAATTCTCTATAAATATCATACATTGCTTTCTGACAATCACGAGGATCTGGCCAGACTGGTGGTACAGGAAAATGGAAAGTCATTCAAAGAAGCGTATGGTGAAGTACAGCGTGGATTAGAATGTGTGGAATTTGCATGCGGTGCACCCACACTCATGATGGGAGAGACGCTCAGTGGGATAGCGGAAGATATCGACTCCGAAATGTTCCGCTATCCACTCGGAGTTGTAGGAGGGATCACTCCATTTAACTTCCCTATGATGGTCCCGTTATGGATGTTCCCCCTTGCCATCGCATGTGGAAATACGTTCGTATTGAAGCCGTCTGAAAGAACCCCGATCTTAGCCAATAGACTTGCAGAGTTGTTAACAGACGCGGGTATGCCCGACGGGGTCCTCAACGTGGTGCACGGCGCCCATGATGTGGTGAATGGCTTACTGGAGAATAAGGACATTGCGGCCATCTCATTTGTCGGTTCCCAGCCGGTTGCCAAATATGTGTATCAACAGGCCGCCTCACAAGGAAAAAGGGTCCAGGCACTATCGGGAGCAAAAAATCATCATGTCGTCATGCCTGATGCGGATTTCAATAAAGCGGCTGAACATATCATCAGTTCAGCATTTGGCAGTGCAGGACAGAGATGCATGGCATGCAGTGCAGTAGTGGTCGTCGGTGACAATGAAAAGTTCGTGAAGGCTTTAAGTAAAAAAGCAGACGAATTATGTATAGGGAATGGGATGGATGAGGAAGTTCTGCTAACTCCGGTCATTCGAAAGGAAAATCGGGAGAAGACCCTCGGTTATATTGAAAAAGGCATACAAGAAGGAGCGTCACTCATTAGGGACGGCCGTCAAGAGATGGAAGATTTCAAGGAAGGGAACTTCTTGGGGGCGACGATCTTTGACCAAGTGACACCGGAAATGACGATCGCGAAAGAAGAGATGTTTGCACCTATCCTCAGTCTTTTAAGAGCTGAAGACCTGGACCAGGGACTGGATTACATCCGCCAGTCAAGATACGGTAATGGTGCAACGATCTATACGAAAGACGCCGGCGCCGTAAGACAGTTCAGGGAGGAAGCAGACGCAGGGATGCTGGGAATTAATGTGGGGGTTCCTGCAACTATGGCATTCTTCCCATTTTCAGGGTGGAAGGATTCTTTCTACGGAGATATGCATGTAAATGGTAAAGACGGAGTAAATTTCTATACTAGGAAGAAAATGATCACTTCTCGATTTGATTTTTAATCAGGGTTAGGGGGAATCTTCATGGTAAAAGCTGGTCACTCTCAAGATGTATGGTTAAAGCAGGACGAGAAACTCATTTGGCACTCCATGAAACCATATAATCCCGAGGGAACGATGGTTGTCACAGAATCTCACGGGTCGTGGATTACTGATCAGGAGGGACAGAAGTATCTTGATGGTATGGCAGGATTATGGTGTGTTAACGTTGGGTATGGACGACAGGAGTTAGCGGAGGCTGCTTACGAGCAGCTGAAGAAAATGGCTTACTTTCCACTAACACAAAGTCATCAACCAGCCATTGAGCTTGCAGAGAAGTTAAATCAATTACTTGGTGATGACTATGTGATTTTCTTCTCTAACAGTGGATCAGAAGCCAATGAAACGGCCTTTAAAATCGCCCGCCAGTATCACCAACAAAACGGTGATCACGGAAGATATAAAATTTTCTCCCGATATAGAGGATATCACGGTAATTCTATGGGAGCATTGGCTGCTACAGGGCAGGCTCAGCGGAAATTTAAGTATGAGCCATTGGCGCCTGGATTTCACCATATTGCTCCTCCGGACGCATACCGCGACGAAGTGACGGGGGGAAATCCCCATGACCTTCCGGGGGTGAAGGCAATTGATCAGGCCATGACGTGGGAACTAAGTGAAACAGTCGCTGCACTGATCATGGAACCAATTATTACAGGCGGAGGAATCCTCATGCCGCAGGATGGCTATATGAAGGCGGCCAAAGAAGTGTGTGTGAAGCATGGTGCTCTCTTAATAGTGGATGAAGTGATTTGTGGCTTTGGACGGACCGGAAAGGCATTCGGCTTTATGAATTATGATGTGAAGCCTGATATCATTACAATGGCCAAGGGTATCACCAGTGCTTACCTCCCATTATCCGCCACAGCTGTAAAACGAGAGATCTATGAAGCTTTTAAGGGATCTGAAGAATATGATTATTTCCGTCATATTAACACATTCGGAGGAAATCCTGCAGCTTGTGCGCTTGCTTTGAAGAACATTGAAATCATGGAAAACGAGAAACTCTTTGACCGGTCAAAAGACCTCGGGGAAAAAACGTTAAATTCCTTGAAAAATCACCTCCAGGATCACCCCAATGTAGGGGACGTGAGAGGGAAGGGATTATTGATCGGAATTGAGATGGTGACTCATAAGGATACCAAGGAACCATTGGAGCTGGATAAAGTAAACGCAGTCATCGGATATTGTAAGCAGAATGGAGTCATCATCGGAAAAAATGGTGCTACAGTGGCAGGGTTCAATAATGTCCTGACCATATCACCTCCATTAAATATCGAAGAAGAAGATCTGGAACGGCTGGTATCGACTGTCATTGAAGGGATTCAACACCTTAAATAAACTGGGGAAAGGCGTCTGCAAGTGCAGATGCCTTTAATTTTGTATGGAATGATCGACTTGTTTTTCCTCTGGTAATTTATGGGAGGCGCTGGGGACCTTTCTTTTTTTCACATTGATAAGATCTGATGAATGTACGGTTATGATCACTTGTCCACCTGCAATTTTTGCCCGAATGAGAAGCGGCTGATTATAAGCGTTTTTAAAGGTGAAATCGGGACCGTACCAGCTCACGGTTGCATCCCTGCCCTCAGGGACATATGGCACTCGTTTCGAGTGATGATACCTTTCCAATATGGTTACGCCCGCTTGATCCACCGCATTATATAAGGTCGAGGATACCTGGCAGATACCACCGCCGATATCCTCAGAAAGTTCCCCTCTTACAATGACGGGGGCTTTTTTATAACCCTTTTCTTTCGTTCTTTTTCCGACCACGCCATTAAAAGAGAACACTTCCCCTGGAAACACGACCGTATTGTTGATTTTCTTGGCTGCCAGGCTAATATTTTGCGTTCGCTCTTCATTATGTTTATTAAAGAACGTAACATACTGACCTATTTTTTGTGTTCGTATGTGAGCGAGAATTTCACTATCCACCTTTGGATATAACGTCAATAAAGGAGGTTCGATCAATCCCGATCCCTTTGAGAACAAGAAACCTTCGACCAGATTACGAAATTTCCTTTCATGGAGCTTATATCCTGCCACTTCGGGGACTATCCGGTCAAGTTCATTAATATAGGCATTATGTGGAGGGGAGTAGACCATATTCTGAACTTGGGAAACAAAATCCTCATAGTGTTTCTCATTCATTAATGGTTCATCCACCAATGGTACTTCCAGGTAGTGACGGTCAACTGAAACGGGTGTGTGATTTGGTGATTGAATATGTAGGTGATCATGACTTCCCATTGCCGGAAACACTAACAGACCTATCGCAGTCAGTTTAATCAAAAGCATTTGAATCCTCCCTTTCCTTGGTAGTATCCGTATAAGAGAGTTATTTCATGTTCGGATACCACTTCCAAAAATTGAGTGAATGAACCGGCAACAGGGGGACCAAAACTAAGGAAAAAAATGAGGTTTCGTACATGCTTTTTATGATGAGATTCATAATCGTCCTTTCAATGCTCCTTGTCTTTGGAGCAAAATCGGCCGAAGCCATACCGAGTTTTCAAGTTGAGATTCTTCCATGGGAACAAGTAAAGGGAATCATTCCAAACCATTCTTATTTTACAATCATTGATGTAGATACAGGGTTGTCTTTCAGAGTGCAGAGAAGGGCAGGTAGTAAACATGCGGATGTGCAGCCGGTCACAGAAAAAGACACGAAAATAATGAAAGCCATTTACGGAGGAGAGTGGAGTTGGGATCGTCGTGCGATTCTGGTATTGGTTCATGACCAGCTCATCTCTGCTTCCATGAATGGAATGCCTCATGGTGCCGGAGCACTCCAAAATAATTTTCCAGGGCATTTCTGTGTCCATTTCTACGGCAGTACGACGCATAAGACGCCCACCCCAGACTTAGCCCATAAAGTCATGATATTGAAAGCTGGTGGCAAACTGGACAGGTATTTATACCAATTAGATCCATATGAATTGATCAGTGTACTGGAGATTGCCTTTAATCAACAGGATGAAAGACTTCTTTCCCAAATAATGACCGGAAACAATCGTTCATTAAAAAAGACACTTGCTTCGGTGAATCATATCCAGATTACCCAAAGATCGATCCTACCTGTAGAGGATTTACCTGTCCTTGTGGCGATGAAATTACAATTCAGGGTGAAATGGATTCGCTCCAATCATTCTCAAGACGAAAAAAATGTTGTATTTTATTTACACAGGGATTCATTGGAAAATCAGTGGAGAATAGACGGCCGTACATTCGTTGACGAAATTCAATAATGGACTCCCTACGTTAGCATTAATTCCCTCCAGTGGATGAAATCTTATCCTTCAAATGCGTTTTTAATAAACAAAATAGGGAAAAGGGTATATAAATGAATCGTGGAGGGAAAGACCGATGTTAGAGTTTGTCTTGAAATTAATTAAGGAGTTAGGAATGTGGGGTTTATTCGCTGGAAATGCGATTGAAGCGTCCTCTTTGCCTTTTCCAGGCGCCCTAGTGACCCTGGCTTATGGATACGTACTTGATCCCCCCCTGCTAAAGCTTTTTATTTTAGCCCTTACAAGCAGTGTCATCTATACCATTTTTAGTTTTATCCCCTATGGTATTGGATACAAGCTGAAGGATAAAATCAAAGAGAAAACCAGCTCGAAGAAAATTGAAAAAGGGCAAAAATGGTTCCGGAAATGTGGTTTGTGGAGTATAGCGATTACGAGACCCCTCGGCATCGGTAATTATGTCTCATATGTTGCAGGTATCAGTAAAGTGAATAAGTGGAAATTTGGAGGCTTAACTTTCATAGGGATATTTCCGATTACCCTGACGATGTTAATAGTCGGGAAAAATGGGAATTTGAAATCTGTGCAATCATTGATAAGTCAGATTCAGACCTATCTTCTCATCGGAGGGGCGGTGCTCATTGTCGGTTATCTGTTATATAAATTCATGTATAAACCAAAAGCAAAGTCCAATTGTTTGCACGATGAATCAAGCATCGCCAAGCAGGCAGAATAGATAAGGTGAAAGTTCGCTCCTGAATATAGGAAGCGGATTTTTTTTGAAGAAAAAGGGCCATTTCAAATGCGCTTCCTCAATCTGCTACATGCTTCCACCCTGATCCGTATGATATAATGAATAGTCGAGAATAGCAGATTTACTTGGAAAGGTTTGAATGAAACCATGACACAATATACTCCAATGATAAAACAATACTTACAAGTAAAGGCAGAATACCAGGATGCCTTTTTATTTTTTCGTTTAGGCGATTTTTATGAAATGTTTTTTGATGATGCCATTGCGGCATCCCAGGAACTTGAAATAACCTTAACAAGCCGTGATGGGGGTGGAAAGGAACGAATTCCCATGTGCGGTGTACCTTATCATTCCGCTCCTAATTACATAGAGCAACTCATTGATAAAGGTTATAAAGTAGCGATATGCGAACAGACGGAAGATCCAAAGCAAGCCAAGGGTGTCGTGAAGAGGGAAGTCGTCCAGCTCATTACACCCGGTACGGTTATGGATGGGAAAGGTCTGAATGACAAAGAAAATAACTATATTGCTTCAGTAACCGATTTTGAAGATGATACGTTTGGCCTTGCTTATAGTGATCTGACAACCGGGGAAACCAAGGTGACGGTCGTGTCAGATGGACTGCAGGCATTGATGAATGAATTATCCACCATTGGGGCGAAAGAAGTTGTCATTCATCCTGAACTTTCTGATGAGGTTCAGGGGAGAATCAAAGAAAGAACAGATGTTACATTATCGTATGAGCAGGACTCCGGTCTTGGGCATAGCTTCACTCATCTGGTGGAACCTCTGAAACAAGAAAAACTCATAAAAGCCTCTTCCCTCCTGTTTCATTATTTATTCCGGACACAGAAAAGGAGTTTGGATCATCTGCAAATCGTGGAGACGTATCAGCTTCACCAATTTATGAAAATGGACTATTATTCGAAACGTAATCTGGAATTGACAGAGACCATCCGTTCCAAAGGGAAAAAAGGGTCACTTCTTTGGCTTTTGGATGAAACGATGACAGCGATGGGGGCAAGGCTTTTAAAGCAATGGATCGATCGTCCACTCATTCATAAACAGGAAATCGAAAGACGTCAGGCAGTGGTGGAAGTATTATTGGAACGTTTCTTTGAAAGGCAGGACCTGAGAGACCGCCTGAAAGAAGTGTATGATCTTGAGAGACTGGCGGGCCGCGTCGCTTTCGGGAATGTAAATGGTCGTGATTTGATCCAGTTGAAAAAATCCCTGCAGCAAGTACCCGTATTAAAGCAATTGATCCAATCATTAGAGAATGATGCAACCGATGAGCTTGTCGCCAGGCTCGACCCATGTGAAGAGTTGACAGACCTTCTCGAAAAGGCATTGATAGAAAATCCTCCATTGTCCATAAAAGAAGGAAGCCTGATTCAGGATGGGTATCATGCCGAACTGGATCAATATCGTGATGCAAGCAAAAATGGTAAATCGTGGATTGCAAAGCTTGAACGGGACGAAAGGGAAAGGACTGGAATCAGGTCCCTTAAAGTAGGATTTAACAGGGTATTTGGTTACTACATCGAAGTAACGAGAGCGAATCTGCAGCACTTGGAAGAAGGACGCTATGAACGGAAGCAGACTTTAACAAATGCTGAAAGATTTATCACACCAGAATTAAAAGAGAAAGAATCCCTTATCCTTCAGGCTGATGAAAAGAGTGTGGATTTAGAATATGAATTGTTCCTGGGGATACGTGAAAGGGTTAAGGAATTTATCCCCCGCTTGCAAAAACTAGCGAAACTCGTCAGTGAACTGGACGTTCTCCAGTGCTTTGCAACCGTCAGTGAGAAACGTCATTACACACGTCCTTTGTTCAATGATGAGAGAAAAATCTTCTTGAAAGATGGAAGGCATCCCGTTGTCGAAAAGGTAATGGGCGCACAGGAGTATGTTCCGAATGATTGCTATATGGATGAGGAACGGGAAGTCTTTCTTATTACCGGTCCGAATATGTCGGGTAAAAGTACTTATATGAGACAGGTGGCGCTAACGAGCATCCTCGCCCAAATCGGATGTTATGTGCCTGCAAGCGAGGCGAACCTTCCTGTATTCGATCAAGTATTCACCCGCATTGGAGCAGCGGATGACCTGATTTCCGGACAAAGCACATTCATGGTAGAGATGCTTGAGGCGAAGAATGCGATCATTCACGCCACTCAACAAAGTCTGATACTGTTTGATGAAATTGGACGGGGCACTTCCACTTATGATGGGATGGCACTGGCACAAGCGATCATTGAATACATTCATGAACATATCGGGTCGAAAACCCTTTTCTCTACTCACTACCATGAATTGACGGTTCTTGAGGAAGAATTGCCAAAAGTGAAAAATGTTCATGTCAGTGCGATGGAGCAAAACGGAAAACTTGTTTTCCTTCATAAAATCAAAGAGGGTGCGGCAGATAAAAGTTATGGAATACATGTTGCCGAACTCGCTGAACTGCCCCAAGCCTTAATTCAAAGAGCGAATGAAATTCTTCTTGAGCTTGAAAGGAAGGAAGAGCCCTCATCTTTCACCGAAGTAGCCGCTTCAAGGGAATCGGCTGCAGAAAAGCAGGAAACAAGTGAAGAAGATTTGGCACAGCTGTCCTTCTTTGGTACTGAGAAATCAGAAAAGAAAGCAACGTTGAATACAAAAGAAAAGAAATGTATAGAGGAATTAAAAAAATTGGATATCCTCGAAATGACGCCATTAGATGCGATGAATACGCTATACGGAATCCAAAAAAAGTTAAAGCATTAAGGAGGTGGAACTGTGGTGAAAATATTTCAGCTTGATGATTCCCTTTCTAATAAAATTGCGGCCGGGGAAGTGGTGGAACGACCGGCTTCTGTGGTGAAGGAACTCCTTGAAAATAGCATTGATGCCGGTGGGACCGTCATTGAAATCCATATCGAGGAAGCAGGTTTACAATCCATACGCATCATCGATAATGGCGACGGAATTGAGAAGGAAGATGTCCAAACAGCCTTTAAGCGGCATGCAACGAGTAAAATCAAAGACGAAAATGACCTTTTCCGCATCCGGACATTGGGATTCAGGGGAGAAGCCTTGCCGAGTATCGCTTCTGTTTCTCATTTCATGTTAAAAACAAGTACGGGTGAAGGTCCGGGTACGAGCATTGAACTCCAAGGTGGAGAAGCAAAATCGATTGAAAGCACATCGTCTAGAAAAGGAACAGATATCACAGTTTCACAACTATTCTTCAATACACCTGCCCGGTTAAAATACATGAAGACCATTCATACGGAGCTTGGGAATATAACGGATGTCGTGAACCGGATCGCCCTTGCTCATCCTTTTGTCTCGATCAAGCTTCTCCATAACGGCAAGTCGCTTTTGCACACGAATGGAAATGGTGATGTCAGGCAGGTCCTTGCAGCCATTTATGGAGTCGGGATAGCGAAGAAAATGGTGCCGATCGAAGTAGAGTCACTGGATTTCAAAGTGAAGGGCTATATATCCCTTCCAGAGGTCACCCGGGCATCGAGGAATTACATTTCGACGATGATCAACGGGAGATTCATTAAAAACTATGCATTGGCGAAAGCGATCGGAGAAGGATATCACACTCTTCTTCCCATCGGACGTCATCCCATCGTGCTCCTTAGTATCGAGATGGATCCGATCCTGGTGGATGTGAATGTGCATCCTTCCAAGATGGAGGTCCGCATCAGTAAGGAAGCAGAGCTCAATACGTTGGTAACCGAAGGAATCAAGAAGGTGTTTAAAGGAAAGGAACTGATTCCATCAGGATCCATCCCACCAAAACCGGCTCAGCCAAAATCGGAGCAGACATACATGGATCTTGAACACGCGGCTAAGCGACAAGAAGTTAGATATGATAACAGAGAATCCGTCCGGGAGCGGCTGCTGCCTAAAGAAGAGATGGTAAAGCTGTATGAGCCCGAACCACCTGTCATGGATACGAGTGAACCATCGAGTATCGTATCTGATGAAGAACTTCTTCAAAGGTACTCTATCGAGGAAGAGGAAGCCCGGGAACAACCCGTTCAAGCCATCGACGATGAAACGGAAACACCGCGGGTTCCCACTCTTTATCCTGTCGGGCAAATGCATGGCACATATATATTTGCCCAGAATGAACGCGGTCTTTATATCATTGATCAGCATGCAGCTCAAGAACGGATCAAGTATGAATTTTATAAAGAGAAAGTGGGGGAGGTCGCGAACGAGCTTCAGGAGCTCCTCGTCCCCCTAACCCTTGAATTTTCAACGGATGAGTATATTAAAATCAATGAATATCGTTCTCTACTTGAAGAAGTAGGGGTTTTCCTTGAGGATTTCGGACACAACAGTTTCATCGTACGCAGTCACCCACAGTGGTTCCCTAAAGGGGAAGAGCAGCAAACCATCGAAGACATGATTGAGCAAATCATCAAGATGAACAAAGTTGATATTAAAAAGCTGAGGGAAGAAGCAGCTATCATGATGAGTTGCAAAGGGTCCATCAAAGCAAATCATCATTTGAGGAATGAAGATATGCAGGCGCTGCTGGATGAATTAAGAAGAACCAGCGATCCATTCACCTGTCCCCACGGTCGCCCGATCATCATTCATTATTCGACCTATGAAATGGAAAAAATGTTTAAACGGATTATGTAGTGGAATGAATGGGGATGAGCATTTTCAACGCTCATCCCCATTCATCCATATTTGTTCTGGTGTTCCTTTTTCCTTTTCAGATAGTCATCATCTTCTCTTGCCAGTTTCCATTTTGCTTCAAAAATGGCGGCAGATTCAGCTTTCTGTTCATCTATTTTCCGATCGTTGATATCCCCATCCTTATTGTACTTTTTACCATCAGGATAATTGGCGTACCTTCTTGCCCTCGTGTAGCCCATCTGAAGGAATTTCCTTGCCATATCCATGCCCACAAAATCATTCTCCTCTCTATATTGAAGAAACATGGTATAGATGGTATTTGAGGATTCTTCTGCAATATTCGGTGTTTTGAAACGCCATTCGGGAAGGATTTCACTTTTATAGGGCTCTACAAGTAAAACGCCCTGCTCCCCGCGGCCTACACGGTATTTTTCAGGATGTTTACGGAAATCAATGGATTCAAAATCCAGGCTATAATCAAATGACATGTCCCTCACCTCCTAACCGCCATTTACCCATAATCCTCATAGGAATAAACGAAGAAAAATCCACTCCTTCTATAAAATTAACGATAATAACATTATGGTAACTAAGTAGATCTCTTGATGAAAGGCTTTTGATTAATTCAATCAAAGGCTTTTTATTTTTGTGAATTGTATTGAAAAAAACTCCTTTTAGTGTAAAATTACACTAAAAGGAGCGAGGGTGGTGGAAATGGAATGATAGGACGTGTGAAGAGTAAGAACAGGATATGGATGTTAATTGTTCCAATTGTCTTCTCATACATACTGATATTTCAGTGGGAATTGAATGGGAGAGACTCGAAAAACATCATTACGGATGTAAGCCGATTAATGCCGACAAAAATTGATAAAATCGTGAAAGGCAGTCAAGAAGAAGGTATAGTAGAGGCGCTTTCTAAAGCAAAAGAAGAAAATCTAAAAGTATCGATTGCTGGAAAGAGACACAGTCAAGGAGGGCATACCTACTACCCAGATGGGATGGTATTAGATATGACGGATTTCAACGAAGTGCTTGGTGTGGATCCATCGAATAAAACCGTTCATGTGCAGAGTGGAGCTACTTGGGATGATATACAAGAAGCGATAAATCCCTATGGACTTTCAGTGAAAGTGATGCAATCGCAAAATATATTCACAGTAGGCGGATCACTATCTGTAAATGCCCATGGAAGAGATATAAGAAATGGTTCGTTAATTGAAACGGTGAATTGGTTCCGGCTTTTAAAGCCTGATGGTGAGATCATCACCGTTTCAAGAAGTGAAAATGAAGAGTATTTTCCGTTAGTCATTGGGGGTTATGGATTATTCGGTGTAATCTTGGACGCGGAACTACAACTTACATCTGATGAGCTTTTGGAACTGGAAACCGAGGAGTTGAACGTTGAAGAATATGAAGATTATTTTAATCAAAACGTTTTAAAAGCCGAAAACGTAAAAATGCATTTAGCTCGATTGTCAACGGCTCCGGATACATTTCTCCAAGATATGTATGTTACTAATTACAAGGACAGTGACAATCAAGAGAAGTATATTGATTATAATACTCTGAAAAAAGATCAATTTACTGGTTTAACAAAATTCTCACTTGGACTTTCAAGAGATTTCGATTGGGGGAAAAATCTCTTTTGGGATATGCAGAAATCATTTTTTGATAAAAGCGATGGTAAACTGGAAACCCGAAATAATGTGATGCGTTCAGAATCAAAGTTTTTAGAATACAAAGGTGAAAATGACACAGATATTTTACAAGAGTATTTTGTTCCAGTTGATGAGTATGAAGAGTATATCGATGATTTACGAGTGTACTTGGCCCATGAGGATATAAATCTCATGAACATCACAGTGAGGTATGTGAATCAGAGTGAAGAAGCAGTATTATCCTATGCGAAAGAAGATATGTTTGCACTAGTACTATTAATTAATCAGGGCCTGGGTGACGAGGAAAGAAAGCAGACCGGTGATACCATTCGTGGCATGGTTGACATCACCATTGCACATGGGGGAAGCTATTATCTTCCTTACTATCAATATCCCACAGACGAACAACTACACGAGGCTTACCCAAATGCGGAACAATTCTTTCAAAATAAGCGGAAGTATGATCCAGATGAACGGTTTGTGAATATATTTTATGAGGTGTATGGAAAATGAGATGGTTAATTCTTTCTCAAAGTTTTGCAATGGTAGCTGCAAGTGTGTCATTCCCATTTTATTTACTTTTTATTCGAAATATCGGAAGTGATTTTTCGAGTTTTGGATTTGCTTACGGATTATTTACGTTAAGCTCAGCAGTTGGCCATCGAATCATAGGCAGGTTGTCGGACTTAATTGGTGGTCAGATCCTTCTTATTGTTTACAGTATAGGAATGAGCTTCCTCTTTCTGTTCATCCCTTCTACAGGTTCAATTCAAGAAGTATACATGATTCAGGTATTACTTGGTATGTTAGGCGCTTTGCAAAAAACGTCAGAGAAAGTGGTGATCAGTGACATGACAGTGCATGCTTCTAGAGGGAAGAGCATTGGACAGTATCACTTTTGGACCGCTCTATTTTCAAGCATTGCAGTGATGGGGACAGGGTTCTTCTTGGAATATTTCACAATCAATTTCTTATTCTATGCTTGTTCGCTTTTCTTTTTGATTAGTGGACTAGTCATCATCATTTTCGGGTCAAAATTGAAACGGGATGTTCCCTTGTCGGTTGACTAGGTGAATAGCAAAACCTTCATGATAAAATTCTCCTGCAGAAGAGAAGGATTTACTCTCTTAAAGAGCTAATATTATAGAGGTAAGATCATTTTTCAGAAAATTCCATATATAACACTGGGGGAAATCATGATGAACGGAGGCATTGAGCTTCAGCATAAGAAAAAGAATAAGCGTCTTAGAATAACACTCTGGACCGCAGGAAGTGTATTGTTTATCCTGCTCGGTCTATTAATCTTTGCAAATTATTACATCGACAGGTCTCTTCCCGTTACTTCAGGTACCATTACACTGGATGGCTTATCAAAGGAAGTAAAAATCACAAGAGATAAAGATGGAGTGCCACATATTCGGGCTCAAAATGAAAAAGATCTCTATATGGCACAAGGGTATGTTCAAGCCCAGGATCGTTTGTTCCAAATGGATCTAAGCAGGCGCCAGGCATCGGGAAGATTGAGTGAAGTTGTCGGAGAGAAGGCGGTTGATAGAGACAAGTTCTTCCGGACATTTGGTTTGAGGAGGGCAGCGGAAGTATCCTTTACTGCCTATCCGGATGAAGCAAAGCAGCTTCTCGAGTGGTATGCCGAGGGAGTCAATGCGTATATGGAAGAGGCGAAAGACGGGGGGAGTCTTCCCATTGAATTCACCCTACTCGGTTACAAACCTGAGAAATGGACACCAATTGATTCTTTGACCATCGGGAAATACATGGCTTTCGACTTGGGAGGGCATTGGCAGGGCCAGGCCTTCAGGTATTGGGCATTGGCTAATCTACCGAAGGAAAAGGCTTATGACTTGTTTCCATCCTATCCGGATGAAGCACCTACCATTCTATCAGATATTGGAGAGGTACAGTTTAATTTAAAGCAATCATTCGCTTCAGCAGTCATACCGCCTGAATTTAATGGAAGCAATAACTGGGTTGTCAGCGGCGATAAAACGAAAAGTGGAAAACCGTTACTGGCAGATGACCCACATCTATCCCTGGGAACACCTTCCATATGGTATCAAATGCAGCTTGAATCACCTGAAGTCAATGTGAGCGGGGTGATCTTTGCCGGAATACCCGGGATCATACTTGGTCATAATGAACAGATTGCTTGGGGTGTGACGAACACTGGACCTGACGTACAGGATTTGTATGTAGAGAAGCGAAACGAAGAAGATCCCGATCTATTTTTGTATGACGGGAATTGGGAAAAAGCTACCATCATACAGGAACCAATTAAAGTGAAGGACAGCGAAACCATTCCATATAAAGTCACAATAACAAGGCATGGTCCTGTGATTTCGGAATTTGCCCATCAAAGTGATGCAGAGGAGGTGCTGGCCATGCGTTGGACAGCACTGGATCCAAGTCTTGAACTTTCTGCCATCATCAATATCAATAAAGCAAAGAATTGGGATGAATTTGAGGAAGCTCTGAAGGACTTTCATGTTCCTACCCAGAATTTCGTATTTGCTTCGAAAGATGGCACGATTGCATATAAAGCAAATGGAAAGATTCCAATCAGGAAAAAAGGGGATGGGCTGCTGCCTGTTCCAGGATGGGACCCTGATTATGACTGGCAGGGCTTCATTCCTTTTGACGAACTTCCGAAAGTGATCAATCCTGAATCAGGATATGTGGCAACAGCGAATAATAAAGTGGTAACAGATGATTATCCTTATCATATCAGTCATCACTGGGCACAACCGTATCGATATATGAGAATTTCAGAATACTTAGAAGGAAAAAGTGATCTGACGATTTCTGATATGAAAGCATTGCAAATGGATCAATTGAATTTACATGCACGTGAATTTGTTCCTATCCTCACTAAGGATCTGGAATCCGTTTCATTGAATGGTGATCAAAGGAAAGCCATTGAAATGTTGAAATCATGGAATTATTCGGACGATAAAGATTTGGCTGCCCCCCTGATTTTTCATCAGTGGATGAACGAAATATCAACAGGACTTTTTCAAAAGGATGTACCTGATGAAATGATGAAGCTGTTCGAAGGCCGTCAAAGCGTTGTGGATGAACTTATCCGGAAAGCACACTCAGGGGACGAGTCCCGATGGTTTGTAGATCGGGGCGGATATGAATCGTTTTTGACTGCGTCCCTTACCAGTGCCTTAAGTGAGCTGGAGGAAGCATACGGACCTTCCATGGAAGAATGGGAGTGGGGAATGTACCATAGAGTCTACTTTGAACATCCATTGTCAAGCGCTTCCCCTATTTTAAAAAGGTTCTTAAATGACAAAGATCCTGTACCTGTTGGTGGGAGCAGGGTCACAGTGGAAGCTGCAAGTTATAATGACGAAGGGATCGTCAACCACGGTGCCTCGTGGAGATTCGTCATCGACACATCAGATATGGCGAATGGGTATCATATTGTCGGACCTGGACAAGCAGGTCATTACAAAAGTGAGTGGTACCAGAATCAAATTGACGCATGGGTGAAGGGAGAGTATCATAAAACCTCACTTGAGAACTCAAAAGGAGATCAATTGATTTTACAGCCAAAGTAAGCCTAAACTGCTTGAAGGGTTTCCCTTTGAGCAGTTTTATTATGCTTTATATAAACGTTTTATTATAGAAACAAACGGGTACACTCACATCATAGTGAATAGATTGTTTTTGATTAAGACCGGTAAGAATGGAAATACTGACAAGATGTGATTTCAAACCCTCTATTATTATGGTACGATAATATGTAAAGAATCAGTTACATAGAAAGCAGTGAACGTATGACAAGAATGGAGAAAGAGAAACTGATTGTCGTTATTGGTCCCACTGCTGTAGGGAAAACCAATACAAGCATAAGTCTCGCTAAACGATTTGATGGAGAAGTCATTAGTGGTGACTCCATGCAAATTTATAAAAAAATGGACATTGGAACCGCCAAAATCACCACTGACGAGATGGATGGCGTACCTCACCACTTGATTGACATTAAAAATCCTGAAGAACCATTTTCAGTGGCAGAGTTTCAAAAGCTGGTAAGGAAGAAGATCTCAGAGATTCATTCACGGGGTAAAACTCCCCTGATAGTTGGAGGGACGGGTCTTTATATTCAGTCGGTCCTATATGATTATCAATTCACTGAAACACCAGGCGATGAACACTTTCGGGCTGAGTTAGAAGCAGAACTTGAAAAGTATGGATCTGAATGGCTTCATCGTAAGCTTGTTAAGGTCGATCCCGACTCTGCCGGGAATATTCACCCGAATAATACGCGTCGTGTGATCCGTGCTTTGGAAATTTTCCATTGTACAGGTAAGACGATGAGTGAGTATCAATCTTCCCAAACCCATGAGCTTCAGTATGATGTGGCCTTGATTGGTTTGACCATGGATCGGGAAAAGCTTTACAAAAGAATCAACCTCAGGGTAGACCTGATGATTGAACAGGGACTATTAGAAGAAGTGAAAGCGTTATATGATGGAGGCGTGAGAAACGTTCAGTCTGTTCAGGCAATCGGATATAAAGAGCTTTACGACTACTTTGACGGAATCGTAAGCCTGGAAACGGCAATAGAAAACCTGAAACAAAACTCCAGAAGGTACGCCAAGCGTCAGCTTACCTGGTTCCGAAATAAGATGGAAGTTGCCTGGTACGACATGACTGAGGAAAGTTTGCATAGCAAAAATATTGAGGACATTTCAGAATTTATTGCAGGAAAGCTACAATTAAAGTCGAATAAGTAATGTAGAGATAGAAGAGGAGGACTAACCATGAAACAATCTATTAATATCCAAGACCAATTCCTTAATCAATTGAGAAAAGACAGTTCACTTGTAACGGTATTCCTTTTAAATGGTTTCCAGATTCGCGGCCAGGTGAAGGGGTTTGATAATTTTACCGTCTTGTTTGAAACGGAAGGCAAACAGCAACTGGTATATAAACATGCCATCTCAACATTCGCCCCACAGCGAAATGTTCAAATAAATTTTGAAGAACAAAATTAATGATCATGTGAAAGCTGCCCTTTGTGGCAGCTTTTTATAATGGAGCGGTTATGATGACTGTAAGAATAATTAATGAAATGTACGATTAGTGAATAGGATAATATGAGAGGCATTTTTATTCATCACTCTATCTCTTCATTAAAGATAAGATGACCCCTGAATTAGTAATCATCAAGGGGCTTAAGTAGGATCTGACAATGTCTGGATAGTGAGTAAGTAATGAAATCATTCTCAGCGTAATTCTATTTATTTCTCGGGAAAGCGCAGGAATAGACAGGATTCTTTTTATTTGTCGAAAATAATCGGATGGAATTGTAGGCGTTTATCACCCTTATATCCTAGATGCGTATATTGTCTTTAGAATGGTGAGGTGAAATCTTTGGATCAACCAATGAGAATGAAAAATAATGGTCAAATCAGCATTGTATTGAATTCTCAAAAAAGGGGTTCAATACGGGAAACGGTGGATTCGACTCCTCAGTCTCTCCCTCAAGAGCATGTAGCGTTGAAAGAAATCGAAGAAGAACTTGGAGCTCTTGTCGGAATGGAAGAAATGAAAAAAATGGTGAAAGAAATTTATGCATGGATATATGTGAATAAAAAACGGGAAGCCATGGGACTGAAGGCAGGAAAGCAAGCTCTTCATATGATGTTCAAAGGGAACCCGGGAACTGGTAAAACGACTGTGGCAAGGATCATCGGAAAACTGTTCTTAAAGATGAATGTACTTTCAAAAGGACACTTAATCGAAGCGGAGAGGGCAGACCTAGTCGGGGAATATATCGGTCATACTGCTCAGAAAACAAGAGACTTAGTGAAAAAAGCACTCGGAGGGATCTTATTCATTGATGAGGCTTACTCATTGGGTAGAGGCGGTGAAAAGGATTTTGGTAAGGAAGCAATCGATACCCTGGTCAAACATATGGAAGATAAGCAGCATGACTTTATCTTGATCCTGGCAGGGTATTCAAGGGAAATGGAACATTTCCTTACCTTGAATCCGGGTCTTCAATCACGATTTCCCCTTGTATTTCACTTTCCTGATTATTCTGTGGATCAATTGATGGAAATCGGTAAAAGGATGTTAGATGAAAAACAGTATCTATTGAGTCATGATGCTGAAAGGAAGATCCGGGAACATTTGCATGCTGCTAAAAACACCTTATCCCCCATGGCATTTTCCAATGGAAGGTATGTTCGGAATGTACTGGAAAAGTCGATACGTGCCCAAGCGATGCGACTCTTATTGGAAAATTGTTATGATCGACATGATCTCCTGACTATCCGGAGTAATGACCTTGTGTTTACTAAAACGGCATCGGATCATCATACTTAATAAATCAAGAGACAATAAAAAAATGCATTCAACTCTGAATGCATTTTTTTTATTAAACATGGGCCCGCAGACTTCTATTCGGTAATCTCCATTTATATAGGTAAGAGAGTACTCTTAAAGCGGTCGTAATGATGAATAGTGAATATAACTCGTAGGCTGAATTCACGATTCCAAGTCCGATTGCCGCTCCACATAGAACTGCCCAAACAGCATAAATTTCCGAACGCAGGACCAATGGTTTCCGGCCGGCCAGAAGGTCACGTATGATTCCACCGCCACTCCCGGTTAAAACCGCAGCTACAATGATTGCACTGATGGGGTGATTCATTTGAGAAGCATATAACGCTCCTTGAATAGCGAAAGCCGATAGACCGATCGCATCAAAGAAATTCCCCCACTTCCTCCAATGCTTCAGAAGATTATTTGGGAAAAGAAAGACCGCTGTTATGGAGAGAAGGGCGATCTGAAACAGCATCCCCTGCTCCCATAAAGCGGAAACCGGTACACCAATCAGTAAATTCCGGATGGCGCCTCCTCCGAATGCAGTGACAATACCTAATATATAAACACCGAGGATATCATATTCCTCTTCCATGGCAATGATAGCTCCTGAAATAGCAAAAGCAATGGTACCGATGATACTCAGTACTTCCCACGTCATACACATTCCTCCTCACCCTATTACAATATGCTACATGCCATTATGTAGAATCTTGAAGTAGTGTTATGTCATAATCAAACATACTGATTTTAACACGTATATGCTTATTTGCAACCATTTTTCATTGCTTTTTACATAGAGTTTACGAAGTGGATTTGATATGATGGGAAATAGATTGAAAGGACGAGAAAGAAGGTTGTATATTGAAGAATGAAAATAGAGAAAAAGTCATTCTGGTAGGATGTCAACTTGACGATGATGACGTGCGTTTTCAATATAGTTTAACGGAACTTGCGGAGCTGACAGCAACAGCACAAGGTCAAATTGCTGCCACCCTCTTTCAAAAACGTGACAGGATACATCCGAGTACTTATATTGGAAAGGGTAAAGTGGAGGAACTGGTCCTGTTGGAAGAACAGTTCGAAGCGGACATCATCATCTTTAATGATGAATTATCCCCCAGTCAAATACGGAATTTATCAAAGGAATTAAAGGGCAGGGTGATCGATCGCACACAACTGATTCTGGACATATTTGCACAACGTGCCCGCTCGAGAGAAGGGAAATTACAAGTAGAGCTTGCCCAGCTGCAGTACTTGCTCCCGAGACTTATCGGTCAGGGGGCGTCCCTCTCAAGGCTGGGTGGAGGGATAGGCACCAGGGGTCCTGGTGAAACGAAGCTCGAAAGTGATCGTCGACACATCCATAAAAGGATTGACGATATTAAGAAGCAATTACAAACCATTGTGGATCATAGAGAGAGGTACCGCGGGAGAAGAAAGCGGAACAAAACTTTCCAGATTGCACTGGTCGGTTACACAAACGCTGGAAAATCCACGATGTTCAATCGAATGTCAATGGCCGATTCTTATGAAGAAAATCAATTATTTGCGACTCTTGATCCGATGACCAGGAAAATGCCTTTACCCAGCGGATATTCCACGTTACTGACAGATACAGTAGGGTTCATTCAAGATTTACCGACCACGCTGGTTGCGGCATTTAGATCCACTCTTGAAGAAGTAAAGGAGGCAGACCTTCTTCTTCACGTCGTGGATAGTTCAAATCCTGATTACAGTCAACACGAAAAGACTGTAGAGTCCTTATTGAAGGATCTGGATATGGATGGACTGCAGCAATTAACGGTATATAACAAACGGGATGAGATGGATCCCGAATTTGTCCCCGACACTGAATCCGACTGTATCCTCATCAGTGCCTTGAACGAAGAGGACAGAGGAAAGCTATTGATTAAAATAGAAGAAATCGTGAAAAATCATATGATCCCGTATCATGTATTTGTTCCTGTAAATGAAGGAAAGATACTATCCCAATTAAAAAGTGAAACAATCTTGAGGAAATTGGAGTTCCGAGAAGTGAATCAAGTATATGAAATGACCGGATTCCATCTTGAAGATCATCCAATCGCAGGGAGCATCAAGAAATTCAGAAAGTAGAAGGGAAACCACACATGTTTGAACAATTAGTAAATGGAACGTCATTACAATCACTTGTAACGAAAGTGGAAGCAGATATCAAAGATATACACAAAAAGATCGATGAACGCTCTGAAAGCAACCAGTTCAACGTTTTAAGATCATTTCAAAAGCATCGGGTAAGTGATTCTCACTTTATACCGTCAACAGGATATGGTTATGACGATGCAGGAAGGGACACCCTGGAAAAGATTTACGCAGATGTATTTGGAGGAGAAGCCGGGCTTGTGCGGCCGCAGATCATTTCTGGTACCCATGCAATCTCCATCGCTTTGTTCGGGATACTCAGGCCTGGGGATGAACTAGTGTACATAACAGGAAAACCTTATGATACATTAGAAGAAATAGTAGGAACCCGGGGAGAAGGGACAGGTTCACTTAAAGAATTCCATATTGGCTATCAGAGCGTTGATTTAGATGAGTCTGGAAAAGTCGATTTCGAAAAGGTGGCACGGACCATCTCAACCAAAACAAAAATGATTGGCATACAGCGTTCAAAAGGTTATGCCAACCGTCCATCATTTACAATAGAAGAAATAAAGGAAATGATTGATTTCATTAAAGAGATTGACCCTGGAATTATTGTATTCGTTGACAACTGTTATGGGGAATTTGTAGAAGTGAAGGAACCATGTCACGTCGGGGCGGATCTGATGGCCGGCTCCCTTATTAAAAATCCGGGTGGCGGCCTTGCGAAAACAGGAGGATATATCGTCGGGAAGAAGGAATATGTAGAAGCCTGTTCCTACCGTATGACCTCCCCGGGGATCGGGGCGGAGGCAGGGGCGTCTCTTTACAGCCTTCAAGAAATGTATCAAGGGTTCTTTTTAGCACCTCACGTGGTGGCACAATCATTAAAGGGCGCGGTTTTCACTTCTGCTCTACTGACTGAGCTTGGGATGAATACGAATCCTTCACCACAAGCCAGAAGAACGGATTTAATCCAATCGGTACAATTTGATGACAGAGATAAGATGATCGCTTTCTGTCAGGCCATCCAATCAGCCTCGCCGATCAATTCTCATTTCACGCCATATCCGAATTATATGCCAGGCTATGAGGATGATGTCATCATGGCTGCAGGAACGTTCATTCAGGGAGCGAGCATTGAACTATCAGCAGATGGACCTATAAGACCACCTTATATCGCTTACGTTCAAGGCGGGTTGACCTATTCCCATGTGAAAATCGCTGTTTGCTCTGCAGTGGACAATTTGATTGAAAAAGGTTTAATCACTATATAAAAAGGATATTAAAGTAGTAATTGGATAGTCTATAATGGACTATCCAATTCTTTTGATTACTTATGTAAGAAAATCTAACATTTAATTGACAGAACTCCTAACATTACATATAATGAACTCAAGAAGGAAATCAAAAGGAGGAATCAAGATGAGCGGAAGTGAAATTCGTCGAACGATGGCATTATTTCCAATTAGTATTGTCATGCAGCTCACGGACTTAACAGCTCGTCAGATTCGATACTACGAAGAGCATCAGCTGATAAACCCGGCACGGACCGAGGGGAATCGCCGGCTCTTTTCCTTGAATGACATTGATAAGTTATTAGAAGTAAAGGATCTGTTAGATCAAGGTATCAACATGGCAGGGATCAAGAAGATTTTTTCAGTGTCCGGTCATAATGAAAGCAAAGTCGTATCTGACGTAAGTAATGAAAAGGAAGAAAAAGCAAGACAGGATCTATCTGACGACGAGCTGCGTAAATTACTACGCAATGAATTGATCCATTCCGGTCGGTTCAATCGATCTTCTCTGCGTCAAGGAGATATGTCCCGCTTCTTTCATTAAATAAAACCTTTAATAAACTTGAGGAGGAAATACGTAAATGGCAAAGTATACTCGGGAAGATGTTGTAAGATTAGCGAATGAAGAGGGAGTTAAGTTCATTCGACTACAATTCACTGACATTTTAGGGACGATCAAGAACGTAGAAATCCCTCTAAGTCAGCTTGAAAAAGCATTAGATAACAAGATGATGTTTGACGGTTCTTCAATTGAAGGATTCGTCCGTATCGAAGAATCAGATATGTACCTATTCCCTGATTTGGACACATGGTTGGTTTTCCCGTGGACAGCTGAAAAAGGAAAGGTAGCCCGTCTGATCTGTGATATTTATAATCCTGACGGCACTCCATTCGAGGGTGATCCTCGTAACAACCTTAAACGTATTTTAGGGGAAATGGAGGAACTTGGATTCACTGACTTCAATCTTGGACCTGAGCCGGAATTCTTCCTCTTCAAATTAGATGTGAATGGTGAACCTACATTAGAATTAAACGATAATGGTGGTTATTTCGATTTGGCTCCTACCGATTTAGGGGAAAACTGCCGTCGAGACATCGCTCTGGAACTTGAAGAGATGGGCTTTGAAATTGAAGCATCCCACCATGAAGTAGCACCAGGTCAACATGAGATCGACTTCAAATATGCAAATGCATTAAAAGCATGCGATGATATTCAAACATTCAAACTGGTAGTAAAAACGATTGCCCGTAAACACGGTTTGCACGCTACATTCATGCCGAAACCGTTATTCGGTGTAAATGGCTCAGGCATGCACTGTAATATGTCATTATTCAAAAATGGAGTGAACTCTTTCTTTGATGAAAAAGGTGACTTACAACTAAGCGATACTGCCCGTCAATTCCTTGCAGGTATCATCAAGCATGCCACTGCGTTTACAGCGATTACTAACCCGACTGTAAATTCCTATAAACGTTTAGTTCCAGGATATGAAGCACCTTGCTATGTTGCCTGGTCTGCGCGTAACCGAAGCCCATTAATCCGTATCCCGGCTTCCCGTGGTTTGAGTACACGCGTTGAAGTTCGCAGTGTCGACCCTGCGGCAAACCCTTACCTTGCAATGGCTGTATTACTTGCTGCTGGATTAGATGGAATCAAGAATAACCTTCCTGCTCCTAAGCCAATTGACCGTAACATCTATGTAATGGACAAAAAAGAGCGTGAAGAAGCAGGTATCGTGGATCTTCCTGCAACATTATATGCTGCTCTTGAAACCTTAAAAACAAATGAAGTCATCGTTAAGTCCCTTGGTGAACACATATTCGAACATTTCGTGGAAGCGAAAGAAATCGAATGGGATATGTTCCGTACACAAGTACACCCTTGGGAACGTGAGCAATATATTCAAATGTATTAATTATCATGAACCCTCAACACGCGTTGGGGGTTTTTTGCACTTACGTTCAGCCCACAGTGGTAGGCTGAAGGCAACAATAACAAAAAAGCCTGGGGATGGAATGTTTCGGCTTCCAACCTCAGGCTTCTTTTTCATTATAGTGTAAGTGGCTGATAATAGTATCAGTTATACATATTGGATGCCATTATCAATGAACTTGACGATATACTCCAACCACTTTGCCTAAAATGGAGACGTTTCGCAAAATGATCGGTTCCATTGTTGAGTTCTCGGGCTGTAGGCGGACATAATCCCTTTCTTTAAAGAAACGTTTTACCGTTGCTTCATCCTCTTCGGTCATGGCCACGACAATATCTCCGTTGTTCGCTGTCTGCTGCTGGCGAACAATGACAAAATCCCCATCCAAAATTCCGGCTTCAATCATACTGTCACCCATGATTTCAAGCATAAAGACCTGTTCATCCGAAGGGGCCATCCGCTCGGGCAAAGGAAAAAATTCTTCCACATTTTCAACAGCCGTAATCGGTTGACCGGCTGTTACTTTACCGATTAAAGGAACGTTAACTACACGTTGTCTCGGAATCGTATCTTCTTCAAGGTCCAGAATTTCAATCGCTCTCGGTTTAGTCGGATCGCGACGGATCAGACCTTTGCTTTCCAGTCTAGCTAAATGCCCATGTACGGTGGAACTGGAGGCAAGACCGACGGCTTCCCCGATTTCACGTACGGAAGGGGGATACCCTTTTTCTCTGACTGCAACTTTAATATATTGTAGTATGTCCTGCTGTCTTTTCGACAATTTTGTCATGTTCACGCACCTCTATTATAGATCTTATGTTCCCATTATAGCATGTCACTACTATTGATACAAACATAAGTTCGAATTTTGTTGACACCAAACGAGTGTTCGTATTACAATGAAAACAACAAAACAGAACAAACATTCGTATGGGGGTAATTTTATGTTAACACACATTTGGAATCGATTCTCTTACATTATTATATTATTTGTATTAGTCCTTTCAGCAGCTTGCTATTTATTGATCAATATGACGAATCAACCTTCTTACCAAAGCATCACAGTAGAGGATGGGGATACTCTTTGGACTATTGCCAAACAGTATAATGAAGAATATTCTATGACAATGGAAGAATTTATCGCCTGGGTGGGCGAAGAGAACGGTTTGAACTCTTTTGCTATCAAACCTGGTGAATCACTTGTGTTACCCATTGAAAATCGAACAATATCAACTCAATCAGATTTCGAACTGGTCATGAACGAAGAATAGAGGGATGGAAGATGAAAGCTGTCATTTACTGCAGGGTAAGTACCAAGAAAAATACACAGGAAACATCTTTAGAACGACAGGAAGAAGAACTGGTTAAATTGGCACGTGATCATCATTATGAAGTAAATGCAGTCATCAAGGACCAGGCGAGCGGATTTGAATTGGACCGTCCAGGCGTTCTAGAACTTTTAGACCTGGTCAGGGATAAATCAATTGAGGCTGTGCTTATTCAGGACGAGACAAGAATCGGAAGGGGAAATGCCAAGATTGCCCTTATTCACTGTCTGTTAAAAGAGGAAGTGAAAATCATCAGTCAGACGCATAGTGGAGAATTACATTTATCCGAGTCCGATTCGATGGTGATCAACATTGTCAGTATGGTGGAGGAATATCAACGTAAGCTTCATAACCTAAAAATTAAGCGGGGAATGAAACGAGCTGTCGAAAATGGGTTTCAGCCTCATAAAAATTTAAAAAACAAAGGAAATGTCGATGGAAGGGAGCGTATTGAAGTGCCGGTAGAGGAAATTGTGCGTTTAAGGAAAAATGAATTAACTTTCGCTGAGATTGCAGCTACTCTTAGGGGATTCGGATACGATGTATCCAAAGCTACGGTACATAGGCGCTTCAAGGAATATATGACGTCTCTTGATCATGCATAATCCTTGTTTTATCTCCTTTAATCTAGTAACATGACGGTAGTGTTATACACTGCCTTTTAGTAATGTTTTGGAGTTTGCAGACTATGCAATAAAGGAGTTTTTATAGATGCTTTCAAAAACAAAAATGAATAGAATCAACGAACTTGCGAAAAAGTCCAAAAGTAGCGGACTAACTGAACAGGAAGCGAAAGAACAGACCAAACTAAGAAAAGAATATCTTGAAACGTTCCGTCAATCGATGAAGGGTACAATTGAAAATACAAGAATATTTGATCCCGAAGGAAATGAAGTAACGCCTAAAAAGATTAAGGATATACAGACTAAGAAAAAAATGCATTAATCAAAAAACTTCCAGGCCCATTTTGAAAGGGCCTGGAAGTTTTTTGATTGATTACTTTCCCTTATAAAATTTGAAGGGTTTTTATTTTCAACGTTCATAAAGTCATGTTATCATTCAAGATAGTTGTATAAACTATCAAAGAAGATTAATATTAATAAGGTACATTAAAAGGAAGGATGTCTGACATATGTTTGATAACACAGATCAATTAGCAATTAATACAATTCGTACATTATCAATCGATGCGATTGAAAAAGCAGGTTCCGGTCATCCGGGAATGCCTATGGGAGCAGCTCCAATGGCATATGCACTTTGGACAAGGTTCATGAATCACAACCCTAAAAATCCAGAATGGTTCAACCGTGACCGTTTTGTCTTATCTGCGGGACACGGTTCAATGCTGTTGTACAGCCTGCTTCATCTTTCTGGTTACGATGTTTCAATGGATGATCTTAAAAACTTCCGCCAATGGGGAAGTAAGACTCCTGGACATCCGGAGTATAAGCATACTTCTGGTGTAGAAGCGACAACTGGTCCACTCGGACAGGGGATTGCTATGGCAGTTGGTATGGCATTAGCTGAGAGACATTTGGCCACTACATACAACAAAGACCAATATAATATGGTAGATCACTTTACATACTCCATTTGTGGTGATGGGGATTTAATGGAAGGTGTTTCCTCCGAAGCTGCATCATTGGCTGCTCATCTAAAATTAGGACGCCTTGTTGTTCTTTATGATTCCAACGATATTTCACTAGACGGAGATTTGGATAAATCCTTCTCCGAGAGTGTTAAAGGACGTTTTGAATCGTATGGTTGGCAGTATATCCGTGTAGAAGATGGAAATGATCTTGACGAAATTTCCAAAGCGATTGAGGAAGCTCAAGGGGATACATCCCGCCCGACAATGATTGAAGTAAAGACAGTCATTGGATACGGAGCTCCGAATAAATCAGGTAAATCTGCTGTTCATGGTGCACCTCTTGGTGAAGATGAAATGAAGCTGACGAAAGAAGCTTACAAGTGGACATTCGATCAGGATTTCCACGTTCCTGATGAGGTATACAGCCGCTTCGAGGAAAAAATCCAACAAGCTGGCTCTGAGAAAGAACAAGATTGGGCTAACCAATTCATTAAATACAAAGAGGATCACCCTGAATTAGCCACTCAATTAGAAGCGGCAATCAAAGGGGAACTCCCACAAGGATGGGATAAGGACATCCCGGTATATGAAGTAGGAAAAGCATTAGCAAGCCGAGCTTCTTCAGGAGAAGTGTTGAACGCAATTGCGAAAAATCTTCCTTCATTCATCGGTGGTTCCGCTGACTTGGCAGGTTCCAACAAAACAATGATCAAAGATGAGAAAGATTTCACACCTGAATCCTATGAAGGCCGTAATATCTGGTTCGGAGTACGTGAATTCGGAATGGGTGGTGCCATGAATGGTATGGCTCTTCACGGAGGGCTTCATGTATTCGGAGGGACGTTCTTTGTATTCAGTGACTACTTAAGACCTGCTATCCGCTTGGCGGCTCTAATGGGCTTACCTGTGACGTATGTATTCACACACGATAGTATCGCAGTTGGAGAAGACGGACCTACTCATGAGCCTGTTGAACAGCTTGCTTCCCTTCGTGCAATGCCGAACCTGTCAGTCATTCGCCCTGGTGACGGTAATGAAGTGGCTGCTGCCTGGAAGTTATCGTTAGAATCCAAAGATCAGCCTACGATGCTGGTTCTATCCCGTCAGGACCTTCCAACGCTTAAAGGTACGGCTGATAAAGCTTATAATGGGGTGAACAAAGGGGCATATGTTGTCTCAGCTTCGGGTAAAGAACAGCCTGACGCCCTGTTGATTGCGACTGGTTCTGAAGTGCATCTTGCTGTAGAAGCGCAGAATGCCCTTGAAAAAGACGGCATCAGTGTTTCTGTTGTGAGCATGCCATCTTGGGATCGTTTCGAAAAGCAATCAAAAGAATACAAAGAATCCATTTTGCCTAAGAGCGTGAAAAAACGCCTGGCTATTGAAATGGGATCTCCAATGGGCTGGGATCGCTACGTTGGCGATGAAGGTGACATTCTGGCGATCAATGGTTATGGAGCATCTGCCCCAGGAGCGAAAGTTATGGAAGAATATGGATTTACTTCTGAAAACGTGGTATCTAGAATCAAAGCTTTACTTCAATAATCGTGATTGGAAAAGGTCAGCTCCTTACACTCTCTAAGGAGTTGGCCTTTTTATTTATAGTGAGGAGTAGAGGTGGAAGAGATAGGGTACAGAACAAGTGCCTTGAAAATACTTCGATACATTCAGAAGATAGAATAGGTTCGACAAAACTAGTGCAGATTTTCAACAATTTATGACAATGACTCCCTTCTAGTTGATTTATACTATATGAAAGAAAGGTAGGAGGGAGTAAAGGTGCGAAATTATCAAATCTATTGGATTGAAGAGTTGTTTGTTCAACATTACTATGGTCGTGAAAGAATGTTCTATCAATTGTTTTCTGATTGGGAAGCGAGTACAGGTGATCTTCACGATATCGTCTCGAAACAAGTAGATTACATTACGAAACCAATTCCATACCTTCCTACCCAAAGACTGCTTCAGCACGAAATAACGAAGGTTGAAGGGGCAGCCTGGATAAACTCCGTTGCGACAATCGAAAGAGAAGAGTCAGGCGCAACACTCGTTTTGAATGAAAAGTCAATGTCTCTGAGTGCCTGGGGACACGATGAATCTGAATATGTATTTTTTGAAATTTTAAGAAGGAATATGGGCCAGCTATTGGCAATGGATATCAAAAATGAACGTTTTGGCTGGTTAAAACCGATAAAACAAAGAAAGTTTATATATTAATATGAAATTTGGACCAAAATATTGTATAATGTTTCAGGGTTTAGTACACTTTTAAAAGGACAACATGAAGGAGGAAGTAAGAGTATGGGAACGACTGGATTACTTATTCTAGTAGGAGTTCTGGCATTACTTGCCGGAGTTGCACTAGGATTTTTCATTGCTCGTAAATATATGATGAGCTACCTTAAGAAAAATCCACCAATTAACGAGCAAATGTTACGCATGATGATGATGCAAATGGGGCAAAAACCATCCCAGAAGAAAATCAATCAAATGATGAATGCAATGAATAAGAACATGAAGTAATAGATGGAAGCACTCAGGTGATGAGTGCTTTTTCTATTGTTTGGGCATCCTGATGTGAAGGAGTGCGCAGGAGATTCAATAGATTTATTAGGATAATGGGATTATTTTCGTGAATTTATAAAAACTTAAAGATTATCAGGCGGAATGAAATGTAATGTATGATAAAATATAGTCCGGAGGGAGTCATATGAAAAAATGGATGATTGTTTCTCTGTCTACTTTGATTCTTATTGCCGGATGCAGCAATAAGCCTCAGGAAGTGATAGATGATGAAACGCTTGAAATTCAAAATAGTGCAGCAAGTGACGCACGTGAATATTTAAATTATAAAATTGACAAAGAAAAAAAATCGGTGAATCGCGGCCTGATTACAATGACGATCAATAACCGCAGTGATATGGATGAAATCGAGACAGGCCTTATGTCATTATCCACTGAACATTTTGACCCTGAAAAATATGTGTATCAAGAGGGGCAGTATTTAAAGAATTTAAATTCCTGGTTAGGGAGGAAGTCAAAAACCAACAAGGCTGGCCTTAATCCGGAACTAAAAATTACAGAGGATATGTCATGGGAACAGCAGATGGAGTTGGAAAAGAAAAATCCAATGTACCTTGCTTATATTCATGAGCAGAATTATGTAGACTCAGAAGGGAACATCAAGGGGATTTCCCTTGGTCTTGCGATGAATTCCACCGATTATATCAGGGTGGAAGATGATAAGAAGCTTATGCATTTTGACGAAGCCAACATTACCAAGAAAATGATGGAAGAATACGGAAGGAAGGTCGCCGATACAGTCGTAAGTCGTGTAAGGGCAAACAAAGAATTGAAAAATGTGCCCATTATGATATCGATTTACAAACTACAACCTTTGAACAGCGTTGTTTCAGGTAACTATATCGCCTCCACCTATTTAGATGAGAACGATAGGAGAATCAAAAAGTGGGATGATGTATCCGACAAATATTATTACTTCCCGAGTGACGAAGGCGAAGAGAAGGACCGGGATTTATACAACAGGATCCGGGATCTTGAAGATTATGTTTCAAAGTATTTCTCTCATCAGGATATTGAATTTGTGGGTAAAGGATTATATAGGAAAGATACGCTAAATAAATTGGTCATCGATGTACATACAGGTATGGTGAAAGAAACCGAATTAATAGGGTTTGCACAGGCGATTGGTCCTGAAATCGTCGATTATTTTCCTCACACACCGGTTTATCTTTATGTGAAAACTCCTAAGGGCCTAAAAGCCACCATCGTCAAAGAAGTGGACCAGGAACCGTTTGTTCAAATTCACTAAGAATGATTCTATACAAAAGAGCCTCTCTTACCAAAATTAGAGAGGCTCTTTTCTTATATTAGTATCATTTATTTAGATGAAAGGTTTGTTCAGCTCATTTGTGGTGAGTAACATTTTTTTATGTATTGAGAGTTGTAGCTATTTAACAGACGATCAAGTTCCTGACTAAATTGAATAGCTTGAGGTGAAGTCAGTCCATTTTCAGCAACAATATCAATTAATTGAGCACGCTTTTTTTCAATTCGTTCTAGAAGCTCTTTTTTAGACACGGCTGTTTCCTTTCTTTTGTATGTCCTGACAAGTGGAATACAAAACTAGTAATAACTGTAACTTTTTATTAGTATAACGAAAATAGACCATTTTTTCAAAGTAAAATTAATGGATTTTAAAAAAGAAAAGAGACTTTAATACAATTGAAAGAGTAAATGGTGATTGTAATAAGATGGTCACAAATCTTTCACATAAACATTCCTCATAGTTTGAAGCATTGTTTGATAGAATAGACATATATACTAAAATTGTAGGAGATGTGGAAATGTCTGATATTAATCTTTTTTTAGCATTCGGGGCAGGGTTCTTAAGCTTCATTTCCCCTTGCTGCTTACCTTTATATCCCGCCTTTCTTTCATACATAACCGGGATGAGTGTCAATGAATTGAAAACGGATAATGCCATGTTGCAGAGAAGAAGTTTACTGCATACATTATTCTTCTTAGTTGGTTTCTCAGCCATTTTTATCGCGATTGGGTTTGGGGCTTCCTTTATAGGGAACTTCTTTTTAAATTATAAAGATCTTATTCGACAGCTTGGGGCTATTTTTATCGTCATATTTGGCCTGGTCGTCATTGGTGTGTTCACACCGGAATCCTTGATGAAAGATCGTAGATTTGAATTCAAGAATAGGCCAGCGGGCTTTATCGGTTCGATCTTGATCGGTATGGCATTCGCAGCAGGGTGGACACCCTGTACGGGTCCGATCCTTGCTTCAGTCCTTGCGCTTGCCGCAACAAATCCCGGCTCAGGCGTCATGTACATGACAGCATACGTATTAGGCTTTGCCATTCCTTTCTTCATTCTGTCATTTTTTATAGGACGAATGCAGTGGATCAGAAAGAACAGTGGAAGAATTGTAAAAATAGGAGGATACGTCATGATTGTTGTAGGGATCATGCTGTTCTTCGACTGGATGACCGTCATACTTGCTTACTTTACGTCTGTGTTTGGAGGCTTTCAAGGATTTTAATCATAATCAGGTGTTAATTAACAGAATAAATTGAATCAATATTACGATTTATGGTATAGTTTAATTGGATGAATTAGGTAAATAGACTCAATTGACATCGATAGTGTGTACGAGGAGGAAACATCTGTGGCAACGATACTAGTAGTGGATGATGCGAAATTTATGAGATTGACTCTTGGAAACATGCTTTCATCCAGCGGGCATGAAGTCGTTGGGGAAGCTGAGAATGGCCATATTGCCGTGGAAAAGTATCGTGAGCTTCACCCTGACCTGGTAACGATGGATATCACCATGCCGGATATGGATGGAATTGAGGCGGTTAAGAGAATTCTTATCGAATTCCCTCAGGCTAAGATTATCATGTGTTCTGCGATGGGACAACAAAAGGTTGTAGTGGATGCAATTGAAGCGGGGGCGAAGGACTTCATTGTTAAACCCTTTGATGAAGTGCGTGTAGAAGAAGCCATCAAAAGAGTGTTAGGGTGATAAACCGAGAGAGAAAAGAATCTTCCATTCATTCTCTCTTTTTTCTGTTTTCGTTTTTCCTGCATTTGGGCTATAATAAGGGAAGGTATGAAAGTAGATTATAAAAGGATGATGATGCTTTATGATGATTGCTTCATCCATTGTCGCGATTTGCATGGGATTTATGGTGATATTTATCAGGATGAAGGCTCAGAAAAGGCCGGTAAGCGGTAAGAAGATTATTTTACCACCTCTCTTTATGAGTACGGGTGCGTTGATGTTCTTATTTCCTCTATTTCGGGTCAGTGTGAGTGAGTTTTTAGAGGCGATTACTGTCGGGATGGTATTCTCTTTGTTGTTGATCAAAACATCCAAGTTTGAAATTCGTGAAAATGATATTTATTTAAAGCGTTCTAAAGCTTTTGCCTTCATTTTGATCGGACTTCTGTTAATTCGAATTATAGCGAAGTCGATCCTTAGTACTTCAATTGATTATGGAGAACTGAGCGGGATGTTCTGGATACTTGCTTTTGGCATGATCGTTCCATGGAGGATAACCATGTATTTTCAATATAGAAAGCTGCACCAGGAAAATCAGGATTTAACGACGAATTCAATATAATCCACCTTTAAAAAGCAGGGATGCACGCCCTGCTTTTTTATTTTGCACATCTTACTGAAAGATGACGGTTTTATGACAATGCTAATGAATATGCATAAGGGTAAAGGTTTTAGGGCAAAGAGAGAAAAGATGAATGAATAATAAATGATATTGGTGGGATTACGATTGTTTACATTAGCAGATATCTGGACTTTTTTCCTGGCCTTCTTTCTTACATTGCCATTGGTCACTATTTTACACGAATTGGGTCATATCCTGATTGCACGCATATTTGGAGCCAAGATTAAATTTGCCATTGGAACCGGTAAACACCTGATAAATATTGGTCCTTTAGAAGTGAAGAGAATGTACTTCATGGAAGGATGGTGTCAATATCGGGAATTGAAATACAACAAGGTATGGGTGCATGTGCTTATCTATTTATCAGGAAGTTTATTCAACCTGGTGGCGATTTTATTCATTAACTATTTAATATATGAAGGTGTCATTCCTGTTCACATCTTTTTCTACCAATTTGTGTATTTCTCGGTATATTTCATCTTTTTCTCGTTGTTTCCTTACAGGAACGGAGACGGTAAACCGAGTGATGGCCAAGCGATTCTTGACGTCATCCGCTTTGGCAAAGCAGAGGATCCCATTGATTAATTGACCATATAAAAAAGGTAAACGATTAGCGTTTACCTTTTTTTGCATTCTTCCATTTTACAAATAATATAGCAGCCCCAACAATAAAAATTAAATATAATATAATTGGAATCACAAGTATCGAGCCCATTCTATTCCCTGCCTGTTTTATTAGAATAAATGTTCATACGGTGTAACTTCTATCTGCATTTCATCAAGTTTTTTTCTTAGGAATTTATGATCCCGCTTTGGCGTTGCCAAAATATATCCCCTTATGACTAATTCTTTCGTTATGGCTGAAGCTCTCTCTTTTAAAGCTAATTCGCCAATTTTTCCAGCGATTTTTTGCTTGGCTACGTCTCTGAATAATTCTGGTACCGGGGTTACCAGCTCATTCAACATTTTCTTTTCATCTTCACCCCATAGGTGGATGGTTTCATTCACATAATGTTCTTCCCAATCCAGATCAGACTTTCCGTCCTCTTTTGGGAATCTCTTTAAGAACTTCCGGAACATAAAGAATCCACCGATGGCAAAAGAAGCCACTAAGAAAACGACCCAGAAAAGGATGAAATATAAGAACCAACCTTCAAGCATGTTTTTCACCTCAGTTTAAAAGCATATCCTATTCAATTATAGACAAGGACTTTGCCCATGACAAGATTATCGTCGTTTTTATAAAAGAACTCTATACTGTTATTAATTAGAAATGATATACTAATAAATAACAAATATCGTGAAAATTCTTTCTATTTCGATTGTTTTTTAAGCTTGTGCGATTAGGAGGTTCGCAGGATGAAATATAGTGGCAGGATCATATCGTTACTTACTGGACTTTTATTAGTCATTACGTGGGATTTTATTTACTACTTTGTTCTCCATTATCCAGTAGATCTAAAGGTGGATATGGTTTTTACCCTATTGATCCTCTTTATCAGCTACTATATGGGGAAAAGTTATGATATCAGCCATAAGACGCTGGCAGCCCTCAGAACGAGTGAAGAAAGAGTAAAGCTGCTTAACGAAGAAATGCAGCACGTCCTTCAAAGTATTGATGAAGTGGTTTTTCACACAAATTCAAAGGGGGAATTTCAATTCCTCAATCAGTCCTGGGAAGAATTTACGGGATATACGGTCAAAGAAAGTCTACATAAGAATGCCCTCCATTTCATTTCCCTCCATGAACGTCATGAAATTCTCCGACTGATAAGGCAAAGCATCGGTTTACATAGGGAGAAAACCAGGATGGATATCCCCTATCAAAAAAGGGACGGCCAGTTTCGTTGGGGAGAGGTCAATATTAAACTGAACTATAATGGAAATGGTGAGTTACTGGGTACAGTGGGGACCATTTCAGACATTACCGAGAGAGTACATAACGAGGAAGAATTGATGGAAATGAATGAAACACTGGCTATTGAATCTCAAAAACTTTCAGTTGCCGGTCAATTAGCTGCAGGGATTGCTCACGAAGTCCGCAATCCATTGACTTCAATTAATGGATTTCTGCAGTTGTTAAGAGATGATGCCGATGAGAAAACGAAGGAATACTTAGGGATTGTCTTTTCTGAAATCAAGCGGATCGAACTTGTACTGAGCGAGCTGTTAATTCTTGCTAAGCCGCAATCTGTTACGTATAAACGAATTAATATCATCGAAACACTGGATCACGTTTCGAAATTGCTGAATACGAATGCCATCTTATATAATATCGAAATTCAAACGCATTTTCATGAGAGGGAGTTGTATATCCGCGGGGACGAAAATCAATTAAAACAGGTTTTTATCAATTTATTGAAAAATGCCATAGAAGCTATGCCGCATGGAGGGACGATTACCATTCATGCAGATTTCAATTCACATAATAAGGTGCAATTGACATTTAAGGATGAGGGTGTAGGGATGAAAAAGGAAACCCTGGATAAACTGGGCGAGCCTTTCTTCACGACAAAAACAAAAGGAACAGGTCTCGGCCTTACTATATGCTTAAGGATCCTGCGAGATCACGGTGCGGATATCCGGGTACAAAGTGAACAGGGAGAAGGTACAACCTTTCATATAATGATTGATGGAGTACAGGCGTCAGAGAGAAAGAAACGGGAAGCGCTGCAGAAATAGAGAAAAAGAACCCTTATGGAAGGGTTCTTTTATATGAATAGGAAATTGCCCTTTTAAATGGCGGGACTGCCTGGGAATCGAACCCAGCGGAGACGGCACGCGCCTCCCTAAAGTTTTGAAGACTAAGGCAAGCACCAGCTCAACAATCAGCCCCGTAAGGTAAGGATATATAAGTTATACCACGGGAAGAAAACTTGTTCAATTGTTTTGAAAGTGGATTCATACGAACGTCCTAGTTATATAACGGACTTCAGGATACTGAAAACAGTTTATTTGAAATATTTACAAGATTTAAACTTTGTAGAAATCTGCAAATATTTCTTTACCATAGGTTTATCTCCATGATAAGATACTTTTTGCCGGCTTATTGTAGACGAAGTAAGCGTTTCCTGTTGGAGCTGCTTATTGTACTTGAACATATAGATATAGACAGAGAGGGGAAACAAGTATGAAAAAAGTATGGGTATTAGGTCTTGGTTTATCATTGGCACTTGCAGGATGTTCAGACTCTGGTTCTGATAAAGAGAAAAAGGATGAGGCGTCAAGTGCTGAAGAGAACACGGATACGGCTGGAGAATTAATGGATTACTACCTGAATTTAACAACGACCGTAAACGGTGTTGATATTGATCTAAATGGTTATGAAGCAGCAATGGCGGGTGAAGAGCCTCCTGCTGGAGATGAATTGGCAGCATTGAAAGAATCTGCTCAAACATCAGCGAAAGCATCTGCAGAAGCAGTAGAAGGAATGAAGATCCCCGATGGTCTTGGAGACCAAAAGGATGCAGTGGAATCTTTCCAATCGACACTGGCAGAATCGTATACTATGAAAGCAGATGAACTGGCTAAAGAAGGCGAAGCAGATTTCACAGCAGCTGATGAAAAATTGAACGATGCAGAAAATAAAATCAAAGAAATCCTTGATGAAGCTGGCCTGGTAAGTTCAAGCTTGATCAGCGATTTAAACGGTTAATAGTAAAGTAAATAGGTCTATTACGACCACTTTTAGATGAGGGAAAGCGAGTCCGATTTGTCAGGGACTCGCTTTTTTTTCTGTCTATGTACCCATTTTCTCTCAAACTACCTATATATAGGATGAGAGGAGGGAGAGGATGGAGTCGATTATTTCCTTAGTTTCTGAAGTAGGGTTTCCGATTGTGGTCACGATGTATCTTCTTTATCGAATCGAGACAAAGCTTGATGCTGTCATCACTTCGATTCAAACACTGCCTCAGCAACTCAAAGAATAATGGAAATGGGACCGCTCTATGTGGTCCTATTTTTTATGGAGACTGACAAAAGAGCAGCGCCCGAGCCCCTATCAATGTTTTCCTTACACGGAGACCCTGTGAGTTTGATATAATTCAGTTAGAAAACAAGAATGTCCAGAGAGGAGAAAACCGTAGTGAAATTCATTCATACCGCTGATTGGCACCTGGGTAAATTGGTGCATGGCATATATATGACAGAAGAACAACGATACATATTGGAGGAATTCATAGACCTTGTGAAAGAGGAAGAACCAGATGCTGTCGTCATTGCCGGCGATCTTTATGATCGATCTGTGCCACCTACAGAAGCAGTGGAGCTATTAGATGAAGTATTATTCCGGATAAATGTAGAGCTCGATACACCGATTGTAGCCGTTTCAGGCAACCATGATAGTGCAGAGAGGCTCTCATTTGGATCTTCATGGTATAAGCATAGTCAATTTTATTTAAAAGGGAAGGTCACGGCAGATTTTACACCGATCCATATAAAAGGAGTAAACTTTCACTGCGTTCCCTACGCTGAACCTGGTACAGTCAGACAAATACTTGAAGATGACTCGATCAATAGTCATCATGCAGCAATGGAAGCCATCGTAAAGAGAATCGAAGCACAAATGAACCCGGATGAACCCCATGTGTTTGTTGGTCATGCATTTGTACTGGGAGGAAAAACGACAGATTCGGAGCGGACTCTTTCAGTTGGGGGATCCGGGTGCGTGGGGGCGGACGTGTTCCAGCCATTCCATTACACTGCACTCGGTCACCTTCACAGCCCCGATGCCATTAGGCATGACACAATCAGGTATTCAGGTTCTCTGTTGAAATATTCTTTTTCAGAAGCTGCCCAAAGGAAATCTGTCACCATTGTTGAAATGGGGGAGAATGGGACCTTTGATTTGAGGGAAAAGGTACTTCAGCCTAAACAGGATATGAGGGAACTGCAGGGGCATATGGAAGAGTTGCTCGATCCGGCTTTTTATCAGTCCCAGAAGGTGAATGACTATTTGAAAATTACACTTCATGATGAAGGGACATTAATCGATCCGATCAATCAACTGAGACAAGTCTATCCAAACGTACTTCATCTTGAGCGAAAGAGAGATCTGACCGATGCCAAGAAGAAAACTTCGTTTCAAGTATTGGAGGATAAAAAACGGTCTGAACTTGACTTGTTTAAAGAATTTTACAAGGACATGACGACGGGTGAATTCACTGGTGAAAAGGAAGATGTGGTACGGAACGTGATTGATCTCGCCAGAAGGGAGGTTGATCCTGCATGAAACCACTTAAACTAGTAATGCAGGCGTTTGGACCGTATGCCGGCAGAGAAACCATTGACTTCCGCGAGCTGGATAACCGCACTATGTTCGTGATTTCCGGTAAAACAGGGGCGGGAAAGACAACGATTTTCGATGGGATTTCCTACGCGATCTACGGGAAGGCCAGCGGAGAAGACCGAAATCCGACAGAATTAAGAAGCCAATTTGCGAATAATGATGATAGTACCGAAGTAGATCTTTTATTCAGTTTACGTGGGAGAACGTATCGCATTTGGCGTTCACCACAGCAGGAAAAAAAGAAAGCACGGGGTGAGGGATTTACTACCATCAATGCCCGATCTGAATTATATGTATACGATGAAGACGGGAAAGAACAGCTTCTTGCGGCAAATGTGAGAGAAGTGGATGAGAAAATCAAAGAGTTGATCCAACTTGATGCCAATCAATTCAGACAGATCCTTATGATTCCACAGGGGGAGTTTCGGAAACTCCTTACATCGGATAGTAAAGATAAAGAACTCATATTGCAACGCCTGTTTCATACGGAGCTTTACAAGATGATTCAGGAAAAACTGAAAGCCGAGGCTGACGAGTTGAAAAGGTCTGTGGAATCTTCAATAGAAGAACGGACAAGGGAATTAGTAAGAATCCATTTTGAAGAAAATGAAGAACTTCAATCTCTTTTATTGGAAAATCCGTTAAATGATCATCGCATTCTGCACCTTCTATCCCCTCAGATTGAAGAAATGGAAAAGAAGGAGAAGAATCTCAGACAAAAGTATGAGGACGTTCAAGGGAAGCGGGATGCTCTTCAGAAGGATCTTGCAGAGGCTAAAAGTCTGGTTGATCAATACGATCTTCAGGAAAAACTTAAGAATCAAAAAGACTCCCTTTTAGCATTAAAGCCTGAAATCGAATCGATCGACCACCAGATTGTTTTGGCCAGGAGAGCTTCCCATTTGGTCCAACAAGATGAATATTGCCACAAACTTAATCGGAATCTCAATGAACTGAAAAGTCAATTAGCAAAACTATCCGAAGAAAAACATACAATCTCTGAAAAGCTAATGAGAGCAACGAAAATTTTTGAAGAAGAAACAAAAAATGAACACCTCAGGGACCAAGCTTCAAAAAGAGTGACTCAACTGGAAAATATGGAAAAAGATATAGATTCGTTAGATACGTTAATGAACGAAACGGATGAATTGAAAAAAAGGTACGAAAAACAGCAGGATATTGTAACAAAACAGAATGAGCAGGTCTCATTTTTACAAAAAGGAATAAAGGAACGGGAAGTACGTGTCAAAGCAGGAGAAAGCGGTCAGGAAAATGTATTTCAACTTGAAAAAAACGTACATGAGAAACTCTTCCTGCTGGAGCAGATAGATGAAATGGATCATTTGGAACAAAATCTTCAACGTGTCTATAACCAGCGCGATCAATTAAATAATCGTCATAGGCAACTTGGGGATCGTCTTCAGGATGCCTCTGAAACGCTGGCATTTTTGGAGGGGAAATGGAATTCTGCTCAAGCAGCATTGCTCTCGAAAGGATTATCAGATAATGCTCCGTGTCCGGTCTGCGGATCAGAACATCATCCAAACCCTGCCGTAGAGGAAGAGTCCATCCCTTCAGCGGAAGATCTTAAGGTAGCCAAAGCTAAGCATCAGGAATTGGAAACGGAAGAGAAAAAATTAAGCCTCGTCATTGCCCAGGAAGAAACGAAAATACAAAGTATCCAAGAGCAAATCGAGAATATCAGCAAGAAAATAATTGAAAAGAAACGTGACTTTAATCAGGTTGAAATCGGGGAGACACGTTCGTTGTTGATGAAAGAAATCGTCTCATTGAAGACGGATATCGCTTCGAAGAAAAAAGAAGTGGAACAGGTAAGAGTCATGGGGGAAGAAATTAGAAAGGGAAGAGAAAAGCTTGAAGAACTTGAAGGGGCTAGAGGGAAGAATCAAGAAATGCTCCAAGAACTCAATACTCTCTTTCACACTAAGAATACGACGCTGGAAAAGGTAAAGGAATCCATTCCTCTTGAACTCAGGACAAAAACTCAATTTGAACAAGTATTACAGAAAGAGAAACGTAGACTGAAAGAATTAAAGACGTCCTTTGAACAGGCTCAAAAACAGTATTATGAGCTGATGAACCAGAACAGTGTAAAGGAGTCTCAAGTCAGAGATAAAGAGAACCATATAGAGAATGTGAATGTAGAGATGAATGCTGAAAGAAAGGCTTTCCTTGCCCTTCTCACAGAACAGGGATTCTCCCATTATAAAGCCTTTCTGGAAGCGAAAAAGTCTGAAGCGGAGGTCACGGTCCTTCAAGAAAAAGTGAAGAAGTTCGGCGAGGATCTTCGTTCAGTTACTGATCGTCTAACTGATATTGATCAAATCTTAAAAGATAAAGAGCGGCCGGACCTGCACAAGATCGAAGAAGACATAATCAAGATTACAGATGAATTGAAAATGGTAAATGACCATCTAAACAGGGTCATGACGAATAGAAAGGAAAATGAACTCATCCTCACCAGGGTGACAGCCATAAATGAAGGGATCAGGGATTTAGAATCAAGATATCAAACGGTCGGACATTTAGCAGAAGTTGCAAGAGGTCAGAACGCGAACAGGATCACATTTGAACGATACGTTCTGGCATCTTTCCTAGAAGATATCCTTGGAGTCGCAAATGAGAGATTAATCAAAATGACTTCAGGCAGGTATCAGTTGATCCGAAAAACGGACCGAAGCAAAGGAAATGTACAAAGTGGGCTGGAACTCCTGGTCTTTGATCAATATACAGGTCAGGAAAGACATGTCAAAACATTATCCGGAGGGGAAAGCTTCAAGGCCTCCTTGGCTTTAGCCCTCGGACTTGCTGATGTGGTCCAGCAATACGCTGGCGGGGTATCCTTAGAAACGATGTTCATAGATGAAGGGTTCGGGACACTCGATCCAGAATCACTTGATCAGGCAATCGAAGCATTGATGGATATCCAAAGCAGCGGGCGTTTAGTAGGGTTAATATCACATGTTCCGGAGCTGAAAGAAAGAATTGATGCACGACTGGAAGTCATTTCATCACAAAACGGAAGCAGGACGGAATTTCAGTTTTTAGCTTAAGACAACATCACTTATTTAAAAGGTCAGGGATTATCATCCTTGACCTTTTTTATATAAAATTTTTTCGGGAGATCATTCTACAATGTTTTTAATGACGATAACTGGGACATAAATAGAGGTAAAATGACTAATCAAGTGGAGAGTTCAAATGAAAAGTATCCGCAAAATCTTAATCCCGAGACAGTTACTGTTGCTGTTAATCCTCTCAACAGGCTTATTGAATCATGTCATGTTGATTCCGAGTATCTTTCAGGCAGCAGGGCGGGATGGGTGGATCAGTATCCTTGCTGCCTATCCAATCCTTCTCCTCATGACGTTTTTAATCTACTACATCATCAAGCATTCCCCTAAGGAAGGCTTCTTTCATTTGCTTCAACAAAAATGGCCTAGATGGGCCGTCTTATTATTTTCTCTACCCATCTGCCTTTTTTTATTCTCAAGTGCATACATAACCTTTGTTGATTTAATACTATGGCTAAGTGCTTATTTCCTGGCTGATGTGCCTTCTTTCATTGTATGGGGAGGTATTTTAATCATTTGTTTCCTTATCACATGGGCCGGGATTAAACATATGGCGATCGCTAGCGGGATATTGCTGCCCCTTGTTATGATCTTCGGGTTTTTCATTGCGATTACGAATACGAATTTAAAGGATCCAAGCTTATTATTTCCAATTATGAGCAATGGATATGAGCCTGTAATAAAAGGGATGATCTATGTATTGAGCGGGCTGCTGGAAGTATATTTGATTGTACTGATACAGCCATTTAGTGAGGATAAAATGAAGATGCATCATTTAATCGTTCTTGGATTGATTATTATGGGCCTGATGTTCGGTCCCCTTACTGCATCCATTATGGAATTCGGACCAGTAGAATCGGCGAACTTAAGATACCCTGCGTATGAGCAATGGAGGATTCTTTCCATAGGCGAATTCATCACCCATCTTGATTTCTTTGCCCTCTATCAGTGGCTGAGTGGGGCACTTATTAGAATCAGCCTGTTTATGTTCTTATTGGGTGCACTCCTCATTAAAAAGAAGGATCAATATCGTATCTCTTTAAAGGTATTGGTACCGATTTTCATTGTCTTTTTTGGACTGGTCCTGTTCAAAACTGATACATATGATTTTTATTTGTTTTTGTTTAATATATTTTTTCCACTGACGGTCATCCTTTTCAGTGTACAAATCATTGTTTCAGCGATCATATTACGATTAGTAAAATAAAAAGATGGGTTCACCACGAATAAAAACAGAGCGAATTAAGTAAAGGATGTTCTTGAATGAAGAGAGCCACTAAAGAAGAGACAACAAGTAAGGATTCCAAAGGAGCAACCCTGGAAGAATTGAAGGAATTATTCTCACACAGTCAGGATCTATTGATAAAGGCCCATTTCTTTAATGGAACGGAAACGAACATCGTATATTTTGATAGTCTGGTGGACCGGCATTATTTAGATCAATTTATTTTTCCAAAGGTTAAAGAAGCCCCACATGAACCCTTTGCAGAAAAAATCATGAGTTTGTTTCAGGCAGAGGAAATCACGCAGAAATCCATAGAAGAATTGGCTTCCGCTCTATTTTCAGGGTTTATCCTTTTCTTTGTTGAAGAAAGGGTTTTATCCATTCATGCAGGGAATTTACCGAAAAGATTGCCGGAAGAATCAGCTTTGGAGACATCGATTCGGGGACCTAAAGACGGATTCGTTGAAGACTTGAATACAAATATTTCTTTAATTAGAAGGAGACTGTTCACCCCCTCCCTTTGTGTGGAAAAATATAAAATTGGGACAAGGTCTCATACTGACATAGCGATTTTGTATCTGGATGATGTCATCGATGAGAGTGTTCTGGAGGAATTATACAGCAGGCTAAATAAGATTGACATCGATGTGCTGACGGGGAATCAACATCTTGAATCACTTATTGATGATAATCCTTATTCGATATTCACAAGTTTTGACTACACTGGCAGACCCGATTTCATCGTAGACTCGTTAAATCAGGGAAGGTTTGCACTGATTGTAGACGGTTTCCCGACTATTTCTTTAGCGCCGGTCAACTTATTGTTGCAAATTAAGTCGCCGGAAGACGCAAGCATCAATTATGTGTATGTGTCGCTTGAAAGAATCATAAGGATGGTGGGGATTTTAATTTCTGCATTCTTACCAGGACTTTGGGTGGCTTTCTCCGCCTATAACATAGAACAAATCCCTTATCTACTTGTGGCAACCATCTCGATGTCCCGGTTCGGACTGCCTTTGTCAGCTCCTGTGGAAATGTTTATTGTTCTGTTTTTATTCGAGTTCTTCAATGAAGCGGGTGTCCGTCTTCCGAGAGCGATCGGACAAACCGTTTCGGTGTTAGGGGGATTGATAGTAGGGGATGCGGCCATCAGGGCAGGAATGACATCTCCCACCATGCTGGTCATTGGAGCCATTACATATATATCTTCCTTTACACTGGTCAATCAATCCCTGAAATATGGAACGACGGTACTGAGATTCATTGTATTACTGGTAAGTACGTTCTTTGGCTTGTTCGGTGTCGTCATGATCTTCATTCTGACAGTGATTTATTTATCCACCCTTTCATCTTTCGGTGCCCCATATCTAGGAACGGCTGCTCCTATAGGGTGGAAGGAAACCATTCGATCCTTTTTCAGGCTTCCGATCCAGCTCTATAAGGAAAGAACCTCATCGACGAATCCAAATGACAAGACGAGGAAGGGGATGAGTCCGAATGAACAACAAGACAATTAAATTAATGATCTTAGTCTCGATACTGGCGCTAGCAGGATGTACAGGATCCAAAAACATTCAGGACTTAACCTATATCGTCGCCATTGGGTTGGATTATGATGAGACGAAAGACGAATATACGGCTTATATTCAGGGATTGAACTTTGCCAATGTTGCCAAGCAGGAAGGGAGCAGATCAACGGATCCAATTCCAACGTTTGTCGGTTCGGCAAAAGGGAAGACTCTGAATATGGCTGTCAGTAATCTGTATAAAGTATCGAGGCCACCGTTGTTTTTTGGTCACACGAAAACACTTGTCTTGTCCAGGAACCTTTTGAAATATAAGTTCAGAGAAGTGTTGCAGGACGTGGGCAGAAACCGTTCCTTACGGCCGAGCCTCGAACTGTTAGTGACGGACACAGACATAGAGGAGATATTCAGTACGAAGGGATTATTTGATTACCCTCCCGTTTATACCGTTCTCCTGACCGAGGAGAAATCAGAAGGAATTCAAAATGACATTGATTCAACGAGTTTAATGCATTTTTTAAGAGAATATTATGAACCGATGGGGACGGCCATGATTCCGAATATTAAAATCGACCATCATTCATGGTATGCAGATCAGGAGGTTGCTTCTTTATATCTGGATGCATATAGTGTCTTTCAGGATGAAACATTGAAAGGAGAGATATCCGCAACTGACTCGATGACAGTGGACTGGCTGCAGAATAAGAGGAATACCCTTGACTATGCTCTAGAAGAAGGGGGAGAAATTCTGTCCACGTTCAAACTGTCTGCCGGTAAGCCAAAGATGAAATACGAGGAAGACGGTGCTAATTTCCCGAAATTTTCTCTAGAAGTAAACGTAGAAGCGGAATTGTTAGAAAAAATAAAGGACATTCCTTTTGAGGAATTACATGCTAAACTTCAGGATTCATTGGAAGAAAAAATAAAAAAAGTTTATCAAAACGGAATTGAAAAAAATATGGATCTTTTCGATGTTGGTGAACGGTGGTATCGATTTCATCCAGTCAAGTATCATGAATTGGAAAAGAGTGAAGACAGATTTTACCTATCAGACTCTTCTCTAAAACAAGTAAAGGTGAAAGTCGAGATTAAACATTTCAATGCCTATCGATATTTGAAAGAGACCAGATAATATTGAAAGATGGAAGGAAATAACCATATTAATTTCCGTTTTCTCTTTCCTTTTCCAAAGAGATTGCATAACATGAAGGTAGGTCTTGGAGATAGGGGAGTCATCACTAATGCAAATAAGCATTTATATATTGTTATTAGTAGTATCTGCTGTTGTGGCAATTGCCTGGAGCTGGAAGAGATTATTGGATTTTAATTCGTATAAGAAACCATTTTTAGAAGGAGTCGCACTTCAATTTGTTTTTCTTATCTTTGCGTCTGTATGGTGGCTTATAACCGAGGATATTTCAAACGGGGTAATTGGTGTATTCTATTACTTCCTCGCCTTCCTTACCATAATGGTCGTTCATGGATTCACACTGCACTATCTCTTTTCAAAGAAGAAGATGAGGGAACGTGATGAATGAAAGCTATAAAGCTGGATGCCTGTCCTACAAGAAATAAGCTCAGGAAGAGAGGTTTCACAAAATAGACAATGAATCTTCTCTACAGGAATTGTTTTTTCATCCTCTTTTTACTAACATAGAATGGGAGAGACAGATAAAGTCGGAGGAGATAAAGATGTCAAAAACCAAAACATTCATTGTGGTGATGACCATCATCGGGATACTCCTTGCAGGTTGCAGCAACAGTGACTTTCAAGCAGAAACGGATTATGAAGTGAAGGAATTTTCCTATACGAATCAGAATAATAAACAAGTCAGCTTAAAAGATTTAAAGGGACAGGTATGGATTGCCGACTTCATCTTTACCAGTTGCGAAACAGTTTGCCCGCCAATGACCTTCAACTTGACAAAGCTGCAAAAGAAGTTAAAAGAAGAAGGGGTAAAGGATTATAAAATCGTTTCCTTCAGTGTCGATCCGGAAACAGATACACCAGACGCATTAAAAGAGTACATATCAAACTTCGAAGCAGACACAAGTAAATGGGAGCTATTGACCGGTTATAAATTCGATGAAGTGAAGGACCTTGCGGAACACTCCTTCCGTTCAATCGTAGCGGACGACCCCAATTCCGATCAGATGATTCATGGGACCAGTTTCTATCTGGTGAACCAGGAAGGCACCGTCGTGAAAACGTATAGTGGCAATAGTGATGTTCCATATGATGAAATCGTTCAGGATGTGGAAACACTAATTAAGGAAGGATCAGAATAAATTCCTCTACGAGAATCACAGTATGCGTGATTCTCTTTTTTTGATTTTCCATTCCACTATTAGGTTGCTAACGATTATAATGATGAAAAGGGCTGAGTAGCTGGCAGAATGAAAATTTTCAGATGAAAATTTGCAGGATCATTTCATGGCGAGAATTTCATCCGTGTGGTGCCATTAAGAGGAAATATGATAATGTAAAGGCATCTACAGATAAATGATAGGATAGCAGGTGAGCGGATATTCGAAATTCCAAGGTAATGCTGATAGTTGATATATTAATCACATTATTCATATTCATATGGGTAGTGAAATCCTTTTCAGATGGGGAAGTATGGAGGGGAGTTGTGTTTGCCGTCTGTTTTGCCATCATGGCAGGAGTACTGGCCTTCAGATTCAAGACGAAAAGATAGAAAGTGGTGAGAGGATGAGAAAGGACCATTACACGATTGGGATGGCCGGACATATCGATCATGGAAAAACGACTCTCACAAAGGCTCTGACGTCGGTTGACACCGATCGCCTTAAAGAAGAAAAGGAGCGGAGTATCTCAATTGAACCTGGATTCGCTCTTTTGTATGAGGATGATACGGTTGAGATTTCTGTAGTGGATGTGCCGGGTCATGAACGCTTCATTCGTCAAATGATCGCAGGGGTAGCGGGAATCGATCTTGTTGTATTGGCAATCGCCGCAGATGAAGGAGTGATGCCCCAAACGAAAGAGCATCTTGATATTCTTTCCCTTCTTGGAATAGGTCAATGCATTGTCGTCTTGACGAAATTTTCTAAAGTCGAAGCAGATTTAATAGAGATCGCCCGGGAAGAAGTCATCGAAGAATTGAAGGATACCGTATTTGAAGGCTCTCTCGTTCTAACGGCAGATGGTTTAACAGGCGAAGGAGTGACGTCTCTTAAAGACACCATCATTTCTTCCTTGAAGAGTCTGCCCTCAAGAAATACAGCCGGGGAATTTCGATTACCTGTTGATCAGGTCTTTACTGTGAAGGGGCAGGGAACGGTGGTAAGAGGAACGATTTATGAAGGATGTCTGGAAACTGGTCAGGATCTGATCATTCTACCACTTGGGATACATACGAAAGCGAAACAAATTCAAGTTCACCACCATAAGGCAGAAAAGGGATATGCCGGTCAACGGGCTGCTGTCAACCTCCCCGGAGTGGACTATAAATCACTTAAACGGGGAAATGTACTTGTCTCGTCCCCTCACCTTTTAATGACAAACACAATTGACGTATGCCTATATGTTCTACATAATGCCCGACATGCTATCAAGCAGAGAATGAGGGTCATTATACATACAGGAACGTCTGAGGTGATGGGGAAGCTTGTGTTCTTTGACAGAAATAAAGTGGAAGCAGGAACAGACACCGATAAGATCCTATGCCAGATTCGCCTTGATGAATCCCTCATGGTTAAACGTGGAGACCGATTTATTGTCAGGAGACCCTCACCGGTTGAAACCATCGGTGGAGGGTTGATTATTCAGCCGAACGGAGGCAATTACCGGTTTGGAGTTGAAACGATTGACTACCTTAACGCCCTGATTAAAGGAACTCCAGGTGAACGTGCGCTGAGAGTACTTGATCGATATAAATCCCTTCGGAGGGAAAGTTTGATAAAGGAAGGATCCCTTTCAGAAGAAAGTATGACTGAATTACTAGGGGAACAGGAATGGATTCTACTTTCTGATTCATCTATAACCCATTGTAAGATCGTGAAAGAATGCAGAAATGCGATAAATCATTTCCTATTGACGTTTCATGAGAATTTCCCCTTATTGAAGGGAGTCAATCGTGCAGAATTAAAGCAACACTTTAATGAATACCCTGGAAGTCTGGTAGATTATGTGTTGGAGCAGGGGAATGGGGTCCGGGGAAATGACCTCATTCAGTTAATTGGCTTCACACCCCATCTGCCACCTGCATGGGAGAAGCGGTGCATGCAGCTTCTCGATTTACTGGATAGGGACGGTACACAGGTAAGAGACATGGAAGAGTATTTTGAAAAGGTGGGAATACCGGAGAAATGGCATTCGGACTTCACTCGTTTTTTCGTACAGGAGAAGAAAATAGTACCCCTGGACGAAAAGAAAGCCTATTCCATTGGGGTGTTTAACGACGCAATCATTCGCTTGAGGAAGCATACGGATGATACATTTCAGGTAGGTGAAGCGAAAGAAGTACTGGGCTTATCCAGAAAATATAGTATTCCTTTTTTAGAAAAGCTTGATAAAGAAGGGTTGACGCTGCGTATAGAAGGGAAACGAAAATGGATTGGCTATCTTGATTTAGAATGAGTGGGAAACGAAGTATATTTCGGTTGATTAAAACAAAATAAAGTACAAATTGCTGCAATTCATTATGTAGCATAGTAGAAAGTAGGATAGGAAATTATGAAAGAATTATGGAGCGCATTTGGCTGGGTTCTTCCGATTATGATTATTGTGACGGTTACCCTTATCTTTGCGATCTCCTTTTGGAAGAAAAAAAGGGGGAAGGGCAGGTGGCTGAACCTACTTCCTGTATTATTTACGTGTATTTCGATTGGCGGCATCTGTTTGATCACATTGACTCCCCTGGATAACGTTTCAGAGGGATCTGTGAATTTCGATCCTTTCTCCAATTTAAAGTTGAATTTATTGTACCGTAATCATATGGATGTACCGATCCGTAATCTCCTTGCCAATATTATATTGTTTATTCCATTCACTTTTTTTCTTGCCTGGTGGATGAGACATTCGAAACAATTGATATTGATGGTCACTTTTCTTGGAGGGATTTTTTCATTTGGAATTGAGTTTGCACAATACTACTTGGCTTTAGGTAGAGCAACGGATATTGATGATTGGATGATGAATACATTGGGATCGTTCATAGGTGGTATTCTATTCGTCACGGCTCGCTATATCTATACATTGTTGAAAATCAATAAGATAATCAAGTAAGAGCGTCGACATTGTGTTGACGCTCTTTTATTGATATTTAACGCCTCTTCATCTTTAAACTTTCACGGCGGATGTATAGTCCTTCCCCATAAACAAAAGCTAACGATACCATGAAAAGGGGGGATTCTCGTGTTGAAAAAAGCGATAATAGCAATGATGGTCATCACCGGGTTATCAGTGGTATTGTTCCTCATCATGCAATGGGATGTAAGACAAGGGGTGAAAAACTATACGAGAACCCACCCGATGACAGAAACCCTATCAAGCAATGCTTCCATTGACATTTTTAATACAGGAAAAAGCTTTTATGAAAACCTTTTTAGTGATATTGAGACAGCTGAACACAATGTTTGGATCCATTTTTTTATTATTCGGGATGACGAGATCTCTCAGGAGTTCTTTGATTTGTTGATAAAAAAAGCTCAAATGGGTGTGGATGTTCGTTTATCTGTAGATTTTCTTGGATCAGACATCGATAAGAAATACATCAAGAAGATGGAAAAGGCCGGCGTAAAGATTGTCAAAAGCAGACCCATTATGTTTAAGAATGCGTTCTATTCCCTTCACCACCGCAACCATCGCAGGCTTATTTCAATAGACGAAAGCATTGCCTATATTGGAGGATTCAACATGGGGGATGAGTATCTGGGAAAAGATCCAAAGCTTGGTTACTGGAGGGATTATCATATTCGGTTGGCAGGCGATTCGGGAAAGGAAGTGTATAAGCAGTTCAAAAGAGATTGGATCGAGGATGAGGGTGAGAATATAAAGAGTGATCTTCCTCCATACACGTCAGCCGGCAGTGGAGGGGATGTACATTTCATCTTCTCAACCGGAAATCCTCTCATTGAAAAAACCATTGATTGGATTAATGAAGCAGAAAAGAGTGTGACCATCACGACCCCATACTTTATCCCAAATAATAAGCTTATCTCTGCATTGAAAGAAGCAGTGACGAGAGGGGTCGAGGTGAATATCCTTCTACCCGATGATACGGATGCCTGGTTCACCAAACCTGTCAGCTACCGGATAGAAAAAAGCCTCTTAGAAGAGGGAGTGAATATATATCTTTATCAGAAGGGATTTTTTCATGGGAAGGTAATGGTAGTTGATCATGCATTGGCAGACGTGGGAACAGCCAATTGGGATCCACGCAGCTTTTACTTAAATGATGAGAGCAACTGCATCATTCGGGATGAAGAAGTGGCGAGGCACTTGGAATCCCTTATCGAAGTGGATATGAAGGATAGTGAAAAGCTTACCATGGAAGCTTTTGATGACCTGCCGTTCTGGGAAAAAGCCTTACAAACTACCCCGCGCTGGGTTTATTATTATTTTTAGTCGCGTCTACGATTCAAGGTGTACTGATGTTAAAAATTTTTGTTGAATAAGAAAATATGGTAAAGTGTTCTCATATAGTTTAAATGTAAACACCTTATTAAAGAAAGGGATTGTCCATGAGCGAGCTCTTGTTTATAGCTTTGTTTGTTCTTTCGTTAATGGCATTTACGTTTTTTAATGTGTCCAAGAAGAAACATGTTTCAAAGAATCACAGGTCGATAGCAGTCACCATTGTCATCTTCTCTGTGATCGGCATGATGTTGGCGGTCCTTTTTTACCTTCCGAACGCTTCTTAGAAAACGGAGAATACTGTAAAAGCAAAAGACACAAGAGGAAGGTCTCACGTGTCTTTTTTTATGCGTCTGCATAGTGAATCCATTTAATCCTTTTTATGGATTGTTTGCTTATCAGGGGGCATAAATTTGGGATGATTAGATATGGTTTTGTTAAACCCCGGGAAAAGTCAAATCATCATGGATACTGACTGTGCGTATGGCAATAAAGGAGAATACAGATGAAAGCAGCAATGATTTTTGATATGGATGGTACATTATTTCAGACAGACCGAATACTTGAAGCTTCACTTCATGATACCTTCCAAATACTTAGAGACGAAGAAATGTGGGAGGGGGATACGCCTCTTGAAACATATAGAGGAATAATGGGAGTCCCCTTAACGGAGGCGTGGAGGACTTTATTGCCCATACATCCCACTTATGTACATGAAAGAGTGAATGAAGAATTTCAGGATAAATTGATTGAAAACCTCTTGGGTGGAATGGGTGCACTCTATCCCCATGCAGAGGACCTCTTATCCTATTTATGCAAAAGGGGATTTCCGATTTTTGTGGCAAGTAACGGCTATCCCCGTTATCTGCAGACAATCGTGGAATATTATGCGTTGGATCGATGGATCTCATCCTGTTATAGTATTGTGGATATTGACTCTGAGGATAAGGGTGAGTTAATACGGAGAGTGAAGGAGGATCATCATCTCAGTCATGGGATTGTGATCGGAGACAGACGCTCGGACTTCAAAGGAGCCGAGGAGAATGAGTTTCTTTCCATCGGATGTGCGTTTGATTTTTCACAGGAAAATGAATTGCATGAAGCCGATGTAGTGGTCGGTGATCTGATAGAAATCAGAGACTATTTGGAGAAAGTGAAATGATGAATAAGGACAGGAGTGATCAGATGGAGGAGGAAAAGCTGGCCGTTTTGAATGAATCCGGTGAAAGAATAGGGGTCAGGAGCCGTTCGGAGATCCACGCGAAAGGGTATTGGCACGAGACCTTTCACTGCTGGTTTGCAGGTTATAATGCCGATTTGAAGGAAACCTTCATTTATTTTCAATTAAGAAGTGACAATAAGAAGGATTTTCCTGGCCTTTTGGACATTACGGCAGCCGGACATATCTTGTCCGACGAAAAGATTGAAGACGGTGTAAGGGAAGTCCATGAAGAGCTGGGAATCAACGTCCAGTTTGAGGAATTGGAGGATCTGGGAATTGTAAAAGGGGAACTCATTCAAGGAGAAATGATAGACAGGGAGCATACAAATGTTTTCCTTTATACGAAGCCGGTCTCATACGCGGAAATTCAGCTTCAGCCGGAGGAAGTAGCAGGGATCTTCCGTTCTACCCTGGCTGATTTCAAATCACTGATTCAACAGGATAAAGCCGAAATCGAATTGGAAGGATTTGTTGTCACCCAAGAAGGGGGTAAGAACTATGTCAACCATAAGGTGGGTTATCACCATTTCGTCCCCCATGCAAAGTCCTACCTTTTAGAAATCATTGATCGAATAGAACGGAAAGTGTAAGAAAGTAATGCCTCTTTCCCATAGCCAGAATGGATTATTAAGGCTATCATAAATATCTGGATACATACTGTGAAAGAGAGTAGGAGCTAATATTGAACGGCACAGCGCATATGGCAATTGGAGCAGCAACAGGTTTTATCGTGGCGAACTCATTTGGTTCTGGGCCGGGTACGACAGCGTCACTTGTAGCAATTGGCGGGGTATCCGGACTCATGCCGGATTTGGATATTGACGGAAAGCTTAGTAACAAAGTTACGTTCTCCCCCAAGATGATCAGGTCGGTGGCACAAATCATCGGATTTCTCATGATGGTGTACAGCTACCTGGAAGGCAGTGGGAAAGAACGGTGGCTTGGGATTGGTTATGGGGCAGGAATGATGTTTCTCACAAGCTTCATTACCCAGAGAAGGATGCTGATGATTACTGGTATAGGTGTGACAGCATGTGGCTGGCAATTAAATGAAATATGGTTATGGCTGCTGGGCATTTATATACTTATTGCTTCATTCGTGTCCCATCGCAGTTATACCCACTCCGTACTAGGAATGATCTATTATGCTATCGTGGCTCGTTATCTCGAGTCCTCTATCATGATTGATGGCGTATTTGAAGCATGTGTCATCGGATATGCGAGTCATTTGATTGCGGATATGAAGTTTCTTCCTTTTAATAAGAGAGGCATAAAGCTCTTCCTTCCTCTTTCGTCTAAAGAAATATAAAATGTGTTTACACCCACTTGACCATTATTTACCTATACATTAAAATAGTGGAAACAATATAAAAGGTTAAGTGCGATGAAGAAGAAGAGTAGACGATTGAAACTTTTAAGAGAGCTGATGGCTGGTGAGAATCAGTATGCTGAAATCGTTGAATGGGCTTTTGAGCATCCAGTCTGAAATAAAGTAGGTTTTGGCGGAAGGTCTCACCGATAAAAGGGACGATGTATCGAAGGCGACTTCTGTACAGATGAGTGCGTTTACTAAAGTGTAAGCGAATGAAGGTGGCACCACGGGTTTTCCGTCCTTTTTTAGAGGATGGGAAGCCCTTTTTGTGTTTTTTATTATTTTCAACGGAGGGTATGATGGGTATGAAAAAACAAGTTCTGACTGGTATCAAACCAACTGGTCGTATACATTTAGGGAATTATATCGGGGCGATTAAACCTGCATTGGGATTGGCAGAGAATCAATCTTATAATACCGCTTATTTTGTTGCGGATTATCATGGTTTGACAAAGATTCACGATCCACTTAAAATGAAAGAACTTTCCTATGGGGTGGCGGCAGCGTGGTTAGCTTTAGGGTTGAATCCAGATCGCGCGATTTTTTACCGTCAATCTGATATACCTGAAATCTTTGAACTGAGCTGGATCCTTTCCTGTTTTACACCGAAAGGATTAATGAACCGTGCCCATGCGTATAAATCAATAGTTGAAGATAATCAAAATGGTGGCAGAGAAGTGGATTCAGGGGTCGATATGGGTGTATTCACCTACCCGATATTGATGGCAGCGGATATCCTCCTATTCCAAACTGAATTGGTTCCCGTTGGAAAGGATCAAATACAGCATGTTGAAATTGCAAGGGATATAGCAGAAAATTTTAATAAACAATATGGTGAAACATTTGTTCTTCCCGAGTATGTCATACAGGAAGAAACATCTGTCCTCCCGGGACTTGATGGACGAAAAATGAGTAAAAGTTATAACAATACAATCCCATTATTCGAGGAACCAAACAAGCTTCGAAAACTAATCAATAAAATCAAAACGGATTCCTCTCTTCCGGAAGAACCAAAGGATCCCGGCTCATCTGCCATTTTCTCATTGTATAAAGAATTCTCATCGTCCGAACAAACCGAAACAATGAGAAAGAGGTTTCAATCCGGAATTGGCTGGGGCGAAGCGAAAGCAGAATTGTTTTCAGTGATGAACTCGTTTATAAAAGAACCCCGTGACAGGTACAACGAATTGTTAAGTGACAGAGAGGTATTGGATCAGATTATGCAGAATGGTGCTGAGAAGGCAAGAGAGAAGATCATCCCTTTTATGAAAGAAATCAAACAAAAGATTGGTCTGTATCATTGATCAATACATTTATTCTAGAAAATAATAT